>CAWBVO010000015.1:0-62737 GCA_963792245.1 uncultured Actinomycetes bacterium
GCGACTCCGACGTGCCGACCTGGGCGAGCACGACGTCGTCCGCCGCGACGGGGACCTCGAGCGCGAGCCGCGCGTTCCAGACGGGGCTCGCGCAGCCGAGGAACGTCGGCCGACCCGGATCGTGGGTCCTGCCACCCGGTACACCCGGACGACGGGGTCGGGCGGCGTGCTTCCCGCCAGGTCGACGACGAGGGCGCCGGCGAGACCCGGGGGGAGCGCGTACCAGACCGACGCGGCCGAGGGCAGGCAGGGCGACGGCTCGTTCGGCCGCACCGTGCGCCCGGAGACGTCGATCGTCTGGGCGAACGGGAGGCTCGGTATCGGGACGGGCTCCTCGAGGGTGCCGAGCTCCGTCGTCTCGAGCTGTGTCATGACGCGTCCTCCCCGGTGGCGTTTGCCGGGAAGGCTGTCGTGTCACGCCAACGATCCGCTAACAGCCTGCTCTGTACTTCGGGCGGGTCGAGGAGTAGCGTCGCCGCACTCGAAATGGCGAGCGACGTTGAGTTCCTCGTACTAGGCCCGCTCGAAGCGCGAGTTGGCCGGGAGCGGATCCCGCTCGGTGGCCCGAGACAGCGCGCCGTGCTTGCCGACCTCGTCCTGCACGCGGGCTCGGTCGTCTCCACGGACACCCTGATCGACGACCTCTGGGCCGGCGCGCCGCCGCCGACCGCGGAGGCGATCGTGCAGAACGCCGTCTCGCGGCTACGGCGCCTGCTCGGGAAGGCCGCGATCGAGACGCGCGCTCCCGGGTACGTGCTCCGCGTCGAGCCCGGCGCGATCGACGCCAGACGGTTCGAACGGCTCGTCCACGAGGCGCGGCCGCTGCCACCGGCGGAGCGGTCCGCCGGGCTGCGCGACGCGCTCGGGCTCTGGCGCGGCTCGCCGTTTGCCGACCTCGGCTTCGAGAGCTTCCTCCAGGCAGAGGTCGCGCGGCTGGACGAGCTCCGGCTCACGGCGCTCGAGGACCGCATCGAGGCCGAGATCGAGCTCGGGCGCCAGGACGACGTGATCCCCGACGCTGCCCCGCTCGCTGCGCAGCACCCCGACCGCGAACGCCTCTGCCGTCTCCTGATGCTCGCGCTCGCACGGGCAGGCCGGCAGCAGGAGGCACTCGACGCGTACGAGGCGATGCGCCGCGCCCTCGACGTGCAGTGGGGTCTCGAGCCGTCCCCCGAGACCCGCGCGCTGCATCAGATGATCCTCACGCAGGACCCGGCACTCGCCCTGAACGACCCCGTCCCGACGACGGTCGCGCAGGTGCGTCGCCCCGTCTCCCTGCTGCTCGTCGAGCCGCTCGTCGCCGACGACCTCGAGCTCGAGGCGGCCGGGGCGATCGTCCGCGACGTCCGTCGGGCAGTCGGCGACGCCGTGTCCCGCCACGGCGGGGCGCTCTCACCGGAGTCGGGGGTCGAGCTCGTCTCGGCGTTCGGGGTCGAAGGAGCCCACGAGGACGACGTCGTCCGCGCTGCGCGCGCTGCCGTCGAGATCCGCGAGATCCTCCGCGACCGCCGTGTCGAGGCACGGCTCGCGGTGGGGACGGGGCGTCTCCTGGTCGAGGGCTCCACGCCCGTGCTCGTCGGCGCGGTGGTCGGCAGGACGCGCCGCGCGCTCCACGACGCCGGCGTGGACGAGATCAAGCTCACCGACGTCGCCGCCCGTCTCGGGGGCGCAGCGTTCGAGCTCGACGCGGACGGGAGGCTCCTCGGGGTGCGCCCGGGCAGGCCGCGCCCGGGCGCCGGGGGCGCCGAGCTCGTCGGCCGCTCCGACGAGCTCGCGGGACTCTCGGCGGCCTTCGACCGGGTCCTGGAGGACGGGGCGCCTCGCCACGTCGTCGTCGTCGGCGACGCCGGGATCGGGAAGAGCCGCCTCGTGGCAGCGTTCGTCGAGGACGTGCCTGCCGTCGTCCTCGAGGCCGCGTGCACCCCGTACGGCCAGGGCATCACGTTCCTGCCCCTCCGTGACCTTGCCGACCGGGCCGCGGCGCTCGACGACGACGCACCGCGGCTCGGCGAGATCGAGAGCGCGGATTCGGCTCTCTCCGCGGCGCGCACGCTCATCGAGCACTTCACCGCGTCCTGCCCGGTCGTCGTCGTGCTCGACGACCTGCACTGGGCGGTCCCGACGTTCCTCGATCTCGTGGAATACGTGGTCCGCGCCGTGGAGGGCCCCCTGCTCGTGGTCTCGGCGACCCGACCGGAGCTTCTCGAGCGGCGACCCGCATGGGGCCACGGCGCGACGGTGCTCGACGCGCTCGCGGGAGACGACGCCCGCCGCCTCCTCGATGCCCTTCCCGAGCGCGACGCGCTGGACGAGACGCTCGCGACGGCGATCCTCGAGGCGGCCGAGGGCGTGCCGCTCTTCCTCGAGCAGCTCGCCGCGCACGCAGCGGAGTCCGACCTCGCGGACGAGGGGGTCCCGGCGAGCCTCGACGCGCTCCTCGCAAGCCGGATCGATGCGCTCGAGCCGGGCGAGCGTGCGGTGCTGTCGCGGGCGGCCGTCGTCGGCCGGGTGTTCTCGCGCGAGTCGCTCGGCGCGCTGACGCCCGACCGGGAGACCCGGGAGCTCGCGGGCCGGCTCGCATCGCTCGGGCGGCGCAGGCTCGTCCGCACGCGCGGCGACGACCACGAGTTCGCCCATCCGCTGGTGCGCGGCGCCGCCTACGGCGCGATCGCTCGCCCCGAGCGGGCCGCGTTGCACGAGACGTTCGCGCGCTGGCTCGACAGGCGCGGCGAGGGCGACGAGCTCGTCGGGACGCACCTCGAGCGGGCAGCGCTCGATGCGAGCGACCTGGCGGCCAGCGCTCCACTCGCGCGCGAGGCGTCGGCTCGTCTCGGGGGAGCCGGGCAGCGTGCGCTCCTGTCGTTCGACTACGCGGCCGCCGCGAACCTCCTGGAGCGCGCGGCGGCGCTCCTCGACGACGAGGCGCTGGATCGAATGGAGATCGAGTGCGGGCTGGGCTACGCGCTCAAGGGAGTCGGCCGGCTAGGTGAGGCAATCGATCTCCTCGAAGCCACAGCCGTACGCGCCCGCGATGCGGGGCACCGACCGATCGAGCTCCGCGCGCGCGTCGAGCTGATCCACCCGCTCCTCGCGGGCGGAGGAATGTCTGCGGACGAGGCGGCGGCGCTTCTCGACCAGGCCCTCGTCGTCTTTGGGCAGGCCGACGATGCGCTCGGGATCGCCCGCGCCGAAGCGACATACGTGCTCCTCCTCGACTGGAACACGCGCCCCGACGCCGCCTTCGTGCACGCGGAGCGTGCGGACGCCGCGTATCGGAGCCTCGGGCGCCGCGGTCAGATGGATGCCACGGCCGTCCACCTCGCCGTGCGCGGGACCACGACCGTGCGAGAGGCGACACGCGCGTGCGAGCGCAGCCTTGCCGGCCACCCGGACAGCCCTCGGCTGCGCGCGTACCTCCTCGTCTACCTCGGATTCCTCCGCGCGCTGAACGGAGACAGGGCTGCGGCCCGAGAGGCCGCGGCCGCCGCCCGGTCGCATCTTCAGGAGCTCGGTGAGGAGGTAGGGCTCGGCACGTCGGCAGCCGCGATGTTCGGTGACATCGAGGCGATCTTGGGAGACTGGCCGCGCACACGCGAGGTGTTCGAGCAAGGTCTGGGCTACACGCGCGATCGCCCCGAGTACCGCGACTGGCACGGCTACTTCCTCGCCCGGCTCGGAGAGACCGCGCTCGAGTGCGCCGATCTTCACACCGCGGCCTCGCTCGCCGAGGAGGCCCGCAGCCTCACGACCCCCGCCGAGCCGACGACGAACACTTGGTGGAGGCGAGTGGCATCCCGCGTGCTGTCCGCGACTGGTCAGGCGCGGAAGTCGGTGCGGCTCGGGCGTGAGGCCGTCTCGATCGCCGACACGACGGAGGACGTATTCCTTCGGAGCGGGGCACGCCTGGATCTCGCCGAGGTGCAGCTACGTGCCGGACGCACGTCCGAGGCGCTGTCGCTCGTCCGCGAGGGGTTGGAGCTGCTCGACCGCAAGGAGGCCGTCCTTCCCGCCGCCCGGGCGAGGGAGCGGTTTGCGGAGCTTCTCGCCGGTGTGGAAGGTGAGGGCGCGGCGAGCGCCGCGCCCTCCGACCGTGGCTCCTAGCAGTTCGGCGGGCATGACACCGGCATCCGCGCCTGCTCGCCCGACGCCGGTGCGACCGTCTGGAACATCGCCGCCGCCACCACGATCGTCGCGACGACCGCGAGAATGTGAGCTCTGTGGCGACCTGGAGTCACTCGAGTCGCTCGCGGAGTCACGCTTGCGTGCAACACGAAGGACGATCACCGCGGAGGAGCGCGCGCGCTACTTCCGCTGAGGACGTGAGGGGACGGGCGCGGCGACCACAACGGAGAGGGGCGTGAGGCGGGGTCGAGTGCCTCGCGCCCCTCTCTCCCCCCGTGGCCAGGAGCGTCGCAGCCGGCGCTAACCGTCTCCTAACGCGGAGGCGTGGAGCCGCGCGGAACACCCGTTCGCCCCGTTGCTACGCTCGACGGGCGATGCCCGATCTCCGCGTCACGTCCGCGTATCGCCCGACGGGCGACCAGCCGAGGGCGATCGGAGAGCTGGCCGCGTCGCTCCGCGCGGGGAACCGCGGGCAGACCCTTCTCGGCGCGACCGGCACCGGGAAGACGGCGACGATGGCCTGGGTGATGGAGGAGCTCCAGCGGCCTGCGCTCGTGATCGCCCACAACAAGACGCTGGCCGCGCAGCTCTGCAACGAGTTCCGCGAGTTCTTTCCGGAGAACGCCGTCGAGTACTTCGTCTCGTACTACGACTACTACCAGCCCGAGGCGTACGTCCCGCAGGCCGACCTCTACATCGAGAAGGACTCCTCGCAGAACGACGACATCGCGCGGCTCCGGCTCGGCGCGACGAGCTCGCTCCTCACGCGGCGCGACGTCGTCGTCGTGGCCTCGGTGAGCTGCATCTACGGGCTCGGGTCGCCCGAGGAGTGGCGCGAGAAGGTGCTGATCCTCGAGGTGGGCACCGAGCACGACCGCGACGAGATGCTCCGCACCCTGATCGACTCGCAGTACGTCCGCAACGACACCGTCCTCGCCCGTGGGCGCTTTCGCGTGCGGGGCGACGTGATCGAGGTGCAGCCCGCGAACGTCGAGACCGCGTACCGGATCTCGATGTTCGGCGACGAAGTCGAGCAGATCTCGCACTTCGACCCGCTGACCGGCGAGGTCCTCTCGAAGCTCGACAACCTGGCGATCTGGCCGGCGACCGAGTACATCACCTCGAAGCCGACGGTCGACCGCGCCGTCGACGAGATCCGGCACGAGCTCGAGCGGCAGGTCGCGCTGTTCGAGTCGGAGGGTCGGATGCTCGAGGCGCACCGCATCCGGCAACGCACCGAGTACGACGTCGAGATGCTGAAGGAGCTCGGCTTCTGCAACGGGATCGAGAACTACTCGCGCATCCTCGAGGGGCGCGCGCCCGGCTCGCACCCGTTCACGCTGATCGACTACTTCCCGGACGACTTCGTCGTCTTCGTCGACGAGTCCCACCAGACCGTCCCGCAGATCGGCGGGATGTACGAGGGTGACCGCTCGCGCAAGCAGACGCTCGTCGACTACGGCTTCCGGCTGCCCTCGGCGCTCGACAACCGGCCGCTCCGATTCGACGAGTTCCTCTCCAAGGTGGGTCAGATGGTGTTCGTCTCCGCCACACCGGGCTCGTACGAGCTGCGGCACTCGCAGCACGTCGCGGAGCAGCTCATCCGCCCGACGGGTGTCGTCGACCCCGACGTCGAGCTGCGGGCGACGAAGAACCAGATCGACGACCTGCTGGGCGAGATCCGCCGCCGCGAGGCGGCGAACGAGCGGGTGCTCGTCACGACGCTGACGAAGAAGATGTCGGAGGATCTCACCGACTACCTGCTCGAGTCGGGCGTCAAGGCGCGCTACCTGCACTCGGAGATCGACACGCTCGAGCGGATCCAGATCATCCGCGAGCTGCGGCTCGGCGAGTACGACGTGCTGGTCGGCGTCAACCTGCTGCGCGAAGGGCTCGATCTACCCGAGGTGTCGCTCGTCGCGATTCTGGACGCCGACAAGGAAGGGTTCCTCCGCGGGAAGACGGCGCTTCTGCAGACGATCGGACGCGCCGCCCGAAACGTCAACGGCACCGTCCTGATGTACGCGGACAAGCTGACCGAGGCGATCCAGGGCGCGCTCGAGGAGACGAACCGCCGCCGGGCCGCCCAGCTCGCGTACAACGAGGAGCACGGCATCACCCCGGAGTCGATCGTCAAGGGCGTCTCCGACATCGCCGAGCTCCTGGCGCTCGAGTCGCCCACCGTGCCCGGGCGCCGCCGACGCGGGCGCCAGGAGGTGTCCGGGATGAGCCGCGAGGAGCTCGAGAAGCTCGTCGTGACGCTGGAGGAGGAGATGTACGTGGCGGCCGAGGAGCTTCGGTTCGAGTACGCCGCGAAGCTCCGCGACGAGATCAAGGAGCTCCGTCGCGAGCTGAACGCGCTCGCGACCGCCTAGCTGCGCCTGAACCGGCGAGCGACCATACGGCGCGTGGGAGGCTCCTGCGCTCGCGACCGGCTGCGGATGACCCGGCGCGCGGACACGTGTTGAATGCCTGCGATGGCGGTCATCGGGGTCGACGTCGGCGGGACGTTTACCGACGCGGTGCTGCTCGCGGACGGCAGGTTGCACACGGCGAAGGTGCCGACCGGCCCCGAGCAGGAGCGGTCGGTGGTCGAGGCGGCGCGGCTCGTTCTCGACGCAGCATGCGCGCCGCCGCTCGAGCGGTTCGCGCACGGCACGACGGTCGCGACGAACGCGCTGCTGGAGCGCAAGGGCGCGCGGACGGCGTTCGTCGCAACCCGGGGCTTCGAGCACCTCCTGCATCTCCGGCGCCAGGACCGGGCGCACCTCTACCGCCTCGACGTCGACCACCCGGAGCCGCTCGTCCCGCTGGAGCGTTGCGTCGGCGTGGACGAGCGCATTGGCCCGGACGGCGTCGTCACACCGCTCGACCTCTCGAGCCTGCCCGAGATCGACGCGGAGGCGGTCGCGGTGTGTCTGCTCTTCTCCTTCCGCGACGCGTCGCACGAGCAGGCAGTCGCTGCAGAGTTGCGCAGACGGCATCCGGGCACGGTCGTGGTCGCATCGCACGAAGTCGCTCCCGAGTTCCGCGAGTACGAGCGGGCGTCGACCACCACTGTCGACGCGTATCTGGGCCCACTCACGACCCGGTATCTCACGGCGCTCGGCGCATCGGCGGCGGAGGCGGGGCTCCCGGCCCCGCTGGTGATGCGCTCTTCCGGCGGGGTCGCGGCGATCGAGGAAGCCGCGGCGCACCCGGCGCTGATCCTCCTCTCGGGCCCTGCGGCGGGGGTCGTGGCGGCCGAGCGCGTCGCCGCCGAGAGCGGCGTCGCGAACGCGATCGCCTTCGACATGGGCGGCACCTCGACCGACGTCTGCCTGATCGTCCGCGGCCGCTCGGGCCGATCGGAAGGCCGTAACGTGGCCGGGCTCCCGATCCACGTCCCGATGGTCGACATCCACACGGTCGGGGCAGGCGGCGGCTCCGTTGCTTGGCGGGACCGAGGTGGCGCCCTGCGCGTCGGCCCCCGGAGCGCGGGCGCCGTTCCCGGGCCGGCCTGTTACGGCCGGCGTGGAGAGCAGGCGACGGTGACCGACGCCAACCTGCTCCTCGGCCGGCTCCCGGAGCGGCTCCCAGGCGGGCTCGAGCTCGACCGCGACGCCGCGGCGCGCGCACTCGGGGACATCGACCCGTCCGACATCGTCGACATCGTGAACGCCGAGATGCTGCGGGCGTTGCGGGTCGTGTCGGTCGAGCGGGGCCACGATCCACGGGACTTCGCGCTTGTCGCCTTCGGCGGCGCCGGCCCGTTGCACGCGTGCGCGCTCGCGGAAGAGCTGGGGTGCGCCAAGGTGCTCGTGCCCGACGCCGCCGGGGTTCTCTCGGCACTCGGGCTCGTCGCGAGCGACACGCGTCGCGACGCGGTTCGGTCGTACGTCGTTCCACTGGAGGAGGCGGGTGAGCTGCCGGGCGAAGGCGAGGCGAGCCTGAGGTACCGCGGTCAGTCCTTCGAGCTCACGGTCGATCTGGGGCCGGAGCTCGCCCAGCGCTTCCACGGCGCCCACGAGGATCGCTACGGCTACGCCGATCGCACGAGGCCGGTCGAGCTGGTTGCCGTCAGGACCACCACCGTCGAGCCCGGCCCACGACTCCGGCTGACAGGCAGCCGTCGGGCTCGTCACTCGGGCCCGGAGCTACTGGAGCTCGACGGCGCGACCTGCTGGATCGCAGACGGCTGGGTGGGGGAGACTGACGGCTCGGGCACGCTCGTCCTGGAGCGGAGCCCGTGATCCCCGTCGAGCTGCAGGTGATCGGGAGCTCGCTTCGCGCGATCGCAGAGGAGATGGGCGCGGTGCTCGTGCGCTCGGCGTTCTCCTCGAACATCAAGGAGCGGCGTGACTGCTCGACGGCGCTCTTCGACCGCGCCGGGCGGATGATCGTCCAGGCCGAGCACATCCCCGTCCACCTCGGCGCGATGCCCGAGGCGGTCGCCGCCGTGATGGCCCACGACCCTGCCCCGGACGACGTGTGGGTGCTGAACGACCCGTACGCGGGCGGGACGCACCTTCCTGACATCACGCTCGTCTCGTCGACGGAGCTCGGCTTCGCCGTCAGCCGCGCGCATCACGCCGACGTCGGCGGCATCGAGCCTGCGAGCCTGCCGGCGTTCTCGACCGTGCTCTCGGAGGAGGGGCTCGTCATCCCACCCACGCGGCTCGACGACGACGTCGTCGAGCTGATCGCCTCGGGCTCGCGCAGCCCGGACGAGCGCCGCGGCGACCTGCGCGCCCAGCTGGCCGCACACCGCCTTGCCGAGCGGCGCAGCACCGAGCTCGTCGCGCGTCGCGGCCGAGACCTGGTCGAAGGAGCGATGCAGGAGCTGTACGCGTACTCCGACCGCTGTGTCCGGGCCGGCATCGCGCTGCTTCCCGACGGCCGCTACGAGGCCGAGGACATCGTCGAGGCCGTCGACCGCGACCTGCCGATCCGCGTCGCCGTCACCGTCTCTGGCGACGAGGTTGAGATCGACTTCACGGGCACCGCGCCCCAGTACCGTGGGAATCTCAACTGTCCGCTCGCCGTGACACGCTCCGCGTGTTTCTTCGTCGTCCGCGCGCTGACGGATCCCGACGTCCCTGCCTCCGGTGGCGCCTTCGAGCCAGTGGCCGTCAGGGCGCCGGAGGGCTGTCTCGTCAACGCCCGCCGGCCCGCCGCCGTGGTCGCGGGGAACACGGAGACGTCGAGCCGGATCACGGACGTCGTGCTGGCCGCCTTCGGCCGTGCAGTCGACGTCTTGGCGATGGGCCAGGGAACGATGAACAACACGACGCTCGGCACCGACACGTGGACCTATTACGAGACCATCGGCGGCGGGCAGGGCGCGTCGCCGCATGCCGACGGCCCGTCGGGCGTGCACGTCGCGATGTCGAACGCGCTCAATACGCCCGTTGAGGCGCTCGAGCTCGCCTACCCGCTGCGTGTGGAGCGCTACGAGCTGCGTCGCGGCTCGGGCGGCGCGGGGCAGCATCGGGGAGGCGACGGGGTGGTCCGCGAGCTTCGGGCACTCGAGCCGTGCCGTCTGTCGGTGCTCGGCGACCGGCGTCGTCATGCGCCGCCCGGCGCGCGTGGCGGTGGCCCGGGGGCGCGCGGTCGCACGCTCGTGAACGGCGACGAGATCCCCGGCAAGGACACGCGTCGCCTGGCGGCCGGCGACGTGGTGCGAACGGAAACGCCGGGCGGCGGGGGCTACGGTCGCTAGGCTCGGCACATGTGCAGGAACATCAAGACGCTCCACAACTTCGAGCCGCCGGCGACCGGAGACGAGGTCCACGCCGCCGCGCTCCAGTACGTTCGGAAGGTCAGCGGCTCGACGAAGCCGTCGAAGGCGAACGAAGCCGTGTTCCAGCGCGCGGTCGACGAGATCGCGCACATCACGGCGCACCTCCTCGAGGATCTCGTCACCGCTGCGCCTCCGCGCGACCGGGAGGTCGAGGCTGCGCGAGCTCGCGCCCGCGCCGAGAAGCGCTTCGGCCAGGCTGCCGCGTAGCTCGTCCGCCTACCGGAGCGGTCAACCGGCAGAGTGGGGCCGTGAGCCGGCCCCCCGACGCGGCGCCCGACGCGCCGCTCCGCGCGAACGTCCGCCTGCTCGGCGAGATCCTCGGACGCGTCCTCACCGAGCAGGAGGGAGAGGACGTCTACCGGCTCGAGGAGCGCATCCGCCTGCTCGCACGGCTCGGCCGGCGCGGCGACTCCGGCGCGGAGCGTGCGCTCTCCGAGACGATCGCGGCGCTCGACGTCGAGACGCAGGCCGTCGTCCTGCGCGCGTTCACCGTCTACTTCCACCTCGCCAACATCGCCGAACAGCACCACCGCGTCCGGCGCCGCCGCGAGCACGAGCGCGAGGGCGGGACGCCGCGGGAGTCGCTCGCCGAGGCGCTCGCGCTGCTCGAGCGGGACGGTGTCGCCCGCGACGACGTCGCGGCGGCGGCGCGCCGGGTAACCGTCGAGCTCGTCCTCACCGCCCATCCGACGGAAGCGCTGCCGCGCACGATCCTCGAGAAGCACCGCCGCCTGGCCGCGCTCCTCGAGGAGCTCGACGACGTGCGCCTCACGCCCGCCGAGAGGCTCGACCGCGAGGTCGCGCTCGCCGAGGAGATCACGATCCTGTGGCAGACAGACGAGGTTCGCTCGGAGCGGCCGCGCGTCGTCGACGAGATCCGGCAGGCGCTCTGGTTCCTCGAGGACAGCCTCTGGGACGCCGCCGCCGACCTCCTCGCCGTCTGGGGCGAGCGTCTGCCCGGCACGCCGCTGCGGTTCGGGACGTGGATCGGAGGCGATCTCGACGGAAACCCGAACGCAGGCGCCGAGACGGTGCGCGAGGCGGTGGAGCGCGGGTCGGCCCTCGTCCGCGAGCTTCTCCGCCGCGACGTCCGCGCGCTCGCCGCCTCCTGGGGCATGTCGAGCACCCTCGTCGACGCCGACGAGGCCGTCGGCGCCGTCGACCTCGCTCCCGGGCGCAACCCCACCGAGCCGTACCGGCGGCGGCTGACGTCGATCTGGGAGCGGCTCGGCGACGACGCCTACCGGTCGGCCGACGATGTCCATGCCGAGCTCGATCTTGTCGAGGCGAGCCTCCGAGCGCACGGCGGCACGCGGATCGCCGAGGGAGGCCTGGCCGCCCTGCGGCGTCGCCTCGACCTGTTCGGGCTGACCGGACCGGCGCTCGACCTTCGTCTGCACGCACGGCAGCTGCGAGAGCGCCCCGACGACGCGCTCGCGGTCCTCGAGGAAGCCGCGGCGCTCCAGCGTCGACGGGGATCGAGGGCGATCGACACGCTGATCGTGTCGATGACGCGCACGGCGGACGACGTCCTCGGCGCGGAATCGCTGGCCGACCGGGCTGGGCTCGACGTGACCGTCGTGCCGCTCCTCGAGACGATCGACGACCTACGGGGCGCCGAGGCGCTCGCGGCCGAGCTTCTCGATCGCAGTCCCCGCGCGCGCCTCGAGGTGATGGTCGGCTACTCGGACTCGGGCAAGGACGGCGGCGTCGTGACCGCGCAGTGGGAGATCTTCCGCGCGCAGGAGCGGCTCGCCTGGCTCGCGGGAGAGCGCGGGGTCGAGCTCACCGTCTTCCACGGCCGCGGCGGGAGCGCAGGGCGCGGCGGCGGGCCGACGTACGCGGCGATCCTCGCGCAGCCGCCGCACGCGGTCGACGGGCGCCTGAAGGTGACCGAGCAGGGAGAGACGATCGCGTTCAAGTACGGTCTCCCCGGCCTCGCACGGCGGAATCTCGAGGCGGCCGTGGCAGCGACGCTCCTGACGGCGGTGCCCGACCGGATCGCGGAGGCGCCCGAGGGCGCGCGGGAGACGATCGAGGCCGTCTCCCGCGCGGCCGGCTCCCTGTACCGGTCGGTCGTGTGGGAGGACCCCGACCTGCCGCGGTTCCTGCGAACGTTCACGCCGCTCGACGAGCTGACCCTTCTCGAGATCGGGTCGCGACCAGCGTCCCGGCCGGAGGCGTCGGGAACCGGAGAGCTCGAGGCTCTCCGCGCGATCCCGTGGGTGTTCTCGTGGACGCAGACCCGCTGCATCGTTCCCGCCTGGCTCGGCGCGGGCACGGGGCTCGGCGCCGTTCCGGTCGGAGATCTTCGGGCGCTCTTCCGCGGTTGGCCGTTCTTCCGCGCGCTCGTCGAGAACCTCGAGATGTCGCTCGCGAAGTCGAGCATGGGAATCGCCGAGCGCTACCTCGAGCTCGTCGGCGACGATGCCCTCGCGGAGCGGGTCTTCGGCGTCCTGCGCGCGGAGCACGACCGCGCCCGGGATGCCGTGCTCGAGATCGTCGAGGCGCATGCCCTGCTCGACCGGCATCCCGTCCTCCAGGAGTCGATCCGCCTGCGGAACCCGTACGTCGACCCCATGAACGCCATCCAGGTGGAGCTTCTGAAGCGCTGGCGGGCGGGCGACGAGGCGGCGCTCCGTCCCCTGCTGCGCTCGATCGCCGGCATCGCGGCGGCGCTGCGAAACACCGGCTGAGACCTCGACGGGTACGCCTTGCTCGCGCCGCGGGTCGATGCGGCGGTGCTCCTAGACCGGCGCGAGGGAGGCGTTCTTCTCCGCGAGGTAGCGGAGGTACGGCTCGGGGTCGATCGGCCCGCCGACAAGCCGGTCGATCGTCGCGGCCGGAGTGAACTTGCGACCGTGCCGGTACAGGCGCTCGCGCAGCCACTCGTGGATCTCCCCGAACGAGCCCTGCTCGACCTGCTCGTACGCGTCGGGCACGTCGCTCGTGAGCCGCTCCCAGATCTGCACGGAGAGCACGTTCCCGAGCTGGTACGTCGGGAAGTACCCGAACATGCCTCCCGACCAGTGCACGTCCTGGAGGCAGCCGAGCCTGTCGTTCGGCGGGCGGACGCCCACGAGCTCCTCCATCCGTGCGTTCCAGGCCTCGGGGAGGTCGGCCGTCCCGAGGCCGCCGAAGAGCAGCTCCTGCTCGAGCTCGAAGCGAAGGATGATGTGCAGTCCGTACGTCGTCTCGTCGGCGTCCACGCGGATCAGCGACGGCCGTGGCCGGTTGACCGCGCGATGGAACCGCTCGAGCGGGACGTCGGAAAGCGCGTCGGGGAACGCGTCCCGGAAGCGCGGATAGAGCCACCGCCAGAACGGCAGCGAGCGCCCGATCACGTTCTCCCACAGACGGCTCTGGGACTCGTGCAGCGCCGACGAGCATCCGGTCGAGAGCGGCGTCCGGTCGAGCGCGGGGTCGCCTCCGTGCTCGTAGAGCCCGTGTCCGACCTCGTGCATGGTCGAGAAGACCGAGTTGCCGTGGAGATCGTCCTCCGCGTAGCGCGTCGTCAGCCGCACGTCCCGCGTCGCGAACGACAGGCAGAACGGATGGACGCTCGGATCGAGGCGGAAGAAGGCGTCACCCGCGCCGAACGCACGGGCGACGTCGACCGACAGATCGTGCTGTGCCGCGCGGGGGTACGGCCGCGCCAGAAACGGCTCGGCCTCTTCCTCGCCTGCCCCCGTCACGAGATCGCGGAGGGCCGGCCGGAGCCGCTCGAACACCCGGCGCACCTCCTCGGTGCGCATCCCCGGCTCGAAGTCGTCGAGCAGGGCGTCGTACGGCTCGTTGGCCTCAGGGAAGCAGGCGATGTAGCGGTGCTTCAGCTCGAGGGCTTTGTCGAGCCACGGCCGGAAGCTCGTGTAGTCGTCGTTCTCGCGCGCGACCGCCCATGCCTCCATGCCCTCGGACGCGAGCTTCGTCATCTCGCCGCGGAGCTCCGTCGGAACCCGGCGCGCCTTCTCCCAGTCCCGCTGCGTGACGGCGACGAGGCACGCTTCGTCCGAGTCGGGGTCGAGGTCGGCCACCTCGGGCGCGAGCCGCTCGAGCAACTCTCCGATCTCGTCGCGCACGAAGAGCTCGTGGGAGAGTCGCTCGATCGTGGCGAGGCCCTCGGCGCGCGTCTCGGCGCCGCCGCGGGGCATCATCACGAGCTGGTCCCACTCGAGCACGCGCGCGGCGACCCCGAGGTCCTCGATCTGGGCGAGCTCGGCGCGGAGCCGGGTCAGGGCGTCGGACACGGCCGCATCGTAGACGGTGGAGGCGGCCTAACCGGGCTCCGGGTCGACCCGCACTCCGTCGACGCGGAGAGGGTGATCGGCGAGTGCGAGCAACTCGTCGTCGCCCTTCGAGTCGCCGTACGCCCAGAGCTCGGCCCCCGTGAGATCGTGCTCCTGCAGCCATTCCCGGACGCGGCGCGCCTTCTCGGCACCGCGGCAGTTCGCACCGTCGAGGCGTCCCGTCAGCTTGCCGTCGGCGGCTCGCTCGAGCCTCGTGCAGACGACGCCGTCCACGCCCAGCGACGCGGCGAGCGGGAGGAGATAGGGGTCGAGCGACGCCGAGGCGAGGAGCACGGCGTGACCGTGCTCCCGGTGTCGCTCGAGGCGTGCCGTCGTGTCGGCACGCAACCAGTCGGAGGCGACCTCACGCGCGAAGGCCTGTCCCAGCGCGTCGGTCTCCGCCGAGTCCAGGCCCGCGAGGGCGCTGCACGCGAGCTCCTTGAGCCGGTCCCGGTCGCGATGCGCGAGCGAGGCGCCGACCGCGAGCGGATGCCGGAGAAGGGTGATCCAGAGCCGTCTCCCGGCGGCGCGGCGCAGGAACGGCGTCACGCAGTCGCGCGTCGTGAGGGTGCCGTCGACGTCGAACGCCGCGACGGCGGGCCGGGCCGGGGGCGGAGGAGGCACGAGCCGATGGAGGCTATACACTCGGAGCGTGTCCGACGGGCCGGAGATCTTCGACGACCTGTACCTCGGCCTCCAGGCCGGCGGCGCGTTGCGCAAGCAGCGCCGCGGCGAGGAGCTGACCGAGCAGGAGCGCGAGGCGATCGGCCGCTGGCAGCAGATGGCGGTGTGGCGCAAGGGCGTCGCGATCGGCGCGTTCGCCGTCGGCACCTTCGGGCTCGGGTTCACGCTCGGCGGCCTCCTGTTCGGCCGCCGCGCCCGCAAGGCGTAGCTGCTCGAGCGAACACTTGTTCGACCGGCGGCGGGGGGCTACACTCGACTCGATGGCCGATCAGCTCGTCGTCCACGGCGCCCGCGAGCACAACCTGAAGAACGTCACCGTCGCGCTCCCCCGGAACGCGCTCGTGTGCGTGACCGGCCTGTCCGGCTCCGGGAAGTCGTCGCTCGCGTTCGACACGATCTACGCGGAGGGGCAGCGCCGCTACGTCGAGTCGCTCTCCGCGTACGCGCGGCAGTTCCTGCAGATGATGGAGAAGCCCGACGTCGACTCGATCGACGGGCTCTCGCCGGCGATCTCGATCGACCAGAAGACGACCTCGCGCAACCCGCGCTCGACGGTCGGCACGGTGACGGAGATCTACGACTACCTGCGCCTGCTCTACGCGCGCGTCGGACGGCCGCATTGCCCGATCTGCGGCCGGCCGATCGCCGGCCAGAGCCTCGATCAGATCGTCGAGCAGGTGCTCGCGCTCCCGGAGGGGACGAAGTTCACGGTCGACGCGCCGATCGTCCGCGGGCGCAAGGGCGAGTTCCGCGACGTCCTCGAGGAGCTCCGCCGCGACGGGTTCACCCGGGTCAAGGTCGACGGCGAGCAGCGCCTGCTCGAGGAGGAGATCGTCCTCGACAAGAAGTTCAAGCACACGATCGAGGTCGTCGTCGACCGCCTCGTGATGAAAGCCGACCTCCGGCAGCGGCTCACGCAGTCGATCGAGACCGCGACGTCACTCGCCGAGGGCCTCGTCCAGGTCGCCGTCGTCGACGGCGAGACGCACCTCTTCAGCGAGAACTTCGCCTGTCCCGAGCACGGCGTGTCGCTGCCCGAGCTCGAGCCGCGGATCTTCTCCTTCAACGCCCCGCACGGCGCGTGCCCGCGTTGCACGGGTCTCGGGTCGCAGCTCGAGATCGACCCCGACCTGCTCGTCCCCGACCCGAGCCTCTCGATCGAGGAGGGCGCGCTCGTCCCGTGGTCGCTCGGCGGGCAGGGCTTCTACGAGTCGGTCATCCGCGCGGTGGCCGACCGGTACGAGATCGATCTCTCGACCCCCTGGCGCGAGCTCGGCCGGGAGGAGCAGGACCGCTTCCTGCAGGGGACGGGCGGCGACCGGATCCTCGTGACGTACCGCAACCGGATGGGCCGCAAGCGCCAGTACACGATGGCGTTCGAGGGCCTCCTCACGAACCTCCAGCGCCGCTACCGCGAGACGGACTCGGGCCACCAGCGCGAGCGGATCGAGGAGTACATGTCGATGCGACCGTGCCCGGTCTGCCACGGGGCCCGCCTCAAGCCCGAGGTGCTCGCGGTCACGGTCGGGGAGAAGTCGATCCACGAGTTCTCGCGTCAGTCGGTGACGGCCGCGCTCCGGTTCGTCGACGGGCTCTCGCTGACGCCGACGGAGGAGCTGATCGGGCGGAGGATCCTGAAGGAGATCCGCGAGCGGCTGACGTTCCTCGACGACGTCGGCGTCGGCTACCTCAATCTCGACCGCGCTGCCCGAACCCTCTCGGGCGGCGAGGCGCAGAGGCTGCGGCTCGCGACGCAGATCGGCTCGCAGCTCGTCGGCGTCCTCTACATCCTCGACGAGCCCTCGATCGGGCTCCACCAGCGCGACAACGGCCGGCTGATCGGCACCCTCGAGCGCCTGCGCGACCTCGGCAACACCGTCGTCGTGGTCGAGCACGACGAGCAGATGATGCGCACCTCCGACTGGCTCGTCGACATGGGGCCGGGCGCCGGCGAGCACGGGGGCGAGGTCGTCGCCGAGGGAACCGCCGACGACGTCATGCGCCATCCACGGTCGGTCACCGGGGAGTTCCTCTCGGGTGCCCGCGCGATCGTCGTGCCGGAGCGTCGCACCGCGGACGAGGGCTCGTTCCGCGTCCTCGGCGCGCGCGAGCACAACTTGAAGGACGTCGACGTCGAGTTTCCCGTTGCGAAGTTCGTCTGCGTGACGGGCGTCTCGGGCTCCGGCAAGTCGACGCTCGTCAACGAGATCGTCTTCAAGGCCCTCGCCAACCGGCTCAACAAGACGAGGACGAAGCCCGGGGCGCACGACGTCGTCGAGGGGATCGACTGCTTCGACAAGGTCATCGACATCGACCAGACGCCGATCGGCCGGACGCCGCGTTCGAACCCGGCGACGTACACGGATCTCTTCACACATGTGCGCGAGCTCTACTCGCTGACACCGGAGGCGAAGGTGCGCGGCTACAAGCCGGGACGCTTCTCGTTCAACGTGCGTGGCGGCCGGTGCGAGACGTGCAAGGGCGACGGCCAGATCAAGATCGAGATGCACTTCCTCCCCGACGTCTACGTGCCGTGCGAGACCTGTCACGGCAGGCGCTACAACCGGGAGACGCTCGAGGTGCGCTTCAAGGGGAAGTCGATCGCGGACGTGCTCGAGATGTCGGTCGAGGAGGCGCTCGAGTTCTTCGCGAAGATCCCGAAGATCCGCCGCCGCCTCCAGACGCTCCACGACGTCGGGCTCGACTACATCCGCCTCGGCCAGCCGGCGACGACGCTGTCGGGCGGCGAGGCGCAGCGGGTGAAGCTCGCCGCGGAGCTCTCGAAGGTCGCGACCGGGCGGACGCTCTACATCCTCGACGAGCCGACGACCGGCCTCCACTTCGCGGACATCGAGAAGCTGCTCGAGGTGCTCCAGCGGCTCGTCGACTCGGGGAACACGGTGCTCGTGATCGAGCACAACCTCGACGTGATCAAGCAGGCCGACTGGATCGTCGACCTCGGCCCCGAGGGCGGCGAGGCGGGCGGCGAGGTGATCGCGACCGGGACGCCGGAGGACGTCGCCGCGGTCGAGGAGAGCCACACGGGGCAGTTCCTGCGGCAGGTGCTGGGGTCCGCGCGGCAGACCGTCGCGGCGTAGCCGCCCGCGCAACTGTCGCCGCCCTCTCGCGCCGGCACCGCGTACCCTCGCGCCATGGATGACCGTCCGGCCAAGCCCGTCGAGCAGGCCGACCGTCGCGGGGCCGAGCTGGCCCGCGCGGGGGAGACGGCCGCGCGAGCCTGGTGGCGCCGCGTGCCGCGGGTGCTCACCGCTCCGCGGTCGGTGTTCGCGGCGCTGGCGGAGACGGACGACCTCGACGTCGATGCGCGGGCGGAGCCGGTTCTCGCGATCGTGATCGTCGCCGGGATGGCGTCGATCCTCCTCACCCCGGCATGGGGCACGGTCATGGACGACGGCACGGTCGACGGCCTCGTCCTCGTCGTTCTCACCTTCCTCGGGGGCGTGTTCTACGGCGCTGCGGGCTACTTCCTGCTCGGCCTCGCGTTGTGGCTGGGGGCGAAGGGCGTCGGCGTCGAGGCACCGTTCCGGATCGCGCGCCAGGTCGTCGCCTTCGCGGCGGTCCCGATCGCCCTGTCCGCGGTCGTGACGGTGCCGATGATCGTCTTTCGCTTCGGGTGGGACTGGTTCCGGACGACCGGCAGCGACACCGGAGCGGGCCGGGACGCCGTGATCGCAATCGGGCTCGCGTTCGCCGTCTGGTCGCTCGTCCTGGTCGGGCTCGCGCTCCGGACGACGTTCCGCCTCCCTTGGCGCGGCGTCGTCGGCGCGCTCGCCCTCGCCGGTGTGATGGTCGCCGCGTTCGCGGTGCTGCCGACCGCGCTCTAGCGGGGCCGGGCCGGCACCGCGCCGCGGAACGCCGCGAGCTCCTCGTCGGACATGGCGTACGTGTGCACCGCTTCCGGAAACCGGCGCTCGCGGACGTCGTCGGCGTAGGCGGCCACCGCGTCGAGGATCGAGGTCGCGAGGTCGGCGTACTGCTTCACGAAGCGCGGCGAAGGCCCGTCGTAGAGACCCAGCAGGTCGTGCCAGACGAGCACCTGGCCGTCGGTCTCCGCACCCGCGCCGATCCCGATCGTGGGGACGCTCAACCGCTCGGTGATCTCCGCGGCCACCGGCGCCGGAACCGCCTCGAGCACGATCGCGAAGCAGCCCGCCGCCTCGAGCGCACGCGCGTCGTCCAGCAGGCGGCGGGCCTGGTCGGCGGTGCGGCCCTGTGCCCGGAACCCGCCGAGGGCGGTCGCGGACTGCGGCGTGAGCCCGATGTGGCCCATCACCGGCACACCGGCCCCGACGATCGCCTGGGCGCGGGAGAGCGACGGGCCTGCTCCCTCGAGCTTGACGGCGTCCGCGCCGGCCTCCTTGACGAACCGGATCGCGTTGGTGATCGCGTCTGCGTCCGACACCTGGAAGGAGCCGAACGGCATGTCGGCGATCACGAGCGGGCGCCGCGCGCCGCGCGTCACCGCCCGCGTGAGGACGATCATCTCGTCCATCGACGCGGGCACCGTCGAGTCGTGGCCGAGCACGGTCATCGCGGCAGAGTCGCCGACGAGGATCAGGTCGACGCCGGCGGCGTCCGCGAGACGCCCCGAGGGCGCGTCGTAGGCCGTCACCATCACGATCGGCTGGTGGCGCTCCTTCATGTGCGCGAGCTCGGTGATCGGCAGCTTGCCGGGGGCGGGGGTGCCCGGAGCGGGCGTACGCGGGCGGGTGCTCACGATTCCTCCTCGTGATCGAAAGGCGCGTTGTCGATGAGGCGGGTCGAGCCGACGCGGACTGCGGCGGCGAGGGTCGGCGGGTGGAACGGGGCGATCGCGACGTAGTCGACGGCCAGTCCGGCGCCCTCCAGGATCGCCCGTGCGGTCTCCGGGTCGCCTGTCGAGAGGGCGCGGGGGAGGGCAAGCGCGCGTGCGCGCTCCTCGGGCGAGAGCAGGACGTTGCGCGACGACTGGGCGAGCCCGTCGTCGTCCCTCACGGTCGGGATCACCTCGAGCTCGAGCTCGAGGTCGAGATCGGCGATCATCCGCCGCAGGACCTCGACCTGCTGCGCATCCTTCTGGCCGTAGAACGCAACGTCGGGCCGGACGATGTTGAACAGCTTGAGGCAGACCGTCGCCACCCCGCGGAAGTGGCCCGGGCGGTGCTCGCCTTCGAGGATCGCGCCGAGCTCGGTCACCTCGACCCAGGTCTGGTACCCGGCCGGGTACATCTCTGCCGCGGACGGCGCGAAGACGACGTCGACGCCGGCCGCGCGCGCGACCTCGACGTCCCGCGCCTCGTCGCGCGGGTAGCCGTTCAGGTCGGCGGGCTCGCCGAACTGCGCGGGGTTCACGAACAGGCTCATGGCGGCGGTGTCGCACGTCGCGCGCGCCGCGTCGAGCAGCGCCCGGTGTCCCTCGTGGAGCGCACCCATCGTGGGGACGAGACCGATCCGCCCCGTGCGCCGGTCGGCGAGCGCCGCCCGAACGTCGCTGATCGTGCGGGCGACGATCACGCAGGTGCTCCGTGCGTTGCCGCTTCGTGGGCGGTCAGCGCGGCGAGGGCGTCGTACGCGGGGAGCAGCTCCGGCGCGGCGTCGGCGATCGCGGCGCGGTGCCGCTCGACCGTCTCCCAGTCGCCGCGCTCGATGGGGCCGGTCAGCGCGAAATCGTTGTCTATCACTCGTCGCATGAGCGGCTCGAGCGCCTCGGGCGGCGCTTCTGCCGCCGCGAGCAGATCGCTCGCGGCTCGGTGCAGGGTCACGAGGTAGTTCGACGCAACGGCGGCGCCTGCGTGGTAGAGCGCACGGCGCTCGTCGTCGAGAATGAACGGCCGCAGGCCGAGCGTCCGGGCGAGGCTCTCGCCGGCGGCGACGGCCGCGTCGGTCTCGCCGCTGACGGCCGCCCAGGCGCCGTCGAGCTGCTCCGCACCGCGACCCGTGGTGAACGTCTGCAGCGGATGCAGCGAGAAGCGCCGCCCGTGCGGGTCGAGGGCCGTGAGCGGCGTCCCTCCGCTCGTGTGCGCGACCCAGGGCCCGGGCGCGATCCCGGCCGCGACCTCCGCGATCGCGCGGTCGGGGACGCACAGGAGCACGAGGTCCGGAGGCGTTCCGTCCGAATCGACTCCGCGCTCGCGAAGGCGTGCGCTCATCGCGCTGCCGACGCGCCCACGCGCCCCGATGACGACGACGTTGTCGAACATGCCGTGCTCCAGTTCCTCGCGGATACCGGGCTCGACGCAGCATAGCGCCCGCCGAGGATCAGCCCGGCAGACGGGCGGTGAGCCCGAGCTCGACCGTGGGCCACTCGTCGTCCGTGACGGAGTACCACGCGCTGTCGCGGTTCTCGCCTCCCCGCACGAGCATGTGCTTGCGGTGGGTGCCCTCGAACGTCGCGCCCATCGCCTCCATCGCGCCGCGCGAGCGCTCGTTGCGCGCATCGGTCTTGAGCTCGACACGGCGGCATCCCCATGCCTCGAAGGCATGGCGGAGCATCAGGAGCTTCGCCTCGACGTTGACGCCCGTACCCCAGGCGGACGGGTCGAGCCACGTCCATCCGATCTCCACCGACGCATGCTCCGGCCGAAGCGCGAGAAACCGCGTCGACCCGACGACCCGCTCGGTGCGGATCGTCGCGAACGGGATCTCGGCGCCGGTCGCGGCCGTCCGGAGGGCGTCCTCCACCCAGGCATCGAGCTCGGGTCGGGTCGACGGCTGCGGGATGGGGAGCCACCGCCAGGTTCGCGGGTCGCGAGACGCCTCCCAGAGCCCGGCGGCGTGCTGCCGCCCCAGCGGCTCCAGCCGGACGAGACGGCCCTCGAGGGTCGGCGCCGACCACCCGGTCACGTGTCTAGACTACGGGCGTGCCGATCTACGAGTACGCGTGCATGGAGTGCGAGGAGCACTTCGACGAGCTCGTCCGCTCCGAGGGGCAGGTCGTGACCTGTCCCAGCTGCGGCGCCGCGAAGGTGCTCCGGCAGTTCTCCGCGTTCGCCGTCCACGGCTCGTCGTCGAAGCCCAGCTTCGCGACCGGGTCCGGTGGCGGCGGCGGTTGCTGCGGCGGCGGCTGCGGCTGCGGTCACTGACAACGCTGCGACCGCGAACGGCCGGAAGCCTCACGCGGCGCGCGGGACGGCACGCCGGAGAAAGGCCGCCGAGCCGGCCACGAGGACCAGCGCCACGATCACGACGACCAGGGTGTCGTCGCCGGTCGGCTTCACGACCATCGCGAACACGATCGCGAACAGGAACAGCAGGTCGACGCGCAGCAATGCGAAGACGCGTCGGATGAGCTGCTGGCCCTCGTCGGACTCGGGGCCGACCTTCTCGATCCGCTTGGCCGTCGGGGACAGGACGGCGATCCCGAGCAGGAACGATCCCGCGAACGCCACCAGGGCGAAGTCCACCCAGAGCCTTCCCCAGGGCCAGTTTCCGTTGAGCATGAGCCCGACTCCCGCCAGCACGACCACGATGGACGCGGGCGCGAAGAGCCGTTCGCCGATCCGACCGGCGTTCCCGGCGAAGCGCGCAATCGCCGCAGCATCACCGGTCCGGAGCTCGATCATCCCGTAGACCTGGAACAGGAACCCGCCGCCGAGCCAGATGATCGCGCAGGCGATGTGGACGAACAGCAGCAGCTCGTACCAGGTCATTCGCTCTCCTCGTGTTGATCCCCCGGGGCAGCGATCCTCCCCGAGCGAGGACGCCAGGTCAATGGGGGCCGCTACGGCCCCGCCGGGCAGGGCCGTACAGTGTCGGCGATGGGTGACGGCCGGGCAGCGACGCTCCGTGCGGCGGCGGCCGACGCCGCAGGATGCGTCCGCTGCGGGCTGCACGTGGGGCGGACGCAGGTCGTCTTCGGGGAGGGAAATCCGGACGCCGAGCTCGCCCTCGTGGGCGAGGCGCCCGGGTTCCACGAGGATCGGGCCGGGACGCCGTTCGCGGGCCGTGCTCGGGAGCTGCTCGACCGCCTGCTCGGCGGGATCGGGATCCCGCTGGACGACGTGTACCTGGCAACCGTGCTCAAGTGCCGGCCACCCGGAAACCGCGATCCGCTGCCGGAGGAGACAGCGGCGTGTGAGCCCTACCTCTACCGCCAGCTCGAGATCGTCCGGCCGCGCGTCGTCGCGACCCTCGGAGGCTTCGCCACGGCGCTTCTTTCGGGCCGCGCGCTCGGGATCACACGAGTCCACGGGCAGGAGCAGGAGGTCGCGCTCGGGGGTCGGACGGTGATCCTGTACCCGCTCTACCACCCGGCGGCCGCCCTGTACACGCCGACGATGCTCGACGTCCTCGAGCGCGACATCGCCCGGCTCCCGGCGCTGCTCGCCGGCGGGGAGAGAGCTTCTGCTGACTCGACACAGGCTCCTCACGCGGCGCCCGGCGTCGACGGAGATCCGGACCCGGCTCGCAGGGAGCGTGGACGGCAGCCGGTGCAGCTCGGGCTCTTCTGAATGCCGGCGGTCGAGCTCGAGAGCGGCTCGGCGGAGGAGACCGAGGCGATCGCCGCGCGGCTCGCCGCCTCGCTCCGTGCCGGCGACGTCGTGCTCGTCTCGGGCGAGCTCGGCGCCGGCAAGACGACCTTCGTCCGCGGCGCGTCCCGCGCCCTCGGCGTCGAGGCGCGCGTGACGAGCCCGACCTTCACGATCGGCCATCGCTACGCCGGTCGCGTCGACGTGTCCCACCTCGACCTGTACCGGTTCCGCGGCCTGTCGGCGGCCGAATGGGGCGACCTCGAGCCGTACTTCCAGGACGCGATCGTCTTCGTCGAGTGGCCCGAGGCCGGAGCAGGCGCGCTCCCGACGTCTCGTGCGCGGGTCCGCCTCGACCACGTCGCGCCCGACCGCCGGGTCGTTGTCGTCGACACCGACGAGGAGACGTTGCTAGAAGAGGTCGCGGGTGCTGATCCTCGCCTTCGACACGGCGACTGACGTCGCCACGAGCGCGCTCCTCGACGACGGCGAGGTGCTCGGCGAGCGCTCGTCGATCGCGAGGACCCTGCTCGAGGACGTGGACGCGCTCCTCCGGCAGGGGTCGGCCCGAACGTCCGACCTCGACGCGCTCGTCGTTGGAACGGGGCCCGGGAGCTTCACCGGCACGCGGATCGGCCTGGCCGTCGCCCGGGGGCTCGCCCTCGCGCTCGGAATCGAGGGGGCCGGCGTCTCGACGCTCGACGCGCTCGCGGCGGGTGCGGACGGCGCGGTCCCCGTCGTCGACGCGCGCCGGGGAGAGGTGTTCGTACCCGGTCGCGGCGCGGTCGCGCCGGAGCACGTCCAGGCGGCGGGAGCGCTGTGCGTCGGCGACGGCGCCGTCCGCTACCGGCAGGTGCTGGAGGACGGCGGTGCGAGCGTCCCGCCCGATGACGATCCCCGGCACGTGCCGCGTGCGGTGCTCCACGCCCGCCTCGCGACGACGTTCGGGCCGGTCGAGGAGATCGAGCCGATCTACGCGCGCGCCCCGGACGCCGAGCGGTGGCGCAGATGATGCTCGAGCTCGAGCTCCGGCGCCTCGAGCTCTCCGACCTCGACGCGATCGAGCAGATCGAGCGCGCGTCGTACAGGACTCCCTGGTCGAGGTCGATGTTCACGTCGGAGCTCGCGAAGCCGAGCTCGCTCTCGTTCGGCGCGGTCGACGAGACGGGAGAGCTCGTCGGGTATCTCGTCCTCTCGAGGTACGTCGACGCGTGGCACGTGATGAACGTCGCAGTGGCGCCGGCCCGCCGCCGGCAGGGCATCGCCTCCGCGCTGCTGCATCGGCTGCTCGAGCTGACGAAGGACGACGCGCTCCGCGGCTACACGCTCGAGGTGCGGGTGTCGAACACCGGCGCGATCGAGCTCTACGAGCGGTTCGGGTTCCGGGTCAAGGGACGGCGCCGGGGCTACTACACCGACAACCGCGAGGACGCGCTCATCATGTGGCGCGACGCCGAGCGCGCCGAGGACGAGCCCGCCTAGTGCCGCGGAGCACGGAGTGATCCTCGGGATCGAGACGTCGTGCGACGAGACCGCCGCGGCGGTCGTCGACGACGACGGAAACGTGCGGTCGTCGGTCGTCGCGTCGCAGGCCGACCTACATGCCCGGTACGGCGGCGTCGTCCCCGAGGTGGCGTCCCGGCGGCATCTCGAGCTCGTCGGGCCGGTGGTCAGGGCGGCGCTCGAGGACGCGTCGATCGGGCTCGACGACGTGCGCCGCGTCGGCGTCACGCAGGGCCCGGGCCTCATCGGCGCGCTGCTCGTCGGGCTGTCCGCTGCGAAGGCGCTCGCCTGGGCGCGGGGCCTTCCGCTCGTCCCGGTCGACCACCTCCGAGGTCACGTCGCGACGCTGTACCTCGCGCCCGACCCGCTCGACCCGCCGTTCACGTGCCTGCTCGCGAGCGGCGGTCACACGCTGCTTCTCGCGGTGCGCGACCGGTCGGGGTTCGACGTGCTCGGATCGACGCTCGACGACGCGGCCGGTGAGGCATTCGACAAGGGGGCGCGGCTGCTCGGGCTCGGCTATCCCGGCGGCGCCGAGATCGACCGGCTCGCGCGGGACGGCGACCCGGCGGCGTTCTCCTTCCCGGTCGCGCGCGTCCCCGGCCTCGATCTCTCGTTCTCGGGCCTCAAGACCGCGCTCCTGTACGCGGTGCGCGACCTCTCCGCGACCGAGCTCGACGAGCGGCGCGCCGATCTCGCCGCCTCGTACCAGCGGGCGATCGTGCGCGCCCTCGTCGGGCGACTCCGCGCCGCCGCCGCAGAGACGGGCGACCGGGTGCTTGCGGTCGTCGGCGGCGTGGCCGCGAACTCGGAGCTCCGCTCGACCCTTGCCGACGCGCGGTTCGCACCGCTGCCGCTCTGCACGGACAACGCCGCGATGATCGCCTCCGCGGCCCGGTTCGCCCCCTCCATCGAGCCTCCCGGCTACCTTGGGCTCGATGCGTACCCGTCGGTCTAGACACGCGGTCGCGGCGCTGGCGGTGCTGTGCGTGCTCCTGGCGGGCGGGGCGGCGGGCGCCGCGGACGGCGATGCCGGCGGAGCGGAGGGCTGGCAGGGCCTCCTCGGGAGCCGACCGACGCCGCAGCTGGGCGGCCGTTGGGTCGTCGTCTTCCGCGTGGCGTCGCTCGCCGACCGCGTCCGGGCCGCAGGTGGGGCCGCGACCGAGAAGCAGATGCGCGCGTGGACGGCGACCGCACAGGCGGCGCAGCGCCGCGCCATCGCAGGGCTCTGGTCGCGCGGCGCGCCCGTGACCCCCGAGCAGTCGTTCGTCCGCGTCCTGAACGGATTCGCGGGCTCGATCGACCCGACGCTCCTCCCGGCGATCGAGCGCGACCCGGTCGTCGCGGGCGTGTACCCGGTGCGCGCGGCGTTTCCGGCCGCATTGCCGGGCGCGCGCCTCGATGCGGACGCGTTCGGCCCGGCCAGTGGGCGCCGGATCGCGCTCGAGCTTCCCGGGTTCGACGGGACGGGCGTCACGGTCGCCCTCCTCGACACCGGAGTCGATCTTCGTCACCCGTACCTCCAGGGCCGCCTGCTGCACGGGGTCGACGTCCTCGACGCGGATGGTGACCCGTCCGCCGAGTCGAACCCGACCGAGCCCGGCCGTCCCGAGCGACACGGGACCGGGCTCGCCGGTCTCGTGGTCGGCGTGCGCGGACCGGAGGGCCTCCACGGCGTCGCACCGGGCGCGTCGTTGATCCCGATCAGGGTGGCGGGCTGGCAGCCCGACGCCGACGGCGGCGTGTCGGTGTACGGCCGGACCGACCAGGTGCTTGCCGGGCTCGAGGCGGCCGTCGATCCGAACGGCGACGGTGACGCACACGATGCTGCGCGGGTCGCGCTCGTCGGTGTCGTCGAGCCGTACGCCTCGTTCCCCGACAGCCCGCTCGCGAGGGCCGGAAGGGGGGCGCTCGCGCTCGGGACGCTCGTCGTGGCACCGGGCGGCAACGACGGGCCTGCGGGGCCGGGCTACGGCAGCCTCGCGGCGCCTGCGGGCACGACGGGCGTGCTCGGCGTCGCGGCCTCGGACTCGCGCCGGGAGAGCCCGACCGTGCACGTCCTGCTCCGCGCGGGTCTTCGCGTCTTCGTCTCCGGCGAGACGCCTCTGGGTGGCGCGGCAGGTCCGGAGGAGGTCGTCTCGGCGCCGGTCGTCGCGCTGCCCCGGCGTCAGGCGATCGCCGTCACGAAGGGAAACGCTCTCGACCGCCTCTTCGACGCCGACGGATACAGCCGCGTCGCGGGAGGAGCGGTGCTGCTGCCGTCCGGGCCGACGACGCCCGAGGCCGTGAGCGAGCTCGCGACCGCGGGCGCGCGCGCGGTGATCGTCGACGGGCCGATCCCCGCCGGATCGCTGGGGGTGGACGAGCCGGTCCAGGTACCCGTCGTGGGCGTGTCGGCGGCGGTCGCAGCCGAGGTGCGTCGCTCGCTGACCGCAGGGATCGGCGTCGAGCTCGGGATCGGCGCGGCATCTTTCGGCGACAACGCCGACCTCGGCGCGGTCGCGCCGTTCTCGAGCACGGGCCTCGCGTTCGACGGGAGCGAGGGGACCGAGATCGCAGCCCCGGGCGTCGGCCTCGTGACGTCGGTGCCGGGCCGCGGCGAGGGAGGAAGCGCGCGCTACGGGACGCTCAGCGGCTCGAGCGCCGCGGCCGCAGTGGTCGCCGGTGCGGCGGCGCTCCTCGCCGAGGCACGCCCCGATCTCGACGCGTCCGGCCTCAGGGGCGCGCTCGTGGCGTCGGCGCGGCGAACGACAGGGGGGACCGAACCGGGCATCGTCGATCCCGCGGCGGCCTCGGCCGCAGAGCTCGTCGCCGACCCGCCGGTCGCCGCCCTCCCGGCGCTCGTCGGCAAGCGGCGGGCGGGCGTCGCGCACGTCACCCTGCGCAACGTCTCGCGGCGCGTCCTCGTCGTGCGCCTCCAACCGGGGGCGGCGACCGCGGGGGTCGCGGTGCGGACGCGACCCGACCGGGTCGTCCTCCGGCCCGGGACGTCGAAGCGCATCGCCGTGTCGATCGCCGCGAAGGTCAGGCCCGAGGCCCCCGGCGCCCTCCGCGGCGTCGTTCGCGCCGTCGTCGGCCCCGGGGCACGTCTTCGGATCCCGTGGACCGCGGCCGTCCCCGTGGGCCTCCCGACGATCACCCGCGCGGCGCTCTCGAGCGAAGCCTTCGCCGCGAGTGACCGGAAGCCCGCCGTGCTGACGTTCGTCGCCGGCCGCGTCGACGGCTCGGCCGAGCGGCCGCAGCTCCTGCCGCTCGCGCGGCTCGAGATCGAGCTCTACCGCGGCAAGCGGCGGGTCGGGACGCTCGTCCGCCTCCGAGACATCCTCCCGGGCCGATACGCGTTCGGTCTCCCGGGCCGTGGCCCGCGCGGCGGCCGGCTGCCCGCCGGCGGCTACCGGCTCCGCGTCCTCGGCGTGCCCGTGGGCGGGGGCGCGCCGACGGCGGTCGTCATCCCCTTCCGCTTGCGGTAGATGCTCGCTAGAGTCACCGCACGTCGTGCACGCCGCCTGCTGGAGCCGATGAGCACCACCGAGGCGGCCAGCGCACCTTCGCGAGAACCCGTACGCCCTCGCACAGGCACAGCTTCGGCTCGTCGGCGAGACGTTCGGTGTCGACCCCGACCTGATCGCGGTCCTCGCCGAGTGCAAGAAGACGGTCGAGGTGTCGGTGCCCGTCTCCATGGACGACGGGACGACAAGGGTGTTCGAGGGGTATCGCGTCGTGCACAACGTCACGCGCGGGCCCGCAAAGGGCGGCATCCGCTACCACCCGGGGGTCACGCGGGACGAGGTGAAGGCCCTCGCGATGTGGATGACCTGGAAGTGCGCGCTGATGGGTCTGCCGTTCGGCGGCGCAAAGGGCGCAGTCGTCTGCGACCCGAAGGTCCTGACGACGGACGAGCTCGAGCGGCTGACGCGCCGCTACACGACCGAGATCATCAACGAGATCGGGCCCGAGAAGGACATCCCGGCGCCGGACGTCGGGACGAACGCCCAGGTGATGGCGTGGATCTTCGACACGTACTCGATGAACGTCGGCCACTCGGTCCTCGGCGTCGTCACGGGGAAGCCGCTCTCGATCGGCGGCTCGGTGGGTCGTGACGGCGCGACGGCGCGCGGCGTCCTCTACTGCATCCGGACCGCGCTCCAGAAGGACGGACGCCGGTTCCCAGACACGCGCGTCGCGATCCAGGGGTTCGGCAACGTCGGCCGGAACCTCGCGCGCCTGCTCTCCGAGGAGGGCGCGCGCGTGATCGCGCTCTCCGACTCGAGGGGCGCGGTCGTCAACCGCTACGGCATCGACGTCCAGGCCGCGATCGCGCACAAGGCGGAGCACGGTGTGCTCGAGGGACTGCCCGGCACCGAGGACGCGACGAACGAGGACCTGATCGAGATCGAGTGCGACGTCCTCGTCCCCGCCGCGCTCGAGCAGGCGATCACGGCCGACAACGCCGGACGCGTCAAGGCGCACATGATCTGCGAGGCGGCGAACGGCGCGACCACCCCGGGCGGCGACGAGATCCTCGAGGATCGCGGGATCCTCGTGCTGCCGGACGTCGTCGCGAACGCCGGCGGCGTCGTGGTCTCGTACTTCGAGTGGGTCCAGGGGCTCCAGGAGTACTTCTGGAAGGAGTACGAGGTCAACGCGAAGCTCAACGACATCGTCGTCCGAGCGTTCGAGGAGACCTGGTCGGCGCGCGAGCGCTTCGGGACGAGCATGCGGGTCGCCGCGTACGGGCTCGCGGTCCAACGGGTCGCCGAGGCCACGATCACCCGGGGCCTCTATCCCTGAGACCGATCCCGGCGCCGGTCTCGGCCGGCGGGCTCCCGGAGGAGCCGTGGCCCGCGTCGTCGTCTACACCGCACCGGGATGCCACCTCTGCGGGCCCGCCGTCGAGGCGGTGCGCGCCGTGTGCGGCGACGCGTTCGGGCTCGTCGACATCTCGACCGACCCCGAGCTCGAGCGCGCGTACCGCAGGCGCATCCCCGTGGTCGAGGTGGACGGCGTCGAGCGGTTCCGCTACGAGCTGACCGCCGACGAGCTGCGAGACATTCTGTAGGCGCCGGCGGGCGGAGCCGTCGAGTGCCGACGGTTCTCGCTTCGGGGGTCGATGGCCGCGGGCAGAATGTGCGGCGCTGTCACAAACTCAGGAGGGCGCGGGTGGCGGAACGCTTGACGGTTGGCGTCGCGGCGCGGCTGAGTCGGTACCTCCAGGTGCTGACCCAGGCGCGCAAGATGGGCAAGGACAGGATCTCGTCGCAGGAGATCGCCGAGTACACGAACATCAACGCGACGCAGATCCGCCGCGACCTCTCCGGGTTCGGCAAGTTCGGCAAGCGGGGCGTGGGGTACTCCGTGGACTCGCTGCTCTCGGAGATCCGGAAGATCCTGCGCACGCAGGGCCAGCACAACATCGCGCTCGTGGGCGCGGGGCGTCTCGGCGCGGCGATCGCGTCCTCTCCGATCTTCGCGGAGCACGGCATCACCATCGCGGCGGTGTTCGACGTCGACGAGGCGAAGGTGGGGACGACGCTCGGCGGCGTCGCCGTCAGTCCGCTCGAGCAGCTCGAGGACATCGTCCGCGACCGCAGCATCGTCGTCGGCGTCCTCGCCGTTCCGGCGGAGTCCGCGCAGGACGCCGCCGACCTGCTCGTCGACGCGGGCGTGAAGATCGTCTTCAACTACACAGAGGCGCTGATCGACTCTCCCTCGGACGTCCAGGTGCACACGTCGAACCCGGCCGTCGAGCTCCTCTACGCGCTCTACTTCCACCTGACCTAGCGGCCGGGCGGCCGCGGTGGTGCGCGCCCCCGGGGCGGCCGAGGCAGGATGCGCGGATGCGGATCCTTTCTGGCACGGGTCCTGAGGCCCGTCGCCCGAAGGGCGCGGGCTCGGAAGAACCCCTATCAGGGGGATGACGCGCGATGCGGAGCGTCGTAGAAGGGAAGACGGCTCCGGGGAGCTAGGGAGCCGCCAAGACGGCACGGAGGGGGCTCTGCCGCACAGAGCCAAGGAGCCGCGTGGGGGTACTGCCCTCCATTGCCGTCCGTCGCAGGGGGATCCGGGCTCGCCGGTGGATACCGGTGTTCGTCGCTCTCGCGTCGCTGGCGGTGGTGCCGATAGTGCGAGCGGACCCCGGTGGGACGACGAACCCCGACACGCCCGCGGCTTCGGACGACGCATCGGCTGCGGGCAACGCCGGCGGAGGGTCGGGCGCAGCGAAAGATCCGCAGGGAAACGCCGTCACGGCGCCGGACGACACCGCTGATCGTCCCGGAAGCGCAGGTGACAGGACCGGTGGTTCGGACAACTCCGAGTCGGACGGGGGTTCGGGTGACTCCGAGAGCTCGGACGGCGGTCAGCGGCAGCTCGGCAGACTCTCCGAGGCGCGCCGACGACGGGCCGGCTGCCGACGACGACGGCGCCGAGCACCGAGGCGACGTCGATCAGAACGCGTCCGTCGACCAGAAGGCGGATGCATCGGCGTCCGCCGGCCAGCGGAACGTCGACAACACGTCGGTCGCGGTGCGAATCGACGAGCCGGGCAACGGGAAGAAGGTCGGCCAGGCGAACGTGTCGGCAGCCGACGCCGCTGCGTCCGTCTCGGCCGTCGGCACCACGGGGTCAACCACGGGGCCAACGGCCGTCCAGCAGGAAGCCGACGCGGATGCCGGCGCTGCGCAGTCGGGTGTCTCCAACACCTCGGTCGTCGTCAGGGTCGGCAGCCCCGGCGACGACGAGGGCGCCACCCAGCTCAACCTTTCAACGGGAAACGCGACGGCAAGCGCTACGGCGGACGGCCTCGTGTCCGGATCCGGAAATGCCACGTCCGGCGCCACCCAGGACGGCGTCACCAACACGAGCGTCTCCGTTCGCGTGTTCTCGCCCGGTGACGACGGGCCGGTGAGCCAGGTGAACGCAGCGTCGGCAACCTCCCACGCGAGCGCGGAAGATGCGTCCGAGTACGCAGTTGCGCTGCAAGACGGTGCCCAGAACACGAGCGTGTCGATCCGCGTCGAGAGCGCGGGGTCGTCCGCTGCGCCGACCCAGCAGAATCAGACGAGAGCCGAGGTGAGCCCCGTGCCCGGCGACGGAGCCGGCTCCGTGGCCGTCGCCGTCTCGAGCGACTCCCGGAACACGACACTCGAGGTGGCCGTCGGGGGAGGAGCGGATCTCGACCGTCCCGGGCCCGCCGGGCTGCAGGTGTGGATCTGGAACTGGGCGTGGCAGCGTGACGAGTCCGAAAGTCTCGACGGCCTCGGCGGGGCGGCATGACCTCCTGGACATGGAATTGGGACGGTGGAAACACGGCGGTACCCGGCGGGACGATCACCTCGCGGGCAGCCGGCGAAGGCGACAACGAGCCCGCAGGATCATGGGAGTGGAGCTGGGAATGGTCTCGCACGGGCGTCGCAGGCTGGGCGTGGGGCTGGAACTGGGACGCCGTCCTGCCTTGCAGTTCCTGCGTCTGGATCTGGAACTGGACGTGGAGCTGGGCCGGGGAGCCGCGGGACGACGGCTCGACGGTGCTACCGGTGCCGGCTGCCGTGAACGGCACTTCGTCCGCCACCCAGCTGAACGCCGCGCAGGCGCAAGCGAGCGCCGCTGCGACTGCCGGCGTGGTCCAGGTCGTCTCACAGGACGCTGCCGAAGGCGGAACGCAGTCGGCCGCTCAGCTGACCGCGGTCGTGCAGGACGCCGGGGCCTTCGCCGATGCGCAGCAGGCCGATGTCGGCGCGCTCGCGTGGCGCGCCGACCACCTCGACCAGTCGAACCTCGTCGGCAGCGCTGCAGCCGTCGCGCTCTCTGGAACGATCGCTCAGAGCATCGATCAGGTCGTCGACGTTGCCGACCGGGCTGTGGCCCTGCAGTGGGGCGGCCAGGAGGCCGATATCGCGCAGGCTGGGCGCGCAGACGCCGCCTCGTCACAGCGCGATGCCGTCCTCACGGGGCCCGGCGCCCACGCGGCGGGGAGCGTCGCGTCAGCTGCCGGCACGGCAGCCGTCGACCAGCAGCTTTTCCAGGACGGCGTCCTGGGCGGCGGAGTCTTGTCGCAATGGGCGGGCCAGCTCGTTCTCGTCGAGCAGGCTCTCGACGCCGATGCGACGGTCGTCCAGACGGGTACGAGGCGTTCGCGCCTCGTCGGCGGAACGGCCGGGGCCTTCGCCACCGCCGCCGACCTCGCGCTGATCGACCAGTTCGCGGGCCAATCGGCCACCCGGGTCACCGGTACGGGCTCCCAGGCGATCCTCCAGGCCGCGTACGCGGCACAGGACGCCTCCGCCCACGGCGCGACGACACAGCAGGCCGGCGCTGCCGCGCTGCCCGCTGCGCTCAGCGAGGCCGAGGCCCTGAACAGGGCGGCGATGGTGCAAGACGCCGTTCAGAGCTCGTCTGCTTCCGATGCCCTCGACGTCCAGGACATCTCGCAGACGTCGATCGTGGTTCAGCAGGCCGACGCGTCGTCCGTCTCGTTCGGTGGGATCGCCGGCCCGGCCGCGGTCCTCAACTGCGGCGTGACGCACCAGGCCGCGGCCCAGTCCATCGGACCCGCGGCGACCCTCCCGCGCACCGACCTGAGTCCGTTCTGCTCACCCGCGGCGCCCCCCCAAGGCTCGTCGCCCGTCGCCTCCGCGCTTTCGATCGCGACGGGCGGCGAGCCGCTCGCGGCAAGCGTCCTTCCGTCCGCCACGGCGCCGGCTGCAGCTGCGGCCGACGGAGAGGAGGAAACGAGCTTCGTCGGCGGCAGTCGGGACGCGGCCGCTGCCCGGGCGCAGCCCCGGCGCGCCGCACCGACCGCCGGCGCGCGCTCGGCGCGCCCCCCGGTGCGCCTCGAGCCGGCACCGTCACGCATCCACGGGTTTTCCGCCCTGCACCACTCCACGCAAGCGCGCCTCGACACGCGCCCGCGGAGCCATGCGGGGACAGGAGACGCCGATCGGGAGCCGCCGCTTCCGCCGGCGGGAGATCCACCACGGTGGGTCTCCGCACTCGCAGCAGCAGCATCGTCCGGCGCAGGGCCCTCGGGGATCGCAGCGATCCTCGCGGCCTTCGCGCTCGTGCCGCCGCTTCTGCAGCGGGCGCGAGAAGGGTCGGCCGTCAGGCGGCCGATCGACGTCCTCTCACGGGTAGACGTCCCGGTCTGACCTTCCGTCACGCCACGTGACTCGTCGGACGCTGGTCCGGCGGGCAATCGTTGATTCGGCAGTGACGAAAGGATGTGAGATACGTGTCACGCAGACTGCTCGCACTCGGAGTGCTCGCAGTTGGGCTCGTGCTTCCGGCGAACGCGCTGGCAGACGTCGGGTTCAACAAGGATGCTCTGAAGGCGAACGTCCAGGCGTCGATCCAGAAGCGCGACGGTCGTCCAGACCGGCGTCGCGACGTCAGGGCCTGCAACCGCCAACGGCGGTGCCGCCACGGGCGGCGCCGGCACGGGCGGTGCCGGTGGGTACGTCAACACCGGCAACGACGAGACGTCCCAGAGCCAGAGCGCCACGTCGAGCGACGGGCGACTCGAGCTCCGGCGGCATCTCGGGAGGCAACACGAGCTCCATCGGCAACGACGGCGGCTCGATCGCGAACGACAACGAGACCAAGGTCGACGTCGACGCGGCGAACAAGGCCGACAGCGACGTCGACCAGGAGCGCCAACGGCGGCTACTGCGGCGGCGGCCAACGTCAACCACGAGGGCGACAACACAGTCGATCGGCGGCGACGCAGAGAACAGCTGCGGCGTCAGGGCCGGCGGCTGCCAGTCGTCCGACGGCGGCAACGAGCGGCAGCGGCGGCAACGCCGACACGGGTCGGGGTGGCGACACCTCGTCCGACTCGGGAAACGGCGGGAACGGCGGCGCTGGCGGCGCCGGCGGCGTCCGGTGGGGCCGGCGGCGCCGCGGCGCTCGCGGCTCGTCGGCGAGCACCGGCGGTGCCGGCGGCTCCGGCACGGGCGGCTCGGGCACCGGTGGCGACGGTGGCACGCTGTGCGTCACCTGCAACGGCGGCACGCGGCTCCGGTGCGATCCGGGATCCGGTGCGAGCAGGCGGCAGCAGCGGGCGCCGGCAGCGCTCGGCGACCGGCGGAGCCGGCGGCAGCGGGGCAGCCGGCGCGACCGGCGGTGCGGGCGGCTCCACCGACTCGACCAACACGGGCGACGGTGGCGACCCGTACGCGATCGGTGGCGACAGCGGCCGTGGCGGTGACGGTGGAAGCAACGGCCTCGGCCAGACGGCCACGGGCGGCGCTGCAGGGCCGGTGACGGACACGACGTCGCAGGACGCTCACCTGCGTCGGCGAACGGCGGAAGCAACACCAATGGGAGCTTCACGGCGACCCAGAACGCCAACCCGACGACGACGACGACGTCGAGCACGAGCGCAGGGCGGCTCGACCGGTCGCGGCGGTGACACGGTGCGGCGCGATGCAACACGACCGGGGACGCGATCTCCGGCCTGGCAACGACGACCGCGGCCGTCGGCGGCGACGTGGTCGCCAGCCGACACGGGCGAACGGCAGCGCCGACGGCGGAGCCGGCACCGGCGGTGCGGCGAATGCGAACGGCGGAACCGCGACGAGCGGTCCCGCTGCGGTCTCCAACACGGCGACCGTGTCGCAGTCGTCCGCGCAGACGATGAACGCCTGGGACAACGACAACTGGGTCTCGATCTGGGCGTTCAAGAAGAAGCACCAGCTGGTAGGCGAAGGACGATGAGGGATCGATCGCTCGCGATGACCACGATGCTCGAGGGAGCCACCTCAGGAGGTCGCCTGACGGCCTCGCACGTGGTGGCCGCTCGTCGTCGGGGGATTCGCGGGCGGTGTCCCTTTCGCGACGGGGGAGCCGCCGGTGGCAGAGACACGGCCGCGTGGCCTCGCAGCTCGCGTTCATCCGTCCGGGGACGGACGGTGCGGGGGTGCGAGAGCGGACACGTGCGCACCGGCGGCGCCACCCCTCCTCCGGCCGACGCGGCGCCGGCGCGGGTGTAGCCGTCGGGCTACGCCCGTGCCGGCGGTCGGGGGAGGCGGCGTACAGCCCGACGTGGAGGAGCCGAGCGGTTCCTCCACGTCGGGCCTGTCGCACCGCTCCGTCCGTCTCGGCCTCGACCGGGGCAGGATGCGCGGATGCGCATCCTGCTCTGGCACGGGTACCTGCTCGGCGGGACCGGGTCGAACGTCTACACACGCCAGCTCGCGCGGGAGTGGTCGCGCGCCGGGCACGACGTGACGGTGCTCAGCCAGGAGGCGCACCCCGAGGCGTACGACCTCGGCGGGGCGGCGTCGGCGCGGCCCGACGTGTCGCGGTTCCTGCCCACGTTCGTCGTCGACCGCTACGAGGGATTCGACGACGTTCGCCGCGTCCCCGACTGCACCCGCGAGGAGCTCGAGCGATGGGTCGAGGCGAACGCAGCTGCAGTGCGCGAGCGGCTGCCCGCCGAGCTCGTGTTCGTCAACCACGTGCTGCTCGGCGGGCCCGTCGGGGCCGCAACCGGGGCGCCCTTCGCGGTCAAGGCGCACGGCTCCGAGCTCGAGTACGCGATGCGGGGGCGGCCGGACCTCGGCGCGTGGGGTGCGGAGGCGCTCGCCGGGGCGCGGGCCACGTTCGTCGGCTCGGCGCACATCCGCGACGTGCTCGGAGAGGTATGCGGACCCGTGCCTCGCGTTCACGAGGTGCCGCCGGGGGTCGACATCGAGCTCTGGCGCCCGGAGGAGCGGGGCGCGGCCCTGTCCGCGCTGCTCGAGGAGGCGGGGCGCGACGCGCCCAACCCCGGGAACGGAGAGGAACGGCTGCCCGACGAGGGGAACGCCGAACGGCTCGCGTCCTTCCTCGCCGGCGACACGCCGACCGTCGTCTACTTCGGCAAGCTGATCGAGCAGAAGGGCGTGCACGTGCTTCTCGACGCGCTCCGAGGCGTCGACGCCCGCGTCGTCGTCGTCGGCTTCGGGCCCGAGCGCACCGCGCTCGAGAGGCTCGCCGCGTCCTCGGGCGTGCGGGCGCTCTTCACGGGGCCGCTCGAGCACCGGCACCTGAGGCACCTGCTCGCCCTCGCCGACGCATGCGTCGTGCCGTCGGTGTTCCCCGAGGCGTTCGGGATGGTCGCGGCCGAGGCCGCGGCGGCCGGTTGCCCGCCGGTCGTCTCCCGGCACTCGGGGCTCGCGGAGGTGGCCGCCGGGCTCGAGGAGGCCCTGCCGCCCGGCCTCGCGGCCCTCGTCTCGTCCCCGTCCGCCGACGCGGACGCGTTGCGCGAGCGTCTCGTGGCGCTGTTCGCGCTCCCCGCTGCCGACCGCGCGCTCCTGCGGGCGACAGTGCGGGAAGTCGCAGAGCAACGCTGGAGCTGGGCCGGGATCGCCCGCCGCCTCCTCGATCTCGCCGCGTGACGTCCCGCGTGCGCCGCGCACGGGTCCGCGTCTAGCCTTCCGCCTCAATGGGCGAGTCGACCGGCGCGAGGCCGTGCGAGGAGATCCTCGACGAGGCGTTCGAGCGCTTCGAGGCGGCAGAGGACTTCACGGTCTCCGTCGAGGAGGAGTTCGCGCTGCTCGACCCCGAGACGCTCGACCTCGTCAATCGCTTCGAGGACGTGCAGGTTGCCGTGCGAGGCACCCCGCTCGAGCCCAATCTCGTCGGCGAGCTGATCGCATCCGAGGTCGAGGTCAAGACCGGGAAGCAGGCGTCGTTCGCGGACGTCCCGGCGGCGCTCGCCGAGCGCCGCGCCGAGCTCGCCGCGCTCGTCGAGCCACTCGGCCTCGCGCTCGGGGCCACGGGGACGCACCCCTGGTCGAGCTGGCGCGATCAGCGCATCATCGACACGCCGCACTACCGGCGCAACGACGAGATCCTCCGGTACGTCGTCTGGCGCAACAACACCTTCGGGATCCACACCCACGTTGCGATCCGCGGCGCCGATCGCGCGGTGCGGGTCGTCTCCGCGCTCCGCAACTGGCTCCCGGAGCTCCTCGCCGTGTCGGCGAGCTCGCCGTTCCACGAGGGCGTCGACACGGGCCTCCACTCCGCCCGCACGCAGGTGTTCACGCGCTTCTTCCCGCGCTGCGGCGTCCCGGACGCGTTCGGGTCGTGGGGCGACTACGCGGACTACGTCCGCTTCCTCTACCGCACCGGCTCGATCGACGAGCCGACGCAGATCTGGTGGAGCGTCCGCCCGCACCTGTCGTTCCCCACCGTCGAGCTCCGCTTCTGCGACGCGCAGCCGGACGTCGCCGAGGCGCAGTCGCTCACCGCGCTCATGGTCTCGCTGACGGCACGGTGCGCGCGGGCGCTCGACGAGGGCGAGCCAATCCCCGAGCAGCCGCACCGCCTGATCGAGGAGAACACGTGGCGTGCGATCCGCAACGGCCTGTCGGGCGAGCTGATCGACCTCGACCGCGGCGACGTGCTTCCTGCCCGCGCGCGGGTCGAGCGCCTGATCGAGTGGGTGCTGCCGGTCGCCGAGGAGATCGGCGCCGCGGCGTGGCTGCGGTTGCCCGCCCAGAACGCGGCCGAGCGCCAGATCGAGCGCCGTGCCCAGGGCGCGAGCCTCGCGGAGATCTACGCGGAGCAGGTCAAGGGGCTTGCCTACGGGCCAGGCGGCGCGAGGGCCTGAGCGAGGCGGACGACGGTTGCAGCGCGGCGAACGCCGCTCTCCTGCATAATCCCCGCGCTGACGCCACGATTCGGCGTTTCTTTGTGCGCCTTGACTCGGAGGATGGATGGACTTCTTCGTTGACCACGCCGTGCTGTTCGCGCTCGTCTGCTCAGGCGTCGCGATCCTCTACGGCCTGTACCTGACCTGGTGGCTGCTGAAGCAGCCGGCCGGCAACGCGCGGATGCAGGAGATCTCGCGCGCAGTCCAGGAGGGCGCCGCGGCGTACCTCACCAAGCAATACACGACGATCGCGATGGTCGCGGTCGTGCCGTTCCTCGCGCTCGGCTTCTACAACAAGCTCGGGTGGGGCACGGCGTTCGGGTTCCTCGTCGGCGCAGCGCTCTCGGCCGCCGCCGGGTTCATCGGCATGAACGTGGCCGTGCGCTCGAACATGCGCACCGCCGAGGCGGCTCGGGAGGGCGTCGGCCCCGCGTTCCGGGTCGCCTTCCGCGCCGGCTCGGTGACGGGCCTGCTCGTCGTCGGCCTCGGCCTGCTCGGCGTGGCCGGCTACTACTGGGTCCTCACCGGGTGGCTCGGCAACTCGCCCGAGTCCGCGGTCGACGACCTCATCGGCCTCGCGTTCGGCGGCTCGCTGATCTCGGTCTTCGCCCGCCTCGGCGGCGGCATCTTCACGAAGGCCGCCGACGTCGGCGCCGACCTCGTCGGCAAGATCGAGGCGGGGATCCCCGAGGACGACCCGCGCAACCCGGCGGTGATCGCCGACAACGTGGGCGACAACGTCGGCGACTGCGCGGGCATGGCCGCCGATCTCTTCGAGACGTACGCCGTGACCGCCGTCGCGGTGATGCTGCTCGGCACGGCCTTCCCGTCCGGGGAGCTGTGGCTCTACCCGCTCGCGCTCGGCGGCATGTCGATCCTCGCGTCGGTGGTCGGGACGTTCTTCGCATGGGTCGGGCGCGGCGAGAACGGGATCATCAACGGGCTCTACCGGGCCGTGATCGTCGCGACGGTGCTCTCGGCGATCGGGTTCATCCCCGTGACCCTGGCGTTCGACGGCGACCGCTTCTCGTACTGGGAGCTCTACGTGCCGGCCCTGATCGGCCTCGTGATCACGTTCCTGCTGGTCGCGATCACCGAGTACTACACGGGCTCGCGCTGGCATCCGGTCAAGAAGATCGCCGAGGCCTCGACCACGGGCCACGCGACCAACATCATCGCGGGTCTCGCCTACGGCATGCAGGCAACGGCGCTCCCGGTGATCGTGATCGCCGCGGGCGTCGTGGGTGCGTACTACGCGGCCGACGAGTCGATCTTCGGCATCGGCGTGGCGGTCATGGCGCAGCTCTCGATGACCGGCCTGATCGTGGCGCTCGACGCCTATGGCCCCGTCACGGACAACGCCGGCGGGATCGCCGAGATGGCGGACATGCCCGAGTCGGTGCGCCAGGTGACCGATCCGCTCGACGCGGTCGGGAACACGACGAAGGCCGTCACGAAGGGCTACGCGATCGGCTCGGCCGGGCTCGCCGCGCTCATCCTGTTCGACGAGTACGTCCGGGGGCTCGCGGACGAGGGCCTCAACGTCTCGTTCGACCTCGCCGACCCGTGGGTGATCGCGGGCCTGTTCGTCGGCGGGATGATGCCGTTCCTCTTCGCCTCGCTCGCCATGACCGCCGTCGGTCGCGTCGGCGGCGAGGTCGTCGAGGAGGTGCGCCGCCAGTTCCGGGAGGACCCGGGGATCATGGAGGGCACCTCGCGGCCCGACTACGCGACGTCGATCACGATCGTCACCGCCTCGGCGATCAGGAGCATGCTCGTGCCGGCGCTGATCCCGATCGTGATCCCGATCGTCGTCGGGATCATCAAGCCGGAGATGCTCGGCGGACTGCTGATCGGGACGATCGTCACGGGCCTCTTCCTCGCGATCTCCATGACGTCGGGCGGCGGCGCGTGGGACAACGCGAAGAAGCTGATCGAGGACGGGGCGTTCGGCGGCAAGGGCTCCGAGGCCCACGCCGCGGGCGTCACGGGCGACACGGTCGGCGATCCCTACAAGGACACCGCCGGGCCGGCGATCAACCCGATGATCAAGATCGCGAACATCGTGGCGATCCTGATCATCCCCATCATCGCCTCGATCCACGGGTAGCGCGCGAAGGACGCGCACGGGTGCCGGCGGGCGACCGCCGGCACCCGTCTCTCTCAGGGGACGAACCGGTAGCCCATCCGCGGCTCGGTGATGAAGTGGCGGGGCCGCGCGGGGTCCGACTCGAGCTTCGCGCGGATCTGCCCCAGGTAGACCCTCAGGTAGTTCGTCTCCGTCTCGTAGCGCGGCCCCCAGACCTGGTGGAGCAGCTGGCGTTGGGTCACGAGCCTCCCCGGGTTGCGAACGAGGATCTCGAGGATCGCCCACTCGGTCGGGGTCAGGCGGATGGGAGCGCCGTCGCGCACGACCTGTTTTGCGGCGAGGTCGACGGTGAACGACTCGGTCTCGACCAGCGCCTCCTCGGGCCCCGGCGCCGAGCGGCGCAGCGCTGCCCTCAGCCGGGCGAGCAGCTCGTCCATGCCGAACGGCTTCGTGACGTAGTCGTCGGCTCCGGCGTCGAGCGCCGCGACCTTCGACGCCTCCTCGTGCCGGGCCGAGACGACGATCACCGGGACGTCGGTCCAGCCGCGAAGGCCGCGGACGACCTCGACCCCGTCCATCCCGGGCAGCCCGAGGTCGAGGAGGACGAGGTCCGGGTGGTCGCGCGCGGCGCGCGCAAGGGCCGCTTCTCCGGTTGCGGCGAGGTCGACGTCGTACCCCCGCGCGCGGAGGTTCGCGGAGAGCGCGCGGAGCATCTGCGGCTCGTCGTCGACGACGAGCACGCGGGTCATGCGGACGCCTCCCGCAGGCGCAGTACCACCGTGAGCCCGCCGCCGGGCGTGTCCTCGACCTCGACCGCGCCCCCCATCGCCTGGACGAATCCTCGCGCAACCGCGAGGCCGAGACCGATCCCCTCGCCGGACGGCGCGTCGCCGAGCCGCTGGAACGGCCGGAACATCGCCTCGCGGCCTCGCGGGCGGCACGCCGGGGCCTCGATCGCAGACGCGGAGGTCGATCATCCCGCCGGCAGGGCCCGCCGTCAGCCTGACCGGTGCGCCGCCGCCGTGCCCGATGGCGTTGGCGAGGACGTTTGCGAGCGCGCGCTCGAGCAGGCCCGGGTCCGCGTCGACCCGGGGGAGGTCGCCGGGCACGTCGACGACGACGCGGTCGGCGGGCTCGCCGATGCTCCGCAGCGCGGCGGGAACGACGTCCTCGAGCCCGATCGGCAACGTGTCGACGTCGAGCGCCCCGGTCTGGAGCCTCGACATGTCGAGGAGGTTCGCGACCAGCGCATCGAGTCGATCGGCGTCCTCGTCGATTGCGCGCAGGAATGCGTCGGTGTCCTCCGGGCCCCAGGCCACGTCGTCCGCGAGAAGCGACGTCACCGACGCCTTGATCCCCGCCAGGGGGGTGCGAAGGTCGTGCGACACCGCGGACAGGAGCGCTGTGCGAAGCTCGTTCGCAGCGGCGAGCGAGTCGACGGTGGAGACGCCGGCCTCGAGCTCGGCGACGTGGAGCGAGGCGGCGACCTCCCGGCCGAAGGCCGTGAGCAGCGGCCGGTCCTCGGGTCGGATCCTGCCGCCGTTGACGATCAGGACGTGCGACGGCCCTGCCTCGAAGCGCTCACCTTCGTCCGAGGCGGCCGAACGGCCGGCGACCGCGACGAGCGTCGTCTCGGCGTGGTCCATGCGCCAGAGGCATACGCTGTCGAGCCCGAACGCGGCGCGCACCCGGTCGAGCAGCGCCTGGACCGTCGACTCGCCCGCGAGCGCCGCGAGAACCTGCGCCTCGGCGTGGGCCCGGCGACCGTCGGCGGCTCGGCGCGCGGCCAGCGAGACGAATCCGCTCACGATCGTGGCGACCGCGAGGAAGACGAAGAGCGCGAGCAGGTTCTCGGTCTCGCCGATCGTGAACGCGTGGAGCGGGGGAGTGAAGAACCAGTTCACGACGAGGAAGGAGACGACGGCCGTCGCGAGCGCGGCCCAGAGGCCGCCGACCGCGGCCACCACGACGACGGCGAGGAGGTAGAGCAGGAGGACGCTCGGCAGGCTGAGGTGGTGCCGGAGGTGCGAGAGCACGATCCCGAGTGCCACCACGAGCACGCCGCCGAGCACGAGCCCGACGATCTGCCGGCGCGGCGGCAGTGCGCTCGGCCGCCGACCGCGCGGCACGAGCGGCCGCTCGTCCTCGTCGTCCGCGGCGAGGCTGATCACGTGGACGTCGATCCCGACACCCGAGTCCCGGATCACCCGGTTGACGACCGAGCCGCGCGTCAGCTCCTTCCAGCGCGACCTGCGGCTGGCGCCGAGGACGATCTGCGTCGCGTTCAGGGAGCGCGCGCCCGAGACGAGCGTTGCGCCCGTGTCCTCGCCGACGAACTCGCGATAGCCGCCGCCGAGCTCCTCGACGAGCGCGCGCTGTCGGCTCAGGGCCGCGTCGGAGTCGGCCTCGAGCCCGTCCTGCGTCCTGACGTGGACGGCCATCAGGTCGGCACGCGCCCGCGCGGCCATCCTCGAGGCGCGGCGGATGAGACGGTCGCCGTCAGGGCTGCCCGTGAGGCCGACGAGCACGCGCTCGCGCGTCTCCCACGGACGGTCGATCCCGTGGCGGTCGCGATAGCTCTGCAGCGCCTCGTCGACACGGTCGGCGACCCAGAGGAGGGCGAGCTCGCGCAGCGCGCCGAGGTTGCCCTGCCGGAAGTAGTTGCCCAGCGCGGCGTCGATCCGCTCGGCCGGGTAGACGTTGCCGTGCGCGAGGCGGCGCCGGAGCGCCTCCGGCGTCATGTCCACGAGCTCGATCTGATCGGCGCGGCGGACGATCTCGTCGGGAATCGTCTCGCGCTGCTTCACCCCGGTGATCTGCTCGACGACGTCGTTCACCGACTCGAGGTGCTGCATGTTGAGGGTCGAGATCACGTCGATTCCCGCGTCGAGCAGCTCCTCGACGTCCTGCCAGCGCTTCGCATTGCGCGACCCGGGAACGTTGGAGTGGGCGTACTCGTCGACGAGTGCGACGGCGGGCCTGCGCGCGAGCACGGCGTCGACGTCCATCTCCTCGAACGACGTGCCGCGATAGTCGAGGCGCCGCCGGGGCACGACCTCGAGGTCGCCGATCTGCTCGGCGGTGCGCGGCCGTCCGTGCGTCTCGACGAGACCGACGACGACGTCCGTCCCGCGGCCAACCCGACGCAGGCCCTCGCCCAGCATCGCGAACGTCTTGCCGACGCCGGGCGCGGCTCCGAGGTAGATCCTGAGCGTGCCGCGGGCCATGAGCCGAGTGCAGACTCAGCGCGCCGCGTCGATTGCGGTGTTCAGCGCGAGCACGTCGACCCGTGGCTCTCCCATGAACCCGAGCGTACGCCCGTGCGTGCTCTCGCGGACGAGTGCGAGGACCACCGCCACCGGCAAGCCGCGGGCGCGGGCGACACGCGGTGCCTGGAGACGGGCGTCGGCGGGCGAGATGTCCGGATCGAGACCCGATCCGGACGCCGTCACGGCGTCCACCGGCACCAGTGCTCCGGTGCGAAGTCCATTCTCCAGCCGATAGGCGACCGCCCGCGCGCGGACCTCCCGCACCAGCTTCGGGTTCGTCGGGCCGAGGTTCGACGCGCCGCTCGCGGTGCCGTCGTAGCCGTCGCCGGCGGCCGACGGGCGCGGATGGAACCAGCGCGCGCCCGTGAATGCCTGACCGAGGAGCGAGGAGCCGACGACGACGCCCTCGCGGCGAACCAGCGACCCGTTCGCCCGGTCGCCGAACGCGAGCTGCGCGGCCGCTGTCACGGCGAGCGGGTAGAGCACGCCGACGAGCAGCGTGAAGCAGAGGAAGACGATCACCGCAGGAGCGAGCTGGCGGCGCATCACGACATCCCGATCCCGGTGAGGACGACGTCGACGAGCTTGATGCCGACGAACGGGGCAACGACCCCTCCGACACCGAACACGAGGAGGTTCCGCCGCAGGAGCGCGGCGGCGCCGACAGGCCGGTAGCGGACACCCCGGAGCGCCAGGGGCACGAGCGCGACGATGACGAGCGCGTTGAAGATCACCGCCGCGAGAATCGCCGTGCGCGGGCTCGACAGGTCCATGACGTTCAGCCGGTCGAGCACCGGGAACGTTCCCGCGAACATCGCCGGGATGATCGCGAAGTACTTCGCGACGTCGTTCGCGATCGAGAAGGTCGTCAGCGAGCCGCGCGTGATGAGGAGCTGCTTGCCGATCTCGACGATCTCGATGAGCTTCGTCGGATTCGAGTCGAGGTCGACCATGTTCCCCGCCTCCTTCGCCGCCTGGGTGCCCGTGTTCATGGCGACGCCGACGTCCGCCTGTGCGAGGGCCGGGGCGTCGTTCGTCCCGTCCCCCGTCATCGCCACGAGCCGCCCGGCCGCCTGCTCACGCCGGATCAACGCGATCTTGTCCTCCGGCGTCGCCTCCGCGAGGAACTCGTCCACGCCGGACTCGTCCGCGATCGCCCGGGCGGTCAGGGGGTTGTCGCCCGTGATCATCACCGTCCGGATGCCCATCCGCCGCATCTCGTCGAACCGCTCCCGGATGCCCTCCTTGACGACGTCCTTCAGGTGGACGACGCCCACGGCGCGACCGTTCTCGGCGACGACGAGCGGCGTTCCCCCGGACGTCCCGATCTCGCGGACGGCCGCCTCCACCTCAGGCGGAAGCGAGGCCCCGTCGCGCGCGAGCCAGGCTCCGATCGCGTCCGCCGCGCCCTTGCGCACCGAGCGACCGGCCACGTCGATGCCGCTCATCCGGGTGTGGGCCGAGAAGGGGACGAGCGCGGCGCCCTCGAGGTCGCGCTCGCGCAGCCCGAACCGCTCCTTGGCGAGGACGACGATCGAGCGTCCCTCCGGCGTCTCGTCGGCGAGGCTCGAGAGCTGCGCGGCGTCCGCGAGCTGCTCCGGCGTCACGCCCGGCGCGGGGATCAGCTCGCTCGCCTGGCGGTTCCCGAGCGTGATCGTGCCGGTCTTGTCGAGCAGCAGGACGTCGCAGTCGCCCGCTGCCTCCACGGCCCGGCCCGAGAGCGCCAGGACGTTGCGCTGGACGAGCCGGTCCATCCCGGCGATGCCGATTGCGGAGAGCAGCGCGCCGATCGTGGTCGGGATCAGGCAGACGAGCAGCGCGACGAGGACGATCGTCGACTGGCGGGAGTCCGAGTAGATCGCGAAGGGCTGGAGCGTCACGACGGCGACGAGGAACGTGATCGTCAGCCCGGCGAGGAGGATGTCGAGCGCGATCTCGTTCGGCGTCTTGCGGCGGACGGCCCCCTCGACGAGCGCGATCATCCGGTCGAGGAAGGACTCACCGGGTCGCGCGGTGACGAGGACGACGATCTGGTCGGAGAGGACGCGCGTCCCGCCCGTGACAGCGCTGCGATCGCCGCCGGACTCGCGGATCACGGGCGCCGATTCGCCGGTGATCGCGGACTCGTCGACGGTCGCGATACCCTCGACGACGTCGCCGTCGGCCGGGATCAGGCTTCCGGCCCCGACGACGACGAGGTCGCCGGAGACGAGCTGCGCGCTCGGCACCTCGACGATCGAGCCGTCGTCGAGGCGCTTGCGGGCGAGCGTCTCGGCGCGTGTCCTCCGGAGCGTGGCCGCCTGCGCCTTGCCCCGTCCCTCCGCCATGGCCTCGGCGAAGTTCGCGAAGAGCACGGTGATCCAGAGCCAGGCCGCGATGAGCCCCGCGAAGACGTTCTCCTGTGTGGACGAGCCCGAGGCGCCCTTGACGAACAGGACGGTCACGACGACGCTTCCGACCTCGACGAGGAACATCACGGGGTTGCGCGCGACGTGGCGCGGATCGAGCTTCCGGACGGCCGCGAGGGCGGCCGGTCGGACGATCGCGGAGTCGAACAGGCGACACGGGCGTCTTCGTCACAGCTGGAGCGCCTCCACGATCGGCCCGAGCGCGAGCGCGGGGAGGTACGTCAGGCCGACGACGACGAGGATCACGGCGACGAGGAGCACGGTGAACGTGGGCGTGCCCGTCGGGAACGTGCCGGCGGAGGGAGGCACCGCCTGCTTGCGGGCGAGCGAGCCGGCGAGCGCGAGGACAAGGACCATCAGGGCGAAGCGGCCGACGAGCATCGAGAGCCCGAGGGTCGTGTTGAACCAGTCGGTGTTGCCGGCGAGGCCGCCGAAGGCCGAGCCGTTGTTGTTTCCCGCCGACGTGTAGGCGTAGACGATCTCCGAGAGCCCATGCGCTCCCGGGTTCGCGATCGACGCGGCCGAGAAGCCGAAGAGCACCGCCGCGCCCGCGAAGCCGAGCACGACGGTCGGGACCGCGAGCAGGTAGAGCATCACGAGCTTCATCTCGGGCGCGCCGATGCGCTTGCCGAGGTACTCGGGCGTCCGGCCGACCATGAGACCCGCGACGAACACCGCGAGGATCGCGAACACGAGCATCCCGTACAGGCCGGCGCCGACTCCGCCGGGCGACACCTCGCCGAGCATCATGTCGACGAGGGGAACGGCGCCGCCGAGCGGCGTGAAGCTGTCGTGGGCGCTGTCGACGGCCCCGGTAGACGTCCCCGTCGTGGATGCCGCGAAGATGCCGGAGGCGGCCGCGCCGAAGCGCGTCTCCTTCCCCTCCAGGTTCGGGCCCGACACCCCGAGCGCCTCGATCCTCGGGTTCCCGTGCGACTCGAAGTGGGCCGCAAGAGCCGCGCTCCCCACCCAGAGGAGCGCCATCGCCGCGAGGATCGCCCATCCCTGGCGCGTGTCACCGACGAGGCGGCCGTACGCGTAGGCGAGCGCGAACGGGATCAGGAGCAGAGCGAAGATCTCGAGCAGGTTCGTGAACGGCGTGGGATTCGAGAACGGGTGCGCGGAGTTGGCGTTCAACGTCCCGCCGCCGTTCGTCCCGAGCTCCTTGATCGCCTCCTGGCTCGCGAAGGGCCCTCCGGGGATCGACTGCGTCGCCCCCTGCAGCGTCTGCGCCTCGGTGAAGCCGTGGAGGCTCTGGATCGCCCCGCGCGAGACCAGCACGAGCGCGAGCACGATCGAGAGCGGTAGCAGGATGCGCGTCACGGCGCGCGTCAGGTCGACCCAGAAGTTCCCGATCGTCTCGCTCCGCCGCCGGGTGATTCCGCGGACGAGCGCGACCGCCACGGCGAGCCCGGCCGCGGCCGTGACGAAGTTCTGCACCGCGAGGCCGCTCATCTGGGTGAGGTGGCTCATCGTGGTCTCGGGGCTGTAGCTCTGCCAGTTCGTGTTCGTCACGAAGCTGACCGCCGTGTTGAACGCAAGCGAGGGGGAGACCCCCGCGACGTTCGTCGGGTCGAGGACGAGGGCCCCCTGGACGCGCTGCAGCGCGTACAGGCCGAGCGCGGACACGGCGCTGAAGGCGAGCACCGAGCGCGCATACGCGGTCCAGCGCTGCTCGTTCCCGGGCGTCACGCCCGCGAGGCGGTAGATCGGCCGCTCGAGCGGAGCGAACACCCGGTCCTCGGGGAGCGGCCGGTCGGAGTAGACGCGCGCGATGTACGTGCCGAGCACGCGCGCCGCGACGAGCAGCGCCAGGCCGAGCGCGGCGAGCTGCAGCCAGCCCGAGAGCGGCACTAGAGGCGCTCCGGGAAGAGCAGCGCCCAGAAGAGGTAGGCGAGCGCCGCTACGGCGAGCACCAGGCCGATCACGTCGCCGACGCTCACGACGAGCCGTCCGACGGAGGGTCGTCTCCGTTCGGCCCGACGAGGAGATCGCACGCCCGGACGAGCAACGCGACGAGCGCGAAGAAGCCGACGATGATCAACGGGAACAGGAGGTCGTCCACTCCTGCCGTTATAGGACGGGGTAATGGTGCGGTCGGGCCGGCTTGACGCCCCCGCTACGCGTCCGTCGACGATCTTGACGCACCCTTGACGCGGCGCTGCATCGGCCGCGGGGCGAGCGCCGCGAGCCGGAGATCCCGAGCCGCCCGCGCCCGAGCGTAGACTCGCGCGCGTGCCAGGGAGCCGTCGGCGGCGCGAGGTGCGGATGGAGCGGGTGCTCGGCACGCCCGCGCTCTTCGCCACCGCCTACGGCAACGTCGGCTCGTCGATCTACTACGCGCTCGGGCTGACGGCGGTCTACGCGCTCGGGCTGACGCCGCTCGTCTTCGTCGTCGCGGGCATCGTGTTCGCGGCCACGGCGGCCACGTACGCGGAGGGGACGGTGCGCTTCCCCGAGGCGGGCGGCTCGTCGAGCTTCGCGCGGCACGGCTTCAACGAGCTCGTCTCGTTCAGCGCGGCGTGGTCGCAGATGCTCGTCTACATCGTCACCATCGCGACCTCCGCGTTCTTCGTGCCCCACTACCTCTCGATCTTCTGGGAGCCCCTCCGCGAGAACCCGTGGGACATCGTCGGCGGCGCGGTCGTGATCGTCCTGCTCGTGACGCTCAACGTCGTCGGGGTCACCGAGGCGGCGAAGCTCTCGATCGGGCTCGCGGTGATCGACTTCGGGACGCAGGTGCTCCTCGTGCTGCTCGGCTTCGCGCTCGTCTTCAGCCCCGACGTGCTGGTGAACAACGTCCACTGGGGCACCGCACCGACGTGGGCGAACCTCGCCGTCGCGATCCCGGTCGCGATGCTCGCCTACACCGGCGTGGAGACCGTGTCGAACCTCGCGGAGGAGGCGCGCGAGCCGGAGCGAAGCGTCCCGAACGCGTACAAGCTCGTCGCCGTCGCGGTCTTCGCGATCTACTTCACGCTGCCGCTGATCGCCCTCTCGGCGCTTCCCGTGAAGGAGATCAACGGGGAGCTGACGACGCTGCTCGCGCTGCCGCCCGAACAGGGCGGCTTCGCGAACGACCCGATCCTCGGGGTCGTGGACAACCTCGGCCTCGAGGGCGGCGTGCTCCGCTCGCTCCAGCTGTACGTCGGCGTGCTCGCGGCGACGATCCTGTTCATCGCCACGAACGCCGGGATCATCGGCGCCTCGCGCATCACGTACTCGATGTCGACGTACCGGCAGATGCCGGAGGTCTTCCGACGCCTCCATCCGCGGCTGAAGACGCCGTACATCGCGCTCGTCCTGTTCGCGGGGATCGCGCCGATCGTGATCCTCCTCCCGGGAGACGTCAACTTCGTCGGCACCCTCTACTCGCTCGGCGCGACGCTCTCGTTCACGGTCGCCCACGCGGCGATGGTGCGCCTGCGGATGCGACCCAATCCGGCAGTCACCTACCGCGCACGGCCGAACCTCCGCCTGCGGGGTGTCGACTGGCCGCTCTTCGCGATCTTCGGCGGCATCGCGACCGGCGCCTCGTTCCTCGTGATCCTCGTGCAGAACCCTCTGACGCGCTGGGTCGGGCTCGGGTGGATCGTCGCGGGCCTCGTCGGCTACGCGATCTACCGCCGCTTCTGGGTGCGGGCGCCGCTCACGGAGACCGTGAAGGCGCCACCCGCCTTCGGCGCCGCGCTCGCGCTCGAGTACCGGCGGATCGTCGTCCCCATCGTCCCGGGGCGCCCGTCCGACGACGCCCTCGACGTCGCGTGCAGGCTCGCGGCCGAGCGCGGAGCGCGCGTCGTGGCGCTGACGGTGATCGAGATTCCGCTCGAGCTGCCCCTCGACGCCGAGCTGCCCGACGAGGAGCGGAGGGCCAACGACGAGCTCGACGAGGCCGTCGCGTTCGGCGAGACCTACGGCGTGCGCGTGGTCGCGCGCCTCGTCCGGGGACGGAGCGCGTCGACGGAGATCGTGCGCGAGGCGCAGCGCCGCGAGGCGGAGATCATCGTCCTGGGCTCGCCGCGCAAGGACCTCACGAGTCGCCGCCGCGGCGTGTTCGGCTCGACCGTCGACCGGGTGATGCGGAAGGCGCCCTGCCGCGTCATGGTCACGGCCTCGAGGGAGCCGAGCGCGGCATGAACTGGTACAGCCAGGCGGTGATCGCCTTCGGCGCGGTGTTCGTCGCGATCGGAATCGCGCTCCTCGTGGTCACCGCGGTGCACGGCGGCGGCATCCTCGGCTACCTCCTCGGCGGCCTCTTCATCGCGCTCGGAGTCGCGCGGATCCAGCTCGAGCGCAAGCGGCGGGGAGGATAGTGCCCCTTCCGGCGATGCCCTCCTGGTCCCTGGCGTGCGAGGAGCGGCGCCATGCGTCGTCCTCGGTCGCGCCGATACCTCTTGGTATCGGCGCTCCCTGCGTCCTAGCCTGGCTTGCCCCTCGCGCGCCAGGAACGAGGCCGCATCACCGGAAGGGGCACTAGATGGCGCGCAAGGTCCGGGGCTTCGAGCGCGTCCTCGACGCGCCCGCGCTCTTCGCGATCGCCTACGGCGAGATCGGCTCCTCGATCTACGTCGCGCTCGGGATCGTCGCTGCCTCCGCGCTCGGCCTCACACCGGTCGTCCTCGCCGCGACGGGCCTGGTGTTCTGCCTCGTGGCGCTCTCCTACGCCGAGGGGACGGCGGCGATGCCCGAGACGGGCGGCGCCGCGACGTTCACGCGCCGCGCCTACAACGACCTCATCGGCTTCGTCACGGGCTGGGCCCTCTTCCTCGACTACCTCATCGTGATCGCGCTCTCTGCGCTCTTCCTCCCGCACTACGTGGGGGCCGCGCTCCAGGTCGACTCGCTCCGCGATCGACCCTGGGACGTCGTCGTCGCGGTCGGGGCCATCGCCGTGATCGGGATGGTGCGCCTCGCCCGCAGGACGCGGCTCCACCGACCCGCGCTCGTCGTCGCGCTGCTCGACCTCGTCGTCCAGAGCCTCATCGTGCTGCTCGGGCTCGCGCTCGTCTTCTCGCCGTCGACGCTCGTCGACGGCCTGGCGCTGGCTCCGGGCCAGGACTGGCTCGACGACCTGCTGTTCGCGATCCCCCTCGGGTTCCTCGCGTACACCGGCCTCGAGACCGTCGCGAACCTCGCCGAGGAGGCGCGCGAGCCCGGTCGCACCCTGCCCCGCTCGCTCTTCTCGGCGATCGGGCTCGTGGTCGTCCTGACCGTGCTCGTGGCGGTCGTCGGGGTGACCGCGTTCCCGTCCGGGGACGGGGCGTCGGAGCTCGGCGACCAGTGGCTCGAGGCGCCGCTCGTGGGCATCGTGACGGCGTTCCAGGGCGAGCTTCCCGACGCGCTCGTCGACGTGCTGCGGGTCGCGGTCGGGCTTTCCGCGGCGCTCATCCTCATGATGGCGATCACCACCTCGATCTCGGGGTGCGCGCGCCTGGCCCACTCGATGGGGACGCACGGGATGCTGCCGCGCGAGATCGGCCGCTTCGAGCGCCGGACGCTCGTCTCCCGGGAGACGATCGCGGCGATCACGGTCGTCGCGATGGCCGTCGTGGGGATCGGCGCGGCGGTCGGCGACGAGGCGAAGCTCCTCGCGAGCACGTACTCGTTCGGCGTCCTGCTGGCCTTCACGCTGGCGCAGCTGGCGGTCATCCGCCTCCGCCGCGTCGAGCCGGACCTGCCGCGGCCGTTCCGGGCCCGCCCGGACGTGCGGCTGCGCGGGGTCGCCGTCCCGCTCCCGGCGCTCGTCGGCGCGCCGCTGACCGCGGCGATCTTCGTGCTCGCGATGGTGACGCACAAGGGCGCGCGGTACGCAGGCCCCGCGTGGCTCGCGGTCGGTCTCGTCGTCTACGGCGCGACGCGATGGCACGAGCGGAAGGGAGTGTTCGAGGACGTCGACCCGCGGAACGCGCTCCCGGTCGGCGCGTCGTTCAGGCGCATCCTCGTCCCGATGAAGCTCGGGGACATCGGCGAGGAGATGGTGGCGACCGCCGTCGCCCTCGCGAAGGAGAGCGGCGCGACGGTGGAGGCGATCACCGTGGTGCAGGTGCCGCGCGAGCGGGCCCTCGACGGGCCGCTGCCGCCGGCCGTCGCCGAGCAGGCGGACGCGTCCGTTGCCGAGGCGCGCGCCCTGGGAGAGGAGAACGGCGTCGACGTCCGCGCCGAGGCCGTCAACGCGCGGTCGATCGGGTACGCGATCGTCGACGAGGCGACGCGCCGCCAGGCCGACCTGATCGTGCTCGGCTCGTCGCCGCGCTGGCGCAGGCAGTCGCGGTTCTTCTCGCCGACCGTCGACCACGTCCTGCGCCACGCGCCGTGCGAGGTGCTCGTCGTCGCGTTCCCCGACGGCGTGTTCGACCAGTAACCTCAGTCGCATGAAGGCGGTGATCATCGGCTGCGGGCGCGTCGGGTCGTCCGTGGCGAAACTGCTGGCCGGCGAGGGCTGGGACATCACGTGCGTCGACGACGACGAGACCGCGCTGGCGCGCCTCGGGGAATGGCGCGGCGGGTTCGTGGTCGGCCACGGGATGGAGCTCGAGGTGCTCGACCGTGCAGGGGCGGCGGCTGCGGACGCCGCGGTCGTCTCCACCGACGGCGACAACTCGAACATCGTCATCGGCCAGATGCTTCAGCGCCGCTACGGGATCGGGTGCGTCGTCGTCCGCGTGCTCGACCCGCGTCGGGCCGAGTTCTACGCCGAGCGCGGGCTGCGGACGGTCTGCCCGACGAAGACGGCGATCGCAACGCTCGCCGACGTCGTGCGGTCGTGCGACGCGGCGCCGGTGGGAAGCCCGGCGTAGGCCGTGTACGCGATCGTCGCGGGTGGAGGCAAGGTCGGCGCGAACGTCACGCGCTCGCTCGTCCGCATGGGGCACGAGGTGACGCTCGTCGAGCAGCGGCGCGACCGCTTCGAGCAGCTCGAGGCGGAGCTCGGGCCGGTCGTCGTCAACGGCGACGCGACCGAGCTCCACGTGCTCGAGCGGGCCGGGATCGCGCGACCGCCGGCGATCGTGCTCGCGGTGACCGGCGACGACGAGGACAACATCGTGATCGCGCAGATCGCGAAGGAGGGCTTCGGCGTGCCGAAGGCGATCGCGCGGGTGAACGACCCGCGCAACCAGCCGTACTTCGACGTGCTCGGGATCACGCAGACCGTCTGCGCGACGTCCGGGCTGCTCGGGCTCGTCGAGCACGAGGTGCCGGAGCACGGCCTGGTCAAGCTGCTCGAGCTGCGCGGCGAGGGTCTCGAGCTCGTCGAGCTCCACGTGCCGCCCGACGCACCCGCGGCCGGGAAGCGCGTCGCAGGGATCTCGCTGCCCGACGGCGCCCGGCTCGTATCGGTGATGCGGAACGGCGTCGGCGAGATCGCGCGCGACGACACGGTGATCCGCCCGGGCGACCAGGTCGTCGCGATCCTGAAGCCGGGCGTCGAGGACCGCGTCCGCCGCGCGGTCGTCGGCTAGCTCTCCGCGGATCTCGCTGCTCTCGCGGGGGTGTCGCCCCCGGGTCAGCAAGAATGGGCGGGAATGACGCTCTCCGAGCTCGCCGTCACGATCGGAGCGCTTGGAGTCATGGGGCTCGCCGCGAGCCGCTTCGGGCTCTCCGCGATACCCGCGTACCTCTTCGCGGGGATCATCCTCGGCCCGAACGAGCCGGACTTCGTCCAGGTCGTCCAGCCGTCCGAGGTGACCGATTTCGTCGCCGAGATCGGGCTGATCTTCCTCCTCTTCTTCCTCGGTCTCGAGTTCAGCGTCGACCGGCTCGTCCGGAGCGGGCGCCACGTCGGGCTCGGGGGCGCGGCCGACCTGCTCTTCAACGCCGGCCTCGGGCTGCTCGTCGGGCTGATCGCCTTCGGGCCGTCGTTCGCCGCGCTCGTGCTCGCCGCCTGCATCTACGTCTCGTCGAGCGCGATCGCGGTCAAGGCGCTCATCGACTTCCGCAGGCTCGCGGACGACGAGACCGACCTCGTCCTGGCGATCCTGCTGTTCGAGGACATCGCGATCGCCGCCGTCCTCGGCTTCGTCGCCACGGGAGGGGGCGGTGTCGCCTCGACCGCAGGCGTCACCATGAAGGCGTTCGTGTTCGTCGCGGCGTCGCTCGCCGCCTCACGGTGGCTCGGTGCGTGGATCGGGCGCCTGCTGGATCGCCTCGAGCTCGAGTTCTTCCTCCTGGCGGTGTTCGGCTTCGTGATCGCGATGAGCGCGGTGGCGCAGGAGCTCGAGCTGTCCGAGGCGATCGGCGCCCTGATGGCCGGCGTGGTCCTGTCCGAGAGCGGCGTCCGGGAGGACATCGAGCAGCGCTTCTTCGCGTTCCGCGACGTCTTCGCCGCGCTCTTCTTCTTCGTCTTCGCGTTGACGATCGATCTCTCCCGGTGGAGCGACGTCGGCTGGATCGTCCTGCTCGCGATCGGGGCGACGCTCATCGGCAAGGTCGGCGTCGGCGTCGTCGCAGGACGCCTCGGCGGCTTCTCGGTGCGTCAGGGCATCAACGCCGGAGCCGCGCTCGTCGCCCACGGGGAGTTCACGATCATCCTCGCCCAGCTCGCTGCGGGGAACGCCGTCCTGAGTGCCGAGCACCGCGACGACATCGTCGCCTTCGCGGGCCTCTACGTGCTCGCGAGCGCGACGATCGGGGTCGTCCTGATGAAGGAGTCGAAGCGCCTCGGGCGCTTCCTCCGCCCTGCGGGGGCGCTCGAGTGACCGGGCTGCTGCTTGACTGTCGTGTGAGAGGGTCCAAGGAGGATCGATGCCACTCGAGCTGAAAGAGACGCGCCTGCCGGGGGTCGGCGTGAAGTGGGTGATGACGCCGGCGGCGGGGAGCCGCGTGACCGTCATCCAGCACAACGACGGCGACCGCGAGGTCTACGTCCATCGCCGCGCGCGCGACGAGGAGCCGGCGGTCGTGCTCGAGCTGCACGACGACGAGGCGCGCCAGCTCGGCGCGATCCTCGGGGGCGCCTACGAGCGCCCGAAGATCGTCGAGGAGCTCGAGATGGCACTCGGCGAGTTCCAGATCGAGTGGATCAGGGTGCCGAGCGGGAGCTGGGTGAACGGCCGGACGCTTGCGGACTGCGGGTTCCGGAAGCGCACCGGCGTGACGGTGATCGCGATCCTCCGGGAGTCCGAGTCGATCGCCGGCGCACAGCCCGAGGACGTGATCCTCGACGGGGACACGATCGTCGTGGTCGGCAAGGCCGGCCAGTTCAGCGTCGTGCGCTCCCTCCTCGCGAACGGGCCGGGAGACGAGGAGCAGGGCGGCTAGACGCGCCAGTAGCCGCGCGTCAGCAGCACCAGGACCGGCAGCACCTCGAGGCGCCCGACCCACATCAGGAGCGCCATCACGAGCTTCGACCCGTCGCTGAACGGCGCGTAGCTCCCCATCGGCCCCGCGAACCCGAGCCCGGGCCCGACGTTGCCGAGCGTGCCCGCCGACGCCGCGATCGCGTCGGTGACCCCGAGGTCGAGGTCCGCGATCCTCGCGTCGATCGCGAGCAGCCCGGCACCGACGACGAAGATCCCGATGTAGAGGACGACGAACGCGAGCACCGCGCGGAGCGTGCGCTCGTCGACGGGCTGGCCGTTCAGCCGGATGGGGAGCACGAGCTCGGGGTGGATGGTCTGGCGCAGCTCGCGCCGCAGGATCCTGCCGACGAGCAGGTGGCGGACGATCTTGACCGAGCCCGTCGGCGACCCTGCGGACGCGCCGACGAACATCAGCGCCGATCATCGCCATCAGGGTGAGCGTCGGCCAGCTCGCGTAGTCGGTGATCGCGAATCCCGTCCCGGTCATGAGCGAGGTCGTCTGGAAGACCGCCTGGCGAACCGCCGTCGCGCCGGAGAAGAGGTCGGCGTGGACCAGCTCGGCGAGGACGAGCGCCGAGCCGACGACGAGGAGCAGCCCGTAGAGGCGTGCCTCCTCGTCGCGCCCGAGCGCGCGCGCGTCTCGTCGCACGAGCGCTCGGTAGAGGAGGGCGAAGTTCACGCCGGCGAGCGCCATGAACGCGACGACGATCCACTGCGTGACGGGGGCGAACGGCTCGAGCGAGCGGTTGTCGGTGGCGAAGCCGCCGAGCGGCATCGTCGACAGGGCGTTCCCGACGGCGTCGAAGGGCGTCAGAGCGTCGTCGAGCCCGGTGAGCCACACGACGAGGAGGGCGGCGATCAGGGCCAGCGTGAGTCCGATGTAGAGGAGCCACAGCCTGCGGGCGGTGTCGCGGATGCGCTCCGCGAGTTGGTTCACCTCCGGCCCCGGGAGCTCCGACTCGAACATCTGGCGTCCGCCGATCCGCAACCGCGGCAGCACTGCCAGCGCGAGCACGATGATCCCCATCCCTCCGAGCCACTGGCTCAGCTGGCGCCAGATCAGGATCGACCGGTCGAGCGACTCGACGTCCGTGACGACGGTGGCGCCCGTCGTGGTGAACCCGGACATCCCCTCGAAGAACGCGTCCATGGGATGCGACAGCTGCGGCTCGCCGGAGAGGAGGTACGGGAGGCCTGCGTACAGCGCGGCCAGGAGCCAGGTGAGCGAGACGACCAGATAGCCCTCCCGGAACCCGATCGGCCCGCGCGAGCGCCGTCCCAGGCGCGCGAGCCCGAGCCCGAGGCCCCCGGCGATCGCGCCCGCTGCGAGAAACGGCCAGAACGGCTCGCCGTACCCGATCGCGACCACCGTGGGGACGAGCGACGAGAGGCTCAGGTAGGCGAGCAACGTCCCCGTCAGCCCGAGCGCGCCCGCGACGTCGATCGCGATCCTCGCGCGCCCTCCGATGCGGGCGGCGCGGCGGTCGGGGCTCACAGCACTCGCTCGACGTCCGGCACGCGGGAGCGCTCCGTGAACACGATCACGCGATCGCCGGCCTGGAGGACCTCGTCGCTCCGCGGGAACAGCGCCTTGCCGTCGCGCACGATCGCGCCGATCAGCGCGCCGCGGATCGGCATGTCGCGGAACCGCAGACCGACGTACTCGCTCGTCGGCTGTGTGGTGATGTCGAGGACCTCGTAGCGGTTCCCCTCGAGCATCGCCACCTGCTGCGTGCGCGGGTCGTGCGCGAAGCGGACGATCTCCTCGGCCGTGACGGCCCGGGGGTTGACGGTGACGTCGACGCCCGAGAGCTCGTAGACGTCGGTCGAGATCGTGTCGTGGACGACGGCGATCGTGAACCGGACGCCGTGAACCCGCGCGAGGGTTGCCGCGTAGTGGTTCTGCGGGTCCTCGCGCAGCGCGAAGACCGCCGCCTGCGCCCGTCCGATCCGCTCGCGCTCGAGGAAGTCGGGGTCGATCCCGGTGGCGTTGAACACCCTGCAGTCCGGCAGCTCCTCGGCGACCTCGCGAGCGCGCTGGAGGACGGGCTCGATCACGCGGACGCCGATCCCCTGCTCGGACAGCGTCCGTGCGATGGCGGTGCCCATCTGGCCGCCGCCGAAGACCACGACGTCCTCCACCACGCCCTCGCCCGGGGCGAGGAGCGCTCCCCACTCGCGCGCCGCGCTCGGCGAGCCGATCACGACGATCCGGTCGCCCTCGCGGATCACGTCGTCGCCGCCGGGCAGGGTCATCGCCGACTCGCGGATCAGCGCGAGGACGCGGGAGTCGTCAGGGATGTGCGCGTCGCGGAGGGGCCGCCCGACGACGGCCGGATCGGCGCCCTCGGGGATCTCGAACTCGACGATCTGCACCTGGCCGTCGACGAAGACGTCCGTCTGGCGTGCGGACGGCATCCCGATCGAGCGTGCGACGGCATGGGCGGTCTCGAGCTCGGACGAGACGGCGAAGTCGACGTCGAGACGGCCCTCGCGCCACAGGTCGATGTACTCGACGTTCGACGTCCGGATCACGATCGTCGCGCGCGGCGCCTCGACGCGGGCGAACGAGCAGGCGACGAGATTCACCTCGTCGCGCGACGTGCACGCGATGAAGAGGTCGGCGGCCGCCGTCCCCGCCTGCTGGATCGCGAGGCGGCTGGCACCGTTCGCCTCGATCGTGCGGAGGTCGTAGCGGTAGGCGAGCGGCTCCAACCGGTCGCGCGCCGTGTCGATCACCGTGAGGTCGTGCTCCGCATGCAGCGCGTCCACGATGGTCGAGCCGACCTGCCCCGCACCGACGACGATGATCTTCACGCCGCGCCGGAGCCTACCCCGACCGATACCCTGAGGTGACGGTGCGTGGGGTCTCTCTCGCTCTCGTGGCGCTCGTCGCGGCCGTTTCGGCCGGAGCCTCCCTCGCGGCGGGCAGCGCGACGCCGCGGCTCGCGGTCGTCGCACGCGGCCTCTCGAGCCCCGTGGACGTCGTCCAGGCACCCGGCGAGCCGGGTCGGCTGTACGTCGTCGAGCAGCCCGGGCGCGTGCGCGTGGTCGAGCGGGGCCGCGCGCTCTCCAAGCCCTTCCTCGACGTCCGGTCGCTCGTCGCCTACGGCGGCGAGCAGGGCCTCCTCGGTCTCGCGTTCTCGCCCGGCTACGCGCGCGACCGGACCCTCTACGTCAACTACACGGCGCGTGGCGACGGGTCGACGCGGGTCGTGCGCTACCGCGTGGCCAAGGGAAGCGTGGTGGCGTCGAGCGCGCAGGAGATCCTCCGCGTCGAGCAGCCGTACCCGAACCACAACGGCGGCAACCTCGAGTTCGGGCCCGACGGGAAGCTCTGGGTCGGCCTTGGCGACGGCGGCGCGGCCGGCGACCCCGAGAACCGGGCGCAGAACCCCGACACGCTGCTCGGGAAGATGTTCCGGCTGGACGTGCGCCAGGCACGCCCGTCGCCCGAGCTCGTCGCGATCGGGCTTCGCAACCCGTGGCGGTACAGCTTCGACCGCGCGACCGGTGACCTCTGGGTCGGGGACGTCGGGCAGGGTGACGTCGAGGAGATCGACCGGCTGCCGCGCGGGACGACCGGGCTCGTCAACTTCGGGTGGAACGTGTACGAGGGTACGAGCCGCTACTCCGACGAGCCCCTCGGGTCGGGGACGCTCCTGCAGCCGATCACCCAGTACATGCACGACGCAGGGTGCTCGGTCACGGGCGGGTTCGTCTACCGGGGGAAGGCGGTGCCGCGCCTCGCGGGGCGCTACGTGTTCGGCGACTACTGCAGCGGCACGATCTGGAGCATCCCGGCGCGCGGCGGCGCGCTTCGTCGCGAGCCCGTGCGCGTCGCCCAGCTGACGTCGTTCGGGGAGAGCCTCTCCGGAGCGACCCTCTACGCCGTCTCCGGGGCGGGCACGGTCTACCGCTTCACGCGGTGACGCCCGTCTGCGCCACGTGCGGCGCGTGGTACCCGGACGCCGACGCGCCGCCGCCGGAGTGCCCGCATCTGCGCGGACGGCCGCCAGTGGGTTCCCGCGGACGGGCAACGGTGGACGACGCCCGACGGCGTCCTCGACGGTCGCGCCGCGGACGTCCGGGAGCACGACGACGAGCCCGGCCTGCTCGGGATCGGCCTCGCGCCGTCGTTTGCGATCGGCCAGCGCATGCTCCTCGTCTCGACGGACGACGGCAACGTGCTGTGGGACATGATCCCCGTGGTCCCCGACGAGGCGCTTGCGGCCGTGCGGCGCCGCGGCGGCGCCGCCGTGATCGCGATCTCGCACCCGCACTACTACGGCGCTGCGAGCGCCTGGAGCGACGCGCTCGGGGGCGTCCCGGTGCTCCTCCACGCCGCCGACGCCGAGTGGGTCACCCGCCCCGATCCGGCGATCGAGCAGTGGGAGGGAGAGCGTCGCAGCCTCCCCGGAGGCTTGACGCTCCTCCGGCTCGGCGGCCACTTCCCCGGGGCCACCGTGCTCCACTGGCCGGCCGGGGCCTCGGGCCGAGGCGCCCTCCTCGCGGGCGACATCGTGATGCCCGTGCCGGATCGCAACGTCTCGTTCATGTGGAGCTTCCCGAACCTCGTGCCGCTGCCCGCCTCCGAGGTCGAGCGGATCGGCGGCGCGCTCGAGCCGTGGGCGTTCGACCGGCTGTACGGCGCGTGGTGGGACCGCGTCCTGCCCACGGGGGCGAAGGACGCCGTGCGCCGAAGCGTTGCCCGGTACACCGCCGCTCTCCGGGGCGACCTCACGCCGTAGGGCCGGGAGGGCGTGCCTCAGCCGGCGCGGCGGCGGACCTGCGGCGATTGGCCGAGCGCGGCGTAGGCCACCGCGTTCAGCGAGTCGTTGAGGGCGCGCAGCTCGCGGCTCACCTGGATGAGCCCTTCGCTCGCCTCGAGACGCGCGTCGATCCGCTCGAGTCGCGCCGCGATCCTGTCCAGCCGCTCGAGCAACGCGTCGAGCTGGCGGTCGGGAACCTCGTGCCGGTCCATGGCGCGGATTCTACGGAGCCACGCCGTCCCGAGGAGCCGACCCGCGCGCGAACGCGCGCCACGCGAGGATCCCGACAAGCGCGCCGACGGTGTCGATGGCCACGTCCAGGAGCGCCGCATGGCGGCCCTCGACGAAGTGCTGGTGGACCTCGTCCGACGCGGCATAGAGAGCGGCGATGCCCAGCGCGAGCCACGGGCGCCGCGTCGCCCGCAGGAGCAGCGCCCCGAGGATCGCGTACTCGGTGACGTGCGCGAGCTTCCGAAGGACGAGGTCCCAGCCGCCGAGCCCGCTCGACAGGCTCGGGACCGACGAGAACGCAAAAATCACCGCGGCCCATGCCACCACCGGGAGCCACGCGTGGAGCTGTGAGCGCGGGGTTGTCAGGGCCGGAACGGACACGGGCGCATGGTAGGCTCGCCGCCAGGGGCCGAGTGTCGAATGGCTCAACCATGCGGTTTAGAGCGTCTCAGGTAGCCGCAGGTAGCCGCGCATGTAACCGCGATTCCGTGGAGATAGCCGGGCGGCACGATCCCGGCGGTGGCTGGGTCACGCTGCTCCCGAGCTCATGTCAGCTCGCGTCGACGGATCGATCGAGTTCTCGTTCTACGATACGCGTGCGCTATGTGGATTCGTCCTCGAGACGGGGAGCGGGGTCACGGCGGCGCAAACGGCCGAGGCTACGTTCCCCTGAGTCGAGTGCCGCCTAACATGCAGGGTTGGGTCTAATCTCGCGCGAGTGTCGCGGACCCTCCGTTGGACGATCGCCGCGCGTGAGTGAGCCGGTCGACTACAGGCGACGCGTTCTTCTACGCGTCCGCCTAGGACTCTTTCTTAGTGCCGACCCAGGAGGTCGCCACATTACTTTGGGTTACTTCGCAACCACTGCTGGCACTTTCTTGGATAGCAAGGACCGAGGGGATTACACCGTGGCATTCGTTACTCAGTGTTCTCCATCGGATCTGCAACTGGGGGGGTGTTCGGGAAGTACGGCGTCCGGCCGGGCTTCCAGCCGCCGGCGAGGGCTGGGTTCGCCTCGTCAGGCAACAAGCACTTTAAGAGCCGGGAGCGACGGAACTCGAACCTGCGACCTCCGGCGTGACAGGCCGTGTCGACGGCCACGACGGTTGACGACGGTCGACCACTAGCAACCATGGGGGATTGCGCGCTTCTCAAGGTGCGGCCCCGCATGGTTGAGCGGGGCGTTCTCGGACGTTTGGGGCATGAGTGGGGCACGGCGCTACCGCCGAGGTGCTGTGTGGGACCCGATCGAGTGGGTAGTACCCACACACTGCAACCGCTAGGGAGATGACGATGGCCGACGGGTTTGTGCACACAGTTCATAAGGATGGCAGTTGGGTAACCGAGATCGAGGGTGACGAGGCGGCCCATCTCGCTCCTCACGAACCAAGCATGTAGCGGTGGCCGCTGGGCGTGACGAGGCCATCAGACGCAAGACCGAGCATGTAATTCACAACGAGGACGGCTCGATCGGGGAGCGAAACTCATACGGTCCGAGCCGGCGCACCGGCCTGGTTGATACGATGACGATCCCCGACATTGGTCATTGCGCAGGGAGCGGGGCCGAGCCTGCCGAGGGCAGCGTGCGTGAGCAAGCGCAAGGTGTGAAGTCGGGTGTGTGCCCAGCGTGCTCGGGCCGCTTTGCCCTGCATCCTTCTGGGGTGATGTCGCTTCACGACGCGGCCGAGGTGATGAGCGTGAAGAATGGCCCGAGCCCCGTGGCTGACCCCAGGGTGGATCAATCGGCCAGGACATACGGTCGTCGACAGCTCGCCGAGCTACTCGATGAGTCGCGTCGACCGGGGGCCATCCTTACCCGTGCTCAGATGCGCGCGCTGATTGACTGGAGCGGCACTCCTGAGCGCGACCGCACAGCACTCAGGGAGGCGCTGGCGGCGACAGTGCAGCAAGTCAAAGCGGAGCCTCGGCGCCGCAACAGCGGCGCGGTCACGTCAGCTGGCTCGACCGTCTTCGCGGCTTCTTCAACCGCGGCCAAGCGCCGGCTCACTCACCGAGGGCCGGGTTAGCGCCTCCTGTGCGTCTGAATAACGACCACGGCCACTGACCGGCGTGCCGTTTGACGGGCCACGATGTCGTAGGCTGGCCCTGACCACCACGATGGGAGGCGGTAAGCATGTACGCACGCGTGGCGACGTTCGAAAGCGATCCGGCGAAGGTGGATGAC
>CAWBVO010000016.1:0-208009 GCA_963792245.1 uncultured Actinomycetes bacterium
CTCGTGCCGTACACGATCTTCCACGCCGGCGACCTCGAGTGGCATCCCCGCCGCGAGGGAGACCCGCGGCTCGCGGCCGAGCTGTCCGGGTCGATGACGCGCTCGCGCGCCAACCTGTTTCGCTACCCGCCGGGCGCGATCGGACGTCGTCACATCGACCAGGTCCAGGAGGAGGTCTTCGTCGTCCTCGACGGCACCCTCACGATCCACATGGGCGAGGGCGACGACCCCGAGCGGCACGAGCTCGCCCGCGGCAGCGTCCTCGTCGTGCAGCCCGGGACGGCGCTGCAGCTCTCGAACCGCGGCGACGAGGAGCTTCGGCTCTTCATCTACGGGGCGCCCCCCGAGCGGGGCGAGGCGACCTTCCTTCCGCCGATCGAGTAGAGCTCTCCGTCTATCCGGTCACGAAGCGGGCGATCCGCGCGGCGATCTCCGGGCCCTTGTCCTCCTGGAGGAAGTGCGCCGCGCCCGGGACGATCTCGGCCGGCAGCGCTCCCGGGATGTGGGCGGCGAGGCGCTCGGCGTGGGCGGGCGAGAAGACGCGGTCGGAGTCCGAGAACAGGACGAGCGTCGGCGCCTCCCAGCGGGAGAGCGCGTCGCGCACCTGGAGCATCGCGGCGGCCGACGGGTGGTCGGGCTCGGTCGGGACGAGCTCGGGAAAGGCGAGCGCCCCTGTCTTGGCGTCGCCGACCGGGAACGGCGCGTCGTAGCCACGCACCGCGTCCTCGCCGAGAGGCGAGATGCACGACGCCTGCACGAGACGGCTCGCTACGAGGTCCCGACCGACCTCGCGGACGAGCGCGCGGAAGCGGAGCCAGGGCTCGGACGGAGCTCCGACGCCGACGCCCGAGTTGAGGATCACGACCCGCGACACGCGGTCGGGGTGCGTGACGGCGAAGCGGAGCCCGATCGGCCCGCCCCAGTCGTGGACGACGAGCGTCAGCCGCTCGAGCTCGAGCTCGAGCGCGAGACGCTCGACCGACCGGAAGTGCGCGTCGTACGAGTACGCGGCCGGGTCGAGAGGCTTGTCCGAGCGGCCGAAGCCGAAGAGGTCGGGGGCGACAACGCGGCCTACCTCGGCGATCGTCGGGATCATCGTGCGGTAGAGGAACCCCCACGTCGGCTCGCCGTGGATCAGGAGCACCGGATCGCCCGTGCCCTCCTCGACGTAGTGCATTCTCAGGCCGTCCTGCTCGACGTAGCGTGCGGGGAAGGGCCAGCCCGCGAGGTCCTCGAATCGCTCGTCCGGCGTGCGATAAGCCGCCACGCGGCGACTCTACGCGACCGGGGCTGACGGCTGCAGCTGCTGGCACAGCAGTCCCGGCACGACATGACGCGATCTGTTACGATATATCGCGATACAACAGAAAGGACATGCAGATGACTGCATTCGCCATCACCGGTCGAGGGTTCGAGCCCGAGGACCGGATCCGTTTCATGGGGGGCCGCCACGGGCGGCGCCACCCGCGCCCCTTCGGCCCGGGTGGGCATGCCTTCGGGCGCCGTGCGGGACGCGGGGACATCCGTGCCGCGATCCTCGCGCTCCTCGTCGAGGCGCCGATGCACGGCTACCAGATCATCCAGGAGCTCGCGGAGCGAACCGGCGGAGTCTGGCGCCCGAGCCCCGGCTCCGTCTACCCGACGCTCCAGCAGCTCGAGGACGAGGAGCTCGTCCGCGAGACGGCCTCCGAGTCCGGCAAGCGCGTCTACGAGCTCACGGACACGGGCCGGGAGCAGGCTGCGTCGGCACCCGCGCCGTGGACGACCGTCGCCGGCGAGAACGAGAGCGAGCTCGTCGCCCTGCGCGACCTGGCGCACCAGGTGCTCGCCGCCACCCGCCAGGTGGCCCACGCCGGCACCGCAGCGCAGATCGAGGCGGCGCAGGGCGTGCTGCGCGACGCGCGGCGCGCTCTCTACCGGCTCCTCGCCGAAGAGTCCGAGTAGGAAGGAGGGGGGAGCGGCGGCTCCCCCACCTCCCTTCCGGGCGTCAGTCGATCGGATGCTTGGCGCGGAAGACGCCGTCCGGATCGACCTCGGCCCGAATCTCGACGAGACGCTCGTACTGCCCGCCCGGGTAGAGCGTGCTTGCGTCCGCATCGCGTTCGGCGAAGTTGAAGTACGTGCTGCGGGAGAGCCACGGCCCGGCCGCGCGCCGGATGTCGGCGATCCGCCCGTCGACCGCGGCGACCGCCGCCGGGCTCGGCGCCATCCCGACCGAGTACACGGCATACGGCGCCTCGAGGTGCGACAGGACGCCCCCGTTCGGGTCGGGCCGCCCGAGCGCGCCCTCGAGGTGCCTGACCTCGATCGAGATCAGCGGCGCCGTCCCGTCCATTGCCGCCGCATCCACGAGGGCCGCCGCTGCGGAACCGTCGAACGCGTCGAGCATCCAGCCCTCGCCGCGGCCCGGCACGGGCCCCGGCGGATCCTGATGGAGCTGCGTCAGCCCGGCGGCGGGCATCATCGCGACCGTGTCGAGCTCGGGCCCGAGCTCGCGCAGCGGGCGGAGCAGCTCCCGCCCCTCCGCCTCCGCGCCGAGGAAGGCGGCCTCGACGACGACGACCTGACGGCCGCGGAGCGGCTCCGGCATCTCCGGGATCGGCGGGATCTGGAGCAGCCGGCCGACGGACGTGACCTCCTCGGGCGCGTCCTTCGTCCACGCGGCCCACGCGCCGAGCACTTCGGCGGCACGGTCGATCGGCCAGACGAGCCACCCGGCGTAGGCCTCGACCACCGGGTAGAGCGCGATCTCGACCGCGGTGACGATGCCGAAGCTGCCGCCGCCGCCCCGGAGCGCCCAGAAGAGGTCGGGGTTCGTCTCGGGGTCGGCGCGGACGACGTCGCCGTCGGCGGTCACGAGCTCGGCCGAGAGGACGCTGGACGAGGACAGGCCGTGCTTGCGTGCCAGCCAGCCGATCCCGCCGCCGAGCGAGTAGCCGACGACGCCCACGTCGTGGGCGGAGCCGTGGAGTGCAGTCAGCCCGTGCGGGACCGCGGCCGCGACGACGTCGGCCCAGATCGTGCCGGCGGCGACGCGCGCGACGCGGGCGCGCGGGTCGACCTCGACCCCGGTCATGCGCGACGTGTTCACGAGCATCGTCCCGTGGAGCGGCCTGCCGGGCGCGCCGTGGCCCGTGCCCTGCACCGCGATCCGGAGGCCGAGCTCGCGCGCGTATTCGACTGCTGCGACGACGTCGTCGACCGTCTCCGGCAACGCGACGACGGCGGGGCGCTGGTCGACGGCGAGGTTCCAGGCGCGGCGGGCCTCGTCCCAACCGGGCTCACCCGGGAAGACGAGGACGTCCGGGGACGCGGTGGTGCGGTACGGGGTGCGGATGAAGGTGAGCTCTGACATGGGGTCTCCTCGTGCAGTGCGATGTCGTGCACGCAGGCTGACGGTCGCGGTCGGCGCCGACGGTGCGGTTCGCCGCACGGGCGAGGGGCGTCAACCGGCGTCTTCGCTCAGAGCCGGGTCGCGAGTGATGCGGCCGCATCGGCCGCGAGCCGCCAGGCGTCCGCGATCGCGGCGTCGACCGACCCGCCCAGCGCGACGAGCGTCGCGAGGGGGACGCCGTTCGCGATCGCCGCGTCGTCGGCGTCGCCCGCGACGACGCCCGCCGGGACGCCTGCCGCCGATGCCTCCCCGAGGACGTGGCCGACGACCTTCCCCTCGAACGACGTCGCATCGACGCGGCCTTCGCCGGTCAGCACGAGGGACGCGGACGACATCGCCGTCCTCAGGTCGACCGTGTCCGCAACGAGTGTCGCGCCGGGCACCAGGCGCGCGCCGTAGGCCGCGAGCCCGCCCGCGAGCCCGCCGGCCGCGCCCGCGCCCGGCAGCGTGCGGACGTCGACTCCGCGCGCCTCCCGGTAGCGGTCGGCGAGCCGGTCGAGCCGTTCCTCGAGGGCGGCGACCGCGGTCTCGTCGGCCCCCTTCTGCGGGCCGAAGACCCGCGCAGCGTCGACGAACCGGGTCGACACGTCGCAGGCGACGACGACGTCCGCGCCGTGGAGGTCGAAGCCGAGCGCGTCGAGCGCCCCGAGCCCGCCGTCGACCGTCGCCGACCCGCCGACCGCCACGATCACCCGGCGGATGCCGGCGTCGAGCGCTGCGCGGAGCAGCTCCCCGGTCCCGAACGTCGTCGCGGCGAGCGGGTCGTTCGCGCCGGTCACGAGCGCCAGGCCGCTGGCGCGCGCCATCTCGATCACGGCCGTGTCGCCGCGCAGGCCCCACTCGGCGTCGACCGGCTCGCCGAGCGGGCCGCTGACCCGCGCGGTGCGGCGGTCGGCGTCGCCGGGGCAGAGGACGTCGAGCGTGCCCTCGCCTCCGTCCGCCAGGGGGAGGCGCACCGTCGCGCGGCCGGTGCGCTCCACGCCCGCGGCCAGCGCGTCCGCCGCCTCGGCCGCGGTCAGGCTTCCACGGAACTTGTCGGGACAGCACAGGACGGGCCCTGACCGTCTCATGCCGGCGAGCATACGAGCGGCCCGCGCGCAGCGCGGTCGACGGCGCCGGGCCTCGCGACCGCCTCAGGGGCCTTCGAGCAAGGACTTCAGTCGGCCGAAGTCGGAACGTGCCCGCCGCTCGGCCGCCCGGCGCACGAGCGGGCCGCCGAGGCCGAGGAGCGTCCCGGCATCCGCCTCGGCCTCGACCCGGACGCGCGTCCCGTCCCCGGAGGGCTCGAGCAGGTGGCGGATCGTCACCTCGACCGGGCCCGAGACCGTCCGCAGGGCAAGCTCGCGGCCCGGCTCCGCGGCAGTGACCTCGAGCGTCGACACCGCGCGCATGCCGAGGAACGACCGCACCTCGGTGAACGTCGCTCCCGCCGACAGCGGGCCACCGGGGGCGTCGCGCACCTCCTCGACGTCGGCCTGCCAGTCGGGCAGGTGGGTCGGATCCGCGAGATAGGCGTAGACCTCCGCCGGCGGCCGCTCGATCTCGACCGCCAGCTCGTACCTCATCCAGCGGCGACCCAGTCGATCGTCTTCGAGGCGAGCCGGTCGAGCGCGGCGACCGAGAGCTCGAGATGCTCGGGCTTCGTGTCCTCGAGCTTCGTGTGCGAGAGGCCGCGGAGGCTCTGGACGAAGAGCATCACGGTCGGGACGCCTGCGCGCGAGACCTCGGCGGCGTCGTGGAGCGGGCCGGAGGGGAGCCGGTGCGAGGTGCCCGCCACCTCGCGGATCGCCTCGTCGGCGAGGCCGATCAGCGTCTCGTCGAAGAGGATCGGCTCGATCGACCAGATCCGCTCCCACGCCACGTCGATCCGCTCCTCCTCGGCGAAGCCGCGCGAGAGCTCCTGCGCACGGGCGAGCAGGGTGGCGAGCTTGCCCGCGTCGAGGTGGCGCTGGTCGAGCAGCTGCTCGGCCGTCTCGACGACCGAGGTCACGATCCCGGGCCGGCACGTGACGCCGCCGGACGTGCAGACCGCGCCGTCACCGGTGTCGCGGGCGACGTCGCGGATCGCGAGGGCGAGCTTCGCCGCGCCCGCGAGCGCGTCGCGGCGGCTGTCCATCGGCGTCGAGCCCGCATGTGCGGCCTGCCCGGTCCACGTGATGCGGTGGCGCTCCACGCCGAACGTCCCGAGCACGACCCCGAGCGGGAGGTCGAGCGACTCGAGCACCGGGCCCTGCTCGATGTGGAGCTCGAGGTATGCGGCGGCGTTCTCGAGCTGGTCGCGCGCATCGAGTGCGCGGTCGAGGTCGACCCCGAAGGCGTGGACGGCCTCGGGCAGCGCAACGCCGTCGCGGTCTGTGAGCTTCCGAAGCTCGCCCTGGTCGGCCATCGATCCTGCCGCGGCCGACGATCCGAACAGCGACCGCCCGAAGCGCGCGCCCTCCTCGTCGGCCCAGTCGACGAGCCTGACGGTGACGGGCGGCGTGCCCTCCTCGGCGATGCGGCGGAGCACCTCGGCTCCGGCGAGCACGTTGAGGCAACCGTCGAGCCAGCCGCCGTTCGGCACCGAGTCCATGTGGCCGCCGATCAGGACGGCGCGCTCGGAGTCGCCGCGCAGCGTGTACCAGTCGTTTCCCGCTGCGTCGCGCTCGGCGTCGAGCGGCAGATCGCCGAGCGATTCGGCGAGCCATCCGCGCGCGATCGCCCACGTGTCCGTCCAGGCAACGCGCTGCGCTCCGTTCTCGTCTCCCGTCAGCGACCGTAGGTCGCGCAGATGGGTGACGACGCGTGCCGGCTCGAGCGCCACCCCGCGAGCTTAACGCTGTGACCCCGTTCCGCGTGTGGTAAGGAATGCGCCCACGATGGGGACGACGGCGGTCGAGCACCGCGAGTGGAAGGTCGTCCCGGCCTTCTCGAAGCTCGCGACCTACGCGATCGTGGTGATCGCCCTCTGCGCGATCTGGCAGGGCTACAAGTGGCTCTGGGAGACGGCCGGCTGGACGTGGCCGTTCGTCGTCGACGACACGACGATGCCCAACATCTGGGACATCTTCGCGGCGTTCGGCGAGCCCGTCACGACAGGCGGTCCCGCGCTCATCCACCCGCTTCTCGACGCGGCGTGGTTCACGGCCAAGGAGGCGATCGCCGGGTTCGTCCTCGGTGCGGTCATCGGCTTCGGCATCGCGGTCGTCCTCGTGCACTCGCGGTTGCTCGAGCGCGGCCTGCTGCCGTACATCGTCGCCTCGCAGACCGTGCCGATCCTCGCAATCGCGCCGATGGTCGTGATCGGCCTCGGCTCGAAGGGCGTCGAGGGCTGGAAGGCGGTGGCGATCCTCGCCGCGTACCTCACGTTCTTCCCGGTGGCGATCAATTCGCTGCGCGGCCTGCAGTCGGCCGACCCGCGGGCGTTCGAGCTGATGGAGTCGTATGCGTCGAGCCGCTGGAGCATCCTCTGGCGCCTGCGCGTCCCGGCGTCGCTGCCCTACCTCTTCACGGCGCTCAAGATCTCGGCGACGGCCGCCGTGATCGGCGCGATCATCGGCGAGACGCCCGCGTCGATCCAGGACGGGCTCGGAGGGGCGATCGTCAACTTCAACCAGTACTACTCGCTCCAGCCGACCTTCCTCTGGGCGACGAACATCGTGTGCGCAGTGCTCGGCCTCGTGCTGTTCGGCGCGGTCGCGCTGGCCGAGCGGCTCGTCCTGCGTCGCGCGCCGGAGAACTTCGCATGACCGGCTCTGCGGAGAGTGTCGTCTCGATCCAGGGGCTCACGAAGTCGTTCCGCGCCGGCGTCACCGCGCTACAGGACATAGACCTCGAGATCGCGCCCAGCGAGTTCGTCTCGCTCATCGGGCCGTCCGGATGCGGGAAGTCGACGCTTCTGCGGATCATCGGCGACCTCGTACAGCCGACCGCGGGAACCGTGAGCGTGAACGGGAAGCCCGCCCACGAGGCGCGGATCGACCACGACTACGGCATCGTCTTCCAGGACGCCGTCCTCTACGACTGGCGCACCGTGCAGCGGAACGTCGCGCTCCCGCTCGAGCTCCTCGGCTGGGACCGCGCGAGGCGGAAGGAGCGCGTCCGCGAGATGCTCGAGCTCGTCGAGCTGACCGGATTCGAGTCGAGCCGGCCGTGGCAGCTCTCGGGCGGTATGCAGCAGCGTGTCTCGATCGCGCGCGCCCTTTCGTTCGACCCGGCGCTCCTGCTCATGGACGAGCCGTTCGGCGCACTCGACGAGATGACCCGCGAGCGGCTCAACATGGAGCTCCTGCGCATCTGGGAGAAGTCGGGCTCCACGGTCGTCTTCGTGACCCACTCGATCCCCGAGGCCGTGTTCCTCTCGACGCGGGTCGTCGTCATGTCCGCACGGCCGGGTCGGATCGCGACGACCATCGAGGTCGACCTGCCGCAGCCCCGCGGTGGCGAGACGCGCGAGGACGCCAGGTTCTTCGAGCTCGTCACGGCGGTTCGCGAGGCGCTCGCAGCCGGTCACGGCGACGGCGACTCCTCCGGGGGTCGCTCGGCCACGGCGGAGGAGCTCTTCTGAGCAGCACCGTCGTCGAGCCCATCCCGTCCGGCCTCACGCGGGAGATCGGCACACGGCTGCGCGACTGGGTCCCGGCGATCCTCGTCTTCCTCGTCGGCATCGGCCTCTGGCAGGGCCTGACGACGCTGTTCGACGTGCAGACGTTCCTCTTGCCGAAGCCGTCCGAGATCGCACAGGCGTTCTGGGACGACAAGGGCACCCTCTGGGACTACGGCGTCTACACCTTCAAGGAGGCAGCGGGCGGGTTCGCGCTCGGCTCGAGCCTCGGGATCCTCACCGCGCTCTTCCTCGCGCGCTTCCGGACGGCCGGTCTCGCGCTGATCCCGTTCGCGGTCGCGGCGAATGCCGTGCCGATCATCGCTTTCGCCCCGATCACGAACAACTGGTTCGGGCTCTTGAACCCCTTCTCGAAGATGGCGATCGCCGCCGTCCTCTGCTTCTTCCCGGTGATGGTGAACACGCTCCGCGGGCTGACCTCGGTCAATCCCCGTGCGATCGAGCTGATGCGCTCGTACGCGGCGGGGAACATCTCCGTGTTCCGGCACGTCCGGATCCCGAGCTCGCTGCCGTTCATGTTCACGGGGCTCAAGGTCGCAGCGGTGCTCTCGATGATCGGCGCGATCGTCGGCGAGTACTTCGGAGGTCCGACGAACGCGCTCGGCGTGAGCATCCTGAACGACACGCAGCTCTTCAACTTCCCGCGCGCCTGGGCGGGGATCGCGCTCGCGAGCGCGTTCGGGATCGCGTTCTACGGCGCCGTCGCGCTCGTCGAGCGGCTGACGACGAGCTGGCATCCGTCCACACGCGGCTTTCGCGGCGAGTGACGGAGGTCCAGAATGGCAACCACGCGGCCGATGGGGTCGCACGAAACCCGAGGAGGGCGAATTGAGGAAGCAGTGGGTCATGGCGGTGGCCGTGCTCGCCTGTACGGCGTTCGCGACGTGGGTCGCCGTCGCGGCGGCCGCGCCGGAGCGCAAGGCGGCGACCAAGGTCACCCTGCAGCTCAAGTGGGTGACGCAGGCGCAGTTCGCCGGCTACTACGCGGCGCTCGAGAAGGGCTTGTACGACAAGGCGGGGCTCGACGTCACGATCAAGGTCGGCGGCCCGAGCATCACCCCCGAGACGGTCGTCGCGGGCAATCGCGCGGAGTTCGGCCTCGACTGGCTGCCGAACCTCTTCGCCACGCGCGAGAAGGGCTCGAAGCTCGTCTCCATCGCCCAGGTCTTCGCCCGGTCGGGCATGACCGAGCTGACCTGGCGTTCGAGCGGCATCAACACGATCGCGAAGATGCAGGGCAAGAAGGTCGGGGTCTGGTGCTGCGGCAACGAGCCCGAGCTCTTCGCGGCGCTGCAGAAGAACGGAATCGACCACTCGGACTCGAGTGCCGTGACGATCGTCAACCAGCCGTTCGACATGCAGCTGTTCCTCAAGAACCAGGTCGACGCTGCGGCGGCGATGACGTACAACGAGCTGGCGCAGGTGCTCGAGACGAAGAACCCGGCGACCGGGAAGCTCTACACCTTGAAGGACCTGAACGTCTTCAAGATGTCCGATCCCAAGGTCGGCACCGGGATGCTCGAAGACAACGTGTTCGTGCGCGAGGACTGGCTGAAGGACAAGGCGAACCAGGACACGGCGGTGAAGTTCCTGAAGGCCTCGTTCGCGGGCTGGATCTACTGCCGTGACCACCAGGCAGAGTGCGTGAACATCGTCCTCAAGAACGGGTCGCTGCTCGGCCGTGGCCACCAGACGTGGCAGATGAACGAGATCAACGCGCTCATCTGGCCGAACTCGAGGGGCGTCGGCCTCCCTCCGACGGGCGCGCTCGCGCAGACGACCAAGATCGCGAGGACCTACGGCGTGATCAAGAGCGTCCCGAAGGGGGCGACCAACTACGCGTATGCCGCCAAGGCGCTCGCGCAGCTGAAGCAGGAAAAGGCGAACGTCACGGGCGCCTCGTGGAAGAAGGTGACCATCAAGGTCACGGCGGGCGGGAAGTAGGCAGAGCGACCGAGAAGGGAGATCCGCGGTGTCCGTACTGATCAAGGGCGGCCGTATCGTCACGGCGTCCGACGACTACGTCGGCGACGTCTTCGTCGACGGCGAGCGGATCTCCCTGCTCGGCGAGAGCCTCGACGTGACCGCCGACACGGTGGTCGACGCGACCGGGAAGCTCGTGCTCCCCGGTCTCGTCGACCCCCACACGCACCTCGACATGCCGTTCGGCGGCACGACGACGATCGACGACGTGACGTCGGGCCACACCGCCGCGGCGTTCGGCGGCACGACCTGCCACGTCGACTTCTGCATCCAGGGTCAGGGGCAGACATTCGCCGAGGCGCTCGGCGACTGGCATGCCAAGCGGGACGGCAAGGCGATCATCGACATGGGCTTCCACATCGCCGTCACCGACCTCTCGCCGCCGGGGCGGCTCGAGGAGCTCGCGACGCTGCCCGCGCAGGGCATCACGTCCTACAAGCTCTTCATGGCGTACAAGGGCGCGCTGATGGTCGACGACGAGACGCTCTTCCGCACCATGGAGGTCGCGGCGAAGACCGGAGCGCTCGTGATGGTGCATGCCGAGAACGGCGACGCGATCGACGTCCTCGTCAAGGAGGCGCTCGCCGCCGGCAACACGGCGCCGCACTTCCACGCGCTTACCCGTCCGCCCGAGACCGAGGGGGAGGCGACGAACCGCGCGATCCAGCTGGCGCGCGTCGCGGGGTGTCCGCTCTACGTCGTCCACGTGTCCTGCAAGGAGTCGGTCGAGCCGATCATGCTCGCCCGCGAGAAGGGCTGGGACGTCTGGGGCGAGACGTGCACGCAGTACTTCTTCGTGGACTACACGTTCCTCGAGCGGCCCGACTTCGAGGGCGCGAAGTACGTCTACACGCCGCCCCCGCGCCCGAAGGCCAACCAGGACGTGCTCTGGAACGCGGTGCGGACCGATGTCCTGTCGGCGATCTCGACCGACCACTGCGCGTTCCTCTGGGACGGCCAGAAGACGATGGGGAAGGACGACTTCTCGAAGATCCCGAACGGCGGGCCGGGGCTCGAGAACCGGCTGCACATGATCCACCACTTCGGCGTCGGCGAGGGCAGGATCACGCTCAACCGGATGGTCGAGCTCCTCTGCACGAATCCGGCGAAGCTGTTCGGCCTCTATCCGCGGAAGGGGACGATCGCCCCGGGCTCCGACGCCGACCTCGTGATCTTCGACCCGTCGAGGCGGAAGGTCATCACCGCCGCCGACCAGCACTCGAAGACGGACTACAACCTCTACGAGGGCACCGAGGTGACGGGCGACGTCGACACCGTCCTCGTCCGTGGCACGGTCGTCGTCGCCGACGGCGAGCTCCGGGTCGAGCCGGGGTACGGCGCCTTCGTCGAGCGCGCCCGCTTCGGCGAGGAGCTGCACCGCACGACGGCCCGCGCATAGCGCCTCCCGGCGTCGCCCGCACCGGGCCGCAAGCGCGCTTGAATTCCGTACCTGGGTACGGGTCTATGCTCGGATCGTGAGAGTCGGCGAGGTCGCGGCGCGTGCGGGCGTGAACGTCGAGACGCTTCGCTACTACGAGCGCCGGGGCCTGCTTCCGCAGCCGGCGAGGGAACCGAGCGGGCATCGACGATACGACGACGAGACGGTTCGGTTCCTGCGCGCGATCAAGGACGCGCAGGCGGTCGGCTTCACGCTCGCCGAGATCGGCGAGTACCTGCGCGCAGCGCGCCGTTCGGCGTCGCCGACGGAGGCGCTGCGGGTGCGGATGGCATCGAAGATCGACGAGATCGACTCGCGGATCGCCGGCCTGCGCCGGATGCGCGACGAGCTCGCCCGTGTCGTCGGCTGCGGGTGCGACTCGCTCGACCGCTGCACGTGCGGCGCTGCGTACCTCGCGCGGCGCGGACGCGAGCCGAGCATCCCGGCGGAGCGTCTCCACGTCACGAACGGCGAAAGCGCCGCCAACACGCTTCGGCGGACCGGGCTCGGAGGGGCGGTGCTCCCCTGGCAGGACGTGCTCCACGAGGGGCCGGTGCCGTCCCTTCCGCGTGTGGCGCTGCTGCGCACGCGGGCGGCGTTCCTCTCGGAGTGCGGCTGGGGGAGCCGTCGCGCGATCCTCTCGTCGCTCGAGCTGCGCGACCGGCAGCTCCATCAGGCGCTCGACGGCGGAGTTCCGGTCGTGCTGTGGTTCGAGCACGACCTCTACGACCAGCTGCAGCTGCTGGACGTGCTCGCGCTGGCGCACGAGGCCGGAGCGGCGCCCGAGGCGATCGTCGTCGATTCCTTCCCGGGGCGGCCGGCGTTCCGCGGTCTCGGCGAGCTGAGCGAGGACCAGCTCGAGGCGCTCTGGCCCACGCGCCGGATCGTGACGGCCGAGGCGCTCGAGTCGGCGGCGAGCGCGTGGGATGCGTTCCGCGCATCTGACCCGCAGGCGCTCGCACGGTGGGCCGCCCGGGGAACGCAGGAGCTCCCGTTCCTGGCGGCCGCGGTGGGGCGCCTGCTCGAGGAGCTGCCCGCACCGTCCGACGGGTTGTCGGGAACCGAACGGCGGGCGCTTCGCGCGATCGCCGAGGGAGCCCGGACTCCGGCAGCGGCGTTCCTCGCCGCGCAGGACCTCGAGGACGCCCCGTTCCTCGGCGACGCATGGTTCTACCGGGCGCTGGCCGGGATCGGGCGCGGGCGCGTCAGGCTCGTCGAGGCACAGGACGGAGAGCAGCTTCCGGTCGCCCCTCCGCTCGGCGACGGGCGCCTCTTCACCGGTCTCGCGTTGCGCCTGACGGCCGAGGGCGAGCGGGTGCTGGGCGGCGAGTCCGACCGCGTTGCTGCGCTGGGGATCGACCGCTGGGTCGGGGGCACCCACGTGACGCCGTCGGCCCTCTGGCGATGGGACGCGAAACGGCGTCGCCTCGTCCCGCCGTCCGCGCGCTGAAAGAGCGTCATCCGTGACGCGACCCGGGCAGTGCCGGGTCGGCGTTCACGGCACGAGCACGAGCTTCGTGCCGCCGGTGCCGTCGGCCTGGCGCTGCCAGGCGGAAGCGACGTCGTCGAGCGGCACGCGCTCGACGTCGAAGACGATCTCCCCGGCCGCGACGTGGCCGACGAGGCGGTGGTAGTGCTCGGTGAGCTCGTCCTCGGGGACGGCGAAGTTGGTATGGCCCAGGAGCGAGAGGTTCTTGAACCGGATGGGGCCGGAGGCGAGCTCCGCGGTCGCGCCGGCCGACTGGCCGAGGTTGACGATCGTCGCCCGCGGGGTCGCCGCCTGCACCGCCGCCGCGAGGGGTGCTCCCCAGACGGGATCGAAGACGTAGCTCGGGCCGGAGCCGCCGAAGGCGTCCCTGAAGGCCGAGGCGAGATCGTCCACGTCGAGCCGGACCGTCCCGTCCGCGCCGAGCTCGGTCGCGCGCTCGAGGCCCTTGGCGCTCCGGCCGGCGGCCACGACCCGCGCGGCGCCGAGCAGCTTCGCCGCCTGCACCGCCACCAGTCCGACGGCGCCGGTCGCGCCGAGGACGAGGACGTTCTCGCCGCCGGTGAGGGGCGCGCGCCACGCGAGCGGGAGCCAGCCCGCAAGCCCGGCGATCCCGAGACCGGCCGCAACCGCCGGATCGGCCCCGTCAGGCACGGCGATCGTCATCGAGTCTCCGATCGCGACCCGCTCGGCCATCGCGCCGTTCGCCGTCCGACCGAGCGCGCCGCCGAACACCCACACGACCCTGCCGTCGGCCGTCCGGCCGACTCCCTCGCACCCGGGAACGTACGGGAGCTCGGGATGGCCCGTGGCGAGGATCCCGCGCGAGACGGCGAGGTCGATCGGGTTGACGGACGCCGCGAGCACCTCGACGACGTCGCCGGACGGCTCGGCCACCTCGTCGATCTCGGGCACCGAGCCCACTGCCCGGATCACAGCGGCCTTCATGCCCGGAGCCTAACCGCTTCCCTCCGCAAGCTTCACGTGCGCACGCGGGGCGAGGCGGCCGCTGCTGCGGTCGACGGAGGGTTTCTCGACGGCTGACGAGGAGTCCGCGACGCGCTCGGAGCGCGGCTACGATCGCTCGAGCGAGCGAAGCGAAGGAGCGTGCAGATGGCTCTCGTCGAGGCTGACCCGAATCTCGGTGCCCAGATCGTCGCGGACGCGAAGGAGTACGTCCTCTACTCGTGGTCGGTGCAGGACCAGATCAGCCCGATCGCGGTCGCGGGCGCCGAAGGCCGCCACTTCTGGGACTACGAGGGAAAGCGCTACCTCGACTTCGCCTCGCAGCTCGTCAACGTCAACATCGGGCACCAGCACCCGAAGATCATCCAGGCGATCAAGGATCAGGCAGACGTGCTCTGCACGATCGGGCCGCCGATGGCGAACGAGTCGCGCTCGCGGCTCGGCCGGATGCTGGCCGAGGTGACCCCGGGCGACCTGAGCGTCTCGTTCTTCACGAACGGCGGCGCGGAGGCGAACGAGAACGCCGTCAAGCTCGCGCGCCTCGTCACGGGCCGCCACAAGATCGTCGCGCGGTACCGCTCGTACCACGGCGCGACCAACGGGGCCGTGACGCTGACCGGCGACCCGCGCCGCTGGGCCGTCGAGCCGGGCATGCCGGGCGTCGTGCGGATGTTCGACCCGTACACGTACCGATGCCCGGCCGGGCATCCCGATCCCTGTCCCGTCTGCACCGGTGCGCCGCATCTCGAGGAGATCCTCGAGTACGAGGGCGCGCACACCGTCGCGGCGGTGATCCTCGAGACCGTCACCGGGACGAACGGGATCATCCCGCCGCCCGACGGCTACCTGCAGGCGATCCGCGAGGTGTGCGACCGGCACGGGATCCTGCTCATCCTCGACGAGGTGATGGCCGGCTTCGGCCGCACAGGCCGCTGGTTCGCGTGCGAGCACTGGGACGTCGTGCCGGACATCATCACGGTCGCGAAGGGGATCAACTCCGGATACGTCCCACTCGGCGCGATGATCGCGCGGGGTGAGATCGTCGACCAGGTGCGCGGACGCTTCTTCCCCGGCGGGCTGACGTACGCCGGGCATCCAATCGCGTGCGCCTCGGCGATCGCGTCGATCGAGGCGTTCCAGGAGGAGGGCATCGTCGAGAACGCCGCCACCGTCGGCGCCCACCTCGGTGCGTCGCTCCGCGCCCTCGCGGAGCGGCATCCGTCGATCGGCGACGTGCGCGGCCTGGGCTGCTTCTGGGGGATCGAGCTCGTCAAGAGCCGCGCGACGAAGGAGATGCTCGTCCCGTTCAACGCCTCCGGCGAGGCCGCCGCACCCGTCGCCCGTCTTGCGAAGGCGGCGCTCGAGCAGGGGCTCTACCTCATGACGCACTGGAACGTCGTCATGGTGGTCCCACCGCTCACCGTGACCCGCGAGGAGGTCGACCAGGGCGTCGCGATCCTCGACGAGGCGCTCGCGATCGCGGACGAGTACGCGAGCTAGCGGTCAGGCCCTCGCGCCGGGCGTCGACGTGCGCGCGAGGAAGCTCGCGACCGCCTCCGTCGTCTCGTCGAGCGCGTCCCAGAGCACGGTGTGGCCGCCGGGGACGGTGACGACCTCGAGCAGGTCGCCGAGCGCGTCGCGATGCGCCTCGAGGAGGTGGTCGTACGGCAGGAACGAGTCCGCGCCGAGAACGACGAGCGTCGGCACCCGGACCTCGGTGAACGCAGGCGGCGGAGACGCCATCTCGCTGTAGGCGGTGACGACGGAGGCCTGCGAGTAGCGGTAGCGCCAGCCGTCGTCGTCCTCGACCATGTGCCGGCGGAGCTCCGCCTCGACCAGCTCGCGCGGGGCGTCGTGAAGCTGGCTCTCCTCGTAGCGTCGGTCGAGAGCCGTCTCGAAACTCGGGTACACGCGCTCGCGACGGCCGCTCTCGGCTGCCGCCAGCGCGACGTGAGGCGGGAGGAGGATCGCCGGATCGAGGAGGACGAGCCGCTCGACGGAGCCCGGGCGTCGTGCAGCGTGCTCGAACGCGAGCCGTCCGCCGAACGAATGGCCGAGCCAGATCGTCGCGCCGTCGATGGAGTGCTCGACGGCGTCGAGGTGATCCGCGATGCGCCACGGCGGCTCGCGCGGGGAGTCGCCGTGGCCGAGCAGGTCCGGGGCAAGTACCCGGTACGCGCCTCCGAGGCCGGCGGCGAGGCCCTCGAAGAGCAGGCCGTTTCCCGTGATCCCGTGGAGGCACGCGACGGCGGTCGCGCCTTCGTCGCCGAACGCGTGGACGCGGAGCGTCCGGCCCGTCGCGCTCACGCCCGCCACCGCCCAGTGCGCGCGCAGCCCGACGGCGCGGGTCGGCGGCCCGCGGCCCCCTCGGGGGGTGCGAGACCCCCTGAGGTCACGGTAGCCGGGCAGCAGTCGCGGATGTGTGTCGCGATCGTGTCGACTTCGTCACGGCCATGGCCGGAGCTCGGCCGAGGCACCGGTTTCAGCGTCGCGGGCTCGGCCCGACGGCGCGCCCGCGTCATACGTCGCGCAACGTCCCGAGCGAGTCGGGCACCATCTCGGTTCGGCGGGCGCCGCTGTCCTTGACGAGCGACCAGATCACGGTGCCGTCCGTGTCGATGAGGAACGTGCCGCGGATCGGCGCTCCGTTCTCCTCGTTGAAGACGCCGTAGCGCTTGGCGGTCTCGCCGTGCGACCAGAAGTCGGACGCGAACGTGTACTCCGCGCCGAGCTCGCGCTTCCAGGCCTGGCGGGCGGCCGCGGCGTCGCACGAGACGAAGACGATCTGCGTATTCGCGTTTCGGAAGGAGTCGAGGTTCTCCTGAAGGTCGCGGGCTTCCTCGCTGCACACCTCGGTGAACGCGAACGGGTGGAAGACGAGGAGGACGTTCGAGCGGCCGAGGTAGTCCGAGAGCCGGACCCTCGGCCGTCCGGGTGTCTCCTCGAGGTCGAACTCCGGTGCCCTGTCGCCGGTGCCGATCGTCATCGCGCGGTCTCCTCTGCCTCCTCGCCGTTCGGGGACGGACGATAGTACGCGCGCCCGCGCAACCCCTCGGGGAGGTGGTCGATCCCCGCCCTGCTCGCGTCGTCGTGCGGCGAGACGTAGCCCGAGCCGTGCCCCCGCGCCTCGGCGCCGCGATAGTGCGAGTCGCGGAGCATCGGCGGAGGGGCGGCGATCCCCTCGCGGCGGACGTCCTCCCGCGCGCGCCAGATCGCCTGCGCGGCGGCGTTCGACTTGGGCGCGCGTGCGACGTAGATCGCCGCCTGGGCGAGGTTCAGCTGCGCCTCGGGAAGCCCGACGTGCTCGACCGCCTGTGCGGCCGCTACGGCGACGAGCAGCGCGCGCGGATCGGCGTTGCCCACGTCCTCGCTTGCCGCGATCACGATCCGACGCGCGATGAACCGCGCGTCCTCCCCTCCCTCGAGCATCCCGGCGAGGTAGTAGACGGCGGCGTCCGGGTCGCTGCCGCGCATCGACTTGATGAACGCCGAGGTGAGGTCGTAGTGGCGATCCCCGGCCCGGTCGTAGCGGAGCGGCCGCTTACGCGCGACATCCTCCACGTGGGCGACGGAGAGAGGCTGGCCCGAGGCGGTCGCCGTCTCCCAGGCGAGCTCGAGGGTCTGGAGCGCCGTCCTGGCGTCCCCGCCGGAGCGTCCCGCGATCGCCTCGCACACGTCGCCCGCCACGTCCGCACCGAGCTCCGCGGCGCCGCGTTCGAGCACCAGTCCGAGCTCCTCGACCGTGAGCGGCTGGAGCTCGATGACGGTGCATCGCGAGAGCAGGGCCTGGTTGACCTCGAAGTACGGGTTCTCGGTCGTCGCTCCGATCAGGGTCACGAGCCCGTCCTCGACGGCATGGAGCACGGAGTCCTGCTGGCGCTTGTCGAAGCGGTGGATCTCGTCGATGAAGAGCAGCGTCCGGACGTCGTTGCCACCAAGGCGGTCGCGCGCGCGTGCGAGGACCGCACGGACGTCGTCGACCCTTGCGGAGACGGCGGAGAGCTCCTCGAAGGACGCGTCGGACGCTTCCGCGACGATGCGTGCGATCGTCGTCTTCCCGACGCCCGGCGGGCCGTGGAGAATCATCGAGGGCGCGCGTCCCTCGTCGATCGCGCGGCGGAGAGCCGTCCCCTCGCCGAGCACCTCTCGCTGGCCGACGAGCTCGTCGAGCGTCCGCGGGCGGACCCGGTGCGGAAGTGGGGCGACCGCGTGCGCGCGCGTCGTCGCCGCGTCGCTGAACAGGTCGCCCACGGGGGTCAGTATGCTCATCTCGATGTCGGCGACGGGCGAGGATTACGACCTCCCGATCCTGCCGGGCGACGCGCCGAGCGACTACGAGCGATACATCCGAACCGACGAGCTCCTTGCGCTCCAGAAGGGCCCCGACGAGTGGGTCCATCGGGACGAGCTGCTGTTCCAGGTCGTCCATCAGTCGTCCGAGCTGTGGCTGAAGCTTTCCACGAGCGACGTCGAGGAGGCCGTCCGCCTCGTCGACGCGGGCGAGCTCGAAGAGGCCGCACGGCAGCTCCGGCGTCCGCTTCGCTGCCTGCGGTACGCCACCGACCAGCTCGACATGCTCGAGGAGCTGTCTCCGTGGGAGTACCAGGAGATCCGCAAGGTGCTCGGTCACGGCAGCGGCTTCGACTCGCCCGGCTGGCGCACGCTGCGTGCTGCCCTGCCGCGGCTCGGGCAGTCGTTCCACGCGCGCCGCCGCGAGGCCGGGTTGTCGCTCGCCGAGCTCTACGTGCGGCGGCGCGAGCACGACGCCCTCTACCGGCTCGCCGAGTCGATGATCGAGCTCGACGAGTGGTGCCAGGCCTGGCGCGTGCGGCACTACCGCGTCGTCGCCCGAGTGATCGGAGACGGGGTCGTCGGGACGCAGGGCACACCGGTGGAGGTGCTCGGGCGGCTCGTGCAGACGGTGTTCTTCCCCGAGCTCTGGGACGTCCGCAACGAGTTGACGGCGCGGTCGCAGGCCGAGGCCTGACCCAACGCGCCGCCGAGCGCGCTTCCCGGTCTTGCCCACGCGTCACGGCGAGAACCCCCGGCGTGGCTCGCCGGGCGCCGGGGAGGAGGGGTCGTGAGAGACTCCGCGCGACGACTCGGAGGTGGGCGGATGGGCGCGTTCGGGAGCTACCAGAACGAGATCTACCTCGGCGGCCTGGGGGACGATTTGCCCGAGCTGCCGACCGACCTCACGCGCCTGGAGGCGCTCGCGCAGCAGCGCATGCCCGCCACCGCGTTCGGGTACGTGGCGGGCTCGGCGGGCTCCGAGGCGACGGCACGCGCGAACCGCGCCGCCTTCGAGTCCTGGCGCATCGTCCCGCGCATGCTGTGCGACGTCTCCAGCACCGATCTCACGGTGACCGTGCTCGGGACGACCCTCCCGGCACCGGTGGCTCTCGCCCCGATCGGCGTCCTGTCGATCGCCCACCCCGCCGGCGAGTCTGCTGCGGCACGCGCCGCCGCCTCGCTCGGCGTGCCGATCGTGGTCAGCACGGCCGCTTCGACGACCCTCGAGGACGTCGCTGCGGCGAGTGGCGAGGGGCCGCGCTGGTACCAGCTCTACTGGCCGAAGGACCGCGATCTGGCGGTGAGCTTCCTCGACCGCGCCTCACGCGCGGGATATCGCGCGCTCGTGCTCACGTTGGACACGCACGCGATGGGATGGCGACCCCGCGACCTCGACAACGCGTTCCTGCCGTTTCTTCGCGCAGTCGGGAACCAGAACTATCTCGCAGACCCGGTGTTCCAGCGTGCGGTCGGTGGCGCGGTCGACGATGCCAGTCGCCTTGCAGCCCTGCAGCACTGGGCGGCCACGTTCGGGAACCCCTCCCTGACCTGGAGCGACCTGGCGTTCCTGCGCGAGCACTGGAGCGGGCCGATCGCGCTCAAGGGCATCCTTCATCCGGACGACGCGCGCCGCGCGGCGGATGCCGGGATGGACGCCGTCGTCGTCTCGAACCACGGCGGGCGCCAGGTCGACGGCGCGATCGCGGCGCTCGACGCGCTCCCCGGCGTCGTCGACGCCGTCGGCGACAGGATCGAGGTGCTCCTCGACAGCGGCATCCGGACCGGCGCGGACGTCGTGAAGGCGCTGGCGCTCGGGGCCCGCTCCGTGCTCCTCGGCCGTCCGTACGTCTACGGGCTCGCGCTGGCGGGGGAGGACGGCGTCCGCCACGTCCTGCGCTGCCTCCTGGCGGAACTCGAGCTCACGCTGGCGCTCTCGGGCGTCACCCGTCCCTCGGACGCGACGCCCGAGCTCGTGGTCCGCGCCTGAGCGCCCGGGCGCGCCGCTCCTGCGACCGTCTACAGTCGACCCGAGGGGCGGCGGCGGGGCCGGCGCCCCATCAGGGACGGGATGACTCGCACGCCGACACCTGGCACGTACGGGCGCGTTGACGACAGCGCCGCCGCCGGACTGCCCGCCGGCCAAGACCTGCTCGAGGTGCACGAGGCCGATGGAGCCTTCGAGCTGATCGAGGGGTGGCTCCGCGAGCGAGGGTTCTTCTCGCCGGGAGGCGAGGCACTTCTGGCCGACCTCTACCTCGGCTACGGGCTCTCGGAGACGATCCGCAGGACGCGGACGCAACTCCCACCCGAGCCGTGCGCGCTCCCGCTCGCCGCATGCTCCGTCCGACGCCTCGGGCATGATGTCGAAAATGACAACGAGCATGACGACCTGGAGATCGGACGGTGGCGCAGGACGTGGTCGGAGCGGGACTACGCCTCTGCGGTCGAGCGAGTCCGGGCCGCGATCGCCCGCGGCGACGTCTACCAGGTCAACCTCGTCCAGCACCTCTCCGCCCCGTTCGCGGGCAGCGTGCGCACGCTCGCCGCCCGGCTGTCCCCCCTGACACAACCGAACGACGCGCCGCTCGGCGACAGTCGCTGGCGCCTCCTTCGAGGGAACGGCTGGGCGATCGTCTCCGCATCGCCCGAGCTGTTCCTCCTCCGTCGGGGACGGACGCTGCGCACTCGGCCGATCAAGGGCACGCGAGCGGTCGGCGACCGTGCGGGGCTTCTCGCCTCCGCGAAGGACGCCGCCGAGCACGTGATGATCGTCGATCTCGAGCGCAACGATCTCTCCCGGGTCAGCGTGCCCGGCAGCGTGCGCTGGCCCGAGCTGATGGTCGCCGAGTCGCTCGCAGGCGTCGAGCATCTCGTCTCGACCGTCGAGAGCGACGTGCGACCGGGGGCCGGGCTCGCCGAGATCCTCCACGCGCTCTTTCCCGGCGGATCGGTGACGGGAGCCCCGAAGATCGCGGCGGTCGACCTCATCGCGGCGCTCGAGCCGGTCGGTCGGGGAGCGTCGATGGGGGCGCTCGGACGCGTCCACGGCAACGGTGACCTCGAGCTCGCGCTCACGATCCGGACGTTCGCGATCGCGGACGGCCGCATCCACCTCTGGGTCGGCGGCGGAGTGGTCTGGGACTCCGACCCGTCGGACGAGGTGGCGGAGTCGCTCGTCAAGGCGGCGCCGCTCCTGGACGCGATCGGCGCGCCGCTCGACGGCTCCCGTGCCGGCCGGGAAGGCAGCCGATGAGCGATCGGCCGATCGCGGCGGGAGTCTCCGGGCGCGGGGTCGTCGACCCCGAGCAGGCGGTCGTCGCGGCAAGCGACGAGGGGTTCTCGCGCGGGCGTGCGGCGTTCGAGACGCTGCGGGTCTACGCCGGGCGGCCGTTTCGTCTCGACGAGCACCTCGCGCGGCTCGCCGCATCGGCCGAGCGGCTCGGGCTGCCCGCGCCGGAGATCGACGAACTGCGCGCTCTCGTGCTCGACACGATCGCGGCCGGGGGTGCAGGCGACCTCGGCGTGCGCGTCTACTGGACGCCGGGCGCGCCCGGCGCGGGCCCGTCGGCGATCGTCCTCGTCTCGGCCGTCCCCGACTGGATCGAGGCTGTCCGGAAACGCGGCCAGCGGCTCGTCACGCTCGCGTTCCCCGCACGCTCCGCGGCGTGGCTCCTGCCGGGCACGAAGTCGGTGAGCTACGCGACGCACGTCGCCGCCGAGGCGGAGGCAAAGCGCCGGGGTGCCGACGACGCGGTGTTCGTCGACCTCGACGGCACCGTGCTCGAGGGGACGGTGACGAACGTGTGGTGGCGCGAGGGCGACCTCCTCGTGACACCCGCCCTCGAGCTCGGAATCCTCGCGGGCGAGACGCGCGCCGCGCTGCTCGGGCTCGCGCGGGAGGCAGGCTATGCCGTCGAGACCGGCGCCTTCGGCGTGGAGCGGCTCCTCGGGGCCGACGAGGTGTTCACGTCCTCCTCGGTGCGCGAGGTGATGCCGGTGGCCTCGCTCGACGGCCGGGGGCTCGACAGCAGGCGTGCGGCGGAGGCACTCCAGGACGCCCTCCGCCGGCTGGCGGGCGCCGGAACCACCGGCTGACCACGCGAGAGCCGTCCGGGAAGCGGGCGGACGACGCTTGCGGCCCGCGGGCGCCACGACCAGGCTCGCTACCCTCCGGGCATGGAGAAGCTTCGCCTCGGCGGCATGGCCCTCCAGAACGGGGTCCTCGTGCACGGCCCACGCACGTGGGGGGCCGCCGTTCGGCTGCCCGACGGCACGATCAAGGCCGCGTCAGGGCCGAAGCCGCGCCTCGCGCTCGGGGGATCGATACCGCTCGTGCGCGGGCCGCTCCGTCTCGCCGAGGCGTTCGCCGTGCTGCCCGCGATGAAGCGCGGCCTGCCCGAGGCGCGCCTGCCGTTCGAGCGGCCGGTTGTCGGCGTCGCGCTGATCGCGGCGTCGACGGGTGCCACGCTCGTTCGGCGATCCTCGCTGCCGGTCGTCCCGCGCGAGGCTGCCGTGGTGATCGCCTCGCTCGTTCCGGCGCTCATCGCCCTTCGGGGCGAGGAGCTGACCTCGTACCACGGCGCGGAGCACGTCTCGATCGGGACGTACGAGACAGGCGAGCGCGCCCCGAAGGAGCACGAACGCTGCGGGTCCCACCTCGTCGGGCCCCTCACGCTCGCGACCGCGCTCGCCGGGGCGGCCGCCGAGCTCGTCCCCGCACGCCACCGGACGGCCGCGCGCTTCGTGGGCACGGTCGGTGCGGTCGGAGCGGCGGTCGAGGTCTTCGGCTGGATGTCGAGGAACCCCGACCGGAAGCTCGCGCGCGCGCTCGCCTTTCCCGGGAGCGAGCTCCAGCGCCGACTCTCCACGAGCGAGCCGAGCGACGCCCAGCTCGAGGTCGCCGAAGCCGCCCTGAGGTCGGTCCTCGAGGCCGAGCGCGACGCGGCGTGAGCACGGGCGCGACGCGGACCCGGCAGGGCCGGCTCGACCCGTCGATCTTCGACCTGCCGGTGGAGAAGATGCGCGACGGCTACTACAGCGACGCGTACTTCAACCACACGCGCTCGGCCCTGCTGCACGACGGCCGCCGTCCGCGCGTGGTGATGCAGGTCTTCCAGCGGTGGCACGCCATGCTGGGCGGGATGGACGAGGCGCTCGCGATCCTCGAGCTGTGCTCGCACGACTGGGAGGGTCTGACCGTCCATGCGCTTCGCGACGGCGATCGCATCGACCCCTGGGAGGCGGTGATGACGGTCGAAGGGGACTACACCACCTTCGCCCACCTGGAGACGGTGGTGCTCGGCACGCTCGCGCGGAGAACGCTGATCGCGACGAACACCGCTCGTGTGCTCGAGGCCGCGAACGGCAAGCCGATCATCTTCATGCCCGCGCGGCACGACCACCATCGCGTGCAGACGGGCGACGGCTACGCCGCGCACGTCGCGGGCGCCGTGCTCGGGGCGGAGGTCGGTGTCACCTCGGACGCCCAGGCGTCGTGGTGGGGCGGCAGGGGCGTGGGCACCGTCCCGCACTCGCTGATCGCGGCCTACGGCGGCAACACCGTGCTCGCGGCGACGAAGTTTGCGGACTGGGCGGGCGAGGACTTCCACATCACCGTGCTGGTCGACTTCGACAACGACTCCGTCCGGACGGCGCTCGACGTCGCGCGCGCGCTCGGCCCGCGGCTCTGGGGCGTCCGCCTCGACACGTCGAGGCAGCTCGTCGACCGCGCGCTGTGGGAGGAGATGGGCGACTTCGACCCGCGCGGCGTGAACGAGCGCCTCGTGCGCAAGGTGCGCGCCGCGCTCGACGAGGACGGCTTCGAGCGCGTGCGGATCGTGGCGTCCGGCGGCTTCACGGTCGAGAAGATCGAGGCTTTCGAGCGCCGGGGCGTGCCGGTCGACGCGTACGGGGTCGGCTCCTCGCTCATCCGCGGCGAGAACGACTTCACCGCGGACATCGTGATGACCGACGGGAGGGCGACGCCCAAGGTCGGCCGCCGCTACCGGCCGAGCTCGCGGCTCGAGCTCGTCGAATGAGCCGATCCGCAGGGCTCGTCTTCGAGACCCACTCGCTCACGGTCGACAACGAGCGGGGGATCGCGACCGGCTGGCTCGGTGGGACGCTCTCGCTGCGCGGACGCGAGCTCGCCGCCGAGCTCGGCGCGCGCCGGCGGGCGGACGGGATCCAGGCCGTCCATGCCTCTGATCTCGCGCGCGCCGTCGAGACGGTGGAGATCGCGTTCGAGGGCTCGGGGATTCCGATCGAGCTCGACTGGCGCCTGCGGGAGATCGACTACGGCGAGCTCAACGGCGCGCCGGTCGCCGTCCTCGAGCGCGAGCGCGCTCTTCGGATCGACCGGCCGTTCCCGGGCGGCGAGAGCTATCGCGATGCGGTCGAGCGGGTCGCGGACTTCCTCGAGGGCGTCCCGTCCGACGAGCGGATCCTCGTCATCGGCCATACCGCGACGCGCTGGGCGCTCGACCATCTGCTCGACGGCGAGGAGCTCGAGAGCGTCGTCACGCGGCCGTTCGACTGGCGCCCGGGCTGGGAATACACGCGCGGCCCGCGGAGATTCGCGGCAGCAGGCGCGCCGGCGTGAGCGGCCCACTGCTCTGGGACGTCGACACGCAGGTCGACTTCGTCCGCACCGGTGCGAAGCTCCCCGTGCCGGACGCCGAGGCGGCGCTGCCGGCGATGGCCCGACTCGTGCGCTGGGCCGCACAGCACGACGTCACCCACCTGGCCACCGTCGACGACCACGAGCTGACCGACCCCGAGCTCTCCGAGGCACCCGACTACGAGACGACCTACCCGCCGCACTGCCTGCGCGGCACGCCCGGCGCCGCGAAGGTCGCCGAGACCGCGCAGGGCGACCCTCTGCCGCTCTCGCTGACGCCATACCCTCCGGGCCTCCTCCCGGGGCTCGTGGAGGGTCGGCGCGAGCTGCTCCTCCTGAAGAAGACGTACAGCGCGTTCTCGAACCCGAACCTGGAGCCGGTGCTCGCGGCCCTCGGGCCGAGCGAGGTGCTCGTCTTCGGCGTCGCGACCGACGTGTGCAACCACGCGGCGATCATGGGGCTTCTCGCGCGTGGGTACGACGTGGCCTTCGTCGAGGACGCCTCACGCGGGCTCTCGGAGGAGCGCGTCGCGGCGGTGCTCGACGAGTGGCGCCGCCGCCGCGTCCGCTTCACCACGACCGACGAGGTCGTCTCGGCCACGCCGTGACGGTGCCGCCGCTCGTGGCCCGGGCGAAGTCGCTCGCCGACGCCCTGGGCTTCGCGCGGAGCTGCCGCGACGACGACGGAAAGCTGCTGCACGTCCTCGCGGGACGTCGCGGCGTCGAGCGCGTGGGGGAGATCGGCACGGGTGCCGGCGTGGGAACGGCCTGGCTCGCGTCCGCACTGCCGCCGGGCGTCGCGCTGGTCACGGCCGAACGGGACGAGCGGCTTGCGCGTGCCGTCGCCGAGCTCTTCGCCGACGACCCGGACGTCGACGTCCTGGAGGGAGACTGGCGGGAGCGGCTGTCGCCGCACGCGCCGTTCGACCTCGTCTTCGTCGACGCGGGCGATGCCAAGGACGATCCTGATGCCGTCCTCGCCCTCGCGTCGCCGGGGGCGACGATCGTCCTCGACGACTTCTCCGCCGGGTGGGAGGGGGTGGATCCGCGCCGTGACCGGTGGCTCGGTCATCCGCTCCTGGTGGCGGTCGAGCTCGGGACGGGGGAGGGCGCGCGCGCGATCGTCGCGGTCGTCCGCCGCTGACCGCGTGCCGCGCTGCGCGTCGGCAGGCATAGTCGGTCGAATGGCCTCCCGGGCGGAGCTGGTGTCGACGGAGCATGGTCTCGTCCCCCGCGGGCAGGGGTGGTACGTCCTGAACGCCCGAGCCGCCCAATGGTGGAAGCGCGACGGCCGCGGCGCGCTGTGCGAGTTCGAGGGCGCGGGATTCGAGGGCGCGACGGACTTTCCCCAGCTCGGGATCAATCTGACCGTCCTCGGCCCGGGGGAGCCGATGGCCATGTACCACCGGGAGAACGACCAGGAGGGCTTCCTCGTGCTCCGCGGTGAGGCGGTGCTCGTCGTGGAGGGCGAGGAGCGGCCGCTTCGGGCGTGGGACTTCGTCCACTGTCCGGCCGGCACCGGCCACGTGATCGTCGGGGCGGGGGAGGGGCCATGCCTCGTCCTCGCCGTCGGCGCACGCGAGCGCTCGACCGGAGCGGACTGGGGCGCATACACCGTCGACGCGGCCGCGCTGCGCCACGGCGCCGGCGTCGAGCGCGAGACGACCGATCCTGCCGAGGCGTATGCGCGGTTCGGGAGCAGCCGGCTGACCGGATACCGGGAGGGCTGGCTGCCCGCGTAGACGCGGAGAGACGCGTCAGCCCGAGCGCTCGGCCACGTGCCTCGCGAGAGCGGCGAGCCGCTCGTCCCACTCCACGCCGACGCGGTCCATCCACTCTGCGGCGTCTCGGAGCGGAGCCGGATCCGGGCGGTAGACGACGTTTCGGCCCTCGCGGCGCGCGTGGACGAGGCCCGCCTGCTCGAGCGTCGCGAGGTGTTTTGCGACCCCCTGCCGGGTCATCGGCAGCTCGCCTGCGAGCTCCGTGGGCGTCGCACGACCCGCCTGCGCGAGCCGCTCGACGATCGTGCGCCGGCTCGGGTCGGCGAGCGCGGCGAAGACCGCGCCTACGCCGTCGCCCACGCGGCGCTCGCGTGCAGGTCGAGCGCGATGCCCCACTCGGGCGCCGTCTCCCGGACGTGGACGAGCGTCCCGGCCGGGTGCTCGGCGAGCTCGAGCTCGACCCGGCCGTCGTCGTCCCAGCGGAGGACGATCCGCTCGAGCTCCTCGATCTCCTCGACAACGGCGTGGCGCACCTCGCCGTCGCCCCACTCGAACACCCCTTCCCCGCCTGGTACCGCGTCGAGCTCGACGTCGTTCGCGAACCACTCCTCGAGCCGTTCGGGCTCGGTCAGCGCCTCCCACGCCTCCTCGCGCGGGACGGGGAGGACGATCTCCCGCTCTATCTGCACGCGCAACCTCCTAGTTGCGTTACGATAAGGCAACCCGATGGTTGCACGATACTCGACGAGGAGGTCTCCGTGCCGCTGATCCCGACCGTCCTCGAGGCAGACGGCCGCGCCGAGCGGGCCTTCGATCTCTACTCGCGCCTGCTGCGCGACCGGATCATCTTCCTCGGGCGACCCATCGACGAGGAGATCGCGAACCTCATCGTCGCCCAGCTCCTGTACCTCGAGGCCGAGGACCCCGACAAGGACATCGCGCTCTACGTCAACTCGCCGGGCGGCGAGGTCTACGCGGGGCTTGCGATCTACGACGCGATGCAGCACGTCCGTCCGGACGTGTCGACGATCTGCTTCGGGATGGGGATGTCGGCGGCCGCGATGATCACCGCCGCGGGCGCCCCGGGCAAGCGATTCGCGCTGCCGAACGCGAAGCTGATGATCCACCAGGGCTCCGCCGGCTTCCGCGGCGCCCCGGCGGACATCTCGATCGCCGCCCGCGAGGTCGAGGCGACGACGCGGCAGATGGCCGAGATCATCGCGCGCCATGCGGAGCGCACGATCGAGCAGGTCATGGACGACATCGACCGCGACCGGTTCATGACGCCCGAGGAGGCGGTCGAGTACGGGCTGGTCGACGACGTCCTCGCCCCGCCCCGAAACCGTCCGAGTACGATCGCGGCGTGAGCGTTCGAGGCGTCCACCATCTCGGGTTCGCGGTCACCGATCTCGACGAGGCGGTCGCGACGTACGGGAGACTGTTCGGGGCGGTGATGGAGCATCGCGAGGCCGTGCCGGAGCAGGGGGTCGACGCCGCCTCGATGCTCGTCGGCCCGAGCCGCATCGAGCTTCTCGAGCCGACGGCGGACGACACCCCGGTCGGGCGCTTTCTTGCGCGGCGCGGTCCCGGCATGCACCACGTCGCGTACGAGGTCGAGGACGTCGGCGACGCGCTTGCCGACCTCGAGCGCGCCGGAGCCGAACTTGTCGACCGCGCGCCGCGGCGCGGGCTCTTCGGCCTGGAGGTCGCCTTCGTCCATCCCGACGCCGTCCACGGCGTCCTGACCGAGGTGGTGTGCCCTGTCTGAGGAATCGATCCGCGTCGAGCTCGCCTTCGAGGGCGGGCAGATCATTGCGGCGATGGTCTCGCCCGCTGCGGCGGAGAGCCTCGAACGTGCGGTGTCCGCGGGCGCCGGCGGCACGGTCGAGCTCGAGACCGACGACGGCCGCATCACGGTCGTCGTGCCGCGCCTCCTCTACCTCAAGCGGTTCACGAAGGGCTCGCAGCCAGGCTTCCAGAGCGCGTGAGCTTCGCCGTCGGAGCAGAGGCCTACGACCGGTTCATGGGGCGGTACTCGGTGCCGCTCGCACCCCTCTTCGCCGACCTGGCGGGGGTCGCCCCGGGCCAGCGCGTCCTCGACGTCGGGTGCGGGCCGGGCGCTCTCGTCACCGAGCTCGCACGACGCGTCGGCCCCGCTGCCGTCGCGGCCGTCGATCCGTCGCAGGGATTCGTGGATGCTGCGCGCGCGCGGAACCCCGGGGTCGACGTGCGGGCGGCATCCGCCGAACGCCTGCCGTTCACCGACGGCGCCTTCGACGTCACCCTCGCCCAGCTCGTCGTCCACTTCATGGCCGACCCCGTCTCCGGGCTGCGCGAGATGCGGCGTGTGACGTGCCCGGGTGGCGTCGTCGGCGCCTGCGTATGGGACCACGCGGGCGGCGGCGGGCCGCTGTCGCATTTCTGGGACGCCGCACGCGAGCTCGATCCCGACGTCGTCGACGAGTCCCGGCTCCCGGGCGCGCGGCGCGGTGACCTCGAGCGACTCGCGCTCGAGGCGGGGCTGGCAGAGGTCGAGGAGGGATCGATCTCCGTCGATGTCGAGCATCGGACGTTCGAGGACTGGTGGGAGCCGTTCACGTACGGGGTCGGGCCCGCCGGGGTGCACGTCGCGGGTCTCGAGCCGGAGCGCCGCGACGCCCTGCGCGAGCGGTGCCGCGCGCTGATGCCTCCGGCTTCGTTCGTCGTCTCCGCCCGCGCCTGGGCGGTTCGCGGCACCGCCTGACCGCCTCCCTGCGGCCGAGGCGGTCGATCGCAGCGCGCCTGCCTTTCGCACGGCTCGACTACCCTGGCCGCCGATGGCGCTCGAGGTCGGGATCGTGGGGCTTCCGAACAGCGGCAAGACGACGCTGTTCAACGCGCTGACCCGCGCCGGCGCGGAGATCACGGCGTATGCGTCCGTGACGGACAAGCCGAACGTCGGCATGGCGACGATCGCCGACGACCGGCTCGAGCAGCTCGCGGGCCTCGTGTCGGCGAGGAAGGTCACACCCGCCGCGATCCGCATGGTCGACGTGCCCGGCACCGGGCCACAGCTCCTCGGCAACCTGCGCCAGGTCGACGCGATCCTCGCCGTGCTGGACGGGTTCTCGGGTGACGCTCGTCCGGACGACGACCTCGAGACCCTGAGGCTCGAGCTCCTCGTGGCCGACCGCGACCACGTCGAGCGCCGCCACGAGCGGGTCCAGAAGGAGGCGAAGTCCGGCGACGCCGCGAAGCGCGTGGAGGCGGAGACCCTTGCCGCGCTCCTCGCGCACCTCGACGCCGGGAAGACGCTCGCCGACTGGCCCGACACGTTGCCCGCCGAGCTCGACCCGCTCACGACGAAGCCGCTGATCGCCGTCGAGAACGGTCCCGGGGGGATCGACTGCAAGCTCGAGGCCGAGCTCGCCGAGCTCTCCGACGAGGAGGCGGCAGAGTTCCGTGACGGGCCGTCCGCGCTCGACGAGGTCGTACGCCGGTTGAAGGACGCGCTCGGGCTGATCGCCTTCTTCACGGCCGGCGAGAAGGAGACGCGGGCATGGACGCTCCGCCGCGGTCAGACCGCGCTCGATGCGGCCGCGACGATCCACTCGGACATCGCGCGCGGCTTCATCCGTTGCGAGGTGATCTCGGCGGAGGACCTGCTCGACGCCGGGTCGCACGCGGAGGCGGCAAAGCGCGGCACGCAACGACTCGAGGGCAAGACCTACGTGGTCGCCGACGGCGACGTCCTCAACATCCGCTTCAACGTCTAGCGAACGGCGAGAGCCCCGTTGCCGGGGCCCCTCGCACCTCATCCCGCTCATCGGCGGCGTTACTCGGCGCCTGTTGACGGTCGGGAACCTAGTACCGCCCCGCGGCGCGGTCAAACGTCGTCCGTACGGCGCCGCTAGCCCGCGGCCACGATCGCGGCTCCCCCGAGGGCGAGCACACCGCCGAGACGGCGCGTCCGGTCGAGCCGCTCGCCCAGGAAGAGCCGCGCGAGGACGATCGTCGCGACGGGGTAGAGGGCGCTGAGCACCGCGACGACGCCGGCCGAGCCCTTCGTGGTCGCGAAGGCGACGAGGATGTTGGCGGTGGTGTCGAAGACGCCGACCGCCGCGACCGTCGGCAGGAGCCGTGCAGCCGGCCGGACGGAGACCGATGCCGTCAACGCCAGGACGAGCGCGAGGGTGGTGGACGTCCCGCGCGCCGTGAGGATCGTCCAGGGCACGCCGCCGTCCGCGGCGGCGTCGAGCCCGACGATGAACAGGCCGAAGGCGAGCGCGGCGACGAGCGCCAGTGTCACACCCGCAGCGACCCGTGCCTTCCGCGTGCTTCCCGGCTCTCGCGCGAGCACCACGATCCCGCCCAGCACGGCCGCGATCCCCGCCCACTGGAGCGCCGACGGCGACACGCCGCGGCCCAGGTCGACGACCAGCGGGACGACGGGGCTCGCCGCCGAGATGGGTGCGACGATCCCCATGGCGCCGACCGCCATGCCGCGGTAGAGCGCGGCGAGGCCGACGGCGCCGCACAGGCCGGCCCCGGCAGCCGGGAGCAGGTCGTCGAGCCCCGGCGGCGCGTCGGTCGAAACGACGACCCATGCGGCCGCACCGGCCGCGCCGATGGCCTGCGAGACCACGAGCACGGTGAGGACGTGGATCCGGCGCGCCGCGACGCCCCCGAGGAAGTCGCCGACACCCCAGGACGCCGCTCCGAGGAGCGCGAGAGCGGCGACGCCCAACGGTTCAGTCGTCGCCGACCGGGCGGGTGGCGGCGACGGCGTCGAGCTGGTTCGAGTGGTACAGCACGGCGGCCTCGGCCGTCCGGGCCGCGCCGCGGTCGTGGTGTGCTGCGATCGCGTGGAGGAGCTCCGCGCGCGCCCGGCTGTCGAGAGAGCGCGCGCGCTCGTCGACGAGCCGCACGCCGAGCTGGACATGCCCGAGCAGCGCGCCTTCCGGGGTCGGGCGGAACGCCGGCCCGCGACCGAGCTCGGCCACGCGCCCGATGTCGTGGAGGAGCGCCGCCGAGACGAGCAGGTCGGCGCGCAGCCTGGGGTGGAGCTGTGCCGTCTCGCGGCAGAGCGTCGCGACGCCCACCGTGTGCTCGAGCAGGCCGCCGGCGTACCCGTGATGCCCGTCCGCGCCGGCGGCCGGGAGCAGACGCATCCCCTCACGCACCTCGCGCTCCCCGAGCAGCCCGCCGACGAGCGCCGCGAGCGCGGGATGGGAGATCTCCGCGGCGAGGAACTCCAGGAACCCTTCGAGCTCGTCGGCGTCTCGCCTGAGCGCGGGTGCGAGCCCCGCCGGGTCGGTGTCGGTCGCCTCCACCGTCCGGACGGCGAGCTGCAGCCGGCCGTCGAACCGCTCGACGCGTCCGAGGACGCGCACCGCGTCGCCCTCGGAGAAGCGGCGGTCGAGGAGCTCGACGTCGTCCCACACCCGCCCCTCGATGCGTCCGCTCGGATCGACGAGCTCGAGCGCCAGATAGGGCTTCCCGCCGCGGGTCGTCAGCCGGCGCTTGCGGGCGACGGCGTAGACGCCGTCGACCGTTCGATCCTCGACGAGCTCGGCGATCGTCGCCACGGCGTGAGTGTAGGCTCGGGCGGTGGCCGACGTCCGCCCGTTCCGCGCCGTCCGGTACGCGCGGCCGACCGAGGACGTCACCGCACCCCCGTACGACGTGATCGACGAGCCGGAGCGGGCTGCGCTCGCCGCGCGCGATCCCCACAACGCCGTCCGCCTGACCCTCGAGCCCGACCCCGATGTGGCGGCAGCCCGACTCCGTGACTGGCTGGCCGAGGGCGTGCTCGTCCGGGACGAGACGCCGGCGGTGTGGTGGCTCGAGCAGCGCTTCGTCGGCCCCGACGGCGTTGCGCGCGTCCGCAGCGGCATCGTCGCCTCTCTCCGCGCCGAGCCCTATGCGACGGGTGCCGTTCTCCCGCACGAGCGCACGCACCGCGGGCCGATCGAGGGGCGGCTCGCGCTTCTGCGTGCAACCCGGACCCAGCTCGAGCCGATCTTCCTCCTCCACGAGGGCGTGCCGCCGGTCGAGCGTCCGGCGCGCGAGCCCGACCTCGCGGTCGCCGGCTCGAAGCTCTGGCGTCTCGAAGGCGACCGGGGTGTCGCGTCCTTCTTCGCCGACCGGCAGCTGCTCATCGCGGACGGGCACCATCGGTACGAGACGGCGGTGGCGTTCGCGCAGGAGGACGGTGCGGACAGGATCCTCGTCGTCCTCGTGCCGACGACCGACGAAGGCCTTGCGATCTTCGCGACCCACAGGGTGTTTTCCAACCGGCCCGACATCGACCTCCCCGGCGACGACCATGCGGACGTCGAGAGCGCGCTCGAGGCGCTCGACCGCGAGCCTGCCGGCAGCGCCGCCGCGGTGCTCGTCCGCCGCGACGGGGCCCGGCTCGTGCGGGGCGCGGAGGGCGAGCTCGACGTCGAGCTGGTCGACCGGCTCGGTCACGACGGCATCTCGTACACGCCCGACCGCGACGAGGCAGTCCGGCGTGTCGCGGACGGCGTGGCCGACGCCGCGCTCGTGGTCAGACCACTCGGTGTCGAGGAGGTGTTCGCGCGCGCGCGAGCGGGTCAGACGTTGCCGCAGAAGGCGACGTATTTCTACCCCAAGCTCGTGTCCGGCCTCCTGCTCCAGCCCGTCGACGCGTGACGGAGTGGCTCGCCGTCTGCCGCGGGGCGGTCGACGATGTCGAGGACGTGCTCCGCCGGCTGCCGACGCGCCTCGAGCGCGAGCCGGTGCTGCGAGCCGGCGAGGGCGGCGACGACACGACCGCCATCGACGCCGGCGCGGAGGACGCGGTCGTGCGCCGCCTCGAGGCGCTCGGCACCGACCTGACGCTCGTGTCGGAGGAGCTCGGCGTCCGAGCATTCGGCGCCGGAGGGAGCCCGATCGTCGTCGTCGACCCGATCGACGGCTCGGTCAACGCCAAGCGCGGGATCCCGTTCTTCGCCCTCTCGATCGCCGTCGCCGACGGACCGACGATGGACGACGTCGTCTTCGGCTACGTCTTCGACTTCGGCACGCGCGAGGAGTGGGTGGCCGAGCGGGGCGCCGGTGCCCGGCTCGACGGCGCGCCGCTCGACGGGCCCTTGCCGGGGGAGACCGTCGAGATCCTCTCGCTGGAGGGAACGACGACCGACGCGATCGCCGCCGTCGTCCCGGCTCTGCGCGGTGTCGCCCACCGGGTGCGCGTCATGGGCTCGCTCGCGCTCTCGCTCTGCCATCTCGCCGCCGGCCGTGTCGACGCCGTCTGCTGTCTCAAGCCCGCACGCGCGGTCGACATCGCGGCCGCGCAGCTCCTCGTCCGCGAGCGGGGCTGTGCGATCGACCTCTTCGAGGACACGTCGTTCGGTGCCGCGCCGCTCGACCTCGGTCAGCGCTCGCGGGTGGTCGCCGCGGCGACGGACGACGCGTGCCGCCGTGTCGCTGCCGCCCTTCGCGTGTCCGGCGCTCAACGCGCGGCGGAAACGCGACGCTAGGCTGATCATCGATGGTGCCCGACCGCGATGCGATCCTGACGGCGCTCGAGCGCGTGATCGACCCCGAGCTCAAGCGCCCCGTGACCGAGCTCGACATGGTCCGCGACGTCGTCGTCTCGGCGGACGGCGCGGTCGACGTGGTGATCGCGCTCACGGTCGCCGGCTGCCCGCTCCGGTCGAGCTTCGAGCAGCAGGTCGCCGAGCATGTGGGCGGGGTTCCGGGCGTGACGGACGTCTCCCTCCGCTTCGACGTGATGACGCCCGAGGAGAAGGCTGCCCTCGCGTCCAGGCTCCGCGGCGGCCGGGCCGAGCGGGAGATCCGACTGGATCCGGCCACGCGGGTCGTGGCGGTCGCGTCGGGGAAGGGGGGTGTCGGAAAGTCGACGCTCACCGCGAACCTCGCGGCGGCGCTCGCCGAGCGCGGCGAGCGCGTCGGCGTGCTCGACGCGGACGTGTACGGGTACTCGATTCCGCACGTCCTCGGAATCACCCAGCGACCCATCGTGGTCGACTCGCTCATCGTCCCACCCGTGCGGGGAGACCTCAAGGTGATGTCGATCGGCCTCTTCGCCGAGGACAACGGCCCGATCATGTGGCGCGGCCCGATGCTCCACAAGGCCCTCGAGCAGTTTCTCTCCGACGTCCACTGGGGCGAGCTCGACACGCTCGTGGTCGACATGCCGCCCGGCACGGGGGACGTCGCGATCTCGCTCGGGCAGCTCCTCCCGCGGGCGGAGGCGATCGTCGTCACGACGCCGCAGCCGGCCGCCCAGCAGGTTGCGGTGCGCGCCGCGATCATGGCCCAGAAGACCGGCATGCGCGTGCTGGGGGTCGTGGAGAACATGTCGTGGCTCGTCGGCTCCGGCCAGGAGCTCTTCGGCTCCGGGGGCGGCGAGGCGCTCGCGGCCGAGATCGACGTTTCCCTCCTCGCCAGGATCCCGTTCGACCCGGCGCTGCGCGAGGCTGCAGACGAGGGCCGCCCCATCTTCGAGACGGCACCGGACGCCGAGGCCGCGGGCGCGATCAGGGAGCTCGCAGGCGCCGTTGCCGGCCGGCGACCGGGCCTGATCCGCAAGGCGCTGACGGTGCTTTGAGTCCGATGCAGGGAAGGGAGCCCGAAGGCTCCCTTCCGGTGACGGCGGACCCTGCGGCGGTGGGCCCATTCGCCGTCCTGCACGTCCGCGCCGGGGGGAGGCGCGGCCATCCAGTTCACATCCTCCCACTAGTGGTGTGAGGACCGTGTAAAGCGTACCCAGATGTGCGCGAGTCCAAACACCACTGTTCCACGTCAACCCTTTTGGGTCGTCCCGTGAGCCCCGGCGAGGCCCGGGACCTCCTTCGAGCCGCGGGGCTCTCCGAGGCGGACGCACGTGTCGTCGTCGACCATCTCGCCGCGGCGGACGCCGACGGAAAGCCTGGTCACGGACTCGCCCGCGTGCCGTGGCTCGTCGATCTGCTCGGCTCGAGCCACGATCCGCAGGGCCGTCCCGAGCGGGTCGGGCACGCTGACGGCCTCGAGCGCTGGGACGGCAAGGGAGCGCTCGGCTACGTCACGCTCGCCGCGATCTGCGACTCTCTCGTCGCCGACCCGCCTGCCGGCGCGCGTCTCGTCGTCGCCGAGTCGTGCTTTCCGACGGGCGTGCTCGGGACGTGGGCGCGACGCCTCACCGAGGTGGGCTTCGTGGCGGTGGTCACCGCGACCTCGCCCCGGCGCCTGCCGCACCCGGAGGGCGGTCCCCCGCTCACCGGGACGAACCCGATCGCGATTGCCATGCCGTCGTCGGACGGCCGGCCGTTCGTCGCCGACGTCTCGATGGGCGCCGTGACCCACGGCGACGTCCTGCTCGGCAGGGCGCGCGCCGACGAGCTCGTGCCGTTCGGGGGAGCGCAGGCGCACAAGGCCTTCGCGCTCGCGGCCGGTGTCGAGTTGCTCGTCGGCGGACTCGCCGGGGCCGAGCCCGGCGCTGTGATCCTGGTCGCCCGTCCGGAGCACGATCCCGTCCCGGCTTTCCGCGAGCTGGCTGCCGGCCGCCGGCTTCCGGGCGACGGCGGCCGCTGACGCGCTCGCGCGAGGTCAGGGGCGATCCGGCTCGAGCGAGGTCACCTCGTAGCGTTCGCTCGTGTCGCGACCCGCAGTCGCTCGAGGACGACCGGGTCGACCTCGTCCTCGCCGTCCACCCGCTCCTCGAGGTTCTCCACCGCCGCCCACGACCCGAGGCTCGGATGGCCGGCCCGTGCGAGGCGCTCGTCGAGCTCCGTGCGGAGGGCAGGATCGACCGCGAGCCACTCGTCGCGCGGCGTGCGACCGAACAGCGCGTCGTGGAGACCGAACAGGCGGCGCAGCTCGACGAGCGGATCGGGATGGTCGTCAACGCGGAGGTCGACGAGGGTGTCCGAGAGAGCCGCGTAGCCACCGTCGCGCTCGACGACCAGCAGCGCGGCGGACTGGCGGCCCCGGCTGTCCCCTCCGGCCGCCTCGGCGGCGTCGAGGCAGTCGAGCAGCCGTTCGGCGAGCGTCATCGCGGGGGTCGCCTCGAACGTCTCGGCGAGCGCATCGACAGTGGCTCCGGAGACGAGGATGTTTCCCTGCGCCGCGTAGCAGCTCCCCGTTCGCCCGCCTGCCCAGGCGTGGCACTCCGCGCCCGTGTACGTCGCCGCGCGACCCTGGCCGTCGACGATGCCGAGCTGGCGCTGCCCGCGGTCGTCGTCGGCGGCGGTGAGCCGCTCGACGACCTCGACGGCGGATAGACCGTCGCCGAGGAGCCGGAGCCCATCCGGCCCGTAGCGGGGGTTCGCATAGGACTGGGTCGCGACGGCACCGACATGCGGCATGGCCCACGGGACGACCGACCCCACGGCGAGGAACTTCGACTGCGTCGCGACTCCCCACTGGCCGCGGTCGAGGTCGCACGCGCAGATCGAGTACGTCGCGACGGGCTCAGCCATACGTCAGCTCGGGCAGATCGAGGTCGAGGAGCGCTGGATCCGGGACGAGGACGCACGCCACCTCGGGCTGCCTGAGTGCACGCGCCACCGCCTGCGCGTCCGCCGCCCTGGCCACAACCGGGACACCCGCGTCGTGCGCGCTCCGCAGCGCCTCGACATCGTCCACCGAGTCGACCACCAGCGCGCCGTCGACGTCGAGCGATCCTTCGAGTGCGATCGCCGGCACACGCCGGCCCGTCGACCCGAACCAGCGCTCGCGCATCAGAGCGTGAGCGGCTCGCCCGGCGACGGCGCCAACAGCTCGATGCCGTCCGGGAGCAGCGCGCGGACCGCGTCGGGCGTGCCGGTCAGGATCGGGAACGTCCCGTAGTGCGACGGGACCACACGCGGCGCGCCGACGAGCTCCGCGGCGAGCGCCGCCTGGTCGGGGCCCATCGTGAAGTGGTCGCCGATCGGCAACACCGCGACGTCCGGGGTGTAGAGCCGCCCGATGAGGGCCATGTCCCCGAACACACTCGTGTCGCCCGCGAAGTAGAGCGTCGGCCCGTCGTCGATGCGGAGCACGAGACCGCACGACTCGCCGAGGTACGTGAAGGTGCCGTTCTCGAAGGTGCTCGACGAGTGGTTGGCGTCGGTGAGCGTCACGCGCACGTCGCCGAACCGGACCGTCCCGCCTCTGTTCGGCGACTGGGACATGTCCTGAGGCAGGCCCTTCGACGCGAGCCAGCCGCGGAGCTCGACCTGCGCGACGACAGGGCAGTCGAAGCGCCCCGCGATCGCCAGCGTGTCTCCGACGTGATCGTCGTGCCCGTGCGTGACGACGACGAGGTCGCACCGCTCGGGCTCCCGCTCCGAGTCCGGACAGGACGGGTTGCCGCCGAGGAAGGGGTCGACATACACACGGGTGCCGGCCTCCGTGTCGAGTCGAAAGGCCGCGTGACCGAGCCAGGTGAGCGTGGTCGCCATGTGAGCGAGCCTAGCGCGTCGTTCGAGGGGCTCGCGGAGGACGGGCGGGGCGAGGCTCGGGCCGCCGGGACGGCGGTCGCCGTCAGAGCGGGAGCGACGCGATCGCGTCGGTCGCGAGGTCGACGAGCGGCTGCACGAAGAAGAACGAGCCGATCGTGACGGCGAGCGCGGCCGCGAGCGTGACGTCGAGCAGGAGATCCCGGGGCGGCGAGCCACCCGCAACCACGACCTGGCCGGAAGGCACCTCGCCCGAGCGCAGGTACAGGGCTCGGATGACGTTCAAGTAGTAGGCGAGCGAGAGCGCCGTGGCGAGCACGCCGATCACGACGAGCCACCACCAGCCCGCGGCGTAGATCGCCGAGAAGATGAACAGCTTCCCCAGGAACCCGCCCGTGAGAGGGAACCCGGCCATCGAGAGCATGAACCACCACATTGCGACGCCGACATAGGGACGCTCCCAGCCGAGCCCGGCGAGCGAGTCCAGCGTGACGGCGCGGCCCTGCTCGCGCTCGCGCGCGGCGACGACGGAGAACGCGCCGACACTCGCCGCGGCGTAGGGGATCAGGTAGTAGAGGAGCGCCTCGCCACCGGCCGCGCTGTCCGCGGCGACCGCGATCAGGAGGAAGCCGGCGTGGGAGACGGACGAGTACGCGAGCATGCGCTTCACGTCGCGCTGCGCGATCGCCGCGAGGTTGCCGATCGCGAGGGAGCAGACGGCGAGCACCGCGACGGCGACCGTCCAGATCTCCGACTGCTCGGGGAACGCGGTGACGAGGATCCGGAGCATGAGCACGAAACCGGCGATCTTCGTCGCGGCCGACATGAACGCGGTCACCGTCGTCGGCGCGCCCTGGTACACGTCGGGCGTCCACATGTGGAACGGCGCGGCCGAGACCTTGAAGGCAAGCCCGGCGAGGATCATCGCCATCCCCGTGACGAACAGCGGGTCGTCGGCTCCGGTCGCGTCACGGATCGCCGTGAACCCGAGCTCGCCGGTCGCGCCGTAGACGAGCGCGCAGCCGAAGAGCAGGATCCCTGACCCGAAGCTGCCGACGATCAGGTACTTGAGGCCTGCCTCGAGCGATGCCCGGCGGTGCGTGTCGAGGGCGCAGAGGACGTACAGCGCGATCGAGAACCACTCGAGCGCGAGGAACATCGTCATCAGGTTCGCGGCGGAGACGAAGAACACCATCCCGGCGGTCGTCGCCGCGAGAAGGGCGTAGTACTCGCCGACGTGCGAGCGGCGCCGGTCGCCGGCCGAGAGGAGCACGACGGCGAGCCCGACGAGCGCGATGAGGATCGCCGCGAGCGCCCCCAGGCGGTCCCGTGTCATCGAGTCGACGACGACGGCCGTCGGCTCCGGTGAGCGGTCGAAGACCCAGCCCGCGAGCAACGCGGAGGCGCCGAACCCGGCGACGGAGACCGCGACCGAGAAGGCACGCTCGCTCGCGCGCGGGACGATCACGGCGCCGAGGAGCGTCAGCGCCGAGCTCGCCAGGAGCGCGAGCGTCGGCGACAGCGCGAGCCAGTCGACGGACGGGGTGTCGATCACGGGCCGAGCTCTCCCTGTGACCCGATGAACGTCGTCGCCTGGCCGGACGGGAACGACCGCTCGGTGATCCCCGCAGGCCACGCCGTCAGCACGACGAGGATCGCGACCAACGGGACGAGCAGGATCAGCTCGCCCCCGACGAGGTCGTCCGACTCGTTGCGCACCGCCGCGCCACGGCGCTCGTGGAGGATCCCGGAGATCAGCCGCAGCGCGTAGAGCGCGGCGAGCACCATCGCCGCCACGCCGACCGCGGCGTAGCCCCAGCCCCGGTCGAAGACGCCGGCGAGGATCGAGAACTCCCCGGCGAAGTTCGTCGAGCCCGGCACGGCGAGCGTGTACATCCCGAGCACGAGCACGAGCGTGGCGAGAATCGGGCGCCCCTTGGCCATCCCGCCGAGCTCGGACAGGACGCCGGTGCCGGCGCGTGTCTCGATCATCCCCGCGAGCAGGAAGAAGCACGCGGAGACGAGGCCGTGGCTGACCGACTGGAGGACGGCGCCGTCGAGGCCCAGGTCGTTGGCGGCGAAGATGCCGAGCACGATGAGCCCCATCTGGCCCATCGAGGAGTAGGCGACCACGCCGCGGATGTCCGTCTGGCGGAATGCGAGCACCGACCCGTAGACGAGCGTCGCGGCCGCGAGCACGAGCACGAGCGTGCGGAAGTCCTCGACGGGCTCGGGGAAGTGCGGGAGGACGATCCACACGAGCCCGAACACGGCCGCCTTCGAGACGACGCCCGAGAGCAGCGCCCCGACCTCGGGCGGCGCCTGCGTGTACGCGAGGCGGAGCCAGCCGTGGAACGGGAGCAGCGGCGCCTTGACGGCGAACGCCGCGAGAAAGCCGAGGAAGATCCAGTCGTTCGAGCTCGTCCCCAGGTCGGCCAGCTGGAACGTGCCCTTCGAGACCCCGAGCGCGACGATCGACGCGAGCATGAGGAGCGAGCCGACCATCGTGTAGAGCACGAACGTCACGGTCGCCTTCACCCGCAGCGGGCCGCCCCAGGCGCCCACGAGGACGTAGAGCGGGATGAGCATCGCCTCGAAGAAGACGTAGAAGACGATCAGGTCCTGGGCGGCGAAGACGCCGACGAGCGATCCGACGAGGAAGAGCATGAGGCCGAAGTACGCGCGGGCCCGCTCGCGCTCGGCCCAGGCGCCGTAGCCGATCGCGCAGGCCCCGACGACGACCGTCAGCCCGACGAGCCAGAACTGGAAGCCGTAGAGGCCGACCGCGTACGAGATCCCGAGCTGGTCGAACCACTCGCGCTGGGTGCCGTATTGCTGCACGTCGCTTCCGAAGTCGAAGTTCCGGGCGCTCCCGAGCCAGAGACCCACCTCGGCGAGCGCGACCAGGAGCGCGAGCCCGCTCGTCGACTCACGTGAGAGCGGCAGGATCCAGACGAGGATCGCGCCCGCGAGCGGCAGCACGATGAGGGCGGTGGTGAGCATCAGCGGACCACCAGGAAGACGAGCGTCAAGACGGAGACGGCCACCGTGATGGCGAGCGCATACGTCCGCAGGAGGCCGGTCTGGGCGCTTGCAGTGACGGACGCGCCGCGCAGCGTGCCGTCCGCGACCTCGTCGAGCCCGCCCTGGACGACCGGTGCCTCGAACCGGTCCCGGAGCCTGACCGCGATCAGCTGCGCCGGCCGCGAGAAGACGACGTCGTAGAGCTCGTCGAACCAGAGCTTGTGCTCGAAGGCGGTGCGGAGAGCGCCGTCGGGCACGAGCTCGCGTCGCGCCTGGAACGCCCGCCAGGCGAGGAAGATGCCGAGCGAGCCGCACGCGACCCCGAACAGGCTCGTCAGCCACTCCTCGCCGACGGACGCCTGCACGAGCGGCGGCACGACGGGCTCCAGCCAGGTCTCGAACGGCTCCCACACGCCCGGGATCGCGAGGAACCCGATGAACGTCGCGCCGACGGCGAGCACGCCGACCGGGAGGAGCATCGAACGCGCGCCCTCGCCGTGGTGCGCGCCGCGCGTGCGCCGTGACGGCAGAGCGCGGGCTCGCCGTGGAAGACGCGGAAGTAGAGCCGGAACGCGTAGAGGCCGGTGAGGATCGCGCCGACGAGCCCGCCGACGTAGAGCGTCCAGCCGAGGGGGCCGCCGTACGCGAGCGCCGAGCTGATGATCGCGTCCTTCGACCAGAAGCCCGAGAAGATCGGGATCCCGACGAGCGCGAGGGAGCCGATCAGGAAGGTCGCCGCGCGTGTACGGCATCGACTTCCCGAGGCCGCCCATCTTGCGGATGTCCTGCTCGCCGTCCAGGTGGTGGATCACGAGCCCGGCGGTGAGGAACAGGAGGGCCTTGAAGAAGGCGTGCGTCAGACGAGGTGGAACATCGCGAACGGGTACGCGCCGATCCCCGCGCCGACGAACATGTAGCCGATCTGGCTCATCGTCGAGTAGGCGATGACGCGCTTGATGTCCCACTGGACGAGCGCGATCACGCCCGCCGCAAGAAGCGTGACCAGCCCGAGGATCGCCGCGAGGTGCTGGATGTCGGGCGCGGCCTGGAAGATGAGATGCGTGCGGCAGATGAGGTAGACGCCGGCGGTGACCATCGTCGCCGCGTGGATGAGCGCGGAGACCGGCGTCGGTCCCTCCATCGCGTCCGGGAGCCAGGTGTGGAGCGGGATCTGCGCGGACTTCGCGACGGCGCCGGCGAGGAGGCCGAGGGCGAGCAGCGTGACGACGGTGTCCGACAGCTGGCCGCTCTGCGCCGCGGCGAAGACGGTGCCGTAGTCGAGGCTCCCGACCTTGGCGATCGCGAGAAACAGGGCGAGCGCCATCGCCGCGTCGCCGACGGTGTTGATCACGAACGCCTTCTTCGCGGCGTCGATCGCGCTCGGGCGGTCGTGGTAGAAGCCGATCAGGAGGTACGACGCGAGGCCGACGAGCCCCCAGCCGACGAGCAGCAGCAGCAGGTTGCCGCCCATCACGAGCATCAGCATCGAGAAGACGAAGAACGCCATGTAGGCGAAGTACCGCCGCTCCTCGTCCTCGCCCGCCATGTAGCCGTTCGAGTAGAGGACGATGAGGCCGCCGACCCCGGTGACGATCAGCATCATCGTGAGCGAGAGCGGGTCGACGAGGAGATCGATGCTCACCTTGAAGTCGCCCGCCGAGAGCCATGTCCAGGCGGTCGTCGTCACCGCCCGGTCGTCGGGGTTGCGGCCCAGCGCGGCGACGAAGGCGACGACGGCGCCCGCGAAGCCGACGAAGACCGACAGTGTCGAGAGCACGCCCGCCTGCGCGCGGGTGATCCGCGTCCCGGCGAGCAGGATCGCTCCGAAGCCGACGAGCGGCGCGAGCAGGCAGACCCAGGAGCCCCAGACCATGTCCGCGCTCCTAGCCCCGGAGCTCCGTCAGCGAGTCGACGTCGAGCGGCAGGTTGCGCCGGGCCATGGCGACGATCAGCCCGAGCCCCACGCACACCTCGGCGGCGGCCACCGCCATCACCGCGAGCGCGAAGATCTGGCCGTCCATCTCGCCGAAGAGGCGCGAGAAGCCGACGAACGCGAGATTCGAGGCGTTGAGCATGATCTCGAGCGAGAGGAGCACGATCAGCGGGCTGCGGCGCAGGAGCACGCCCGCGACGCCGATCGAGAAGAGGATCGCCGAGATCGCCAGGTACCACGGAATCCCGGGGCCCATCACGCCTCCGCGCCCTCCTCCTCGTCGGCCGAGCGCATCCCGAGCACGACCCCGCCGACGGCCGCCACGAGCAGCACGATCGATGTGATCTCGAAGGCGAGCAGGTGGTCGGTGAGGAACAGCTCGCCGACCGCCGCGGGCGACCCGAAGGCGTCCGTGATCGCGGCCTCGTCCGAGAGCCGCCCGTCCGCGTTCAGCATCAGCGCCACGAGCACGACGGCGAGGAGCGACGCCGCCGCGACGACCGACGCCGTCTGGATGGCGCGCGTGCCGCCCGCCCACGGGGCGTCGGCCCGGCCGCCGAGATAGGCGATCACGAAGAGGAACATGACCATCACGGCGCCCGCGTAGACGAGCACCTGGGCGGCAGCGACGAACTCGCCGGACGCGAGCAGGTACAAGACGGCGAGGGAGGCGAGGTTCCCGATCAGCGAGAGCGCCGACGAGAACGGGTTCGAGGCCGTGATCACGCGGAGCCCCGTGCCGACGCAGGCCGCCGCGGCGACGAGCCAGACGAGCCAGACGAGGACGTTCCCCATCAGGACGACGACTTGTAGGCGGGGATCGGCGTGTCGTACAGATCCGCGTCCTGTACCGGGATCCGCTTGATCGGCTCGGCCAGGAGCATGTCCTTCGTGTAGATCAGGTCGTCGCGCGAGTACTCGGACAGCTCGAACTCGTTCCCGAGCGTGATCGCGTCGAACGGGCAGGCGAGCTCGCAGTAGCCGCAGAAGATGCAGCGCGAGAGGTTGATCTCGTAGATGCGCGCATAGCGCTCGCCCGCCGAGACGCGGTGCTCGGCCGTGTTCTCGGCCGCGACGACGCGAATGCAGTCGGACGGGCACGCGGCGGCGCAGAGCGAGCAGCCGACGCACTTCTCGAGGCCGTTCGCGTGGCGGTGGAGCCGGTGGCGGCCGCGGAAGCGCGGGTAGACCGGCCGCTTGTACTCGGGGTACTGCTGCGTGATCGGCTTGCGGAAGATGTGCTTGAACGTGACCCCGAAGCCCTTGAGTGTCCCGAACGGCTGCATGTCAGCGCGTCACCCTAGATCCAGACCACGAGGACCGCGGTGACGACCGCGTTCACGGTCGCGAGGGGAAGCAGCACCTTCCAGCCGAAGCGCATCAGCTGGTCGTAGCGCAGGCGCGGGAGCGTCGTCCGCATCCAGATGAAGAGGAACAGCAGCACCGCGAGCTTGAGCACGAACCAGATCGGCCCCGGCAGCCACGGCCCGTGCCAGCCGCCGAGGAACAGCGTCACCGCGAGCCCGGACAGCGTCAGCAGGTTGATGTACTCGGACATCGAGTAGAGCCCGAACCGCATGCCGCCGTACTCGGTGTGGTACCCCGCCACGAGCTCCTGCTCGGCCTCGGGCAGGTCGAACGGCGCGCGCGCGGTCTCGGCCGTCCCGGCCAGGATGAAGATCACGAAGCCGACGATCTGCGGGATCACGTACCAGACGTCCGCCGCCTGCGCCGAGACGATGTCGACGAGCGACAGGGACTTCGCCATGATCACGACGCCGAGCACGGAGAGCGCGAGCGAGACCTCGTACGACACGAGCTGCGCGCAGGTGCGCATCGAGCCGAGCAACGCAAACTTCGAGTCGGACGCCCAGCCGCCGATGATGAACCCGTAGACGCCGAGCGAGCCGATCGCGAAGACGAGGATGAGCGCGATCGGGACGTCGGCGACGTACCCGTTCACCTGGTAGCCGCCGATCTCCCACCCGGGGCCCCAGGGGATCACCGAGAACGTCGTCATCGCGGTGAACGCCGCGAGGAACGGCCCGAGGATGTAGAGCACGTCGATGGCGGCGGCGGGGAAGAAGCTCTCCTTGCGGATCAGCTTGACGAGGTCGGCGATCGGCTGCAAGAGCCCGTAGGGGCCGACGCGGTTCGGCCCGTAGCGGAGCTGCATCCGCCCCATCAGCTTGCGCTCGATCAGCGTCAGGTAGGCGAACCCGAACAGGACGAGGTTGATGACGATGACGGCCTTGATCAGCGAGATCCACCACACCTCGCCGTTCGAGCCGCTCGCGGCCAGGAGCCCGGTCACGCCTTCACCACCTCGACGTCCGCGTGGAGGTCGGCGGCGTGCTCGTCCGCGACGCGCGCGACGCCTTCCACGAGCCTGCGGTCGACGCGCGCACGGAGCTCGAGCGACGTCCCGTTCGAGCGCACGGCGACGAGGTCGCCGGTCGCGATGCCGCGCCGGTCGGCGTCCGTCAGTGACAGCGCGACCTCCTCGTCGGGCCGCTGGAACTGGAGCTCCGGGACCCGCTCCACCTGGTGGCCCGAGAACAGAGGCGTGTAGCGGAGCAGCCGCAGTGTGCCGACGAAGTGGCCCGCCGGCGCCTCCGCCGTTGCTGCAGGCGCGGGCCGGGCGGGCTCGGGCGCCTGGTACGGGCTCCGCGCCGGCAACGCCGCGTGCTCGCCGAGCTGCTCGAGCCTGAGCCCGCCGTAGACCCGCTCGGAGAGCTCCTCGAAGACGACCGCTGCGTGCGGCGAGAGCGGGGTGTCGAAGCGGGAGGCGAGCTTTGCAAGCCATGCGAGCTCGTCGGGCACCGGTGCCATCACCGTCCGGCGGAGGCGCTGCACGCGGCCCTCGAGGTTCATCGCCGTGCCGTCGCGCTCGAGCGCGGCGGTCGCGGGCAGCACGAGGTCGGCCCAGCCGACCGCCAGCGAGTGGAACATCGTCACGGCGATCACGGCGCCCGCGTGCTCGGCCAGCGCTCTCACCCCCGGGGAGGCGGCCGCCTCGTCGCCCGACACGATGAGGAGCCCGATGTCGTCGTGGGGCACCTCGTCCGCGTCTGCCGCGGCCGCCCACGCCTCGGAGACCCCCCGTGGGTTGGGCGTCGCCGGCAGATGGAACGCACCACAGCCCGGCTTTCCGCCAAAGCCGAGCTCGTGCGCGGCTTCGGCGAGCCGCGCGCCGCCGCCGCCGCCCGCCCCCGACCACAGGAGCACCGCACGGTCCGATGCCCGTAGCCGGGCGCCGAGCTCGCTCGTCGGCGCCAGGAGCTCGCGCAGGGCGTCGGCCGCGCCGCCCATCGGGGCCGCCACGCTGCCGCGCGCGCCGATCGTCACGATCTCCGCACCCCCGCGCCGTGCCTTGCGGAGCCAGAGGTCGACGATCGGCGCCCGGTCGACGACCTCGTCGTCGCCGACGACGACCACGAGCTCCGCGTCGCCGATCGTCGAGAGTGGGGCGCGGAAGGCGTCGAGCGCGGCGGACGTGGGCTCGTCCAGCACGGCGGAGTGGGCTCCGAGCCCGCGCCGCAGGAGCACGCCCAGCGCGTACGCGATCTCGTTCGTCTCGGACCCCGAGAGCGCCGTCACGATCCGCCCGCCCGCGCCGCGCAAGAGCTCCTCGGCACGGTCGAGGGCGGCGTCCCACGAGACCGGCTCGAGCCCGAGCTCGCCGCGGACGAGCGGCTCACGGACACGATCCTCGGCGCCGAGGTGGGGGAACGTGAAGCGCCCCTTGTCGCAGATCCAGCCGCCGTCGACCTCCGGGTGGTTGCGCGACTGGACGCGCTTGACGGCGCCCTCGCGCGTCGTGGCGCGGGTGTTGCACCCGGCCGGGCAGAGCCCGCAGACGGTCGGCACGTCCTGGATCTCCCACGGTCGCGCCTCGAACCGGTACTGGGTCGACGTGAGGGCCCCGACCGGGCAGAGCTCGATCACGTTGCCCGAGAACGGCGCGCGGTATGGATCCTCGCCGAACGTCGCGATCTCCGAGTACGCCCCGCGGTTCCGGGCGATCAGCTGCTCGTCCTCCGCCACGTCGCTCGAGAAGCGGGTGCAGCGGTAGCAGAGGATGCAGCGCTCGCGGTCGAGGGCGATGAGCGGCGAGACCGGGATCGGCTTGTCGAACGTCAGCTTCGGGAACGTCATCCGCGTCGAGCCGGGGCCGTAGCGGAAGGTCAGGTCCTGGAGCGGGCACTCGCCGCCCTTGTCGCAGACCGGGCAGTCGAGCGGGTGGTTCACGAGGATGAACTCGAGCGTTCCCTGCTGACCCTCCGCGGCCCGGGTGGACGTCGCCGCGGTTCGCACCACCATCCCGTCCTGGGCGGTCAGCGTGCAGCCCGCCTGGAGCTTCGGGAGGCCCTCGACCTCGACGAGGCACATCCGGCAGGCCCCGACCGGGGCGCCGAGGCGCGGCTCGTAGCAGAAGACAGGGATCTCGATCCCCGCGGCCTCCGCCGTCTCGACGAGCCCGGTGCCCTTCGGCACCTCGATCTCGCGGTCGTCGACCTTGACCTTGACGAGGTCGCTCACGCGACGACCTCGAGCGGGCGACGGATCTCCGCGGGGCCGTGATGGGCCTCGTGGACGTCCGTCGGCGCGACGATGCCGTCGAGCGACGAGGAGCCGTGGAAGGGGCACCCGGCCTCCTCGACGTGCTGCAGGAACTCGTCGCGGAACTTCGCGACGTAGCTCGCTACCGCGATCGCGTCCGAGTCGCCGAGCGGGCAAAGGCAGGTGCCGTTGATGCGCTCTCCGACGTCGAGCAGCAGGTCGAGGTCCGCATGCGTCCCGTTCCCCGCCTCGATCCTCTTCAGGATGTGTGTCAGCCACCGGGTGCCGACGCGGCAGGGCGTGCACTTGCCGCACGACTCGTGCTCGTAGAACTGCGAGACCCGCACGGCGAGCTGCACCATGCAGCAGCGGTCGTCGAGGACGATCACCGCGGCCGACCCGATGGCGCTTCCGGCCTGGGAGAGCGATTCGAAGTCGAGCGTCACCTTCTCGGCCTCCGACGCGGTCAGGATCGGCGTCGAGGACCCACCGGGGATGACGGCCTTGAGCGTGCGCCCGCCGGCGATCCCCCCGCCCACCTCGTGGATGAGGTCGCGGAGCGGGAACCCGTGCGGGAGCTCGTAGTTTCCCGGTCGCTCGACGTTGCCCGAGAGCGAGAAGACCCGCGTCCCCGTCGACTGCTCGACCCCGAGCTTCGCGTACTCCGCGCCGCCCATCTCGATGATCGGGGTCACCGTCGTGATCGACTCGACGTTGTTGACGGCGGTCGGCGACGCATACAGCCCGGCGATGGCCGGGAACGGGGGCTTCGTCCGGGGCTGTCCTCGCTTGCCCTCCAGCGACTCGAGGAGCGCCGTCTCCTCGCCGCAGATGTACGCGCCGGCACCACGATGGAGGACGATCGTCACGTCGCCGAGGAGCTCTGCGGCGCGCATCTGCTCGAGCGCGGAGACGAGCACCTCCCACTCGCGCTCGTACTCGCCGCGGATGTAGACGAAGACGTGTGTCGACTCGATGCCGCGCGCCGCGATCAGGCAGCCCTCGAGGAAGCGGAACGGGACGCGGAGCATGATCTCGCGGTCCTTGAACGTGCCGGGCTCGGACTCGTCTGCGTTGACGACGAGGTAGTGCGGTCGCGGGTTCTGCTCCGGCTTCGGCACGAAGCTCCACTTGCGCCCCGTCGGGAAGAACGCGCCCCCGCGACCGCGCAGGCTCGACGCGTCGAGCTCGGCGATGAGCTCCTCCGGCGTCATCGAGCGGGCGCGGCGCAACGCCGTCAGCCCGCCTACCGCCTCGTACGCCGCGAGCTCGGTGAGCGCGCCGCCGTCGGTCCCGGCGAAGACGACGTCCGGGGCGGCGCTCACTCGTCGAGCTCCCGGACGATGCGCGGGACGTCTGCTGCCTTCACGTGCAGGTGGTGCTTGTTGTCGATCGCGACGACAGTCGCCCAGCCGCAGCCCCCGAGGCACTCGACCGCGCGCAGCGTCACGCTTCCGTCGGCGGTGGTCTCGCCGACCGAGACGCCGAGCTCGCGCTCGAGCGCCTCGAGGACCTGCTGCGCCCCGGACACCGCGCACGACACGTTCGTGCAGACCTCGACCGAACGGCGCCCGACCGGCTCGACGTGGAACATGTCGTAGAACGACGCGATCGAGAGGCAGTAGGCAGGTGTCACGTCCAGCGCCTCTGCGACCTCGCGCAGCGCAACCTCCGGCAGCCACCCGCCGTGCGCGTCCTGCGCGAGCCGCAGGGCGGGCAGGATCGCGGAGCGCGGGTCGGGATACTCGGCCGTGACCCTCCGGATCTCGTCGTGGAGCGTCGAGCTCACCGGTCGACGTCCCCCATCACCGGGTCGAGCGACGCCGCGACGGCGATCAGGTCCGCGATCGCGGTGCCGCGCACGCAGGTCGCGGTCGCCTGGAGTGCCGCGAAGCTCGGTGCGCGGAACTTCACGCGCCACGGCTTCGGCCCGCCGTCGGAGACGAGGAAGCAGCCACACTCGCCGCGCGCGGACTCGATCGCGACATAGACCTGACCCTCGGGCACTCGGTACCCCTCGGTGACGATCTTGAAGTGGTGGATGAGGGACTCCATCGAGGTGTGGAGCTCCTCGCGCGGCGGCAGCACCACCTTGCGGTCGTCGGCGATCCACGGCGCGCCGCGAAGCTCCTCGAGTCGGGTCACGCACTGGGCGACGATGCGCGCCGAGGCGCGCATCTCGTCCATGTGCACCTTGTAGCGGTCGTAGACGTCGCCGTTCGGGTACACCGGCACGTCGAAGTCGACCTCGTCGTAGGCGAGGTACGGCATCGCCTTCCGCAGATCCCAGTCGACGCCCGAGCCCCGCAGCATCGGGCCGGACTGGCCAAGGGCGAGCGCGTCCGCAGCCGAAAGCAGCCCGATCCCCTTCGTCCGCTCGAGCCAGATCTTGTTCCGGTCGAGGAGCCCCTCGTAGTCGTTGACCGCCCGCGGCATGTGACGCGCGAGATCCCGCGCCTCGGCGTAGAAGCCCTCCGGGATGTCCTCCGCGAGGCCGCCGACCTGGAAGTAGCGCGTGTGCATGCGGACGCCGGTGACCATCTCGAAGAGGTCGAGCACCATGTCGCGCTCGCGGAACGCGTACCAGAACATCGAGATCGCGCCGATCTCGAGCGCCGACGTGCCGAGCCACACGAGGTGCGAGTGGATCCGGTTCAGCTCGGCGAGGCACATCCGCATCCAGACGGCCTTCTCCGGCGTCTCGAGGCCGAGCAGCTTCTCGATCGCGAGGACGAAGACGAGCTCGTTGGCCTGGAAGGAGAGGTAGTCGATCCGCTCCGGATACGTGATGCCCTTCCAGTACGTCTTGTGCTCCATCGTCTTCTCGAAGCCGGTGTGGAGGTACCCGATGACCGCCTCGATGCCCGCGACGTGCTCGCCGTCCAGCTGCACGATCAGCCGCAGCACCCCGTGGGTCGAGGGGTGGTTCGGGCCGAAGTTGACGGTGAGGATGTCGTCGAGTTCGTGCTCGGCGGGGTCGATGTCGAGCACCGTCGGGCAGCGCGCCGGGATCCGCGTGCCCTCGTAGATCCGCTCCGACGGGACGACGGCCATCACGCCTCTCCCGAGAACCGGACAGGCTCGCCGCCGACCGGGTAGTCCTTCCGCAGCGGATGGCCCTCCCAGTCCTCGGGCATCAGGATCCGGACGAGGTTCGGGTGGCCGCGGAAGACGATCCCCATCAGGTCGAACGCCTCGCGCTCGAACCAGTCGGCGGCCGGCCAGACGGGGACGACCGAGTCGATCTCCTCGCCGTCGTCGATCCTGGCCTCGACCCGGACGCGACCCGGTGCGTCGGAGACCCGGAGCAGGTGGTAGACGACCGCGAACCGCTTCGCCTTCGCGTCAGGCACGCGCTCGAGGCCCTGCGACCCCGGAGCATGCATGTCGCGGCCGGCGGGAGTGCCGATGTAGCCCGCCACCTTGGTCGCGCCCCACCCGAGGTAGTCGACCGCCGAGACGTCGACGAGGACGTTGAACCCCTCTGCGTCCCGGAGATGCGTCGACGCCTCGACGATGCGCGCCGGATCCACCACCAGCGTCGTCTCGCCGTGCGCCTCGACGGTCTCGACGACGCCGGGGACGCCGGACGGGCTCACTCCGCCACTCCGCGGATCTGGTAGGCGGGCGGCACGCCGGCGCGGATCTTCTCGTGCAGCCGGACGATGCCCTCCATGAGCGCCTCCGGCCGCGGCGGGCAGCCGGGCACGTGGATGTCCACGGGGAAGATCTTGTCGACGCCCTGGAGCACCGTGTAGTTGTTGAACATCCCGCCCGACGAGGCGCAGGCGCCCATCGCGATCACCCACTTGGGCTCCAGCATCTGGTCGTAGACCTGGCGGGCCGGCGCGGCCATCTTGTGCGTCATCCGCCCGGAGATGATCAAGAGGTCGGCCTGGCGCGGCGACGAGCTGAAGCGCTCCATCCCGAAGCGCGCGATGTCGTAGCGCGACGAGACGATCGACATCATCTCGATCGCGCAGCAGGCGAGCCCGAACGTGTCCGGCCACATCGAGCCGGACTGGGCCCACGCGATCGCCTTCTCGACGGTCGTCGTCATCAGGGCGTCCTCGATCGTCTCGAGCTCCTGCTCGAAGACCCCGGGGCCGCGCTCGGGCCAGAGCACCCGCTCCGACCGGAGGCCGGCCTTCGCGGCAGGGCGGTCGGAGACGAGCGGGAGACGCCGGCTCAGTGCCACTCGAGCGCTCCCTTGCGCCAGATGTAGACGTACGCCACCGCGAGGATCGCGACGAACGAGAGGAACTCGACGAGCCCGAACCAGCCGAGCGCGTTCAGCTGGACGGCGAGGGGGTAGAGGAAGACGATCTCGATGTCGAAGAGGATGAAGAGCATCGCGGTGAGGTAGAAGCTGACCGTGAAGCGGCGCTGCTGCCCCGGCGCCTCCTGCGACACGCCCGACTCGAACGGCAGCATGCGCTGCTTCGTCCGCGACGTCGGCCTCGTCGAGAAGACGAACGAGCCCACGATCATCGTCGCCGGGATCAGCGCCGCGAGGAGGGCGTAGATGAGAAACGGGAGCCAGTCGGACAGCACGCTTTCCTCGATTCCGGCCGGGGTCGCCGCGAAACCTACCACTCCACCCGCTGCGCACGAGGTGCAACGAGAACCCGCTCCAGACGGTCGATTGCGGTGTCACAAAGTCGGCGGCTCGCGGCGACCGGCCTCTTGGGTACCATCAGGTCATGGAGATCGCCGAGCGCCCCACCGAGACACTGCTCGACCTGACGCCGCTCGCGGCGGAGAAGGTGAAGGAGCTGATGGCCTCGGAGCCCGACGCCGACACGCTCGTGTTGCGGGTCGCGATCCAGGGCGGCGGGTGCTCCGGCTTCCAGTACGGGCTCGGGTTCGACTCGGGGGCCGCCGAAGGCGACCACGAGATCACGCTCGAGGGCGTCCGGGTCGTCGTCGACCCCTTCAGCGCGCCGTACCTCCAGGGCGCACGGATCGACTACCTGACCGGTCTGCAGGAGTCCGGGTTCAAGATCGACAACCCGAACGCGGTCTCCTCCTGCGGCTGCGGCCACTCGTTCCAGGTCGAGGAAGGCGAGGCGCTTCCCGAGGGAACGGAGATGGGCGGCTGCGGCTCGGGCTGCAGCCACTAGCGAGGGTGCGGTTCTGGGGCGCGTCGCTTCGCGAAGCGCCTAGATTCTCGGCGTGATCGCCCGCCCCATTCGTGTCGTCTTCGGAGTTCCCGCGTGAGCGAGGCTCCTCCACTCCGGGTCGCGGTCGTCGGCTCCGGCCCGGCCGGGTTCTACGCGGCGGGCCAGCTTCTCGCGAGCGAGGAGCCGCGCGTCGAGGTCGACCTCATCGACCGGCTGCCGACGCCCTGGGGTCTCGTCCGGCTCGGCGTCGCCCCCGACCATCCGAACATCAAGGCCGTGTCGCGCGCGTTCGAGCGGATCGCGGCGCGACCCGGCTTCCGCTTCCTCGGCAACGTCGAGGTGGGCCGTGACCTGTCCCACGGCGAGTTGACGGAGCTCTACGGCGCGGTCGTGTACGCGATCGGCGCGCAGACCGACCGGCGGCTCGGGATCCCGGGCGAGGAGCTTCCCGGCTCGTGGCCCGCGACGTCGTTCGTGGCCTGGTACAACGGCCATCCCGACTTCCAGCACCTGGAGTTCGACCTCTCGCACGAGCGCGCCGTCGTGATCGGCAACGGCAACGTCGCGCTCGACGTCGCACGGATGCTCGCGCTCACGCCGGCCGAGCTCGCGCCGACCGACACGACGGACGCGGCGATCGAGGCGATCAACGCGGCGGGCGTGAAGGAGATCGTCGTGGTCGGCAGGCGCGGCCCCGTGCAGGCGGCGTGGACGCCCGTCGAGGTGGGGGAGCTCGGCGAGCTCGCCGGCGCCGACATCCTCGTCGACCCGACCGAGCTGGAGCTCGACGCGGCGAGCGCCGCGGAGCTCGAGGCTGCGCCGCCCACCGTGAAGCGCAACGTCGAGCACCTGCGCGAGTACGCGGCGCGCACCCCGGAGGGGAGGCACCGCGCGATCCGGCTGCGCTTCCTGCTGTCCCCCGTCGCGATCGTCGGCGACGAGAGGGTCGAGGCGATCGAGCTCGTCCGGAACGAGCTCGTCGACGGTCGTGCGGTGCCGACCGGCGATCGGGAGCTGCTCGAGTGCGGGATCGTCTTTCGGAGCGTCGGGTATCGCGGTGTCCCGCTTCCCGACGTCCCGTTCGACGAAGGGCGGTGCACCGTGCCGAACGACGGCGGTCGGGTCGTCGACGCCGCGGGCGCGGCGGTGCGAGGCGTGTACTGCGCGGGCTGGATCAAGCGCGGCCCGTCGGGCGTCATCGGGACGAACAAGAAGGACGCCACCGAGACGATCGAGCTCCTGCTCGAGGATGCCCGAGCGGGGGCGCTCGCATCGGGTCAGGCCGCGGGGGCCGTCGACCGTCTCCTTCGCGATCGTGGCGTGGCGGTCGTGACGCAATCGGGGTGGGAGGCGATCGACGCTGCCGAGCGAGCCGCCGGCGAGCCGCATGGTCGTCCGCGCCTCAAGCTCGCGGCGTGGGACGAGCTGCTCGAGGCCGCCGGCTTCGATCCGGTCTCGGGCTGAGAGGGCCTGCGGCGCGGATGGGTCGGGCCGGGCGCGCGCAGCGCGCGGCTAGACTCGGCATGTGAGCGGGACGGTCGAGCGGCAGGAGCTCTGGGGAGGCGAGACCGCGAAGGCGGTGGCCAACTTCCCGGTCTCCGGCGAGCCGATCCCCGCGGCAGTCGCGCACTGGCTCGGCAGGATCAAGGCCGCGGCCGCGCGCGCGAACGCCGACCTCGGCCTGCTGGATCCCGACCTCGCGCAGCGCATCGCCGCCGCGGGCGACCGGATCGCAGCGGGCGAGCTCGACGACCAGTTCCCCATCGACGTCTTCCAGACGGGCTCGGGGACGAGCTCGAACATGAACGCCAACGAGGTGATCGCCGCGCTCGCCGGCGAGGACGTGCACCCGAACGACCACGTCAACATGGGCCAGTCGTCGAACGACGTCTTCCCGTCTGCCGTCCACCTCGCGGCGCTCGATCGCGCGGTGAACGACCTGCTCCCGGCGCTCGAGTTGCTCGCGCACGCGCTCGAGGGGAAGGCGAAGGAGTTCGACGGCATCGTCAAGTCCGGCCGAACCCATCTGATGGATGCAGTGCCGGTGACGCTCGGGCAGGAGTTCTCGGGCTACGGGGCGCAGGTGCGCCAGGGCATCGCCCGCGTCGAGGACGCCCTCCCGCGCCTCGGCCAGATTCCGCTCGGCGGCACCGCGACCGGCACGGGCCTCAACACCCACCCGGAGTTCGCCGCAAAGGTCCGGGCGCTGCTCCATGCCGACACCGGTCTGCCCGTCGCCGCCCCCGCGGACCCCTTCGAGGCGCAGGCGGCACGGGACGGTCTCGTCGAGGCATCCGGGGCGCTCAAGGTGGTCGCCGTCTCGCTCACGAAGATCGCAAACGACCTGCGACTCATGGGATCCGGGCCGCGGGCCGGTCTCTCGGAGCTCTTCCTCCCCGAGCTGCAGAAGGGCTCCTCGATCATGCCGGGGAAGGTCAACCCGGTGATCCCGGAGGTCGTCACGCAGGTCGCCGCGCAGGTGATCGGCAACGACACCGCGATCACGATCGGCGGCATGAACGGCCAGTTCGAGCTGAACGTCTACGTGCCGCTCATCGCACGGAACCTGCTCCAGTCGATCGGCCTCCTCGCGAGCGCCTCCCGGCTGCTTGCGGACAAGTGCGTGTCCGGGATCGAAGCAAACCGCGAGCGAAACGAGGCGTACGCAGAGGGCACGCTCAGCGCCGCGACCGCGCTGAACCCGTACATCGGGTACGACAAGGCGTCCGAGATCGTGAAGGAGGCCGCGTCGTCGGGCCGCTCGCTGCGCGAGGTCGCACGGGAGGCGGGCGTCGAGGAGAGCGTCCTCGACGAGGCGCTCGACTACCACGCGATGGCCAAGCCGCACGGCTGAAGCGGAGGCCCCGCGGGGCTCTTTCGGGTGACATACCACCGAAAGAGGGAAATCGCGATTCCCTATTGCGCTTCGCCGTGAGGCGTCGGTAATCTCCCGCCGCGCGGCCACCTCCGGCCGCACAGAGGGTCACCATCCACAAGGGGAGACACATGAGGAAGAGGTTCCTCGCGCTCCTGATCGGAGCGCTCGTCCTCGTCCTGTCCGCCGGAGTCGGCCTTTCGGCCGCTGCGGGTGCGTCCAGCGCGGCGCGCAAGGGCAACGAGGTCAAGCCGCACGAGCACAACTTCAAGAGCACGCTCAACGTCCGTGAGGAGAAGCTCAAGAAGAAGGCCCTCGAGATGCAGCTCGCAGGCAAGGTGTCGAAGGACGCCAAGGTCGTGCAGGTGGCCAAGGGCCAGTACGTCCAGCTCGCGCGAGAGAAGACCGACAGGATCTTCGTGCTGCTCGTCGAGTTCGGCAATCGCCGGCATGTGCTCTGGCCGGACCGGCCCGTCACCGAGGCAACAGTCTTCGATGGGCCGCTCCACAACCAGATCCCGGAGCCCGACCGCTCGGTTGACAACAGCACGCTCTGGAAGCCGGACTACAACACGGCTCACTTCCAGGACATGTACTTCAACCGGATGGCCCGCTACTACGAGCGCCAGTCATCGAACAGGTATTCGGTCGAGGGCGAAGTCATCAATTGGGTGCAGGTGCCGTTCAACGAGGCGCGCTACGGCACCGACGACTGCAACGGCGACGGGGCGATCGACTACTCGGGTGGCGTGGACAACATCGTCTGCGTCGGGAACACCATCTCCCTGATCCGCGACGGAATGGCCACCTGGGTGCAGAACCAGTTGGACTCCGGCAAGTCGCTCGCAGACGTCCAGGCATACCTCCGCACCTTCGACAAGTGGGATCGGTACGACATCAACGGGAACGGCATTTTCGACGAGCCGGACGGCGTCATCGACCACTTCCAGATCGTCCACTCGGGTGGCGACCAGGCGGCGGGGAGTCCGTGCGCGAACCTCTCGTCCGGCTGTGACCCGCAGCAGGGCACGAACGCGATCTGGAGCCATCGCTCGCAGGCCCAGCTCAGCGCCACCAGCGGCTGCCCCTTCGACAACTTCGGAGTGGGCTCGCTCAACATCGGGATCGGCACGGCGTCGACGACGTCCGGCCCGATCCCGAGCCACCCGACGGGTGTCTGCATCTTCGACTACACCATCCAGCCCGAGAACGGCGGGCTCGGCGTCTTCGCGCACGAGTACGGCCACGACCTCGGATTGGACGACCTTTACGACACGACCGGCAACACGTGCCCGATCTCCGACGGGTTCTGCGAGAACTCGACCGGTTTCTGGACGCTCATGTCGTCGGGCGCGAACATCGGCGACGGCGACGGCCCGCCGACGGGCAAAGACGGCATCGGCGATGCGCCTACCAACATGGGCGCGCTCGAGAAGCTCCAGCTCGGCTGGCTGAACTACGAGCTCGCCTCTGCCGGCAAGACGTCCGAGCACAAGCTCGGTCCGGCAGGGTCGAACACCAAGCAGGCGCAGGCGGTGATCGTCCAGCTGCCCGACCGGCCGCGGAACGTCCCGATCTACGACCCGCTCCCCGGGTCGACCTTCGCGCAGTGGTCGACGTCCGGCAACGACCTCGACACGAGGTTGACCAAGGCGTTCGCGCTCGCAGCCGGGGGCACGGTGACGGCCGACGTCAACTACATCACCGAGGACCACTGGGACTACGCATTCCTGGAGGCATCCCCCAACGGCACGGCATGGACACCCGTGTTGACGAACCTCAGCAGCACGGACGACGACGCGGGCAGCGGGTTCAACCCGTCGCACACGGGCCTGACGGGCGACTCCGGAGGGTGGAAGTCCCTGACTGCGGTGGTCCCTGCGGGTACGACGCAGATCCGCTTCCGCTACCGGTCCGACCCGGCCGTCGTCTTCCGCGGGTTCGTGGTCGACAACATCAGGGTCAACGGTGGTGCAACGGACACGTTCGAGTCGGGCGACGACGGCTGGACGAGCACCGGGTTCGTCCGCACTGCCCCGACGAACAGCGTCAGCACGCCGCAGTTCTACTTCCTGGAGAACCGCAACTACCAGGCCGATGACCTGTCGCTGAAGACCGCCTACAACTTCGGGTTCCTGAACACGAACCCGACGTTGGTCGAGTCATTCCCGTACCAGGACGGCATGCTCGTCACCTACTGGGACACGTTCTGGCAGGACAACAACACCACGGCCCATCCGGGCGAGGGGATGATCCTCCCCGTCGACGCGCATCCGAACGTGCTGATCCGCGGCGACGGACAGCCGTGGCGTGCGCGGGTCCAGTCGTTCGACTCGACGTTCGGTCTCGATCCGACGGACGCGATCACGCTTCACCAGAACGGCGTCGCGACCACGCACGCGTCGCAGCCGGCGGTGCCGGTCTTCGACGACTCGAAGTCGTACTGGTCGCCGCAGACACCCTTCGCGAGTGTCAAGGTGCCGAATACCGGCACGACGGTTCGCGTCAAGAGCGTCAGCGCTCAGGGCGCGATGATGCAGATCGAGGTTGGCCCCGCCAAGTAATCCGGGATCAACCTCGCGTGGACACGACCGGGCGGGTTATCCCGCCCGGTCGTCGTTTCCGGGCCGAGCCGTCAATCGATCCGCGGCGGGATGCACGGCGGCACGCGCATCGTCACCGTCGCGACGCTGCCGGCCGCGCCCCGAGCGCGGATCGCGAAGGGTCGGACACACGGCCGCGTGCTTATCAGGAACCGTGCCCGGAACGTTCCCGACGTCGTCGCGCGCACCCGGACGATCTGAGGGCCGAGCGTCGTCATCGCCGTCACGCTCACGCCCTCCGCAGCCTGGAACCCGCTCCCGACGACCACGAACGGCGTCGTGTCGACGACCCGCAGCATCGGGGATGCCTGCGCCTGCGCGGTGGTGCCACCCGCGAGGGCCGCGGCGCACGCCGCAATCAGCGTCACCGTCCGCATGGCACCAGCGTACCGCCTGGTTGTGTCGCCTTCGTAACCCCCGGAGAGGCGGCTGCTAGTACGCCACGGCGCCCAGGCCGGTCTCGGCGGCGTGCCGTTGCTCGTCGGCGCGGTAGCTCGAACGGACGAGCGGGCCCGCGAAGACCGAGCCGAAGCCGAGTGCCTCACCCTGCTCGCGCATCCAGCGGAACTCGTCGGGGTGCACCCAGCGGTCGATCGTCGCGTGCTGTGACGAGGGCTGCAGGTACTGCCCGATGGTGACCACGTCGACCCCGTTGCTCGCGCAGGTCGCGCATGGTCTCGACGACCTCGTCGTTCGTCTCGCCGAGCCCGACGATGATCCCCGACTTCGTCAGGACGGGGTAGTCGGCGATCTCCTTGGCCCGGCGGAGCAGGGCGAGCGCCCCGTCGTAGCTCGCCTTCGCGCCGCGCATCCTGCGATGGAGCCGCCGCACGGTCTCGATGTTGTGGTTGAACACCTCGGGCCGCGCGCCCACCACGGTCGCGAGCGCCTCCTCCTCGACGCCGAGGAAGTCGGGCGTGAGCACCTCGACGTGCGACTCGGGGAGCTTCGCCTTGAGCGCGCGGATCGTCGCCGCGAAGTGGCCGGCCCCCCGGTCGGGCAGGTCGTCGCGGTCGACCGAGGTCACGACGACGTGGGAGAGCCCCATCGTCGCCGCCGCCTGAGCGAGGCGGAGCGGCTCGAGCGGGTCGGGCGGACCGTCGGGCCGACCCGAGTTGACGTAGCAGTAGCGGCAGGCCCGGGTGCACGTGTCGCCCAGGATCTGGAACGTCGCCGTCCCGCGTCCCCAGCACTCCGCGATGTTCGGGCAGCGGGCCTCTTCGCACACGGTCACGAGGCTCGCCCCGTGAAGGAGCTTGCGCACGTCCCAGTACTTGCCCTCCGTGCTCGGCGCGCGGACCTTCATCCACGGCGGCCGGCGGGGCCGCTCGGCGACGGGAAGCGACGTCTCCATCGACGCCAGTCTACGGATGGGGTCGTCTGCGCAGCCCCGCCGTCGAGCGGCTGTGCGTCATCAGCGCGCCGCTATCGGATCGGGCTCATGGCGGCTCGGGGGCGCGGGCTCCCGGAGGTCCGGGGAGGGAGGCTCCTCGAGGTCGAGTCCGAAGACCTCCGCCAGCGCCGCCGCCGCTGCCGGTCGAACGTCCGCGACGGTCACCCGCGAGCCGAGCTCGATGCCCATCGACGTGAACTGCGCGTCCTCAAGTCCGCAGGCGGTGATCCACTGCGTGAAGGGCGCCGGGTCGAGCTCGACGTTGAGCGCGTATCCGTGGGTCGTCACCCAGCGCGAGGCGTGCACGCCGATCGACGCGATCTTGCGCGGACCGAGCTCGCCCCCGGGTGGCATCCACACACCGGTGAGGCCCTCGTAGGTGACGGCGTCGAGGCCGAACGCCGCGTTCGTTCTCACGATCGCCCGCTCGAGGTCGCGGACGTACCGCTTGAGGTCGCGCCCGTGCCGGTTGAGGTCGAGGATGGGGTAGCAGACGAGCTGTCCCGGCCCGTGGTACGTCGACCTCCCGCCGCGGTCGGTCTCCACCACCTCCACGTCCACGCCGTCCGGGAGGTGGAGCTCGGTCGCCTCGTCCGTCCGGCGCCCGAGCGTGACGACGGGTTCGTGCTCGAGCATGAGCACCGTGTCGGGGCGGTTCCCGGCCTTCACGTCCTCCGCGATCGCGCGCTGGAGCCCGAGCGCCTCGCGGTACGAGGTCAGCCCGTCGAGCAGCAGGAGATGCGCCTGCATCACGTGCCGAGCGTAGCCGGGCGGGTCCTGGTCGCTACGCGGGCGAGGCGCCCGTCGGGCCTACGCGTCGCCGTCGCCCCACGCCTCGAGTCGCGCGCGCAGGTCGCGGAGGAACCCTCCCGCGTACGCGCCGTCGACGAGGCGATGGTCGTACGTGAGGGTCACGTTCATCATCGGGCGGATCGCGATGACGTCCTGCCCGAGCTCGTCCTGGACGACCCACGGGCGCTTCACGACCGCGTACGTGCCGAGAATGCCCGCCTGCGGCTGGCTGATGATCGGCGTGCCGTGGAACGTGCCGAACCCCCCGGGGTTCGTGATCGTGAACGTGCCGCCCTGGACGTCGTCCGGCATCAGCTTCTTCGTGCGCGCCTTCTCTGCCAGCTCGGCGATCGCACGAGCGACGCCGAGCAGGTTGTAATCCTGCGCGTTCCGGATGACCGGGACGATGAGGCCCTTGCCATCCTCGAGCGCGACCGCGATGCCGAGGTTCACGAACGACCGCGTGACGATCTTCTCGCCGCGGATCTCGCCGTTGACCCACGGCCAGTCGCCCAGGGTCGCGACGGCGGCCTTGGCGATGAAGGCGAGATAGGTCGGGTTGACGCCGTAGGAGGACTGGTACTCGCGCTTCAGCTGCTCGCGCGCCGCCACGACGCGCGACATGTCGACCTCGATGGCGCTCGTCACGTGGGCCGAGGTGTCGAGCGAGCGGCGCATGTGCTCGGCGACGCCGCGGCGCATCGCCGTCATCGCCTCCTCGTGCTCGCCGACCGGTGCGCTCGAAGGCTCGGGTGCCTCCGCGGCCGGGGTCGCAGCCGGCGGCAGCGGGGTCGGCGGTGCGGGCGGAGCAGGCGGTGCGGGGGAAGCGGGGGCTGCCGCGGCTGCGGACGACGCGACAGCGGGCACGGCAGGCTCGGGCTCGGCAGGCGGAGGCGCCGGCTCGGTCACCTCGACAGCGACAGGGACAGGGACAGGGGCGGGTGCCGTCGGTGCGGACGCGGCGCCGGACTCGATGAACGCGAGGATGTCCTTCTTCGTCACGCGGCCGCCCTGGCCGGTCCCCGGGATACCACCTGGGTCGACGCCGTGCTGGGCGGCGATCCGGGCGACAACGGGTGAGACGAACGTTCGGCCGTTCCCCTCTCCGGCGGGCGCCTCGACGGGCGCTCCGGCGACGACCGGCTCCGCGACCTCCGGCTCACTCGCGCTCGACGCTGGCTCGGCGGGTGCCTCGGCGACCGGCTCGGCCTCCGGCTGCGCGGCCTGCGGCTCATCCACGAGCTCCTGCTCCCCCGCGGGCGCGGGCGTCGGCTCGGGCGGAGCAGCCTCGCCGCCGGCGGGGCGGATGAGCGCGAGGACGGTTCCGACCTCGACCGTCTCGCCCTCCTGGACGCGGATCTCGGCGACGACCCCTTCGCCGGGGCTCGGCACCTCGGTGTCGACCTTGTCGGTCGAGATCTCGAGCAGCGGCTCGTCGAGGGAGATGGCGTCACCCGCCTGCTTGAGCCAACGGGTCACCGTGCCCTCGGACACGGACACGCCCATCTGGGGCATCACGACCTCGACCTCGGTGCCGGTGCTCACTCGTCAGCCTCCTGGTTCCTAGTACGCGGCGAGCTCGCGGAGCGCCGCGGCGACGTCGTCGACCTGCGGGATGAACGCCTTCTCGAGCGACGGCGCGAACGGCACCGGGCTGTCGGGCGCCGCAAGCCGCCTGACCGGTGCGTCGAGCTGCTCGAACGCCTCCTCGGCGATCGTCGCCGCGATCTCGCCGCCGAAGCCACCCGTCTTCGTGTCCTCGTGGAGGACGAGCACCTTCGAGCAGCGAGCGACGCTCTCGAGCACCGCGTCCCGGTCCCACGGGATGAGCGTGCGCAGGTCGAGGACCTCGACGGACACGTCCTCCTCCGCGAGCTTCGCGGCCGCGTCGTCGGCCACGTAGACCATCGCACCCCAGGTGATCACGGTGACGTCCTCGCCGGGGCGGTGGGTCCGCGCCTTGCCGAACGGCGTCGTGTACCGCTCGTCCGGCACCTCGCCGCGGATCCGCCGGTACAGGTGCTTGTGCTCGAAGAACAGCACGGGGTTCGGGTCCTCGACGGCGGTGGCGAGGAGGCCCTTCGCGTCCTCGGGCGTCGCCGGGCAGACGACCTTCAGCCCCGGGATGTGCGCAAAGCTCGACTCGGGGTTCTGCGAGTGGAACGGGCCGCCCGAGAAGCCGCCGCCGGAGGGGAGCCGGAGCACGATCGGGATCGGCGTCCCCGCGCGGTAGTGCTGCTTCGCCGCCACGGTCACGAGCTGGTCCCACGCGCAGGACACGAAGTCCGCGAACTGCATCTCGGCCACCGGGCGCATGCCCATCAACGCGGCGCCGGTGGCGCCGGCGACGATCGCCGTCTCGGACAGCGGCATGTCGAGCACGCGGCTCGCCCCGAACTCCTCCTGGAAGCCCTGGGTCACCTTGAACGCCCCGCCGTACACCCCCACGTCCTCACCGAGCACGAAGACGCGCTGGTCGCGCCGCATCTCGAGCCGCAGCGAGTCCGAGATCGCCTGGAGGTAGGTCTTCTCCGCCATCAGCCCCGCCTCATCGGTGATGCGGCGTCTCGAGCTCGTCGGGGGCGGCAAACACGCCGTCCGTGACGGTCGACGGGTCGGGGAGCGGGGAGTCCTCGGCGCGCTCGATCGCCTCGTTGAGCAGGCGCTTGACGCCCGCGGTGATCTCGTCCTCCTCGTCGTCCGTCAGCTCGGCGTTGTCACGGAGCCAGGTCCGGAAGCGCTCGATGGGGTCGCGCCGCGCCCACTCCTCGAAGAGCTCCTTCGGGACGTAGAACGCGTCGTCGTGGACCGCGTGACCCTCCATCCGGAGCGTCACCGACTCGATGAGCGTGGGGCCGCCTCCCTCGCGCGCCTTCTCGATCGCCTGCTTCGTCTCCCGGTAGACCGCGAGCACGTCCGTGCCGTCCACGACGACGCCGTCGAACCCGTACGCGGCCGCGCGGTCGGCCAGATGGTCGACCGCATACTCGAGATGGGCGGGGGTCGAGTACGCCCACTGGTTGTTGTCGATGACGAACACGACCGGCAGGCGCCGCACGCCTGCGAGGTTCATCCCCTCGTGGGCGTCACCCCGTGCCGACGCACCCTCGCCGCACCAGGCGACGGCGACGCGGCGCTCGTCGCGGATCTTGAACGCGAGCGCCATCCCGACGCCGACGGGGAGCATCGCCGGCAGGTGGCTGACCATCGTGTAGAGGCCGAGGCGCGAGTCGCCCATGTGGACGTTGCCGTCGCGGCCCCGCGTCGGGCCGTCGGCGCGGCCCATGTACTGGGCGAAGATCCGCCATGGCTCGATCCCGCGGGTGATGTGGACGCCCATGTCGCGCTGGAGCGGCGTGCCGACGTCGTTCGGCCCCATGGCCGTCGCGACTCCGACCGCCGAGGCCTCGTTGCCGCGCCCGGTGTAGAACGACCCGGGGATCTTCCCCTGCTTGTAGAGGATGTGGCCGCGCTCCTCGACCGCACGCGTGATGAGCATGTTGCGGTAGATGCCGAGAAGGTCCTCGCGATCGAGTCCCGCCTCCTTCACCTGTTGGAGTGTCTCGACCGGCTCTGCCTCGCGTACTGCCATCTGCGCGGATCCCCTCCCTGGGGCGACGACCGCTCCGGACTCTACCCGCTCGTCCGGCGGTCGATCCGCGCCAGCGACGGCCCCCGGCCGGCGGCCGGGGACGGGCTGCCGGTAGAAGTTCGGCGATGGCGAAGGCGAAGCGGAACTGGATCCAGGAGGAGAGGCGGAGGACACTCGGCGACTGGGTGGCGTTCTGCCCGTCGTGCGGGCACGTCGCCCGCTACTTCGAGGACTTCGAGCCCGAGCGGCCGACGTGCTGTCCGCTGTGCGGGACGGACCTCGTCGCGCGGTGCCCCGCGTGCGACGCGCGCCTCCCGTCTGCCTTCCAGGTCGAGTGCGAGGAGTGCGGCGTCGCGCTCCGGGAGAACGAGCTCTTCGGCGGCCCGATCCGGCGACCGAACCGCTAGCCGGGCGCCCTCAGAACATCGTCCCGACGATCTGCGAGAAGCGGATCACCGTCACGGTGTCCTCCTCGGCGACCGGCCGGTTGTACAGCCGCGCGAGCCACTCGATGAACTCGTCGACGCGGCGGATCTCGGGGTTGTCGTGCTCGATCTCACGCGGCGAGAGCTCGGAGAGCGACTTCACCTCGACCTTGTCGATCACGGCGTCGAAGACCTTCTCGCGCTGGCCGTACCGGGCCCCGACGAGCACGGTGACGATCATCCCCTTGCGGTACTTGGCCGACTTGTCGCCGAGGCGGATCGTCGCCGTCTTGCGGCCGGTGCGGAGCTGGTCGGCAACCACCGGCGAGTAGAAGTTGAGCGCGAAGGTTGGCACTGCGGCGCGAGCCTACCGCGTCGGGACGCTACGAGGAACCCTCGGCGAGCACGCCGGCCGCCGCGAGCGCCATCTGGCGCTCGCCCCCGTAGGAGAGGAGCCTCGGCGCCTCGTCGAGAGGGACCCAGCGGGCCTCCGCGACCTCGACCTCCATCCCGGCAGGAAGCTCGCCGAGGCGGCCCGCCGACGGCGTGGACGAGGTAGAAGGAGACGATCTTGAAGACCCGCTCGCCGTCCCACGTGTAGACGTAGCGGACGTCGCCCAGCTTCTGCCCCGCCCGCCCACGCAACCCCGTCTCCTCGTACACCTCCCGCAGCGCGGTCTCGAGGACGCCCTCGCCTGCGTCGATCAGGCCCTTGGGGAGAGCCCAGACCTGCGGCCGACCAGCGTCGCGGCGCGGGCGGACGACCGCGGCCCACCACCGGCCCCGCATGCGGCGGACGACCACGCCTCCGGCGGAGAGCTCGCGGCGCATCCGCCGATTGTCGCCGATGCCCGATCGACCCGAGATCTTCGTCGAACCGACTTAGATCTACCGTTCCACGCATGCGTGCGACGTGCTATAACGTCAGGCGTCGGCACTCTTGCATCGAGAGTGCCAGTTTCTGCAAACACGTCTCTCAGGGAGGCATACCGTATGAATCTGCAGCCCCTCGGTGACCGTCTCATCGTGGAGGTCCTCGACGAGGAGTCGACCACGGCGAGCGGCATCGTGCTGCCCGACACCGCGCAGGAGAAGCCGCAGCGAGGCAAGGTCCTCGCGGTCGGCCCCGGCCCGCGCGACGAGGACGGGGAGTACATCAAGATGGATCTGGAGGAGGGTGACGAGATCATCTTCTCCAAGTACGGCGGCACCGAGATCAAGCTCGGCGCCGACGAGGTCCTGATCCTGCGCGAATCGGATGTGCTCGCGAAGGTCGTAACCACCGGTGGCAAGGGCAAGCGCAAGCTCGCCGGCGCCGCCGCCTAGTTCGTTCGCTCAGGAGGAAGAGGATATGGCTCACAAGGAGCTGAAGTTCAACGAGGACGCGCGCCGCGCGCTCGAGCGGGGGGTCAACACCCTCGCCGACGCGGTGAAGGTGACGCTCGGCCCGAAGGGCCGCTACGTCGTCCTCGACAAGAAGTTCGGTGCGCCGACGATCACGAACGACGGTGTCACCATCGCCCGCGAGATCGAGGTCGAGGACCCGTTCGAGAACCAGGGCGCGCAGCTCGTCCGCGAGGTCGCCACGGCGACCAACGACGTCGCCGGTGACGGCACGACGACCGCGACGGTGCTTGCCCAGGCGATCGTGCGGGAGGGGCTCAAGAACGTCGCCGCGGGCGCCAACCCGATGGGCCTCAAGCGCGGCATCGAGCACGCGGTCGAAGGGATCGTCGCCGACCTCAAGAAGCAGTCGGTCGAGGTCTCGGGTAAGGAGGACATCGCCCGGGTCGCCACCATCTCGTCGCGTGAGCGCGAGATCGGCGACGTGATCGCGGACGCGATCGAGAAGGTCGGCAAGGACGGCGTCGTGAACGTCGAGGAGGGGCAGACGTTCGGCCTCGAGCTCGAGTTCACCGAGGGCATGCAGTTCGACAAGGGCTACCTGTCGCCGTACATGATCACGGACGCCGAGCGCATGGAGGCCGTGCTCGACGACCCGTACGTCCTGATCGCCAACCAGAAGATCGGCGCGGTCAAGGACCTCCTCCCCGTCCTGGAGCAGGTCATCCAGGCCGGTCGGCCGCTGCTCGTGGTCGCCGAGGACGTCGAGGGCGAGGCGCTCGCGACGGTCGTCGTCAACAAGCTCCGTGGCGTCTTCACCGCGGTGGCCGTCAAGGCGCCGGGCTTCGGCGACCGCCGCAAGCGGATGCTCGAGGACATCGCGATCCTCACCGGCGGCGAGGTGATCACGGAGGAGATGGGTCTCAAGCTCGAGAACACGAAGCTCTCGCAGCTCGGCAGGGCCCGCAAGATCGTGATCGACAAGGACTCGACCACGATCGTGGACGGGGCCGGCGAGTCCGACGCGATCAAGGGGCGCATCAAGCAGCTCAAGGCGGAGGTCGAGAACACGGACTCCGACTTCGACCGCGAGAAGCTCCAGGAGCGCCTCGCGAAGCTGTCGGGCGGCGTCGCCGTCGTCAAGGTCGGCGCTGCGACCGAGACCGAGATGAAGGAGAAGAAGCACCGCGTCGAGGACGCCCTCCAGGCGACCCGAGCTGCGCTCGAAGAGGGCATCGTCGCCGGCGGCGGCGTCGCGCTCCTGAACGCAGCGGACACGGCGAAGAAGGGCTTCGAGGCGCTCGAGGGCGACGAGAAGACCGGTGCCTCGATCATCCTCCGCTCGCTCGAGGAGCCGCTCCGCCAGCTCGCCTACAACGCCGGGCTCGAGGGCTCGGTCGTCGTCAACCAGGTCCGCTCGGCCAAGAAGGGCCAGGGCCTGAACGTCGACTCGGGCGAGATCGAGGACCTCGTCAAGGCGGGGATCATCGATCCGACGATGGTCACGCGCTCGGCGCTGCAGAACGCCGCGTCGATCGCGAAGAACATCCTCACGACCGAGGCGATCGTCGCCGAGGCACCCGAGAAGGCGGCCCCCGCCGGCGCCGGGATGCCCGACATGGGCGGGATGATGTAAGCACGCCGCTTGCGGCTGCCGAATGGGGCGGAGGGCCGGCGCGAGCCGGCCCTCCGCCGTTCTGACATGTCGCGGCGCTGCGCGTCGGCACGCGGAAGCGTGCGATCCGACAGAATCGCGGCATGACGCTCTGGTCGGGACGCGTCGGCGGCTCGCTCGATCCCGCCGTCTGGGAGCTGCTCCGCGCGAACGACGCGGAGCTCCTCCCCTACGACTGCGCGGCCACGGCCGAGCATGCCTCCCGGCTCCACGGCGCCGGGCTCTTGACGGACGCCGAGCTGAGCGACGTCGAGGAGCGCCTCGCCGCGATCGCGCAGGATCCGTCGGCCGTCCTGGAGGCCGACGAGGACGTCCACTCGGCGATCGAGCGCCTCCTCGGCCCCGCCGGCCGGAAGATCCACGCCGGCCGGTCCCGGAACGACCAGGTCGCCGCGGCGTTCAGGCTGTACGTCGACGACGCGTGCGCCGAGGCGCGTGAGGAGGTCGACGCGCTCGCGCTCGTGATCCTCTCGTTCGCCGAGACCGAGGCGGACACCCTGATGCCCGGGTACACGCACCTCCAGCGCGGGCAGCCCATCACCCTCGGTCACCACCTCCTCGCGTGGGTCGAGATGCTCGACCGGGACCGGACGCGCTTCGCGGCCGCGGCCGCAGCCGCCTCGGAGAGCCCGCTGGGCGCAGGGGCTCTCGCGGGCTCGACGCTCGGGCTCGACCCGCCGCTTCGGCAGATGCGGAACTCGATCGACGCGGTCTCCGACCGCGACTTCGCGCTCGACTACCTGTACGCGGCGGCGATGCTCGCGCAGCACCTCTCGCGGATCGGCGAGGAGATCGTCCTCTGGGCGACGGCGGAGTTCGGCTTCGTCGAGCTGCCCGAGAGCGCTTCGACCGGATCGTCGATGATGCCGCAGAAGCTCAACCCGGACGTCGCGGAGCTCGTGCGCGGCAAGGCAGGGACCGCGCTCGGACGGCTCACCGGGCTGCTGGCGACGGTGAAGGGCCTCCCGCTCGCCTACGACCGCGACCTCCAGGAGGACAAGCCGGCGGTGTTCGGCGCGCGGCTCGACGTCACCAGGTCGCTTCGTGGGATGACGGTGCTCGTGAGCGGCCTCGTCGCGAACCGCGAGCGCCTCGCGGACGCCGTCGCCGACCCCCTCCTGCTCGCGACCGACGTCGCCGAGGACCTGGTCAGAGGGGGCGTCCCGTTCCGCGACGCGCACGAGCAGGTCGCGGCCTCGGTTCGCGACGGCACGTTCGCGGCGGGCACGACGGCCGCGGAGAGCGTCGCCGCGCGCTCGGCGCCCGGTCCCGGGAGCGTGCACGAGGCGCTGACCGCGGCACGTCGCCGGTTCGGCGGCGCCTGACCCGCCCGTTCCGGTCGTCGTCGTCGGTCAGGGGCCGGCGCCAGCGTGTGACGTCGCCGCGTGCGGCGGCGTATTAGGAGTCGAATCGACCCCGACCAGGAGACGAACGACATGACGAAGCGCATCGCACTCGCGGCAGGCACCCTGCTCGTCCTCGCCGCGCTGGCGGGCGTGCTCCGCCCCGGCGCCGCCGGCGCCGTGGACCCTGCAACGACGACCGACACCGTCACCGTGAACGGGTCCGGGTCCGTCTCGGCCGTCCCCGACCGCGCCGAGATCTCGGCCGGCGTCGAGAGCCGGGCGGCAAGCGCGAAAGGCGCGCTCGCGGCGAACGGAGCGGCGATGCAGAAGGTGATCGCGGCGCTCCGCGCGAACGGCGGCAAGGACGTCACGACCCAGTCGGTGTCGCTCTCCACCTCGTTCGACCAGAACGGGCAGCCGAACGGGTTCGTCGCGTCGAACGTCGCCTCGGCGGAGACCACCCTGGCGGGCGCAGGGGCGCTCGTCGACGCGGCCGTCGCCGCCGGTGCGAACACCGTGTACGGCCCGTCGCTCTCGGCCTCGGACGCGGACGCGCTCTACCGGCAGGCGCTCGGGAAGGCGGTCGACGACGCGAAGGCCCGTGCGGCGATCCTGGCGAAGGCTGCGGGACGGTCGCTCGGTGAGGTGACGGCGATCGTCGAGGCGGGGTCGTCCCCGATGCCGGTGTATGCGAAGGCCTCGGCGGCGCAGGACTCCACGCCGGTCGTCTCCGGGCCGCAGGAGACGTCGGCGCAGGTCTCGGTCACGTACGAGCTGCAGTAGGACGCGCCCGCTCCGGCGCCCGGGCCACGAGGCCCGGGCGCCGGAGCGTGACAGCTAGCCGGTCGCCGGGGCGGCCGAGGTGGCCGACGCGGCGGTGACGGTCTCCTTCGGTGCCGTCACCACGCCGTGCGCGTGGTGCTCCGAGCCGTAGCCGCCCGGAACCGGGATGTAGAACTCCGGGTATCCCCACATGCCGTGCTCCGACACGTCGAGGCCGAGGCTCTCGACCTCGGGCTCGGTGCGGATGCCGACGGTCACCTTCATCAGCCAGAGCACGACGAACGACGCCGTGAAGGTGAAGGCGCCGACGGCCAGCAGGCCGAGCGCCTGGACGCCGAGCTGGTGGAACCCACCGCCGTAGAAGAGCCCGCCCTTCCCGGTCGCGAGGTTCTCGGCCAGCTTCGGCACCGTGAGGAAGCCGAGGGCGAGCGTGCCCCACATGCCCGACATCCCGTGCGCCGCGAGCGCGCCGACCGGGTCGTCGAGGCCGACCTTCTCGACGAGGAGCGAGCCCAGGACGACGATCACGCCCGCCACGAACCCGATGAGGATCGCAGCCCACGGCGCCACGAAGGCGCACGCGGCCGTGATCGCGACGAGGGCGGCGATCGCGCCGTTGAGCATCATCGAGAGGTCGGGCTTCTTGATCACGATCCAGGAGGTGACGACGGCACCGAACACGCCCGCCGCCGCGGCGAGGTTCGTGTTCAGGGCGACGTACGCGAAGAAGCCGACGCCGCCGAAATCGACGGACAGCGTCGAGCCGGGGTTGAAGCCGAACCACCCGAACCACAGGATGACGACGCCGAGCGTCGTGTACGCCATGTTGTGCCCGGGGATCGGCTGCGGCTTCCCGTCGACGAACTTCCCGATCCGGGGCCCGAGGAGCAGCGCGCCGGCGAGGCCCGCGAGCGCGCCCTGGTAGTGGACGACGGTCGAGCCGGCGAAGTCCTGCATGCCCTTCGAGAACAGCCAGCCGTCGGGGCTCCACACCCAGTGCGAGGCGACGGAGTAGATGAGGGTGAAGATCGCGCCAAACGCGAAGTACACCCAGAGGCGCGTGCGCTCCGCCATCGCGCCCCAGACGATCGCCAGCGAGACCGCGGCGAAGACGACCTCGAACATGTAGCCGGCCGCAGCGGGGATCGCTCCGAACCAGGAGAACGGCGATGCCCCGATCGTCAGAAGCTCGTCCACGGTCGGCAGGAACCCCGAGCCGCCGAACAGGCCGTTGCCCCCGTCGCCGAAGGCGATGCCGAAGCCGACGAGGTAGTAGACGATCGACGCGATCGCGAGAACGAGGACGTTCTTGGCCGCGATGTGGCCGACGTTCTTCATGCGCGTCAGGCCCGCCTCGAGATAGGCGAAGCCTGCCTGCATGAACATCACGAGCACCGCCGCGATCAGGACCCAGACGGTGCTCACGGCGAATCCAAGCTCCTTGGTGCTCATACCACCTCCACCTCCTCCAGCTTCCGACCTGTTCGGTTGTGGGTCACGTTGGTGACGGGCGACATCCAGCAGATCCCGTCCCCGTTGGCATGGCCCGTCTTCGCCGCATCGACGATCGCCGCGACGACGCCCTCTGCGATGTCGTCCCGGACGACGAACGTCATGTGGGCCTTGGGCAGGAACCGCGACTCGAAGACCCGGCCCCGGTACTCGTGGGTGATTCCCCGCTCGCGGCCGTGACCGACGGCCTCGACGACCGTGACGCCGACGTGACCCGTCTGCTCCTCGACGGCCTCCATGACGGTCTCCACCCGGTCGCGGACGACGATCGCCTCGACCTTCATCACGACGCGATCACCGCTTCCGGGGCCCTTCGCCCTGTCGCTACCGCGTCCCGGCGCCCCACGGCGGGGACGCGCCCGTCGGCGGGCTTGCGGCGCGCTCGCGTGCGCCGGTGTCTCGGGGACTCTCGCAGGCGTGTGTGTCACCGCCGGCTCCTTTCCTGGACCACGAAAAAAGCCCCGCCTCTCCCCACGGGAGAAACGAGGCTCCATTGCCTTCGGCGGGACCGACATCGTCCCCGCCCGTCCGCGGAACCTTAGAGACCACGTCGGCCGTGCGCAAGTTGCACGCGTCGGCGCGGGGTGCGGTTCACCGCACTGTCCGGTCTCAGGGGACGGTGCTAGGGTCGGGCCCGTGATGATGCTCGGTCGTATCTAGGACACCCGTTGCCGAGGCCCGCCCGGCGCGGAGCCCCTTTTCGCACGTCCTTGATCGCCGTTTCGAAGGGAGAGCACCATCGTGAAGGAGTTGTCGCCCGTTCCGCCTGACGCGCTGGCCGTGGACACCCGCGACCTGCGCAAGGAGTTCGTCCGGAAGGACCGGAAGCGCGGCAAGCGCCGCGTCGCGGCGCTCGAGGACGTCACGCTCGAGATCGCCCGCGGCGAGTGTGTCGCGATCCTCGGTCAGAACGGCTCCGGGAAGTCGACGCTCGTCCGTCTGCTGTCGACGCTCCTGCTGCCCGACGGCGGCACCGCGCGCGTGTTCGGCTACGACGTCGTGCGCGAGGACAAGGCGGTCAGGCGCCTCGTCAACCGCGTCTCCGTGGAGGCGAGCTTCTTCAAGAAGATGTCGCCGGCGGAGAACCTCCACTACGCGGCGCGCTTCTACGGCATGACGCTGTCGGAGACGTCGGGGCGGATCCCCGAGATCCTCGCGCGCGTCGGCTTCCCCCCCGACAGGCGCACCGAGCCCATGGAGAACCTCTCGCGCGGGATGCAGCAGAAGGTCGCGCTTGCGCGCGCGCTTCTGACCTCGCCCGTCCTGCTCCTGCTCGACGAGCCGACGACGGGGCTCGACCCGCGCTCGAAGCTCGAGGTGCAGGGCTTCATCCGCGAGATGCGGGCCGTGCACGACTCGACGATCCTGCTCTGCACGCACGACCTCGCCGAGGCCGAGGCGCTCGCCGAGCGGGTCGGGATCCTCGACCGCGGCCGGCTGCTCGCGCTCGAGCCCGCAAATGAGCTGAAGGCCCGGTTCGAGGCCGAGACGCTCGAGGAGGCATTCTTCGCGGCGACGGGCCGCGGCTTCGAGGACGAGCACGACGAGCTCGACGCGGAGGAGAGGAAGGTGCTCGCATGAGAGCCGTCGCCCTGGAGCTCAAGCACGAGCTGATCGGTCTCGCCGGCGTCGTCGAGCGAAACGTCTACCTCACCCGGCGCTACATCTACTGGGACCTCGCGTTCTTCGTCTGGACGGTCGCGAACACGCTGACGATCGTCTTCATCGCGAAGGGGATCGAGGCCAGCGGCGGCAACATCGACGTCGACCGCGCCACGACGACGCTCCTGATCGGCGCCGTCGTGTGGGCGTACCTCGGGATCATCTTCGAGTTCCTCACCGAGACCGTCGCCTGGGAGCGCTGGGAGGGGACGATCGAGTACACGTTCATGGCGCCCCTCTCGCGAGCCATGCACCTCGGCGGGTCGGGCGTCTTCGCCGTCCTCTACGGGCTCGTCCGCGCGATCCTCCTGTTCATCGTCGTGGCCGCCTTCTTCGGCCTCGCGTTCGACGACGCGAACTTCACGGCCGCGCTCGTGATCCTGATCGTCGCGTCCGTCTCGTTCTTCGGGATCGGGATGATGACCGCGGTGCTCCCGCTGATCTCGCCGGAGAAGGGGGCGCAGCTCGGGTTCGTCGCGCAGGGGATGCTGCTGGTGGTGTCGGGCGTCTACTACCCCGTCGAGGTGCTGCCCGAATGGATGCAGTGGCTCGCGAAGATCTCGCCCGCCACCTACGCGCTCGACGGGATCCGCGCCGCGATCCTCGACGGCGCCCCGCTGGGGTCGCTCTGGCACGACATCTGGCCGCTGCTCGTGATCGGCGCAGCGTGCATTCCCCTCGGGCTCCTGATCTTCGGTCGCGGCGAGATCTACGCCAAGCGACACGGCAAGCTGAAACGATCGGGGTAGCGATGGACGTCGACCTCGAGATCATCGAGCTGGCGCCGGGCGACCGCGCCGGTCACGAGGCCTACGCGGCGCTCTGGAGCGCGGTCGTGCCGCGGTATCCGATCACCGCGGAAGAGCTCGAGCGCCGTCGCGCGCGCCGCCCGGACGATCTCCGCGTGATCGGCCGGATCGACTGGATGGTCGCGGGGTGCGCGGCCGCCATCCGCTCCGACCTGCCGGGGCGGACGTACATGGGCAACGTCGTCCTGCCCGAGCACCGGCGACGCGGCCTCGGCCGGGCGCTGCTCCAGCGGGTCGTCGTCGCGGCACGTGCCCACGGGAGCGATGTCCTGGCCGCCGGGGTCGAGGAGGGCGACGAGGCGGGGGAAACGTTCGCGGCACGGTTTCGCCTCTGCGAGGTGCTGCGCGAGCTCGAGATCTCCCGCCAGGTGGCCGCGGAAGAGCCTCCCCCGAGCCGCCCGACGGCATCGTGCTCGTCGAGATCGCGGAGCGGCCCGACCTCCTGCGCGCCGCGTACGCCCTCGCCTGCGAGGCGCTCCCGCAGATGCCGCTCCACGCCCCGCTCGAGATGCCGAGCTACGAGCGCTGGCTCGAGGAGGAGGCGACGGGGCCGGACGTCCTCGAGGGCGGCACGCTGCTCGCGCTCGACGGCGAGCGTGTCGTCGGCTTCGTGAGCCTGCTTCGCCGTGCGGCGGATCCGCGGCTGGCCGAGCACGGCCTGACGGCGGTCGCGGAGACGCACCGCAACCGCGGGATCGCGACGGCGCTCAAGCGCGCCCAGATCGCATGGGCCTCGAGCAACGGCTTTCGCGAGCTGATGACCTCCACCCAGGACGGGAACGCGCCGATGCGCGCCGTGAACGACAAGCTCGGCTACGAGCCGCGCCCCGCCTGGATCCGCTACGAAGGGCCGCTCGACGAGATCGAGGCGGCGCTCGCCGCCGGACCGGGCAGACGGGGATGACGTGTCAGCGAGTGCGTGCGGGGCGGCCCGAACGCACCCGCACGGGCTCGACGCCGTGGTGCGGTGAGAGTGGAAGCAGTCCGCGCCGGAGCGCGAGGACGACGGCGTGGGTCCCGTTCCGCGCGCCGAGCTTCGCGATGATGCGCTTCCGGTAGCCCTTGACGGTCTCCGAGGAGAGGTAGAGGCGCTGGCCGGTCTGCGCCGCCGTCTCACCCTCGGCCGCGGCGGCGAGGATCTCGGTCTCGCGCTCGGTGAGCGGCTCCCCTTCCAGCACCTCGGCGAGCAGACCCGTCACGCCGCACGCCTCCGTGCCCGGATCGACCCGTTGTGCACGAGCGTGTAGACGCGGTCGGCGGTCACGCCGAGGTCCTTGGCCACGTCGGCGGCCGTGTCGCCGTCGACGACCGTGCGGATCAGCGCGATGCGCTCGCGCTCGGGGATCGTCCCCAGCACGCGCAAGCGGTCGAGGTTCTCGACGGTGTCGTGCGGGGTCGGCCCGGGGTCGGTCGGCTCGAACGTGGCATCCTCGCGCGCCCGGGGGGCGAGATCGGGGAAGCCGACGACGTCCGCATAGCGTCCGTCGCCCAGGGTGTTGCGGCGCGCCCGCGTCCGGATCGTGTCCGCGATCGCACCGCGGACGTAGGGTGTCGCGAACGCCGGGAACGGGACCCCGTAGGACGGGTCGTAGCGCTTCGCGGCCTTGGCGAGGGCGAGGTTGCCGTCCGCGACGAGGTCTTCCTGCTCGAGTGGGATGTGCCGCCAGCGCCGCGCTTCGCGGCGGGGCAGATGAAGGGCTTGCTCGACGAGCATCTGATCGATCATGCGTCGACAACGCCTCCTGAGTGGGGGACAGGAGCGACCGCAGCGGCGTGTTCACGCGCAGTTCGATGCTTCCGTTGGGGGGTTCGGTCGCTGTGCATGGGGGGGCATGCTGCGCGTCGGCTGGGATGGCCGTTAACGGAAGGTCAGGACCTTAGCACCCCTTCCGGTCGTGACCGGTGTGAACGGGAGTCAACACCCACGCTCCCCTGTGCAGGCATTTCCGAAACGGAGGCTGCGTTTCCGGCCTGCGCCGTCCCGAACGCGCGCGGCCGGCTCCCGTCGGCGCGCACCGCGAAGGCCTCGCTCTCGCACACCCCGACGGGTCGATTGTCGGCGACGGGGGCGGGCGCCAGGCGGCCCGCCCCCGTCGCCCGAGGTCTCAGGCCGCCGCGGCGGCCGCCACCGCTTCCGCGGGCACCGCGCCGTTCTGCCCGGGAGGCGTGACCGCGGCGATCGTGTCGACGATCCGCCCCGTGACCTGGTACGGATCCGCCTGCGAGTTCGGTCGCCGATCCTCGAGGTACCCGCGGTAGCCGCTCTGCACGAAGCTGTGCGGCACGCGGATCGACGCGCCGCGGTCGGCGACGCCGAAGCTGAAGGTGTCGATCGCCTGCGTCTCGTGGAGGCCCGTCAGGCGGAGGTGGTTCTCGGCGCCGTACACCGCGATGTGGTCGTCCTGAGCCGCCGCGAACGCCGCCATCAGCGCGTCGAAGTACTCCTTGCCCCCGGTCTCGCGCATGTACTTCGTCGAGAAGTTCGTGTGCATGCCCGACCCGTTCCAGTCGAGGTCTGCGCCGAGCGGCTTCGGATGGATGTTCACGTCGACTCCGTAGCGCTCGCACAGCCGGAGCAGGAGGTAGCGGGCGATCCACATCGTGTCACCGGCTTCCCGGCTCCCCTTCGCGAAGATCTGGAACTCCCACTGACCCTTGGCGACCTCCGCGTTGATCCCCTCGTGCGCGATGCCGGCGGCGAGGCAGAGGTCGAGGTGCGCGTCGGCGATCTCGCGCGCGATGCTGCCGACGTTCGCGTAGCCGACACCCGTGTAGTAGCCGCCCTGGGGCGCGGGGAACCCGCCCGCCGCGGGGAACCCGAGCGGCGCCCCGTCCTTGTAGTAGAAGTACTCCTGCTCGAAGCCGAACCACGTGTCGGGGTCGTCTGGGATCCGGGCTCTCGTGTTGGTCGGGTGCGGTGTCCCGTCGGGCAGGAGCACCTCGCACATCACGAGTGCGCCGTTCGTGCGCGCTGCGTCGGGGTAGACGGCGACGGGATGCAGTGTGCAGTCCGAGTTGCTCCCTTCGGCCTGCTTGGTCGAGCTGCCGTCGAAGCCCCACCGGGGCAGCTGCTCGAGCGTCGGGAAGTCGTCGAACGCGACGACCTTCGTCTTGCCGCGCAGGTTCGGGACCGGCTCGTAGCCGTCCAGCCAGATGTACTCGAGCTTGTAGTGGGGCATCGCGCTCCTTTCGCCGGTGGGCAGCGCTCCCGGCGGTGCCGTTCGCGTCCACCGTTGCCGTGTTGCCGACCTCCGACCCGCTCTCGGACCATGAAAAAGCCCCAGGACTCCGGTCGGTGTCCTGAGGCGCCGTTGCCTCGCGACCGCCTTCGGCGACGGCCGCTGCCGCCTCTTATAGCCGCGGCCGGCAGGGGCGTCAAGCCGCCAACCACTGCGATAGAGTCGCAGCGCTCGTGCGCAGTTTCGACACGAGTCGACTGCTGTCGGTTCCCGGAGAAGGAGTGCGTGATGGCGAGACCGAGAAGCGCGGCAGCCGGCCGCGCCGGTGCCATGGTCAAGAGCAAGGATCGCGCGACGTCGACCGTCGCGTCCCGGCGTGCGGTGCTGCGGACGATCAGGGAGGAGGAGATCGAGCACGTCCTCTTCTGGTTCACCGACCTCGAGGGTCATCTCAAGTCCTTCGCGATCACGCCCTCGGAGATCCCGGGTGCGCTCGACGACGGCATGGGCTTCGACGGGTCGTCGATCACCGGCTTCAACCGGATCGAGGAGTCGGACATGGTCGCGATCCCGGACCCGGAGACCTTCCAGGTGATGCCGCGGCCCGTCGACGAGCACGGCCACGAGATGGGCTCCAAGGTCGCGCGCATGATCTGCGACGTCGTCAGGCCGGACGGGACGCCCTACGACGGCGACCCGCGCTTCGTCCTTCGCGCGGCGCTCGACCGCATGAGAAAGCTCGGGTTCGACACGTTCAACGTGGGCCCCGAGCTCGAGTACTTCCTCTTCGAGGACGACAAGGACACGACGACGCTCGACGAGGGCGGCTACTTCGCCATGACGGCCCAGGACGCGGCCACCGAGGTGCGCAACGACACGATCCATGCCCTCGAGTCCGTCGGGATCCCGATCGAGTACCACCACCACGAGGTGGCGCCGTCGCAGCACGAGATCGACATGCGCTACGCGGACGCGCTCGCGATGGCAGACCACACGATCACGTACAGGCTGATCGTGAAGGAGGTCGCCGCCTGGCACGGCTACTACGCGACCTTCATGCCGAAGCCGCTCTTCGGCGAGAACGGCTCCGGGATGCACACCCACATGTCGCTGTTCAAGGGAGGACGCAACCAGTTCTTCGACGCGAAGGACCCGCACAACCTCTCGAAGGCGGGCAGGGCCTTCATCGCGGGGCTGCTCGTCCACGCCCGCGAGATGTCGGCCGTGCTCGCGCAGTGGGTCAACTCGTACAAGCGGCTCGTCCCCGGCTTCGAGGCGCCCGTGTACGTCGCGTGGTCCCAGCGCAACCGCTCGGCGCTGATCCGGATCCCGCTCTACAAGCCGGGCGCCGAGCAGGCGACCCGCGCCGAGATCCGCTGCCCCGATCCCGCGTGCAACCCGTACCTCGCATTCGCGGCCCTGCTCCACGCCGGTCTCGAGGGGATCGAGAAGGGCTACGAGCTCCCTGACGAGATGACCACGAACCTCTACCGGCTCTCGGACGCGGAGCGCGAGGAGCAGGGCGTCCAGGCGCTTCCCGGCTCGCTCGGCGAGGCGATCGAGGAGCTCGCGGGCTCCGATCTCATGGCCCGCGCGCTCGGCGAGCACATCTTCCCGCGCTACGTCGAGCTCAAGCGACGCGAATGGGACGAGTACCGCATCCAGGTCACCGAGTGGGAGAAGGAGCGCTACCTGTCGGCGCTCTAGCAGCGCGCCGGAGACGTCGCCGGTTCCGTCTGGACAACGTCCGTCCGAAAGCGCATGATCCGGGTGCAGCCCGGGGCCGCAAGGCGAGCGGCGCCGGCTGTGTCTGACGGCCGATCGCGGGTCCCCTGTGGGGGCCCGTGGTCGTTGTGCGGGCTGTCGGGCTTCCGCGTCGAGGCCGTCGGCGAAACCCGTAGCCTGACCCATCGTGATGACCGTGCTCCGGATCCTCCACGTCCTCTCCGCCTGCGTCTGGGTCGGCGGCACCGTGGCGCTCGTCTTCGTCGGCGTGCCCGCGATCCGGCGGCTCGAGGGCGAGGCGCGGGCGACGGCGATGCGGGCGCTCGGGCGACGCTGGCGCCCCATCGGCTGGAGCGCCATGGCCGTGGCGATCCTGTCGGGGCTCTGGCTCACCGAGCGGCACGGCGGCTTCCACCGGTCGGCGCTCGACACGGACTTCGACCGCACGCTCATCCTGAAGTCGGTGCTCGTGGCGCTGCTCGTCGTCGGCGGCATCCTCCACGACTTCGTCCTCGGCCCGCGGCTGCAGCGCGACCTGCGCGCGGCGAGCGACGCGGCGCCGGCGACGCGGCGCCGCCTCGTGGTCGTGGGGTGGTTCAACTTCGGGCTCACGATCGCCGTCCCGGCGCTCGGGGCCGTCGTGCTGAGCACGCTCGAGTGAGGAGCCGGATGGACGACGCCCAACGCCATCTCGCGCTGCTGACACGGACCACGGAGGTGGTCAACTCGTCCCTCGACCTCCAGGAGGTCCTCGAGGCGATCGCCCACGAGGTCGCGGCCGCGCTCGAGACCGACGCCTGCTTCGTCTACCTCTACGACGAGCGCGCCGACGAGCTCGTGCTGCGCGCGACCCACGGGACGCCGATGGAGGTCGCGACGAGCGCCCCCCGGATGCGGCGGGGCGACGGGATCACCGGGGTCGCGGCCGCGGAGCGCACGCCCATCATGATCCCGTCGGGCGCGCACCTCGATCCACGGTTCAAGGCGTTCCCGAACCTCCGCGAGGAGGAGTACGAGTCGATCCTCGCCGTGCCCATCCTCGCGCGCGACGTGCTCGAGGGCGCGCTCAACGTCCGCACACGTACGCCGCGCGCCTTCACCGAGGCAGAGATCGCGCTGCTCACCTCGATCGCGTCGCAGGTCGGCCAGTCGATCGAGCACGCGAAGCTCTATGCGCAGGCACAGCGCCGCGTCCACGAGCTCGAGGCGCTCGCGCGCATCTCGGAGGCCGTGTCCGAGTCGCTCTACCTCGAGGAGTCCCTCGAGGCGATCGTCTCGACGACGGTCGCGTCCCTCCACGCCACGGGCGCGGCGATCGTCCTCGAGGACGGTCGCATCGCGTGGCCCGAAGGGCGGGCCGGCGCCCACCCGATCCGTCTCCCGCTCCGCTGGCGCGGCCGCACGATCGGGGAGCTCGTCGTCGATCGCGACACCCCGTTCTCCGACGACGACCGGCAGCTGCTCGATGCGATCGCGAACCAGGCCGCCGTCGCGCTCGAGCACGGGCGCATGGCGCTGCGGGGCGTCCTCGCCCAGGAGATCCACCATCGCGTGAAGAACAACCTCCAGACCGTCGCCTCGCTCCTGCGGCTGCAGGCGCGCGTCGACGGGGTCGACCCGCGGAAGGCCCTCGGCGACTCGGTCAACCGGATCCTCGCGATCGCGGCGGTGCACGAGGTGCTGACCGAGCACCGCGAGGACGTCGTCGACCTCGCGGAGCTGGTCGACCGCCTCCGGGCGATGCTCGTCCAGAGCCTCGTCGCCGGCACGCGGGTGAGCGCCGACCTCGAGCCCGTCCAGCTCGCGGGGCACCATGCGACGGCACTCGCGCTCGTCTTCTCCGAGCTGCTCTCGAACGCGCTCGAGCACGGCGGCGCTGCGGTCTCCATTACTCTTCGGCGCGAGGGGAGCGACGCGGTTCTCTCGATCGCCGACGACGGCCAGGGCATGCGGGGCGCCTCAGATGGGACCGGGCTCTCGATCGTCCGTGCGCTCGTCCGCGACGAGCTCCGCGGGTCGCTCGAGCTCTCGGGCGAGGCGGGCCTGCATGCCGACGTGCGATTCCCGGCCTGAGGAGAGACACATGCGAATCCTGATCGCGGAAGACGAGACCATCATCCGGCTCGACCTGCGCGAGCTGCTCGAGCGGAGCGGCTTCGAGGTCGTCGCGGAGGCGCGAGACGGCGAGGAGGCGGTCGAGCTGGCCCTCGCCGAGTCCCCCGATCTCGCGCTGCTCGACGTGAAGATGCCGAAGCTCGACGGTATCGACGCCGCCCGGCGGATCCTCGAGGAGCGCCCGATGCCGATCGTGATGGTGACGGCCTACGGCGAGAAGGAGCTCGTCGCGCGGGCTGTCGAGGCGGGCGTCTTCGGCTACCTCGTGAAGCCCTTTCGCGAGACCGACCTCCTGCCCGCGATCGAGATGGCCCAGGCGAGGCACGAGGAGCTCGTGGCCCTCCGTGCCGAGGCGGACTCGCTCGCCGCAGCGCTCGCGGCGCGCAAGGCGATCGAGCGCGCGAAGGGTTTGCTCATGGAGCGCGAGGGGCTGAGCGAGCGCGACGCGTTCGCGCGGCTGCGCAAGGCGAGCCAGATCTCCGGGCGCAAGCTCGAGGTCGTCGCCGAGGCGCTCATCGCGACGCTCGACGCCCCCGCGGCGCGCGCGGACTAGGAGGAAGGTCGAGGCGCTGCCCGGCCCCTGCGCGAGCCCCGATCGCGGCTCGGTCCGGGGCCTGCGCGGGTCAGCGCGGGGGAGGGGAAGCGATCGGAGCGTCCGAGTAGGAGAGCCCGTGCCCGAACGGGAAGAGCGGATCGCGGGAGTCGTAGGGCAGGTCGGGGAGCTGGGCCTCGACGCTCTCGATCGAGGACGGAAGCTCGAAGGGAAGCTTCCCCTCGGGTGCCGCGCGGCCGAAGGCGACGTCGAGCAGCGCGGCATCGGTCGCGCCGAAGTCGGCGAGGAGAGCGGCCGCGGCCGCGGCGATCTCGGGAATGACGGCGGCGCGGTCGAGACGGATGTCGACGACGGTCGGCACCTGTTCCATCAACTCGAGCAGCCACGCGATCTCGGACGCCTCGAACTCGAGGCGTCCGGCGTGGAACAGCGCCTCGAGGAAGTTCCCGTCGCGTGGCTCGAACGGGGCCTGGATCCGGACGAGCGCGACGTCGGCGTCCTCCGGCCGCTCGACCACCGTGCCGGCCGGGATCTCGGAGACGTCCAGGCCCCGGAGGTAGACGCGGGGCGCGCCGCGGAGCGGGAGAAGCCCGCGGGCGTTCCCGAGGAGCACGAACGAGCGCGTCTGCGCCGCGTGGCCGCGCTCGACGTGCGCCCGCGCGCCGACGACCTCCGCAGCCCGGTCCGGGTCGACATAGGGATCGTCGAACAGCCCGAGCCGGAACTTGTCGCGGAGGAGCCTCCGCACCGAAGCGTCGACACGCCCCTCGTCGATCCGGCCGGAGCGCACGAGCTCGACGACGACCTCGGGGCAGGACTCGCCGCCGAACTGGTCGACGCCCGCGTCGAGGACCTTGGCCGCCCGCTCCTCGCGACTCAGGTGCTCGGCACCCCAGGCACGGGCGGGCCAGAGCGCGCCGGCGAGCAGCGTGTCGTTGAGCAGCCCCCAGTCGGAGCACACGACGCCGTCGAAGCCGTAGCGCTCGCGGAGCAGCCCGGTCACCACGCCTCGGTTGAACCCGAAGCCGACCTCCTCGTGCTCGGTGCCGACGGGCATCCCGTAGTAGGGCATGACCTGGGCCGTGCCGGCCTCCAGCGCTGCCTCGAAGGGGATCAGGTGGTAGTCGAAGGCTCCTCCCGGATAGACCTGCTCGCGGCCGTACGGGAAGTGGGCGTCCTCGCCGTCGAGTTGCGGCCCGCCGCCCGGGAAGTGCTTCGTCATGCAGGCGACGCTCTGCGGGCCGAGCGTCTCGCCCTGCATGCCGCGGAGATATGCGACGACGAGGCGCGCGGCGACCTCGGCGTCCTCGCCGAACGTCCCGGATGCGCGGCACCACCGCGGCTCGGTGGCGAGGTCGGCCGTCGGGTGGAGCGCGAGCCGGATCCCGACCGCGAGGTACTCGCGCCGCGCGATGTCCGCGAACTCGCGCACGAGACCCTCGTCCCTCGTCGCGGCGAGACCGATCGGGTCGGGCCACTGCGAGAACCCGCTTCCGGCCATGCTCGTCGCCGGGTTGTCGCCGAGTCCGTGACGCGGGTCCGAGGAGATCGTCACCGGGATCCCGAGCCGCGTGCGCTCGGCCGCCTCCTGCACCCGGTTGTGCCACTGCGCGAGCACCTCCGGTCCGGGCGCCCAGTAGATGTTGAAGTGCGTCATTCCGAGCCCGACGAGGCCGAGGGTCGAGACCTGCGTGAATCCGTCGGGCTCGTCGCTCACCGTGCCGTCGTCGGGGACGCCGAGACCCTGGTGGAAGAGTTGTGCCGCCTTCTCCTCGAGCGTCATGCGGGCGAGGAGGTCCTCGACCCGTTCCTCGATCGGGAGGCGCGGGTCCTCGTAGGGGTCGAGGACGCCGTTGGCGTTCAGGTCGCGGAACGACACGCCGTCGTCGCTGACGCGCCGGCAGCCGGCGCCTGGCGCGCCGTTGCCCGTCACCCGCGGGCCCGTTCTCCGGCAGGTCGAGCGAGGACGACCGGCGCGGCCTCGGGTCGCGCCGTCGTGGTGCCGATCACGACCGCCGAGCCCGTGTCGCACGAGTCGAGGATCGAGCGCGCCACGTCGACGACGTGCGTGGCGAGGGCGGCCGAGGTGCGGTGGGGACGCCCCTCGGCGATTGCCTCGACCATGTCCTGGAGGCCGAGGCCCCGTGCGTCCGCCTTGCCGCGCGTCGCGTAGGAGACGGTCTCCCACTCCCCCCGGCGCCGGCGGATCTGCATCGGCCCGTCGAACGTGTTGGGGTCGGGGAGCGCGAGCTCGCCCTCCGAGCCGTGCACGAGCATCGTCGAGGCGTAGTGCCCCGGTGACTCGAAGGTCGCGACGAGCATCGCGGTCGCGCCGCTCGAGAGCTCGAGCATCGACGAGATGTGCGTCGGCGTCTCTGCGACGAACCGCTCGCCGCGGCGCGGCCCGATCTCGATCGTGCGCTCGAGGACGAAGGTCGAGGCAAATCCTGCGACGCGCCGGACAGGCCCGAGCAGCGACACGATCGCCGTCACGTAGTACGGCCCCATGTCGAGCAGCGGGCCGGCGCCGTCCCGGAAGAAGATGTCGGGATCGGGGTGCCAGGTCTCCTGGCCACCGGACAGCATCGCCGCCGAGACCGCGAGCGGTTCACCGATCGCACCCTCGTCGAGCAGCGATCGCGCACGCTGGTACACCCCACTCAGGAAGATGTCGGGTGCGCACCCGAGCCGCAGGCCGTGCTCCTCCGCGAGTATGGCCAGCTCCCGCGCCTCCGCCACGGTCGTCCCGAGCGGCTTCTCGGAGTACACGTGCTTGCCCGCCTCGAGCGCCGCCCGCGTCACCGAGGCGTGCGCCGCCGGCGGGGTGAGGTTGAGGACGACGTCGATCGCGTCCGATCGGAGGAGCTCGTCGACGGGGACGTGCTCGAGCCCGAAGTCCGCGGCGACGACCTCGCTCCGCGAAGGCTCGAGGTCCGAGCACGCGACGATGTCGAAGGCGTCGAAGGCCGACTCGTTGCCGGCGTACGTCCGGCTGATGACGCCGCAGCCGACGATCCCGACCTGTGCCGGCGATCTCATGCCGGGCTCGCGACCATCGTGGTGACCGCGGCGAACGAGCGGCGGGCCGCTTCGAGTGTGTCGCCTTCCGTCTCGTCCTGCTCGACCAGGAGCCACTCGACGTCGAAGTCGCGGATCGCGGGGAGGACGCGCGGGTAGTCCACGGCGCCGTCGCCGACCGCGACGAAGCGCGGGGCGGTCCCGGCCCCGAGGTCCTTGACGTGCACGAGCGGCGCGCGCGGTGAGACCCGCTCCACGAGGCCGACGGGCTCGACCCCTGCGAACCAGGCCCAGCCGAGGTCGAGCTGCAGGAAGAGGAGGTCGTCGTCGAGCTGCAGCAGCCGGTCGATCACCGTGCGACCGTCCTCGAGCGGGCGAAGCTCGCCATCGTGGTTGTGGAAGCCGAGGCGGAGCCCCGCCTCCTTCGCGCGCTCGGCGGCGGCGCCGATCCGGTCGACGACCCGGTCGGCCTCGGCCACCGAGGTCGGCGGCGCGATCCACGAGAGCACGAGCCGGTCGCTCCCGAGCTCGCCGAGCTCGTCGGCCAGCCCGTCGAGGCCCGTCTCGATCGCCTCGAGCCCCGCATGACGGCTCGTGACGACGAGCCCGAGGTCGTCGAGCAGCGCCCGCAGCGCACGAGCGTCACGCCCGAAGAGGTCGTTCGGCTCGACTCCCTCGTACCCGATCTCGGCGACGGAGCGCAGCGTCCCCTCGAAGTCGCGCGCGCACGCGTCGCGCACCGTGTAGAGGGCGAGCCCGAGCCGAGCGCTCATCCGGCGTGTCCCTTCCCGTCGGACGTAGTGCCCGGGGCGCTCCTCGACGAGGGACGTCGGGACGTCCGGATCCCAGCCGTGCGCGGCGAGCGCCGCGGTCTCGCCGGTGCGCCCCTGCCAGAACGTGGTGTTGAGCCCTGAGTCGGGCTGTGGCACCGCCGTGAGCAGCAACTTCGTGTACGCGTGCAGCGGCGACTGGAGCACCGCCTCGGTGGGGCCGTGCTCGACGATGCGCCCCCGGTACATGACGTGGACCTCGTCTGCGACGTACCGCGCGCTCGCGAGGTCGTGCGTGATGTAGAGGAACGCGATCTGCTCACGCTCCTTGAGCTCGCGCACGAGGTTCAGGATCCCGAGGCGGATCGAGACGTCGAGCATGGAGATCGGCTCGTCGGCGAGCACGACCTTCGGCTGGACGGCCAGGGCGCGCGCGATCGCGACGCGCTGGCGCTGCCCCCCGGAGAGCTCGTGCGGATACTTCCGGGCGACGGCGGCGGCGGGGACGAGGCCGACCGTCTCGAGCAGCTGCTGGACACGAGCGTCCACCTGGTCGTTCGGGACGACGCGGTGGATCCGGAGGGGGCGCGCGAGGTGATGCCCGACGCTCTTGACGGGGTTCAGCGACGCGAACGGGTCCTGGAAGATCAGCTGCACCTGCGACCGGTACTCGAGGAGCAGGCGGCGGTTGCGGATGCCCGTCATGTCCTCGTCCTCGAGCAGGATCCTTCCCTCGGTCGGCTCGTAGAGCTGGCCGAGGAGGCGGGCCACGGTGCTCTTGCCGCTCCCGCTCTCGCCGACGAGCGCCGTAACCGTGCCGCGCCGCAGCGAGAGGTTGACGTCGTCGACGGCGCGGAGCGCCTTGCGCGCGCCCCAGAAGCTCGTCCCGACCGAGAACGAGCGGGAGAGCGACCGCGCCTCGAGCACGGGGCGCGAGATGGAGACGGCGCTCACGGCGTCTCCAGGGGGAAGTGGCAGGCGATCTGGTGCTTCGGCGAGTCGAGCGCGCGGAGCGCGGGCATCTCGAGGTGGCACGGCTGCCTCCGCGCAGCCGGGCACCGCGGATGGAACCGGCATCCCGTCGGCGGGTCGTGGAGGTCGGGCGGGTTGCCGGGGATGCCGGTCATGGTCGTCAGCTCTCCGCTCAACGGCGGGAACGACGCCATCAGGCCGGCCGTGTAGGGGTGGGCGGGACGGGCGAACAGCTCATCCGCGTCCGCCTCCTCGACGATGTCGCCCGAGTACATGATCGCGATCCGGTCGGAGAACTCGACGAGCAGCGAGAGGTCGTGGGTGATGAAGAGCACCGCGAAGCCCATCTCCCGCTGCAGCTCCTCGAGCTGCTGGAGGATCTCGCGCTGCACGATCACGTCGAGCGCGGTCGTCGGCTCGTCGAGGAGGAGGAGCTCTGGCCCGAGCGCCATTGCCATCGCGATCACCACGCGCTGCCGCATGCCGCCGGAGAGCTCGTGGGGGTAGGCGCGAAGGCGGTCCCGGTCGATGCCGACCACCTCGAGCAGCTCGGCCGCCTTCATCGTCGCGAAGCGCTTCGAGATCTTCTGGTGCGCCCGGAACATGTCGACGAACTGGTCCTCGATCCGCGTCACGGGATTGAGCGAGCTCATCGCGCTCTGGAAGACCATGGCGATGTGCCGCCAGCGAATCTGTCGCAGCTCGGACGGGGGGAGGCCGACGAGGTTTCGCCCCTTGAAGACGATCTCTCCTCCCGCGATGCGTCCGGGCGGCCGGAGCACCTGCAGAATCGTGTTCGCGATCGTGCTCTTCCCACAGCCCGACTCGCCGGCAAGGCCCACGATCTCCCCCGGCCGGATCGCGAGAGAGACGCCGTTCACCGCCGTGACGGCGCCGCGTTCGGTGCCGTACTCGACGACGAGGTCACGCAGTTCGAGAAGCGGCGCACGTTCCGACGAGGCCACACGCCGGCGCTGTCTGTCCAAGACGGCGCTCACAGCGCGCTCCGCGGCCGGAGCAGGCGGCGAAGGACGCCCCGACGGCCGGTCTTCAGGCGCAGACGCGGGTCGGCCAACTCGTCGATGCCGAAGTTGATGAACACGATCGAGAGCAGCGTCAGCGAGATCGCGAGCCCCGGGAAGACGAAGTGCCACCACTCTCCCTGGAGCAGCGTCGAGTTGACGGTCGCCCAGTACAGCGTGGTGCCCCAGCTGACCTTGTTCACGTCGGCGAAGCCGAGGAACTCGAGCGCCGCCTCGAAGAACACCGCATTGATGAAGACGAACGCGAAGCCGGCGGCGATTCGGCTGAGCATGTTGGGCAGGAGCTCGCGGAACACGATTCGGGTCGTCGACTCGCCCGCGGCGCGCGCAGCGAGGATGAAGTCGCGGTTGCAGAGCGTGAGCGCCTGGCCACGAAGGACGCGCGTCTCGATCGCCCAGGTCGTGAACCCGATGATGAGCGCCATGACCATCGGCCCCGTCTCGTTGAGGAACGACGCGATGACGATCAGGAGCGGCAGCCCCGGGATGACGATGAAGACGTTGGCGACGAGGTTGATGACGTCGTCGACGAGCCCGCCCTTGTACGCGGCGAGGAGCCCGAGCACGATCGCGATCGTCATCGCGATCACCGTCGCGACGAGCGCGACGAGCAGCGAGATCCGCCCACCGTGGATCACCTGGGCGTAGACGCTGTAGCCCTGATCGGTGGTGCCCATCGGATTCGCCCACGACGGCGCCTGTCCGGGCAGCGAGCGAGGGTAGGCGGGGTCCTGGCTGGTGAGGAGGGGCGCGAAGACGGTGACGAGCACGATCGCCGTGAGCAACACGATCCCGAACGCGGACATCCGGTTGCGCATGAGCAACCGCAGCCACTCGGGGACGCCCGGCAGTCTGCGAGTACGTTCGCGATGGGTCGGCTGCGCGGCGGGCGCCGACTGCGCAGTGGACTCGATGAGCTCGGTCATCAGGTGGACCTCACCCGCGGGTCGAGGACGACGTAGACGCAGTCCATGAGGAAGTTCGCGAGCAGCACGCAGAAGGAGATGACGAGGAGCAGTGCCTGGACGACCGGATAGTCGTGACCGAGCGCGGCCTGCTGCAGCGTCAGGCCGACGCCCGGGTAGCTGAAGACGACCTCGACGAGGATGAGGCCGCCGACTGCGCTTGCGAAGAACGAGGCAAAGGCGGTCAGCGGCGGGAGGATCGCATTCCGCGCCGCGTACCCGTCCCTGACCTTGCGATCCGACAGGCCCTTCGCATGGGCCATCGTGACGTAGTCCTCCTGGACCGTCGTGATCATCACGTTTCGCATCCCGAGCATCCAGCCACCGACGCTGAGCACGACAACGATGAGGATGGGCAGCTGGGCGTGGCGGAACGCGTCGCCGACGAACTCCGACGACCATGTAGGCACGGCGTCGGTCGAGTAGGCGTGCTGGGTCGGGAACCAGCCGAGACGGAAGCCGAGGAAGTAGACCGCGAGCAGGCTGAGGAAGAAGGCGGGGAAGGAGAGGAGAGCCATCAGGGTCGGCGTCCCGACGGTGTCGACGAACCCGCCCCGTCGCCAAGCGGCGAGCACGCCGAGGAACGTGCCGATCGTGAACGAGAGCAGGAAGCCCACTCCGACGAGCACGATCGACCACGGCAGCGTGTTCCCGATCACCTCCGTCACGGGCACCTGGTTCGCCGTGGAAACGCCGAGGTTCCCCGTGAACGTGTTGTACAGGTAGTGCGGATACGCGGACCAGATCGGCTCCTCGGATGATCCGAGCGACGCCTGGAGCTGCTTGAGCACCTCCGGGTTGTTCCGGATCGCGTCCCCGTAGCGGAGGATCAGGCCGTCGAGCGGCGAGCCCGGCATGAGGCGCGGGAGCAAGAAGTTGAGCGTGATCGCAACGAAGAACGCCAGGAGGTAGAAGAGAAGTCGGCGGGCGAGGAAGCGCATCGTCTGGCTCTCGGGCTCCGTGGGATCGTAGTACGGGTGTCAGGGATCGGGGGCGCACCACGTGCGCCCCCGATCCAGGTCGTCGACGATTGTGTTTCTACGAAGCCAACGCGTTCGGCAGGGCAGGCGCCTTCAGGTTCTTCTTCGAGTCGGCGTAGTAGAGGGACAGAAGCGAGATCTGCACCTGCTGCTGCGTCGAGTAGATCGGGTCGGCGTACTGGTTCTGCCAGCTGATCCAGCCCTTGAAGTACTTCGTGCTGTAGGTCGACCAGCGCGGGCCGATGAACAGCGGGATGAAGGGGAGCTCGTCGAGGAAGATGTCCTGCAGTTTGTACGCGGCCTGCAGCTGCGTCTTCTTGTCGAGCGTGCCCTTGAACTGCCGCAGCAGGGGCACTGCCGTGGCGACGGGGTTGCGCTCGAAGTTCCCGAACGGCTGCGCGTCCTGCCCGGTGGCCACGACCTGTGAGGGGTCGAAGTGCGAGAAGAAGAACGCGTACGGGGACGGGTCGTTGGCGCCGTTCGACCAGATGAGGCTGGGCTTGGTCCCGCTGATCGCGCTGTTGGACACCCACGAGGGGAAGTCCGGCTCGATCTTGACGGACGCATCGATCCCGACGGCCTGCAGGTTCCGGGAGATGATCTGCAGCGAGGAAACCCAGTCCGACCAGCCGCCGATCACGTGCATCGGGAAGGTGACCGGGCTGCCCTTCGGGTCCACGAGCCTCGACCCCTTGTAGGTGAAGCCGGCGTCCGTGAACGTCTTCCGCGCGGCGGCGGGATCGTAGGTGCCGAGCTGCTTCGCCTTGGCCCTGAGCGCCGGGTTGATCCACTTCGGATACAGGAACTCGAGCCCGAGCGCGCTCGTCGGCGGGGCGTAGCCGTACTCACCGATCTTCGAGACCTGGCCGCGGTCGATTGCCTGGCTCACGCCCTTACGGAAGGCGACCAGGCTGTAGGGGTACTCCGTCGTGTTGAACGTGAGGCTGACCGGCAGACCGGTGGTGAGGTACGCATTGTGGAAGTTCTTGGGGTCCTTCGCCATGTAGGAGGATTCGACGTTCGGGACGAAGTTGTGCGTCCAGTCGGCCTGGCCGCTCACGATCTGGAGGAGGCCCGCGTCGTTGGACGCCGTGAAGATCCGCTGCACGCAGTCGATCCGCGGCAGGCCCTTCGCCCAGTAGCTCGTGTTCTTCGAGAGCTGGTACGACTGCCCGCTGAAGCGCGTGACGCGGTTGAACGGGCCCGACCCCACCGGGTTCGGGTTCGCGAAGCCGGTGACGTCCTTCACCTTCGACCAGATGCGCTTCGGCACGATCGGGACGTTCGGCAGCTGCGACCCGAGGAACGTCGAGTCGACCTGCTTGAAGCGGATCGCGACCTTGTTCGACCCGACGCGCGCGACGCCGGCGATGTTGCTGTTCGCCGCGACGAGGCTGATCCGGTCGGCCGCCTTGTCCTGCCGGCCGATGGTGAGGCTGTAGAGGACGTCCTCCGCCGTCAGCGGCTTGCCGTCCGACCACTTCACGTTCGGCCGCACGGTGATCGTGAGCGTCTTCCCGCCGTTCGAAAAGGCGAAGCTCTGGCCGAGGAGGTTGTACTGGCGCCCGCCTCCGACCGCGGTCGAGATGAGCAGGTTCTCGTAGATGCCGCCCCACGTAAAGTCACGCGAGGTGCCGAGGTTGAACGGATTGAAGTTTCGGACGAATGCCTGGTCGCCGGAGCCTGCGGCCACGACGCACGGATGCGAGCTGGCGTTCGACCTCGCGGTCGCGGCCATCGCGGTGGCGGAGACGACCGCCGTCACGAGCACAGCCGCGACGGCGAAGATGGTTCCCTTCCGTACGGGATGCTTCATCCCCTTCACTCCTTTGTGAGATAGGCCAGCCGGCTCGTGCCGATGGCTCGGGGTCATCTGCGCTCGGCATGTCGAACGCGCCGACGATGGGACATCGGCCAGTGCGCCCTGCGAGCGTCACGGTCGGTTCGTCGGTCGCGCTCCCTTCACTCGGAGGGGCGGAACACCCGGCGAGGAGTGTTCCGGAACTGTTTCCGGTGGAGCGTGCCAGAGTTTCCGGAAATATTCAAGGGACCGGCCAGACAGACACCGGTTTTCCACAGCGATCCGGGCGAGATCAGCGTGTGAACCTTGGCCGAGCTGGCTTCTGTGTTCCGGAAATCGAACCGGAAACGTGATACACCTTTGGGCGAGCATGGCCACGAACGGCGACAGACAGGCCGGACGCCCGACGATCCGGGACATCGCAGCCCACGCGGGGGTGTCGATCACGACGGTCTCGCGCGTGCTCAACGACCGGCCCGACGTCGCGCAGGAGACGCGCGAGGCGGTGCTCGACGTGATCCGCGAGCTCGACTTCGCGCCGAGCCGGGCAACCCGGCCCGCGCAGTCCGGACGCACCGGGCTGATCGGCGTGACGATCCCGATGGTGCTCGGCGACTACTTCGCGCAGCTGATCACCGGGATCACCGAAGCCCTCTACGAGCGCGACATGCAGGTCGTCCTGTGCCCGACGTTCCACCACAAAGAGCGAGAGATCACGCTCGTCAACCAGCTGCTCGAGGGACGCATCGACGGCGCGATCCTCGTGCTGCCCGAGGAGTCGAGCGAGGACCTCCTGCTCCTGAAGCGGAAGGGATTCTCGTTCGTCATCGCCGACGAGGCGTATCCGCTCGAGGGGAACTTCCCGCTCGTCGCGGCCGCGAACATGACCGGCGCGATCGAGGCGACCGAGCACCTGCTCGGGCTCGGCCACCGGCGGATCGGTCTGATCAAGGGCATCCCCGGCTTCGTTGCCACGGAGGACCGGGCGAGCGGCTACCGCGCAGCGCTCTCGGCCGCCGGCATCCCGCCCGATCCGTCGCTCGAGGTGTACGGCGACTTCCGCACCCTCGAGGGGAGGGTGGCGGCGGCGCAGCTCCTCGACGGCCCCGAGCGGCCGACGGCGATCTTCGCCTGCAACGACGAGATGGCGGTCGCGGTGCTGCAGGAGGCCCGCGCGCGGCGCATCCGGATCCCGGAGGACCTTTCGGTCGTCGGGTTCGACGACACGACCGTGTCGCAGATCGCGATCCCCGCGATCACGACCGTCCACCAGCCGCTCGAGGAGGTGGGTCGCATGTCCGTGAACCTCCTCGCCCGCATCATGGACGAGCCGCCGCTGCACCCGGTCAGGCTCGAGGTGGGGACGCGCCTCGTCGTCCGCGAGTCGACGGGTCCCGCGCCGGGCCGGTAGCCCGGGCTGACCGCCCGGCCGCACCCCTCAGGATGCGGCGAGCAGCCGGTCGTCTTCGCGCCGCCGCCTGGTGCGGTGTGCGAACCACAGGGCGAGCCCGACGAGCACGAGGGGCACGGCTGCGACGCCGATCGCGAGCGCGACGACGCCCTCCCAGGCGAGCACGGCGAGCGCCCGGTCGAGTGCGCGGTCGAGGCGTGACCCTCCGACCGGCGCAACCGACGACTCGTCGGTCCGGAGCTCGAGCTGGATCGTCGCGTTCCGGGCCGCTTCGGAGGTCGCCGAACGGGTCGCGGTCAGCTCGCGCAGCTGGGCTCGAGCCTGGCCGCGACGCTCGACGAGCCGTGCGCGCTGCGCGGGCGTCTCCGCACGGTCGATGGCCGCCGTGAGCGCCGCGATCTCCGCGCGGGCGCGCTCGATCTCGCGGCCGAGGGCGTCGAGCGACTCCTGCAGGTCGTCGATCTGGACGTTCTGAGCGAGGATCGTGCCGAGGTCGGACAGCCGCGTGACGGCGGTCGCCGCCTGGGTCGACGGGACGCGGAGCGTCAGCGACGCCACGCCGCTCTCGCCGGTGGCGTACTGCACGGAGACGACGTAGCCGCCGAGGTCGCGGGCGATCGCGAGGGCCTGCTGCGTCGCGCTCGACAGCGCGTCCGTGTCGTCCACGCCGAGGGTCAGGGTCGCCGTGTACCGCTGCGCGCGGCCGATCGCGGGGGCGGGCGCCTTGGACCGGGACGTCGCGGAGCCGACCTGGGGCCCTGCGAGCGCGGCCGGCGGCTGCGCCCCGACGCTGCGCACAGCAGTGTCCTGGGACGGTGAGGAGACGGCCTCACGCGCGACCGGCGCGGGCGAGGACTGCGTGATTCCCACCGCGACCGCAGCGGCGACGGCGAGCCCCGCCGCGACCGGAAGCGCGAGCATCGTGCGACGCCGTCCCCGAACGCGTTCACCGAGCGACGGCCGCCGCGTCGGCGGCACCGAGGCGTGGGTGAGGACCTGGAGCCGCAACGCGTCGCTCGCACGCGGGCGCGCGGCACCGAGCTCGTCGACGATCTCGTTCACGGTCATCTCTCGTTCACCTTCTCCTCGAGTCGCTTGAGCGCCCGGCTCAGCCGGGTCGAGACCGCAGTCGGGCTGATGCCGAGGACGCGTGCGGCGGCGTCGCCGTCGAGCTCCAGCACGATCCGGAGCGCGAGCACCTCGCGCTCCCCGGCCGAGAGTGCCGCGAGCGCGGTCTCGAGCTCGGGCGAGAGACCCTCGACGAACGCCTCGTCGACCTGCTCGGGGCGCGCTGCGGCCTCCTCGCGCCGTCGCCTACGGGACTCGGCGCGGAACCAGTCGAGCGCCGTCGTCCGCGCGATCCCGAGCAGCCAGGTCCGGGCGCTCCCCCGCTGCGGATCGAACCGGTCCCAGCGGGTGAGGGCCTTCTCGAACGTCGAGCCGGACAGGTCCTCCGCGGTCTCGCGGTCGCGGGTCAGGTACAGGAGGTAGCCGAAGACGTCGTCGAGGTGCGCCTCGGCGGCCTCGGCGAAGCTGCGCGGCGGCCGTATCTCGAGCGGCCGTTCGACGGTCATCGCCTGCATGCCCCTTCTACGCCGCACGGGCGCGCCCACGTCACACGCACATTCTCGACACGAGGCCCGTCGACATCGTGGTCGGCCCGGAGCTTCGTTCGCGCCTAGGAGGCGGCCGCCCCGGCTTCCCGTGCGTGCCTCGCCTCCGCCTCGCGGAGCTCGATCCGCCGGATCTTCCCGGTCAGCGTCTTCGGCAGCGAGGAGACGAACTCGACCCGTCGCGGGTAGTGGTAGGCGGAGAGCTGCGTCCGCACGTGCTCCTGGATCGCGCGTGCTGTCTCGTCCGTCGGCTCGTAGCCCTCCGCGAGGACCACGAACGCCTTGACGATGCTCCCGCGGCGCTCGTCCGGCGACGCAACGGCGGCCGCCTCGGCCACGGCCGGGTGCTCGAGGCAGGCCGACTCGACCTCGAACGGGCCGATCCGGTAGCCGGCCGAGATGATCACGTCGTCGGCGCGCCCCTCGTACCAGACGTAGCCGTCCTCGTCCATGCGCGCGGCGTCCTTCGTGTGGAACCACTCGCCGTCGAACGTCTCCCGCGCAGCCTCCTCGTTGTTCCAGTAGCCGAGCGGGTAGTGCGGGTTCGACCGCGCGCGGAGGCAGATCTCGCCGCGCTCGCCGGCGGGCACGGGCCGCTCGTCCTCGTCGAGGATCGCGACGTCCCAACCCGGCATCGGCCGGCCCATCGAGCCCTCGCGGACGTCCATGAACGGGAAGTTCCCGCAGAGGGGATAGCTCTCCGAGAGGCCGTAGAAGTCGAGCACGGTGACGCCGTACTGCTCGCGGAACCAGCGGATCGCCTCCGGGTTCAGCGGCTCCCCGGCGGCACACACGACCCGGAACCGCTGCGGGTAGCGAGTCGCCGCATCATCGATTGCCATCATCGAGCGGATCGCGGTCGGCGTCGAGAAGACGTTCGTCACCTCGTACTTCGACAGGAACGCGAGCTGCTTCGCCGGGTCGAACCCGGCCTCGCGCTCGTAGACGACCTGCACGGCGCCGAAGCGCCACGGGCCGAGCAGCGGCGCGATGCCCGCCGCCCAGGCCCACTCGCCCATCCCGTGGAACCGCTCGCCGGCCCGGACGTCGTGGCAGAGCTCGAACTCGGTGTGCCCCAGGAGGTAGCGGTGGGCGTGGAGGATCCCCTTCGCGAGCCCGGTCGTGCCCGACGTGTAGTAGAGCTGGGCCGGGTCGTCGGCCGCCGTGTCCACCCGTCGGAAGGCCGGGTCGCCGGAGGCGATCAGGTCCTCGTCGAGGACGAGGACGTGCTCGACCGGCAGGTCGAGGGCGCGGACGCGCTCGACGTTCTCCGCGTTCGTGACGAGGATCTTCGCCTCGGAGTCGGTCACGCGGTGGCGGATGCCGTCGTCACCGTAGAGCACCGAGAGCGAGAGGAGGATCGCGCCCGCCTTGAACGTGCCGAGGAACGCGGCCGCCGTCTCGGGGCGCGGCGTCAGCAGCATCGCGACGCGGTCGCCGACCTCGACGCCATGGCGTCGGAGGACGCTTCCGAGGCGGTTGCTGGCGTCCTGCAGCTCGCCCCAGGTCACCGTCCGCTCGTTGCCGCGGAAGTCCTCCCACAGCATCGCGAGCTGCTCGGGCGGGTGCTTGTCGCAGACGTCCTCGGCGATGTTGTAGCGGTCGGGGACGCGCCACTCGTGCGCGGCGACCGCCTCCTCGTAGCTCGAGAACCGGCTGTGTGCTGACATCCTCGCTCCTCCGGACGTGTTCGCCTGCCGGCCAGTCTGGCTCATCCGGATTCTGCGTGCGAGGCGGTCTCCGCCTGGGCCTCGGCGAACAGGACCTCCCAGCGCGCGAGCAGGTCGTCGAGCTCCTCGCGTGCGGCCGTGTAGGACGCGAGCAGGTCGATGTCCGTCCAGCTCTCGGCGAGCTTCGACTCGAGCTCGGCGACGCGCGGCTCCAGCTCCCCGATCCGCTTCTCGACACCGTCGAGCTCGGTCGGCCGCCGCGGCTCTGTGCGGGTCTTCGGCTTCGCGGCCTTCGCACGCGGCTCCTGCGGGGCCGCGGCCGCCTGTCCGGCGTCTCGCGCGCGAACGAGGTCGGCCCAGCCGCCCTCGTACGAGCGCAGCCCGAAGCTCTCGACGGCGACGATCCTGTCGGGGACCGCGTCGAGGACGGCCCGGTCGTGGGAGACGAGCAGCACCGTGCCGGGGAACGCCTCGAGCGCCGCCTCGAGTGCCTCGCGGCTCTCGAGGTCGAGATGGTTCGTCGGCTCGTCGAGGACGAGCAGGTTCGCGCCGGACGCGACGACCAGGGCGAGGGCGAGCCGCCGGCGCTCGCCGCCCGAGAGCACGGAGACCTGCTTCTCGTGCGTCTCCCAGCCGGAGAACAGGAAGCGCCCAAGGAGGTTCTGCGCCTGCGGGCGCGGGAGCCGCGTCGCAGCGACGGCGACGTCGAGGATCGATCCGTGCTCCGGAAGCTCCGCCTCGTGCTGCGAGAAGTACGCGGGGACGACCCCGTGGCCCAGCTTGATACGCCCCTCGTCGGCCTCACGCTCGCCGAGGAGCGTCTCGAGGAGCGTCGTCTTGCCGGATCCATTGGGGCCGACGAGCGCGACGTGCTCGCCGCGCTCGAGCACGAGCGCGGCGCCGTCGAGGAGCAGCTTGTCGCCCGCCGAGACGACAAGCCCTTCGGCATCGAGGACGATCCGTCCCGTCCGCGGCGGCTTGAGGAACTCGAAGCCGAGCGTGCGGCGGCGCTTCGTCATCGCCTCGAGCTCCTGCGCGGCCGTCCGGCGCTCCTTCTCGAGCCGGCCGATCTGGCTGAGCTTCGCCTGCGCCTGCTTCGCCTTCGACTTCTTGTAGCGGAACCGCGCCACGAAACGCTCGAGCCGCTCGATGTCGTCGCTCACGCGGTCGAGCTGGGTCGCCGCTGCGGACGCTCGGGCCGCCTTCTCGCGGCGCCACGCGTGCCACGGGCCGTCGAAGAAGAACGGCTTCGGCCCTCCGAGCTCGAGCACGGCGGTCGTCACGGCCTCGAGGAACCAGCGGTCGTGCGCGACGAGGATCACGGCCGCGTCGAGCGACGTGAGCTCGCGCTCGAGCCATTCGAGGCTCTCGACGTCGAGGTGGTTCGTCGGCTCGTCGAGCAGCAGCAGGTCGGGGTCGGACGACAGGGCGCGGGCGAGCGAGGCGCGGGTCAGCTCCCCGCCCGAGAACGTGTCGAGCTGACGATCGAGGTCGTCGTCCACGAAGCCGAGACCGCGGACGATCGACGCCGCGCGGTCGCGCCAGGCCCAGCCGCCCGCGTGCTCGAGCCGCGCCTGGGTCTCGCTGTAGCGTCGCAGCGTCGCCTGCTCGTGATCGCCGCCCGCCATCGCCTGCTCGAGGCGGCCGAGCTCGTCCTCGATCGCGACGAGATCGCCGGCGCCCGAGAGCGCGTACTCGCGGAGGGTGAGCCCCTGCCCGCGCGGCGGGCGCTGGTCGTGGAGCGCGACGCGCGTGTCCTTCGCGAACGCGAGCTCGCCGCCCTGCAGGGAGGTCTCGCCCATGATCGCGCGCAGGAGCGTCGTCTTCCCGGCCCCGTTGGGTCCCGCGAGCGCGAGACGATCGCCACGGCGCAGCCGGAACGAGACCCCGTCGAAGAGGGGGTCGCCGGAGAACTCCTTGCGCAGCCCGGAGGCGATCAGCACGGCCATGGACTGAAGGGTGCCGACGAATGCGGGCGGGCGTCAGGGCGTGTGTCGTCGCGACGCGGAATGGGTACGCGACCCCACATGGCAACCGACGCGATCATCCTCGTCGGAGGCGGGCTCGCGGCAGGGAGGCTCGCCTCCGAGTACCGCGCGGCGGGAGGCGAGGCCGAGGTCACGATCCTCTCGGCCGAGCCCGATCCCCCGTACAACCGGCCCCCGCTGACGAAGGGCTTCCTTCGGAAGGAGCAGGATCGCGACTCGACGTTCGTGCGGCCGGACGCCGAGTACGAGGACGATGTCGTCGAGCTCCGGTTGGAGACGACGGTCGAGGCGATTCATCCCGCGGAGCACGAGGTTGCGCTCGCGGCCGGTGAGCGCGTCCCGTACGGCACGCTCGTCCTCGCCACCGGCGCCCGCCCGCGTCATCTGTCGATTCCCGGCGCCGACCTCGTCGGCGTGCATACGTACCGGACGCTCGCCGACGCCGAGGTTGTCTCTGCCGCGGCCGACGAGGCGCACTCCGCGATTGTCCTCGGCGGGAGCTTCGTCGGCTCCGAGACGGCTGCCTCGCTCCGGACGCGCGGCCTCGGCGTGACGCTCGTCGAGATGGGCGACACGCTGATGCCGCAGCTCCGGTGCGCCGACCTCTCGGCCCAGCTCGTCGACCTCTACCGGGCGGAAGGCGTGGACGTCCGACTCGAGACGCAGGTCGAGGAGCTCACGGGGAACGGCCGCCTCCTCACCGGCGCACGGACGGCCGACGGGGAGACGATCGAGGGCTACCTCGCGATCGTCGGCGTCGGCGTCGTGCCGAACGTCGAGCTCGCCGCGGAGGCGGGGGCGGACGTCGACGACGGGATCGTCGTCGACGAGCGCTTCCGTACGTCCTTGCCGGACGTCTATGCGATCGGCGACGTTGCCCGGTATCCCGACGCGACCGCGGGGCGGCGCCGCCGGATCGAGCACTGGTCCAATGCCGACGCCCACGGCGCGCACCTCGGGCGCCAGCTGGCGGGCTCTCGCGCGGCGTACGACACGCTGCCGGTGTTCTTCACCGAGCTCTTCGGGCGCAAGCTGCAGGTGCTCGGCGACGTCGAGCGGGCGACCGAGTGCGTCCTCCGCGGGTCGCTCGCCGGGGGGAGACTGATCGGGTTCCACCTCGACGACGAGCGGAGGCTCGTGGGCGCCGTGATCCACGGCCAGGCAGCAGATGTGGCCGTCGAGCTGGAGGAGCTGCTCCGCCGAGGCGTCGTGATCGATGATCCGACCCGGCTTCTCGACGGCAACCTGAGGCCGGCCGACGCGGTCGTCGCGTAGGCCGGGCGCAGGCGCGTAGTGTTCGCGCATGCCCTCGACCGACCCGGCTCGCCTGACAATCGACACGATCCGCGCCCTCGCGATGGACGCGGTGCAGAAGGCGAACGCGGGTCATCCCGGCACTGCGATGGCGCTCGCGCCCGTTGCCTACCTGCTCTACGCGGAGGAGATGCGCCACGATCCAGCGGCGCCCGACTGGCCGGGCCGCGACCGCTTCATCCTCTCCGCCGGCCACGCCTGCATCCTCCAGTACGCCTCGCTCCATCTCTCCGGCTACGACCTGACGCTCGACGACCTGAAGCAGTTCCGCCAGTGGGGCTCGCGCACGCCCGGCCATCCCGAGCTCCACCACACGCCGGGCGTCGAGACGACGACCGGGCCCCTCGGCCAGGGGTTCGCGAACGGCATCGGGGTGGCGGTCGCGCAGCGGTTCCTCGCCGAGCGGTGGAATCGACCGCGCCACACGATCGTCGACTCGTGGGTCTACGCCATCTGCTCGGACGGCGACCTGATGGAGGGCGTGTCGCAGGAGGCGGCGTCTGTCGCCGGCCAGCTCGGGCTCGGCCGGCTCGTCTACGTCTACGACGACAACCACATCACGATCGACGGCACGACCGCGATCAGCTTCGTCACCGAGGACAAGGGCAAGCGGTTCGAGGCGTACGGCTGGCATGTCCAGCACGTCGACGACCCCAACGACCTCGACGCGCTCCGGGCCGCGTTCGCCGCGGCGCGCGCAGACGAGGCGCGGCCCTCGCTGATCGTGCTGCGCTCCCACATCGCCTACCCGGCGCCGCACGCGATCGACACGGCGAAGGCACACGGCGCCCCGCTCGGTGAGGACGAGGTGCGCCGCACGAAGGAGATCCTCGGCTTCGACCCCGACGCGGCGTTCGTCGTCCCGGACGCCGTGCGCGAGCACATGGCCGGCATCCGCGAGCGCGGCGCCGCGGAGCGCGCGGCGTGGGAGGACCGCCTCGCCACCTGGGCGGAGGCGCATCCCGACGCCGCCGCCGAGCGGGCACGCGACCTCGAGCGCCGTCCGCGCGACGGCTGGCTCGACGCGTTGCCCACGTTCGAGGCGGGAGAGCAGATCGCGACCCGCGACGCGGGCAAGACGGTGATGCAGGCGCTCAAGCGGTTCACGCCGACCCTGATCGGCGGCGCTGCCGATCTCGTGGAGTCGACGAAGACGGAGTTCGAGGGCGGGGGCGTGTTCGCCGCCTCGCATGCGGGACGGAACATCCCCTTCGGGATCCGCGAGCACGGGATGGGCTCGATCGTCAACGGCATCGCGCTCGAGCCGGCCATGCTCCGCCCGTACGGCTCGACGTTCTTCGTGTTCTCCGACTACATGCGCCCCGCGGTGCGCCTCTCCGCCATCTCGCAGCTGCCGGTCACCTGGATCTGGACGCACGACTCGGTCGGCCTCGGCGAGGACGGCCCCACCCACCAGCCGGTCGAGCACCTGATGGCGCTGCGGGCGATCCCGAACCTCTGGCTCGTGCGCCCGGGCGACGCGAACGAGACGGTCGCCGCCTGGCGCATCGCGCTCGAGCGCGACGGCGGCCCGGTGGGCTTCGCCCTGAGTCGCCAGAAGCTGCCCGTCCTCGGCGGCGAGGGCGTCGCCGACACCCGGGAGGGGGCGCTCCGCGGGGGCTACGTCCTCTGGCAGCGCGATCCCGGCTCGGAGCCGGACGCGATCGTGGTCGCGACGGGCTCGGAGCTCTCGATCGCGCTCGACGGCGCGCGGTCGCTCGACCTCAACGCCCGGGTTGTCTCGCTCCCCTGCTGGGAGCTCTTCGACGAGCAGCCCGATGCGTACCGCGACGAGGTGCTGCCGCCGTCCGTCGAGGCCCGCGTCTCGATCGAGGCGGGGGTCACGTTCGGCTGGGAGCACTACGTCGGTGTGCGCGGGACGAGTCTCGGCGTCGACCGCTTCGGCGCCTCGGCGCCCTACGAGCGCATCTACGAGGAGCTCGGCCTGACCCCGAAAGCCGTCGCCGACGCCGTCGCCCGCGTGGCCTGATGCGGGTCGCGCTCGGGTTCGACCACCGCGGGAGCCACCTTCGCGAGGCGGTGTTCGCAGGCGTCGCCGCCGGGGGGCACGAGCCGGTCGACCTCGGGGTCGAGACCGACGCCGTGCGCGTCGACTACCCCGACACCGCACGGGCCGTCGGGATGGCGATCCGGGAGGGGCGGGCCGAGCGTGGCGTCCTCGTCTGCGGCTCCGGCGTCGGCGCCTCGGTTGCCGCGTGCAAGATCCCCGGGATCCGCGCGGCGATCTGCCACGACGCGTACTCCGCGCACCAGGGTGTCGAGCACGACGACATGAACGTGCTCTGCCTCGGCTCCGGAGATCGTCGGGCCGTCCCTCGCCCGGGAGCTCGTCGAGCGATTCCTCGCCGCCCGGTTCGTCGGGGAGGGGCGCTATCTGGCACGGTTGGTGATGGTGGAGGAGCTCGAACGCCTGAGTGACGGCTGAAAGCGAGGACGGAATGGCCACGTCGAGACTGCACGAGCTGAGCGCGCACGGGGTGAGCGTGTGGATCGACTCGCTCTCGCGCGAGATGCTGGAGACCGGCGAGCTTGCCCGTCTCATGGAGGAGGACGCGGTGGTCGGCGTCACCTCCAACCCGACCATCTTCCAGAAGGCGCTCGCCGAGGGCGCGTGGTACGACGAGCAGCTCCGCGCGGTGTCGCGCGAGATCGACGACCCGACCGAGATCTTCATCGCGCTCGCCCAGGAGGACATCCGCGATGCCTGCGAGCTGCTCGACCCCGTGTTCGAGCGCACCGGCGGGATCGACGGCTTCGTCTCGCTCGAGGTCGATCCGACGCTCGCGTACGACCGCGACGCGACGTTCGACCAGGCGATCCGCTTCCACGAGGAGGTCGACCGGCGGAACCTGTACGTGAAGATCCCGGCCACGGCGCCCGGGCTCGGCGCGATCGAGGACTGCATCGCGAAAGGGCGCTCGATCAACGTCACGTTGATCTTCTCCCTCGCGCGCTACGCGGCGGTCGTGGAGGCCTACCTGCGCGGGCTCGAGCGGCTCGTCGCGTCGGGCGGCGATCCCGGCTCGGTGCTGTCCGTGGCGAGCTTCTTCGTCTCCCGCGTCGACACCGAGGCCGACCGCCGGCTCGAGGAGGCAGGACGCAGCGACCTCGCGGGAAAGCTTGCCGTCGCCAACGCAAAGCTCGCGTACGAGCACTGGCAGCAGGCGTTCTCGGGCGATCGCTGGGCGTTCCTCGCCGGCAAGGGCGCACGCACCCAGAGATGCCTGTGGGCGTCCACGTCGACGAAGAACCCGGCCTACCGCGACGTCCTCTACGTCGAGGAGCTCGTCGGCCCCGACACCGTCAACACGATGCCGCTCGAGACGGTGCAGGCGTTTCAGGACCACGGCGAGGTGCGTGACACGCTGGCCGAGGGCCTCGACGAGGCGCATGCCCTGCTCGACGAGCTCGCCGCGGCGGGTGTCGACTACGACGACATCGTCGCGACGCTCGAGGACGAGGGCGTCCGGAAGTTCTCCGACTCCTTCGACGAGCTTCGCGCGGGCATCGCCGAGAAGCTCCGCGCGGTCGCGGCCGGGTAGGTGGCGAACCCGCTCGCGCAGGGCCTCGGCGTCCGGCGGCAGCCGGACCCCTGCGTGCTCGTGGTCTACGGCGCGTCCGGCGACCTCACGAAGCGCAAGCTGATCCCGGCGCTCTACTCGCTCGCCTTCCGGGGGCTCCTGCCGGAGCGGTTCGCGGTGGTCGGTGTCGCTCGCACCGAGCAGCCGACCCGCCGGTTCGTCTCCTCGATGCGCCAGGCCGTCAAGCAGTTCTCGCGCGACCCGTTCCGCACCGACGTGTTCGAGTCGCTCGCGGCCGGGATGCGGTACGTGGCGACGGACTTCTCGGACGATGCCGGCGAGGACACGGTCGGCGAGGTGCTCGACGAGCTGGACGCGAGCCGCGGGACGGGCGGGAACCGGCTCCACTACCTTGCCGTCCCGCCCCAGGCGTTCCCCGTCGTCGTACGCGAGATCGGCGAGCGGCGCGAGCGCGAGGGCTGGGCGCGCGTGATCATCGAGAAGCCGTTCGGCCACGACCTCGTGTCCGCGCGGGAGCTCAGCGCGACGGTGAAGCGCTGGTTCCAGGAGGACGAGCTGTTCCGCATCGACCACTACCTCGGCAAGGAGACCGTCCAGAACCTCATGGCGCTGCGGTTCGCGAACGGCATCTTCGAGCCGATCTGGAACCGTCAGTTCGTCGACCACGTCCAGATCACGGTCGCCGAGTCGATCGGGATCGAGGGGCGCGCCGGCTACTACGAGCGCGCCGGGGTGATCCGCGACATCTTCCAGAACCACCTCCTGCAGCTGCTCGCCCTGACGGCGATGGAGCCGCCGATCGACTTCTCCGCCGACGCCGTCCGCAACGAGAAGGTGAAGGTGCTGCGCGCCATGCACACGCCGGGCCCGAAGTCCGTCGTGCGCGGTCAGTACGGGCGGGGGTGGATCGAGGGCGAGCCGGTCGCCGCCTACCGCGAGGAGGCGGGAGCCGATCCCCGCTCGCTCACGGACACCTACATCGCCGCGAAGCTCTTCGTCGACAACTGGCGCTGGGCGGACACGCCGTTCTACGTCCGCGCGGGCAAGCGGCTCGCCCGTCGCGAGACGACCATCGCGATCCAGTTCAAGCGTGCGCCGCACCCGCCCTTCGAGGAGATCGCGGGCGACGGGCTCCGGCCGAACGTCCTCCTCATCCACGTCCAGCCCGACGAGGGCGTGTCGCTCGCGATCGGCGCCAAGGTGCCCGGCGCAGGGATGTCGATCCGCACGGTCCACATGGACTTCCTGTACGGCGGCGCTTTCCGCGAGGGCGTGCCGGAGGCCTACGAGCGGCTCATCCTCGACGCGATGCTCGGCGACGCGACGCTGTTCACGCGCGAGGACGAGGTCGAAGAGCAGTGGAAGCTCGTGGATGCGATCGTGGGCGCGTGGGGACGAGACCAGCCGACCTTCCCCGACTACGCCGCCGGGAGCTGGGGCCCGGCGCGCGCCGACGAGCTGCTCCACCGCGACGGCCGCTCCTGGCGGCGGCACTGAGGCGCTGATGGGCGTCGTCGCCGAGGTCGAGCGGAAGCTGGCGCGCCAGCGGTGCCGGCAGGACGACGAGACCGAGCTCCGCACGAGCACCATGACGCACGTCGTCTGGGCGCCGCCCCGCTGGCTGCCGCGCGCGAAGCGCGTCCTCGCCGGCCTGGCGGAGCGTCATCCGGCGCGCACGATCTTCCTCGTGCCGCTCCCGGGGCGCGGAGCCGGCGTCGAGGCGGACGCGGTCGTCCACGACTTCGCGATCGGCGGCGGGCGCGAGGTGCTCTCGGAGGTGATCGAGCTCCGGCTGCGCGGGGAGGCGGCCCGGCATCCGGCGTCCATCGTGTTGCCGCTCCTCATCTCCGATCTGCCGGCGTTCTGCCGCTGGCGGGGCATGCCCGACTGGGACGGCCAGGCGCTGCACGAGATCGTCGACGTGTGCGACCGCCTCGTCGTCGACTCGAACGAGTGGCAGGGGCTCCCCGGTGCCTACCCGGAGCTCGCGCGCCTCTTCGACCGCATCGCCGTCTCCGACCTCGCGTGGCGCCGCGGGCTCGGCTGGAGGGTCGCGCTCGCCGAGCAATGGCCGGGAATCCGCCGGGTCGAGCGCGTCTCCGTCGAAGGGCCGCGGGCCGACGCGCTCCTCCTCGCCGGCTGGCTCCGCTCCCGGTTGCGACGCGACGTCACCCTGAGCCGCCGTACGGCCTCCGCGATCGGCGCCGTCCGCCTCGACGGCGACCCGGTCTCGCCGCCGGCTCAGCCCGCGCTCTCGGGCAGCGACCTCCTCTCCGCCGAGCTCGACACGCTCATGCGCGACCGGATCTACGAGGCGGCGGCACGCGCAGCCGTCGCGCGGACACCGGGCTAGCCGCGGACGCCCTCGACCGCCTCGAGGAGCGCCGGGTGCAGGTGGCCGTTCGACGAGATCGCGGTGCGGCCGTCGATACGGGCGTGGCCCTCGAAGTCGGTGAACGTCCCACCGGCCTCCTCGACGATCACCTGGACGGCGGCCAGGTCCCATACCGACACGCCGATCGCGTCGATCGCCCCGTCGATCGCGCCCTCGGCCACGAGCATGTGGCTCCAGAAGTCCCCGTACCCGCGGGCGTGCCAGGCGCGCCCGGCGAGGCCGGGGACGGCCTGCTCGAGGGCGAAGCTGAGCACGGCGTCCTCCGGATGCCGCACGGCCGAGACGTGGACACGGTCGCCGCCGGCGTGCGCGCCGCTGCCGCGCTCCGCCCACCAGCGGCGGTGGAGCGCCGGTGCCGAGACGACGCCGAGGACGACGCGGCCGTCCTCCTCGAGCGCGATGAGGGTGGCCCAGACGGGGATCCCGCGCGAGTAGTTCCGCGTGCCGTCGATCGGGTCGACGATCCAGCGCCGCCGTCCGGAGCCCGACGCGCCCTGCTCCTCGCCGAGGATCGCATCGCGGCGCCGCTCCTCGCCGAGCATCGCGCGGATCTCGTGCTCGACGGCGCGGTCGGCTTCGGTCACCGGCGTCAGGTCGGGCTTCGTCTCGACGACGAGGTCGCGCGCCCGGAAGCGGCCGAGCGCGATCGCATCCGCCGCGTCCGCGAGCCGAAGCGCGAGCTCGAGGTCCGGGCTCACCCGTGGGCCCAGGGCCGCACTAGTCCACCTGGAGGTAGACGAGCGCGATGATGCACGCGCCCACGAAGAGCGCGACGAAGATCGCGGCGAGCGCGAGCCCGAAGCGGTTGTTCTTGCGCGAGAGCTCGGGTGACAGCATCTACAGCACCAGGGGGTCGATCGCCGCCGCGACGAAGAGCAGGGCGAGGTAGGCGAGGGAGTAGTGGAAGAGCAGGACCGCGTTGCGCTTCGATGCGTCGGCCCGCAGGCGGTGGGCGAGGAAGAGGAGGTACGCGCCGAGCGCGGCAGCGGCGACGGTGTAGAGCGGGCCGAGCCACAGGCCGACCACGAGGGTGAACGCGACGAGGGCTGCCGAGTAGAGGAGGATCTGCCGCGTGGTCTCGGCGTCGCCGCGCGTCCCCGGCAGCATGGGCACGTTCGCCGCCGCGTAGTGCTCCTTGATCATGAGCGCGAGCGCCCAGAAGTGCGGCGGCGTCCACAGGAAGACGATGAGGAACAGCCACAGCGCCGGCAGCGCGAGGCTCCCCGTCGCGGCGGCGTAGCCGACGAGCGGCGGCACGGCCCCCGCCGCTCCGCCGATGACGATGTTCTGGTCGGTCGAGCGCTTGAGGTAACCGGTGTAGACGACGACGTAGAAGAGATTCCCGACGAGTGCCAGGAGCGCCGTCAGGACGTTGACCGTCGAGGCGAGGAGCGCGAACGAGAGCGCCGACAGGACGAGGCCGAACTCGAGCGCCCGCGGTGCCGGCACGCGCCCCGAGGCGACGGGCCGCGCCGCCGTGCGCGAGCCCATCAGCCGGTCGATGTCGCGGTCGATGACGTGGTTGAGGGCGCTGGCGCCGCCGCACGCGAGCGCGAGCCCGGCGAGCATCGTCGCGAGCTCGACGCCGCCGGGCCAGCCGCCTGCGCCGACGAACATCCCGGCTGCCCCCGTCAGGAGCAGGAGCGACATGATGCGGGGCTTCGTCAGCGTGATGTAGTCGCGCCAGGGCCCGAACGGAAGCGCCTCGCCCCGGAAGGAAACCGCGAGCGTGACGAGAGATGCGGCGAGCGCCCCACCCGCGGCCGCCACGTGCAGGGCGACGGTCGCGGTCGTGTCCGACCACGCCACGAGCCCGCCGGTCGCGATCGCGACGAGCATCGACGCGACGGCGACGGCGGACGGGACGATGAGCCGCCGGTACGACACCACCGCCGCGACGAGCACGGCAACGAGGAGCGGGAGGGCGACGAGCGCCGCGCCCCAGTGGCCGCGGCCGAGCCCGAGCGCGGCGCTCACCACCACCGCGGCGGCGGCGAGCGCAGCCGCCAGCGCGGCAAGTCGGAGAAGCAGCCCGGGTGCCCGGTCGGTCCTCATGCGGACTCGGCCTCGCGCAGCCGGCGCTTCAGGTCGTAGAGCGGTCGCGCGCTCGTGACGTAGGGCACCTCGTCGAAGTTGTGCGGCGGGGGCGGAGAGGTCGCGTACCACTCGAGCGTATCGGCGTTCCAGGGGTCGTTGCCGACCCGGCGGCCGTGGACGCTCCTCACGATCGCCGCGAGGAGGCAGAGAAAGCCGACACCCATGACGTAGGAGCCGATCGACGACGTCAGGTTGTAGGCGTGCCAGAGCCCGTCGTCTCTGTACGTGTAGACACGGCGCGGCATCCCGAGCAGCCCGAGGAGGTGCTGCGGGAAGAAGGTCACGTTGAAGCCGACGAACACGAGCCAGAAGGTCCACTTCCCGAGCGTCTCGGAGAGCATGCGCCCGAAGATCTTCGGCCACCAGTAGAAGAGGCCGCCGATGATCGCGAAGACCGAGCCGCCGAAGAGGACGTAGTGGAAGTGCGCGACGACGAAGTAGGTGTCGTGCACCTGCCAGTCGACCGGGAACGCGGCGAGGTAGATCCCGGAGAGCCCGCCGATCGTGAAGATGCTGAGGAACCCGAGCGCGAAGAGCATCGGCGTGTCGAGCGAGATGTTGCCGCGCCAGAGCGTCGCGAGCCAGTTGAAGATCTTCATCCCGGTCGGGATCGCGATCACCATCGAGGCGAGCATGAACCAGATGCTCAGGTACGTCGGCAGGCCGACCGTGAACATGTGGTGCGCCCACACGAGCAGCGAGAAGAACCCGATCGCGACCGTCGAGAACGCGATCGCCTTGTAGCCGAAGATCGGCTTGCGGGCGAAGACGGGGAGGATCTCCGAGATGATCCCCATCGCCGGCAGGATCATGATGTAGACCTCGGGGTGCCCGAAGAACCAGAACACGTGCTGGTAGAGAATCGGCGACCCGCCGGCGTCGGTGCCCTCGGGCCGGAAGAAGTGGAAGGTGTCCGGGAACTGGCGCTCGAGCAGCAGGAGCGTCAGGCCCGCCGACAGCACCGGCAGCACGAGCAGCAGAAGCCACGAGTAGATCTCGATCGACCAGACGAAGAGCGGGATCCGCATCCACGACATGCCCCGCGTGCGCATGTTGTGGATCGTCACGATGAAGTTGATCGCGCCGACCGCGGACGAGATCGAGAGGATGTGGAGCGAGAGGATCCAGAGGTCCTGGCCGTTGCCCTGCGCCGCGAGTGACAGCGGCGGGTACGCCGTCCAGCCGGTGTTCGCGGCCCCGCCTGCGGCGAGGAACGAGAAGCAGAAGATCAGACCCGCGAACGCGTAGAGCCAGTAGGAGAGCGCGTTCAGCCGCGGAAACGCCATGTCCGGCGCGCCGATCATGAGGGGCACCAGGAAGTTCGCGAGCCCGGCGAGGATCGGCACGACGACGAAGAAGACCATCCCCGTCCCGTGCATCGTGACCACCTCGTTGTACGAGTTGCCCGTGATCACGTGCCCGTCCGGCTGGGCGAGCTGCGTCCGGATCAGGAGCGCGAGAAAGCCCGAGATGGCGAAGAACACGCCGGCGGTCGCGATGTAGAGGATCCCGATCCGCTTGTGGTCGACCGTGACGAGCCAGCCGGCGACCTTGCCGCGCTGCCAGGCGGGGGCCGGCGGCTGCTCAGCCCTGGTTGCCAACGTGCTCCTTCAGGTAGGTGGTCAGGGCGTCCATCTCGGCCGTCGTCCAGTCCCGGCCGACGGGCGGCATGAGGATCCCCCCGTTGCGCAGGAGCGCCTCGACCGACTGCGTGTTCTTGATCAGGTCGGTCCCCGCGATGCGCGGCCCGTAGCCGCCTTCGCCGTCGAGCCCGTGGCACTTGGCGCACGTCCCTACCCAGAGCTCCTCGCCGAGGGGGGACGTCCCCGCCTGCTGCTGCCCGAGCCGCTCCTCGTACCACGAGTCGAACTCCGCCGCGGGCATCACATCGACCGAGGCGAGCATCTTCGCGTGGTAGATGCCGCAGAGCTCCGCGCACTGGCCCTGGAACACGCCGACCTGCGTTCCCTTGAACCACGTCTTGTTCACCCGTCCCGGGATCGCGTCCATCTTCCCGCCGAGCGCCGGGATCCACCAGGAGTGGATGACGTCCCAGTCGGGCGCGGTGACGTGGAGCTCGACCGTCCGTCCCGCCGGCGCACGCAGCTGGTCGATCGTCACGACGCCGTTCGGGTAGCGGAACTGCCACGTGAACTGGGTGCCGATCACGTCGACGACGAGGTTCCGCGATCCGGCAGCCGACGCGGGGACGTCCTGGATGGTGGGGAGCTTCACGAAGATGAACGCCACGATGACGAAGAGGATCAGCACCGGCCCGACCGTCCAGGCCAGCTCGAGTCGATTGGCGCCGTGGACCTGGGCACCGTCCGCGTCGCGGGGCCGCTTGCGGCGGCGGTAGCGGATCACGAACACGATCAGCAGCGTCTCGACGAGCAGGAAGATCGCGATCGTGAAGATCGAGATGAAGAGGTAGCTCTGCTTGATCGCGTGCGCGTTCGGCGACACGGGCGCCACCGGCGCGAACCCGCCGTTGCCCGCGAGGGCCGTCGCGGCCGCGGCGAGCGACACGGTGACGGCGCCGACGACGACAAGGATCTTCGGCCTCACGGTCCGAGGCATTCTATGAACGTGAGCGACGGCCCGCGTCAGGCAACGTTCGTGCGTCTCCCCGCCGACGTGCAGCGCCCGTTCCAGGTCTTCCTGAACGGCGTCGAGCAGCGCGAAGGCGTCGATTTCGTGGTCCGCGACGGGACGCTCGTCTTCGAGCGGGAGCTCGCGACGGAGCAGGTCGGGGTCGGCCGCTGGACGTCGATGGTGCTCGGGATCGCGGGGTCGTACGGGAAGAACGACACGGTCGACGTCGTGTACGAGCGCGACGGCCGGCCCGCGGTCGCCTCGAAGCTGCGGTTCGAGCAGCCCGCCGGCTGAGCGCCGGCGGCCGCAACGCAAGCGCAACATCGCCGGAACCTCGTCCTAACCTCGCTTGAGGGTCTCCACACATGTCGCGCGTTGTGTTCCGTACATGGCAATCCAGACACCCATCGCACCCGCGCGCGACGAGCGCGGCCGAGGCGACGTCACCGCCTGGCGCGTGGAGCGCCTGATCGCGGTCGGCTACCCCTCGGACGCCGCCCTCGTCCTCGCGCTCGACCGCGACGTCGACCTCCACCTGGCGGTCTCGTTGCTCGAGCGCGGCTGCCCGCCGGACACGGCGCTCCAGATCCTCTTCTAGAGCGCCGTCAGGGCCGCACGCGCCGGACGTCGGCGCCGCCGTAGCTCGGGACCCACAGGTCGCCGAACGCCTCGTTGACGACGAACGGCGTCGTCCCGACGGGCACCCGCTCGACCACGGTGTTGGTCTCCGGGTCGATGCGGACGAGCTGGTCGGCGCCGCGAAGGGGGAACCAGGCAGAGCCGTCGGCGGCGACCGTGCCGTCCACGGGCTGCGGACCGACCTCGACGCGCGCGACGACGGCTCCCGTCTTCGGGTCGAGGCGAATGACGATGCCGCCCTGGACGTCCGCGACCCAGACCGCGTCGTCGTTCGCGCCGAGCCACGCAGGTGAGGTGCCGCCGACGCGGATCCGGCGGAACGCGTTCGTGCGCGGGTCGATGCGGAACACGAAGGCGCCGGTCGTGGATCCCGCCCAGACCGCCTCCCGCGTCACCGCGAGGCCGGCGGGCGCGCCGCCCGTGCGGATGACGCGGACGACGCGGTTCGTGCGCGGGTCGATGCGGCTCACCTGGCGGCTGCCGTTGTCGGTCGACCAGACGGCGCCGAAGGCGTATGCGACGTCGAACGGCGCGCTGCCGACCCGGATCGGCCGCACCTTCCGCGTGCGCGGGTTCACGCGCTCGATCGTGTTCGTCCCGTAGCCGTCGATCCAGACGCTCCCGGCACCGATCGCGAGACCGCACGGGCTCGCGCCGACCGGGATGCTCGTCGTGACGCGGTTCGTCGCCGGGTCGATCCGCGAGAGACGCGCGGACCCGTAGACGGAGACCCAGACGGCACCGAAGCCCTGGACCGCGGCGCACGGCTGGATCCCGGTCCGGATCGTCGCGACCGGCGTCGCAGCCGCTCTCGCGACGGTGGCGACGAGGATCGCGGCGAGTGCGGCGAGCGGCAGGGCGGGCGCGAGGCGTCGACGGAGGGTCATACGAGTTCGCAGTAAAATACTACGAGTTCGTATTTTCTGCAAGAACGCTGCGGAGCGCGTCCGCCAGGCGCTGCGAGCCGGCCAGCACCGCGTCGACGTCGGGTCCGAGCGCGTCGACGACCCGCGTGATCGCGCGGCCGAAGCCGGGCAGCGCGTCGTCGAGCTCGCTGCGCCCGCGCGCCGTGACCTCGACGAGCTGCGAGCGGCCGTCGTCCGGATTCGGTCGCCGCCGGACGGCGCCGGCCTGCTCGAGCCGCGCGAGCCAGGACGAGATCGTCGTCGGGGCCATGCCGAGGCGGCGTGCGAGCTCGCTCGGCGTCAGCGGCCCGAGCGCGCCGATCACGCTCTGCACCGCGAAGCGGTCCGGCGTCATGACCGGCCCGAGCTCCTCGCGCAGCAGGTCCGCCGCCAGCTGGCCCGCGACGAACACCTGGAGCAGCACGCCCTCGCGAAGCGGCGGTGGAGAGCCCCGGTCAGGCACGCCCCGACCCTTCTGCCGCGCGGCGCAGGCGCGCGGCGTGCGCTTTCGTCAGCTGGCCCGGCTCGAGGCGCCACTCCCAGTTCCCGTCGCCGACCACGCCCGGACGGTTCATCCGCCCCTCGCTCCCGAGCCCGAGGACGTCCTGGACGGGGACGATCGCGAGCGCGCAGCGCGACGAGAGCGCGAGCTCGATCAGCGGCCACGTGTCGGTCACGCCCGTCGTCCCTGCGAGCGTGTCGGTGTCGTGCGTCGACGTGTAGACGACCTGGTTCACGCGGTGGTTCTCGAGCCGGTGCGGATTGTCGGGCCTGCCGGCGAACGCCCACAGGAGGACGACCATCCCGGGGAAGCCGAGCTCGTCCCGGAGCGCCCGCACGTCGGGGGTGATCACCCCCAGGTCCTCCGCGATCACCGGGAGCGGGCCCAGCTCGGCCTCGGCCGCCCGGAAGAGCGCGGCGCCGGGGCCCGGCGACCAGCTTCCGTCTCGCGCAGTCTTCGCCCCGGCCCGGACGGTCCAGTAGCCGGCAAAGCCACGGAAGTGGTCGATGCGGAAGCAGTCGACGAGCTCGAGCACGCGCCGCATCCGCTCGATCCACCAGCGGAACCCGGTGCGCGCGAGCGCCTCCCAGTCGTACAGCGGGTTCCCCCACAGCTGGCCGAGGTCGTTCAGGGGGTCCGGCGGCGCGCCCGCGACGAGCTCGTCGAGCGGCAGGAAGAGCTCCGGGTGGGCGCGGTGGTCGCAGCCGTCGACCGCGACGTAGATCGGCACGTCGCCGACGATCCGGATGCCGCGCGCGGCCGCGTAGGCACGCAGCGCTCCCCATTCTCGATCGAAGCGCACCTGGTCGGACGGAGCGGCCGCGCCGGCGAACGCCGTCCAGTCGTCGATCCAGCTTCGCTCCCGCACCCGGAAGCTCTGCTCGTCGCTTCCGGTCACCGCCGCGTCCGGGTCGGCGAGGAGCCCGCTCCAGCACGCGAACGCCGAGGCGGAGGCGTACGGCGAGCCGAACTCGTCCGGCGGGTTGAGCGGCAGCACCTGCCACCACGCGGCCCCGGCGGCGGCGAGCCAGTCCACGAAAGCGTAGGCCTCGGCCCCCAGACGCCGGCCCGGGAGCGACGTGGGATGGAGCTGGACCCCGAGTGACCGTTCCAGGTGCACGCCGGACTGTTTACCGTGTGCCGCGGGTGAGCGCCGATCGCATCTACGTCTCCGACGTCACGCCGCAGGTCGACTGCGGCAGGTGGCCTGCGAAGGCGTGCGTCGGCGACCGCGTCGAGGTCACGGCGACGATCGCCCGCGACGGCCACGAGACGCTCCGCGCGGTCGTCCGCTTCCGGCGGCCGAAGGGGCGCTGGCGCGAGGAGCCGCTCGCGTCGCTCGGCAACGACCGGTTCGCCGGCTCGTTCCCCGTGGACGCGGTCGGGCGCTGGCGGTTCCAGATCGAGGCCTGGGTCGACCGGCACGCCGGCTGGGTGTCCGAGCACGACCGGAAGGCGGCCGCCGGGCAGGCCGACCTCGCAGGCGAGCTCGCCGAGGGACGCGCGCTGTTCGGGGCGGGCACCGTCGACGAATGGCGGGATGCGGCGGCGGAGCTCGGCGCCCGCGAGCGGCACGAGCCGGCGCGCGGCGCGGCGCTGGAGGTCGAGGTCGAGCGGGAGCGCGCACGCTCGGGCGCCTGGTACGAGCTCTTCCCGCGCTCGTGGGGCGGCCTCCGGGGCGTGACGCAGGTCGTCCCGGAGCTGGCCGCGCACGGGTTCGACGTCGTGTACCTCCCGCCCGTCCACCCGATCGGGCACACGAACCGCAAGGGGAGGAACAACGAGGAGCGGGCGCAGCCGGGCGACGTCGGGAGCCCGTGGGCGATCGGCGCCGGTGAGGGTGGGCACGACGCGATCGACCCGGCGCTCGGGGACTCCGACGACCTCGAGGCTCTCGTCGCGGCGCTCCACGAGCACGGGATGGAGCTCGCCCTCGATCTCGCGTTGCAGATGTCGCCCGACCACCCGTGGCTCGTCGAGCACCCCGACTGGTTCCAGCATCGGCCCGACGGGTCGCTGAAGTACGCGGAGAACCCGCCGAAGCGCTACCAGGACATCCACAACCTCGACTGGCAGACCCGCGACCGGAAGGCGCTCTGGAACGCGATTCGCGACGTCGTGCTCGGGTGGTGCGACGCGGGCGTCACCGCCTTCCGGGTCGACAATCCCCACACGAAGCCGATCCCGTTCTGGGAGTGGCTCATCGCGGAGGTGCGCAAGCGGCACCCGGGGACGGTCTTCCTGTCCGAGGCCTTCACGCGCCCGGCGCTCACGACGCTGCTCGCGAAGGCGGGGTTCTCGCAGTCGTACACGTACTTCACGTGGAAGAACACCAAGGGCGAGCTCGTCGAGTTCGTCGAGCAGCTGCGCGCGTGGTCACCCTTCCTGCGGCCGAACCTCTGGCCGAACACGCCCGACATCCTCCACGCGTTCCTCCAGGAGGGCGGCCGCCCCGCCTTCGAGTGCCGTCTCGTCCTCGCCGCGACTCTCTCGCCCAGCTACGGGATCTACTCCGGCTACGAGGCGTGCGAGAACGTCCCGGTCCGTGCCGGGAGCGAGGAGTACCTCGACTCGGAGAAGTACGAGGTGAGAGACCGCAGGCTCGAGGGGCCGCTGCTCCCGCTCGTCGCGCGCCTGAACGAGGTGCGTCGCGCGCACCCGGCGCTGACGGCTGCAGGGGTCGAGGCGCTGACGTGGCTCGAGACGGAGAGCGACCACCTGCTCGGCTTCGCGCGCGTGCACGGGGACGACACGGTCCTCGTGGTCGTCAACCTCGACCCCCGCGCGACCCACGACGGCGTCTGCGTGATCCCGGCGGAGCTCCGGCCCCACACCGGCATCGCGGTCGTCGACGCGCTCACGGGCGCCGGCTACGAGTGGGGAGCGCGCAACTACGTCCGCCTCGGGCCGGGCCAGGCCCACGTGATGGCGGTGACCCGCACGTGAGCGCGCAGGCCAGAGAGGGAGTTGCGGCCGCGACAGCAGGACGCGAAGCGGCGGCCTCCAGGGATCTGCCCCGCCGGAGGCGGGGCTCGAGCGGCGGTGATCCGCTTCTGCGGACTCCCGCTTCGCGGGCGAGCCCATGAGCGAGCACTGGTTCGAGTCGGAGCCGGACTGGTTCCGGACGGCGGTCTTCTACGAGCTCCACACGCGGACGTTCTTCGACTCGTCCGACGACGGGGTCGGCGACTTCCGCGGTCTCCGTCAGAAGCTCGACTACCTGCAGTGGCTCGGCATCGACTGCATCTGGCTCCTTCCCTTCTACCCGTCGCCGCTCCGCGACGGCGGCTACGACATCGCCGACTTCCTCTCGGTCGCGCCCGAGTTCGGCACGCTCGACGAGTTCGCGACATTCGTCGAGGCAGCGCACGAGCGGGGGATGCGCGTCATCACCGACTTCGTCATGAACCACACCTCGAGCGAGCACCCGTGGTTCCAGGAGTCGCGCCGGAGCGCCGACAACCCGAAGTCCGACTGGTACGTCTGGTCGGACACGGTGCACCGCTACGAGGACGCGCGGATCATCTTCGTCGACAGCGAGCAGTCGAACTGGACGTACGACTCCGAGCGCGGTGCGTACTTCTGGCATCGGTTCTACCACCATCAGCCCGACCTCAACTACGCGAACCCCGAGGTCGGGGAGGCGATGATCGACGCCCTCCGCTTCTGGCTCGACCTCGGACTGGACGGATTCCGGCTCGACGCAGTGCCCTACCTCTTCGAGGAGGAGGGCACGAACTGCGAGAACCTGCCCGCGACGCACACGTTCCTCCGGCAGGTTCGGGCGGAGATCGATGCGGGGTATCCCGATCGCGTGCTCCTCGCAGAGGCGAACCAGTGGCCCGAGGACGTCGTCGACTACTTCGGCGAGGGCGACGAGTGCCACATGGCCTTCCACTTCCCGGTGATGCCGCGGATGTTCATGGCCCTTCGGCGCGAAGAAGCGCGGCCGCTCGTCGAGATCCTCGACCGGACGCCGCCGATCCCGGATCACTGCCAGTGGGGGCTCTTCCTCCGCAACCACGACGAGCTGACGCTCGAGATGGTGACCGACGAGGAGCGTGACTACATGTACGCCGAGTACGCGATGGACCCGAGGATGAAGCTCAACCTCGGCATCCGCCGCCGGCTCGCGCCGCTGCTCGACGGCGGCCGAGACGAGATCGAGCTGATGCACGCGATCCTGTTCTCGCTGCCGGGCTCACCGGTCCTCTACTACGGCGACGAGATCGGGATGGGCGACAACGTCTACCTCGGCGACCGCGACGGCGTCCGCACTCCGATGCAGTGGACGGGGGACCGCAACGGCGGGTTCTCGCGCGCGGACTTCGCGCAGCTCTACCTGCCGCCGCTGATGGACCCGGTCTTTGGCTTCCAGGCCGTCAACGTCGAGGCGCAGCTCCGCTCGCCGACCTCGCTCCTACGGTGGCTCCAGCGGTTCGTCGCGCTCCGCAAGGAGCATCCCGTCTTCGGCCTCGGCTCGTACGAGGCGCTCGAGACGACGAATCCCCGCGTGTTTGCCCACGTCCGCCAGCACGACCGCGACACCGTCCTCTGCGTGCACAATCTCGCACGCTCCGCGCAGGCGGTCGAGCTCGACCTCTCGCGCTTCCGCGGGAGGACGCCCGTCGAGATGATCGGCCGGACGGCGTTCCCGCCGATCGGCGACCTCCCGTACCTCCTCACCTTCGGGGCGCGCGGGTTCTACTGGTTCCGGCTGCCGGACGAGGACAACGATGCGTGATCCGACGACGCTGACGAGCGACGAGCTCCTCGGCATGGTGTCCGGGGCGCGCTGGTTCGCAGCCAAGGGCCGGACGGTCGACGGCGCCGAGGTGGTCGGCGTTCCGGTGCGGGAAGGGCTCGTCACGCTGGCCGTCGTCGAGGTGCGGTTTGCGGTGGGGACCCACGAGCACTACCTCGTCGCCCTCGGCGAGGAGGACGAGGCGGTCGACGCGTTCGAGCGGCCCGAGGTCGCGGCACAGCTCGCGGCGCTCGCCGGCGTCCCGTCGGACGGCGCGCGCGTCCGGCCGCTGGGCGTCGAGCAGTCGAACAGCTCGGTCGTGCTCGACGAGCTGCACGTGCTCAAGCTCTACCGCCGCCTCGCCGCCGGCCCCAACCCCGAGCTCGAGATCCTCCGGATGCTCTCCGCGCGGCGGTTTGCGAACGCCCCGCGGCTCGAGGGGTCCCTCGAGACGGAGGGCCCGCCCCTCGAGACCGCTCTCGCCGCCGTGACGGCGCTCGTCCCGGCCGCGGGGGACGGATGGGGGCTGACCCTCTCCGCGCTCGGCGAGGATCCGGCCTGGCTCCCCGACCGCGCATGGCGGCTCGGCGAGGTGACCGCCGAGCTGCACCGGGCGCTGGCGGCCGACGACGGCGATCCGGCGTTCGCGCCCGAGGAGCCGAGCGCCGAGGCCCTGGGGCTGCTCACCGCGGCGATCGACGAGGAGATCGCGACGACCTTCGCGAGCCTCCCCGAGGACGACGCGCTCGGCGCGGTAGCGCACCGGGCCGAGGACCTCCGCGACCTCGTGCAGGAGATCGCGACGACGGGCGCGGTCGGCCTCGCGATCCGGACGCACGGCGACTACCACCTGGGACAGGTCCTCTGGGCGAACGTCGGCGACTGGGTGGTGATCGACTTCGAGGGAGAGCCCGCGCGGTCGCTCCCGGAACGGCGCCGCAGGCGCTCGCCGCTCCGCGACCTCGCCGGGATGACCCGCTCCTTCGCGTACGCGGCCGACGCGTCGTTGCTCCTGAACGGCGTCGAGCCGCCGGCCGGATGGCTCGACGCGAGCCGCAACGCGTTCCTCGACGGGTACCTCTCCGCCGCAGACGAGCGGTTCCTGCCCCCGAGCCGGGGCGGCTTCGACCGCCTCCTGTCGCTCTTCGAGCTCGAGAAGCTCGTGTACGAGCTCCGCTACGAGGCGCGGAACCGTCCCGACTGGGCGTCGATCCCGGTCATCGGCCTCCTCCGCCTGCTCGAGACCGCGGGATGAGTCGCCCGGGCGAGATCGACCTCTACCTGCTCGGCGAGGGCCGCCACGAGCGTCTCTGGGAGCAGCTCGGAGCCCATCCGCTCGGTGACGGGGCAGGGGTGCGCTTTGCGGTCTGGGCGCCGAACGCGCGCGGTGTCTCGGTCGTCGGCGACTGGAACTTCTGGACCGAGGGTGCAGACGGCCTCGAGTCGCAGGCGTCGTCGGGGGTCTGGGCCGGGATCGCCCCGAACGCCGCGGAGGGGCAGGCGTACAAGTTCGCGGTTCGCGGCGCCGACGGCGTCACGCGGCTCAAGGCCGACCCGTACGCGTTCCGGGCGGAGGTCCCTCCCAAGACGGCCTCGGTGGTCTACCGCTCGCGTCACGCGTGGAAGGACGACGACTGGCTCGCGCGGCGGGCGGTCACCGACCCGCTGACGGCGCCGATGTCGATCTACGAGGTCCACGCGGGCTCGTGGCGCGCGGGGCTCGGGTGGCGGGAGCTCGCCGAGGAGCTCACGCGGCACGTCGTGGAACTCGGGTTCACGCACGTCGAGCTGATGCCGGTGATGCAGCATCCCTTCGGGCCGTCCTGGGGCTACCAGGTGAGCGGCTACTACGCGCCGCACGCCCCGCTCGGGGAGCCCGACGACCTGCGCGCGTTCGTCGACGCCCTGCACGCGAGCGGGATCGGCGTGCTGCTCGACTGGGTGCCCGCCCACTTCCCGCGGGACGAGTGGGCACTTGCCCGCTTCGACGGGACAGCCCTCTACGAGCACGCCGACCCGCGTCGCGGCGCGCATCCCGACTGGGGCACGCTGGTCTTCAACTACGGCCGGCACGAGGTGCGGAACTTCCTGCTCGCCAACGCCCTGTACTGGCTCGAGGAGTTCCACGCCGACGGTCTGCGGGTCGACGCAGTCGCCTCGATGCTGTACCTCGACTACTCGCGCGAGGCCGGCGAATGGCTGCCGAACCGCTTCGGCGGGCGCGAGGATCTCGAGGCGGTCTCGTTCCTGCAGGAGCTGAACTCGGTCGTGCACGCCGTGCACCCCGGCGTCGCGATGATCGCCGAGGAGTCGACCGCGTGGGCGGGGGTCTCGCGCCCGACCGACGGCGGCGGGCTCGGGTTCACGTTCAAGTGGAACATGGGCTGGATGCACGACACGCTCGGCTATCTCGCGCACGAGCCCGTCCACCGGAGCTGGCACCACGACGAGCTGACGTTCTCGATGGTCTACGCCTGGGACGAGAACTTCGTCCTCCCGCTTTCCCACGACGAGGTCGTGCACGGCAAAGCCGCCCTCCTCCGCAAGCTGCCGGGCGACGAGTGGCAGCAGTTCGCGACGCTGCGCGCGCTCTACGCGCACATGTGGGCGCACCCCGGGAAGCAGCTGCTGTTCATGGGCGGGGAGCTCGCCCAGGGGACGGAGTGGTCGGAGGCGGGGTCGCTCGACTGGTACGTCCTCGACTATCCGCTGCACGCGGGCGTCCGGCGGTGCGTCGCCGACCTCAACCGCGCCTACCGGGACGAGCCGGCGCTCTGGGAGGTCGACTTCCGCCCCGCCGGCTTCCAGTGGCTCGTCGGCGACGCGCGCGAGGACAACGTGCTGGCGTACGCGCGCTACTCGGCCGACGGAGCCCGGGTGCTCGTCTCCGTCGTCAACTTCTCGCCGGTCGTCCGCGAGGGCTGGCGGGTGCCGCTCCCCGCCGCCGGCCGCTGGCTGGAGGTGCTGAACACCGACGCCGCGGACTACGGCGGGTCGGGCGTCGGCAACCTCGGCGGCGTCGAGGCGGTCGCCGAGCCGCTGCACGGGCGATCGTGGTCGGCGGACGTGACGCTCCCGCCGCTCGCGACGCTCTGGCTCGCCCGCGAGCTCTAGACGATCGAGTCGGTCATCTAGCCCGCCGACGGCCCGACGTTCGCATCGAGCGCGTCGAGCGTCCGGCGGAGCGTGTCGAGGTCGTCCTCGGAGAGGCCCGCAGTCAGGCGCCGGTTGAAGGCGATCACGACCTCGAGCAGTCGACGGTGCAGCTCGAGGCCGCTTTCGCTGCACACGACGCGGATCGCGCGCCGGTCGTCCGGATGCGGGACGCGCCGGACGAGCCCGGCCGCCTCGAGCTGGTCGAGGTGGCGGGTCAGCGTCGGGCCCTCGACGCCGATCGCCCGTGCGAGCTCCTGCTGCGACGCGTGTGCTTCGCCGCGCAAGGTCGTGAGGATGAGCCAGACCGGGAGCGAGCCTCCGGCTTCCGCAAGAGCGTCGTTGAACGCGCGGCCGACGGTCTTCGACGTCCGAGCCAGCTGCAGCCCGATCGGAGTCCCGCGCGGTCGCATATCCCATCCCTTCTTGCTTAGCGTACTAATCATTAGTATACTAATGATTCGTCCACGAACAAAAGGAGTCTCGCATGACGTCGCAGCTTCTGCTTCACGAAGCAGGTGGTTGGCACTGGTGGTTCATCCCGTTCTGGATCCTGCTCTGGGTCGCCGTCATCGCCGTCCTGTTCCGGTTCTCGCCGTGGCGGCGCCGCTGCGACCGGCGCCCCGACGCACGCGCGATCCTGGCGGAGCGCTTCGCGCGCGGCGAGATCGACGCGGCCGAGTACGCCGCCCGGCGCGACGTCCTGAGCCAGTAGCGTAGGCCGGGTGGCCGCCGACAACAGCATCGTCGTCGAGGGCCTCGTCCGCGAGTTCCGCAAGGGGCCACGGGCCGTGGACGGGATCGACCTCCGGGTCGCACCGGGCGAGATCTACGGGTTTCTCGGGCCGAACGGGGCGGGGAAGTCGACGACGGTGCTCGTGCTCACCACCCTCCTGCCCCCGACGTCCGGCAGCGCGCGGGTCGCGGGGTTCGACGTCGTCAAGCAGGGCCCGCAGGTGCGCCGTGCGATCGGGGCCGCCCTCCAGGAGGCTGCGCTCGACCCGATGCTGACGGGCCGCGACCACCTCCGCCTCCAGACGATGCTGCAGGGCATTCCGCGGGCCGAGCGCGGCGCGCGGGCCGACGAGCTGCTCGAGCGCGTCGGCCTCGACTTCGCGGCCGACCGCAAGGTGGGCGGCTACTCGGGCGGCATGAAGCGGCGGCTCGACCTTGCGCTCGCGCTCGTCCATCGCCCCCGCCTGATCTTCCTCGACGAGCCGACCACCGGCCTCGACCCGCAGAGCCGCATGGCGCTGTGGGACGAGGTGGCGCGACTACGGAGGGACGACGGCGTCACCGTCTTCTTGACGACGCAGTACCTCGAGGAGGCGGACGTGCTCGCCGACCGGGTCGGGATCATCGACCACGGCCGGATCGTGGCCGAGGGCACGCCGGCGGAGCTGAAGGAGGAGATCGGGCGCGCGAGCGTCCATGCCGTCCCGGCCCGCCCGGACGAGCGTGCGCGCATCGCGCACGTCCTCGGGCGGTTCGGCGAGCCGCTCCCGGCGACCGGCGAGACCGAGGTCGCGGTGCGCCTCACGGAGGGCGTCTCGCTCGCCGACGTCGTTCGCGCGGTCGACGCCGAGGGGCTCGGCCTCGCCGACGTCGAGATCCGCGCGCCCACGCTCGACGACGTCTTCCTCGCGAAGACCGGCCGCTCTCTCGAAGGCTCGGAGGACGGCTCGGACGAGGCGGATCGCGGAGAGCCGGAGCCGGGGGAGGAGCCGATCCGCGCGATCGTCCAGCGATGACCGTCGTCGCGACCCAGGTCGGCGCGGTCGCGCAGCGCTCGGTTCGCCGCACGCTGCGGCAGCCGGCCGCGATCGTCTTCCCGCTCGTCTTCCCGATCATGCTCCTGCTCGTCAACGCGGGCGGCCTCAAGGCGTCGACCGCCCTGCCCGGGTTCCCGACCGACTCGTTCCTCGCCTTCGCGCTCGCCGTCCCGTTCATCCAGGGAGCGCTGTTCGCGACGATGAACGCCGGCACCGACCTCGCGCGCGACATCCAGACCGGGTTCCTGAACCGGCTCGCGCTGACCCCGATCCGCGGCTCCGCGCTTCTCGCGGGGACCCTCACCGGGATCGTCGTGATGGGGGTCGCACAGGCGGTCTTCTACCTCACCGTCGGGGTCGCGTTCGGCGTCGACTTCGCGGCGGGCTGGGCGGGCGTGCCCGTGCTGCTCGCCTTCGCGGCGCTCGTGGCGCTCGGATTCGGCGCGTTCGGCTCGTTCCTCGCGCTGCGGACGGGCTCAGGCGAGGCGGTCCAGTCGTTCTTCCCCGTCTTCTTCGTCCTCCTCTTCATCTCCTCGATGAACACGCCGCGCGACCTCATCGCCGTCGACTGGTTCCGGTTCCTCGCGTCGATCAACCCGGTCTCGTACCTCATCGAGTGCGTCAGGAGCCTCATCGTCGAGGGCTGGGACTGGACGGCGCTCGCGCTCGGGTTCGGCATCGGGGCGGTGATCTGCGTCGTGTCGATCACGCTCGCCGCGTCGTCGCTCGGGCGCCGGATGGAGCGCACGTGAACGGAGGGGGAATCTGGCCGGTCGCGCAGGGCGTCGCGTGGCGCACCCTGAAGAACGTCGTCACGACCCCCTCGATCCTCCTGCCCTCGCTGCTCTTCCCGCTGTTCATGTTCACCGCGTTCGCGGGCGGGCTCTCCCAGGTCGAGGACCTGCCGGGGTTCGACTTCGACGACGGCTACACGACCTTCCAGTTCGTCTTCGTCCTGCTGCAGTCGGCGGCGTTCGGCGGCGTCTTCACCGGGTTCGGGGTCGCCCGGGACTTCGAGGGCGGCTTTGCGCGCCGGCTGCTCCTCGCGTCGCCGAGCCGCAGCGGGATCGTGCTCGGGTACGCGATCGCCGCCTTCCTCCGCTGGGTGATCGTCGCCGTCGCGGTCACCATCGTCGCCCTCGTGGCGGGCATGGAGGTGTCCGGCAACCCCGCCGAGCTCGTGGCGATGTACTCGCTCGCGTTGCTCGTGAACGTGTGCGGCTTCCTGTGGTCGGCGGGGATCGCGATGCGCTTCCGCTCGATCCAGGCCGGGCCGCTGATGCAGATGCCCGTCTTCATCCTGCTCTTCTTCGCCCCCGTCTACGTGCCGCTCGACCTGCTCTCCGGCGCGATGCACTCGATCGCGGTTCTCAACCCGATCACGTACGTCCTGGAGGCGGGGCGAAGCCTCATCTCCGGGCAGCCCGAGGAGGTCGCGCTGGCGTTCTGCCTCGCCGCCGCGCTCGCCGGTGCGCTCGTGCTCTGGGCCTTCAGGGGCCTGCGCCGGGCGGAAGCCGCCGGCTGAGCGGCGCGGAAGAGTCGTCGGGACCCGTCGCTACGGTGCCCCGGTGAGTCGCGCGACCTGGCCCGGCAGGCCGTTCCCACTCGGCCCGACCTGGGACGGGAGCGGAACGAACTTCTCGCTCTTCAGCGAGAACGCCGACGGCGTCGAGCTCTGCCTGTTCGACGACGAGAACCGCGAGGAGCGGATCGAGATCCGCCAACGGACGGCGCACAACTGGCACGTCTACGTGCCCGGCGTCGGGCCGGGGCAGCGCTACGGCTACCGGGTCGCGGGTCGCTGGGAGCCCGCCGCCGGCCATCGCTTCAATCCCGCGAAGCTGCTGATCGACCCGTACGCGAAGGCGGTCGAGGGCCCGATCGGCTACGGCCGGGCGCGCGTGCTCGCGTACGCCCCGGGCGAGGAGGACGTGCCCGACGGCGAGGACTCCGCACCCGCGATCCCGCGCTCGGTCGTCGTCGACGGGTCGTTCGACTGGGAGGGCGACGCGCCGCTCGCGCGGCCCTGGGCCGAGACGGTGATCTACGAGCTGCACGTCAAGGGGTTCACGAAGCGGATGGAGGGCGTGCGCGAGGACCTGCGCGGGACGTACGCCGGGCTTGCGTCGGACGCGGCGATCGCGTACCTGCGCGAGCTCGGCGTGACTGCAGTGGAGCTCTTGCCCGTCCACCACATCGCCGACGAGGACGTCCTCGTCGAGCGCGGGCTCTCGAACTACTGGGGCTACTCGACGATCGGCTACCTCGCCCCGCACGCCGGCTACGCGGCGACCGGGACGCGGGGCGAGCAGGTGCGCGAGTTCAAGGGGATGGTGAAGGCGCTCCATCGGGCCGGGATCGAGGTGATCCTCGACGTCGTCTACAACCACACGGCAGAGGGAAGCCATCTCGGCCCGACGCTCTCGTTCAAGGGCGTCGACAACGCCTCCTACTACCGCCTCCAGCCGGGCGACCCGCGCCATTACATGGACTTCACCGGGACCGGCAACTCGCTCAACCCGGTGCAGCCGTCGGTGCTCCGGCTGATCATGGACTCGCTGCGCTGCTTCGCGACCGAATGCCATGTCGACGGGTTCCGCTTCGACCTCGCCTCGGCGCTGGCGCGGGAGCTGTACGACGTCGACCGCCTGTCGGCGTTCTTCGACGTCATCCACCAGGACCCGGTCCTGAGCCAGGTGAAGCTGATCGCGGAGCCGTGGGACGTCGGGCCCGGCGGCTACCAGGTGGGGAACTTCCCCATCCTCTGGTCGGAGTGGAACGGGATGTACCGGGACACGATGCGCGACTTCTGGCGGGGACACACGGCGGTCGCGGAGTTCGCGCGGAGGTTCACCGGGTCGAGTGACCTCTACCAGTCCGACGGCCGCCACCCGTCGGCGTCCATCAACTTCGTCACCTGCCACGACGGGTTCACGCTCCGCGACCTCGTGTCGTACGACCGGAAGCACAACGAGGCGAACCTCGAGGGCAATCGCGACGGCTCGGACGACAACCGCTCGTGGAACTGCGGGGCGGAGGGCGAGACGGACGACCCCGTGGTCAACGAGCTCCGCGACCGGCAGACCCGGAACTTCCTGACGACGCTGCTCCTCTCCCAGGGGACGCCGATGCTGCTCGCCGGCGACGAGCTCCGGCGCACGCAGACCGGGAACAACAACGCCTACTGCCAGGACAACGAGCTCTCCTGGCTCGACTGGGACCTCGACGAGCGCGCCCGCGGCATCCTCGACTTCACCCGCCGTCTTCTCCGCCTCCGCGCGGAGCATCCGGTGTTCCGCCGCTCGGAGTTCTTGACCGGCGAGGAGCGGCAGGGCTCCGGCGCCCCCGACGTCTGGTGGTTCCGCCCGGACGGGCGGCGGATGACCCAGGCCGACTGGGCCCGGGGCGACGCGTTCGCCCTCGGCGCCTTCCTGAACGGCGCGGAGATCCCGAGCCGGACGGCAGACGGCGAGCCGATCGGCGACGAGTCGTTCATCGTCCTCTTCAACGCCTGGCGGGAGCCCGTCTCGTTCGTCCTCCCGCCCGCGCGGTTCGGCCGGCGGTGGACGCACGAGCTCTGCACGGCGGAGCCCGACGTGCAGCCGAACGGTGAGACGCACTCCGCGCGGGCGACCGTGCCGCTGCCCGGCCGGTCGCTCAAGGTGTTGCGGCGGGTCGGCTAGCGCGTCCGCGCCGCTCGCTCAGCCGGCTGTCGGCGGCGGCTGCTTCAGGACCTTCAGGCACACCTCGACCACGACGGGGTCGAACTGGGTGCCGGCGGCGCTGACGAGCCTGCGGAACGCCTCGTCGACCGGGAGCGCCTCGCGGTAGGGACGGTCGGTCGTCATCGCGTGGAACGCATCGCACGCGAAGATGATCCGCGCCTCGAGCGGGATCTCCTCGCCCTTCAGCCCGTCGGGGTACCCGAGCCCGTCGTAGCGCTCGTGACACGCCCGGACGATCGGCCGCACGGCCTCGAGCTGGTCGATAGGCGCGAGGATCCGCTCGCCGAGCTCGGGGTGACGCTCGATCATCGACCGCTCGTCGACGGTCAGCGGCCCCGGCTTCATGAGGATCGAGGCCGGGATCCCGATCTTGCCGATGTCGTGGAACAGCGCGCCGAGCTCGACGCGCTTCAGCTGCACGGGGTCGAGCCCGAGAGCGCGGCCCACCTCGATCGAGGTATCGCAGATCCAGCGGGCGTGCGACGAGGTGTACGAGTCCTTCGCCTCGAGCGCGTTCGCGAGCGCCTCGACCGTCGAGAGGAACGTGCGCTCGAGCGTCGCGAAGCTCCCGGCGTTCGTGATCGCGAGCCGCGCCTGGCTCGCGATTCCCGCGAGGAGCTCGAGCTCGCGCGAGCGGATCGGGCCCTCTGCGACGACGGCGAGGGCGGCGAGGCCCTGGTCGAGCGGGATGAAGGCAACCGCGTGCGTCGCCCCGGCCGCGGGGACGCCGACGGTCTTCCCGATCAGCGCCGCCTCCTCCGGAGTCGTCACGAACGGCGCGCCGCGCGGCGAGAAGCGCGCGACGAGCTCGGCGGGCATCGTGCGCCCCTGGAGGGACGTGTACGCCGAGTCGCCGACGGCGCTGCGACTCACGAGCCCACCGTCGTGCGTGGGCAGCCAGATCGAGCAGCGGCTCGAGCCCATGATGCGGGCCGCGCCGCGGACGACCTGCTGGAGGACGCCGTCGAGGTTCGTCACGGCGGAGAGCTCGCGCGTCAGCTCGAGCAGCGCCTTCGCGCTCTCCGCCTCGCGCCGCTGCGACTCGTAGAGCCTGGCATTGACGAGCGCCACGGAGACGTGGCCGGCGAGGACCTCGAGCAGGCGGAGCTCGTCCGAGTCGAACTGGTCGAGGCCCAGCTTCGAGACGACGATGACCCCCACCACCGTCGTGCCGTAGCGCAGCGGCACTGCGAGAAGCGACTCCTCGATCTGCGTCGTCCCCGGGATCCGGACGCCGATCCCGCAGTTGGCCGCGTCGCCCGTCAGGAAGGGCTCTCCCGTGAGGGCGACGTGCCCCGTGACCCCTTCGCCCACGCGGGTCTGCAGCACCTCCATCGCCGACCCCGCGGCGGTGAGGTCGCCCCGGAAGGCGATCGGCCGGAGATCGTCTCCGTCGCGGACGAACACGCGGCAGTTGTGGTAGTCGATCAGCAGGCGGAGCTCGTCGGCGATCGTGGCGCCGATCTCGGCGACGTCGTTCAGGCGGCTGAGCTTCGTCGAGACCCCGTGCAGCATCTTCAGGTGCGCGATCGAGCGGAACTCGGCCCGGCGCGCGTCGGCGGTGTCCGCCGGGCGCTCGCGGCCGCCTTCCTGGAAGACGACGATCTGGCCCTTGCCGCGCGCCTTCGCGGTCATCATCGCCACCTCGGCGCACGCGACGAGCTCGCGGGGGTTGGCGGCGTGCTCGGGGCCGGACGCGATCCCCACCGAGAGCGAGACCGGCCCGACCGGGCCGAACTCCGAGCCCGCGATCTGCTCCTGGACCCGCTCGGTGAGCCGGAACGCGTCGGCGAGCGCGCTCGTGGGGGCGATGATGGCGAACTCCTCACCGCCGATCCGGCAGACGCAGTCGGAGGTGCGCACGGAGGCGAGAAGCACCTGCGCGACCTCGGAAAGGACATGGTCGCCCGTCGCGTGGCTGTAGACGTCGTTGACCCGCTTGAAGTCGTCCAGGTCGAGCATCACGAGGGCCACGGAGGACTGATTGGTGGACGCATCGACGAGCTCCTGCCGAAGCCGCTCGTGGAACGCCCGGTGGTTCCAGAGGCCGGTCAGCGGATCGGTCTGCGCCTGGCGCTCGAGCGAGGCGCGGATGTGCGCGTTGTCCACCGCGAGCGCTGCGGCGTCGCCGAAGCGCACCGCGAGCAGGAACTCGTCCTCGGTGAACTCCTGGAAGCCGGTGCGGTAGATGTTCAGGGTGCCCTTGAGCCGTCCCCGGGCGACGAGCGGGACGACGATCAGCGACTCGGGGTCGGGCGGGGTGTCGGCGACGAACCGGACGCGCGGGTCGAGCTCCGCGCGGTTCGCCAGCACCGGCTCGCGGTGCTCGACCGCCCAGCCCGTGATCCCGACGCCGTAGGAGAACGGCTCGTCCGCGAGCACCTTCTCGGCGTCGTGACCCGACGCGAAGACGGCGCGCAGCTCCCGCTTCGCCTCGTTGGCCTCGTAGAACGTGATGTCGTCGAACGGGATGAGCTCGCCGACCGTGGCCGCGATGCGCTGCAGGAGGTCGTCGAGCGACTGCTCGGAGAGCAGCTCGTGGAAGACGTCCGCGAGCTTGCGGTACGACTCGACGAGCGGGTCGAGCGCCGTGTCGGCGGCGACGCGGACGGGGCTCGCGGCAGGGATGTTCGGGCGAGGGTTCACGGTCCTCTCGACCAAGATCGGCGCCGGACGGGTCGATCTTGAGTGTTTCCGCGGGTCGGGCGGGCGTGGATCGTGGATGATGTCCGCATGCCGGGCAGGATCGTGGTGGGCGTCGACGGGAGCGAGGAGTCGGCTGCCGCGCTCCGTTGGGCGGTCGAGGAGGCGAAGCTCCGCGACGCGCGCGTCGAGGCGGTGCACGCTTGGAGCTTCGTGCCGATGACGACGACCGCGGACTCCGGCCTCGTCCCGATGGCGTGGACGGAGAGCACGGAGATGCTGACGGCGACCCACGAAGCTGCCGCACGCGTCGCGGAGGAGCAGGTCGAGAGCGTGCTCGGGGCCGGGCACGGCGTGGACGTCTCGCTCGTCCAGGGCGACGCCTCCGACGCGCTCCTCGAGACGGCGAAGGGCGCCGACCTCCTCGTGGTGGGGAACCGCGGCCGCGGCGCGTTGAAAGAGATGCTCCTCGGCTCGACCTCCGGCCGGGTCGCGGATCACGCTCCGTGCCCCGTGGTCGTCGTCCGCGCCCACGGCGCCGGCTGACCCGCGGTCAAGCGTCGCCTGCACGGCGCCGATGACGCCCCGAGCACCCGTGCTCGAAGGAGACCGCATGCCGACCGTGAACCCACGCGTGATGCGCGCCGTCGTCACGCTCGCCCTTCTCGTGGCGCTCGCGGCTGCGGGCCAGGCCCGTGCGGGCGACCGTGCCGTCGGGATCGACGTCTCGTTCCTCCGTGACGGTCGGCCCGCATCCGTCCCGCGGTCGGCCCCGGGCATCCCCGGCATCGTCCGCGCACTGCTCGCCGGGCCGACCCGGCGCGAGCGGGCAGACGGCCTCCGGACGGCGATCCCGACCGGCACAGCTCTTCGCGGACTCCGCATCGAACGGCAGGTCGTGATCGTCGACCTTGCTGCCCGGTTCGTGGCCGGCCGGGACGACGATGCGCTTCGCGCCCGCGTCGGGCAGCTCGTCCGGACACTTCGCGCCGTCCCGGGCGTGCGCGGCGTGCGCGTCAGGGTCGAGGGAGGCGTACCGGTCGGCATCTTCCCGGGCTACGACCTGCGGCGGACGGTGCGCGAACCGCTTGCCGACACGCACCCGGTCGGCGTGCGCGAGGCGCAGGAGCTCCTCGCCGGGCTCGGCTTCATGGCTCCGACAGGGGTCACGGGGGCTCTCGGGGACGAGACCTCGGTCGCCGTCCTCGCGTTCCAGAAATGGTCGGGGATGTCGCGGACCGGGGTGCTCGACCACCGCGTCACGGAAGCGCTCCTCCGCGCGACGAGGCCGCAGCCGGTGCTGCGGCGGCCCGGCAAGCGCGTCGAGATCCTGCTGGGCCGCCAGGTCGCTCTCGCGATCGTCGGCAACCGGGTCGAGCGCGTGTTCCACATCTCGTCGGGCGCGTACGGCCGGACGCCGAGCGGATCCTTCCACGTGTATCGCAAGGAGCGCATGTCGTGGTCGGTGCCGTTCTCGACGTGGATGCCGTTCGCGAGCTACTTCGTCGGCGGCATCGCCTTCCACGCGTACCCGTCGGTGCCCGCATACGCGGCATCGCACGGCTGCGTCCGGATGATGGCCCGCGACGCGCCCGTGATGTACGCGTTCGCGACCTACGGGACGCCGGTCGACGTCCTCCGGGAGACGATCGCGTGAGCCGCGCCACGGTCGCCGCTGCGGCGCTGCTGGTCGTCGTCGCCCAGTCGGCGTCCGCCCGGGCGGGCGACGCTCCTCCGGCGGAGGCGACTCCCGCCTCGCCGACGGCGCTCGTGGTCGCGCTGGGGCTCGAGCGCCCCGCGCTCCAGGCGGGTGTCGTACGCGGCCGGGACGTGATCCTCGCGCGCGGCTTCGAGGTGGAGCTCGCCCGCGTGCTCGCTCGACGGCTGGGAGCCCGGGTCGAGCGGTTCGTCTACGTCCCCTCGCAGCCGCGCCTCCTGGCGTCGAGCGGGGCGGCGTGGCAGCTCGCGTTCGACGGGATCGACGCCGGCCGCGCCGGCCGGACGGCGGCCGACCTCAGTACCCCGTACCTCACGACCGACGTCGCCGTGGTCGCCCGGCGCGGCCTGTCGCGACCGCGCCGGCTCGTCGACCTCCGGTCGACGGTCCTGTGCGCCGTGCGCGGCTCCGATGCCGCCGGTGCGATGTCCGCCGTCCGCCCGTCGCGACGGCCGCTCCTCTCCGGTGGCGTCGAACGGCTCCGCTCCCTGCTGCGGACCGGCGCCTGCGACGCTGCGCTCGTTCCCGCCGTGGAGGCCGGTCGCTTCGTCGCCGGGCAGCGGGCGTCGATCGGAACGGTCGTGGGTCGTGTGGCGCGCGGCGGAGGCATCGTGCTCGCCGTACCGCGCGGGACGGGTCTCGATGCAGCGCGCGTCGACCGCGAGCTCGGGCGGCTCCGCCGGGACGGCACGCTCGGGCGGCTCGCCCGGACGTGGCTCGGGCTCGACCCGGCGACGCTTCCCGTCCTCCGTTAGGGCCCGTCGGGCGATCCGGACGGTGGCTCCCCGTCGCCCGGGACGTGCCGACCCAGGCGCAGGATCGCTGCGAGCGTCACGAGGGGCAGCACGATCGCCGCGGCGATCCAGCCCGGCGGCCCGAGGAGCGCCAGACCGACGATCACGAGCGGCGCGCCCACGACGAGCGCGACGACGACGATCAGCGCGCGCGCAACCTCCACTGTCCGAGGGTACGCCGCCGGATCGCGCGTCCGTAGACTCGGGCCGGCATGACGCACGCCCCGCGAACGACGCGTCTCGTCGCCGGCGCGGCGCTCGCGCTCCTGCTGGTCGCGCTCGGCTATGCGGTCGCCCGCGGGCTCGACCGCAATGACGAGGCGCCCACGGCGGCACTGCCGCCGACCGTGCCGAAGCGGCAGCCGAAGCCTGCCCCGCGCCGGCCGACCAGTCACCTCGTGCGACTCACAGCGGCCGGCGCGTTCGACCCCGAGGGCGACGGGCACGAGCGCGACGAGGAGGCGCCGCTCGCCGTCGACGGCAAGGCGAGCACGTTCTGGCGGACAGAGCGGTACGCGCGATTCTTCAAGCAGGGCGTCGGGCTCGTGCTCGACGCCGGCCGACCCGTCCGTGTCGTGCGGGTCGTGGTCGACAGCCCGACACCGGGCGCGCGCGCCGAGATCCGCCTGGGCAGCTCTGCGACGGGGCCGTTCACGAAGGTCTCCGCCGCGAAGACGCTGGCGGCGCACACGACCTTCTCCGTCGCGCGGAAGCCCGGGCGCTACGTCGTCGTCTGGATCACGGGCCTCCCCCCGGAGAGCGCCGGGGAGATCTCGGAGGTCCGGCTGCGCGCGGCCGCGTGAGAGCGTTGCTCGTCCGGGTCGGCGCCGACTGCACGGACGCGGGGGGACGCTGGAACGGGCCGGTCGACCGCACGACGGGCGCGTTCGCGTACGTGCCGATCCCGGAGCCCGAGCCGGTGCGCGAGGACCTCGCGACGCCGTACGAGAGGTGGGCGCCCGCCGTCGAGCGGCTCGGCGTACGACTGCCCGGCCATCTGTGCGGGCGGCCGGCGCATGCCGATCCAGACTTCCGTCACCTGACCTACGGCGACCGGCGCGAGCGGGGGAGGCAGATCCGAGAGAAGCTTGGTCCGGGCGATTTGCTCGTCTTCTACGCGGGGCTCCGCGACGTGGGAGACCGGCGCCTCGTCTACGCGCTGATCGGGCTGCTCGAGGTCGTCGAGATCGTCCACGCGCGGGATCTCCCCGAACGGCGCCGACGCGAGAACGCGCACACGCGCCGCGTCGAGATCGGCGAGACGGACGTCGTCGTGCGCGGACGCGAGGGGTCGTCGGGAAGGTTCGACCGGGCGCTCGAGTTCGCCGGCTACCGGGACGGCGCCTACCGCGTCCATCCGGAGCTGCTCGCGCGCTGGGGCGGGCTCCGCGTCCGCGACGGCTACGTCCAGCGGAGCGCGCGGCTCCCGGAGCTGTCCGACCCCGCGCGGTTCCTGTCCTGGCTGCGGGCGACGCGCGTGGCGCTCGCCGCGCGCGACAACTGACCGGCTACGCGGTTGGCTCGGGAGGGACGGCCCGCTGCGCGAGCCGTTCCCGGAGCGTGCTGGCGAGCGAGGCCGACGAGCGGTGCTCGCTCACCGCCTGGATGGCCTCCGCGCGCTCGTTCCAGAGATCCGCCTCGAGCCGGTCGATCTCCTCGATCAGCATGAGGATCGCCCGCCCGGCGGCGCGCAGCTCGTCCCGGTCGCTCGTCTGCAGGCCCTCACCCCAGCTTCGGAGCATCTCGATCCGATCCTCGTCGAGCCGCTCGACCACCGCCGGAGCCTATAACCATTCCGCGCCGGAATGGACCGGCCGAAGGGACCGGGTCTGCCTCGCGCTAGGTCGGGTCCCGGGGCGCGCCCGCACCCGCCGACGGACTCGGCGCTGCTCGAGGGGGTCGGGCGTCGCCGATCCCCCCGAGCGAGCCGGGTCAGCGCAGCCGGACGGCGCCCGACGTCGCCGTGAAGCCGCTCGACGTCGGGTTGACGCAGGGGGCGCCGAGCGATCCGAACGGCGTGCACGCTGCAGGCGCGCTCCGGGCGGCGACGACGGCGCGTGCGCGGAACGTCGTCGCCTTCGACGCGCGGGGCACCGTGTACGTGAACGCGCCACGCGCGCTTGCGGCGACGGTGGCGAGCCGCTTCGTGCCGGCGAGGATCGTGACGCGCGTGGCGACGCCGGCGCCTGCCTGCGTCACGCGTCCTGCAAGCCGTCGCAGGCCCTTCACCTTGCGACCCGAGAGCGTGATGCCGCCGGGCGCGATGACCGCCGGCGAGACCACCGTGGCGGCGGTGTTGACCGTCCCGACACGGGCATTCCACGGCGTCCAGAACGCGACCCACGTGCCCTGGACGACGGGGCCGATCACGCCGGCGAGCGTGAGGTCGGCGGTGAGGAACTTCGCCCCGAACGTCGCGCCTCCCATTTCCACCGGCACGTCGGGCGGCGGGAGGCAGAACACCAGCTGCGTCGATCCGAGCGCAGCCTGGGCGCCGCTCGAGGCGACGATGTACGCCGGGAGGTTGATCGTCTGTCCCGCGGCCTGCAGCACGAGGAGCAGCGTCAGCTGCGGCGCCGCGCCCTGGGTGCACAGCGCCTGCGTCGCCGCGTTGACCGCTCCGGCAGGCGCGACGACGATGTCGCCGGCGAGCGGCAGCAGCGCTCCGCCGAGCGCGAGCGCGCTCACCTGCGCGCGGGCGGTCCCGACCTTCGTGCCGGGCGCCGCGCTCGTCGTGATCGAGCTCCCGTTGGGGATCACGATCGCGGCGCGGGCGGTCGCGTCGTCGTCGACGGAGGCGGACGCGACGATCCGGGTGACGTTCCCGGGCGCGTACGCCACCGAGAGCTTCGGCGAGGTGTACGCCGCGGTCGCTGCGGCCGCGAGCGCGAGAGCGGTGAGCGCCGTGAGCGCGACCACGGCGGTGCGGGTCAGTTTCCTCATCGTCGGTGTTCCCTCCTTGGTGGGTGACGTTCGTTGTGCGGCGAGCGCCCGGCTCATCGCGAGACCGGCGTCGCGAGGTGGGGGAGCCGCAGCCGTCCGCCCGTCACCGACAGGCGCGCCGCCGCCGGGAAGGGAAGGTCGAGGTAGAGCAGGTTGCCCGGGCTCTGGGCCAGGGACGACGATCCGATCGTCAGCGTCAGCCGCGAGCCCTTCGGCAGGAAGGTCGCCTGGCTGCCGAGGGCGATGTGGTACGTGACCGGGCGGCCGGACGTGGCGGGCACGCCCCCACCGGCCACGACGATCTCCTTGCCGGCCGGCGTCCGGGCGCTCAACACCGCGACGATCCGCGACCAGCCGCCGGACGTCCTCGCGGTCAGGTCCACGACCGGGGCGCCGAAGACCTCCACCGGCTTCCCGAGCCGGCCCACCGCGATCCGGTAGCGACCGCCCTGTGCGATCGGCGTCCGTCCGACCGTGCCGGGCCCGAACACGCCCATCGAGTCGACGGTGACCTTCGGGAGGCGCGCGAAGCGGACGGGCTGCCCCTTCCAGTTCTCGGGTGAGATCGCGACGGGCCTTGCGAGCCGCGCCGCGGTGTCGCCGCGGAGGTAGCGGTCGTACCAGCGGGCGCCCTCGGCGAGCATCGCCTGCGTGTCGGCGGCGACGCTGGGCGACGGAGCGTGCCCGCTGAGGCCGAACCAGAGGGCCTTCGGCCCAGCCAGCGCGCGGTAGGCGTTCAAGGCCTGCTCCATGCCGAACGCGAAGTCGCGGCGCCCCTGCATCATGAAGACCGGCGTCTTCAAACCCTTGAGTGCGGGAAGCGACGAGCGGGCGGCAGCGAACGGCAGGACCGGCGCCTGGTTCCCGGCGTAGGCCGCGTCGCGGATCGCGAGCACCTCGGGGTCGACGCGCTTCGGGTCGAGCGCGCCGAGGAAGCCGGCGATGACCCCGGTCTTCGCGAGCCCCTGCGGCAGGAGCGCGTCGCGGAGGTCGGTCCAGCTCATCGAGACCTCGAGCGCGGCCCACGGCACCCCCGCCGCGAGCGAGTTCCAGGCGGCCCCGCCGCCGTAGGACACGCCCCAGCCCCCGATCCGGGTGTCGGCGACATCGGAGCGGTCGCGGAGCCAGGCGAAGACCGCCTTCACGTCGGCGACCTCCTTCGGCCCGTCGATCCCGACCAGCCCACCGGACTGCCCGTGGCCGCGTGCGTCGTAGGCGAGGACTGCGTAGCGCTCGCCGATCCCCATCGCCTGCGCGACCGCGAGCGTGCTGGCGCGCGTGCCGCCGAGGCCGTGCATGAAGATCACGGCGGGCCACCCGCCGGACGGGGCCGGTGCCCCGGGGAGCGTCAGGGTGGCCGCGATCGGTGTCCCGTCCGCCGATGTGATCGTCACGTCCTGCGTGCTGAACGCGCGGGCCGGTGCCGCCGCACCGAGCGCCGCCGCGACCGCGAGCACGACGAGGAGCGCGCGTCTGGCCGGCATCGTCACGGCGGCGAACGGTAGCCCACGCCTGTAAAGGGCCTGTGGACGGTGACCCGGGATGCCGCCCGTATCATCCGCGCGATGGACGCGCGGCCGATCGGCGTGTTCGACTCGGGCGTGGGCGGCCTCACGGTCCTCCACGAGCTGCTCGTGACCCTGCCGCACGAGGACGCGGTCTACCTCGGCGACAACGCACGGCTGCCGTACGGCCCGCGCCCGCTCGCGGAGGTGCGCTGCTTCGCCCTCGAGGTGGGACGGCACCTCGAGGAGCAGGGCGTCAAGCTCGTCGTCGTCGCGTGCAACACGGCGACCGCGGCCGGCCTTCCCGACCTGCAGCGGGCGCTCGGCGTCCCCGTCGTCGGCGTCCTCCACCCGGAGGCGCATGCGGCGGCGCTCGCGACCCGGAACCGGTGCGTCGGGCTGCTCGCCACCGAGGCGACGGTCGCGAGCCGGAGGTACGAGGACCTCGTCCACGCGCACGACGCGAGCGTCCGGGTCGTCGCCGTCCCGTGCCCGCGGCTCGTGCCGCTGATCGAGGGGCCCGACCCGTTCGGCGAGGAGACGACCCAGGCCGTGCGCGAGGTCGCCGCGCCGCTCCGCGAGGCCGGGGTCGACACCGTCATCCTCGGCTGCACGCACTACCCGATCATCCGGCCGATCTTCCAGCGGGTCTTCGGGCGCGGCGTGACCCTCGTCTTCTCCGCCGACGAGACCGCGCGCGAGGTCTCGGAGACGCTCGAGCGCAAGGGGATCGAGAACGCGGACGATCGTGAGGGGTCCGTTCGGTTCCTCACGACCGGCGACCCGGGCGACTTCGCCGAGATGGGCAAGCGGTTCCTGCAGCTGCCGGTGCGCGACGTCGAGCGGGTGACCCTCGCACCGGCCGCGTCGCAGGCGGCATGATCCCGCGCGACGCAGGCCCACGCCCCAGGGAGACGCCTTGACACGCCACGACGGACGCAGACCCGACGAGCTCCGAGAGCTCGACCTCCAGCCGGACTTCCTCGAGCAGCCGCACGGGTCGGTGCTCTACGCGCAGGGGCGCACGGTCGTCCTCTGCACCGCGACGGTCGAGGAGGACATCCCGCGGTGGCTCCGCGGCAAGGGCAAGGGCTGGATGACCGCCGAGTACTCACTCCTCCCGGCGTCCACCGGCCAGCGGACACAGCGTGGGGTCACACGCGGGCGGCCGGACGGGCGCACGGTCGAGATCCAGCGGCTCATCGGGCGGGCCCTCCGCAGCGTGTGCGACTTCCAGGCGCTCGGCGAGCGGACGCTGTGGCTCGACTGCGACGTCCTCCAGGCGGACGGCGGAACCCGTTGCGCGGCGATCACCGGCGCATACGTCGCCGCGTTCCGTGCGCTCGACCGCTTCGGCCTGACGAAGGCGCTGCCGTCCTCGGTGGCAGCCGTCTCGGTCGGCGTCGTGGAGGGCGAGCCCGTGCTCGACCTGGACTACGTCGAGGACTCGCAGGCCGACACGGACATGAACGTCGTCATGGCCGCCGACGGCCGTCTCGTCGAGGTGCAGGCGACCGCCGAGCGCGAGCCCTTCTCGCGCGAGGTGCTCGACCGGCTGCTCGACCTCGCGGCGGGAGGGATCGACGAGCTCGGGGCGGCCCAGCGGGCCGCCTGCGAGGCGGCGTCGATCCTCTAGGACGTGCCTGCGGCGGGCCGCTGCAAGGTCGTCCTGGCCTCGGGAAACCCCCACAAGCTCGAGGAGCTGCGCCGCACGTGGCCGACGCTCGAGCTCGAGCTTCTCGACCGGGACGATCCGCCGCTCGAGGACGGCGCATCCTACGCCGACAACGCGAGGATCAAGGCCGAGTGGGGCAGGCGCCATGCCCCTGCGGACGCGTGGGTCGTCGGCGAGGACTCGGGCATCGAGGCCGTCGCGCTCGGCGGTGCACCCGGCGTCCTCACAGCGCGGTGGGCCGCCGGGGATCCCGTCGGCCGAATGCTCGAGGCGCTCGCCGGCGAGCACGAGCGCGGCGCCCGCTACGTCTGCGTGATGGTCGCGATCGCGCCCGGCGGCGAGGAGCACGTCGCAGAGGGCTCCCTCGAGGGCGCGATCGCCGAGGCCGCGTCCGGGGCCGAGGGCTTCGGCTTCGACCCCGTCTTCGTCCCCGCGGGAGAGTCGCGCACCGTCGCGGCGCTCGGTGACGCCTGGAAGCAGGCGCACTCCCACCGCGCCCGGGCCGCCGCCGCGCTCCGCCCCTGTCAGTAGCCGCGGGAAACGGGCGCAGGCTCCCGCCGCGGGCGGACCTCCCGCCCCGTGTCGACGTACGCGAGCACGTAGTTGAGCGCCGCGCCGAACACGATCACGTTGGCCATCACGTAGAGCCAGACGAGGAGCAGGAACGTCGTCCCGAGCGCCTGCAGCGCGACGACCTCCGAGGTGAGGGAGACGAAGAGCGGTAGAGCCTGGAGCGTGCCGACGAGCACCGTGGCCCCGAGGACGGCGCCGGGGACGACCTCGCGATGGGTGAGACGGGCGTTGGGGAGCCTGTAGTACGCGGACTGGAGGAACGCGAAGAGCGCCAGGCCTGATGCCAGCAGGGTCAGCGCGAGCGCCACCCACTGGTTCGAGACGACGTTCGTCGCATAGCGGCGCAGCAGGTCGTAGCCGATCGTGCCGACCGTGAGGCCGGCGAACAGGACGACGAGCGCCGCGATCATGTACACGCTCGCGAGCGCCTTGCCGCGCAGGAACGACCGGTTCGGACGGCCGTAGAGGATGTTGAACGCGGACTCGAGCGCAGAGAAGAGCGACAGCGAGCTCCAGAGCAGCGCGACGGCGCCGACGACCGACAGCGCGGTCGCGTTCCGCTGCACGGCGTCGACGACGTTGACGATCGACTCGACCGACCGGTCGGGGAAGACGTCCTCGAGGTACGACACGAGCGCGCTCGACGAGTTGGCCTGGTTGAGGAAGCCGAGCACGGACAGTGCGAGGAAGATGAGCGGGACGAACGACGCGAGCGCGAAGTAGGCGACCATCGCGGCGAGGTGTGTCCCCCGCTCCGCGAAGAAGCGCTCGAACGTCGCATTGACGGCGTGCACCGGGGGATGGTGCCCGAGATTCCGGTCACGGGACCGCCGGTTTGGTAGCTTCGGGCGCCGCGATGGATGCGACCGAAGCACTCTCCGAGCTCCTCGCGCTCTCGACCCAGGTGGTCGAGGTCGTGATCGACGGGCCCGGCGGGGCGATCGAGGCGGTGCACGCGGCGAGCGAGGAGCGCGGCCGGTCGCTCGCCGCGGCCGGAGCATCGCTCCTCGCCGAGGCGGCGACGCTCCGCCGCTCGGGCCCCGAGGTCGAGCGCGTCCAGGTCGACCTCGACCGCGGCTCGCTCGTCGCCGTCCGCGCGGGTGGCAGGACGATCGTCGCGACGACCGTCCCCGAGCCGACTGCCGGCCTCGTGGCCTTCGACCTGCGAACCGCGCTCCGTCGCGTCGCGGAGGGAGCCGCGTGAGGCTGCTGCTCCTCGGCGCGGCGGCAGTTGCCGCCTGGCTCGTCCTCCGGCGGCGCGGTGGCGACGCGCGGCGGGTCGTCGTCGCGTGGGACGACGGATCGGAGGTCGACCTCGCGGCCGGGACGTCGATGCCCGAGCGCGACCGGCTGCTCGAGATCGCCGAAGGCGTCCTGTCGTGAGCTCCGTCGACGAGCTCGGGCGGCGCCTGCTCGACGTGGCCCTGCTGGAGGGCGACTTCACCCTCCGGTCGGGGCGCCGCTCGCGCTGGTACCTCGACAAGTACCGCTTCGAGACGGACCCCGCGCTCCTGCGCGAGCTCGGCGAGCGGCTCGCCGGCGCGATCCGCGAGGCCGAGCCCGAGAGCGCGCGCCTCGCCGGGCCTGCGCTCGGCGCCGTCGCGCTGGCCGCCTCTGCGGCCATGGCGTCCGGTCTGCCCTTCATCATCGTGCGCGGTGAAACCAAGGAATACGCCACCGGGAACCGCATCGAGGGGCCGCACGAGCCAGGCGAGCTCGTGTGCCTCGTCGAGGACGTGGTCACGTCGGGCGGCGCCCTCTGTGAGGCGGTGGAGGCCGTTCGCGCAGCCGGGCTCGTCGTCCGCCACGCGGTGTGCGTCGTCGACCGTGAGGAGGGTGGCGCCGACGCCCTCGCACGGCTCGGCGTGCGGCTCGCTGCGCTCTACCGGGCGGGCGATTTGCTCCGGACACGGGAGCCCGGGATGAACCCGCATGGTTGAGCCGGATCCGTGTGGGCTATAGGCTCGGGCGGGGACATCGAGAGACCATCGACCAGGGAGGATCGAAACGTGACCAAGCAGGAGTTCGTGGACGCCGTCGCCGACAAGGCCGGCATGACGAAGCGCGACGCCGGCTCCGCGGTCGACGCGGCGCTCGACGTGATCGAGGGCACGCTCAGAAACGGCGACGCCATCACGTTCACCGGATTCGGCAAGTTCCACGTGACGCGGCGCGCCGCCCGCCAGGGCGTGAACCCGCGCACCGGCGAGCCGGTGCAGATCGCCGCCGCGAACGTGCCGAAGTTCTCGGCCGGTTCGCAGCTCAAGAAGGCCGTCAACTGATTCATCTGCGGACGGGAAATCCGCTCTCGCGGATTTCCCGTCCGCGGCCCGCCTCGCGGCGGGCAGATCCCTAAAGGCGGCCCGCTTTCGCGGGCCGCAGCTGCTCCTCGGCGAGAGTCGTTCTTCCGCGCCGAACGCAGCCAAGGGATTGATGCGATCGAACGTATGTTCGGTTACCATCGAGCGCATGCAGCTCTCGTTCGACGCCGCCGACCGCCTCGTGGAGCTCGTCGAGGCCCGACGGGGGCCGGTGCCGGCCGAGGACGCGGCGCGGATCCTCTTCGCGCTCACGAGCGCCCCGACCGCGCTCGCTCGCTCGCTCCTCGACGACGTGGTCGTCGGCGACGCGCGGCTCGCCTGGCGCGGCGCCGCGGTCGGCCTCGCGACGCCCCCGGGGGCCGACGTCCTTCTCGAACACGCGCACTTCGTCGTCGTCGACCTCGAGACGACCGGGCTCTCGCCGCGGACGTCGCGCATCTGCGAGATCGGAGCCCAGCGCGTCCGCGCGCTCGCGCTCGGGGACGCATTCGAGACCCTCGTCGACCCGCGCGTCGCACTGCCCGCGGCGGTCACGTCGCTGACCGGGATCCGCGCCGAGGCGCTTCGAGGCGCACCGCGCTGCGGGCTCGCCGTCCGGCAGTTCCTCGCGTTCGCGGGCGACGGGGCGATCGTCGCGCACAACGCGCGCTTCGACCTCGCGTTCCTCGACCGCGAGGTCGAGCTCCTGACCGGCCGTCGGATCGCCGCCCCGGTCGTGGACACGGTCTGGCTGGCCCGGCGCCTGCTGGGCGAGCGCACGCGACGCGTTGGGCTCGCGGCGCTCGCCCACTTCTTCGGCGTCCCCACCGAGCCGTGCCACCGCGCGCTCCCCGACGCCCGGGCGACGGCCGAGATCCTCGTCCTCCTCGTCGGCCTCGCGCAGGAGCGGGGCGCACGCACGCTCGCCGATCTGGTCGAGCTCGCCGCTCCGCGGGCCCGGCGGCTCCACGTCAAGCGCTCGCTCGTCGCCGGCGCGCCGCCGCGGCCGGGCGTGTACGTCTTCCGTGGCCGCGGCGGCATGCCGCTCTATGCCGGGCGCGCGCGCGACCTGCGAGCACGGCTCCGCTCCTACTTCGCCGGTGGCCGTCAGCGACCGGCCGTCGAGGCCGCGCTCGCGGCGCTCGAGCAGGTGGAGTGGCACGAGACGGGCTCCGAGCTCGACGCTGCGCTCGAGGAGCTCCGCCTGCTGCGCGAGCTGCGCCCGCCGGCCAACGCGCGCAGCACGCGACCCGACCGGCACGTCTACCTCGCCCGGAACGGAGGCCGGTGGAAGGCGACGACCGACCCGACGTCGCTCGGGCCCCTCCCGGGGCGCCGGCTCGGCCGGCTCGCCGCCCGCGCTCTCGACGGCCACGCGTCCGACGACGTGGCCGCCGCGCTCCCGGCTGTCCGGGAGCGGGTGCGACGCCTGGGCCGCGAGCTCCGCTTCGAGGACGCCGCCCGGCTGCGCGACCGGCTCCAGGGCCTCGAGGAGGCGGTCGTCGCCCTGCGAGAGCTCGAGCGCCTTCGCGCGCTCCGCGCGTGCGTCGTCGTGCCCGCGCGGGAGCCGGGCTTCGCGCGCGCACACGCGATCGCCGCCGGTCGGCTCGCCGCGTCCCGGCTCCTCCCGCGTGGCTCCGGTGCGGCCCACGAGGCTGCGGCCCTCGTCGCCGACGCGAGCCGTGCGACGGACTCGCGCGCCGCCGAGGACGCCGACGAGCTGCGGCTGGTGGCGTCGTTCCTCCGGCGGCCGCCCCCGGAGCTGAAGGTCTGCGCGCTCGAGGTCGCGGCGATCTGCGCGCTGGTCGACGGGTTACCCTTGGCCGCGTGACGAGCGCCGCCGCCGCAGCCGCTCCCACGCCGTTCGCCGACCGTCTCGCGGACGCGGTCGAGCGCAAGCGCTCGCAACTCGTCGTCGGCCTCGACCCGGTCGTCGACCTGCTGCCGGTCGAGCTGCGCGGCGAGGCCGCCGTCGGTCGCGCGGCTGCGGCGGCAGCCGTCGAGCGGTTCTGCAAGGGGATCGTCGACGCCGTCGCGCCGTACGTCGTGGCGGTGAAGCCGCAGGCTGCGTTCTTCGAGGCGCTCGGCAGCGACGGCTGGCGCGTGCTCGAGACGATCGCGCGGTACGCGCGCGACGCGGGGTTGCTCGTGATCGCGGACGCGAAGCGCGGTGACATCGGCTCGACCGCGCGCGCGTACGCCGCGGCCTTCCTCGAGCCCGCCGAGGGCGCGCCGCCGCTCGCGGACGCCCTGACCGTCAACCCGTACCTCGGTCGCGACTCGCTGGACCCGTTTCTCGCGGCGTGCCGACGCGACGGCGCCGGGCTGTTCCTCCTCGTCCGGACGTCGAACGCCGGGGCGACGGACATCCAGGACGCGATGCTGCTCGACGGGCGGCCCGTCTGGCGCCATGTCGCCCAGCTCGTCGACGAGTGGGGCCAGGATCTCGTCGGCGCGCGCGGCCTGTCGAGCGTCGGCGCGGTGGTCGGGGCGACGGTCCCGCGGATCATCGGCGACGCGCGGCGCGAGATGCCGCGCGCGATCATCCTGCTGCCGGGTGTCGGGGCGCAGGGCGCCACACCCGCCGATGTCGCGCGGGCGTTCACGAGCGGCCCGGCGAGTGCGCTCGTCAACGCGTCCCGATCGGTCATCTACGCGTACCGCGACGCCCCGCCGGACGACTGGCGTGCGGCTGCCGGCGCCGAGGCCGCGCGCCTCTCGGCAGCGGTCTGGGCGGCGGCGGGGTGGTGAGGCCCGCGACCGCCGGTGCGTGCCGCCGTCGACTACATTTCCGCACCGTGTTGCGCCTCGGTCTCGCCCTCGCGGTGGCCGCGCTCCTCGTCTGCGGATCCGCGCAGGGGGCCGTCCCCTCCGTGCAGGCGCGTGCGTACATCGTCCAGAGCTCGGTCGACGGTCACACGCTCGCCGCCCGCGACGCGGACGCCCGGCGCCCGATGGCGAGCATCACGAAGCTGATGACAGCGCTCGTTGCGCTCGAGCATCTCTCACTCGACGAGGTGGTGACCGTCCCCGCGGTCGCCGCTCGGGTCGGGGAGTCGTCGATCGGCCTTCGCGCAGGGCAGCGGATGTCCGTCCGCGACCTGCTCGTCGGGACGCTCGTCCCGAGCGCCAACGACGCTGCGACGACGCTCGCCGTCGCAGCGGGCGGCAGCGAGGCGCGGTTCGTCGCCCTCATGAACCGCAAGGCGCGCGAGCTCGGCCTCACGGGCACGCACTACCGCAATCCACACGGGCTCGACGAGCCCGGGCACGTCTCGACGGCCCGCGACATCGCTGTGCTCCTCCGCGACGCTCTGCGCGTCCCCGTGATCCGCCGCTACGCGGGGATGTCCCGCGCGACGCTGTCCGACGGCCGGGTGGTCGAGTCGACCGACAACCTGCTCGGCCGGTTCGGCGGCGTCGTCGGTGGCAAGACGGGGCACACGGCGAACGCCGGCTGGTCGCAGGCCGCGTTTGCGCGCCGGGGCGGCGTCGCGATCACCGCCGTCGTGCTCGATTCCCCGAGCGAGGCGCAGCGCGACACCGACCTGGCGGCGCTCCTTCGGTTCGGCCTGGCGAGCTACCGGTCGGCGAGGGTCGTCGACCCTGCGCGGACGTATGCGGCGATCCCCGTCGGGTGGGGCCAGCCGCCGGTTCGCGCCGTCGCGCCGCGGGCGATCGTCCGTCCCACCTCGACCGACCGGCCGCTGACCGAGCGGGTGGTCGTGCCCTCGGTCGCCGCGCTGCCCGTCGTCGCGGGCCAGCGCCTCGGGACGGTCGTCGTCCGGGACGGCTCCCGCGTCGTCGCGCGCTCGCCGCTCGTGGCGGCGGCGTCGCGGCCGGCGCCGAGCGTGTCCGAGAAGGCGTGGTGGGTGACGCGCCGCACGGTCGCCAACCTCGCAGGGCTCGTCTCGTGACCAGGGGCGGGAGGCGCCGATGATCATCACGGTCACGCTGAACGCAGCCCTCGACCGGTCACTCACCGTTCCCACGCTGCAGCTCGGCCAGCGCCATCGGGCGAGCGAGGTGCTGACGCTTGCCGGCGGGAAGGGGCTCAACGTCGCCCGTGCGCTCAAGCGGCTCCACGTCCCAGTCGTCGCCACCGGGCTCGCGGGCGGGCGCACCGGCACGCGGATCGTCGAGGAGCTGACGGGGGAGGCGATCCTCAACGACTTCGTCCGCATCGGCGACGAGTCCCGGACGTCGACCCTCGTCGTCGACCCCACGTCGGGCAAGCAGACGGAGATCAACGAGTGGGGCCCGAAGGTCACCGACGGCGAGCTCGAGACACTGATGGACAAGCTCCGCTACCTGTCCCGCGGTGCCGACGCCGTCGTCCTCGCCGGGTCGCTTCCGCGCGGCGTCGCCGACGGGTTCTACGCCGACGCGGCGCGCGAGCTCCACCGCCGCAACGTCCGGGTCGTCCTCGACTCGGACGGCGAGCCGCTCCGGCTCGGGCTCGAGGCGGAGCCGTGGCTCGTGTCGCCCAACCAGCACGAAGCGGAGCAGCTCGTCGGGCAGGAGCTGAACGACGAGGAGGACTTCGTGATGGCGCTCGAGACGATCGCGGAGCTCGGCGCCCGGAACGTCCAGGTGACGATGGACAGCGGTTGCTTCGCCCTCATCCGGGAGGATCGCCGGGTCCGGCGGTTCCGGGTCGACGTCGAGCGCCTCGAGCCGATCTCCGTCGTCGGGGCGGGCGACGCGTTCCTCGCCCAGTGGCTCGCGTCCGTCCTCGATTCCGGGGCGGCCTCGGTCGAGGACTCGCTTCGCCTCGCGGTCGCGGCCGGCGCCGCGTCGGTGCTCGAGGTCGGTGCGGGCCGCTTCGACCCGGCGGAGGCGCGGCGCCTCGCGGCCGGGATCGAGGTGCACGAGCTCCAGCCCGTCTCCTGAGCCGGGGAACCGGGTTCGGCCTCCGGGCGGCCCGGTAGGATCGCTCCACTTGAGTGATCGGGAGGACAAGTTCGCGAGGGAAGGGCTCACCTTCGACGACGTCCTGCTCGTGCCCGCCGAGTCGGGGGTGCTCCCGAACGACGTCTCGACGGCGACGCGCCTGACGCGCTCGGTCGCGCTCGAGATCCCGCTCCTCTCCGCCGCGATGGACACGGTCACCGAGGCGCGGATGGCGATCGCACTCGCGCGCCTGGGCGGGATCGGCGTCCTGCACCGGAACCTCTCGATCGCCGACCAGGTCGCGGAGGTGGACAAGGTCAAGCGCTCGGAGGCGGGCATGATCGTCGAGCCGGTGACCCTCTCGCCCGACGCGCTCGTCGGTGACGCGCTCGCCCTGATGGAGCGCTACCGCGTCTCCGGTGTCCCGATCACGGACGACGAAGGCGTCCTCGTCGGCATCCTCACGAACCGCGACCTCCGCTTCGGCGTCCCCTCGACGATGCGCGTCGCCGACGCGATGACGAAGGACGGGCTCGTCACCGCGCCGGTGGGGACGACGCTCGAGGAGGCGCAGGCGATCCTCGGCCGGCACCGCATCGAGAAGCTCCCGATCGTCGACCTCGACGGCAGGCTCAAGGGGCTGATCACCGTCAAGGACATCTCGAAGCGGGAGGCATATCCGCTCGCCACGAAGGACGAGCGGGGGCGCCTCCGGGTCGTCGCCGCCGTCGGTGTCGGCTCGGACGCCGTCGAGCGCGCCGCCGCCCTCGTCGAGGCGGAGGTCGACGCGCTCGTCGTCGACACCGCCCACGGGCACTCGCTGGGCGTCGTCGAGATGGTGCGGCGCCTCAAGGACGCGCACGACGTCGAGATCGTCGCCGGCAACATCGCCACCGCCGAGGCGGCGGAGGCGTTGATCGACGCCGGCGCCGACGCGGTGAAGGTGGGCGTCGGCCCGTCCGGGATCTGCACGACGCGGGTGGTCGCGGGGGCAGGCGTCCCGCAGGTCACGGCGATCTTCGACTGCGCGCAGATCGCGTCCGAGCACGGCGTCCCGGTGATCGCGGACGGCGGCATCACCTCGTCCGGCGACATCGCGAAGGCGATCGGCGCCGGCGCGGACGCCGTCATGGTCGGGGGCATGCTCGCCGGCACGGACGAGACCCCCGGCAGCGTGATCGTCGTCCAGGGAGAGCGCTTCAAGGAGTACCGCGGGATGGGCTCGCTCGGCGCGATGAAGGCGCGGGGATTCTCGAAGGACCGGTACTTCCAGGGCGACGTCGAGGACGTCGCGGAGCTCGTCCCGGAGGGGATCGAGGGTCGCGTCGCGTACAAGGGGCCGCTCGGACCGATCGTCCACCAGCTCGTGGGCGGGCTCCGGCAGGCAATGGGCTACTGCGGTGCGCCGACCGTCGAAGAGCTCAAGGAGGCGCGCTTCGTCCGGATCACGGGCGCCGGTCTGCGCGAGAGCCACCCGCACGATGTGACGATCACGAAGGACGCACCCAACTACCGCCGTGGCTGACGCCGCCGAGGTGATCGCCTTCCCGGGCCCCGAGCCCACACCCGAGGACCGTCCGGTCCTCGTCCTCGACTTCGGAGGCCAGTACAGCCAGCTCATCGCGCGGCGCGTCCGCGAGGCGCGCGTCTACTCCGAGCTCGTCTCGCACCGGCTGTCCGCGGCCGAGCTGCGCGCGCGAAACCCCGCGGCGCTGATCCTTTCGGGCGGCCCCGCGTCCGTGTACGCCGACGGCGCCCCGCACGCCGATCCCGCGATCTTCGACCTCGGCGTCCCGACCCTCGGCATCTGCTACGGCATGCAGCTGATGGCGCTCGAGCTGGGCGGGGCGGTCGACGCGAACGACGTGTCCGAGTACGGGAAGGCAGACGTCGAGCTCGACGGCTCGGGGCGGCTGTTCCACGACCTGCCTGCGGAGCAGGTCGTCTGGATGAGCCATCGCGACTCGGTCATCGCGGCGCCCGCGGGCGCCCGCGTCACCGCGTCGTCCGAGACGACGCCGATCGCGGCGTTCGAGGACACTGCGCGTGCGCGCTACGGCGTCCAGTTCCACCCCGAGGTCGTCCACACGCCGCAGGGGCAGCGCATCCTCGAGACGTTCCTCTACGACGTCGCGGGCACGCCGCCCGCCTGGACGCCGGCCGCCGTCATCGAGGAGCAGGTCGAGCGGATCCGCGCGCAGGTGGGCTCGGAGCGCGTGATCTGCGGTCTCTCGGGCGGTGTCGACTCGGCCGTCGCCGCGCTCCTCGTGTACAAGGCGGTGGGCGACCAGCTCACGTGCGTGTTCGTCGACCACGGACTGCTGCGCGAGAACGAGGCCGAGCAGGTGGTCGAGACCTTCGGCCGTCACTTCCACGTCCCGCTCGTCGCCGTCGAGGCGCGCGAGCGGTTCCTCGCGCGCCTCGCGGGAGTCACGGAGCCCGAGGAGAAGCGCGCGATCGTCGGCGAGGAGTTCATCCGCGTCTTCGAGGAAGAGGCGCGGAAGCTCGGCGACGTCCGGTTCCTGGTCCAGGGAACCCTCTACTCCGACGTGATCGAGTCCGGCGGTGAGGTGGGGGTCGCGGCGAAGATCAAGTCGCACCACAACGTCGGCGGCCTCCCGGCCGACATGCGGATGGAGCTCGTGGAGCCCCTCCGCTCGCTCTTCAAGGACGAGGTCCGGCGCGTCGGCGAGCAGCTCGGCCTGCCCGAGCGGATGGTCTGGCGCCACCCGTTCCCGGGCCCGGGCCTCGCGATCCGGATCATCGGCGACGTCACCGAGGAGCGGCTCTCGATCCTGCGCTCCGCCGACGCGATCCTGCTCGACGAGGTACGCCGGGCCGGCCTCTACCGGGAGCTCTGGCAGTGCTTCGCGGTCCTCCCGGCGGTGCGCTCCGTCGGCGTCCAGGGCGACGAGCGCACGTACGCGTACCCGGTGGTGATCCGCGCCGTGACGTCGGAGGACGCGATGACCGCGGACTGGGCGCGCCTCCCCTACGAGCTTCTCGACGCGATCTCGAGCCGCATCGTCAACGAGGTCGCCGGGGTCAACCGTGTCGCGCTCGACCTCTCCTCGAAGCCGCCGGCCACGATCGAGTGGGAGTAGGCCGGGACCCGCGCTAGCGGCGCCCGTCCTCGGCTCCGCCACGCCAGACGGCGACGTCGACCACGCCGCCGGGATCCACGTCGACCGACACCGCCTCGCCGACGCGCGGCAGCTCGACGCCCACCGCCACCGCCTCGAGCTCCGACCCGTCGTCGCGGCGCACCCGGAGGCGCACCACCGCGCCGTCTCTCTCTGCCGCGACCACCACCGCGCCCGTCCCGGCGCCGACACGCACCGCGTCCGGCCGGATCACCGTGGCGCGGTCGCCGTCGCGGCGAATGTTCGTCATGCCCAGGAAGCCGGCGACCCAGTCGTCGGCAGGGTGCGCCCAGAGCTCGTCGGGAGCCGCCACCTGTGCGATGCGGCCGTCCCGCAGGACGGCGACGCGGTCGCCGAGCTCGAACGCCTCCCCGACGTCGTGGGTCACGTGGACGACGGTGAGCTCGAGCCGCTCGAAGAGCTCGCGGAGGTCGGTCTGCAGCCGTCGGCGCAGAGGGCCGTCGAGTGAGCCGAGCGGCTCGTCGAGGAGGAGCACGGTCGGGCGGGTCGCGAGCGCGCGCGCGAGGGCGACCCTCTGGGCCTCGCCGCCCGAGAGCGTCGTCACGTCCCGGTGCTCCGTCCCGGCGAGGCCGACGAGCTCGAGTGCCTCCGTCACGCGCGCCGCGCGCTCGCGCTCCGGCACGCCGCCGACCTTGGGGCCGAAGCCGACGTTCGCCGCGACGTCCCGGTGCGGGAACAGCGCCGCGTCCTGGAACACGAGGCCCACGCCCCGCCGGTGCGCGGGCACCGCCGTCACGTCGACCCCGGCGAGCAGCACCCGGCCCGTCGCGGGCCGCTCCAGGCCGGCCGCGACCCGGAGCGCGGTCGACTTCCCCGATCCGCTCGGCCCGAGCAGCGCGAGGCGCTCGCCGCGCTCGACCGCCAGCGACACGTGCTCGAGGATCCGGGTGTCGCCGACGGCGACCGAGACGTCGTCGAGCGCGAGCCTCATCGCGCGGCCCCGCGCACGAGGATCCGCTCCGAGACGAGCGCGACGGCGGCCACCAGCCCCATGAGCACGACGCAGAGCGCCATCGCCGCCCCGACGTTGTCCTCGCCGGGACGACCGAGGAAGCGGAAGATGGCCACGGGCACCGTCGGCCAGTCGGCCCGCACGACGAACACGGTGGCGCCGAACTCGCCGAGCGCGACGGCGAACGCCAGGCCCGCCGCGACGGCGAGCGGGCGCGCGAGAAGCGGGAGCTCGATCTCGCGTCGCACCTGCGCCGACGTCGCCCCGAGGACGGTCGCCGCCTCGCGAAGGCGGACGTCGACCGCGCGGAGAGCCGGGACGAGCGCCCGGACGACGAACGGGAGGGCGACCAGAGCCTGTGCGACCGGGACGATCGCCGGCGACGAGCGCAGGTCGAGGGGTGGGTCGGCGAACGCGAGCAGGAACCCGAAGCCGAGCATGGCGGCCGAGGCGCCGAGCGGGAGCATGAGGAGCACGTCGAGCGCCCGCCGGCCGCCGGCGACGGCGACTGCGGCGGGGATCCCGACCGCCAGCGCGATCGCCGTCGCGGCGGTCGCGAAGAGCAGCGAGTTGAGGATCGCGTGCCACGGTGCGACGAGGAGCGCGGGTGTCTCGCGTGCGAGCGCCGCATAGTGGTCGAGGCCGTAGCCGGAGCCGACCTGCACCGAGCGGACGACGAGGGCGGCGAGCGGGACCGACAGGAGAGCCACCGAGGTGACGACGATCGCTGCGACGGCGATGCGCTGGCGACCCACGGGTCGCGGTGCCTCGCGGCCGCGTCGCCTCCCTCCGCCGAGCCGGCGCTCGAGCCTCCCCGACACGAGCACGGCGGCGGCGACGGCCGCGAGCTGCAACAAACCGAGCACCGCCGCGGTGCGGAGGTCGAAGCTCCGCACCGCCTGGTTGTAGATCTCGGACTCGAAGGTCGCGTAGCGCGGGCCGCCGAGGACGACGATCACGCCGAACGAGGTGAAGCAGAAGAGGAACGCGATCGAGGCGGCGGAGGCGAGCGCCGGGGCGAGGAGCGGCAGCGTGAGACGCATCCCTCGCTGCGTCGGAGATGCGCCGAGCGTCGCCGCGACGTCCCACAGCCGGCGGTCGAGCCCCGCCCAGAAGGCGCCGACGACCCGGACGACGATCGCGACGTTGAAGAAGACGTGGGCGAGCAGGATCGCCCACACAGACCGCTCGACGCCGTCGGGAAGCAGTGCGACGAACGCGGTCGCGACGACGACCGTGGGCAGGACGAACGGGATGAGGACGACGGCCTCGACGACGGAGCGGCCCCGGAAACGAAAGCGCGAGAGGGCCCACGCGAGCGGGAGCCCCGCAACGAGCGTCAGCGCGGTCGAGACGGTCGCCTGCCAGACCGTGAACCAGGCGACTTCGCGCGTCGTGTCGCTCGTCAGCACGCTCCACGGGACGTCGAGCCGGCCGTCCACGACGAGACTTCGGCGAAGGATCGCGGCGAGCGGCCAGACGAAGAAGACGCCGAGGAAGGCGACCGGGACCGCGGCGGTTGCGAGCCGGCCGAGTCGCGCGTGGCTCAGCGGACGACGATGTCCGTCCACCGGGCGACCCAGCGGTCGCGGTTCGCGTCGACCTCCTCGGCCGGGAGCTCGAGCGGATCCTCCGGCACGACCGCGTACCGGACGAACGGCTTCGGCAGCGGGACGCCTTCGCGCACGGGGTAGACGAACATCGACCCGGGCACGTCGGCCTGGAACCGCTGCGAGAGCATGAAGTCGACGAGCGCGCGCGCCCCTTTCTCGTTGTGGGCGCCCCGCAGGATCCCGGCGTACTCGACCTGGCGGTAGCACCCGTCCTCGACCGCCGCGGTGGGCGCCGTCGCGAGCGGCTTCGACGAGAAGATCACCTCGGCGGCGGGGCTCGAGGCATAGGACACGACGATCGGGCGCTTGCCGGGGCTCCCGGCCGCACCCGAGAACTGCTGCGTGTATGCCTCCTCCCAGCCGTCGACGACGCGCACCCCGTTTGCGCGCAGCCCGCGCCAGTAGGTCTCCCAGCGGTCGCCGAACGTCGCGACCGTCGCAAGGAGGAACGCGAGCCCCGGTGAGGACGTGGCGGGGTTCTCGACGACCAGGAGGTCGCGGTAGCGGGCGAGGACGAGGTCGGCGAGGCTCGCGGGCGGCTGCACGCGGTGCGAGGCGAACCAGGCCCGGTCGACGTTCAGGCACACCTCGCCGTGGTCGACGGGCGTGACGTGGGCGTCTGGCGAGGAGAAGTCCGGCTGGAGCGTGGAGAGCTCGGGAGAGCGGTACTCGTCGAGCAGGTCGGCATCGAGCGCGCGGGAGAGGATGCTGTCGTCGATCCCGAAGATGACGTCGCCCTGTGGGTCGCCGGCCGTCAGCAGCGCCTTGTTCAGCGTCTCGTTCGCGTCGCCGCCCTGCAGGATGCGGAGGGTGAATCCCGTCTCCCGCTCGAACGCCTGCTTGACGGCCTTGGACACCGCGAACGAGTCGTGGGTCACGAGCACGACGTCCTTCGGCTGACCCTCGCCGCCGCCGCAGCCTGCCGCCAGGGCGGCCGCCACGACAGCGACGGCGCCGAGGCCGAGCCTGCAGAAGGCTCTCATCGCGACGCTCCGTCGGGGCGGATCGCGAGGAGGACGCCCTGGGTGACCCTGACGTGGGCGTCCGTCGCGGCGAAGACGTTCGACACGCCGCGCGTCGAGCCCGGTGCGAGGGTCTCGGCGGCGAGCGGATACTCCAGTCCCGTGGTGGTGATGCCTGCCGCCGGGCCGCCGAGAGGCACGAGCGTGACGACCTCGCCCGGGGTCCCCGAGAGCCGTCGCTCGCCGCGCACGACGTGGACGAGCGCCTCGCCGACGAGGGCGTCGAGCTCGAGACCCGCGAGTCGATCCGATCCGAGCTGGAGGAGCGAGGCGAGCAGATGGTCGAGACGGCCGCCCGCGCTCGCGACGACGAGCACGCGCCGGGCGCCGAGGGCGACCGCCTCGTCCAGGGCGAGCTCGAGGTCGGTCGCGTCCTTCGCCACCGGATGCCGCACGATCCGCGCGCCGGCCCTCTCCGCCGCGGCGACGGCCGCCTCGGACGCAGAGTCGAGATCGCCGATCACGACGTCGACGTCGAGCCCGAGCGCGAGTGCGCGCTCGAGGCCGCCGTCCGCCGCGACGACCGTCGCGTGGCGGGGCACGGCGACCGCCGGGCCCGATCCCGCTGCGACGACCACGACATCCGGCTCGATCACGCGTTCCTCCGCTGGCATTACCCAGGTCAGGTTCTGCGGGTCGGCGGCGCGCTAGCCACCCTCTCAGCACGGTTGCCCGAGCTCCCCGATTCGCTCCCGCGAATGCTAGACGATTGCCGCGCTACCGCACGCGGAACCCCGTCTCGCCGCGCGGCGCGAGCTCGGTCACCTCGATCGCAGCGACGTGTGCCTGTGGTGGTCCGACCGCGAACCAGGCGACGAGCTCGGCGACCGCGCGCTCCGATCCCTCGAGCTCGGCCTCGACGGTGCCCGCCGCGGTGTTCCGGACCCAGCCCGCGACACCGAGCTCCTGGGCACGCAGCCTGGAGCTCTCGCGGAACCAGACGCCCTGCACCCGTCCGCGAACGACGACTCCACGCCGGACGACGACCGTCACGGGCGGCGTCGCGTCAGGCGTCCACGGCGGGGTCGCGCTCGCCCGCCTGCGCCGGCTCGGCCTCCACGTGGCCCCGCGCCTCGTGACCCGACACGTGGCCCGGATGCCTGACCGTGCCGTCGCCCTGGAACACGGGAGCTGCGTCCTCGGTCGGTGCATCGCCGTCCTCCGGCTCGCCCGCCGCCTCCAGCTCGTCCGGCTCGAGCCAGTTCTCGATCCGGAGGTTCGGCACGCGATCGTAGAGCCGCGCGCTGCCCGTGACGAGCGTGAGGTCGTGCGCGAGCGCGATGGAGGCGATCCGGAGGCTCGGCTCGTCGAGGCGCACGCCGACCCGTTCGAGGCGCATGCGCAGCGACCCGTAGACGACCCCGGCGGTCTCGTCGAACGGCAGGATCCTGCTCGCCGCCGCGATCAGGTCGCGGAGACGGCCGATCAGCTCCTCGTCGCCGCTTCGCGCCGCCGCGTAGGCGATCTCCGCCACGGTCACCGCGGTCGTGCACTGCTCCTCGGCGGCTGTTCGCCCGAGCCGCCGGACGAGGGAGAGCGGCGGCTCCTGCAGCAGTGCCGCCGCGACGACGTCGGTGTCGAAGCAGTACACCGTCAGGCGATCCCCGGCGGCTCCCGGTCGCGCGCGACGGACCGCATCGAGACGATCCAGGCGACCGTCTCGAGCAGTGCACGACGACCGGCCATCGCCCCGACGAACGCGACGAGGCCGAGCGGTTCGATCTCCGCCTCCTCGTCCGGCTCGACCGGGACGATCTCCGCGATCGGCTCGCCGCGCCTCGTCACGACCACGTGCTCGCCCGCGAGCACCTGGTCGAGGATCTCGGTGAGCCGCTGCCGGGCCTCGGTGACGCCGACCATGCACGGATCATGACGGATTCCGCGCGCTGAGATCGGTCGTGGCGGCAGGCTGCTACACTCACCCGCCGGCGGTCACGCGACCGCCCTCTTTCCGAGCGATGACCACCTACACCGCCAAGCCGGGCGAGATCCAGCGCGACTGGTACGTCGTGGATGCCGAGGGCCGGACCCTGGGCCGACTCGCCACCGAGATCGCCGACACGCTGCGCGGGAAGGGCAAGCCCCAGTACACGCCGCACGTGGACACGGGCGACTTCGTGATCGTCGTCAACGCGGAGAAGATCCACGTCACGGGGAACAAGCTCGACGAGAAGATGGTGCGCTGGCATTCCGGGTACCCCGGGGGGCTCAAGGAGCGGACGCTGCGCCAGCAGCTGGAGCGGCGCCCCACCGAGGTGATCCGCAAGGCGGTGAAGGGGATGCTGCCGAAGAACAGGCTCGCCGCGGCACAGCTTCGCAAGCTCAAGGTCTACGCCGGCCCCGACCACCCGCATTCCGCACAGTCACCGAAGGAGCTGTTGCATGGCTGAGCGCGCCCAGTATCGCGGCACGGGCAAGCGGAAGACGTCCGTCGCGCGCGTGATCCTGCGCCCCGGCGACGGCGCGACGTGGGTGAACGGCCGCTCGCTCGAGGACTACTTCCCGCGCGCCACGCTCCGCAAGCTCGCGCTCTCCCCGCTCGGGGTGGCCGACGCCGAGGGCCGATACGACCTCCGCGTCCGGGTCCACGGGGGCGGTGTGAGCGGGCAGGCCGGAGCGGTCCGACACGGAATCGCACGGGCGCTGGTCGAGGCGGACCCGGAGCTTCGGGTCCCGCTCAAGCGCCAGGGCTTCCTCACCCGGGACGCCCGCAAGGTCGAGCGCAAGAAGGCCGGCCTGCACAAGGCGCGCAAGGCGCCGCAGTTCAGCAAGCGCTAGCGGCGCTCCCCTTGCGGGAAGCGCCTCCAGGACTCACGCTTAGCGGCGTGGGGGAGGTCACCGTTCAGACTGACGCGCAGGCCGTGGGTTCCGGAACGCATTCCTCGGAGGACGTCGCGCCGCGGCAGTGGTTCGGCACCGACGGTGTCCGGGGCGTCGTCGGCGAGACCCTGACGGCCGAGCTCGTCGAGGCAATCGGCCGCGCAGCGACGCTCTGGTCGGGGCGGGGACGCGTCCTCGTCGGGCGCGACACTCGGGGCTCCGGCCCTGCGCTCGAGGCGGCCGTGACGCGCGGGATCGTGGACGGTGGCGGCACCGCCGTGCTCGGCGGGATCCTGCCGACGCCGGCCGTCGCGCTCCTCTCGCAGGATCTCGGTCTCGTCGTGTCGGCCTCGCACAACCCGCCCGAGTACAACGGCGTCAAGGTGTTCGATCGCGAGGGGCACAAGCTGACCGACGCGGACGAGCTCGAGATCGAGGCGCTCATCGGCGCGCCCGGCCCCGGCGGCGGCTCGGTCGAGCACGCGGAGGACGTCGTCGAGAGCTACGTCGACCACGTCCTCGAGCAGTTCGGATCCGATCTCTCCGGGCTGCGAATCGCCGTCGACTGCGCCAACGGGGCGTACTCCGCGGTCGCGCCCGCCGTCTTCGAGCGTCTCGGCGCCGACGTCACCGCGTTCGCGGCGGCCCCCGACGGGTCGAACATCAACGCCGGCTGTGGGGCGACCGACCTCCGCATGCTCCAGGACGCGGTCAGGGGCGGCACGTACGACCTCGGGGTTGCATTCGACGGCGACGGCGACCGGATGCTCGCGGTCGACGCGCACGGCGAGGTCGTCGACGGCGACCAGATCATCGCCATCTGCGCCCTCGCCCTCGACGTCGACGTCGTCGCCGTGACGGTGATGACGAACCTCGGCTTCCATCGGCTGATGGAGGATCACGGCGTCCGGGTCCTGACGACCGACGTCGGCGATCGCTACGTCCTCGAGGCGCTCCGCCGCGAGGGTGCGATCCTCGGCGGCGAGCAGTCGGGCCACCTGATCGTGCTCGACGGCCATGTCACCGGCGACGGCCTGGCTGCGGCGCTGACGCTGTGTCGCGCCCTCGACGGCCGCTCGCTCGCGGACGCCGCCGCGGTGATGCCCCGCTTCCCGCAGGTGAAGGCGAACGTCACGCTTCCGAGCCTCCGGATCGGGGCCGGGGTCGCCGCGGAGGTCGAGCGGCTCAACGCCGAGCTCGCGGGTCGCGGCCGCGTCCTCGTCCGGCCGTCCGGGACGGAGCCGGTCGTGCGCGTCCTCGCCGAGGCCGAGCGCGCCGAGGAGGCCGCAAACCTCTGTGCTAGCATCGCTGACCTCGTCCGGCAGGAGGCCGGAGACCGGTAAAAGCCCTGCAAAGCAGTGCCAACCGGCCGGACATTGCGCGTCCGGGTCGAAAGGAGTAGCCGGGATGTGCGGGATCATCGGATACGTCGGGCCGCGTGAGTGCAAGCCGCTTCTCCTGCACGGCCTCGAGCGCCTCGAGTACCGGGGCTACGACTCGGCCGGGATCGCGCTCCTCGAGGACTCGGGCCTGAGCTACACCCGCGCCGTCGGCAACCTCCAGAACCTCCGGGAGCGCGCCGGGGACACGCCGTCTCCCGCGACGACCGGTCTCGGCCACACGCGCTGGGCAACCCACGGCGGCGTGACCGAGGCGAACGCGCACCCCCTCGCCGCCGAGGCCCCCGAGACCCTCGCCGTCGTCCTCAACGGGATCGTCGAGAACTACCGGGAGCTGCGCGAGGGCCTCGCGGCCCGCGGCCACGTGTTCTCCTCCGAGACCGACGCCGAGACCGTGACGCACCTGATCGAGGAGCACTACGACGGCGATCTCGTCGAGGCCGTCCGCGGTGCGTACAACGAGCTCGAGGGCCACTACGCGTTCGTCGCGATCCATCGTGACCACCCCGGCCTGCTGGTCGGGGCGCGACACCAGTGCCCGATGGTCGTCGGGCTTGCCGAGGGCGAGACGTACCTCGCGTCGAACGCCGCCGCGTTCCTGCGCGAGACCCGCGAGGTGCAGTTCCCGTCCGACGGCGAGATCGTCGTCGTCACGCCCTCGGCGTCGCGATTCCTCCGGGCGGAGGACGGGTCGGAGGTCGACCACGAGATCGTCGAGCTCGACTGGGACGACGAGAGCGCCGAGAAGGCCGGCTTCGAGACCTTCATGCTGAAGGAGATCTACGAGCAGCCCGACGCGGTCGCGGAGACGATCGGCGACCGGCTGCGCAAAGGGCGGCTCGAGCTCGAGGGCCTCGGGATGGACGACGACGAGCTGCGCGACCTTCGCCGCATCGTCATCCTCGCGGCGGGTACCGCGTACCACGCGGGCGTTGCCGCGCGCTACGCGATCGAGGAGTGGGGGCGGGTGCCGGTCGAGCACGACATCGCGTCCGAGTGGATCTACCGGAACCCCGTGCTCGACTCCGACACGCTCGTGATCGGGATCTCGCAGTCCGGCGAGACGCGTGACACGATCGAGGCGATGAAGCTCGCCCGCGAGATGGGCGCCCACACGGTCGCGATCACGAACATGATGGGCTCGCAGATCACGCGCGAGGTCGACTCCGTGCTCTACACCCGGTGCGGGATCGAGATCGCCGTCGCCGCCTCCAAGACCTTCACCGCGCAGCTCTCGCTGCTCTTCCTCGTGGCCCTCAAGCTCGCCCAGGTGCGGGAGACGCTGCCGCCCGGCGAGCTCGAGTACATCGTCAACGCGTTGTACGGCCTGCCCGGCAAGATCAGCGAGTTCCTCCACGGGGACCATCCGATCGACGAGATCGCGCGGAGGCTCTACGACCGCCCGTTCTTCCTCTATCTCGGCCGCAACATCGGGCTTCCCGTCGCGCTCGAGGGCGCGCTGAAGCTCAAGGAGATCTCCTACATCCCGACCGAGGCGTACTCCGCCGGCGAGATGAAGCACGGGCCGATCGCCCTGCTCGACGAGACGACGCCCGTCGTCGTCGTGGCAACGCGGATGGAAGGGGTCTACGACAAGCTCGTCTCGAACATCCAGGAGGTGCGTGCGCGCGGTGCGCACGTGATCGCGATTGCCTCCGACGGGAACGAGGACATCCAGCACCACGCCGACGACGTGATCTACGTGCCCAAGGCGCCGGCGTTCCTGTCCGCGATCCTCGCGGTGATCCCGCTCCAGCTCCTCGCCTACCGCATCGCCCGCCTGCGCGGTCTGAACGTCGACCAGCCGCGGAACCTCGCGAAGACCGTCACGGTCGAGTAGCGCCCGTCCCCGGACGCGTCACGTGAAGGCGTTGACGGCCCGCGCGACGATGAGGCCGAAGAGCGCGAGCGCGAGGGACGCCTGGACGAGCATCGTGTACTTCGCCCGGTGCGAGAGCGGCATCACGTCCGTCGGGCTGAACGCCGTGGCGTTCGTGAAGCCCAGGTGCAGGTAGTCGAGGAAGACGGGCCGCCAGCGAGGCGGGGAGAGCTCCGGGCTCAAGTGCTGCGTGAAGGCGAAGTCGACCGGCACCGCGAGCCGTGAGCGCGCCACCGGGCCGCCGCCGTCGATCAGCCAGTACAGGAGCGCGAAGGCGATGTTGTTCCCGACCCAGATCACCGCGCCCGTGGCGAGAAGCCGCCGTGCGGACTGGGTGACGCCGCTCCCTTCCACCAGGTCGTAGATCAGGAGCGCCGTCGCCCAGAGCGCGGCGCAGACGAGCGCGACGACGAGCACGACGGCGACGCGTCGCAGCACCCGCCGGTGCCGGGTGACGTTCCCCAGGTTGCTGACCAGGAGCAGGGCGATCAGCAGCACCTCGACCGCCGGCACGAGCCACGGGATCCGGACGGGTGACGGCTCGTGGATCCAGAGGCGAAAGGCGATGTTGATCGCCAGGAAACCGACGAGGACGAGCACGGGCGGCCAGCGGGACTCGCCGATCGGCTCGTCCGCGGTCAGCGTCGCCGGTGTGTCCTCGCGGGCGGTCACGGCCCGCCGATCCTCGCAGAGCAGGCGGCCGTCGCCGCCCACCGATCTCAGGGGATTCCCAGGATCCTCCGATCCGCCTCCCAGGGGGCCGCAGCAGTCTTGCGCCATGTTCTTCGTGCGATACGCGCGCAGCGAGCTCGCACGCAGGCGTGGGCGAACGATCGTCACCGTCGCGGGGCTCGCGCTCGGGGTCGCGCTCGTCATCGTCATCGCCTCGCTCACCCGAGGCCTCGACGAGGCGCAGGAGACCGCGCTCGACCCGCTCGCGAGCATCGGCACCGACCTCACGGTCACCCTCTCACCGTCCGAGGACTCGGGTGGCGGCTTCGGCCCGGGTGGGGGAGGCGGCGGCCGCGAGGTCGTCCAGGCCAACAGCTCCGTCATCACCGACCTTTCGAAGCTCGGCAAGCCGGGGGCGAAGTTCGAGCACACGTTCTTCCTCCCCGGGACGCAGCTGACGTTCCCGCAGACGCAGGCGACGCAGGTCGCAGCGGTCGACGGCGTGGCGGCGGCCGCGTCGGGGCTGATCCTCACGGCGGTGCACCAGTCGGGGACGGTCCCGAAGATCGTGGCGCAGATCAAGGCGGGCGGCCAGCAGGTCCGGGTCAACCGCGAGATCCCGCGCCCGACCGAGGCGGAGTTCCAGAAGATGCAGGCGTGCCTCACGGCCAAGGGGATCCAGATCGGACCGGTCGGCGGGGCGCAGAGCGGGAGTGCGGCGGGCGGCGACCAGGGGCTTGGTGGCCCGGCGCAGGGTGGAGCACGGCCCGCAGGCGGGAACCGCGGCGCGTTCGCGGAGTGCCTCCCCGAGCGTCTCCGGCGCTTCCGCGCGACGATCACGACGCCGGAGCAGACGCTCCGCCAGGTCGTCGACCCCCCGCAGACCAACATCGCGAGCTCGACGTACACGATCGGGGGCGTCGACCTCGCGCAGACGGGCATCGGCATCGTCACGCCCGCGCTCGTCACGAAGGGGCGATACCTCCGGAAGGCGGGCGAAGCCCTCGTCACGCAGACGTACGCGAGCCGCGAGGGCCTGAGCGTGGGGGCAACGATCGACCTCAACGGCACGACGTTCACCGTCGTCGGGCTCGTGCGCGCGCCGCTCGGTGGCCAGACCGCCGACGTGTACGTGCCCCTCGCGCAGCTCCAGAAGCTGTCGTCGCAGACCGGACAGGTCAACGTCGTCCTCGTCCGGGCGGACAGCGGCGACGACGTCGCGAGCGTCCAGGAGAACATCGAGAACCGGTTCCCGAGCGCGCAGGTCGCGAGCGCGCGCGACGTCGCCGACCGGATCTCCGGCTCCCTCGTCGACGCGGCGAGCCTCTCGCATCGGCTCGGCGTCGCCCTCGCGGTGCTGGCGGCGCTGACCGCATTTCTCATCGCGCTGCTCCTCACGCTCTCGTCCGTGGGGAAGCGCGTGCGCGAGATCGGGACACTCAAGGCCCTCGGCTGGAAGCAGCGCCTCGTCGTCCGCCAGATCGTCGGCGAGTCCCTCGCGCAGGGCGCGGTCGGCGGGGTCGTCGGCGTCGTCCTCGGAGTGGCCCTCGCCGCGCTCATCGGCGCCGTCGGCCCGACGCTGACGGCCTCGTCCTCGACGGGCGGCGGTGACGCCGCGGCGTCGGACTTCTTCGGGCTCGGCGCCGTCAGCGCGCGGACCGTCACCGATCAGGTGGCCCTCACCGCCCCGGTTGCGATCACCATTCTCCTGCTCGGTCTGCTCGTCGCGATCCTCGGCGGCCTCGTCGCCGGCGCCGCGGGCGGATGGCGGGCGGCGCGCATGCGCCCGGCGGACGCGCTGAGGCAGGTCGAGTAGCGGTGCCCGAGGCGCTCTACGAGCTGCGGGGCGTGGCGCGGTTCTTCCAGCGCGGGTCGTCGACGGTGCGCGCGCTGGACGGCGTCGACCTCGACATCGCGCCCGGCGAGCTCGTCGCGCTCGTCGGCCCGAGCGGATCGGGCAAGACGACGCTGCTCCAGCTCCTGGGCGCGCTCGACCGCGCCAGCGAGGGCACGGTGCGTGTTCGAGGACGCGGACCTCGGTGCTCTCGGCGACGCGGCCCTCGCGGATCTCCGGCTCCGGACGTTCGGCTTCGTCTTCCAGCAGTTCAACCTGATCCCGACGCTGACAGCGCTCGACAACGTCGAGGCGGCGATCGCCCCGGCGGGCGTCCCGGACGACGAAGCGCGTGCTCGCTCGCTCGCGCTCCTCGAGGAGGTCGGCCTCGGCGATCGCGCCACTCACCTTCCCTCCCACCTCTCCGGCGGCGAGCAGCAGCGCGTCGGCATCGCGCGGGCGCTCGTCAAGGAGCCGCGCGTGATCCTCGCGGACGAGCCGACAGGCAATCTCGACAGCGCGACCGGCGCGGACATCGTGACGCTCCTCGCCGGTCTCGCATCCGCCCGGGGGACGACGGTGATCGTCGCGACGCACGACGAGAGCCTCGCCGCGATCGCGCCGCGCAGGATCACCGTCCGCGACGGCAAGGCGACCGAGCCGGCGGGCGACGGCCAGCTGCTCGGCACGCGCTGAGCGCGCCCAGTCCGGGCGGCTCGCCGGCGCACTACGCTCCGCCCGTGGAGCCGGTGCCACACGAGTCTGCGCGCGCCACCGTCACTCGGCTCCCCGGCGGGGCGGTGGAGGCCGACCGGCTCGCTGTCGAGGAGCCGCTCGAGATACGCATCGAGGGCACGGCGGTCGCCGTCACGATGCGGACCCCTGGCCACGACGAGGAGCTGGCGCTCGGCTTCTGCCTCACCGAGGGTCTCCACCCCGGCGGGGCACACCCGACGGCCGACCTCGCCGCGAACGTCGTCGAGGTGGACGCGCCGGGGGCCGACCTCGGCAGGATCCAGCGGTCGTTCTACACGTCCTCGTCGTGCGGGGTGTGCGGGAAGGGCGCGCTCGAGGCGGTCGCCGTCGACGCACCGCGGATCGAGAGCGACCTCGTCGTCCCGTTCGAGGTCGTCGTCTCGCTGCCCGCACGGCTGCGCTCGGCGCAGCGCACGTTCGAGCTCACCGGCGGGCTCCACGCGACGGGGCTCTTCTCGCCGGACGGCGGCCTCCTCTGCGTGCGGGAGGACGTGGGCCGGCACAACGCGATGGACAAGGTGATCGGGTGGGCCTTCGGCGCCGGGCTGCTGCCGCTGGCCCGGTCGATCCTGTGCGTGAGCGGCCGCCTCTCGTTCGAGCTCGTGCAGAAGGCGGCAGTTGCAGGTTGCCCCGTGGTGGTGGCCGTCGGCGCGCCGTCCTCGCTCGCGGTCGAGCTCGCGGGTGACCGCGGCGTCACGCTCTGCGGCTTCGTCCGTGACAGCTCGGCCAACGTCTACACCGCGCCGGGCCGCGTGGTCGCGTGACGTGCCCCTGACGGGCGTGCTCCTCGCAGGCGGCGCATCACGGCGGTTCGGATCGCCCAAGGCGCTCGCCCGGTTCCGGGGCGAGATGCTCGCCGAGCGCGGCCGCCGGCTCCTCGCGGAGGCCTGCGACGAGGTGCTCGTCGTCGGCAAGGCGGCCGAGCTCGACTCGCTGCCGTTCGCGGTCGTCGACGACGGGACGGACGACCGGGCGCCGGTCCACGGGCTGATCGCCGGTCTTCGGGCCGCGCGCCACGAGGTCGTCGTCGCGCTCCCTGTCGACGTCCCACTCGTGACGCCCGAGGCGCTGCGGGCGCTCGGCGACGCGCGGGCCGTCCCCTCCGGGCGCATCCCGCTCCCGGGCGCCTATCCGCGGGCGCTTCTTCCCGTGCTCGAGTCCCGCGTCGCGGCGGGCGAGCTGTCCCTGCGCGGAGTCAATCCGAGGACGCTCGAGATCCCGGCCTCCCTGCTCGTCGACGTCGACACGCCTGCCGCGCTTGCCGAGCTCGAGCGGTTAGCCTGACCCACCCGACGACACCGAGGGAGGCCGGATGGGAGTGCTCGACGGAAAGGTCGCGATCGTCACCGGGTCGGCGCGCGGGATCGGACGTGCGGCGGCCCGGCTGCTGTCCGAGCACGGCGCGCGCGTGCTCATCACGGACCTCGACGCGGACGTCGCGGACGAGGCCGCAGCCGGTCTCGCCGGCGAGACCGCGACCCATGCGGGCGACCTGACGAACGACGGCGTGCCCGAGGCGGTCGTCCGGCGGGCGATCGACGCGTTCGGGCAGCTGGACATCGTCGTCAACAACGCCGGCTACACGTGGGACGGCATGGCGCACAAGATGAGCGACGAGCAGTTCCGCGCAATGCTGGAGATCCACACCGTGGTCCCGTTCAGGCTGCTGCGCGCGGCGGCGCCGTACATGCGCGACGCGGGGAAGGCGGACAAGGAGGCGGGCCGCGAGGTCTTCCGCAAGGTCGTCAACGTCACGTCGATCTCCGGCACGCAGGGAAACCTCGGTCAGGCGAACTACTCCGCCGCGAAGGCGGGGCTCGTCGGCCTCACGAAGACGCTCGCGCGCGAGTGGGGGCCGTTCAAGGTCAACGTCAACGCCGTCGCGTTCGGCTTCGTCGAGACGCGCCTCACCGCGGCGTCCGACGAGGGCGGCGAGACGTTCGTCAAGGACGGGATCGAGATTCCCCTCGGCATCCCGGAGCGGATGCGGCAGATGGCGCCGGTGATCATCCCGCTCGGCCGTCCCGCGACGCCCGAGGACGCGGCGGGCCCGATCTTCTTCCTCTGCTCGCCGTGGTCGAACTTCGTGCACGGCCAGGTGATCACCGCGAGCGGCGGTCAGACGACCGGGATGACGACCTGACGTGACCGGAACCGGGCAGGTCGACCTCGAGAAGATCGTCGCGATCGACTTCCACACCCACGCGGAGGTCGGGCGCACCGGCGAGGACGGTCTCCTGCCCGAATGGCGCGAGGCAGCGCAGGCGTACTTCGGAGAGGGCGCGACGCCGACCGTCGAGGACGTCGCCGACTACTACCGCGAGCGGAGCATGCTGGCGGTCGTCTTCACGGTCGACGCGGAGACGGTCACGGGCCGGGCCGCGGTGCGCAACGAGGAGATCCTCGAGGTGGCGGCGGCGAACCCCGACGTTCTCGTCCCGTTCGCGAGCGTCGACCCGCACCGCCCGAACGCGCTGGAGGAGGTTCGCCGGCTGATCCGCGACACGGCCGTGCGCGGGTTCAAGTTCCACCCGAACGTCCAGGCGTTCTTCCCGAACGACCGCGCGTTCTACCCGCTCTACGCGGCGATCGAGGAGGCGGGGCTGCCCGCGCTCTTCCACACCGGGCACTCGGGCATCGGCACCGGGCTCCCCGGCGGCGGCGGGATCCGGCTCAAGTACTCGAACCCGATGCACGTCGACGACGTCGCGGTCGACTTCCCGGCGCTCAAGATCGTGCTCGCCCACCCCTCCTTCCCTGGCAGGACGAGGCGATCTCCGTCGCGCTGCACAAGCAGCAGGTCTACATCGACCTCTCGGGCTGGTCGCCGAAGTACTTCCCGCCGCAGCTCGTGCGCTACGCGAATACGCAGCTCCGCGACCGCGTGCTCTTCGGCTCCGACTACCCGCTCATCACGCCCGACCGCTGGCTCGCCGACTTCGCGCAGGCCGACTTCAAGGACGAGGTACGGCCGCTGATCCTCAAGGAGAACGCGGCCCGGCTCCTCGGTCTGCGGTGAGCGGGGCACGTCGTCCGTCGGGGTAGATTCTCCCTGCAAGCGTCGGAAGGAGCGTTTTCGCATGTCGAAGCCGCACGGCCGTCTCACACACCCGCTCGTCCGCGACGGCGGGGACCTCCGACCGGCGTCGTGGGACGAGGCGCTCGACGTCGTCGCCGCCGGGTTCGAGCGGGCGCGCGACGCGGACGCCTCGCGGTCCTTCGGGATGTTCTCGTGCTCGAAGGCGACGAACGAGATGAACTACCTGGCGCAGAAGCTCGCGCGCCAGGTGATGGGCTCGAACAACATCGACTCGTGTAACCGCACCTGACACGCGCCCAGCGTCGTCGGTCTGGCGACGGTGTTCGGAGCGGGCGGCGGCACCTCGTCGTACCGTGAGATGGAGGAGACGGACGTGATCCTCCTCTGGGGCTCGAACGCCCGCGAGACGCACCCGATCATCTTCCACCACCTGCTGAAGGGCGTCCGGAACGGCGCGCGCCTGGTCGCGATCGACCCGCGGCGGACGACCTCCGCCCGCTGGGCCGACCGGTGGCTCGGGCTCGACGTCGGCTCGGACATCGCCCTCTCGAACACGATGGCGCGCGAGATCATCCACGCCGGTCTCGTCAACCGACCCTTCGTCGAGCGGGCCACCGAGGGCTTCGACGCCTACGCGGCGTCGGTCGAGCCGTTCACGCTCGCCGAAGGGGAGCGGCTGACCGGCGTCCCGGCCGAGGCGATCGCCGAGACGGCGCACGCCTTCGCGCGCGCCGACCGGGCGATGATCTGCTGGACCCTCGGGATCACCGAGCACGCGAACGCCGTCGACAATGTGCTCGCGCTCATCAACCTCGCGCTGCTCTGCGGCCACGTCGGGCGCTACGGCTCGGGCCTCAACCCGCTCCGCGGGCAGAACAACGTGCAGGGCGGGGGAGACATGGGCGCGATCCCGAACAAGCTCCCGGGCTTCCAGGACCTCGAGCGCGACGAGGACGCGCGCGGGCGGTTCGCGACGGCGTGGGGAGCCGAGCTGCCGCCCCACCAAGGGTGGCACCTCACGCAGATGTTCCACGCGATGGAGCGTGGCGAGCTCCGCACGCTGTACGTCATCGGAGAGAACCCGGCCCAGTCCGAAGCCGACGTGAACCGGGCGCGGAGGCTGCTGGCCGAGCTCGACCTCCTCGTCGTCCAGGACATCGTGATGACGCGGACGGCAGAGATGGCCGACGTCGTGCTCCCGGGCACCGCGTCGTGGTGCGAGGCGGACGGGACCGTCACGAACAGCGAGCGACGCGTCCAGCGCGTGCGCAAGGCGCTCGAGCCGCCGGGCGAGGCGCGCGACGACACCTGGATCCTCTGCGAGCTCGCACGCCGGCTGGGGCACGACTGGGGCCACCCGACGGCCGAGGAGATCTGGGACGAGCTGCGCTCGCTCTCTCCGATGCACGGCGGGATGGGCTACGACCGGCTCGAGCTGCACCGCGGCCTCCAGTGGCCTTGCCCGAACGACGCGCATCCCGGGATCGCTCTTCCTGCACGAGCGCCTGTGGGCGGATCCGGTCGAGGGCCCGCGCGCGCCGTTCAGCGTCGTGGAGGCGAAGCCGCCGTTCGAGGCCCTGGACGCCGACTACCCGATCCGGTTGACGACGGGCCGTCGACTCGAGTCGTTCAACACGGGCGCCCAGTCGGGCCGCTACCGCTCGCCGCTCCATCGCGGCGAGGCGCTCGAGCTCTCGCCGGAGGACGCGGCGCGACTCGAGGTCTCGGAGGGCGAGGTCGTTCGGGTCTCGTCGCGTCGCGGTGCGGTCGAGGCGCCGGTCCGCGTCGACGACTCGCTCCGCGCCGGGCTGGCGTTCATGTCGTTCCACTTCCCCGACGAGGTCGACGTGAACCAGCTCACCATCGACGCCACCGACCCGAAGTCCGGCACGGCCGAGTTCAAGGCGGCCGCGATCCGCGTCGATCGGCTCGATCCCGCGCCGCGCGCCGCGCGCGAGCCGGCGGAGGCCCGCGGGTAGTGGACATCCGCCTCATCGCCGGCGCCGAGCCGACGCCGTCCGAACGCGGGGCGCTCGACGAGGTGCTCGGCCCGCCGGGGTCGGGGTGGGAGGGCGGCGCGCGCCTCACGGGGTCCGCCGGGAACACGACGGCGGGCGGTCACACGGCCCGCGCGCGGCGCCATCTGCTGCTGCCGGCGCTCTGGGCGCTGCAGGAGCGGATCGGCTGGATCAGCCCGGGAGGGTTGAACGAGATCTGCCGGCGGCTGACCGTGCCGCCCGCGGACGCGTACGGCGTCGCGACGTTCTACGCGTTGTTCGCGCTCGACCCACGCCCGCCGCGCGTCGTGCACGTCTGCGAGGACGTCGCGTGCCGCTGTCACGGGTCGCAGGAGCTGATCGCGCAGCTCGAGGAGCGCTTCGGGCCCGAGGGGGAGCTGTCCGGCGACGGCTCCGCGACGTGGTACCGGAGCCCCTGCCTCGGCCGCTGCGACCGCGCTCCCGCCGCCATGGTGACCGACGCCGGCGAGGAGCCCGTCGAGCGCGCCCAGGCGCCCGTGACCGCAGCCTCGGTGCTCGACCTGCTCGCGGGCGGCCAACCGGCTCCGTCGCCTGCAGCGCCGCTCCCGCAGGCGGGCGATCCCACCCTGCGGCTGCTCCGCCGCGTCGGCGTGGCAGATCCGTCGAGCATCGACGACTACCGCGCGCACGGGGGCTACGCCGCGCTTCGCCGCGCCGTCGAGATGGGCCCGGAGGGCGTGCTGCGGGAGGTGAAGGACTCGAAGCTCGTGGGCCGCGGCGGTGCGGCCTTCCCGACGGGCGTCAAGTGGGAGGCGGTCGCGCGCCAGCCCGCCCGGCCGCACTACCTCGTGTGCAACGCCGACGAGTCCGAGCCCGGGACCTTCAAGGACCGCGAGCTGCTCGAAGGCGACCCGTTCGCGGTGATCGAGGCGATGACCATCGCCGCCTACGCGACGGGCTGCGAGCGCGGCTACGTGTACCTCCGCGGCGAGTATCCCGAGGCCCGTCACCGGCTGGACCACGCGCTCGCAGAGGCGCGCGCCCGCGGCTTCCTGGGCGACGACGTCATGGGTGAGGGCTTCTCCTTCGACATCGAGGTCACGCGTGGGGCCGGCGCCTACATCTGCGGCGAGGAGACCGCGATCTTCGAGTCGATCGAGGGGAAGCGCGGCGAGCCGCGCAACAAGCCGCCGTTCCCGGTCGAGGTCGGCCTGTTCGGCAAGCCGACCGTGGTCAACAACGTCGAGACGCTCGTCAACGTGCTCGACGTCGTGCTCGGCTCCGGACCGGCGTTCGCCGGGACCGGGACCGACGGCTCGACCGGCACGAAGCTCCTCTGCGTGTCCGGGCACGCCGCACGGCCGGGGACGTACGAGGTGCGCTTCGGCGCGACGCTGCGCGAGGTGCTCGACCTGGCAGGGGGAGTCGCCGGCGAGCGGCGGCTCCAGGCCGTGCTGATGGGCGGCGCCGCGGGTGGGTTCCTCGGGCCTGACGACCTCGACGTGCCGCTCACGTTCGAGGGCGCGCGCGCCGCGGGGACGACGCTCGGCTCGGGCGTCGTCCTCGTGCTCGACGACACCGTCGACCTTCCCGCGCTCCTCATGCGCATCGCCGGGTTCTTCCGCGACGAGTCGTGTGGCCAGTGCGTCCCGTGCCGCGTCGGCACGGTGCGGCAGGAAGAGGCACTCGCGCGCCTGCGGGCCGGCGAGCCGCGCGGCGGCGTCGCGACCGAGCTCGCGCTCATCGCCGAGGTCGGCCAGTGCATGCGCGACGCATCGATCTGCGGTCTCGGGCAGACGGCGTCGAGCGCGGTGGAGTCTGCGATCCGTCGCCTCCACGTCTTCCAGGGTGAGCCCGCATGACCGAGCTGCTCGCGCCGAAGCGGATGGTCGAGCTCGAGGTCGACGGGCGGCCGGTGCGCGTGTTCGAGGGCTCGACGATCCTCGACGCGTGCGGTCGGCTCGAGATCGACACGCCCACCCTCTGCTACGGCGAGACGCTCGAGCCGGCAAACGTGTGCCGCGTGTGCGTCGTCGAGCTCGAGGGCTCGCGCGTGCTCGTCCCCGCCTGCTCGCGCAAGGCCGAGGACGGGATGAAGGTGCAGACCGACTCCGAGCGCGTGCGGCTCTCGCGCAGGCTGGTGCTGGAGCTCCTCGCCTCGTCCGTCGACCTCTCGACGACGCCGGTCGCGCCCGGCTACCTCGGCGCGTACGGCGCCGAGCCGGAGCGCTTCGGGCCGCCGGCAGCGCCGAGCGACGAGCGCGACCGAGCCCGCACCGGGCACCACGTCGTCCCCGACGGCCGCACGGCCGCCACCGTCCACCAGCCGGTGAAGGCCGACAACGAGCTCTACGTGCGCGACTACGCGAAATGCATCCTCTGTTACAAGTGCGTCGACGCGTGCGGCGAGCAGCACCAGAACACGTTCGCCATCCACGTCGCAGGGCGCGGCTTCGACGCCAGGATCTCGACCGAGCTCGACACGACGCTCCCGGAGTCCGCCTGCGTCTACTGCGGCAACTGCATCGAGGTGTGCCCGACCGGCGCGCTCATGTTCCGCTCCGAGCACGAGCTCAGAGCGGAGGGCGCGTGGCGCGAGGACGAGCAGACGGTGACCGAGACGACGTGTCCCTACTGCGGCGTCGGCTGCTCGCTCGAGCTCCACGTGCAGGACAACCGGATCGTCAAGGTGACGAGCCCCGCCGTCCACGACGTCACGCTCGGCAACCTCTGCGTGAAGGGCCGTTTCGGCTTCGGGCACGTCCAGGGCTGAGCGGCCCGGGGCGCGGAGCCGGCGGCCTCAGCTGCGATCCTCCTCCACGACGTCCCCGCTCGCCACGAGCACCGTCGTCCCGTCGTCCCGCACGAGCGTCAGCCGCCCGTCGGGTGCGATGCGCCCGGCGACCCCCCTGACGCCGCCGACCTCGACCCGGCTCCCGCGCAGCACGTTGCGCGCCTCGAGCTCGTCCTGGAGCGGAGCGAGCCCGGAGCGTCGCCAGGCGTCGTAGCGGTGCTCGAGGATCCGGAGCAGCGTCGCGAGGAGCGTCGCACGGTCCGGCGTCCGCCCGGTCGCGAGTCGAAGCGACCCCGCCGGCACGCGGGTGCCCGCCGGAAGCTCGGACTCCTCCTGGGCAACGTTGATCCCGATCCCGCAGACCACGACCCCCTCGGATGCCTCCAGCAGGACTCCGGCGACCTTCCTCCCGGCGAGGAGAACGTCGTTGGGCCACTTGATCCCCGCCGTCTCGGGCTGCTCTTCGACCGCCTCGGCCACCGCGAGCCCTGCGACGAGCGCGAGCTCCTGGGCCGGCAAGGCGGTCGGCGGACGGAGGAGGAGCGAGCAGAGCAGCGACGCGCCGGCCGCGTCCTCCCACCGTCGGCCGCCGCGACCGCGGCCTTCGGTCTGGTGCTCCGTCACCGCGACGGCGCCCTCGGGGAGGTGGGTGCCTCGGAGGAGGTCCTGGGTCGACTCGCACGTCTCGCGCCAGACGTACGGCCGCCCAAAACGCCCCTCGAGCAGCGGCTCCACCACCTCGGGCGAGAGTGGCTTGCGTTGATCCGACACGAGCCTCTACTCGTCCGCCGGCGTCGCCCGGCCGCGCTTCACGCCGCCGCGGCGGCGCTTGTCGGTGAGGCGGCGCTCGCGGGCGGCGGTGCTCGGACGCGTCGGTACCCGGCGGCGCTCGACGCGAAGCGCGTCGGCGAGCTTCGCCACCAGGCGCTCGACCGCGAGCTCGCGGTTTCGCGACTGGCTTCGCTCGTCCTGCGCGACGGCGCGGAGGACCGGCCCGGCCCGCCCGACGACGCGGCGCTTCTGCGCCGGGGAGAGCGACGCCGACGCTTCGACGTCGAACACCGCCTCGACCCGGGTCTCGGCCTTGTTGGCGTGCTGGCCGCCCGGGCCCGACGAGCGCGAGACCCGCAGCTCGATCTCGTCCGGGTCGAGCAAGACCGAGCGCGTGACACGAATAGACTCCCGCCCCATGGCGTGCATTCTCCTCGACGTCGACGGGGTGCTGCACGTCTCCGGTCAGGCGATCCCCGGCGCGGCGGAGGCGGTGTCGGAGCTCAGGACGGCCGGGCACGCCCTCCGCTTCGTCACGAACAGCTCGACCCGGCCGCGCGCGCAGCTGGCGGACGAGCTCCGTGCGCTCGGCGTCGAGCTCGAGGAGGACGAGATCCAGACGACGGCGCGCGCAGCCGCGCGCGAGCTCGCCGGCAGGCGCGTGTTCGCGCTGGTGATGGCAGGAGTGGTACCCGACCTCGAAGGCCTCGAGCTCGTCGGGGAGGGCGCCCAGGCGGTGCTGGTCGGCGGCTGCGACGAGACGCTCGAGCCGAACCAGGTGTTCAGCTACATGAACCTCGCCCGCGCCTTCGCCGAGATCCAGCTCGGCGCCGAGCTCTACTGCCTGCACAAGAACCGCTGGTGGCAGACGAGCCGCGGGCCGCTCCTCGACGCGGGCGCGTTCGTGGCAGGCCTCGAGTACGCGACGGGCGTGGAGGCGACCATCCTCGGCAAGCCGAGCCCCGCGTACCTCGCGGCCGCCCTCGACGCCCTCGGAGCCGAGCCCGAGCTCACCTGGTTCGTGGGCGACGACGCCGAGGCGGACATCCGTCCGGCGCAGCTCTTCGGGATGCGCACGGCGCTCGTCCGGACGGGCAAGTTCCGGCCCGACACGCTCGACCGCCTCGACGTCACCCCCGACGTCGTGCTGAGCTCTGTCGGCGATCTGCCGGGCTGGCTCGAGCGGGCCGGGTAGAGCGATGGCGGTGCGGGTCGGCACCGACGTGATCGAGATCGACCGGATCCGGCGCGCGCTCGAGCGACCGGGATTCCGCGACCGGTGCTTCACGCCGGACGAGCAGGCGTACTGCGAGTCGCGCCGCAACCCGGCCGAGTCGTACGCCGCCCGGTTCTGCGGCAAGGAGGCGGTCGGCAAGGCGCTCGGCTGCGGGGTCCTGTTCACCTGGAAGGAGATCGAGATCGTCGGGCCGCCGAAGCCCGGCGTGACGCTCGCAGGCAAGACCCTGGCGTTCGCCGAGCGGGTCGGCATGCGCGAGATCGACGTCTCCCTGACCCATTCCCACACGGTCGCCGCGGCGACCTGCGTCGCCGACCTCGCGACGCCGCTCGCGCGCCGTCCCCGGCCCTGATGCTCGAGCCGCTCTACAGCGCGTCGGAGATGCGGGCAGCCGAGGAGCGGTACCCCGGATACCCGGGATCGGCCGGCGAGCTCATGGAGCGTGCGGGCGCGGCGGTCGCGCAGGAGGTGCTGCGCACATACCCCGGAGCGCGGCGCGTCGCCGTCGTCTGCGGAGGTGGTGCGAACGGCGGCGACGGGAGGATCGCCGCACGGATCCTCCGGGAGTCGGGGCTCGAGGTCGTCGAGACCGACGACCCGGGCGGCGGGGGCACGGACGTCGTGATCGATGCCCTCTTCGGCACGGGGTTTCACGGGGCGCCGCGGGAGGAGGCGGCGGCGGCGATCGGGCGGATCAACGCGACCGGCGCACCGGTCGTCTCCGTCGACATCCCCTCGGGTGTCGACGCCACGACGGGCGAGGTCGCCGGCGCCGCGGTCGAGGCCGACGTGACCGTGACCTTCCACGGCCGGAAGGTCGGCCTCGTCGTCGCCCCCGGGCGCTTCCATTCCGGGCGGGTCGTCGTCGCCGGCATCGGCCTCGAGCCCGCGCCGACGGCCCTCGTACGCGGGATGCCCGCGCTCCTCGACCGCATTCCCCGGCGTGGAGCGCGCGACTCCAAGTTCTCGGCGGGGTCGCTCCTCGTCGTCGGCGGGGCACCCGGGACGACGAGCGCCGCCGTCCTCGCCGCCACCGCAGCGCTTCGCGCCGACGCCGGGTACGTCACGCTCGCCGTACCCGCGGCGGCGCTACCGGTGGCCGAGACGCTTGCGCTCGAGCCCGTCAAGCGCGGCTTCGAGTGGGCGTCCGCGGCGGAAGCCCTGCAGGCGGATGTCGCCCGCTCGTCGGCGATCGCCCTCGGGCCCGGCCTCGGCCGCTCCGACGAGGCCCGCGCGCTCGTCCGGGCGCTCCTCGAGCGCGCGGACCTTCCCGCCGTCGTGGATGCCGATGCGCTCTTCGGCCTCGCGCGGGTCGACCGCTCCGCGCCGACGGTGCTCACCCCGCACGCCGGCGAGCTCGCGCGGCTGCTGGGGGTCGAGCCGGCCTGGGTATCCGCCCACCGCCTCGAGGCCGCGGCGGAGGCGGCGGAGCGCTTCGCAGCCGTCGTCCTCCTCAAGGGCCCGGACACGATCGTGTGCGCGCCCGAGGGAAGGGTCATCGTCTGCGACACGGGACCTCCGTCGCTCGCGACCGCGGGCACCGGCGACGTGCTGACCGGCGTCGTGGGCGCCTTCCTCGCCAAGGGAGTCGACGTCGTCGACGCCGCGGCCGCGGCTGCGATCGCCCATGGGCTCGCCGCGCGGTCGCTGCCGCACCAGGCCGGCCTCATAGCCTCCGACGTCGCCGCGGCTCTGCCGGGCGTCCTCGACCGATGACGGCCCTTCTTCCCGTGGCCGCACCGGCCCGCGACAATGAGCGCGTGCCCCGTTCTCTCGTCACGATCGACGTCGGCGCGATCCGCCGCAACGCAGGCCGCCTGCGCGACCTGCTGGCCCCGGCCGAGCTGTGGGCGGTCGTCAAGGCCGACGGCTACGGGCACGGTGCGGTCGACGTCGGGCGCGCCGCCCTCGACGGAGGTGCCGCCGCGCTCTGCGTCGCGACCGTCGGCGAGGCGATCGTCCTCCGCGCTGCGTTCCCGTCCGCCCGCATCGTCGTGCTCGGGCCGACGACGGATCACGCCGACGTGGCGCGGGCGCGGGAGGCGGCGCTGGAGCTCGCCGGTGTCGAGTCGCGGATCCCGGAGGATGTTCCTGTCCACCTCAAGCTCGACACCGGGATGGGCCGGTGGGGCCTCGGCGAGCTCCCGGTTCCCGGCCGCTCCGTGGTGGGGCTCATGACGCATCTCGCGACCGCCGACACCGACCCCGCCTTCGCCCGGGTGCAGCTCGCCAGATTCCTCGAGGCGACGGAGCCCTACGCCGACCGCGTCGTCCGCCACGCCGCGAACAGCGCCGCGGCGTTCGGCATCGCCGAGTCGAGGCTCGACGCGGCGCGGTGCGGGATCGCGCTGTACGGCATCGATCCCTTCGGTGAGGACGCCGGCCGCCTCGGGCTCGAGCCGGCGCTGCGGTGGGAGTCGGAGCTGGCGCGGGTCCACAGACTCGAGCCGGGCGCGTCGACCGGCTACGGGCGGCGGTTCGTCGCCGAGTCCGAGACCTGGATCGGGATCGTCCCCGTGGGGTACGCCGACGGCTTCCGCCGCGATCTCACGGGCACCGAGGTCATCGTCGACGGGGCTCGGGTGCCGGTCGTGGGGACGATCTCGATGGACGCGCTGGCGGTCCGTCTGCCCGGCCCGACGGCCGTGGGGGCCGACGTCGTGCTCGTCGGGGACGGCGCGACCCTCGAGGCCCATGCGCTCGTCGCAGAGACGATCGGGTACGAGCTCGCGTGCGGGATCCGCGTCGACCCCGCGAGGACGACGCGCAGGGTGGTCGGATGAGCGACCGGGCCGAGCACCGGCGATCGTTCCAGGCCGAGCGCCACGACGAGCTCGTGACGCGTGTCCGGCGGCTCCTCGCCCCGTTGCGCGGGGACGAGCGCGTCCTCGACGTCGGTTGCGGCACCGGCGCGCTCGCGTACGCGCTCGCGCCCCTCGTCGGCGAGGTGGTCGGCGTCGACTCCTCCGAGGAGTACCTCGCCGTCGCGCGCGAGCACGCCCCGCCGGGCTGCACGTTCGTCGCCGGGGACGCGGAGGCGCTCCCCTTCCCGTACGGCGACTTCGACCTCGTCGGGTGCCTCCGGGTGCTCCACCACGTCCGCCGCCCCGAGCTCGTCGTGGGCGAGATCGCGCGCGTGACGCGACCCGGCGGCAGGATCTTCCTCGCCGACCAGCTCGGCGACGTCGACCCGATCCGCAGCATCGAGCTCGACCGCTTCGAGCGCGCGCGCGATGCGACCCATACGCGGCTCCTCCCCGACGCCGACATCCGCGGCTACCTCGATGCGAACGACCTCGTCGTGACGGCGAACGAGATCGTCGAGGAGCGGCGGGACATGGAGCAGTACCTGGACCTGGCAGGGCTGGAGGGCGAGGTCAGGGAGCGTGTCGCGCGCATGGCGCCTGCGGTCTACGAGGTGGAGGTCGGCTGGTACGTCGCGCGCAAGGCGTAACCGGATCGTGCGCCGGCCGGGCGCCACGACGGTAGTCTCAGTGACGCACGATCGGTAGTCTCTGAGACGCATGATCGAGGACGTCAACCCGTTCGTCTACTCGCGGCCCGTCCCGCCCGAGGACGTCGTCGACCGGGACGAGGAGGTCGAGGCGCTCCTGCGGAGCGCCGTCGGCGGCCACTACGTCCGGTTGTACGCCCCGAGGAAGTACGGCAAGACGAGCCTCCTCACACGCGCGCTCCACGACGGCGGGCGCACCGAAGGGCTCGTCGGCGTGCTCGTCGACCTGTACCGCGTGTCGTCGATCGCGGACGTGACGGTGCGGCTCGAGCGGGCCTACGCGAGGCACCTGAGCGGCGAGATCCGCGGCCGCGTCGAGGCATTCCTGCAGCGCACCGGGGTCGGGCTGTCGCTCGGCGCGTTCGGGATCAGCGCGCGGCTCCAGCTCGACCCGGCGCGTGACCCCCTGCCGGCGCTCCATGCGCTGCTCGACCTCCCGCTCCGGCTGGAGGCGTCGGGGGGCTTCCGCGCGTACGTCGTCTTCGACGAGTTCCAGGACATCGGGCGCATCGACGGTCTCGACGGCCTGCTGCGCAGCCACATCCAGCACCAGGGCGAGGTCGCGTCGTACGTCTTCGCGGGCTCCGAGCCGGGGCTGATGCGGCTGCTCTTCGAGACGAAGGACCGGCCGCTGTACGGCTCGGCGGTCCCGATGCGGCTCGGCCCACTCGCCGACGCCGACCTGGCGGAGTACGTCGCGGGCCGCTTCGAGGGGTCGCGGCGCGGGGTCGGCGAGGCGCTCAACCCGCTGCTCGTCCTCGCACGCGGCCACCCCCAGCGGGCGATGCTGCTCGCCCATCGGCTCTGGGCCGAGGTCGAGCAGGGCCGGGAGGCGACGCTCGACGACTGGCGCGCGGCCCATGCGGCGGCGATGCGCGAGCTCGAGCCCGAGTTCGACGCCCAGTGGCGCGGCCTCGACGCATCGGAGCAGAAGACGCTCAGGGCGGTCGTTCTCGGCGACGGCTCGCCGTACCGCGCAGTCGCGCTCCGCCGTCTGGAGCTGACGAAGGACGTCGTGCGGCGCGCCGTTCCCCGCCTCGCGGCCAGGGCGGACATCGAGGAGCGGGAGACCGGCGGCTACGCGATCGTCGACCCGCTGTTCGCCGCCTGGATCGACCGTCTCAACGATCGGCCGGGCGACGCCGAGGCGCCTCAGACGGATCCGGGCCTGTAGTCCGACATCCCCGAGAACCTGGCGATCAGGCCGGGGGACAGCGCCTGGAGGACCGACACGGGACGGTACGGGAACCACGGGACCGTGATCTCGCGCTTGCCCTTCTCGACCGCCGTCACGACCGCCTCCGCCACGCGCGGCGGCTGGATCACGAACCGGCCGAGCAGGCGGCTCTTCAGGACGCCCTTCTGCGGGAAGCCCTCGGTCTCGACGAAACCCGGGAGGACTGCGTGGACGTCGATGCCGCTGCCCCGAAGCGCGGCCGCGAGAGAGCGGGAGAAGGCGAGCTGCGCGTGCTTCGAGGCCGCGTATGCGCCCGCCGGCGCGAAGGCCGTGGTGCCTGCGACCGAGACGAGGTTGACGATGTGCGCGCTGGTACCCGCCGTCGCCGCCCAGCGAAGCCCCGGGAGCAGCGCTCTCGTGCACCAGACGCCGCCGAGGTAGTTGACGTCGATCACGCGGCGCACGAGGTCGGGGTCGACGACGAGGAATGTTCCGCGCGCGGGCATCCCCGCGTTGTTGACGAGAAGGTGGACGGCCGGGTGCCGCTCGAGGACCCGCGCCGCCATTGCCTCGACCGCCTCGCGATCGCCGACGTCGCACAGCTCGACCTCACCACCGACCTCGTGGGCGAGGGGAAGGAGGCGTTCCTCCCTCCGCGCGACGAGGACGCAGTGCCACCCCTTCCGCGCGAGCAGGCGTGCCGTTGCCTCGCCGATCCCGGACGACGCTCCGGTGACCACCGCCACACGGGCGCCGGGATCGGGGACGGTCGACGGCGTCTCGGCGGTCACGGACGGCAATCTAGTGAACGCGCGCCTCGGGTTCGCATAGGATCGCCCGGATGCCCGGCCGCTTCGACGGAAAGCAGGCGCTCGTGCTCGGCGTCGCCAACCGCCGCTCGATCGCGTGGTCGATCGCCGAGCGCCTTGCGGCCGAGGGCGCGCAGCTCGCGTTCACCTACCAGGGCGAGCGCATCGAGAAGAACGTGCGCGACCTCGCCGCCACCGTCGACTCGAAGCTCGTGACGCCGTGCGACGTCCGCTCGGACGACGACCTCGACCGCGTCTTCGCGGAGACCGCCGAGGCCTTCGGCGGCGGGCTCGACGTCCTCGTCCACTCGGTCGCGTTCGCCGCCGCCGAGGACCTCGAGGGGCGATTCACCGACACCCCTCGCGAGCGCTTCTGGCTGGCGGTCGACATCAGCGCGTACTCCCTCGTCGCCTGTGCGAAACGGGCAGAGCCGTTGATGGAGGCCCGCGGCGGTGGGTCGATCGTGACCATGACGTACCTCGGCGGCGTCCGGGCCGTGCCCCACTACAACGTCATGGGCGTGGCGAAGGCGACGCTCGACGCATCGATGCGCTACCTCGCCTGGGATCTCGGCCAGAAGCAGATCCGGGTCAACGCGATCTCGGCCGGTCCCGTCCGAACGCTCGCGGCGCGCTCGATCGCGGGGTTCACGACGATGGAGGAGATGTTCGAGCAGCGCGCGCCGCTCCACCGGGCGATCGACGCTGCCGACTGCGGCGCCGCCGCGGCCTACCTCCTCTCCGACGACGCGCGGAACGTGACCGGCACGACGCTCTACGTCGACGCCGGGTACCACGCGATGGGCATGTAGGGCCCCGTTCGGTCGCGCTCGGCGCGCTCGGACGCTCCACGCTCTCCGCGACGAGCGAGTCGCCGCCGACGGCGGACACCTGGACCGGTTCGGTCTTCCCCTCGACGAGCGACTCTCGCCGCGCCTCGACGGCGTTCGCGTCGTCGATCAGGATCGGCGGGTTCACGACCTTCGTCGCCGACGAGAGGGCGACGAAGGATCGTTATCGTCCAGCGCCATGACCGACCTTGCACGTCGCGTCGCCGTCGCCCGTGGGGACGAGCCGGCCGATCTCGTCGTGCGGGGCGGCAGCGTCCTGTCCGTCTTCACGCGGGAGTGGCTCGCCGCCGATGTCGCGATCGTCGACGGGTTCATCGCCGGCGTCGGCTCGTACGAGGGCCGGGAGACGATCGACGCCGCCGGCCGCTACGTCGTGCCGGGGTTGATCGACGCGCACATGCACATCGAGTCCACGAAGCTGCTCCCGGACGAGCTCGCCCGGCTCATCCTGCCGCTCGGGACGACCGCGATCGTCGCGGATCCGCACGAGATCGCGAACGTCCTCGGCACCGACGGCGTCCACTGGCTCCATGACGTCTCCGCCGATCTCCAGCTCGAGGTCTTCTTCATGGCCTCCTCGTGCGTCCCCGCGTCGGCGTTCGAGTCGCCGCGACGGCCGCTCGAGCTCGGCGACCTCGAAGCGCTCATGCGCCGCAAGCGGGTGCTCGGCCTCGCCGAGATGATGAACTTCCCCGGGGTCATCGGCGGAAGCCCCGCCGAGCTCGCGAAGCTCGGGCTCGAAGGGGCGGAGCACGTCGACGGTCACGCGCCGGGCGTGCTCGGCAACGCGCTCCAGGCCTACGCCGCCGCCGGCATCCGCTCGGATCACGAGATGCTGACGGTGGAGGAGGGGCGGGAGCGGCTGCGTGCGGGTGTCTGGCTCCTGATCCGCGAGGCCTCGATGGCGCGGAACCTCCGGGCGCTCCTGCCGCTCGTCGAGGAGTACGGCCCCGGCCGGATCGCCTTCTGCACCGACGACCGGGACCCGGAGGACATTGCCGACAACGGGCACGTGAACGGCATGGTCCGCGACGCGGTCGCCGCGGGCGTCGACCCGGCCGACGCGCTGGTGATGGCGTCGTTCCATCCGGCCCAGTGGCACCGGCTCGCGCAGCACGGCGCGATCGCTCCGGGCTACGTCGCCGACGTGCTGCTCCTCCCCGACCTCGAGACGTTCGTCCCGGAGCTCGTCCTGAAGCGCGGCCGGCCCGTCGAGGACGTGCCGCCGGCGGAGGTCCCCGAGTGGGTGCGCCACACCGTTCGCCTCGAGCCGCTTGCGGCCGGAGACTTCGCGATCCCGTGGGAGGACGGCGTCCGGGCGCGGGCGATCGGGCTCGTGACCGACCAGGTCGTCACCGAGTCGCTCGAGCTCGAGCCACTCGTGGAGGACGGCAGTGTCGTGTCCGACCCCGGACGCGACCTCGTCAAGATCGCGGTCGCGGAGCGTCACCTCGGGACCGGGCGGGTCGGCATGGGCCTCGTCGCCCGCTCGGGGTTGCAACGCGGAGCGCTCGCGTCGACGGTCGCCCACGACGCGCACAACCTCGTCGTCGTCGGCGCCGCCGACGAGGACATGGCCGTCGCCGCGAACCGGCTGGCCGCGGTGGGCGGCGGCATCGTCGTCGTCGACGGCGGCCGCATCGTCGCCGAGTGCCCTCTGCCGGTCGCGGGCCTCCTCTCCGACCAGCCGCTCGACGTCGTCGTCGCGCAGAGCCGCGCCTGCAACGACGCGGCGCACACGCTGGGCTGGACGGGCGCGACGCCCTTCCTGACGCTCGCCTTCCTCGCGCTGTCGGTGATCCCGTCGCTCAAGCTGACCGACCGCGGGCTCGTCGACGTCGATCTCTTCGAGATCGTCCCACTGCGCGCCGACGCGGGCTAGCGCTCGTCTCACAGCCCCGTCGCGGTCGGCTGCTACCGTGGCCTCGTCGCCGATGGATGCGGACCGGATGCCCGGTTGCGCGCGGGCGACGAGAACGGCGATGCCGCCGATCCGTTCCTTTCGACGGAAGGAGGCTGCGACATGGATCGCAGGCTGAGCTCGCAGGACGAGTTCCACCTCCGGGCGGCGGTCGAACGTCTCGTCCGAGCAGGGTGCTCGCAGGGCGAGATCGAACAGACGCTGACCCGGATGCTCGGCGGGCGACATGCCGGCCCGGGCGTCACGACGCGGATCCGACGCCTCGTGAGCCGGTAGGGGGAGGAGGTGGAGGGCCGCCGCAAGGCGGCCCTCCACTCACCGGGTGAAGACGGTGATCGTCCCGTCTCCGGCGAGCCGCCGCCATCCGTTCGCGACGAGCGCGTGCTCGGCCCGCGCCGCGCACCCGGGCGCGAAGAAGCCGCTCTGCTCGTACAGCGCGCGGTGGACGGCGACGAACCGGATCCCGAGGTCGCCCGGGACCGTGCCGCGACCGCAGGAAAGCGGGCGAAGCTCTCGAGCGAGCCCGACCGCGCGCTTCGGCGCGATCGTCGAGTACCCCTGCGGCCGCTCGCGCGGGCTCTGTCGCGCATAGCCGAGGTAGACGCTCCCGTAGTGCACGTCCGGGCGGAAGACCGGCAGCTCGAGCAGGCGGCCGTCCCCCCGGATCGCGGCGTACGCCGCGTTCGGCGTGTCTGCCGCGACCGCGCCGAAGACCGGCACCCGCAGGTCCGCCGCGAGCAGGACGACGGCGCCCGCGGCGACGAGCGGTGGGACGAGCTTGTGTCGATTCAACCCGAGCGCGGTGCCGCCGGCGTCGAACGCGAACGCGACGAGGGCGGCGAGGGCGAGGCAGGCGATCGGCATGAAGCGCTCGGGCACACGCGTCGCGTCGAGGCCCGGCACGCGCCGCCAGAGGGTCTCGTAGCCCGGAAGGTTGGCACCCAGGGCCAGAAGGCACGGGATCAGCGCCGCCAGCCCGAGCAGGACGGCCAGCCCGGGGCGGCTGCGGAGCGCGACCAGCCCCCCGATCGCCACGAGCGGGGTCAGCCAGCCGAGGAAGACGAGCTCCTCGATGCCGCTTCCGACGCCCCGGGTGACGAAGTCCGAGAGCTCGGCCGAGTAGCGGGTGACCTGGGAGAAGGAACGGCCGGTGCCGATGGAGCCCGCGACCGCCCAGCGATCCACGAGCAGGCCCGCGACGAGGGCCGCTCCGGCGCCGGCGGCCGCTTTCCACCAGTCGGCCCGCGGACGTCCTCGCCCAGGCGTAGCCGAGCGCGAGGGGGACCGCCCCGAGCGCGAGGTGGAGCTGCCCGGAGAGCGGGATCGCGGCGAGGCACGCGGCCGCGACGACGAAACGCCGCCGCTCCAGGGCAAGGAGTACCGCCGGGAGGAGGAACGAGATCAGCCCGAGCAGGTGCCCCGTCGACTGTCCCACCCGGTACGGCATCAGGCAGAACACGACGCCGCCGAGGAGCGCCGCGGGGCGGGAGATGCCGAGCGCCCGCAGCCACGCGCAGGCAGTCCCGCCGGCGAGCACGAAGGTCAGGAGGACGATCAGGTTGTACGCCCAGACGTCCCCGGCCGCGGCGCCGAGCGGCCAGTACGGGACCCCGAGCAGCCATCCCTGCAGGCTCGGCGGCGCCTCCGCCTCCGGGCGGAACGAGTACGGGTCGGCGAGAGGGGAAGCCCTCTGACCGAGCTGGTGCCCGACGAGCCAGAACGCCCAGCCGAGCTGGAGGTGGTCGCCCGCGGCCGCCTCGCCGTGCCCCGCCGCGGGCCGTGCCAGGTAGTGCGCGCCGTCGGCGTGGCGGATCGCGGGCCACGTCGCCCAGAGGGCGCACGCGGCGTAGAGCGCGAGGGCGACGAGGACGAAGCGCGTACGGGCGGCCACGTGGCGCGACCGTATCCGGCTCGCCCGCCGGCTGCCCCCGCAGCGGATCAGCCGGCGCAGTACCAGCCGGCACGACCCGCTTGCCGCGAAACCGCGCCGCGATACCCGGGACGGCGCGAATCGCCTTCGACCTCGTGACGCGGTCGCGGGCTCGAGGAACCGGAGCCGGTCGTGCGGTGTACCAGGTTCGTCGAGCAACGAGGAGGTTCTCATGAAGATGCGCTTTGCGCTTGCGGCGCTCGCCGGGCTCGTGGTCGCCGGTGCGGCGACCGCGGCCGGCCCCGCGCCACAGGTGGCTCGCGGGGCACCGGGGATAGCGGTCGCCGGAGCCGCGCACGTGATCGCCCACGCGCAGGGGACCGCGACGACCCGTGTCGCGCTCGTCCGCGACCGGGACGGCAAGGAGCTCGCCAGCCGCGTGGTTCGCGGGCCGCTCGGAGTCCCGGCGATCACGTTCGACGGCTCGCTCCTCGAGGGCACCTTCGCGAACGGCCGCCGGGTGGTGCTCGCCTCCTCGATCTACGACGACGCGCTCCGGAGCACGTTCGTCGTCCTCGACACGAGGACACTCCGCCCGCTGCGTACCGTCGTCCTTCGCGGCTCGTTCGCCTTCGACGCGGTGTCGCCCGACGGCAGCAGGCTCTACCTGCTCGAGTTCCCGGGCGGCGTCCAGGGCGGCGTGCGCTACGTCGTCCGCTCGGTCGACCTCCGTACCGGGAGGCTCGAGCCCGGCGCGATCGTCGACAGGACCGAGCCGGACGAGCGGATGAGCGGGATCGCGCTCGCTCGTGCCTGGAGCAAGAACGGCGCGTGGGCCTACACGCTCTACAACGGCGGGACGTCGCACGCGTTCGTCCACGCGCTCGACACGCGGACGCGCACCGCGCGCTGCATCGACCTGCCGTGGTCGGGTCAGGCCCAGTCGATCCTCGACGGCGTGAGGCTGGAGGTCGCGGGCCCGATGCTCGTGCTGTCGGCGAGAGGCGGCGCGGTCCTGTCCCGCATCGACACGCGGACGTTCTCCGTGCAGGCCTGAAGGGCTTCAGCCGGCGGGCGCGACGGCGTCCGCCGGCTCGGTCGCGTCGGCGATCGCCCGCACCACCTCGACGATGTCGCGGTTCGCGTTGAAGACCCGGAGCTGGCGCTCCGCCGAGTTGCCGCGCCCGAGGAGCGCGGCGATCCCCTCGAGCTCCCGCTCCGACCCGAGCTCGCGCGCGTGGGGCTCGAGGTCGCGCACCGTCCGCCGGACGAGCTTGGCGACCGGCGTGCGGATCCTGCTCCCCGTCGCGAGGTCCATCACCGGGGCGTCGAGCCCGTAGCGGGCCGCGAGCCACTTGTTCTCGGTCGTGAGGATCCGGTGGTAGGACGGGATCTCCTCGCCCGCGTCGTAGCGCTCGCTCAGCTGCTTGACGAGCGCCTGGCAGTACGCCGCGATCGCGACCGCGTCGTCGAGGCGCGTGACGGCGTCGCAGATGCGCACCTCGATCGTCCCCCACTTCGGGTGTGGGCGGATGTCCCACCAGATGTGCGTGTAGTCGGCGATGCAGCCCGTGCGCTCGAGCTGCCCGACGACCGAGGCGTAGTCCTCGTAGTCGCGGAAGCGCGGCGGCGGGCCCGAGCGCGGGAAGGCGGAGAACACGATCTGCCGGCTCGAGGCGAGGCCGGTCGGCTCGCCGCGCCAGAACGGCGAGCTCGCCGACAGCGCGAGGAGCGGCGCGAGCTGGGGGAGGAGCCCGTTGACGATCTGGATCGCCTTGTCGGGGTCGTCCACCGCGACGTGGATGTGCATGCCGAAGATGAGCTCGCGCCGCGCGACGTACTGGAGCTGGTCGATGAGCGCGTGGTAGCGGTCCTTCGCGGTGATCCGCTGGCGCTCGAAGAGGCTGAAAGGGTGCGTGCCCGCCGAGCCGACGCGGAGGCCCTGGTCGCGGGCGACGTCGCGGACGTAACCGCGGAGCGTCGAGAGCTCGCGCATGACGTCGCCCGCGGTGCTGCAGACGGGTGTCGCGATCTCGAGGACGGACTGCATCAGCTCGGCGTTCAGCCGGCTCGCGAGCTCGTCGCCCTGGATCGCGTCGAGCACCATCTCGATGTGCTGGACGAGGTCGAGACTCTCCGGGTCGAGGAGCATGTACTCCTCCTCGACGCCGAGCGTGTACGGGTCGCCGGCGCCGAACCGGTGGTCGAGGACACTCGCGTGCGCGTCGACGAGACCGGTGATCGAGTCCGGGACGATCTGCTTCACGGCAGCGTCGCCTCGACCTCGATCTCGACCTTCCACGCGGGGTCGAGCAGGGCCGTCACGACGCACGTCGCCGCTGGACGGACGTCGCGAAACGCCTCCCCGTGGGCGCGCGCGACCTCTTCCCAGTGCTCCGGCGCGGTCACGTAGACGTTCGTCCGCACGACGTGCTCGAGCGACGAGCCGGCTCGCTCGAGCGCGTCTTCGATGATCGCGAGGCAGAGCCGCGCCTGCTCGTAGGCGCCGGCGGGCGTCGGTGAGCCGTCGGGCGGGATCGGCGCCGTCCCCGCGACGTGGACGCGGTCGCCTGCGACCACCGCGCGCGAGAAGCCCGCGATGCCCTCGTAGGGCGAGCTGCCGGGGATCAGCCTGCGTCGCATGGGGGTGCGTAGTATCGCGCCCCGTGCAGGCCCTGCACCAGATCGACACCTGGGACGTGCAGTTCGCCGCTGCGGGCGTCACCCGAGCCGACGCGACGGTCGCGATCCGGGGCGACGCGCGGCGCGCCGTACGGCTCGCATCGGTGTCGAAGCCGATCGCCGCGCTCGCGACCCTCGTCGCCGCCGAGGAGGGCGCCGTCGACCTCGACGAGCCGGCCGGCCCACCGGGCTCGACCGTACGGCACCTGCTCGCGCACGCGTCCGGCCTTCCGTTCGAGGGTGAGTCGCCGATCGCGCCGCCCGGGCGACGCCGGATCTACTCGAACGAGGGCTTCCGCGTGCTCGGAGACCACCTCGCGAGGCGAGCCGAGATGCCGTTTGCCGACTACGTCCGCGAAGCCGTGGTCGCGCCGCTCCACCTCGGGCTCGACCCGAGCGGTCATCCGGGCGCGGGGATGCACGGGTCGCTGGACGACGTGCTGGCACTGGGCCGCGAGCTCCTCGCCCCGGTGCTCGTCGCCGGGGAGACGCACGACGAGATGGTGCGCGTCCAGTTCGCGGGCCTCGACGGCGTGCTGCCGGACTTCGGGCGCTTCACCCCGCTCGACTGGGGCCTCGGCGTCGAGCTCAAGGGCGCGAAGGAGGGCCACTGGTCGGGCAGGCTGACCTCGCCGCGGACGTTCGGCCACTTCGGCGGCAGCGGGACATTCCTGTGGGTCGACCCCGACCGGGGGATCGCGTGCGCGGCGCTGACGACACGCGAGTTCGGCGAGTGGGCGAAGGAGGCATGGCCCCGACTCTCGGACGCCGTCCTCCGCGAGCTCGCCTGACACCGCTTGTGGTGATCCAACCCAAGCGTCGTCTGCGACGACGCGAGGCGCGCTACTCGTCGTCGGCGAAGAGGGGGCGGAGGAGCTCGTCGAAGGTCGCACGGTCGCAGCTCGCCACGACGCAGGGCAGCATCGTCGTGACGGTCGCCGTCCGCGGGACGCCCATCGCGAGCGCCACCTCGCCGAACGTCTCGCCGGGTCGCACCATCGAGCGCGTGCCGCGGCCCTTCTGGGTCACACGGGCCATCCCGGAGAGGAGGACGTAGAACCGGTCGCCCGGCTCGCCCTCGGCCACGACCGTGCGCCCGCCGGGAAGGTCCTCGCGCACCATCCGCTCGGCGAGCAGCGCGAGCGTCTCGCCCGGGAGCGACGTCAGGAGGCCGACGCGCGAAAGCTCGGTCACCGAGGCGGGGACGTGTCGCGGGCTCACGCGCGTACGGTAGCCCCGCCCTCGCCGACGAGCCGGCGTGAGCCGGCCCGTCGCGGGGGAGGCAGGGTCGTCGGGAGGCTAGACCGCGAGGCCCAGCGAGCGCTCGATCGCGCCCTTCGGCTGCGCGCCGATGACGGACGCGGACGGCTCGCCGTCCTTGAAGAGGATCATCGTGGGGATCGAGGCGACCCCGTAGCGCTGCTGCAGCTCGTGCTCTGTGTCGATGTTGACCTTCACGAGCTTGAGCTCGCTCTCGCGTTCGGCCGCGATGCGGTCGAGGACCGGAGCGACGGCGTGGCACGGGCCACACCACTCCGCCCAGAAGTCGACGAGGACGGGCCTGTCGCTGTTGATGACCTCCTGATCGAAGGTCTCGGTCGTCACGTTGAGTGCCATGGATCCTTCCGTGTTCGAATGGTGCAATCGCAAGTACTTCTTCTAACGCAAGACGGCGAAAAAGCCTTCCCTAGAATCGCCCCATGTTCGCACGCCTGCCGGACAAGCCGGACCATGACGCCCTGGAGCGCGGGATCCTCGACCTGTGGGAGAGCGAGGAGACCTTCCGCCGGCTGCGGGAGCTGAACGCCGACGGCCCGCGCTTCAGCTTCGTCGACGGCCCGGTCACGGCGAACAAGGCCCTGGCGGTGCACACGGCCTGGGGGAGGACGCTCAAGGACGTCTTCCAGCGCTACAAGGCGCTCCGCGGACATCACCAGCGCTACCAGAACGGCTTCGACTGCCAGGGGCTCTGGATCGAGGTCGGCGTCGAGCGGGAGCTCGGGCTCAACTCGAAGCGCGAGATCGAGGAGTTCGGCCTTGCCGAGTTCGCGCGCCGGTGCCGCGCGAAGGTCGTCTGGTCGGCCCGGGAGCTGACCGAGGGCTCGATCCGGCTTGGCCAGTGGATGGACTGGGGCGCCGACTACTTCACCTTCAGCGACACGAACATCGAGTACATCTGGCGGTTCCTGAGGCTCATGCACGAGCGGGGCCGCGTCTACATGGGTCACCGGTCGACCGAGTGGTGCCCCCGCTGCGGCACGTCCCTCTCGCAGCACGAGCTGTCGCAGTCGGGCGTCTACCAGGACCGGTCCGACCCGTCGCTCACCGTCCGCTTCCCGCTCCTCGACCGCCCCGGCCAGTCCCTCGTGATCTGGACGACGACGCCGTGGACGCTCCCCGCAAACGTCGCCGCCGCCGTCCATCCCGAGGCCCTCTACGGCCGCCGCAAGAACGGCGAGTGGGTGATGGCCGCCCGCTATCCGGAAGAGACGTTCGACGAGACCGTGCCGGGCTCGGCACTCGTCGGTCTCCGGTACGAGGGCCCGTTCGACACGCTGCCCCCCGGCGCGGGCGTCGAGCACCGGGTGATCCCGTGGGACGAGGTCTCGGTCGACGAAGGCACGGGGATCGTCCACATCGCGCCGGGCTGCGGCGGCGAGGACTTCGAGCTGTCCCGCGTGCACGACCTCCCGATCCTGACGCCGGTCGACGAGTCCGGCCGCTTCTACGACGAGTACGGCTGGCTCCACGGCACATCGACCGGGGACGCCGCCGACCAGATCGTGGGCGACCTCGCCGAGCGCGGCCTGCTCGTCCACGCGGGCCTCTATGAGCACCGCTACCCGCACTGCTGGCGCTGCGACACGCCGCTCATCTTCCGGATCTCCGACGACTGGTTCCTCGCGGTCGAGGAGCTTCGCGGGCCGCTCCTCGACGCGAACGCCACCGTCGAGTGGACGCCTGCGTACATGGGCAAGCGCATGGACGACTGGCTCAGGAACATGGGCGACTGGAACATCTCGCGGCGCCGCTACTACGGGCTGCCCCTGCCCTTCTACCCGTGCGGCTGCGGGCAGCTGAACGTGATCGGGTCGAAGGCGGAGCTGCTCGAGCGCGCCACGGCCCCCGCCGAGGAGCTCGAGGAGCTGAGGCGGCCGTGGGTCGACGCGATCCGCATCCGGTGCGAGAGCTGCGGGGGGGAGGTCGAGCGGATCGCCGAGGTCGGCGACGTGTGGCTCGACGCCGGGATCGTCCCCTTCTCGACGCTCGGCTGGGAGAGCCCGGAGTACGTGCGCGAGGGCTACGCGACGGGCGCCGCGCGCGGCCTGACCAGCGCCGACCTCCCCGATCACGCGTACTGGGAGGAGTGGTTCCCCGCCGACTGGGTCTCCGAGATGCGCGAGCAGATCCGGCTGTGGTTCTACTCGCAGCTCTTCATGTCGGTCGCGCTGACGGGCCGCGCGCCGTTCCGCAAGGTGCTCGGCTACGAGAAGATGCTCGACGAGACGGGCCGCGAGATGCACGGCTCGTGGGGGAACATGATCGACGCCCAGGACGCGTTCGGCCGCATGGGGGCCGACGTCATGCGCTGGCAGTACTGCGCGCAGCCCCCCGACCGGAACCTCCTCTTCGGCTTCGGGCCGGCGCGCGAGATCCAGCGCCGGCTCCTGACGCTCTGGAACTCGGTCACGTTCCTCGTGCAGTACGGCAACGTCGAGTCGTTCACGCCGCGCCTCGCCGACCTCGAAGGGGTCGACGCGGAGCTCGGCCCTCTCGACCGCTGGCTGGTCGAGCGCGTACGCCTCCTCGTCGAGGAAGCGACCGACGGGTACGAGCGGTGGCTCACCGGCGACGTCGTCCGCGCGTTCGAGGCGTTCGTCGACGATCTCTCGAACTGGTACATCCGCTGCTCGCGGCGGCGGTTCTGGAACGGCGACGAGACCGCGCTCCGCGTCCTCTGGCACGGCCTCGCGCAGTCGCTCCGCGTCGTCGCGCCGATCGTCCCGTTTCTCACCGAGCATTTGTGGCAGGTGCTCGTCCGCGAGCCGTGCGAGGGCGCGGCCGATTCCGTCTTCCTCGCCGGCTGGCCCGCCCCCGCGACGCCCGACGCCTCCGTGCTCGAGGCCATGGCGGACGCGCGGCGCATCGTCGACCTCGGGCGCACTGCGCGGTCGACCTCGGGGGTCAAGCTCCGGCAGCCGCTGTCGCGGCTCGTGGTCGAGGGCGCGACGCCGGGCGACGGCCTCGCGGCGATCGTCCGCGAGGAGCTCCGCGTCAAGGCTCTCGAGCTCGGCCGCGTCGAGTCGAAGCTCGTCGTCAAGCCGAACCTGCCCGTCCTCGGCCCGAGGCTCGGCAAGGAGCTCGGCGCCGTCCGTGCGGCTCTGGCGGCGGGGGAGTTCGACGACCTCGGCGCCGGCCGGTTCCGCGCCGCCGGCCAGGAGCTCTCGCCCGGCGACGTCCTCGTCGAGCGCTCGGCGCGGGAGGGCTGGGCGATCGCCTCCTCGGACGGGGTGACCGTCGCGCTCGATACCTCGATCGACGAGGGCCTCGAGCGGGAGGCGCGGGTCTACGAGCTGATCCACCGCGTCAACTCGATGCGCAAGGAGGCGGGGCTGGCGCTCACCGACCGCATCGCGCTCACGCTCCCGGCCGCGGACGCGGACCTTCTCGAGCACGCCGACTGGATCAAGGAAGAGACGCTCGCCACGTCGCTCGAGGCGTCGGGCGACGCGCCCTCGATCGTCAGGGCCTGAGCCGGAGCCGCTGTCAGCCGGGCCGGGACTCCGCGAGCTGGAGCTCGCGGCGCAGCTCGACGGGGAGCCGGAACGTCACGTCCTCGTCCACCATCCGGTGCGACTCGATCCGCTCGACGCCGCGGGCCCGGAACCAGTCGCACACCCTGGTGACGAGCCGCTCCGGCGCCGAGGCACCCGAGGTGATCCCGACCGTCTCGATGCCGTCGAGCCAGGCGCTGTCGATCTCTGCCTCGTCGTCGATCAGGTGCGCCGGGACTCCCGACGCCCGCGCGACGTCGACGAGCCGATTCGAGTTCGACGAGTTGCGCGAGCCGATCACGAGCAGGAGGTCGATCTCGCCCAGCATGTCCTTCACCGCCCACTGGCGGTTGGACGTCGCGTAGCAGATGTCCTCCTTCTTCGGCCCCATGATGGCCGGGAAGCGTCGGCGGAGCGTCCCGATGATCTCGGCCGTCTCGTCGACCGATAGGGTCGTCTGCGTCACGTAGGCGACGGGCGTGCCCTCGGGCAGCTCGAGCGACTCCGCCTCGCGGACGTCCTGCACGAGAATCGTCGCGTCGGGCGCCTCACCCATCGTGCCCACGACCTCCTCGTGACCCTCGTGGCCGATGAGGAGCACCGTGTACCCGGCCGCGGCGTAGCGCTTGGCCTGGACGTGGACCTTGGTGACGAGCGGGCACGTCGCGTCGATCACGTCGTGCGCGAGCTCGCGCGACGCGCGGTGCACCGATGGGGCGACGCCGTGCGCCGAGTAGACGACGGTCGCTCCGCGCGGCACGTCGGTCTCCTCCTCGACGAAGATCGCCCCGCGGGCCTCGAGATCGCGGACGACGTGGATGTTGTGGACGATCTGCTTGCGCACGTAGACGGGCGCGCCGTAGTGCTCGAGGGCGCGCTCGACCGTCTCGACGGCTCGCTCGACACCGGCGCAGTAGCCCCGAGGAGAGGCGAGGAGAACACGCGTGACCATGTGACCAGCGTACTTCCTGCGTCGTCAGCGCGATGTCTGGGCGAGGACCACGCCGGCAAGCACGACCGCGCCGCCGACCAGCTGGGCGGCCGACAGCGTCTCCTCGAGCCACACCCAGGCGACGAGCGAGGCGAGCAGCACCTCGAGCATCGAGACGGTGGCCACGCGTGTCGCTGCGAGGTGGTGGAGCGCGCCGAGGGAGAGGACGAACGGCAGGATCGTGCCGAGGACGATCATCCACAGGCAGAGGGCCCAGACGGGGAGGTGGACGGACGCGAGCGCGCCGCCGAGCGAGACGCTCTTGCCGAGCGCGTCGAACGGGAAGCCCCACCAAGGCTGGAGGAGCGCCCAGAAGAGCGTCGCGACGCCGAGCGACAGGCACGTGAGCGACAGCGCGTCGCGGCGCTGGGTCTGGTGCTCGCCCGCGAGGTAGTACGTCGCGAGCGCTCCCGCGGCGAGAAGCCCGGCGACCACGCCGATCGTGTCGAGGCGGACGTCGCGCCAGATCTCCCCCACGAGAACGAGGCCCGAGAGCGCGAGCGCGAGCGCCGCCCAGACGCGCCGTCGCACGGGCTCGTGCCAGACGAGGCGCGCCCAGAGCGCCACGAGGACAGGAGCCGTGAACTCGAGCAGGAGGCCGATCCCGATCGGGAGACGCTCGATGGCGACGAGGTAGAGCCACTGCACCAGCGCGAAGCCGACGATCCCGTACACGACGAGGAGCGGCAGCTCGTCGCGCGCGACCCGGAGTCGGCGCGGAGCGGCGAGGAGGACGAATGCCGCGAGGCCGGCGAACGCGCCCGTGGCGCGGAGCTCGGTGAGCCGCAGGTTCGAGATCCCGCCCTCGGTGAGGATCACCTTCGAGACCGTGCCGTTGACCGCGAACAGCGCCGACGCCGCGGTCACCATCGCGTACCCGAGGCGTGGTCGCGGGACACCGGCCGGGCGCGCGCCGTGGAGCGTGAGCTCGGTCACCGCGGGAGAACCTAGCGGTCGAACGAGGGTCGCTTTGGGAAATCATCGATGATCGATTACGCTCGCGCATGTGCCGGTAGCGCTGTTCGTGACCTGCCTCGTCGACACGCTCTCACCGGAGGTCGGACGGGCGACCGTGACGCTCCTCGAACGGCTGGGGGTCGAGGTCGAGTTCCCGCGCGCGCAGACGTGCTGCGGGCAGCTCCATCTGAACGCCGGCTATCCCGAGGTGGCCTCCGCCCTCGCGCGCCGCTTCCTCGACACGTTCGCGGGGTACGAGGCGATCGTCGCGCCGTCGGGCTCGTGCGTCGCGCACGTGCGCGCGCACGTGCCCGAGCTCGCAGCGGACCCGGACGACGTGGCCGAGAGGACGCTCGACCTCTCCGAGTTCCTGGTCGACCGGCTGGACGCCCACGACGTCGGCTCTGCGTACGCGGGCACGCTGACCTACCACCCCACGTGCCACTCGCTCCGCATGCTCCGGCTCGGCGACCGGCCCGAGTTGCTCCTGCGGTCGGTGACGGGCGTCGACCTCCGGCCGCTCGCCGACGCGACGGAGTGCTGCGGCTTCGGCGGGACGTTCGCCCTCCGGAACGCCGACGTCTCGACGGCGATGCTCTCCGACAAGCTCCGGCGGGTGGAGGAGACCGGAGCCGAGGCGGTCTGTGCGTGCGACGCGTCGTGCCTCCTGCACCTCCGCGGTGGGCTCGAGCGCCGCGGGTCGCCCACGCGCGCCGTCCACCTCGCGGAGGTGCTCGCGACGTGAGCGCCGCCGCCCGAGACGCGCCGCGTCTTCCGTTCGAACAGAGCGCGCGGGCCGCCCTCGAGGACGCGACGATGCGCGCGAACGTCCTCCGCGCGACGACGACGATCCGCGCGCGACGCGCCGCGGTGGTCGCCGAGACGCCCGACTGGCCGGAGCTCCGGACAGCGGGTGAGGCCCTCCGCCAGCGGGCGCTGTTGCGCCTCGACGAGCTCCTCGTCCGGCTCGAGGCGGCGGTGACGGCGGCAGGCGGGGTGGTGCACTGGGCCCGCGACGCGGCCGAGGCCAACGCGCTCGTCGTCGATCTCGTGTCGGCCACCGGCGAGCGCAGCGTCGTCAAGGTCAAGTCGCTCACGACCGACGAGATCGGGCTGAACGACGCGCTCGCCGCGGCCGGAATCGAGCCGATCGAGACCGACCTCGCGGAGCGCATCGTTCAACTCGCGGGCGAACGGCCGTCGCACCTGCTCGTCCCGTCGCTCCACCGCGGTCGTCCCGAGATCGCGGAGCTCCTCCGCGAGGCGCTCGACGAGCCGGGCCTCGCCGACGATGCGGCGTCGCTGCTCGCCGCCGCGCGGCGCCACCTCCGCGACGCGTTCCTGCGCGCGCGCGTCGCCGTCTCCGGTGCGAACTTCGCGGTGGCGGAGACCGGGACGGTCGGCGTCGTCGAGTCGGAGGGGAACGGCCGGATGTGCACGACCCTCCCCGAGACGCTCGTGACCGTGATGGGGATCGAGAAGGTCGTGGAGGAGTGGGACGACCTCGGCGTCCTGCTGCAGCTCCTGCCGCGCTCGGCGACCGGGGAGCGCATGAACCCCTACACGTCGCTCTGGACCGGGGTGTCCCCGGGGGACGGCCCCCGCGCCTTCCACCTCGTCCTCGTCGACGCGGGGCGCACGCGGGCCCTGGCGGACCCGGACGGCAGGCCGGCCCTTCGCTGCATCCGCTGCTCGGCGTGCGTCAACGTCTGTCCCGTGTACCGCCAGACGGGCGGCCACGCCTACGACACCGTCTACGCCGGGCCGATCGGGGCGATCCTGCAACCGCAGCTGTCCGGCGAGCGGGGGACGGCGGCCTCGCTGCCGTACGCGTCCTCCCTCTGCGGCGCGTGCGCGGACGTCTGTCCGGTGGGGATCGACATCCCGCGCATCCTCGTCCATGAGCGGGCCAAGGTCGTGAAGGCCGCGCGACCCGGCCTCGAGGGGCGCGCACTGCGGATGCTCGGCCGGGCGTTCTCGACGAGCGAGCGGTACGAGCGGGCCCAGCGGACGGCGCGCGCCCTGCAGCGACCGGCCGTCCGCGACGACCGCCTGCGGTGGTTCCCGGGCCCGCTTGCGGGCTGGGGGCGCTCGAGGACGCTGCCGGGGGTGGCGCCACAGACCTTCCGTGAATGGTGGGAGGCGCGTGACCGCGGCGCGTGAGGCCGTCCTCGCGCGCATCCGCGAGGCCCTCGGCGACGGCGTGCCTCCGCCGACGGTGCCGCGCGACTACGTCACGCGTGGCTCGAGCCCCCCGACGTCGTCGTCGCTCGCTTCGTCGAGCGGGTCGAAGAGGCCGGCGCAGGCGTCCTCCGGGCCGACGACACGGCGACGACCGTGGCGGCTGTGCTCGCGCAGCACGGCGCGTCGCGCGTCGTCGTCGCGCCCGACCTGGCCGTCGACCTCCGACCCGTCGGCGTGGACCTCGTCGAGGACGGCGAGCTCGCACCCCGCGTGCTCGACGCCCTCGACGGCGCGGTCACGACCTGCGCGGTCGCGTGCGCCGATACCGGATCGATCGCGCTCGACGGCGGTCCGGGCCAGGGCAGGCGCGCGATCACGCTCGTGCCCGACCTCCACGTCTGCATCGTCCGTCCCGACCAGATCGTGGAGACCGTCCCCGAGTTCCTCGCCCGGCTCGAGCGGCCGGCCCGCGAGGGCAGGCCGATCGTGATCGTCTCCGGTCCGTCGGCCACCTCCGACCTCGGCTTCGAGCGCGTCGAGGGCGTGCACGGCCCGCGTCGGCTCGTCGTGGTGCTCGTCGGAGGGGACGCGCCGTAGACTGTGGCTCGGACGGGGTGTAGCTCAGCCTGGTAGAGCGCCCGCTTTGGGAGCGGGAGGTCGCCGGTTCGGATCCGGCCACCCCGACTCCGGCCGGGCAAGGCGGCGCTACCGTTCCCCGGTGCGCTGCGCGCTTGTCGTGACCGTCGTCCTGCTCGCCGTTGCGGTTGCCGGGGACGCGGTCGCCGGAGGCGCGGGACACTCCGCTTTCCGGGGCTCGGTGAGCGCGCTGCCCGCCTCGCTGCGCGTGACGATGACGGGGACGTCGTGGCGCCCGGGCTGCCCGGTGCCGCTCTCCGATCTCCGCCTCGTCCGCGCGCGCCACTACGGCTTCGATGGGCGGATCCACACCGGCGAGATCGTCGTCCACCGGGACGTCGCGGCGGGACGTGGTCGCAGTCCTCCGGCGCCTCTATGCCGCGCGGTTCCCCATCCGGCGGATGATCCCGGTCGACGCCTACGGCGGCTCCGACTTCCGCTCGATCGAGGCCGACAACACCTCGGCCTTCAACTGCCGCTACGTGGACGGCACGACGCGCTGGTCCGAGCACGCGTACGGCCGCGCGATCGACCTGAACCCGATCGAGAATCCCTACGTCACGTCGGCCGGGACGACCTCGCACCGCGCGAGCCGGCCGTACCTGCGGCGGACGCCGTCCCGGCCGGGCATGGCTGCCGAGGGAGGCACGCTCGTCAGGGCGTTCGATCGCGTCGGCTGGTCGTGGGGCGGCCGCTGGTCGGGCGACAAGGACTATCAGCACTTCTCGGCGACCGGCCGCTGACGGGGCTCGCACGAACGAAGCGGGTGGAGGGAGTCGAACCCTCGTAACCAGCTTGGAAGGCTGGGGCTCTACCATTGAGCTACACCCGCAAGCCGGTGAAGCGTAGCGAGGCGCTCGCGTACGGTGCCCGCATGAGCCCTGCCGACTGGTCGTGGAGTTGGGAGGCGCTCGCACCGCTCCTGCTGGCGGCCGTCTACCTCGTCGGGGCGCGCAACGAGCGCCACGCGCTCCGCACGGCGTCCTTTCTCGGAGGCTGCATGCTCCTCGTCGCGGCGCTCGTCACGCCCCTCGACACCCTCGCGCGCGAGTACCTCGTCTGGGCGCACCTCCTCCAGAACGTCGTCCTCGCCGAGTGGGCGCCACTTCTGCTCGTGCTCGGCGTCCCGCCGGGCCTCGCCGCCGCCGTCTCGGGACCGCGCGTCATCCGCGCCCTCACCCTCCCGTACGTCGCGCTCCCGCTCTGGGCCCTGACGTACGCGGCCTGGCACGTCCCGGCCCTGTACGACGCGGCGCTCCGCCGCCCGTCGAGCCTCCTGGCGCTCGAGCACGCGTGCTACGTCCTGGCCGGGGTCCTCTTCTGGTGGTGCGTCTGGCAGGACGTACCGCACAGGCTCGCGTCCGGCGCACGCGCTGCCTACGTGTTCGCGGCGTTCGTTCTCTCGGCCCCGCTCGGGCTCGTGCTCGCGCTCGTCCCCGAGCCGCTCTACGACGTCTATGCGGCGGCGCCCGAGCGCGTGTGGGGCCTGTCCCGGATCGCCGACCAGCAGCTCGGCGGGATGACGATGGCAGGCGAGCAGTCGATCGTCTTCTTCGCCGTCTGTGCCTACTGGTTCGCGCGCTTCCTCGCCGAGCAGGAACGTCTCGAGGACACGGAGCTCGAGGAAGGGGTCTGAGGCGATGACCGGCACGAGCCACTACCGCGCGCTCCTCGGGCTCCCGCACGTGCCTGCTCTCGTCGGCTGGTCGCTGCTCGGCCGGCTGCCGCTCGGGATGGCGCCGCTCGCGCTGCTTCTCCTCGTGCGCGGAGAGGGCGGGAGCTACGGGGCCGCGGGCCTCGTCGTGGCGGTCTACGCGGTCGCCGTCGGGGTCGGGGCGCCGATCGCCGGGAGGCAGGTCGACCGGACCGGCCCGAGCGCCGTCCTCCGCGTTCGCGCCGTCCTGTACGCGATGTCGACGGGCATCGTGGTCGTGCTTGCGGTGCAGGGGGCGGGCCTCGTCGCCATCGGCGCCGTCGCGGCGCTGGCCGGCCTCGCGCTGCCGCCTCTCTCCTCGGCCGTGCGCATCGTCTGGCCGCGCCTCGCGCCCGACGATCTCCGGTCGACCGCCTACGCGCTCGAGGCCACGCTGCAGGAGATCTTCTTCGTCGGCGGCCCGCTGCTGGCAGCCGCCCTCGCCGCGGTGAGCCCGCCGGCGGCGCTCGCCGGAGCCGGTCTCGCGAGCCTCGTGGGTGCAACGGCCACGGCGCTCCTGCCTCCGGTGCGCGAGACCCCTCCGTCGCGTCGCGGTGGGGCGGGGCTCCTCGGGGCGCTCGGGTCGCCGGGCGTCCGCACGGTGGTCGTCTACGCCGCGGCGATCGGTACCGGTTTCGGGTCGGTCGAGCTCGCGATGCCCGCGTTCGCCGAGGCGCACGGCTCCCGCGAGCTCGGAGGCCTCGCGCTCGCCTGCTTCTCCGCGGGCAGCCTCGTCGGTGGCTTCGTGGCCGGTCTGCGACCGCCGCGCAGCGTTCTCCACCGCTTCGTCGTGGGCTCGATGACACTCTCAGCCGCCTTGCTCGGGCTGCTGCTCGCCGTCTCGATCCCGACGCTCTGCGCGTTCGCGTTCGTCGCCGGGCTGCCGATCGCACCGACGATCGGCGCGCTCTACGCGTTGATCGACCGCTCCGCCCGGGCGGGGACTGCGGCCGAGGCGTTCGCGTGGTTCGGCACCGCGATCTCGATGGGCGTGGCGGCGGGCGCCGCGCTGGCGGGCGCGCTCGTCGACGAGCGGGGCGCACGCGCGGCGTTCGCCGTCGGCGCCGCACTCGCATTCGTCGGTGCTCTCGCGGGCCTCGCGCGGCGCGGGACGCTGCGACCACCGTCGCCGGACACCGCCGCGCGAGCGTCTACGCTGGTCACCGGGCGCCCGTAGCTCAGGGGACAGAGCGGCGGACTTCTAATCCGCGGGTCGCAGGTTCGAATCCTGCCGGGCGCATTTTTCAGCCGCATGGCCGCACGGAAACGGCTTTAAACCGTGGGTCAGGCATGTCAAGGGTGCCGGAAAGGCACATGTCGTGCCTACCTCACAAGATGTCGACGCCGACCAGCTCGCCGACAACTCGAGGTGAGCGATCCACAGGGCTGCCGCGGCCGCGAGAAGCGGCGACACGTCCGTGCGCGACCGAACCGCGAGTACACCCGGAGTCCGAGAACGTCTTGACGACCGCTCCGCTGAGCCGCTCGGCGACGCTTAGGAGTGTCGACGCACCCGGGCTAGAGGCCTCCAGCCCAAGTCCACGCCCTCAGCGAAATGCCGGAGTTCAACGACCTTGGGCGAGATCAGCATCCAACACCCCCTGCATGTCTGTGCTTTGGTTCCACATGGTCAGCCCGCGGTCGGCGTGGCGGGGATCAGGCGGGCCGAGTGCCATTCGTGAGAGAGTCTCGGCACTGAAGCGGCAATCGTGCCCGGCATATCCTTCGCACGAGTGTCCGCGACGACCCGATTCCGGGTGCGGTTGACGCGCAACAGAGCCGACGCTGCCGCCGTTATCGTCGTGGCGCTCGCTTTCGTGCTGCCGGCGCTGTTGCGCAGCGTCTTCGTACTCGACTTTGCGAATCATCAGTGGCTGGTCTGGGTGCAGGACCACGCTATCTCGGCCAGTGGCAGGCCGACGTACTTCCTGCACACAGGTGGGGGTGGCGGCGGTGTCTTTGACCCGTTCTTCATGTTTTACGGCGGCACGCTTTACGCCATCGCGGGGGCGTTGTCGGTGCTCGCCGGTCATCGCCCGGGCGTGGCGTTCGAAGCGATCATCGTTCTCTCGGTGGCCGCCTCCTACGGCGGCGTCCTTTGGCTTGCGCGCCAGCTCGGCGTGCGCTCGTGGATGGCGCATGCGCCGGCGGTCACCTTCGTGGCGAGCGCGTACTACGTGACGAACCTCTACGGCCGAGGCGCGTGGCCGGAGTTTGTCGCGACCTCGGCGCTCCCGCTGCTGGTTGCGAGCGGGGTACGGATTGCGCGTTCGCCGCGTCTCGAGGCTGTCCCGTGCGCGCTCTTTGTCGCCTCCGCGATCGTCGCCAGCGGCAGCCACAGCATCACGTTGCTGTGGGGCAGCATCACATTCGCTGTCGCGCTCGTCGCGTTGCGCGTCGCGTTACGCCGGCCACTGACGGTCGGGCGCCGCCGGATCGCGTGGCTCGTCGCGCTCCTAGGACTCGCACTGTGTGCGAACGCCTGGTTCCTCCTGCCCGCGGTGACGTACGCACGCGACACACAGATTTCGTCCGACCCGATACCTCCCTGGAGGGCTTCAGGCGAGTTCAACCATCCGCGGAGGCTCCTCTTTCCGGACCGTCATGGGTCGGTGTCGCGGAACACGCCGGCGCTGTATGTCGAGGCGCCGGTCTGGATGCTCGGATGGGCACTCGGTGCCCTGGCGCTGTTGTGGCGCCGTGTCACACCTGCGCTTCGACGCGCCGCATTCGTGTTCGTCATGGTTCTCGCGGCACTGCTCGCGCTCATCCTGGTCGAGTCGCTATACGACGCGCTCCCGCGCGTGCTGGCGCAAATCCAGTACCCGTATCGCCTCAACACCTATGTCGCGCTGGCGATCGCAGCGCTCGTGCTGGATCGCGGTCCTCGCCACCGAGAACGCCGTCGGGCGTGTCCGACGGCGATTGGCGCTCGCGCTCGCGCTCGCGACATCGATCACCATCGCGACCTGCGCGTGGCAGCTGTTCTTCCCGGAGACGGGTCATCACGACGTCCACGTCCAGGATGCGTTCGTGTCGCCGAATCGGGCACCAGCCACGTGGTACAACGGCGTCGCCTACCTTGACACCAGCGCGCGGGTCGTTGCATACCCGCCTCACCGGCTACTGAGGATCGACCCCTCGGGTCTGCGCGGCAACCGCGCCACGCTCACGCTCACCCCGCCTGCGGGTCGGCAGCCGTTCGCAATGACAATGGGAGCGGGACCGGAGATCGTCGAACTGCGTGGCCTCGAACGGCTCGGGCGCACGCCGACGGGCTTCACCGTCGCCCGCCGTCCCGACGGGGGCAGCGGACCGGTCCGCGTGACGCTCACGGCCGCGCGGACCCGCGGTTACAGCCGGTATCTGGGTCACGCGGCTGGCGCTGTGCGCGTTAGCGCTACTCGTCGCGCTGGCGGCTTTGCGCGCGGTGCGACTTCGGCGAGCATCGGCGCGGGCGCCGTAGGCTGCCAGTCGCCGTTGTCGAGGTAGATCACGTGTTCATGGCTGAGGACGACGGTGCCGATGGGTGCCTCGTTACTCCAGCGGGGCCATCGGAACGCTGCGATCGCGCGCCGAAACGGACAACGTCGATCGCCATTGGCGCGATCGCCTCCGAGCATGCTTCGAGCAGCCCACCATCAGATTGCACCGAGCATGCGCTACACCAAAGATAGCCGCGACGATCATCCCTGTCGTCGAGATGCCACGGCTGCCCTACCTCGATCAGCTCCTCACAGCGAGTACACCGGCATGGACCACTTCACAATCGGAGCAATCTGACGCCGATTCGACTGATGGATCGCGCCGTAACCGCGAGCGGGATAGAACGCAACCGACGCCCCGATTCCGAAGTGGAGAGAGATTTGTGCCTGACCGGCGTGTGCTTGACCGTCTGCCGGTCGGTCATCGAGCGGAGGTTACCGAGCACACCGGCTCTTCGGTCGGCGTCGGAAGAAGGGCGGTTCGCCATCATGGGCTTCTCGTCGGGCGACTGGACTCCCGTCACCGCAGGCACGACAGCGACGATGCTAGGCCGGGAGAGCCGGACACGGGATTGTCAGCTGGAGTGTCGAGTGGCGTCCGGGCTGCGGGCGGTTTCTCATCGCGAACCGACTTCCTCCAGATCGCTCCCGGTTCGAGGAGAACGGCCCAACTTCGGGTTCCGTTGCCTCCCTGCAGGGTCATCACGTACAACGGTCCGCTCGATCCATGGCAACCCGACCGCATGCCGCGTGGGACGGAGGTTCGAATTCTCCCGGAGGGCGCGGCGGCTACCCGCGCCGCAGGGAGTCGGCGAACCCGACGTTCGGCGCGTGGATGTTCAGGAGCCGGAGCTCCGTGTCCCCGGCATTCGAGAAGCCGTGGACGACCCCGGGAGGCGCGGCCACGAAGCTCCCGGCCTCCGCCCGGAGCACCTCGTCTCCGACCACGAACTCGGCCTCGCCTGCGAGCACGAAGAACGCGTCCACGAAGTCGTCGTGGACATGCGGGTCGACACCCTCGAAGCCGGGTCCGAAGCGCAGCTCGATGACCTCGAGCTGTGGCAGCTCGGCGAGGATTCGGTGGTGGCGCTCCGTGCGCTCGACGTGCTCGCCGCCTTCGGGCCCCAGGGCGACGACGCCGTCCACGGCGAGAGTATGCCCGGTGCGGCCCGCGCGAGCCCTGCCGCAGGGTCTACGCCGCGTGGTTCACGGTGCCGTCCAGCCAGCGAAGGATCGGCTCCAGCGCATCGCGGTTGTTTCGCTCGAGCATCATCAGGTGCCCGTTCCCGTGGACGCCGTGCTCGGCGAGCGCGATCCGATCGACGCGACAGCCGGCGTGCTCCAGGAATGCCGCCGTGGCGGCACAGGACTGGGCGAACAAGGACGCCTCGGCCTCGACGATCGCGATCGGGATGCCGGTGAGCGCCGGCAGCGTCCGCGCCGGCTCCGCCCGGGCGGCCGACGCTCCCGCGGCGGTCGCGAGCAACTCGTCGGGAGACGCGGCAGGCGGGTCGAAGGTCATCGGTGCGGCGGTGAGTCCCCAGTCGAGTGAGAAGTCGCTGTCGGCACGAAATGGGGGACCGAGCGGCTCGAGGGTGACGATCGCCTCGACGAGCGATGGGCGCGCGTCGGCCGTCAGCCAGCCCATCGGGGCGCCGGCTGACGCGGTCATCAGGATCGCCGGCCCGATGTCGTCCAACAATGCTGCGCCGCGTTCGCGTTCCACGGCGTGCGCGGCGGGAAGGTCCGCGAGCATCGGACCGGTCCCGGCGGCGAACTGGCGCACGCACGGATCGTCCGGGTCGCCGCTCCCCGGCCACTCGGTGTGGAGGTCTGCGGTGGGATGCGCCTCCGGCGAGCCGGCGGCGTTCGTGAAGAGCCGGGAGACGAGCTCGATCGAGAGCGGGCTGCCCATCGGCCCGAGCACGTCCGGGTGGAAGGGCGCGCGGCCGTGTCCGGGCCGGTCGACGACGTAGACCGCGTATCCCTCCTGGAGTAGGAACGTCGCCCATCCCGGACGGCCGTCCGGGGTGCCGAGCCAATCCGTGCCCTGGCCGCCGCCTCCGTGGACGAGCACGATCGGGTACGGCTTCGTCACGGTTGCCGGAGCCTCCCACTGCACGAACATCTGTCCGCGCGGAACCGTTCCCTGCGGCAGCGAGACGGTTTCGTCGCCGACCCAGAACACGCCGCGGCGGGAGGTGACGAGCTCGCCTTCGAGATGCCGCGGTCTACGCATCTGTCTGCGGCCTAGACCGCAAGAGACGCTTGCTCGAGCCGCGGCTTCACCTCCGCGGCGAACAGCTCGAGCGTGTGCCTCGCTTCGTCGAAGGTCATGTCTCCGGCCGGAAGCTGCAGCGCCACGTGGTCGATCAGACCCGGCTCGAGAAACTCGGCCCAGCGCTCGGCGATCTGCTCGGTCGTGCCGGCGCCGAGGCTGATCGCGCCTTCGATGTGGGCGAGGATGGCTCGCAGCGGGGCCTGGGCGGCCTCGCACTCCTCCTCCGACAGGATGAGACGGTCATGGTGATGGACGTTGCTCGTGCGGCGGACGAGCCCCTCCATCGCGCGGCGGGCGATCTCGAGCGCCTGGTCCTCGGGCCCGATCGCGACGAGCATCGTGCAGCCCACGCGCGGGCGCGCGTTCGGCCCGTCGACTCGTAGGGCGTCGCCCTCGTACTGATGCCACGAGTCGACGTAGAGGTCGTACGTACGCTGGTCGATCGGGCCGGCAGACATCAGGCTCATGCCGTAGCGGCCGGCGATCACCGGATTGCCCGGATACCAGAACGGGATCGGATCCTGAAGCGGCTTCGTCGCGAGCGGAACCGTCGGGAAGTCCCAGAACGGGCTGTCCTCGCTCGAGATCTCGCCGGTCTTGAGCGCGCGGCAGATGATCCCGAGCGAGTCCTCGAAGCGCTCTCGGGATTCCGTCCACCTGCTGCCGAACCAGGCGTGCTCGATGGGCGCGACCCCGCGGCCGACGCCGAAATCGAGCCGACCGCCCGTGAGCTGATCGGCGACGCACATGTCCTCGAGGATCCGGACGGGATGGTGGAGTGGAAGGAGCTTCACCATCGGCCCGAGGCGGATGCGCTCGGTCACCTGCGCCGCCGCACAGACGAACAGCTCCTGATTGGGCGCGAGACAGAGGTCGGAGCCGTGGTGCTCGGCGAGGTGGTAGGCCGAGAACCCGGTCTCGTCGGCCAGACGGACGAGCTCGAGCCGGTCCTGGAGCAGGCGATCCGTCGAGGTACCGGGGATGCCCTCGATGTGATCGAAGATGCCGAAGGTCGTGGGCACGCAAACCGTCCTTTCGGTCCCGGCGTGCGGACGAGCGACGTCCGTTGCGAGGTCGGCGTTAGCCTACGCAGCTTCGCTGCCGGCCGCCTCGGCGGCTCAGTCCGCCGGCGGGATGGCGTGGTTCGCCACGAACATCGCTCGCGGGTCGTATCTCGCCCGGAGCTCGCGCAGCCGCTCGAAGGACGCCTCCGGAAACAGCAACCGCGTGTCGACGGGGGACTCCACGAAGTTCAGGTACCTGCGTCCGCTGTCCCACGCCGAGAAGCGGTCGAGCAGATGCTCCACGCTTCGCTCGACGGCCGCCTTCATCTGGGCATCGGCGGCGAGGCCGAACGTGAACAGGATGAACGGCTGCTCGATCGTGGGGACGCAGCCGTGCCGTTCCGGAACGTTCCGGACGGCGCCACCCAGGTGCCGTACCTCGCAGTGGAGGAGCGGAGAGCCGACGAAGCACTCCACCGCCGTGTCGATCGCCGCGGGCGGAAGGTCGTCGAGCAGGATCCCGTCCCCCGCATAGGGGAGCGGGAAGTCGGGATCCATGTTCACGAGGCTCAGGTCGCTCGTCGGCATCAGCGCGACCGTGTCGAGCTCCGGCTCGAGGTCCCGGAGGGGTCGCGCCAGCTCGGCGCCGTCGCTCTCCGAGCCGATGAACGCGAGCTCGACGAGCGCGAACGAGCGGCCGCGGAGGTGATCCGGGAGGAAGTCGACGTCGGGGAGCTGGAGCATCCTGCCGATCGACTCGCATTCGTCCGGGACCGTGTCGACCCACGTGCGCCAGGCATTCAGGACGTCCGTCGCCCGCTCGATCGGCCAGAAGAGGCAGCCGGCGTAGATCTCGGAGTGCGGGTACAGGGCGAGCTCCAATGCGGTGACGGCTCCGAAGTTGCCGCCGCCCCCGCAGATCGCCCAGAAGAGGTCCGGCTCGTGGTCCGCGTCCACGCGGAGGTGCCGCCCGTCGGCAGTCACGAGCTCGGCCGCGAGCACGCTGTTCGCGGCGAGGCCGTATCGTCGGATCATCCAGCTGAAGCCTCCGCCGAGCGTGTACCCGACGACACCGGTGTCCGGTGAGGTCCCTGCGAGGTAGCACAGTCCGTGCTCGCCCGCCGCCTGTGCCAGGGGCTTCCCGAGGACACCCGCCTCCACCCGGGCACGCCTCGCCTGCGCGTCGATCTCGATTCCGCGCATTCGCTCCGTCTTCAGGAGCAGCGTGTCCTCTGTCCAGTCGATCGGGCCCGAGTTGTGCCCCCCCGCATTGAAGGCGATCCGTAGACCGCTGGCTGAGGCGAATTCGACCGTCGCGACGACGTCGTCGACCGACTCCGGGTACACGACGGCGACCGGCCGCTGATCGACGGCCAGGTTCCACGCCTGGCGCGCCTGGTCCCACCCCTCGTCGGCCGGGAGGACGACGTCACCCGTGAGAGCGGCGCCGACTGCGCGCAGATCGAGGCCGGCGGGCTCGGTCGCCATGACGCAACCCTACTCGGGGTGAAGCGGCATGAACAGGCACATGACGCTCCGGCGCCCGTGGCGCGGCTCGGCCACTCGGGCGGCGTCTGGTATCCGTCCGGCATGCATGTCGTCGGGATCGTCTCGGCCGGGGCAATGGGCAGCGCGCTCGGAGCGCGGCTGCGCGACGGCGGCGCGCACGTGGTCGTCGCTCTCACCGGACGCAGTGAACGGACACGGCGGCTGGCGGCGAACGCCGGGCTCGAGGACGTCGGCTCGCTCGAGTCGCTCGTCCGGGAGGCAGACGTCGTCCTCTCCGTTCTCCCGCCCGGTGCCGCGGTCGACGTCGCGGCGGAGATCGCCGCGTGTGCGGGTTCCGCACGTCCCCTGGTCGTCGACCTCAACGCCGTCGGCCCGACAGTCGTCCTCCGCATCGCGGCTGTTCTTGCTTCTGTCGGGATCGACGCCGTGGACGGCTCGATCTCCGGGCCGCCCCCGCACACGCGAGGGACAACCCGCATCTACCTCTCGGGGGCGCGAGCGCCCGAGGCGGCTGCGCTTCCGCTGGAGGGTGTCGACCGAGTAGTCGTGTCGGACGTCGTCGGCGCGGCCTCGGCGGTGAAGATGTGTACCGCATCGGTGTACAAGGGACGTGTCGCGGTCCTGACGCAGGCCCTCCGCAGCGCGCACGCGTACGGCGTCCTCGAGCCCGTGCTCGGCGATCTCGCGGAGACGGGCGCCGCCGATCCGGAGCGCGCGGGCGCGACGGTCGGCCGGGCGTCGGCGAAGGCGTGGCGCTACGTCGCCGAGATGGAGGAGATCGCCGCAACCCAGGCGGCCGCCGGCCTCACGCCCGAGTTGTTCCGAGCATTCGCCACCGTCTACGCGGAGCTCGCACACCGCGCCGTCGCAAGCGCTCCCGAGGACGTGCCGGACGACGTTGCGCTCGAGACGGTTCTCGACCTGTTGTCAGCGCGGCAGGTGCAGACGGAGGCGCCGCGGTAGGCCTGCGAGAAAGCGCGTGGCGGGATCTGCCCGGCGACCCGCGTCCTCGGCGCGTCCGGCGCGGACCAGCGCCGAGCGGATCATCGAGCCCCCGGCCCAGCGGAGCGGCTCCGGAGGCATCAGCTTCGGCGCCGGGTCGACGAGCGCGAGGCGGGTCAGCTCGTCGCGGCGGTCGAGCGCGAGCCGCGCGAGGATCTCTCCTCCGAGATACGCGGGGCCGACGCCGTTCCCCGTGAAGCCGAAGCCGTGGTGGACTGCGCCACGGCTCCCGAAGATCGGCAGATGGGTGGGGGAGACGTCGATCGGCCCGCCCCAGGCGTGCGTGATCCGCCTCCCGCGAAGCTGCGGGAAGAAGCGGAGCAGGTCGTCGCCGGCGATGCGGACGGCATCGCGGTCGACCTCGAGCCGACCGAGCCGACGTCCTCCGAAGCCCATCCGGCCGCCGCCCCACCCGAACGCGATCCGGCCGTCGCGCGTCGTCCGCAGGTAGTGGAGGAGCGAGCGCCCGTCGGCGATCGGCTCCCCTCCCGTCCAGCCGAGCTCGTCGAGCACGTCGGGGACCGGCTCGGTCAGGACGATGTGGCTGGACGCGACCGCATGGGCGAGCCGAAAGCCCGGAAAGCCTGCCGTCGCGCTGTTCACGGCCAGCACGGCCGAGCCGGCGCGCACGCGGCCGTGCGCCGTCGCTACCCATCCGTCGCGCCGGAGCCGGCGAACCGGCGTCCGCTCGTGGAGACGGACGCCCGCCTCGATCACCTTCGCACGGAGGCCGAGCGCCAGCCGCGCGGGCTGGACGGTCGCCGACGTGCGGAGGATCGCTCCGCCGAGGAACCCCACGTTGCACCGTGCACGGAGCTCGGCCGCTGTGAGCGCCTGCACCTCCTCCGGCGCGCCCACCGCCTCGCACGCGGCGATCGCGTCGACAGACGCCCCGAGCTGTGCCTCGCTGGTCGCGACGACGAGCGTCGGCGCCGCGCGGTACCACGCGTCGACGCCCTCGCGGTCGCACCACTCGCCGATCCCGCGCACACCGCGCTCGGACGCGCGCGTGACGGCGACCGCACGCGTGTCGCCGACACGTTCCCGCAGGATCGGCAGGTCGTCCCACAGCGTCGAGACGAAGCCGCCGTTCCGGCCGCTCGGCCCGTGCCCGGCGAGCCCCGACTCGAGGACGACGACGTCGCAGCCCGGTTCGAGCGCCTTGAGCTGCCACGCCGTCCAGAGCCCGAGGTACCCCGCACCGACGATGACGACGTCCGCGGACGAGTCCCCTTCGAGCGGCCTCGTCGCCTCGACCCGACCGGCCTCCTCCAGCCACCAGCCGTATCGCGTGTGCCGCACGCCGTCCACGGCCCGAGCCTAGCCCGCGGTATCCTGCGTCTCCGCGCGGTGGCGGTAGCTCAGCTGGTAGAGCCCCGGGTTGTGGTCCCGGTGGTCGCGGGTTCGAGTCCCGTCCGCCACCCTCACCGGAGCCCTGGAAACAGGGCTTTTCGCGCTTCTGGGGCGAGCTCGAGGGGACCGCCAGGACCATCCTGGCTACGTCCTGGTTACAACCGGCCCCGGAGCGCCGCCGAATCGCCGTCCGTGTCCACAGACGCCTGACCGCGTCGCCCTGGCGGTCTTCCTGCTCGGCGGCGAAACTGTTCTTCCTGCCGGCGAGTCGTGGGAGGGGTCGGAACTCCACTGTCGCTGCTCTTCCTTCGTCTTTGCCGTCACGCGCCCCTTCGGAGAGGCGTGTTGCCTCCGACATGATCGCTCCACTGCGGGCGCAGGTCCAAGCCCGAGGCCTCGGGCTTCGGGTTCGCTGTCCAGCCCGTCCCGAACGAACCGGCGGATCAGTTCGTTCAGGCTCACTCCTTCGGAGTCGGCTCGCCGGCTGAGCGCATCGAGCAGCGGGGGGTCGAGGCGAACCTCGATGACGGGCATCGCCATGACCGGATGGTTACAGCCGAGGCGGGTCGCCCCAACGGGACTACGCACGCTCGAGCGGACCGAGGAGGGGCGTGGTCCTCGTCGGCGACGACTGGTTCGTCCTGCAACCTCGCGGGATCGGCGGTACACGTCGAAGGGGCGGTGGGACGTGTGCGCTTCGAGGTCGCGCTCGACTGATCTCGGAGGGGGCGGTGGCGTCGTCGAGGGCTACCCGCACGACGCGCGAGGCTCGAAGAGGTCCGTGCTCGACAACGGCACGCGCGCCCTCGTCGAGCGGGCAGGCGTCCACGTGCCTCCGCGGCAAGGGCCCGGGGAAACCACCGCCTCAGGCGCGTACCGTGCGCATGACTCGCGAGCCCGACCGACAGCTCAGTGCCGCAGCCGCGGCAGGAGGGGCGCCCGATGGTCATGGACGCGGCGTGGCCCGATCGTGACCCGAGACGCGGTCGCTGGTCGAGCTGCTCCGGTCTGGGCCTCAGGACTCCGGGTCGTACATGATCTCGCGTACCTCTTGGGCACATCGGCAGGACTCGGCGATCTTGGCCGCCCAGGCGAGCGCCTCCTCGCGTGAGGCGACTTCGATGATCGAGAAGCCGCCGACCACGGCCTTGGTCTCCGGGAGGGGGCCGTCAGCGACCGACCCGTCGGTCGACACGATGCTCGCCTGCTGACGCAGGACCCCGCCGCCGAAGATCCAAGCGCCCGCCTGCTTGATCTCCCGGACCACCGCGCGCGACGCCTCACCGACCGTCGGCCAGTCCTCCTCGCGGATGTGATCCATCGATCCGTCGTCGAACGAGATCAGGTACCGCGGCATGTTCGAGTCTCCTTGTCTGTGTTGCTCCGGCTGTGTGAACTCTTAGACCGGGCGGTCGTGTCATATTCATCGCTGGTCGAGCGCGTTCGCGGCCGCGACCACTGCGCTCGCCGCCGAGACCTCCGCGGCGAGCGCTCATGACCCCGACGTGATTTCTTCTCACCGTTCGAGCTCGCGTGGCGTGAAGCCGGTGCTGTGCCGAAGGGCGGTGCGTTCGAGGACATCGCGGGTGGTCAGCGGCTCTCGCGCCATTTGTGGCGGGCGGTAAGCGGCGTGAGATCACCATGGTCGACGGTGAATGGTTCTCGCTTCCGGGGGAGGGTCGAGCGTCACCCATCTGCAGAAGCCATCCCCGGCGCGACTGAGCCTCTCCCGATGACGCTTGCCCGCCCCGGACGACACCTTTCGCTCGGCCTGCGTGGCAACCGCTTTGGCAACTCCCGGCAACTCCAGCCTGAGACGGGGTGATGCGAGGTGATGTCAGACGGGCAAAAACCGCATGAACTCACGCCAGGAGAGGTACCGTGATGCCCTGCTCCTGATCGTGGTCTCGGTGGTCGCGGGTTCGAGTCCCGTCCGCCACCTCTCTGCCCGTCATTACGATCGGGTGGCACCGGCCCCGTAGCTCAGCGGATAGAGCGGCAGGCTTCGAACCTGCGAGCGGAGGTTCGACTCCTCCCGGGGCCATCGCAGGTTTCGGCCGCCCAGGCCGCGAAGCGGGCCGCTTCGGGGCGTGCCCGCCGAACGAGCGATATGCCCCGCTCGTGATCCGCTCGGCGGATCACGATGCCGCGGAGGGGACCGCTCCGTCCGGACCGGGTCCTACGCTCCGGCCATGACAGTGGGAATCGTCGTGTTCGGGCTCGTGTTCCTCACCGGCCTCGCACTCGGGACGAGGACCCGCCGACCGCTCGCCACCGCCTGCGTCGTCGTCGGCGCGTTCTGCGCGCTGCTCGTCATGCAGACGAACGAGCCGTTCGCCGCCTTCGCGGCGTTTGCGCTGATCGCGCTGGCCGGCCTGGTCATCGACTCGGTGCGCGAGACGGTGGGGCTCCTGCTCGGGCGGTAGATTGACGCCCGCCCCCGCGGGCGTGGCGGAACTGGCAGACGCGCCGGGTTTAGGTCCCGGTGGGACGTGAGTCCCTTGGAGGTTCGACCCCTCTCGCCCGCACTGCGTCCCACCGTCGGGCGGCCACTGCTGCGCGGGAGGAGTCACGCCAAATGCTTGAATCCGGGCATGGCCCAGGTCGAGGAGCTCGGCGGCAACCGCGTCCGCCTCACGATCGACGTGTCGCCCCACGAGCTCGAGCACGCGGTGGAGCACGCCGCGTCCGATCTCGAGGGCTCGGTCAGGATCCCGGGCTTCCGCAAGGGCAAGGTGCCGCGCCAGGTCCTGCTCGCGAACGTCGGCCGCGACCGGCTCTGGGTCGAGGCGGTCGAGTCGCATATCGGCGGATGGTTCTGGAACGCCGCTGCGCGCTCGCGCCTCCGGCCTGTCGCGACACCCGAGTACGACTTCGAGCTGCCCGAGACCGAGACGGAGCCGTGGAGCTTCAGCGCCACGGTCGAGGTCCAGCCGACGCCGGAGATCGTCGACTGGACGACGCTCGAGGTTCCCCGCGCCGAGTCGAGCGTGCCCGACGAGCTCGTCCAGGCGGAGATCGACGCCCTGCGGAGCTCGATCGCCGAGCTCGTGCCCGCCGACGACAGGCCGGCGCAGGAGGGAGACACCGTCGTCGTCGACCTCGCCGGGGCGGACGGGACGGGTCAGTCGGACACCGTCGTCGAGCTCGGGTCGGGACGCCTCGTCCCCGAGATCGAGTCCGCGCTGATCGGCGCGAGCGTCGGCGACACGCGGAAGGTCCGGTACGACCTCGCCGACGAGCGCGAGACGACCGTCGACGTCACGTTGAAGCACGTCAACGAGAAGGTGCTGGCCGAGGCCGACGACGAGCTCGCCCGGTCGGCCAGCGAGTTCGACACGCTGGCGGAGCTCCGGGCGGACATCGAGGGGCGGGTCCGGGCCGCGGTCGACGAGCGGATCGACGCCGCCTTCAGGGCGGCTGCGGTCGACGAGCTCGTCCGCGCCTCGAACGTCCAGGGCGCCGGACAGCTCGTCGAGACCGCGCGCGCGAGCTCCTGAACGGGTTCGTCCGCTCGCTCTCGAACCGCGGGCTGTCGCCCGAGGCGTACTTCCAGGCGACCGGCCGGACGCCGAGCTGCTCACCGCGCAGATCCGCGCCGAGGCGGCGCAGTCGGTGGCGCGGGAGCTCGCACTCGAGGCGGTCGCGGAGAAGGCCGGTCTCGTCGTCTCAGACGACGAGGTGGAGGACCTGATCCGCGAGCAGGCGGGGGCGTCCGGCGACGACACGGAGGAGATGATCGCCGACATCTGGGCGCACGGCCACCAGGAGGCGCTCAG
>CAWBVO010000017.1:0-224456 GCA_963792245.1 uncultured Actinomycetes bacterium
GCGCTCGGACGACCCGAGGCACGCATGCTGGGTGCGCAGTACCGTGCGAACGACGACGGTCGGCACCAGGCGCCGTACATCGTCACCGACCACGATGCCGCGCCGTGGCTCTTCGAGGGCACCGGGCTCCAGAACAACGACCGGCTCGGCGAGGAAGTCGGCGGGTTCGGGATCGAGATCGACATGACGACCCCGCTCTCACCCCCGGGGACGAAAGTCCTGGCGCTCATCCCGAACCTGTTCGGGACCGGGCTCAACGCGGAGATGACGTACCACGAGACGCCCACCGGGGCGCGCGTGTTCTCCGCCGGAGTCCTCGACTTCCCGGCCGTCCTCTACACGCCGCCGGGGATGAAGCTTCTCGACAACCTCTGGCGGCACATGACCGAGCGGGACGAGCCCGAGTAGACCGCTGCCGGCCCGGCGTGCGTCAGGTCAGCCAGGCGCCGTCTTGCTGGACGACCTCGCCGTCGAGTCGATCCGCGTGCCCGGCATACGCAGGTCCTTGACGATGTCCCAGTGGATGCGGGACTCGTTGACTCCGCCGACCTCCGGTATCCCGTTGCCGAGCGCCAGATGGACCGTGCCGTCGATCTTCTCGTCGAAGAGCGTGTTGCGCATGTAGCGCGTGATCCCGGGATTGCAGCCGATGCCGAGCTCCCCGAGGCGGCGCGCTCCCTCGTCCGAGTCGAGCGTCTCGAGCAGGTAGTCCTCGTTGGTCTCGGCAGACGCGTCGACGATGCGGCCCCGCTCGAACCGGAGCCGGATCCCGTTCATCTCCCGACCGGCGTAGACGGCCGGGAACTCCGTGAACGCGATCGTGCCCTCCGCCGAGTCCTCGACCGGGCAGCCGAAGAACTCGCCGCCCGGCATGTTCGCCCCGCCCGCGTCGACCTTCATCGTGCGCCCGGCGAGGGAGAGGCGGAGGTCGGTCTCCGCGCCGACGATCCGCACCTCGCTTGCGGCATCGAAGCGGTCGGCGTAGAGCTGCATCCGCTCGCGCTCGACGTCCCAGTCCCGCAGGCAGGCGCCGTAGAGGAAGTCGGCGAACTCCTCCGTCGCCATGCCGGCCTCCTGCGCCAGGGCCGGCGTCGGGTACTGGCATCCGACCCAGGGCACCTGACCGCCGAAGACGCGCTCGAGAACAGGCCGATACGCGCCTTGGAGAGTCGCCATGCGCTCGGCATCGACGCTCGACGCGTCGCGCGTGTTCTCGGGCGAGACGATCACGATGAGTGCGTCACAGGTCTCGATGCCGTGGGCCTCGATCGGCGCGAGCGACGCGAGCCGCTCGAGCGGCGCGAACCGCGTCCACGTACGCGAGATGAACGTCGTGTCGTCGAACGTCAGCCGGAGCAGCGCGTACGCGTCGCGCTCGGCCACGACGCGGACGATCTCGTCGATCAGCGGACGGCCCGGCGGCGAGCCGCCGATGACGACCTGCCAGCCCGGCTGGACACCAATGCAGGTGTCGACGAGGAGCTCGGCGAGCTCGCGATCACGTGGGTCAGCCATGGCCAACAATATAAGACGTACGTACTGTTTTGTAAAGTTCGACCGGTGCCGAAGCTGAGCGACGCGGAGAAGGAGGTGCGGCGGCGGCGCGTCCTGGACGGCGCGCGACGCTGTTTCGCGCGGTACGGCTACGACGGCGCCACGGTCGTCCGCCTCGAGCGGGAGATCGGCCTCTCGCGCGGCGCGATCTTCAACTGGTTCCCCTCCAAGCAAGAGCTGTTCCTCGCGCTCGCGGCCGAGGACAACGCCCGCGTCCTCGACCTGTTCGCCGAGGGGGGCTTCGACGCGTTGCTCGAGTCGCTGACCGAGCACGAGTCCGACTGGCTCGCCGTGTACCTCGAGTTCGGCCGCCGACTGAAGGAGGACGCGGCCCTCCGCGAGCGCTGGCTCGCGATCGCGCCGCCCGAGGCCCGCGCGCGCGGCCGCGGATGGATCGAGGCGGCCCAGGCCGCGGGGGAGATCCGCGCCGATATCTCGGCGGAGCAGGTGTTGCAGTTCCTCGGCGTGGTCGTCGACGGCATCGTCACCCAGCGCGCCCTCGGCTTCGACCCGCCGCCCGCCGAGCTGCTGCTCCGGCTCGTGCGGGACGCGACGCGCCCACCTCAGCCGCCCGGGAGCTCGCCCGCGTAGGCGTCGGCGTACACCTGCTCGGCGTCGAGGACGCGCTTCACGTACGTGCGCGTCTCGGGGAACTGGATGCCGACGCCGCGACTACGCCACGCGTCGACGTTCCCCTGACCGGCGTGGTAGGCGGCGAGAGCGACAGGGAGGTCGTCGTCGTAGCGGTCGAGGAGGTGGCGCAGGTACCACGCTCCGTAGCGAACGTTGATCTCCGGGTCGAGCAGGTCGGTCTCGACGAAGCGGTCGCCGCCCGTCCGCACCGCGATCCCCTTCGCGGTCGCGGGGAGGAGTTGCATCAGCCCCACGGCGCCCGCCTGCGAGCGGGCGGAGGCGTCGAACCGGCTCTCGGTGTAGATCACCGCCGCGAGGAGCGCGGGCGGCAGGTCGTAGTTCCGCGCGTGCGTGCGAACGATCGCCTCGTACCGCAGCGGGTACCGGATGCGCTCGTACCACTGCGGCTGCGCCGTCACGACCCAGGCCACCACGCCCGCGGCCGCCGCTGCGGCGACGAGGGCGACGATCCCGGCCCGCCTCATGCCGGCGACGGCGTGTCGGCCTGCTCCTCGAGCTGCGCCATCACGCCACCGACCCACGCGAAGAGGTCGTCGAAGGTGCCGGTGTTGACGTAGTGGAAGTCGGCGCGACGGACCTTCTCCCGGTCGGGAAGCAGGCGGGCGTCGCGATCGTCCCGTGCCACGCGGCGCCGCTGCTCGCGAAGCGATGTCGGCGCCGTTACGACGACGACCTTGTCGAAGCGCGTCTCGGCCCCGACCTCGTACAGCAGCGGAACTTCGGTCACACAGATCCTGGGCGGATCGTCGAGGGCGGCAAGCTGCTCGCGCCAGGTGAGGTACTCGCGCGAGACGAGCGGGTGGAGGAGCCCCTCGAGCCAGGCGAGCTGCTCCCGGTCGCCGAAGACCGCCTCCGCGATCCGGCCCCGATCGGGCCGTTCGTCGAGGCCGAGGATGCCCTCCCCCAGTCGCTCGACGAGGGCGTCGCGGACTGCGTCGTCCGACGCGAGGAGATGGTGGACGATCTCGTCGCTCGAGACGATCGCGGCCCCCTGAGCGCCGAACGCCTCGAGCGCCGTCGACTTCCCGGCTCCGATTCCCCCCGTGATCGCGACCGCGATCGGGCGGCGCACTAGTCCGCGTCGGCCTCGGGCTCGGGCTCGTCTGCTGCGTCGGCGGCGGTCTCGGGCTCGAGATCAGCCTCCGCCGTCGGCTCGGCGTCCGGCTCCACCGCAAGCTCGGCGTCCGCCACGGCCGCAGGCTCGGGCTCGGGTCTCGGGCTCGGGCTCGGCGGCGACCGTGGGCTCGGCATCCACCTCGGCCGCAGGCTCGGCCTCCGGCTCCGCCTCGGGCTCGGCGTCCGCCTCGACGGCCGGCTGGGCTGCGTCCTCGGCCTCCTCGACCACGAGCGACCCTTCGACGATCTCGTCCTCGCTGCCCGCGACCGGCTCCATGTCGTCGACCACCGCGCCGCTCGACGGGAAGGCCTCCTCCGAGAGCCGCAGGTCGGGCATCGAGTGCACGGAGTCGCCGCCGTCGGCGCGGGGCACCGGCACGGCGCCCTCCTCGACCCGCTTGAGCGAGAGCGAGAGCCGGCGGCGGTCGCCGTCGATCTCGAGCACGAGGACGTTCACCGGGTCGCCCTGCGAGACGACCTCGCGCGGGTTCTCGACGTGGTGGTTCGCGAGCTCGGAGATGTGGACGAGCCCCTCGACGCCGGGGAGGATCTCGACGAATGCGCCGAACGTGACGACCTTCGTCACGCGGCCCTCGACGACGTCACCCTCGCCGTAGTGGTCGAGCACCTGCTGCCACGGGTCGGACTGCGTCTGCTTGAGACCGAGCGAGATCCGCTGGCGGTCGCGATCGATGTCCAGCACCTTGACGTTGACGGTCTGGCCGATCTCGAGCACCTCGGACGGATGGTTGACGTGCGACCAGCTGAGCTCCGAGATGTGGATCAGGCCGTCCATGCCCTCGAGGTCGACGAACGCGCCGAAGTCGACGATGTTCGAGATCGTCCCCTCGACCACGTCGCCGGGGTTGAGCCGGTCGAGGATCGCCTGGCGCATCTCCTTGCGCTCGTCCTCGAGGACGGCGCGACGCGAGAGCACGACGTTGTTCCGCGAGCGGTTGAGCTCGATCACCTTGCAGCGGAGCTCCTTGCCGAGGAACTCGTCGAGGTCCTGCACGCGGCGGATGTCGACGAGTGAAGCCGGGAGGAAGCCGCGCACACCGAGGTCGAGGATCAGGCCGCCCTTGACGACCTCGATCACACGGCCGTTGACCGGCTCGCCGCTCTCCGCCGCCGCCTCGATCGCCTTCCAGGCGAGCTCGAAGCGGGCGCGCTTCTTGGAGAGGAGGAGTCGCCCCTCGGCGTCCTCCTTCGTCATCACGAGCGCGTCGATCTCGTCTCCCACCGAGACCTCGTCGGCCGGGTTGACGTTCCGGCGGATCGAAAGCTCGGCGACGGGGATGACGCCCTCCGACTTGTAGCCGATGTCGACCAGCACCTCGTCCTTGTCGACGCGCACCACCGTGCCGTGGACGACCTGCCCTTCGTTGATCGTCGGGAAGGTGCCCTCGTAGTCGGGGATCAGCTCCCCGTCTGGGCCTGTTGTCCAGACCCCGGCTTCGGGTTCGGTGGGTGTCTCGAGTGTGTGGTTGCTCATCGGAGCGCGGAGTATAGCGGGGGATTCGCCGCGAATCGGCGCCGCGGATCCACTAGAAAGCACCTATGCGCATCACGCTTATTCGCAGTGCGACGGTCGTGCTGGAGCTCGCCGGCAGGCGGATTCTCGTCGATCCGATGCTCGACCCCGCCCGCGCCCGGCCGCCGATCGAGAATACGGCGAACCCCGTGTACAACCCGACCGTCGAGCTCCCGTTTCCCGCCGAGGAGGTCGTGCGAGGGCTCGACGCGGTGCTCGTCACCCACCGTCACCGGGACCACTTCGACGGCACCGCCGAGCGGCTCCTCCCGCGCGACATCCCGACCTTCTGTCAACCCGAGGACGCGGCGGCGTTTCGCGACCTCGGTCTCGACGCGCGCCCGATCGGCGACTCGCTCGACTGGGACGGGCTCGTCATCCATCGCGTCCCCGCCCGGCACGGATCCGGCGCGATCGCCGATGCCCTCGCGCCGGTGAGCGGGTTCGTCCTCGACGATCTCTACCTCGCCGGCGACACGGTCTGGTACGAGGCCGTCGAGGCGACGATCGAGCGCTTTCGCCCGCGCGTCGCCGTGGTCAACGCCGGCGGCGCCTCGTTCCTCGAGGGCGGCCTGATCGTGATGGGGATCGAGGACACCCGGGAGGTCGTCGCGCGCGTGCCCGTCCGTCGTGGCGGTGCACCTCGAGGCGCTCAACCACTGTTTCCTGACGCGGGCCGAGCTCGCGGCCGCCGTCCCGGAGGTGGTGATCCCCCGGGACGGCGAGACCGTCGAGGTGTGACTCGGAAGCCGACCTTGTGATGCGGTTCTGCGCCGGCGGCGCGACCGGCGAGTTCGCGCCGAGGTACGCGCACGAACGCGTCGATGTCGACCTCACCGCCGAGCGGGTCGGTGCACTGGTCGCGGAAGACGGTGAAGCCGTCCCCGCCGTCCGCGATGAAGTTGTTCATGACGACGCGGTAGCTCGCCGCCGAGCGAGATCGGCGCCGCCGTCGAACGTCACCGAGCCGGCCACGATCGTGCGGCGCGTCGACGGCGTCGTCCACTGGTAGTGGACGTTCGCCGACGACGAGCATGATCCGGTTCTGACCCGCGGCGCCGGGTTGTTGAACTGCTGGTCGAGGACGTCGTAGATCTGCTGGCCCGGTGCAGCGTCTTGACGACGAGCGTGTTGCCGAACGGCTGCACGGTGAACGCCTCGCCGTACGTGACCTGGCCCGGCTGCTCGCCGCCCGAGATCTGGGTGAAGAGCGAGGCCTGCGCGGACGCCGCCCGCGTTCATGAACGCCGCGACGGCGCCGCCGAAGTCCGTCGGGCCGTGGCGCTGCGAGCATCGCGTCGGCGATGACGTCGCCCATCGGCTGCTCGCCTGCGGCGTTCGTCCCGCTCGGCGTCGCGGCCGGAGCGGATGTCCGCCGCTGATCGGTGCCGACGATGCGGTTCGCGAGCGGCGCCGAGAGCGTCGTTGTACTTCGCGAGGATCGCGGTCTCGGCCGGGTCCTTCGCGACGTCCTGCGTCACGATGTACGTTCTCGGCCTTCGCCTTCGACGATCTGCTTCGACTCGTGGTCGATGCGTGAGGTCGATGTCCGTGATCAAGCGGCCGAACGAGGACGCGCTCGTGACGAGCTTGCCGTCGATCGTGCAGATGTACGGCTGATGCGTGTGCGCGCTGACCACGACCTTGACCCGCGGATCGAGGCCGTTCGCGATCGCCTGTGATCTCGGCGCCGCTGAAGTTGACGCAGCGGTTGACGTCCGTGAAGGCGTCCGGCTGGTTCTCGGGCCCCGGGAACACCGGCGCAGGCGGGTTCTGCAAGCCGCCCTGGTGGAGGAGCACGACGAACGCCTTGACGCCCTGCTCGTTCCGGAGCTTCTCGACGAGCGCGTTGACCGTCGCGACCTCGGGCCGGAACTCGAGGCCGGCGACGGCCGATCGGCGTGACGATCGTCGGCGTGCCCTCGAGCGTCAGCCCGATGAACGCGATCTTCGCGTTGTCGATCTTCTCGATCTCGTACGGCGGGAGGATCGTCTCGTCCGTGCCCGCGTAGAACACGTTGGCCGCGAGGTACTTGAACACCGCGCCGGCGAAGCCGTCGCCGTCCTGGCAGCCGTCGACCGGGTGACAGCCGCCGAACTGCATGCGCAGGAGCTCGTTCACTCCCTCGTCGAACTCGTGGTTCCCGACGCCGGTGACGTCGAGCCCGAGCGCGTTCATCGCCTCGATCGTCGGCTCGTCGTGGAACAGCGCCGAGACGAGCGGGCTCGCGCCGATCAGATCCCCGGCGCCGACCGTGATCGTGTTCGAGTTCTGCTCGCGCAGCTGCTTCATGTGCGTCGCGAGGTACTCGATCCCACCGGCGGGGACGGTCTTCTGCGTCCACCCGGTCTGCACGCCGTCGTGTTCTTGACCGGCGTTGCAGCAGCCGACCTGGATCGAGCCCGGCGTGTTCGGCTGCGAGGTGACCGTGGAAGTCGTTGATCGCGAGAAGCTGGACCTACGTGCTTCGTTGTCCTTCGGCCCGTTGGCCGCGAGCGCCTGCGGCGCGGCGACCACGAGCATGCAGCCCGAGCGCCGCGAGCACGGCAATGGTGCGTCTCATCTATCTCTCCCCTTCAGTCGATTTCCCTGAGATACGCGGATCGTATCCGACGTCGGCCTCGCAATCGCGCGTCGATACCTAGTGCCGATCGGAGCCTGGCTGATCATCGTCAGCCCTTCGCGTCGGCCCAGGTGTCGCCTGCGCCCGCCTCGACGGCGAGCGGCGGGTCGAGCGGATAGGCACCCACCATCTCCTCGCGCACGAGCTCCCGCACGGCGCTCGTCTCCACCTCCGGCACCTCGAGCAGCAGCTCGTCGTGCACCTGGAGCACGAGCCGGGACGCGCGGCCCTCGCGGCGGAGGCGCTCGTGGATCCGCACCATCGCCACCTTGATCACGTCGGCCGCGGTGCCCTGCATCACGGTGTTCACGGCGAGCCGCTCGCCGAGCGAGCGCGTCTGGCGGTTCGACGCCCGAAGCTCGGGGATCGGCCGGCGGCGGCCGAGCAGCGTGGTGACGTAGCCGTCCGCCGCGGCCTGGGCGATCGTGCGCGCGATCAGCTCCTGGACCCGCGGCAGCCGCGCGAGATAGGTGTCGATGAGCTCCTGCGCGGCGTCGCGCTCGATCCCGAGGTTTTCGGAGAGCCCGAACGACGAGATCCCGTAGATGATCCCGAAGTTCACCATCTTGGCGGTGTCCCGCTGGCCGCGGGTGAGCTCCGCCTGCGGGATGCCGAACACCTGCGAGGCCGTCGCAGCATGGATGTCCTCCGCGCGCGCGAACGCCTCGCGCAGGACGGGCTCGCCGGAGACGTGGGCGAGGATCCGGAGCTCGACCTGGCTGTAGTCCGCGGAGAGGAGGCGCGACCCTTCGTCGGCGATGAACGCCGAGCGGATGCGCCGGCCGAGCTCGGTGCGCACGGGGATCGACTGGAGGTTCGGGCTCGTCGTCGAGAGCCGCCCGGTCGCGGCGACCGCCTGGTTGATCGTCGTGTGCAGCCGCCCGTCGCGCCCATCGATCAGCGTCGGCAGCGGCAGAAGGTACGTGTTGAGCAGCTTCGTCAGCTCGCGCCACTCCTCGACGACCGCGACGATCGCGTGGTCGTCGCGGATCGCGCGCAGCACCCGCGCGTCCGTCGAGTAGCCGGTCTTTCCCTTCCGCCCTGACGTGAGCTCGAGCTTCTCGAACAGGATCCGCGCGAGCTGCTGGGTCGACCCGATCTGGAACTCCTCCCCGGCGAGCGCGAACGCCTCCGCCTCGAGCTCCTCGACACGCTCGGCGAGCCGCGCTGTGATCTCCCCCATGCGGTACGTGTCGATCCGGATGCCCGCGTCCTCCATGTCGCCGAGCACGGCCGTGAGTGGCAGCTCCACCTCGTCGTAGAGCCGCTCGACGCCCCACTCGCGCAGGCGCGCCCGCAGCGTCGGCGCGAGACGGCGCGCCGCCTCCGCGTGGCGAACGAGCGACGCCGTCTCCTCCTCCGTCGCCGGCTCGGGGACGAGCTCGAGCCCGTATTCGCGCGCGAGGTCGTCGAGCTCGTAGCCGGAGCGCCCCGGGTCGACGAGGTAGGCCGCGATCAGCGTGTCGTCCACGGGCGCGCGACCGAGGCGAAGCAGCTTCGCGTCGTGGGCCGCGACCTCGGCCGCAGGGCCGAGCGCCGCGTGCAGCTCGTCGGGCGAGCCCTCGACGACGAGGACCTCCTCGCCCGTCGCGATGCCCGCGCGGCCGCCGGCGAACGCGACTCCGAGCAGGCCCTTGTGTGGATTCAACACGAGCTCCTCCCGCGCGGCCTCGCGCCACGGGATCGTCAGCTGGTCGGTCTCGATCGGCGCGGCGGCGGGCAACGCCGCGTCCAGCGTGTCGACCCGGCTCAAGAGGCCGCGGAACTCGAAGCGGCGAAAGATCTCCTTCAGAGTCGATCGGTCGGGCGGCGCCGAGACGAGCTCGGAGGGGTCGACGTCGAGCGGCAGGTCGCGGCGCATCGTCGCGAGCACCTTCGAGGCGCGCGCCTGGTCGGCGTGCTCGTGCACGGCCTTCCCGCGCGCGGGCGACAGCTCGCCGGCGTTCGCGAGCACCTCCTCGAGCGACCCGTACTGGGCGATCAGCTGACCGGCGGTCTTGTCCCCGATGCCGGGAATCCCGGGGATGTTGTCCGACGTGTCGCCCTTGAGCCCGATGAAGTCGGGCACCTGGTCGGGACGCACCCCGTAGCGAAGCTCCACGCGCTCGGGCGTGTAGACGTTGACCTCGGCGACGCCGCGCGGCGTCATCATCAGCGAGACGTTCTCGGAGCAGAGCTGGAAGGCGTCGCGGTCGGTGGAGACGACGCACGTCTTGATGCCCGCCTCGTCGGCGCGCGTCGCGAGCGTGGCGATCACGTCGTCGGCCTCCCATCCCTCGAACTCGAGGTTCCGATAACCGAAGGCCTCGACGATCGGCCGGAGATGCGGGAACTGCTCTCGCAGCAGGTCGGGCATCGGCCGGCGGCCTTCCTTGTACGTCTCGGCGATCTCGGTGCGGTGCGTGGGACGGGTGTCCCACGCCACGGCGACGCCCCGGGGCGCGTAGTCGGAGAGCAGCTTGAAGAGCATGTTCGTGAAGCCCAGGAGCGCGTTCGTCGGCTGGCCGTCGGTCGTCTGGAGCTCCTCCGGGAGAGCGAAGAACGCGCGGTACGCGAGGTTGTTGCCGTCGACGAGGAAGAGCTCGGAGCCCTTCGCCGGCCCGTCGTCGAGCTGGAGCTCCTCGCCGGTCAGCGTCTTGGGGCTCACCCGGCGAGCGTAACCGACCGGCGGCGGTCGTCCGCGAGGACGACGGCGAACCGTCCGGCGGGACGACGCGGGGAGGCGCCGGGCGCTCTACGGTTGGCGCATGTCCGTCGCCCAGACACTCCGGACACCGGTGATCGTCCCCTTCGCCGCCGAGCATCTCGACGGTGCTGCGCGGCTCCTGGCCGAGCGCCATCGCACGCAGCGAACGGTCGAGCCCGGCCTCGACCCGCGGTACGAGGACGCCGCCGTGGCTCGCCCCGAGATCGAGGCGCTGCTGGCGGCCGACGGCGTGTCAGGCGCCGCGGCGCTCGTCGGCGACGATCTCGTCGGCTACCTCGTGGGAGCGCCCCACGATGCGAGCTGGGGCCCGAACATCTGGGTCGACGCCGCGGGGCACGCGGTCGCCCACCCGGAGCTCGCGCGCGACCTCTACGCGGTCGCGGCGGAGCGCTGGGTGGCCGACGGCCTGACGTCGCACTACGCGATCGTGCCGGCCACCGACCCCGCGCTCGTCGACGCCTGGTTCCGACTCGGCTTCGGGCACCAGCAGGTCCACGCGATCCGCGAGGCGCCTTCCTCGGCGGAAGCGCCCGAGGCGCCCGGCCTGACGCTCCGCCTGGCGCGGCGCGACGACCTCGACGCGCTCGCGCGGCTCGACCTCGTACTGCCCGAGCACCAGGCGCGCTCGCCGGTCTTCTCCCGCCGGCCGCTCCCGGACCTCGACGAGACCCGCGCCGAGATCGAGGCCGACTTCGACGACGCCCGCTTCACGACGTACGTCGTCGAGCGCGAGGGCCGCGTGATCGGTGTGGCGATCGCGTGCCCGATCGAGGTGTCGTCGATGCACACGAGCCTGGCGCTCCCGCCCGGCGCCGGCTTTCTCGGCTTTGCGGCGGTGCTACCCGAGGCGCGGGGCTCGGGCGCAGGCCGCCTGCTCGGCGAGGCCACGCTCGCGTGGTCGCGCGAGACCGGACGCGCATGGGTCGTCACCGACTGGCGGATGACGAACCTGCTCGCCTCGCGCGCGTGGCCCCGGCTCGGCTTCCGCCCGACGTTCTACCGGCTCCACCGCTCGATCGACTGAGAGCCCGGCCGCTCCGAGCGGTCGGCCTAGGATTGGCCGCGTGCGCGTGCCACTCCACTCAGGCTCGCGCCTCCCGCTCGTCACCCTGCCCGACGACGCGTTGCTGCTCGTCGCGCCGCCGCCGCTCGATCCGATCGCCGACGTCGGGGCCGCGGTCGCGGAGGCGCTCCGGTATCCGCTTGCCGGGCCCGCGCTCGCTGCCGTCGCCCCACGGAGCGGCCGCGCCACCGTCGTGGTACAGCCCCCCGAGCTGCCCCTCCCGAGCGCGCGCGACGACGGGCGACGCGACGCGCTCGCGGCCGTGCTCGCCGAGCTCTCGCGTGCCGGCGTCCCGCGCCAGCGCATCACCATCCTCGTCGCGGGGGGCCTCGGGAGACGGGCAGGACGGCGCGAGCTCGAGACCCTGCTGCGCCCGGACCAGGCACGCGACTTCCGCGGTGAGATCGTCGTCCACGACTGCGAGGCGGACGACCTGCGCCCGCTCGTCGCCGACGGGCACCCGACCCGTGCACATCCAGCGCTCGTCGACACCGACCTCGTCGTGACCGTCGGCGCCGCCGAGACCGTCCTCCACGGCGGCGCGTCGGCGCTGCTCGACGCCACCGTGCCGGGGACGATGCGGGCCGCGCGCACGGTGTCGCTGCTCGAGGCCGCCGGTGCGACAGGGCTGCGGCTCGCCGCGGCGCTGGAGACGGAGCTCGGCCGCAACGTGCCGCTCGTCGGTCTCTCGCTCGTCCTCGACCGTCCACGCACGGCGGGCTTCTACCGCGGCTACCCCTGGCGGCCCGGTGCGGTCGACGCCGTGAGACGGTCGCCGTTCCGGCGGCTGCTGAACGCCTCGCCCGCGGTGCTGCGCCGTCGTGCCCTCGCGGGCGCGCCGCGGGAGGTGGACGTCGTCGCCGCGCTCGCGGGCCCGCCGTCCGTCGCGCACGCCGAGGCGCTCGTGCGCGGCACGTCGGTGCGAAGCGTCGTCGTCCCGGGCCCGCTCGACACGATCGTCGTCCCGCTCGGATGGGAGGGGGCGCACCTCCCGCGCGAGCCGCTCAATCCGATCACCGCGGCGGCGCTCGGCCTCGGTCACGCGCTCCGGCTCTGGCGCAACCGGCCGCCGCTCGCCGAGGGCGGCACCGTCGTCCTGCTCCACTCCTTCTCCCGGGTGATGGGGCACGGCCCGCAGGCGCCGTACCTCGCGCTCTTCGCCGCGCTCCGGGACGATGTCGCGACCAGGCGGCTCGGTCGCGCGGAAGCAGTCGTCTCGCGTGACCGGCGTGCCATCGCCGCCTACCGCTCGGGGTCGGCCCCGCACCCGCGGCTGCCGTTCGCGGACTGGGAGACCTGCGACGCGATGCTCGAGCGCGCCGGGCGCGTGATCGTCGCGGGGTGCCGGGACGCGGGCGCGGCGCGAGCCCTCGGCCTCGTCCCGTCGCACAGCGCCGGCACCGCGCTCGCGATGGCGGCCGGCCTCGCCGGTCCCGCCGCGCGGACGGGCGTCCTGCTCGGGCCGCCGTACCCGGCGCTCGTCGTCGCGGACGCGCCCTAGGCCCGACCGTCGCCGGGCTCGCGGTCAGTCGAGCCCGAGGTAGGCCTTCTGCACCGCAGCGTTCGTCTTGAGCTCGGACGCGGGGCCCTCGAGCGTGATCCGCCCGGTCTCCATGACGTAGCCGCGGTTCGCCGTCTCGAGCGCCATCAGCGCGTTCTGCTCGACGAGCAGGACGGGTGTCCCCTGGGAGTTGATCTCGACGACGATCTCGAAGATCTTCTCGACGAAGATGGGTGCGAGGCCCATCGAGGGCTCGTCCAGGAGAAGCAGCTTCGGGCGCGCCATCAGCGCGCGACCGATCGCGCACATCTGCTGCTCCCCGCCCGACATCGTCCCGGCCTTCTGCGCCCGCCGCTCGTGGAGCCGCGGGAAGAGCTCGAAGACCCGGTCCATGTCCGGCTGGAAGTTCTCCTTGTCGGTGCGCTGGAACGCGCCCATCTCGAGGTTCTCGGTGACGGTCATCCGCGGGAACAGGCGCCGTCCCTCGGGGCTCTGCGCGATCCCTCCGCCGACGATCTCGTGCGGCGGCGCCATCGTGATGTCACGTCCTTCGAAGCGGATCCGGCCCTCGCGCGGGCGGTTCAGCCCGTTGATGGCCCGGAGCGTGGACGACTTGCCCGCGCCGTTCGCCCCGATCAGCGTCACGATCTCGCCGGCGCCGACGCGGAGCGAGACGCCCTTCAGGGCGTGGATCGCCCCGTAGTAGAGGTGGACGTCCTCGAGCTGCAGGATGTCGCCGGCGGCGGCCGTCGCGCTCACGCGGCTGCGCCCTTTCCGAGGTATGCCTCGATCACGCGCTCGTCCGACTGGATCTCGGTCGGCGAGCCCTCGGCGATCTTCGCCCCGTACTCGAGCACGGTGATGCGCTCGGAGACGCCCATCACGATCTTCATGTCGTGCTCGATCAGGAGGACCGTCAGGCCCTTCTCGTCGCGCACACGCCGGACGAACGCCGTGAACTCGGCGGTCTCCTGCGGGTTCATGCCGGCCGTCGGCTCGTCGAGCAGGAGCAGCTTCGGATCGGTCGCGAGGGCCCGCGCCACCTCGAGCCGGCGCTGGTCGCCGTAGGGCAGGTTCCCCGCGCGGTCGTTGTGTCGTCGCGGCAGGCCGGAGTAGACGAGAAGCTCGCGGGCGCGCTCGCGCGCCTCCTCCTCCTCGCGCTTGACCTTGCGTGTCCTCAGGATCGAGCTGATGATCCCGCCGTGCAGACGGCAGTGCATCCCGACGAGGACGTTCTCGACGGCGCTCATCTGCGCGAAGAGACGGATGTTCTGGAACGTGCGTCCGATGCCGAGCGCCGTGATCGCGTGCGGCGGCAGGTCGGAGACCTCCGTCCCGTCGAACACGATCGAGCCCGACGTGGGCTTGTAGACGCCCGTCAGCTGGTTGAAGAACGTGGTCTTCCCCGCGCCGTTCGGCCCGATCAGCGCCACGATCGCGCCGCGCGGAATGACGAAGTCGATGTCGTCGGTGGCGACCAGCCCGCCGAACTCCTTGCGGAGCTTCGTGACCTCGACGAGATTGTCGGGCGCCATCAGTCGTCGCTCTGGTCGCGGTCGGTGAGTGCGCCCTCGGTCTGGACGTCGTAGAACGGCGTGTCGTGCACGCCCTCCTCGAACTCGACCTTGTGACGCCGCTCCGGGATCAGGCCGGCAGGACGGAAGAGCATCATCAGCACGATGATGATCCCGTAGATCCCGAACTGGTACTTGGTCGGGTCGAAGTCGAGCCCGGCGTCCTGGATCTTGGTGCCGATCGTCGAGAGGCCGCTGAAGTTGAGGTAGGCGAGGATCATCCCGCCGACGGTCACGCCCCAGATCGACCCCATCCCGCCGAGGATCACCATGCAGAGCAGGAAGACGGAGATGTTGAAGTAGAAGTCCGCGGGGAACGCGCCCGACTTGAAGCTCGCGTAGTACGCACCGGCAACGCCGCCGAAGAACGCGCCGAGCGCGTACGCCCAGGTCTTCGTCTTCATGAGCGGGACGCCCATCGCCGCGGCCGCGGTCTCGTCCTCGCGGATCGCGATCCACGCGCGCCCGAGGCGCGAGTCGCGCAGGCGAACGGAGCAGAAGATCGTGAACAGCAGGAGCAGGAAGGCGACCAGGTAGTACCAGCGCGCGCGGTTGTCGGAGGCCTGGAAGTTCTCGGGCAGGCCGATCGCGCTCAGGAGCGGAAAGCCCACCGCGTCGATCGGGGAGATGCCGAACGTCCCGTTCGTGAGATTGAAGCCGCCGAAGCTGTCGCCGTTCCGGACGACCGACCGGGACGATCTCGCCGAACCCGAGCGTGACGATCGCCAGGTAGTCGCCGCGCAGGCGCAGGGTCGGAAGGCCGATGATGATGCCGGAGAGCATCGTCAGCAGCCCGGCGATGATCAGCACGAGCCACATCGAGAGGTGAATGCCGACCTTGTCGTTGTCGACCGACGAGCCGAAGTGGAACGTCACCTGCTCGAATTGCTGCGACGCGAACCACCCCGCGGTGTAGGCGCCGACCGCGTAGAAGGCGACGTAGCCGAGGTCGAGCAGGCCGCAGTAGCCGACGACGATGTTGAGACCGACGGCCATCATCGTGAACGCGATCATCACGACGACGGTTGCCGTCGTCGGGACGAAGTCGCCGATCAGGGGCAGCGTGCTGAGTGGCTCCTCGAGGAACGGGTAGAGCAGGCCGAGCACGATCACCGCAGGGACGAGCCAGACGTTCGGATTGTCCCCGGCACGGCTCCTCACGCGGTCGATGTGGCCGGTCATGCACCCTCCGGCGTCTGCTCGCCGAGGAGACCCTGGGGCCGGAATACGAGCACTGCGATCAGGATGCCGAACACGATCGAGCGGGTCCAGTCGCCGCCCGGCGCGAACCAGGTGAGCCCTTCGTTGAAGGACTGCACGAAGCCGATGACGAGCGCGCCGAGCACCGCTCCGGCGAGGTTGCCGATACCGCCGAGCACTGCAGCGGTGAAGGCGATCAGCCCGAGCTCGAAGCCGGTGTCGTAGCGGATGTTGTACTCGAGCAGGAACACGAGGCCCGCGACCGCCGCGAGCGCGCCGGCGATCAGGAACGTCACGGAGATCGTCCGATTGACGTTGATCCCCATCATCGCGGACGCCTCCGTGTCCTGTGCGACCGCGCGCATCGCCTTTCCTTGCCGCGTGTAGCCGACGAACCAGCTGAGCGCGATCAGCGCGGGCACGATGATCGCGAGCGCGAACACGAGCTTCCACGTGACGATGATCTCCCCGATGGTGAATGCCGCGCCCTGGGGGATCAGGTCGGAGCCGCTCTCGTAGTCGACGCCGTAGAGCGCGAGCGAGATGTTGGAGACGATGAACGACATGCCGACCGCGGTGATCAGGGGCGTCAGCCTCGGCGCATGGCGCAGGGGCCGATAGGCGACGCGCTCGATCGTCGCGTTGACGACGGCGAAGAGCGGGATGGTGACGGCGAGCGTGACGATGATCCCGCCGATGACGACGAGGTTGCTCGAATCCCCGGTCAGCTCGAGCACCGAGAAGAGCATCGTGCTCGCGACCAGGCCGGAGAGCGAGAACACGTCGCCGTGCGCGAAGTTGATCAGCTGGAGAATCCCGTAGACGAGCGTGTAGCCGAGGGCGACGACGCCGTAGATCGAGCCGCGCGTGAGGCCGTCGAGGGCGACGTTGACGAACTCCTGCGGCCCCTTGACGAAGTTCACGAGCAGCCACACGCCCACCACGCCCACGAGCGCCAGCCCGATCCCGTTGACGACCCGCGGGTTTCGAAAAACTCGCAGAACGCGGTTGAGCGCGTCACTCATGAAGCGGCGACTCTAAAGCGAAACGGGCGGGAGGGCAACAGCCCTCCCGCCCGTTTCCGTGCAGCTTTCGATCTGCTTACGTGCCGCCCGCCGCCGCGACCGTCTCCGGGCTCGGCGAGACGACCGTCTTCGTGGTGAGCTCGTCTGTCGCCACGTAGAACGTGAAGCCGACGACGGCACCCGAGGCATCCTCGGGGTCGCCGTTGTCGTCGATCTTGAACGAGCCGAGCAGACCGTCGGTCACGTTCGTCTCGAACAGCTTCGTGATCACGTCGGCCCGGGTTCCGTCCGACGCCGCGATCGCGTCGAGCATGACCTGCGCGGCCTGCCCGCCGTAGATCGCGTACGGGTCGATCGCCTTGCCCTGGAGCGGCCCCTTCTGGAGGGCGTCGATGAAGTCGAGGGCAGGGCCCTTGAACTGATCGATCGGGACTCCCGCGATCGACATGAACATGCCCTTCGCCGCCGTTCCCGACTCGTCGATCGTCGACTGCTGCGTGAACCCGTCGGGGGCGAACAGCTGGACGTCACCGTCGTTCGGCCCGAGGACCGCGACCTTGTCCTTGATCACCTGCGCGCCGTTCTCGTCGGTCAGGCCACCGAGGAAGACGGCGTCGGCACCCGTGCCCTTGATCTTCTGGAACTGCGACGTGTAGCTCGTGGCCTTCGGGTCCCAGGCCTCGAAGCCCGCGATCTTGATGCCGACGCCCTCGGCCGCCTTGCGAGTGGTCGTCGCGACGCCGAGGCCGTACGCCTCCTTGTCGTTGAGGATGTAGACGCTCTTGACGCCCTGCGCCTTCATGAACTCCGCCTGCGCCGCGCCCTGGTACACGTCGTGCGGGACGACGCGCACGTAGTTGCGCGTCCCGGACGGGTAGTACTTGTCCGGATCGGTTGCATCACAGCCGCCCGGGATGTTGATCGTCAGGCACGGCCACGTGTTCGCCGGCGAGACCATCGGGATGCCCCCGTCAGACGCCTGGTTCAGCACCGGGATGATGATCGCGGCACACCCCGAGTTGAAGGTGCCGATGACACCGATCACCTTGTCGTTCTCCGCGTAGTTGTTCGCGTTCTGCGAGCACTTACCGGAGTCCCACTTCCCGGCCTGCGCAGTCGCGTCGTCGCACGACTGGTAGCCGATCGTGTAGTCACCGGCCTTCCAGTCCTGCTGGCCGAGCTGGTAGCGGATCGCCGCGATGATCTGCTCGTTCTGCGCGCGAGACGACCCCTGTTGTGGGAGGTCCGACGCGAGGATGTAATCGGGATCCCCGTCGCCCTCGTACTCGATGCTCGTGCACGACGACGACGGCAAAGCCTCCGGCGCGCCACCGCCGCTGTCCCCACCGCATCCGGCCGCGAGGAACGCGGCGGCTGCGACGAAGAGACCGGCGAGGAGTACCCCTTTGTTCTTGAGCTTCAAGCTCCTCCTCCTTCGTGTGGGACCAGCGCCCGGCAAGGGGCCGGCCCATATTGCGTGCGGGAGTCTAGATAACGAGCGGAAGTTCCGGGCCGGATGTGTGACCCCCGAGCGCGTTGCCCCGAGCCCGCACGAGCGGATCTCTACGATTCCCGGGGCAGGCCGAAGTGGCGGAACTGGTAGACGCGGCGGACTCAAAATCCGTTGCCCGCGAGGGCGTGTGGGTTCGAGTCCCACCTTCGGCATCCCACCGCTTCGACGCTTCCGGTATGACCTCGGGGCATGCGCATCGGGATCCTCACCGGCGGCGGCGACGTGCCCGGGCTCAACCCGTGCATCAAGGCGGTCGTCAACCGCGTCGTCCACGACGGTCACGAGGTGGTGGGGTTGCGCCGCGGCTGGGCGGCGCTCCTCCAGCACGACCTCGACGATCCCGCATCCGTGGACGAGTGGTTCCAGCCGCTCACGCTCTCGACCGTCCGGACGATCGACCGCACGGGAGGCACCTTCCTCCACACGTCACGGACGAACCCGAGCCGCGTGCGGCCCGGCGATGTCCCCCCGCACCTCTCGGCTCGCGCCGATGGCGAGGGACCGTTCGACTTCACCGACCACGCCCTCCGGGTCGTGGAGGCTCTGGGGATCGACGTCCTGATCCCGATCGGCGGCGACGACACCCTCTCCTACGCCCTGCGCATGCACGACGAGGGCGTCCCGGTGGTCGCCATTCCGAAGACGATGGACAACGACGTCCACGGGACGGACTACTGCATCGGCTTCTCGACGGCGGTGACGCGCGGCGTCCAGTTCATCCACAACCTGCGCACGTCGACGGGCTCGCACGAGCGGATCGCCGTGGTCGAGCTGTTCGGGCGTTACAGCGGCGAGACCTCGCTCGTCACGGCCTACCTCTCCGGCGTCGACCGCGCCGTGATCTCGGAGGTGCCGTTCGACGTCGAGCGCCTCGGCGCGCTCCTCGTCGCCGACAAGCGGGCGAACCCGTCGAACTACTCGATGCTCACGGTCTCGGAGGGCGCGACCGTCGCCGGCGGCGACATGGTGCTGACCGGCGAGGAGGATGCGTACGGCCACCGCAAGCTCGGCGGGATCGGCGAGCTGACGGCGGAGCTCTTGAAGGAGCAGACCGGGGAGCAGATGATCGTCCAGGTCGTCGGGTACCTCATGCGCTCCGGCGCCCCCGACTCGCTCGACCTCATGGTCGCCACGAACTACGCCGTGATGGCGGCCGACCTCGCGCTCGAGGGATCGTCCGGGCGGATGGTCGCGCTGCGCAGCGGCACCTACACCTCGGTTCCGATCTCCGCGACGCGCGAGGGCGTCAAGCGGGTCGACGTCGACGAGCTGTACGACGTCGACGAGTACCGGCCCAAGGTGCGTCACGTACGCGGGAAGCCGATGTTCCTCTACTAGTCCGCGAGCAGGAATCCGCACGAGCGGATCCCTGCCGCTCGGATCCCCTGCCGCTCGTGATCCCCCGCCAACGGCGGCGGCACATTCCTGAAGGCGCCCGCCATCGCGGTCGGAACGACCACCTAGGATCAGGTGGGTGCGCATCGGGATCCTCACCGCCGGTGGCGACTGCCCCGGTCTCAACGCCGTGATCCGAGGTGTCGTCGCACGTGCGAACGAGCGGCACGACGCCGTGGTCGTCGGCGTCCTCGACGGGTGGGACGGCCTGATGGAGGGCCGCGTCCGCCCCCTCGACCGCGAGGCCGTGCGAGGGATCCTGCAGCGCGGCGGCACGATCCTCGGGACGTCGCGGCGCGACCCGTACGTCCACGGCGAGGGCGCTGCGTCCGTCCGCGCGACGCTCGAGCGGGAACACCTCGACGGGCTCGTGGTCGTCGGCGGCGACGGGACGCTCCGCAGCGCGCTTCGCCTGTCGGAGGAGGGCATCCCGATCGTCGGGGTGCCGAAGACGATCGACAACGACATCCCCGGCACCGACGCGACGTTCGGCTTCGACACCGCCGCACAGACCGCCGCGGAGGCGATCGACCGGATCACGACGACCGCCGAGTCACACGACCGCGTGATGGTGGTCGAGGTGATGGGCCGCACGTGCGGCTGGATCGCGACGTACGCCGGCATCGCAGCGGGCGCGGACGCGATCCTCGTCCCCGAGGAGCCCTACGATCTCGACGCGGTCGCCGACCTGGTGCGGGCCCGGGCTGCGCGCGGGCGCCGCTACTCGGTGGTGGTCGTGGCCGAGGGGATCGTGCCGCCGCTGGGCGCGGGCCTTGCCGCGCCGCTCGACGCGTTCGGCTTCGAACGGCTGGGCGGCGTGGCCGCGGTCGTTGCCACCGAGCTCGAGCGCAGGACGGGGTTCGAGGCGCGGGTCACGGTGCTCGGGCACATCCAGCGGGGCGGCACGCCGACTGCGACGGACCGCGTCCTCGGCTCGCGCTTCGGCGTCGCCGCGGCCGACCTCGCCGTGACGGGGACCTTCGGGCGGATGATCGCGCTCCGCGGGGTCGACGTCGTGGACGTGCCGCTCGAGGTCGTCCGCGGTGATCCGCGCAGCGTTCCGGCGGCGATCCTCGACGTCGCCCGGGCGCTGTCGACGCCCTGACCGCCCGGTCGAACCGCGCTGTCCGCCTCAGCCGATCAGCAGCGCGTCCGTCGGCGCGTAGCTGTCGGTGAGCAGCGGCACGTCCGAGGTGACGACCGGCCGCTGCCACCGGTCCTTCGCGGCGGCCCGGAGGTCGGGCGCCTTCGGTGCGCGCGCACGGCGGGTCTCGTCCCACGACTCCGCGAGCCGCTCCGGCGACGGCGCCGCGCGCTCGGTCGCGACGACGATGATGTTCCGGATGTCGCCCGGGCGACGGTCGGACGGGCCCTCGTAGACGGGGTGGAGCACGACCGTCGGGAAGACTGCGGCGTACGTCTTCCACAGGGCGCGCGTGATCTGGGAGCTCCCGCCGGTGATCGCGCCGATGACGTTCGTCGCGACGACGCCCCCCGGCGCGAGGCGGTCGCGGAGAAGCTCCGCGAACTCGAGGGTCGTCAGGTGGAACGGCACCCCGTCCGCGTAGAACGCGTCGACCATGATCACGTCGAAGCGCTTCTCGGTCCGCTGGAGGTACCGACGGCCGTCGTCGACCTCGACGGGGAGCCGCTTCTCGTCGCGGGGCAGGTGGAACCAGCGGTACGCCACGTCGACGACGTCCGGGTCGAGCTCGACGGTCGTCACGGTGACGTCGCGGAAGTCCCGCCAGAGCCGCTTCTGCACCGCGGCTCCCCCGAGCCCGACGACGAGGATGTTCCGTGCGCTCGGGTTGTAGGCGAGCCCGAGCTGGAGGTAGTCGCTGTACGAGAATCGCGTCGCGAACGGGTTGCGCAGGTACATGCCACTCTGGAAGGAGCTGTCGAAACGCAGGTAGCGCGAGGCGTCGTCCTCGACCACGAGCAGGTGGTGGTACCGCGTGTCCCGCGCGTCCCGGACGGTGAATCCCTCGCCTCCGATGCCGACCTCCGCCGGGTCGAGCTTGCGCGGCGTCCGCACCTCGCGCTCGCGGTAGAGCGGCGACCAGTTCCGGGCCGCCGAGCCGGCGAGCGTCCCTCCGGCCGTGTCGGGCGCGAGCGCCCCGACGGCGAGCACGGCCGCGCCGGCAGCGGCGACGAGCCCCACGCCGGGTAGCCACAAGCGCTCGAGCAGCGCAACGACCGCGGCCGCCACGAGCAATACGACCGCCCCGACCGCAAGCACCTGGTCGGTGCCGTACTCGGGGACGAGCCAGAACGACGTCGCGAACGTCCCGGCGATCGAGCCGGCTGTCGAGATCGCGAACAGGCGCCCCGCAGTCCTACCGAGCCGCTCGATGTCCCGCGCCGCGAGCCGCACGGCGATGGGCGACACGGAGGCGAGCGCGACGCTCATCGGCCCGAACAGCAGGATCGCCGCGACGAGCGGGTCGAGCCGCGGGCCCGGATCCCACGCGACGACCTGCTCGAGCACCCACGTGTCGACGAGCGGGATCGCCAGCACCAGCGCGGCGCCGAGCGCGATTGCGCCCACGAAGAGATACGGCGACGGCCACCGGTCGGCCAGGGTGCCGCCGAGCCAGTACCCGACGGCGAGCCCGGTGAGGACGACGCCGATGAGAGCACCCCAGACGTACAGCGAGCTCCCGAACGTCGGCGCGAGCACGCGGCTCGCGGCGATCTCGACGCCGAGCAGCACGGCACCCGAGAGGAACACGGCGGCCGCGACGGCGAGCCCGTCGACGCGTGTCGCCGCGCGATCCATCGGCTCAAGGGTAGATGCGATAGATCCTCAGCCAGGGGCGAGGGCGGCGACCGGGTGCCGGGGCAGTCGCATACGCCGGACGCAATTGCTCGAGCGCCTGGTAGAACCGCGCCTCACGCGGATAGTCCGCGGGCGCAGCGAGCACGCGGTCGGCGACGCTCTCGCCGACCACGAGCCAGCGGACACCGCCCGAACGGAGCACCGCGAGACTGCGGCGCGGGTCGAACTGCCGCCCCGGGCCCGGGAGCCGAAGCCGCACGACGGGCCGGCCCGGGAGCGGGAGGGTCGACGTGTCGGCCGCGACGAGCGCGTCGCGCGGGATCTCCCGGTCGATCCAGGCCGCGGCGTCGAGCCGCGGATCCCGGCCGACGAGCGACCGCGCGTCCGCAACCGACCACCAGAGCGGGACGACCGCGGCGACGAGCGCGAGCGCCGCGAGAGCCCGGCGCCGGCCGGCGAGGACCGCGAGGACCGGCACGAGCGGAAGGACGTAGCGGTCGAAATGCGCGTGCGACGGAAGCAGCGAGAGGGCGTATGCGACGCCGAACGAGAGGAGGATCAGGTCGCCGCGCGCCCTGCGGCGCACGGCGACGACGACGCCGACCGCCGCGACGAGCAGCATCGGCCCCATGGTGTCCCAGAGCCGCGCGGCGAACGCGAGCGGCGTCGGCGGATCGTTCTCGAAGCCGAGCCAGCCGTCCTGCGCGAGCTCCTGGACGCGATGGAAGTCCTCCCAGGCCGCGCCTGCGTGGAGCACGACGAACGGGCTGGTCAGGAAGAACGCCGCCGCCCCGAGGGCGAGGGCCACCGCCACGCGGCGCCAGGCGCCGATCCCGGCCACGACGAGGGGGACGAGCAGCACCGCGCCCGGATACTTCGCCGACGCCGCGAGCCCGGCCGCGAGACCCGCCCATTCGAGCCGGCCCGAGACGAGCAGCGCGAGCGTGACCGTCACGCCGAGCATCAGGAACACGTCCGTGACCGCCATGCGCGAGTACGCAACGCCGGTCGTCGCCACGGCGACGCCGACGGCGCCGGTGACGCCCGCCGCCCTGCCGTAGGCGGCACGGCCGAGCCACCAGGCCGCGGCGACGCCGAGGACCCCGACGACGACGACAACGGCCCGAGCGGCTCCGTAGGAGGGCTCTCCGAGGCCGATCTGCGTCGGCGCGAGGGCGAGGAAGATCAGGCTCGGGTAGTCGTACCAGCCCGGATCGAGCCCACCGCCGTGGACGAGCTCCCACGCGCGGGGGACGATGTTCGTCTCGTCGGGATTCAAGAGCGGAAGCGGCAGGCCCGAGCCCGCACCGACGACCCGGAGCGCCGCAGCGAGCGCCAGCACGACCCCGAGCACGGCGAGCTCGGCGGCCGAGAGCGACCGGCGGATGCGGGTCAGGGCAGCGTCCTAGACGTCGGGGACGCCGTCGCCGACGAGCGCTTCGACGTTGCCCGCGACGAGGACGGCATCGACCCCCGCGCGTTCGAGCTCCTCGACGTCCTCCCGCGAAGCGTCCGCGAGCTCTGCGATCGCGAGCTTGCCCGCCGGGACGTCCGGCAGGAGCTCGAGCACCCGGTCGAGCGGCGACTGCTCCTCGTCGGCGTCGTCCGCGGCGAGAAGCACGATCTCGGGGTCGACGTCCTCGAACACCTGCTCGAGCTCCTCGTCCCTGCGAACCCGGACGACCACCTCGAGCCCGAGCTCATGGCAGCGTTCGGCCCGTCGCGCAAGCCCGTCCTCGTCGGCGGCTACCAGGACGACGGCGTCAGCGCCGCCGGCCTCGTCGGGCTCGGGCCCGTAGGCCAGGAGCGGGAGCAATGTCTGGCCGCGGACGTCCGTCCCTCGCTCCCGGACGACGATGCCCTCGGCGCCACCCTCCTCGGCGCGGCGGGCACCCGCCCCGTCGCGGACGTGCACCAGCACCGAGATGCCGTCGCCCTCTGCGATCGCCTGGCTCAGACGTCGGTGGGTCACGGCCCCGGATGCTATCCACCCGCGGTGATGGCGTAGGCTCGCGCACCGTGGAGGAGGTCAAGCGGGTGTGCCTGCTCGGGGCGGAGTCGACCGGTAAGTCGACGCTCGCCGAGGCACTCGCGCGCCGGTATGCGACGCTCTGGAACCCCGAGTACGGCCGGCCGTACACGCAACTCGGACGGCCCGCCGGAGCGGACTGGACCGGCTGGGAGTTCACCCATATCGCCCGGATCCATTGCTGGTACGAGGACTTCCTCGCGACGTTCGCACGCCGTGTCCTGTTCGCCGACACGGACGCGTTCACGACCGCCCTCTTCCACGAGGTCTACCTCGGCTCGCCCGCGATCGGCTTCGAGGACCTCGTCGCCCGGCCGTACGACCTGTTCGTCGTCTGCGACCTCGACGTCCCCTGGCGCCACGACGGGATTCGCGAGTTCGAGGAGCAGCGGCGGTGGATGCAGGAGCGCTACCTCGAGCGGGTGCGCTCGAGCGGCCGGCCGTGGCTCGTGGCGTCGGGCCAGCTCGAGCAGCGGCTCGACGCGGCCGCAGGCGCCGTCGACGCGATGCTCGCCGGCGGGCACCCGGGGGAGTAGCCCGCGGGGGCGTGACGAAGTCGGCGCGAGGTTGGCACGGAGTTGTCGCCCATTTGGACGACAGAGCCGTTATGATCAGCAGCGGGTGGTGGGTTGGGGTGCCCCGAGGAAGCGGCGGCGGATTCGAGGCTCTGGCCGCGGACGCCCGGGCGATCAGCGCCCGATCGGGTGCCACACGGTCTTCAGCTCCATGAACGCGCCGATCTCCCACGGGCTGCGATCCTCGCGCGCCCGGACGACACGCTTGACGTTCTCCGCAGCGAGCACTTCGAGCGCGGCGACGTCGCCGTCGGCGCCGGTGACGTCGATCGCGTTGACGTCCATGTGGGCCGCGAGCACCGGCGCGAGCTCTGCGCGTAGGCCCGTGAGCACGTTGACCGCGCCTGCCGGTACGTCGGAGGTCGCAATCGCCTCGGCGAGCTCGATCGCGGCAAGCGGATGCGCCTCCGAGGCGACGACGACGACGGCATTCCCGCCGACCAGCGCGGGGACGACCCGCGCGACGAGACCGTCGAGAGCCGGCTCGGCCGGGGCGACGACGGCCACGACGCCGGTGGGCTCCGGCACGGTGAAGTTGAAGTACGGGCCGGCCACCGGGTTCGCGCCGCCGAGCACCTGGGCGAGCTTGTCCGCCCAGCCGGCGTACCAGACGACGCGATCGACGGCTTTCGCGACCTCGCGCCGCCCACCGCACACCGCCGCGAGGGACGCCACCCGTGTCTCCATCGTCTCGGCCAGGCGGTAGAGCACCTGACCGCGGTTGTAGGCGGTTGCCGCGCTCCACGACGCGAACGCCTTCCGGGCTGCGACGACCGCGTCCCTCGCGTCCTTGCGGGACGCCCGCGCAACGTTGTGCCCCTCGAGCTCGAGCGTGCGCCCGGACTCGGAGCGCGGGAACGCTCCGCCGATGTAGAGCTTGTACGTCTTGCGAACCGGAAGCCTCGCGCTCACCGGTCGACCTCGATGCGGACGACCTGGCGGACGCCCCAGACGAGCGCACCGACGAGCAGGGTCGCGGCAGCGGCGGCGACGGCAGGCTGTCGCGCCGTCTTGCTCACTCGAACCTCAGGTACGCCTCGAGCCCGTGTCGGCCGCCTTCGCGGCCGAACCCCGACTCCTTGTAGCCGCCGAACGGCGAGGCCGGGTCGAAGCGGTTGAACGTGTTGCCCCAGACGACGCCGGCACGCATCCGATCGGCCATCCACAGGATCCGCGAGCCCTTCTCCGTCCAGATCCCCGCCGAGAGCCCGTACATCGTGTTGTTCGCCTTCTCGACCGCCTCGTCCGGCGTCCGGAACGTGAGGACGCTCAGAACCGGCCCGAAGATCTCCTCGCGCGCGATCCGGTGACTCTGGGCGACCCCGGTGAAGACCGTCGGCGCGAACCACCAGCCCTTCTCCGGCAGCCGGCAGGGAGGCTGGTACATCTCCGCCCCCTCGTCGGTGCCGCTCTCCACGAGCTCGGCGATGCGATCGAGCTGCGCCTTCGAGTTGATCGCACCGACGTCGGTGTTCTTGTCGAGCGGATCGCCGACACGAAGCGTCGCCATCCGGCGCTTGAGCTTGCGAACCAGCCGGTCGTGGATCGACTCCTGCACGAGCAGCCGCGACCCGGCACAGCAGACGTGACCCTGGTTGAAGTAGATCCCGTTGACGATCCCCTCGACCGCCTGGTCGAGCGCGCAGTCGTCGAAGACGATGTTCGCCGCCTTGCCGCCGAGCTCGAGCGTCAGCGGGATGTCGCGCCCGGCGAGCTCGCGGCGGATCGCCTTGCCGACCTCGGTCGAGCCGGTGAACGCGACCTTGTCGATCCCCTCTGCCCGAACGAGGTGCGCGCCGGTCGAGCCGTCGCCGGTGACGATGTTGACGACGCCCGGCGGCACCTGCGCCTGCCGGCAGACGTCGGCGAAGAGGAGCGCGGTCAGCGGCGTCGTCTCTGCCGGCTTGAGCACGACGGTGTTGCCGCACGCGAGCGCGGGCGCGATCTTCCAGGCCAGCATCAGAAGCGGGAAGTTCCAGGGAACGATCTGCGCCGCCACGCCGAGCGGCCGCGGCTTGCGGCCCGGGAAGGCGTACTCGAGCTTGTCGGCCCAGCCGGCGTAGTAGAAGAAGTGCGCGGCAGCGAGCGGAAGGTCGACGTCGCGTGACTCCTTGATCGGCTTGCCGCCGTCGAGCGACTCCGCGACCGCCAGCTCGCGGGCGCGCTCCTGCAGGATCCGCGCAATCCGGAACAGCACCTTCGCCCGCTCCGACGGACGCCAGCCGCTCCACGACGCGAATGCCTCGCGTGCGGCCCCGACGGCGAGCGCGACGTCCTTTGCGCCGGCCTGCGCGACCTCGGCCAGCGGCTCCTCGTTGGCGGGCGAGACGGTCGGGAACCACGTGCGAGACCGCGGCGCGACCTCCTCTCCCCCGATGAAGAGCCCGTACCGCTCGGCGAACGCGACGATCTCGCGAGACTCCGGCGCGGATGCGTACTCCCACGCGCCGGTCGCAGCGAGCCCAGCCGGCTTCTTCTCCACCGTGCCCATCAGTCGAGCGTCATCTCGTCGGGCGAGCGGTAGATGCCGGTGCGCTGCTTGCGGAGCTGGAGCAGGACGTCGTTGAGCAGCGACGAGGCGCCGAAGCGGAACAGGTCGGGCGTCATCCAGTCCATGCCGAGCGTCTCGTGGAGGACGCACAGGTACTGGATCGCCTGCTTCGCGGTGCGGATCCCTCCGGCCGGCTTCATGCCGACGACGAGGCCGGTCTCCTCGTGGACGTCCCGGATGACCTCGAGCATGCAGAGCGTGACCGGAAGCGTCGCCGCCGGTGCGACCTTGCCGGTCGACGTCTTGATGAAGTCGGCGCCGCCCGCGATGGCGACGAGCGACGCTCGCCGCACGGCGTCGTATGTCCCGAGCTCGCCCGTCTCGAGGATCACCTTCAGGTGCGCGTCGCCGCATGCCTCCTTGACCGCGACGACCTCCTCGTAGACGTGCCCGAGCCGCCCCGAGAGGAACGCCCCGCGGTCGATCACCATGTCGATCTCGTCCGCGCCCGCGTCGACGGCGGCGCGAACGTCCGCGAGCTTCACCTCGAGCGGCGCCTGCCCGGAGGGAAACGCGGTGGCGACCGAGGCCACCTTGACCGTGCTGCCCCTGAGCGCCCGCCGCGCGACGCCGACGAGGCTCGGATAGATGCACACGGCCGCGACGGGCGGGACGGAGGGATCACCCGGGTCCGGCGTCTGCGCCTTCGCGCACATCGCCCGGACCTTGCCCGGCGTGTCGGCGCCTTCGAGCGTCGTCAGGTCCATCATGCGGATCGCGAGCTCGAGCGCGTAGATCTTGGACTCCCGCTTGATCGAACGCTTGGCGAGCTCGGACGCGCGCGCCTCGAGCGCCACGGCGTCCACCGACCCGATCCGCGGGAGCTGCCCGCCGCCGGGCAGCTCGAGGGAGCGCGGGAGTGCGAGCGTCTGGCTCACGCCCTCAGTCTAGAGTTCGGCCTCGTGCTGCTCCGCGTCGACACCCGGGTCGAGCTCCTGCGCGGCCTGCCGCTCTTCGAGCTCTGCTCGAAGCGCGACCTGCGCCGGATCGCGGCGATCGCCGTCGAGCGCGAGATCGGCGTGGGCACCGACCTGATCCACGAGGGCGAGCCGGCGGACGAGTTCTACGTCGTCGTGGAAGGCGAGGTCGACATCCGCCGCCGCGGGCGACGGATCGCCCGACTCGGACCGGGCAGCTTCGTGGGCGAGATCGCCCTTCTCTCCCGCTCGCCGCGGACCGCGACCGTCCAGGCCGCGACCCCGCTCCGCGTGCTCGCGATCGCCGGCCGCGACTTCGTGTCGCTGCTGGACGCGCTGCCGGAGCTCTGGCTCAAGGTGGCGCGGACCCTGGCGGACCGCGTCGACGCCGACGAGGCGATGGACGGCGGCTGAGTGCCGAAGCTCGATCCTGCCGTCCGCGAACTGGCGCACGCGCCCAACTTCGCCGCGCTGAGCGTCATCCTGCGGTCCGGACGGCCGATGACCCACATCATGTGGGTGGACGCCGACGACGATCACGTGCTCGTCAACACCGAGGTGCACCGTGCGAAGTTCCGGGCCGTGCAGCGCGACCCGCGCGTCACGGTGACGATCTGGCACCGCGACAACCCGTACTCGTACGCCGAGGTGCGGGGCCGCGTCGTCGAGGTCGTCCGCGGACCGGATGCCCGCGCGCACATCGACCGCCTCTCGCAGAAGTACCGCGGGAAGGACTACGACGACTCGGCGATCACCTCCGAGCGCGTGATCCTCCGCGTCGCACCGGAGACGGTCCACGTCCGCTGAGCCCGCGCGACGCGCCCGATCTCCGCGCGGCGACGGGATCGGCCGTGCCGGAGGCAACCACGTCGTCGTCGGCGCCCGCGACGGTCCGATCGGGTCTCGAGAGTCACGACGCGGCCGCGGTCGTCTGAGAGACGAACGTCCAACACCCGTCCCGGCGGAACGCCCGGCGCGAACGTCCGTGAACGTGATCGCCGTCCCGACGAGGCGAAGGCCGGTCTTGCCGTAGCGCTCGGTGGCGACCGAACGGAGCGCACGCAGCGGGACCCAGCTCGCGCTCGAGCTGCTGCGATCGCCGCCCGGCCCGAGAGCCGGACCAGCACATGTCGTTCGTGACGCGGATCGACCGCGCCACACGTCGCGATCCTCAGAGGCCGAGCCGCTCGAGCGTCTTCCTGTCGCGGCGCCAGCGTGGCCGCACCTTCACGACGAGCTCCAGGAACACGGGATGCCGGACGAGGGCCTCGACCTCGGGGCGAGCGCGCGTCCCGATCTCGCGGATCGTCGCGCCGCGCTTCCCGATCAGGATGCCCTTCTGCGACTCGGTCTCCACGAGCACGACGGCCCGGACCGTGTCGCCCATCTCCTCGACCTCGACGGTCAGCGCGTGCGGCACCTCGTCGCGCGTCAGATGGAGGGCCTTCTCCCGGATGACCTCCGCAACGCGCTCGGCGATCGTCAGGTCCGTGCTTTGCTCGCGGGGGAAGAGAGCCGGGCCTTCGGGCAGGAGGTGCACGAGATCCGACCGCAGCTCGTCGATCCCGTCGCGAACCTTGGCGCTGACCGGGTGGAGCGCGTGGAAGTCCCCTAGGGTCGCGGCGACCTTCATCTGCGACGCGACGTGACCGTGCTTGAGCCGGTCGATCTTGTTCAGCGCGATGACGACCGGGACGCCGAGCGAGAAGACGCGACGCGCGACGAAGCGGTCGCCGGCTCCGATCCGGTCGCGTGCGGAGAGAACGAGGAGCACGACGTCGACGTCCTCGAACGAGCCGTCGACCGTCTCCTGCATGCGCTCGGTGAGCGCATCCATCGGTCGCTGGAACCCCGGAAGGTCGACGAGCACGAGTTGCCAGTCGTCGCCGTGCGCGACGCCGAAGATCCGTCGCCGCGTGGTGTTGGGGACGGTAGACGTGATCGCGACCTTCTCGCCGGTGAGCGCGTTCACGAGCGTCGACTTGCCGACGTTCGGGCGGCCGGCGACCGCGACGAGGCCCGACCTCATCGTGTCCGCACCGCTCCCGGGACCACGAGCCACATCGGCATGCCGACGCCCCTCGGGGCAGCGACGATCCGGTCTGCGCCGCCGGCCATGACCCTGTCGACCAGCGCCGCGTCGGCCATGTCGTCTTCGGCGCCCGCCCGGCTCTCGGGCCGCCGACCTCCTCCCCACGTGCTCAGCCTATCGGCGAAACCCGCACGGATGGGTGGCCGGATCGTGCCGAAAGCGTGCCGGTTGCTCCACAGGCACGGACGCGCGAGGACGCGTCCTGCCGTGGCTCCCGTCACGAGCCGAGCTCGTCGGCCCGGAACTGCTCCGGGAGCAGCTCGTCGGGCGTCATCTCGACAACCTTGCCGCCGTTTCGGAAGAGCACCCGCCCGACCTGCATCTCGGCCAGCCACTGGCGGCAGCCGCCGCACGGCGACGCGGTGATCGCCGCGATCTCGAAGTCCCCGGGGCGGTAGCCCTCGGCGACGGCGCGCGAGAACGTCGCGCGCTCGGCGCAGACCCCGAGCGGATAGGCGGCATTCTCGACGTTCACGCCTTCGACGACGCGGCCGTCGCGGCACAGCACCGCGCATCCCACGTGGAATCGCGAATACGGTGCATATGCACGCGCCGCGATCGCATCTGCGGTCGCGATCAGCTCGGCGTCGGTCACGACGAGAATCCCTGGAAGATCACGAGCGTCACGAGCGCCCCCAGGAGGCTCCCGGAGGCGACCTCGGCGGTCGAGTGGACGCCGGCCTCGATCCGCGTCTGCGCGACGAGCAACGCCATGATCAGCGTCAGGGAGGATACGAGGAAGCGGTGCTCGGTGTCGCCGAGCACGAGCGTGATCGCCATCCAGCCGGCGAACGCGACAGCGGCGTGGCCGGACGGCCAGCCGCCGCGGAGTGGCGATCCGCGCCCCGAGAACGCCTTGAGCGCGATGACGAGCGCGATCGTCAGCACGAGCGCGATCAGCGTCAGCTCGGCGGGCGCATCCGAGAGCTTGTCGAGCAGCCGAGAGCTCTCGTCGGCGACCTGACCGGAGAAGACGAGGTAGCCGACGGCGATCGCGTTCAGGGCCGCGATGAGGACGGCGCCCGCGCCGATGTCCTTGGCGAGCTTCGCCATGGGGTCGAACGACGTCGATGCAACGTCGACCGCGGCCTCGATCGCGGTGTTGAACATCTCGGCGATCAGGACGAACGCAATCGACAGGAGCAGCGCGATCAGCTCGAGCCGGGAGACGTTCAGGACGAGCGCGGCGACGAGCACGCCGACCGCGGCGCCGAAGTGGATCCGCATGTTCCGCTGCGTGCGGAGCACGTGGATGATCCCCTCGATCGCGTAGTTGAAGCTCTCGAAGATGGACGGCCGGCGCCGCGGCGCGATCACGGAAGGTGCGCGCGCTCGCGCGCCTCCATCGCCGGGCCGTGCTCGTGGCCGACGAGATGGAGCACGCCGTGGACGAGTGGCCAGCGCCAGTCGTCTCCGGTCACCTGCGGGCAGAGCACGACGTCGCCGAGCGCCCTGGGCAGACCCGGTGGGAGCGGCTCCGCCCCGTCGATCGGGAACGAGAGCACGTCGGTCGGCTCGTCGATTCCCAGGTGGTCGCGCTTCAGAGCCTGCATCTCGTCCGCCCGGACGAACGCGATGCCGAGCTCTCCCTCGGCGACCCCCTCCGCCTCGAGCACCTCGCGCGCGAGTGCCGCCGCCCCCGCCTCGTCGACCGCCACCCCCGCCCGGTTCGAGACCTCCACCTCGAGCATCAGCGGTGACGCGCGGAGCCCGTCTCCTCGACGTGGCGCTTGTACGCCTCCACGATCCGCTGCACGAGCTTGTGCCGGACGACGTCCTCGTGCCCGAACTCCACGAACCCGATCCCCTCGAGGGAACGCAGGATGTCGCGCACCTGGATCAGGCCCGACGCCTGCTCGCGCGGCAGGTCGATCTGCGTCACGTCCCCCGTGACGACCATCCGCGAGCCGAAGCCGAGGCGCGTGAGGAACATCTGCATCTGCTCGGGGGTCGTGTTCTGCGCCTCGTCGAGGATCACGAACGAGTCGTTCAGCGTGCGTCCGCGCATGAAGGCGAGCGGTGCGACCTCGATCGTGCCGCGGTCGATGTAGGCGTTGAGCCGGTCGGCGTCCATCGTGTCGTACAGCGCGTCGAACAGCGGGCGCATGTACGGGTCGACCTTTGCCAGGACGTCGCCCGGCAGGAAGCCGAGCCGCTCGCCCGCCTCGACCGCAGGCCGCGTGAGGATGATCCGCCCGACCTCCCGCTCCGCGAGCGCCTTCACGGCGAGGGCGATCGCAAGGTAGGTCTTGCCCGTGCCGGCGGGACCGATGCCGAACGTCACGGTCGACGTCCGGATTGCGTCGACGTACTGCTTCTGCGTCACGGTCTTCGGGGCGATCTTCTTGCCCCGGTGCCGCCAGACCACGTCGTCGAAGACGTCGCGGATGTCCTCCGACTGGTCGAGCGCCGCGACCACGGCGCCGACCGTGTCGGGCCCGATCGCATGGCCGCCCTCCACCAGCTCGACGAGCTCGTCGAGCACGGCACGGGCCTCCGCGACGCGCTCCTCGTCACCCGCCAGGGTGAGCCGGTTGCCGCGGAGCGAGATCGAGCAGCCGAGCCGCTCGCGCAGCGTGTCCAGCACGCCGTCGCCGACCCCGGCGAGCTCCGCCGCAACCTCGTTCGGTACCGAGAGGACATCCTGCATGCGTCCCAGTGTAGGGGCCGCCCGGGACAAAGCCCGGACTGCTGGGGCCGCCAGGCTCGCCCTCGACGACTTGTCGATCTAGGCGAGCTTCTCGCGCACGAGCTGGCTGACGACGGAGCCGTCGGCACGGCCGGAGACGCGCGGCATCGCATCGGCCATCACGCGGCCGAGGTCGCGGATCGACGTCGCCCCGACCTCGGCGATCACGTCGTCGACGATCTCCTCGAGCTCCTCCTCGGAGAGCTGCTCGGGCATGAACTCCTCGATCACGTCGAGCTCGAACTCCTCGCGGTCGGCCTGCTCCTCCCGGCCCGCGGCGTCGAACGCCTCCATCGCCTCGACGCGCCGCTTGCGCTCGCGCTGCAACACCTGGAGCGCCTCCTCCTCCGAGAGCGACCGCTGGAGCTCCTTCTCGGCCCCCCGGAGGGCGTTCAGGACGAGCGACAGCGCGTCGCGGCGCTGATCGTCGCGTGCGCGTCGCGCGTCGCGGAGCTCTCCCTCGATGTCGGCGATCAGCGTCATGCGAATTCGGGGAGGCTAGCGCCCCCGAGAACATGCCAGTGCAGGTGGAAGACCGTCTGCCCGCCGCCCGGGCCGACGTTCACGACCACGCGGTAGTCCTCGAGCCCCTCCGCGGCCGCCGTCTCGGCGACGAACTCGAGCATCCGCTTCGCCTCGTCGGGCTCGAACGCGCCGACGTCGCGGAACGTATCGACATGGCGTGCGGGCAGCACGAGGAGATGGGTCGGCGCCTTTGGCGCGATGTCGCGGATCGCCACGAAGCCGTCGGCGGCGTGCACGTGGTCCCCCTCGCGGACGAGGCGGCAGAAGAGGCAGTCCTCAGGCGGCAACGGCAAGCACCCCCTCGTCGGCGACCCCGACGGCACGCGCCGCAACGAACGCCCCGACCTCGCCCTCGACGAGCCACGGCGTGTAGTCGTCCGCATAGCCGCGCCCCGGTCGGTCGACGAGCACGCGGTCGAACGAGCCCACCCGCCGCAGCCAGCGCCGGCGGCACAGCTCGTCGGAGAGCGCCCGCAGGCGGGCCGCGCGGTCGCGCTTCACCTCGGGCGCGACGGCATCCTCGGCCGCGGTCCGCGTTCCGGGCCGAGGCGAGTAGGGGAAGACGTGCACCTTCGTCATCCCGAGCCGCTCTACGAGCCCGAGCGTGCGCTCGAACGCCGCATCGTCCTCGGCGGGGAATCCGACGATCACGTCCGTCGTCAGGTTCAGCCCTGCGAGCGGCGCGAGCCGCCGCTCGAACTGCGCGGTCGTGTAGCGGCGTCCCATCGCGTGCAGCACGCCGTCGTCGCCCGACTGGAGCGGGACGTGGAGATGCGGTGAGACCGTCGGCGTCTCGACGAGCGCCGCGACGAGGTCGTCATCGACGTGGTTGACCTCGATCGAGGAGAGCCTCAAGCGCTCGACGCCCGGTGTCGCACCGGCCTCCCGGACGAGCCCCGCGAGCGTGTAGCCCGCGGCCCGGTCGCGGAAGCAGCCGAGGTTGACGCCGGTGAGCACGATCTCGCGATGCCCCTGGGCGACCCGCCGCCGTATCTCGCCCAGCACCGCGCCCGCACTCCGGCTCCGCGTGGCGCCGCGGACGAGGGGGATCACGCAGAAGGCGCACGAGAACGAGCATCCGTCCTGGATCTTCACGAAGGCCCGCACCCGATCGAGGCCGTGCGGGGCGTCGACGCACCCGATCGGGCCGACGTCGTTCGCGACGAACACGGCAGCCTCGTCCCCGGTGCGCCCCGTGACGACGACGTTCGGCGGCGTCCCCGCGAACGCGCCCTCGAGGTTCGCCGCACAGCCCGTGACGTAGACCGTGCGCGCCGCACGGGACGCGCGCGACGCAGCCTGACGCGACTTCGACACCGCCTCGTTGGTCACGCAACAGGTGTTGACGACCTGGATCTCACCGCCCTCTGCGACCTCGAGGTGCCCGTCTGCGAGCAACCGCTCGCGGATCGCCTGCGCGTCGGCGAACGAAACCTTGCATCCGAGGAAGCGCGTCGAGAACGTCGCCATGCGAGCCCAAGAGCTTAGACGCTCGAAACCGGCGGTCGGATTGCGGGGCCACGCTGCGGTGGCGGCGCCTAGCATCCGCGCATGCGCCTCGAGGACGCGCGCGCTCCCGCAGCGTGGAGACGCGGATGAGCACGGCCGGGCCGGACATCGACCAGCTCGTCGACCCCGACGCGCACGAGCGGCTCACCGCCACCCGGTGGGATCCGGAGCGGGCGCGGGCGGCAGTCGCTTCGATCGCGACGCGTACCGAGGAGGCGTTCGACCCCGACGAGCTCTGGCCGCCGCACCCGCTCGACCAGGAGCCGGACGAGCCGCCGCTCCGCCGTCTCGCGTCCCTGTACCTCGGCGCTGCGGGCGTCATCTGGGCACTCCACACGCTTGCCCGCGCGGGCCTTGCCGAGCCCGGGCGCGACTGGGCGCCGGTCGCCGCCACGCTTCCAGAGCGCTATCTCCTGACGCCCGACTTCGAGGACGTGAACGCCGTGCCCTCGCTCTGGAGGGGGGAGGCCGGGATCCTCCTCGTCGCGCACACGCTCGCCCCCGCCGCCTGGCAGGAGGAGCGGCTTCTCGACGTCGTCTGCGCGAACGTCGACCACCCGTCACGCGAGCTGATGTGGGGCTCGCCCGGAACGATGCTCGCCTCGCAGGAGATGCTGACCCGGACAGGGGACGAGCGCTGGCGATCGGCATGGGCCGACGCCGCCGGCCGCCTGTGGGACGCCTGGGGCGACGACGTGTGGGAGCAGGATCTCTACGGCCGCCGGGTCCACATCCTCGGTCCCGCCCACGGGTTCGCAGGGATCGTCCACGCACTGGCGCACGGCGGCCTGCTCGACGCCGATCGGAGCCGGGCGCTCGCACCGCGCGCGGCATCCGCCCTCGGCAAGCACGCCCTGCGGGTCGAAGGGCTCGTCCAGTGGCGGCCCTCGCTCGAGGCGAGCTCGGTGCCGCGACGCACCCAGTGGTGCCACGGCGCACCGGGCATCGTGGCGACGCTCGGCTCGCTCGAGCCCACAAACGCAGAGCTCACCGAGCTCCTCGTCGCGGGTGGCGAGCTCACCTGGAGGGCGGGGCCGCTCGCCAAGGGCGCCGGTCTCTGCCACGGAACGGCGGGCAACGGCTATGCCTTCCTCGCGCTCTTCGGGCGGACCGGGGACGAGCTCTGGCTCGGCCGCGCGCGGGCGTTCGCGATGCACGCGCTGGAGCAGGTCGAGCGAGCGATCGCACGCGACGCCCGCGGTCGCCACACGCTGTGGACCGGCGATCCCGGCACGGCGCTCTTCCTCGCGAGCTGCATCGACGCGCAGCCGGGCTTCCCGACGATCGACCGGTGGTGACCGGCGCTAGCGCCCGGTGCCGGCTACCGTCGCCCCGGCGGGACGTCGCGTAGCCGCGCGACGAGCGCGTCGATCTCGGCCCGGGTGTGGGACACGGCGCGGCGACGGGTCGCGGGTGGGTCGTGAGCGAGGCCGGTTCCCTCGCGCCACGCTCGGGCGGGACGGATCGGACGCGGCGCGAAGCCGCCGCCGCAGTTCGGGCAGACGTCGAGGAGCACCGTCTCGACGCACGTCGCGCAGAACGTGCACTCGTACGAGCAGATGCGCGCGTCGGGCGACATCGGCGGCAGGTCGCGGTCGCAGAGCTCGCAGTTCGGCCGAAGCTCGAGCATCCGGGCAACCTACCGCCGAACCAAAGGCCGCCACGCGCGCGGACGCACTGCGAGACTGAGGCCATGCCGGCGAACGAGCCCGTCGAGATCCGCCGCCTCGACGCCGACGAGGTTCGCACGCACCTCGACGGCCTCGCGGCCGTGCTCGCCGACTGCGTGGCCGGCGGCGCGTCCGTCAGCTACATGGCGCCGTTCACGGAGGCCGACGCGCGCGCGGCGTTCGCCGCGTGGGCCGACGAGGTGGGTCGTCGACAGCGGCTCGTCCTGGCCGCGTTCCTCGACGGAGAGCTCGTCGGCACCGTCCAGGTCGTCGACGCGGGGCCGCCCAACCAGCCGCACCGCGCGGACGTCGCCAAGCTGCTCGTGCACCGGTCGGCACGCCGCCGCGGGGTCGCCCGCCTGCTCATGGAGCGCGCCGAGCAGGAGGCACGCAGCCGAGGGGAAGACGCTGCTCGTCCTCGACACCGTCACCGGCGACGACGCAGAACGGCTCTACACGAGGCTCGGCTGGACGCGCGTCGGCGTGATCCCGAACTACGCGCTCTATCCGGACGGCCGGTCGTGCGACGCGACCGTGTTCTGGAAGGCCCTGTAACGCCGTTCAGGCCGGGCGGCGAGGAATCGATCCTCGGCGGCGTAGTCGAGGAACGGCCGGAAGAAGGCGTCGTCGAGCTCGAGCGCGAGGCCGCCGCGAGCCGCCTCGACCAGCCAGTCGAGCTCGGCGGCCACGGTCGCCGCATAGTCGCCGACGGGCACGTAGCCGAGCTCGACCGCCGCCGACGTGTCGAGCACGATCGGCGGTCTTCCGTCCCACGGATGACGGCCGAGGGTCGCGTCGACGCCGTCGTCGAGCAACACCTCCTCCCAGGCGTAGCCCAGCTGCCGCGCGACGGTGCGCGCGATCTCGACGCCGCTCGGAGCGTCCGGGTCGGCGCTGTTCAGCACCCGGCGCCCCGGGTGGGCGGCCGCAACCTCGACGAGCGCCGCGATGTTGGCGGCCGCGGTGGTGTGGTCGACCCCCGCGCCCCGACCGGCCAGGACGACCGCGGGACGGCGGTCGAGCACGCGCTTCACGAACACCCACTCTCGCGGCCGCGTGCCACCGACCCCATGGACCTTCGACGGCCGCAGGACCGTCACGGGCGCGCCGGACTCCAGGAGGACCTGCTCCGCCGCCACCTTGTTCGAGCCGTAGCCTTCGCGCGTGGTGTAGTCGCCGGCGCCCGGAGGAAGCGTCGCCTGCGTCTCGCGGATCGGCCCGTCGAACCGCGGTGGCTCGTCGGAGTTGGAGTGACGACCCCCGGCGTCGACGTACACGGCCTTGCTCGAGATCATCACCGTCGACGTCGCGTTCCGCGCGAGCGGCAGGAGCAGGTGCGCGTCGGCCGCCGTGAAGCAGATGCAGTCGACCAGGAGGTCGGCCCCGTCGCCGAGCACTGCTTCGAGCCGGCGCGCGTCGGCCCTGTCCGAGGCGACGAACCGGCAGCCTGCGCGGCCGACGTCCTCTGGCATGTGGGCCGGGTCGCGCCCCGTGACGTCGACGTGCCAGCCGGCCTCGAGCAGGCGGAGGGCGGTCGCGCGGCCAATGGGGCCAGTACCGCCGAGGACGAGTGCCCGTCGCGACGCGCTCATGTCGTCACCGTCCCGCGCGTCACGGCTGGTACTGCTGCTCGATCGCACAGATCGTGTCGACGTGGACGCGGATCCAGACTCCCGTCTCGAGCGGCTCGAAGAGCGCGATCGGCTTCTTCCCGCGGACCAGCGCTGCCAGTTGCGAGACCGTGATCGTCGTCCGGCCGGGCTGGGCCGGCGAGCCGTGCCGCGTGAGGACCGTCACGTGCGCGCCAGGGGCGACGAGATACGTGAGCAACCGATGCCCCTCGTCGACCCTGTAGTTGTCGTTCGGAACGGGCTCGCCGGGCGCGACGACGCCGTCCTCCGCTGCCGCGACGTTCGCGGTGACGCCGCTCGTGAACCACTCCGGGTCGAAGCGCATGAGCCAGCGGCCGGACGCGTGGGAGAGCGATGCGACATGGCCGAAGATCCGGTCTCCGCACGGCTGCACGAGCACGGTTCGGGCCGTCGGCTCCTTCGTGACGTAGAGGACCGCGAAGACGGCCGCCGCTGCTGTCGTCGCGGCGAGTGCGAGGGCGACGATCGCGCGTCTCACAGCGCAATGGTGGCTGAGCGGGACCGTCGGAAGCGATCGGCCGCCCACCCGTCGAGTTCGAGGGCCTCGACGTGCGCCCACTCGTCGTGTCCGGGCCGTTCACCGGCCAGGTACCCCGACGTGATCGCCTCGTGCGCGTCCAGGCGACCGAGGATCGTCTCGACCGGACGGAGCAGGACGTTGGCGACCGCGACGTCGGCCGTCGGAAGCGGGTCGGTCGTCGCGTCGAGGATCGCCGTCTCGACCTCGAGGCCGTTGGAACGCGCGTTCGCGCGCGTCGTCTCGACCGCGACGGGATCGACGTCGACGGCGAGCACGGGCGCGAACCCGAGCCGGACCGCCGCCAGCGCGAGGATCCCCGAGCCGCAGCCGAGATCGAGCAGGGACCCACGCGTTCCCGTGGCCGCGAGGAGCGCGACGCAGAGGCGCGTCGTCGGATGGGCTCCGGTGCCGAACGCCCGGCCAGGATCGATCACGACGGCGCGGGCCGGGTCCGGCGACGCCTCCCACGGCGGCCCGAGCCAGAGCCCGCCCGCGACGACGGGCCGGTGGAAGGCGCGCCATGCATCCTCCCAGCCGTCGGCGGCGTGCTCGACCCTCGCGCCGGGAAGCTCAGCGAGTAGCGCGTCGACGCCGACCTCGGGGACGTAGACGCCGAGCTCGAGCATGTCGCCGTCGACGTCTCGCTCCTCGAACCCGTCGGGCGCGACCTCGAGCAGCCGCGCGCGGGCCGGCTCGGCCGCGCCGACCGGCACACGCATGGAAACCCGCCGTAGCGAGCTCATTCCGGCCCCTCCAGTGCGACGGTGGTGTCAGGCGAGCATCGCGGGCTCGTCAGCTCGACGCGCAAGACCGCGTCGTGCGCACGACAGCGCCCCCGCACGACGGGTGCGCCGCGGGATTGGCGCCGTGGACCCCCGACGATCGGCTCGACGTCCGAGGCGACGGCAACCCGAGCCGCTCGCCCGTTCGCGTCGCTCACCGAAACGCGCTCTTCAGCCGCCCGAGAAAGCCGTCCTCATCGCGGTAGGCCTCGGCTCCGAGCTCGCTCTCGAGCCGCATGACCTCCGCTCGCTGCTCGGCGGTGAGCCTCGTCGGAACGCGGACGTCGACGGCGACGCGGAGGTCGCCACGGCGGCCCGTCTCGAGCGACGGCATCCCGCGCCCCCGAACAACGTGCGTCGCGCCTGGTTGAGTGCCCGGTGCGAGCTCGATCTCGAGGGCACCGTCCGGTGTGGGAACGGTGACCGTCGTTCCGAGCGCAGCCTCGGTCATCGTCACCGACGCGCCGACGTGGAGATCGTCGCCGTCGCGCTCGACTCCTTCGAGCGGCCGCACCGCGACGATGACGTAGACGTCACCCGGCGGCCCGCCCAGCGCCCCGGCGTGACCCGCGCCGCGCACCCGGATCCGCTGGCCGTCGTGGATGCCGGCGGGGACGTCCAGCTCGAGCGGGACGTCCTCGAGCGTCCGGCCGTCGCCGTCGCAGCGCTCGCACGGCGTCTCGACGATCCGCCCGGCACCGTCGCAGCGGGGGCACGTGCCCGAGCGGACGATCTGGCCCAGGACGGTGCGCGAGACCTGCTGGACAACGCCCGCACCGTTGCAGCCCGGGCACGTGATGGGCGACGTGCCGGGAGCGGCCCCCGAGCCGGCACACGTCTCGCAGCTCCGGGCGACACGCACCGCGACCTCGAGCGAGATGCCGCGAAGGGCGTCGACGAGTTCGATCTCGACCTGCGCCGCGACGTCCGGGCCGCGCGCCGGCCGCGGGCCCGCACTCCGCGCCTGCCCGAAGATCGTCTCGCCGAAGAACGCGGCGAACACATCCGAGAGGCTCCCGAAGTCGGCGTCCATCGGCCGGAAGCCGCCGCCGCGCAGGCCGGCGTGCCCGAAGCGGTCGTACGTCCTGCGGCGCTCCGGGTCGGACAGCACCTCGTAAGCCTCGGCGACCGAGCGGAATCGCACGTCGGCATCGGGCTCCTCGCTGACGTCGGGGTGGAGCTCACGCGCCAGTTGCCGGAACGCGCGCTTGATCTCGGCATGGCTCGCGTCGCGGGCCACGCCGAGCAGCTCGTAGTAGTCCTGCTCCGTCGTCGCCATCAGGGTGCCCCGTACACGTCTTCGGCGAGACGGGAGAGCTCGAACGCGGCGGCCCGGACCGAGCGGATCGCCTTCTCGTAGTCCATCCGCAGCGGGCCGAGCAGTCCGACCGCACCGAGCGAGCGATTCGGGAGCCCGTACGTCGCGCCGACGTACGACGTCCCCTGTAACTCCTCGCCCTCGAGCTCGGGCCCGACGCGCACGACGGGTCGCTTCGGGTCGAGCGCGTCGTGCAGCAACCCGAGGACGGCCGCCCGCCGCTCGAGCGCCTCGAGCAGCCGCTGGCACGCCTCGAGCTCCGCGCCGCTCGCCTCCCCGAGCAGCCCGGCGGCGCCGCCGACGTAGAGGTCGGTCGCGCTCGCGACCACGTCGGCGAACGCGGGCCGCAGCGTCTCGAGGAAGCGCCGCTCGCGCAGGGAGAGCTCCGGCTCCTCGAACGCGCGACGGACGACGCTCGCACTCGCGCGCTTGCCGACGATCGTCTCGGCGAGGTACGCGCGCGCCCAGTCGACAAGCCCTGCGTCCACGCCGTCCTCCAGCTCGAAGACCCGCTTCGAGACGGCGCCGGACGCGGTGATGACGACGACGATGACGACGTGTGACTGGAGCCGAAGGACCTCGACATGTCGCACGGCCGCCGCCTCGAGCGCCGGGGCCGTGACGAGAGCGAGCAGGTGCGTCGTCTCGGAGAGCGCCTCGGTCGTGCGCTGCAGCGCCTCCTCGACCTCGTTCCGCATCGCGGTGAGGTCGAGCGGGAACGGCGCCGGCCGCCCGTCGATCGCGCCGACCAGGCACTCGGTGTAGACGCGGTACCCGCTCGGCGTGGGGACCCGACCGGCCGACGTATGCGGATGGGTGAGGAGGCCGACCGCCTCGAGCTCGTACAGCTCGCTGCGCACCGTCGAGGACGACACCTCGAGGCCCCCCGGCCGCTCCACGAGCGAGCGTGACCCCACCGGCTGCCCGGTGGCGAAGTACTCCTCGACGACCCGGCGCAGGATCTCGAGCTTGCGCTGCGTCAGCTCCATCCCCTCATCGTACGGCCCGCCCCTGCGGACGGGCCCCGCCGGTGCCTACCGGTCGTGGAGACGCCGGAGTTGCGCGCGGAACGACGAGTAGAAGAGGGCGTAGCCCGCACCGAGGGCCGCGGCGAACACCGTCGCGAGGCCGATCGGCCGGGCGTGGGCGAGCGGATCGAGCACGGCCGCGAGGAGCTGCCCGACGACCTTCGACGGCTCCGTCACGACGTCCCACGAGTTCCAGCGCTCGAACCGGCCGAGGTAGACGCCCACGCCGCTCAGGACGAGGGCGGCCCAGACCACCCCCCAGCCCGCGAGCGGGCCGAGACGGCGCGCGACGACGACCTGCATGAGGTACAGCGAGACGAATCCGAGGGCGAGCCCGATCGTCGCCGCGACCCCGATCAGGACGGCGTCGTAGGCGAGCGAGCCGCCGGCGTACTCACCGAGCCACTTCACGTCGGTGACGATGTACGGCGCATTCGGCAGGAACACGAGCCAGGCAGCACCGAGCGCGAGGAGCGGGCCCGGCGACCACCCGCGCCGCTCGCCGTCGTAGACGAGGAGCGCGAGCAGGAACGGCACCCACGCGAGAAACAGGTTCCAGACGAGATTCGCCCCGTCGAGGCTGTGCACCACGACCACGCGCGCGGCGACCCCCGCCGCGAGCAGAGCCGATGCCGCGAGGAGCGCCGTGACGAGGACGACGCGACGACGACTTGCCTGCTGCATCGCCGCGAATGCGTCCACCATGCTCCGAGGGTACCGTCACCGCGCGAGGCGACGCGTTGCGCTTTCGTGGCCTCTCCACCGGTCGTGGAACGGGCCGCGATGCGCGCCCGGGGGCGGCGGCGAACCCCATGGCGCGCCCGAGTCGGAGATCGGTGGCGGCAGGTGACGGTGGTCGTCGCTCGGACGCCCTGTCTCCGCCTCGCTGCGCGCGGCCGGGCGGGTGACCCAGGGGCGCCGCCAGGCGGGGAACCGGGACGCGCCTGCAAGCGCCGCCTCAGGCGAGGATCTCGGCCGTGACCGCATCGCCGAGGAGCCGTCCTCGGGGCGTGAGGCGCACCCCGCCCCGGTGCCACGGCTCGACAAGCCCACGCCGGACCAGTCGCTCGAGCGCGTCGCCGTCGACGATGCCGCCGAGCCCGGCGTCGTCGATCGCGAACGGCTCGTCGAGCCGTAGCCCGAGCATCAGCCGCTCGACGGCCCGCGTCGCGGCGTCGACGAGCTCGACCTCGCGCGGGGGAGCCTCGCCCGCGGCGAGGGCAGACACATACCGTCCGACCGAGGGCAGGTTCCGCCTCCGCTCCTCGCCGAGCGTCGACACCGCCCCGACCCCGACGCCCAGGTAGTCGGCACCGCGCCAGATCGCCAGGTTGTGCTGCGCGCGGAGCTCGCGGCCGCCGTCGATACGGCAGAAGTTCGCCGTCTCGTACCAGCGGTACCCCGCGCGGGTCAGCGAGTCGACGACGCGCTCGACATAGCCCTCCATCGCCTCCACCTGGCGGGCGAGCTCCTCTCCGTGCGCGTGTGTGAACCGCGTTCCCGGCTTCGCCTCGAGCTCGTAGCAGGAGAGGTGCTCGGGCTCGAGCGCGAGGGCGTCCGCGAGATCGGCATCGAGGTCGGCGGCGCTCTGGCCCGGGATCCCGTAGATGAGATCGAGCGAGATGTTGTCGAATCCGGCATCACGGAGAGTTTGAACGGACCGCCGGACGTCGCCGGGACCGGCAACGCGCTCGAGCACCTGGAGCAGCTCCGGCCTGAACGACTGCGCGCCGAGCGAGACGCGATTCACGCGGCCTTCGCGCAGCAGCGCGGCCAGCTCCGGCGTGACGGTCTCGGGATTGGCCTCGACGGTCAGCTCGCCGGAGGCGGGGAGCGCGTCGAGCACCCGGCGCAGGGCGTCCGGCTCGGTGAAGGTCGGTGTCCCGCCGCCGACGAAGACGGTGTCGACGTCCGCAGAGAGCCGCCATCGCTCCTGCTCCAGCTCGACCACGAGCGCGTCGACGTACGCCCCGTGCTCGTCGCGGCGGCCCACGGCGGTGACGAAGTCGCAGTACCCGCAGCGGTGCGCGCAGAACGGGAGGTGGACGTAGAGATGCCTTACCTCGCCCGCGCCATGCCCCGCCGCTTCGTATCTCTCCGCGTCGGAGACGACCGGGCGGGCGACGGGGGTCATTGCGAGCGCTTCTTCTCGCCGTCCAGGTTGAGGACGGCGAGGAAGGCCTCCTGCGGGACCTCGACCCCTCCGACCTGCTTCATCCGCTTCTTCCCCTTCTTCTGCTTCTCGAGCAGCTTCCGCTTGCGGGTGATGTCCCCGCCGTAGCACTTTGCGAGCACGTCCTTGCGCTTCGCCTTCACCGTCTCCCGCGCGATCACGCGCGAGCCGATCGCAGCCTGGATCGGGATGTCGAACATCTGCCGCGGAATCTCCTCACGCAGCCGCTCGACGAGGAGCTTGCCGCGCTCGTAGGCCGCGTCCCGGTGCGCGATCAGGGACAACGCATCGACCTGCTCGCCCCCGACGAGGACGTCGACCCGCGCCAGCTCGCCGTCGCGGAAGCCGGCGATGTCGTAGTCGAAGCTCGCGTAGCCCCGCGTACGCGACTTCAGCTGGTCGTAGAAGTCGTACACGATCTCGCCGAGGGGCAACTCGTACGTGAGCAGAACGCGCGTCTCCGACAGGTACTCCATGTGGTCGAACCGGCCGCGCCGCTCTGTGCAGAGCTCCATCACCGCGCCGACGTAGTCCTTGGGGACGATCACCTGCGCGCGGACGTACGGCTCCTGGACCTCCTCCGGGTCGCGCGGCATGTCGGCCGGGTTGTGGACCTCGACCCACCCGCCGTTCTTCTGCTTCACCGAGTACGCGACGTTCGGCGCGGTCACGAGGAGGTCGAGGTCGAACTCACGCTCGAGGCGCTCACGCACGATCTCCATGTGGAGGAGCCCGAGGAAGCCGCAGCGGAAGCCAAACCCGAGCGCCTGCGAGGTCTCGGGCTCGTAGAAGAGCGCCGCATCGTTGAGCTTGAGCTTCTCGAGCGCGTCGCGCAGCTCGGGGTAGTCGTCGGAGTCCGTCGGGAACAGCCCCGCGAAGACCATCGGCTTGACGTCCTTGTAGCCCGGGAGCGCGGCCGCCGCCCCACCCCGCCTCGTCGTCAGGGTGTCGCCCACCCGGAGGCGCGAGACGTCCTTGAGCCCGGTGACGACGTAGCCGACCTCCCCCGCCTCGAGCGCCTCGACAGGCACGCGTTGAGGCGCCATGAAACCGAGCTCCTCGGCGTCGAAGTCGGTGCCCATCGCCATCGCGTGCAGGCCGGCACCGGCCGCCAGGCGCCCGTCGACCACCCGCACGAAGGCGATCACGCCGCGGTACTGGTCGTAGCTCGAGTCGAAGACGAGCGCGCGGGCGGGCGCGTCCACGACACCCTCCGGCGCGGAGATCCGCTCGACGATCGCGTCCAGCACCTGGTCGACGTTCGTCCCGGTCTTGGCCGAGATGCGCACGACGCCGTCGACGGATCCGCCGAGCAGCTCGCTCACCTCGGCGGCGGCCCCGTCCGGGTCTGCCGAGGGGAGGTCGATCTTGTTGACCACGGGCACGATCTCGAGGTCGTTCTCGATCGCCAGGTACGCGTTTGCGAGCGTCTGCGCCTCGATTCCCTGCGCCGCGTCCACGACGAGCACCGCCCCCTCGCACGCCTGCAGCGAGCGGGACACCTCGTAGGTGAAGTCGACGTGGCCGGGGGTGTCGATCAGGTTCAGCTCGTGCCCCTTCCACTGGACGCGCACCGCCTGCGCCTTGATGGTGATCCCGCGCTCGCGCTCGAGCTCCATCGAGTCGAGCAGCTGATCGCGCATCTCCCGCTCGGACACGGTCTCCGTCAGCTGGAGGACCCGGTCGGCGAGCGTCGACTTGCCATGGTCGATGTGCGCGATGATCGAGAAGTTGCGGATCCGGCTCTGGTCCATGGCTGATCGGCGTCGATCGTAGCCGTGGCGCGGATTTCGCCCGGCCTGGCCTCGCCGTCGGTCTTGTCGAGCGCCGTCGATGCGACGGCTCCATCGTCGCCGCACGCGTATCGTTGGCGCATGGACGACGCGCAGATTCACGACAGGATCGAGGAGCTCGTCGCGGAGGAGCATCGACTCTGGGACGTCGAGGCCAGCGGGAGTGGGACCGAGGCCGACCGGCGGCGGCTCGAGGACGTCAAGATCGCCCTCGACCGGTGCTGGGACCTGCTTCGCCAGCGGAGGGCCCTCGAGGAGTTCGGGATGGACCCGGACGTGGCGGGGACCCGCTCGGAGGAGACGGTCGAGGGCTACGAGCAGTAGCCGCCGGGTCAGGCGCCGTCCGTCCGCAGAAGCGGCTTGACGTCCACGACCGGTGTCCCGTCGATCGCCTCGAGCGGCCCCACGAGCACGCGCCTTCCGTCGACCTCGAGCACTCGCACTACATGGAGGCCGATCGGGTTCGGACGGTCGGATGAGCGGGTGCTGAAGACACCGGTCTCGGGCAGACGCGGGTCGTCACGTGGCCGGACGAGCTGCGTTGAGCGGTCGGCCTCGTGGAGCCATGTCAGGACGACGAGGTCGTCGCCGGGACGGAGGTCGCGCATCGCGTCGCCCACGTCGTCCTCGAACACGATCCAGGCGTCCGGAGCACCCTCCGCGCCCTGCATCGGGGCATGCTCCCGGCGTGCGAGCGACGAGGCGACGCGGCCGACGGGCCGGACCCGGAAGCGCGGCTCGTCCATGCGCGCGATCGTACGTCCGCCCGGTCAGGAGCCGCGGCGGAGCGCGAGGAGCGAGCCGAGCTCGCGGACGCCGAGCAAGCGGCTCGCGCCAAGGTAGGCGACTGTCCCGAGCCCGAGCGCCAGACCGACCGACACGATCTGACCGACGATCCCGCGGCCGACGAGAGCGTCGAGGCTCCACCAGACCGCGACGGCGATGACCGACGCGGCCACGGACGCGACGATGATCCGCGCGAGCGCGGTCAGGGTCGTCGCGGCCTCGACGCCGCCCACGCGCCGCCAGAGGAGGATCGCGAGCGCGACCGCCCCCGCAAGGTTGGAGAGCGACACCGCGAGCGGGAGCCCCCACACCCCGACGGGGTAGAGCGCGACGAAGAGAATCACGTTGAGGACGAGGTTCCCGAGCGCGACGAGCGTGGGGATCCAGTTCGCCTGGAGCCCGTAGAACGCGCGGTTCAGGAGGAGCATCCAGCCGTTGAACACGAGCCCGACGGAGAACGCGGCGAGGGCGCCCGCGACCACGGGAGTCTGTGCGGCGGTGAACTCGCCGCGCTCGTAGACGAGCCGCGTGATCGGCTCGGCAAGCACCGCCGAGACGAGCCCGGCGGGGATCAGCAGGAACCCGATCTGGCGGACGCCGGTGTCGACGGTGCGCCCGAAGCCCGCCATGTCGCCGCGCGCCGCCAGACGCGACATCGTCGGGAAGAGGACCGTCGCGACCGCGACCGAGAAGATCCCCTGCGGGAGCATGTAGAGGCGGAACGCGAGATCGATCGCGCGCGGCGCCAGGTCCGGGTTGATCAGCCGCGAGGCGAAGAGCGTCCCGATCAGCGTCGAGACGTTGATCAACCCGAGCGTCAGCGTCACGGGGAGCATGAGCACGAAGAACCGATGGACGGCCGGGTCGCGCCAGTCGAGGGCGACACGAAGCCGACCGTCGAGCCCTCGCAGCCACGGCACGGGCAGCAGCAGCTGGACGAGCGTCGCCAGCACGATCGAGCCGGCGTAGACATACAGCTCCGCGTCCTTGCCCCCTGCGGCCGGAACGCCGAGAGCGAGCCCGAGGATGATCACGAGGTTCCAGGCGACCGGCGTGAGCGCCGGCACCGTGAACTGGTCGTACGCGTTCAGGATCCCGACCACGATCCCCGAGAGGCCGAGCATGATCACGATCGGGAAGAGAAGCCGCGAGAGCCCGACCGCGAGGTCGAAGTCGCCGCCCGGCGTCCCGAACAGCTCGACGATGAGCGGGGCGGCGAGGACGAAGATCGCCGTCAGGCCGGTCGTCAGGAGCAGGACGAGCCAGAAGATCGTCGACGCGACCCGCCAGGCCCGGGCGCGCTCTCCCTTCTCGAGCAACTCGCTGAAGACCGGGACGAACGCGCCGGAGAGCGCCGTGTCCGCCACGAGCGCGCGCACGAGGTTGGGGATCTGGAACGCGACGGTGAAGGCGTTGATCTTCCCCGCCGCGCCGAACGTGTAGGCGGCGACGATCTCGCGCACGAGCCCGAGGACGCGCGACACGCCCGTCGCGGCGCCGAAGACCGCAGTCGAGCGTGCGAGTCGGCGGCGATGCGCGCGCTCCTCCGCGAGCGCGGGGTCGACGTTCGGGTCGAACGAAGGGTCGAGCTCGGACATCCGGGGGAGTTTCGCGGAATCGTCGGAGGCTGCTCTGCTACCATCCTGCGGCTCGCGGCCTCTGCGGTCGCGGCACCCTCACGTATGGCGAACATCAAGCAGCAGAAGAAGCGCGTCGACATCGCCGCCCGCCAGCGGCTCGAGAACCTTCGCTACCGCTCGACGATCAAGACGCTCGCCAAGCGCCTCGAGACCGCGGTCGCCGACGGTGACGAGGCTGCTGTCGCTGCCGAGCACCGCGAGCTCGTGCGGACGATCGACAAGGCCACCGCGCGCGGAGCGCTGCACCGGAACACCGGGGCGCGCAAGAAGGCCCAGGCCGCGCGCGTCGTCAGCGGCAGCGCCGTCTCGTAGCTCCCTGCCGCACGCTCGTCGCGGTCGGATGCAGGCCTGCGCCGGTCGGCGCCTCTAGCGATGCTCGCGGGTCACGTCCGCGACGGCCAGCTGCACCTCGAGATCCGGTGCCAGCTTGCTCCCGCCCTTGAGCGCGTAGTCGAGCCGGCCGATCCTGACCGTCGCGGCGCGGAGCTCCTCGATCGAGAACCGCTCCGCCTGTGCGACGAGCTTGCGCGCCGGGAACTCCTTCATGCCCAGCGCGGCGGCGACGTCGGCGGTTCGTGCTCCGTGCTCGAGCAGGGACTTCGTCTTCGCAAGTCGTGTGACGTGGGCGCTGAGGCGCCCGGCGAACGCGATCGGCTCCTGGGTGGGACGAGCGCTGCGGCGGTACTCGCCTTCGATCACCGCGAGCACGCGCGCGAGGTCGCGCTCTCCCCATGCGTCGGTGAGATCCCAGGGATGGCCCTCTCCGAGCGGGGCGGCGAGCTGCTCGACCTCCTCGACTCCGAGCGGCTCGCCGCCGGCCCAGGTCGCTAGCTTGTCGATCTCGCGGGCCAGGACGAGCTTGTCGTCACCGACGATCTCGACGAGCCGGCGGCAGGCGTCGGCACCCACCTTGCTGCCCCGCGCGGCGAACGCTTCCGCGACCCAGCCCGGGAGCTTCCGATCGTCGACCTCCCACGTGAGGACGTCCCCGACCTTCGCGACCGCCTTCCCGAGCGGCGAGCTCTCCTTGAGCTGCTCGGCGACGAGACAGAGCACGGTTCCCGGAGCGGGCTCACGGAGGTATTCGACGACTGCCTCGACGTCTGTTGCCTTCCAGCCGCCGGACAGCTTCCCCCACTCGTTCCGGCGTCCGTCGACCTCCGTCACGAGCACGAGACGCTCGCCCGCGAGCAGCGTGCCCGAGTTGCAGGCGACGACGACGTCGGGCCCGGTCGCGCCGTCTCTCCCTCCCACGACGAGCCGCTCGATCGAGCCCGGGTCGAAACGCCCGCGCAGCCGGTCGAGCGTCCGCTCCACTTTCGGCAGGTCGTTGCCCGTGACGAGGTAGGCGGGCTTCAACTCCGGCGCGGACATCGACCGCCAGCGTAGAGACTCGGGCTACCGCTCGGAACGGACGGTGAGCGACCGGCCATCGGACTCGACGACGACCCTGCCGTCGAGGTCGGTGCGGAGCGTCTCGAGGCCCGGGAACGCCGCGAGCGCGGCGATCGTCTCCGGGCGGGGATGGTCGTAGTCGTTGTGCGCGCCGACGGAGATCACCGCGATCCTGGGTCGCAGGACGCGCAGCAGGTCGGGGAGGCCCGGATCCTCCGAGCCGTGATGGGCGACCTTCAGGACCTCGACCGGCTCGAGCGACAAGCGGGACGTGACGTCGCTCTCTGCGTCCGCCGTCAGGAGGACGTCCGTCTTCCCGTAGCTCGCGAGCGCGACGACCGCATGCTGGTTCGGGTCCTCGCTCGGAAGCCCCGGGTCGTCGGGCCACAGGATCCGCACGATCAGCTCCCCGATCTGGAATACCTCGCCTGCGTGGATGACGACGACCGGGACGCCGTTTCGGCGGGCCGCGGCGAGCGCCTCGTCGTGGTCGCGCGACGGCGCCTCGATGCCCGGGTCCGCCACGGCGCCCACCGAGAGCCGATCGAGGACCCGCGCCGCCCCGCCGATGTGATCGCGCTGCGGATGCGTCAGGACGATCGCCGCCAGCGACCGCACGCCGAGCCGGCGGAGCTGGCCCGCGACGTCCGCCTCCGGCGGGCCCTCGTCCACGAGGACTGCACCGCCGGGGGCCTCGACGAGCGCGGAATCCCCCTGCCCGACGTCGAGGAAGGTGACGCGGAGGCCGCGCGGCGGCGTCCAGGACGGTGAAGGCCGGAGGGAGCAGGCAACCGTCGTCGCGACCAGCGCCAGCGACACGAGCGCGACGACCGCCTCCCGCCGCCGGTAGCGGGGCAGGCGACGAAGAACGACGACCGCGCCGACCGCGAGAGCAGCGGCGACGATGACCGTCGGCGACGACACCTGCGCCGACGGCCAGCCGGCGACGATCCGCGCGACGAGCGCCAGCCACCACGCGCACCAGCCCGCGAGCCAGGCGAGCGCCGTCGCCACGCCCGGCAGCACGGGTTCGACCGCCGCTGCCGCCAGCGACAGCGAGACGAGCGGCGGCATCGCCGGCTCCGCGGCGACGTTCGCAGGCACGGTCCAGAGCGCGACGCGGCCGAAGTGGAGCCAGACGATCGGCGCCGTGACGAGGCCGCATGCTCCGGCCACGACGAGGATCTCCCAGAGACGGCGGTTGATCGGGTACGCGTCCGGGACACCCGACAGGCGCGGCACGACGACGAAGATCGCAGCGACCGCGGCGAACGAGAGCTGGAAGCCGGGCTCGAGCGCCGACCGCGGCATCCACGCGAGCAGGATCAGCGCCCCGACCGCGAGGGCGTGCCAGCGGTCGCGGGGACGGGCGACGATCCAGGCGAGGGAGGCGAGGACCCCCGCGACGGCGGCCCGCACGACCGACGGCTGCCAGCCGACCGCCAGGGCGTAGGCGAGCACGACGAGAATCGCAAGCGCCTCGCCGACCAGCCTGCCGAATCCGAGAATCCGCGCCGCGAGGACGACGCCGAAGGCGACGATCGCGATGTTCTGACCGGAGACCGCGAGCAAGTGGGTCAGCCCGCTCGCCTGGAAGGCGTCCCGCAGCTCCGGATCGAGCCCGGAGGTCTCGCCCAGGACGATCCCGACGAGCAGCCGGCGCCGCTCTCCCTCCGTACCCCGGGCCAGCGTCCTCTCCACGTGCGCGCGCAGCCGATCGCCGACGCCACCGATCCCGCCCCGCCGGCCGACGACGCGCCAGCCCTGCTCGCCGCGCAGCACGACGTGCACGCCGCGACGCTCGAGCCATCCGCGCTCGTCGAAGCCGGTCTCGGGCCCACGCGGCGCGACCGGCTGCGCGCGCACCTCGAGGACGGCCCCCTGCGGCGGCGCGCGGCCCACTGGGAGCTCGAGCAGCACTCGCTCGCGAAGGGTGCTGCGCCCGAAGCGATGCACCTCGGCCGGCGTGCGCACGGCGAACGGCGTGCTCCCGACCGGCCCGGTGACGACCACCCGGGCGGAGGCGGTGGTGCCCATCCGGGTAGAAAGGACGCTCTGCTCGAGCGCGTCGTTCCGCATCGTCCCCCACCAGAGGCCGGCGCAGACGAGCGCCACCGCCGCGAGCGCGAGCCTTGGCATGTCGTTCTTGACGAGCCCCGCCGAGAGAGCCATCGCGGCTGCAGCCGCCGCGAGTGCGGGCGGCGGCCGAACCCAGGTCGAGACCGCGATACCGGTGCACGCCGCGCCGACGAGCAGCGCGGGCCAGCTGGTCTCGAGCGCTCGCAGCGCTGCAGGCGCGCGACCGCGCAGGGCTCTCTGGAGCCGTCCATCCGTCATGGCGTCACCAGGTCGCGGAGTTGCTCGATGCGTGCCGGGCCGATCCCCGGGATGTCGTCCAGATCGTCGACCGACCGGAACGGGCCGTGCGTCGTCCTCCAGTCCACGATCTTCTGGGCCGTGACCGGCCCGATGCCCGGAAGCGCATCCAGTTGCTCCACCGTCGCGTTCGCAAGGCTGACCTTCGCCCCCGGCACCGTGGCGCCCGCGACGGCGGCCGGTGCCCCGCCCGGGGCGCGGCGCGGCACGATCACCTGCTGGCCGTCGACGAGCGGTGCGGCAAGGTTCACCGCCGAGAGATCTGCGCGCCGGGTCGGCCCGCCGGCGCGTGCCACGGCGTCGGCGACGCGTGCGCCGTCCTTCAGGCGGAAGAGGCCGGGTCGGCGCACGCCGCCGACCACGTGCACGAAGAGCTTCGGCGCCACCTCGCTCGCTCCCGCGCCGTCGATCCGCGTCAGCGGGACGGACGCGCGCGGCCCCTGGTTGGCGCCGACACCGGCGAGGCGCGTGCCCGCGACCGCCAGCAGCGCGAGGAGCGGCACGGCGAGCATCGCGAGCTGCGCGCGGGTGAGGGTGATCACCCTTCAAGGCTCGCGCCAGACCCGTCACGAGAGTGCGTCGTCTCTGTGCCGGAATCGTGACGGCGCGGGCCCGACCGGACAGCACCGGCGCCGATCGGCGCCCGACGCTCGGCTACGCGACGACGTTCACGAGGCGGTCGGGCACGACGATCGTCCGTCGCGGCGCGCCCTCGCCGAGGTGCACGCGCACCCGCTCCGACGCGAGCGCCAGCGCGACGAGCTCGTCCTCGGCCGTCCCCGCCGGAACCTGCAGGCGGTCGCGCAGCTTCCCGTTCACCTGGACGGCGATCTCGACGACGTCCGTCGCGACGAGCGCCGGGTCGGCTTCGGGCCACGGCTGCTCCCGCAACCGCGCGTGGCCGAGGCGCTCCCACAGCTCCTCGGCGACGTGCGGTGCGTACGGCTGGACGAGCGAGACGACGGTCTCGGTCGCGAAACGGACCTCGCCCGCGCGCGCCTCGTCGTCCTTCACACGGAAGATCTCGTTGACGAGCTCGAACAGCGCCGCGATCGGCGTGTGGAACTGGAAGCGGCGCAGGATGTCGTCGGAAACGCGCTCGATCGTCCGGTGCGTCGCGCGAACGAGCTCCCCGTCGGCGGGCGCGTCCACCGCGCCGCGGGCGGCAACCTCGAGCGTCAGCCGCCAGACGCGGTCGATGAGTCGAGCGGTGCCCTCGATGCCGGCGTCGCTCCACTCCTTGTCCTGCTCGGCCGGGCCCATGTAGAGGATGTAGAGCCGCAGCGCGTCGGCGCCGTACCGGGCGATAGCCTCGTCGGGCGAGACGACGTTCCCCTTCGTCTTCGACATCTTCGCCCCGTTGCGGTAGATCATCCCCTGCGTGAACAGGCGCGAGAACGGCTCGCGGAACCCGAGCAGCCCCAGGTCGTTCAGGACCTTCGTGAAGAACCGCGCGTACATCAGATGCAGGACCGCGTGCTCGATCCCGCCGATGTACTGCTTCACCGGCAGCCAGTAGTCGACGATCCCCGTGTCCCAGGCCGCTTCCTCGTTCCGCGCGTCCGCGTAGCGCAGGAAGTACCACGACGAGTCGACGAAGGTGTCCATCGTGTCCGTCTCGCGCCGCGCCGGACCCCCGCACGACGGGCACGTGGTCGCCACCCAGTCCTCGGCCGCCGCGAGCGGCGAGCGGCCCTTCGGCAGGTAGTCGTCGATCTCCGGGAGGACCACCGGGAGCTCGTCGTCCGGAACCGGCACCGTCCCGCAGGCGTCGCAGTGGACGATCGGGATAGGACAGCCCCAGTAGCGCTGCCGCGACAGAAGCCAGTCGCGCAGCCGGTACCCGATCGTCGCCTCCCCGAGCCCGCGCTCCTCGAGCCACGCCGTGATCGCGCGCTTCCCCTCCGGTGCGCTCAGCCCCGTGAACTCGCCCGAGTTGACGAGGATCTCGTCCTCGGTGTGGGCGACGTACGCGCCGCCCTCCTCGGAGACGCCGCCCGCGGGCGCGACCACCTGCCGGATCTCGAGGCCGTACTTCTCGGCGAACTGATGGTCGCGCTCGTCGTGGGCCGGGACGGCCATGATCGCGCCCGTGCCGTACTCCATGAGGACGTAGTCGGCCACCCAGATGGGGATCGCCTCGCCGTTGACCGGGTTGACCGCGTAGCGGCCCGTGAAGACACCGTCCTTCTCCTTCGTCTCGCGCTCGACGGTCGAGCGCGCCGCCGTCCGTCGCACGTAGTCGGCGACGTCTCGCTCACGCTCCGAGCCCGCGGTCAGGGCGCCGATCAGCGGATGCTCGGGCGCCAGCGCGAAGAACGTCGCCCCGAACAGCGTGTCGGGTCGCGTCGTGAAGACGGGCAGGTCATCTCCCGTCCCGTCCACGCGGAACGTCACCCGCGCGCCCTCCGACCGGCCGATCCAGTTCCGCTGCATCGTCAGGACCCGCTCGGGCCACGACTCGAGGGTCGCCATCTCGTCGAGCAACTGGTCGGCGTACTCGGTGATCCTGAAGAACCACTGCGTCAGGTTCCGCGACTCGACTTCGGTGCCGCAGCGCTCGCAGCGCCCGTCGATCACCTGCTCGTTCGCGAGGACGGTCTGATCCTTCGGGCACCACTTCACCGGCGCCTCGTGTCGATAGGCGAGCCCGCGCTCGAAGAAGCGCAGGAAGAGCCATTGCGTCCAGCGGTAGTAGTCGGGCTCGGCGGTCGAGACCTCGCGCGACCAGTCGATCGCCCACCCCATGCGCCGCATCTGGCGCCGGATCGACTCGATGTTCCGGTTCGTGATGTCGCGCGGGTGGCCGCCCTCCTTGATCGCCGCGTTCTCGGAGTTCAGGCCGAACGCGTCGTAGCCCATCGGGCGCAGAACGGTGAACCCCTGGCGACGCCGGACATGGGTGAAGACGTCGCCGAGGGTGTAGTTGAAGACGTGGCCCATGTGCAGCTCGCCGGACGGGTACGGGAGCATCTCGAGGACGTAGGTCGAGCCTCCGTCCGCGGCGACGCTCGGGTCCGGGTTCGGGACCTCGAACGCGCGCTCGGCGTCCCAGATGGCCTGCCACTTGGCCTCGACGGCCTCGGGCTCGTACCTCTCCAACTCCATCGCCTACGAAACGCTCCCTTCGAATGAAAGAGCCTCTCGATCGAGAGGCTCAGGGGGAGTCGGCGCGGGCTGCCCGCGTTTCCTCCCTGGACTACGTGAGAAGCTGCTGCACGGCTTCCATGCTAACAGGCAGGATCGGCGGGTGCCAGGCCTGCTCCCCGACTCCGCCGCCCTCGAAGGGCCCTCTCTCCGCCTCGGCGGGATCACCGCCGAGGAGCTCGCCGAGGAGTACGGCACCCCGCTCGTCGTCCTCTGCGAGACGACGCTTCGGGCGAGCGCGCGGGCGCTCCGTTCGGCGGTCGGCGACGACGGGCGGCTGTTCTTCGGGACGAAGGCGCTGCCCAACGTCGCGCTTCTCCGGCTCCTCCGCGAGGAGGGCGTTGGCGCCGACGTCGCGTCGCGGGGAGAGCTGGCGTTCGCGCTGCGGGCGGGGCTCGACGGCGACGCGCTCGTGGTCCACGGCAACAACAAGGACGAGGCGTTCCTCGACGCCGCGGCCTCCGCCGGGGCACCGGTCGTGCTCGACGCTGCGGACGAGGCAGGGCTTGCGGCACGTGCGGGCGTCCGGCGCGTTCTCGTCCGTGTGACGCTCGGCGTCGACGCCGACACCCACGAGGCGATCCGCACCGGCCACCACGGGTCGAAGTTCGGTCTTCCGCCCGATCAGGCGCGCGCTGCAGTCGCGGACGCGCTCGACCTCGGCCTCGACGTCCTCGGCGTCCACGTGCACGTCGGCTCCCAGCTCGCCGACTTCGACGCGCAGTCGGAGACCATCGTCCGCCTCGCCGCCTTCGCCGCCCGCTGTCGCGATGAGCTCGGATGGCTCGCGAAGGTCGCCGATCTCGGCGGCGGCTTCGGGATCCGCCACCACCCGGAGGACGACGTCCCGGACGCGACCGAGCTCGCCTCGAGCGCCGCCTCGACGGCGCGACTCGCATTCGTCGAGGCCGGGCTGCCCCAGCCGGAGCTCTGGCTGGAGCCTGGACGGTGCCTCGTGGGACGGGCGGGCGTCACCCTCTATCGCGTCGGCAGCGTCAAGCGGCTGCCGGAGCGCACGTGGGTCGCGATCGACGGGGGCATGTCGGACAACCCGCGCCCCCAGCTCTACGACGCGCGCTACACGGCGCTCTCGGCAGCCCGTGCCGACGAGCATGCGGGCGAGGTCGTCAGCGTCGCCGGGATGCACTGCGAGTCCGGTGACGTCCTGATCGACGACGTCGCGCTCCCGTCCCCCCGTCGCAGCGACCTGCTCGCGGTCCCCGCGACCGGCGCGTACACGCTGGCGATGGCCTCGAACTACAACGGCGTCCCACGGCCGGCGGCTGTCCTCGTCCGGGACGGTGCCGCGACGGTGATCCGAACCCGGGAGACGATCGACGACCTCCTCCGCCACGAGGCGGAGTGACCGGGGAGCTGCGGACCGCGGCAGTGCTCGTCCCCGTCTTTCGGGACGGCGGGGGGGAGATCCGGATCGTGCTCGTCGTCCGCGCCGACGACGGCGGGCAGCACGGCGGCCAGCTCGGCCTCCCCGGCGGCAAGCCCGAGCCCGGCGACGCCGACCTGCTCTCGACCGCCCTCCGCGAGGCGCAAGAGGAGGTCGGTCTCCAGCCGGAGGCAGTGGACGTCGTGGCGACCCTCACGCCTCTCGCCACGCAGGCGACGGGCTGGCTCGTCCATCCGTTCCTCGGCCGTGTGCCCTCGGACACGGCCTGGCGTCTGCAGGAAACCGAGATCGTCGGGATCCTCACGCCCACGGCACGTGCGCTCGCCGACCCCGCATCCCGCTCGATGCTCCCGTTCTCCTCGCTGCGCTTTCCCGAGCCGCTCCTCGTGGACGGCATCGACGTGGAGGGCCACGTTCTCTGGGGGATGACCCTCCGGCTCCTCGAGTCCGTCCTCCCCCGGCTGCTCGCGGGCGAATGGGACGTCTGACCTCGGCCCGGGAGTAGTGTCGCGCGCGTGGAGATGAACCTGCTCGACGACGAGGCGTGGCTCGAGCGGACCTGGCCGCCGGAGCGTCCGGGCTACGTCTGGCGCCGCAAGCGGGTCGCGGGCGAGCACCTCGGCGCCGGGTTGATCGAGCTGCCTCCCGGTGAGAGCACGTTCCCCTACCACTACGAGCTCGGCAACGACGAGTTGCTCGTCGTCGTCCTCGGAACGCCGACCCTGCGGACACCGGACGGCGAGCGGGAGCTCGCTCCGGGCGATTGCGTTCTCTTCCCGAGCGGCCCCAAGGGCGCACACAAGATCACGAACAGGTCGAGTGAGCCCGCGCGCATCCTCCTCGTGTCGAACTTCGCCCTCCCGCGCGCCACGATCCAGGCCGACAGCGGGAAGCTGATGCTGCGCTGGGGGCCCGGGCCCGACGAGCGGCGCTGGTCGTTCCTCGGCGCCGACGCCGACTACTGGGACGGCGAGACCGTCTGAACCCGGTCGGGAGCGAGCGCGGAAGCCCGGCGGGTCGCGGCGCCGGCGTCGGCGAGGCAGTGCAGCAACGGTGATGGCAGCAGACGCCGGGCGTGCGGCCGCGATGCGGCCGCCGCACGGGTAACGCGGCGACGACGACCGACGGGCGACGCAGGGCTGCGCACGACGGCCGGAAGCGGCACTGATCGGGCACAGACTCGAGACGCTTCGGTCAGCGGTTCATGGATAGCGTGGACCCAGGGACACCGGGGTGCCCCTGGGGGCGGTTGGGGACCCGCGCGGCCCGGGCGGGCGCGCGCCCGCCTCCACGATCGCCGACTGGAGCTGGATCAGAGCGGGATCGTCAGGGCGTCGAGGTCGCTCGGGTAGTCCGTGAGGACTTCGATCCCGTCGTCGCGCACGAGGACGGTGTCGGAGTGCCTGAAGCCGCCGAGGCCGGCGACGTAGACCCCCGGCTCGATCGTGAAGACCATCCCCGACTCGACGACGGTCTCGTCCCCGACGTCGAGGAACGGGGCCTCGTGATTGCGGAGCCCGATCGCGTGGCCGGTGTGCTGGCTCCACGTGTCGAGGATCCCGGCCTCCTCGAAGTACGTGAGCACCGCGCGGTCGACGTCGGCGCACGCGACACCCGGTCGCAGCGCGCCGAACGCGACCCGCTGCGCCGCGACCATGTGGTCGAAGTGTCGTCGCATCTCGTCCGTCGGCGGCCCGACGACCATCGCACGCTCGAGCTCTGCGTTGTAGCCCCAGACCGGTGCGCTCGTCTCGCTGACGAGGACGTCACCCGGGCGGAACTCGATGGTGTGGGCCACGGCGTGGGCCCATGCGCTTCGGGCTCCGATCTGGCCGCGGTAGCCGGCCGACGCGCCGTCCGTCGAGGAGAGACCACCGTCGTACTCGGGGCCGAGCGCGTCGATCATCGCGAGACTCGCCTCGTACCCGGCACGTAGGCCGGCGTGCGCCTCGGTCGTGCCGGGCCGCGTGTACTCCTGCAGGAGACGGTGTGCATGCTCGCACCACCGAGCGCTCTCGCGGACGAGCTCGACCTCCGCCTCGCTCTTGCGCGCCATGAGGGCCTCGAGCGCCGGCGCGGCGAGGACGACCTCCGCGCCGGTCACCTCGGAGAGCGACGGGCCTTCGTACCCGAGGATCCCCGGGTAGCCGTCCTGGTCGGCGGCGATCCTGCCTCTGACGCCCAGCTCGTCCAGCAGCCGTGCGAGCACGCGCATCGGATGCTCGTTGCCGGGGTACTCGACGTACGACTCGACACGGTCGAAGGCGGCCTCGGCGCGCACGCGCGCGACCTCGAACTCCGGGACGAACGCGACGCTCTCGCCGTCGGCGCCCTCCACGTAGGCGACAGGCCGTTCGGTCGCGAGGAACGAGAACCGGGTCAGGTACTGGACGTAGCTCTGATCGAAGACGACGAGGCCCGAGGGGCGCCGGTCGGCCAGCGCAGCGCGGAGCCGCTCCCGTCGCTCGCGGAGCTCGTCGGGGCCGATGCCAGTCGCCACTGCGATCCGGCGACGATACTCGTGTCGACAGCCCGGACGCGGCGGTGGGTCAGCCGGGCCGGTGCCGCCTGCGCAGCTCCTCCTCCACCGCGCTCGGCTGCAGGCCGCGCGAGGCGAGCAGGACGTAGCTGTGGAACCAGAGGTCGGCGAGCTCCTCGACAACCCGCTCGTCCGACTCGGTGACCGCGGCCAGCGCCGCTTCGACGCCCTCCTCGCCGACCTTCCGGGCGGCCGCAGCGGGGGTGCCTCCGTCGAGCAGACGCGCGACGTACGAGCCCTCGGGCCGCGTCGCCGCGCGCTCGGCGACCACGCGCCAGAGCCACGGCGCAAAGCACGACTCCGCGCCCGTGTGGCACGCCGGACCGCTCGGTCGCACGCGATAGAGGAGCGCGTCGCCGTCGCAGTCGTCGCGGATCTCCTCCACGGCCATCGTGTTCCCGGAGGTTGCGCCCTTGTGCCAGAGCTCCGCGCGCGAGCGACTCCAGAACCACGCCTCGCCCGTCTCGCGGGTCCGACGGATCGCCTCCTCGTTCGCGTACGCGAGCATGAGGACGCGGTTCGTCACCACGTCCTGGACGATCACCGGGGTCAGCGTCTCATCGGCCATCCGGCCTCCTCGAGCTCCGCCTTGAGCTCCGGCAGCCGCGCGGGCCGCTCGTGCACGATCGACGCGATCAGCGCGGCCTCCGCGCCGGCCGCGAAGGCGTCCGCGAGGTGCTCCGCGCCTCCCGCGCCGCCCGACGCGATCACCGGCACCTCGACGGCGTCGACCACCCTCCGCGTGAGGTCGAGGTCGTAGCCGGAGCGAGTCCCGTCGGCGTCGATCGAGGTGAGCAGGATCTCGCCCGCGCCGCGGTCGACCGCCTCGCGCGCCCAGTCGACGGCGTCCCGACCCCGCGGACGACGCCCGGCGTGCGTCACGACCTCGCCCCCGCGCGCGTCGATCGCGCACACGACAGCCTGGCTCCCGAACTCGCCGGCGAGCGCGGTGAGCATCGCCGGCTCGTCGAACGCCGCACGGTTGATCGCGACCTTGTCCGCGCCGGCGAGGAGGAGGTCGCGCGCATCCGCGACGGCCGTGATGCCGCCGCCCGCCGTGAACGGGATCGTGAGCTCGTCGGCCGCGCGCGCGATCACCTCGAGGATCGGGCCGCGACCCTCGAGCGTCGCCGTGATGTCGAGGAAGACGAGCTCGTCCGCCCCGAGCTCCGAGTATCTGGCCGCCAGCTCGACAGGCTCCCCCATCTCCCGGAGATTCTCGAAGTTGACGCCCTTGACGACGCGCCCCTCGGCGACGTCGAGGCAGGGGATCACGCGCTTCTTGACCATCGCAGCAGATTCTCGAGCACGCGGGCGCCCGGGGCGGCGCTTCGCTCGGGATGGAACTGGACACCGGCGAGAGGCCCGTCCTCGACCGCCGCCACGACCCGGCCTTCGTGGTCGACCGTGGCCGTGGCGAGCGCGGGGTCGGCAGGGTCGACCGCGAAGCTGTGGGCGAAGTACACGTCGGCGCCGTCGACCCCTTCGAGGAGCGCAGACGTCCGCGTTGCCTCGAGCGTGTTCCAGCCCATGTGCGGCACTCGACCGGCCCGGAGCCGTCGCACCGGGCCCGGAAGGAGGCCGAGGCCCTCCCCACCCTCCTCGCTCTCGCCGAACAGGAGCTGGAGCCCGACGCAGATGCCCGCGACCGGCCGGCCCGCGGCGACGCGCTCGCGAAGCGCGCGATCGAGCCCGTGCCGCTCGAGGCCCGCCGCCGCGCTCTCGACGTGGCCGACGCCGGCGATCACCGCGAGCGGCGCGTCGGCCACGACCGCCGGATCGACGGTGACGACCGGCTCGGCACCCGCGCGGACGAGCGCGGACGCGAGCGAGCGGAGGTTCCCCGCGCCGTAGTCGGCGAGCGCGACCCGGTCCCGGCCGCTCATGCCAGGCCCTTCGTCGACCGGATGCCCGCGTCACCCGGCGCAACTGCCTGCCGGAACGACTGCCCGAGCGCCTTGTACGCGGCTTCCGCGACGTGATGGTCGTCGGCGCCTGACGACTCGACGTGCACGGTGCAGCCGGCCTCGATCGCAAAGCGCTCGAGCGCGTGGCGCACGAGCGACACCGCAAGCGCCCCGACACGGTCGCCTGCGAAGGTGAGCGCGATCTCCGCGTGCGGGCGCCGCACGAGGTCGACGGCGGCGATCGCGCGGGACTCGTCCATGGGCACCACGGCGGATCCGTAGCGCGCGACTCCCTCCCGGGCCCCGAGCGCCTGCCCGATCGCGCCGCCGAGCGCGGCGTGCACGTCCTCGACGGTGTGGTGGTCGTCGACGTCGACGTCGCCCCCGGCGACGACCTCGAGGTCGAAGCCGGCGTGGAAGGCGAAGAGCGTGAGCAGGTGGTCGAGAAACCCGATGCCCGTCTCGACACGCGTCCGCCCGCGGCCGTCGAGCGACACGGTCAGGCGGAGAGCGGTCTCGGTCGTGGTCCGCAGCACGGTGGCCTCCCGTCCGGGCGCAGGCCCCGGCTCGGCACCCAGCGCGCGCAGCAGCACGTCGTTCTCGGACGGGCGGCGGACCGTGACCCGGATCCCCTCCGGGAAGACGCGAACCACGATCCCCTGGGCCTCGAGTCGCTCACCGACGAGGCTCGTCCGTTCGCACGAAGACGAAGTTCGTCGCCGTCGGCGGGCAGTCGTAGCCGGCCGCGACGAGAGCCGTGCGGACGCGCTCGCGCTCCGCGATCGTCGTCTCGACGTCACCGAGCCGGGGCTCGCGCAGCGCCGCCGCCGCGATCGCGGCGGACGGACCGGAGATCGGAGCGGGAGCGCGTCGCTCGGTGAGCAATGCCGCGGTCGCGGGGTGCGCGAGCGCGTAGCCGACGCGGAGGGACGCGAAGCCGAACGCCTTCGAGAGCGTCCGGAGCACGACGAGGTTCTCGAGCTCGTCGACCCACGGCGCGCACGACCGGGCCCCGTACTCGACGTACGCCTCGTCGACGACCACGATCGTGTCGGGCCGCTCCCGCGCCCGGTCGACGATGGCCTCCGGCTCGACCCACGACCCGATCGGGTTGTTCGGATTGCACACCCAGAGGAGATCCGCGTCGTCCGACGGCACCGGCGACCGCGCCGCCGTGCAGGGTCGTCGCGATGCGATAGAGCGCGTAGGTCGGCGGCTCGATCGCGGCGCGCGCGCCGACGCCGAGGAACGCCTGGGCAACGAGCAGGATCAGGTCGTCCGCGCCCGCGCCGACGACGACGTTCTCCGGTGCGAGACCGACGTAGGACGCCGCCGCCTCGCGCAGGACGCGGTACGAGCCGTCGGGATAGTCGGCGAGCCGGGCCATGCTCGTCGCGAGCGGCACCTGGGGTATCCCCGGCAGCGGCGGCGTGTTCTGGTCGAACTTGAGCACCGCCTCGGGCGGGATCCCGTGCCGGGCGGCGACCTCGTCGACGCCGGCCGACCAGACGTACGGCGCGAACCCCTCGCCGACCGGTTGCGCCTTCGTCCGGGCGACACTCACGGCGCCACCGCCGCGGCGTGGCGCGGCAGGCCCTCGACCCGGGCGATCGGGCCGACGACTCCCGCCGCGCGCCGCACGCCGTCCGCCGACGCGCGCACGACCTGGAGCGGCTTCAGGAACGTCTCGAGACCGAGCCCGCCGGTGGAGCGCGCGAGCCCGCCGGTCGGCAGGACGTGCGTCGCACCGGCCGCGTAGTCGCCCACGACCGACGAGCACCCCACGAAGACCGAGCCGGCGTTGCGGACGCGCGCGAGCAAGCGGTCGGGCTCGGCGACATGGAGCTCGAGATGCTCGGGCGCGTACGCCTCGGACCGGGCGAGCGCCTCGTCCAGCGTCGCGACCCGCTCGACGCGGACGTTCGACGCACGCGACACGAGCACCTCCACCGCCGCCGCGAGCTCGCCGCCGTCGGTCAGCAGGAGTGCCTCGCTGTCCTCACCGTGCTCGGCCTGGGCGAGCAGATCGGCCGCGACGACCGAGGGCGACGCGCTCGCGTCGGCGATCACGAGCACCTCGCTGGGGCCGGCAGGGAGATCGATGCGCACGCGGCTCGAGACGAGGAGCTTGGCGGCCGTGACGTACGCATTGCCCGGACCGACAATCGCGTCGACCGGCTCGATCGTGTCCGTCCCGTAGGCGAGTGCGGCGACCGCCTGCGCCCCGCCGATCGCCCAGACCTCCTCGATCCCGAGCTCGCGTGCGACGACGAGCGTCGCGTCCGCCGGGTTCGGCGTCACCACCGCGACGCGGCCGACACCGGCCACGAGCGCGGGCACAGCGGTCATCACGAGGGACGAGGGAAGCGGAGTCCGCCCGCTCGGGACGCAGACGCCGACGGCCGCCAGCGGAACCCAGCGCCGCTCCGAGACGATGCCCGGCGCCGCCTCGACCGTCGTGTCCGCCGGCCGCTGCGCCTCGCTGAAGCACCGGACGGCCGCGATCATCTGCCGCAGCGCCTCGAGCACCTCGTCGTCGACCCGCGCGTCCGCGATCCGAGCGGGCGCGACGCGAAGCCCCTCGGGCCGCGGGCCGTCGAGTCGCTCGGTCCAGTCGAGGACGGCGGCGTCCCCGCGACGACGGACGTCGGCGACGATGGGCGCGACCGTCTCGAGTGCGTCGTCGAACGACGCTCTCATGACACGAGCCGCTCGATCGGGAGAACGAGGATCGAGGTCGCCCCGGCGTCGCGGAGGAGTGGCAGCAGGGCCCAGATCTCGTCCGTCTCGACAGCCGCGTGCACCGCGATCTCGCCCTCGTCGGCGAGCTGGAGCACCGACGGCGCGCCCATTCCCGGCAGCAGCGCGCGGATCGCGGGCAGATCGTCGACGTGCGCGTTCATCATCACGTACCGCCTGCGCCGTGCCGCGACGACGCCCGAGAGCATCAGCTCGAGGCGGTCGACGAGGTCGCGGCGGGCGTCGACCGCCGCCCGACCGCCGACGAGGACGGCCTGCGAGACGAGCAGCCGCCCGATCGGCCTGAGGCCGTTCGCGCTCATGGTCGAGCCGGTGGAGACGAGATCGACGATGGCGTCGGCGAGGCCCAGCCGGGGCGTTGCCTCCACCGAGCCGGACACCGGGACGAGCTCGCACTCGACTCCGCGCTCTGCCAGCAGGCTCCGTGTCGACGCGGGGTAGGCGGTCGCGACGCGCAGGCCGTCGAGATCGCCGATCTCCTGCTGCGGCGCGTCGTCCGGAACGGCGGCCTCGAGCGAGCAGCGTGCAAACCCGAGCTCGGCGAGGGTGACGACGTCCACCTCTGCCTCGACGACGAGGTTCGCCCCCGTGATCCCGAGGTCGACCACCCCGTCCTGCGCGTACTCCGGGATGTCGCTCGGCCGGACGAGAAGCAGGTCGACCGGCGCGTTCGCGCACGGCACGACGAGCGACCGCTCGGTCACCTCGAAGGACAGGCCCGCGTCGGCGCAGAGTCCAAGCGCAGGCTCCGCCATGCGACCCTTGGCGGGGACGGCGAGCTTGAGCCTGCCGTCCGCGCCGGCACGCGAGAACGCAGCCGTCACCGCGGGCCCTTCCCGAGGCGGTCGAGCACGAGGCGGTAGCCGCCGGCGCCGTGCCGCAGCCACTGGGCGACGCGGGTCACGGTCGCCGTCGAGGTCGGCACGCGCTCGGCGATCTCGAGGTACGGCATGCCCTGCTCGAGCAGGAGGGCCGTCTGCCATCGGTGCGTCAGCGCCTCGAGCTCGGGCAGCGTGCAGAGGTCGCGCAGGAACCGCCGCGCCTCGTCGCGCGTCTGGAGGAGCAGGACAGCATCGGCGAGCCCGTCCAGCCCGGCGACGGGCTCGACCGGCTGCCGGGCCTGCCCGCGTGTGATCGATCGTGGGGCCATGGGTCTATGTTAGCATGATATCGTGTTAGCACGAGCTATTCGAGGTGCTACCCGCGATCGATGTGCTCGCAGGCCGCGTGGTGCGGCTGTCCGAGGGACGGCGCGACGCCGTCACGCTCGAGGGGGGCGACCCCGAGGCGCTCGCCCGTCGGTATCCGCGACGAGGGCGCGGCGCGGCTCCACGTCGTCGACCTCGACGGCGCGTTCGACGGCTCCCCCACGCCCGCGCTCGTCGAGCTTCTGGTGGCGGCGACGAGCCTCCCGATCCAGATCGGCGGCGGCTACCGGACGCTCGCGGCGATCGAGACGGCACTCGGAGCCGGCGCCGACCGCGTCATGGTCGGTACGGCGGCGCTCGACCGCATCTTCCTCGACCGGGCGGTCGCGCAATTCGGCGACGCGCTCATCGTCGCCGTGGACGTCCGCGACGGGATGGTCGCCGCAAGCGGCTGGACGGAGACTTCCGCAACGCCCGCCGCAGAGCATGCGGCGCGCTGCGCCGAGGTCGGAGTCGCGCGGCTCCTCGTCACGAGCACCCACCGCGACGGCTCGCTCGCCGGGCCCGACCTCGACCTTCTGGCTACCGTCGCGGCGGTCGGGCTCCCGGTCATCGCGGCGGGCGGCGTCGCGTCACTCGCCGACCTCGTCGCCGTCCGCGACCTCGGCTGCGAGGGCGCCATCGCCGGGAGCGCCCTGCTCGCAGGACGGTTCACGCTGCCCGAGGCCCTGGCGGCCGTCGCCGGCTGAGTGGAAGCTGCCGGCGGCCGGCCGCAGCGCGTACCGTCGCTCCGTGACGATCCGCTTCTGCGACGACCGCGGCGCGCACGGCTTCTCCTGGCTCGTCGACGAGCCGATGACGCGCACGTCCCACGTGCTCGCCGCCGACGGCCGCGTCTGGCTCGTCGACCCCGTCCGCCACGAGCCGGCGCTTTCCCGCGCGCGGGAGCTCGGCGAGCCGGCCGCCGTTCTCCAGCTCCTCGACCGCCACAACCGGGACTGTGCCGCCGTCGCCCGCGAGCTGGGCGTCCCGCACGTCGTCACGCCGGACGCCCTGCCCGGGACGCCGTTCGAGCCGATCACGGTGCGCGAGTCGCGGCACTGGCACGAGCGTGCGCTCTGGTGGGACGAGCAGCGGACGCTCGTCGTGGCGGAGGCGGTGGGGGCGAACCGGTTCTTCCGGGCGAGGAACGACCGGGTGGGTGTCCACCTGCTCCTGCGGCTCACACCGCCGCGCGAGGTGCTCGCGCGCTTCGAGCCCGAGCACCTGCTCCTCGGTCACGGCGAAGGTCTGCACGGCCCCGAAGCCGCAGCCGGGCTCCGAGCGGCGCTCGCACGCTCCCGCACAGGGCTCCCCCGCCTCGCCCTGAGGCTCCCGGCGCTCGCGCTCGACGCACGTCGGCGACGGCGCTGAGGCTCGACTCGCCGACGCGACGCGCGGGTGGGGAACGCCTCCGCGCTCGGCGGGTCGTCTCCGCGCGCGCCACCCACGCCGTCCCTCGGCCTCCTCGTGGTAGGCGACCTCCGTCGGTGGTCCGGGTCGTCGTCGTGGCGCACGCCCCGGCCGACCCGGTAGGCCGTCAGCGCGCCGGCGCGAGCGCAGCCGGGCGGAGCAGCTGCGCGGGGCGCTTCAGACCCGCCTCGCGCACGGCCGGGTTGAGCGTCTCGGCGAGCGGCTCTGCGTCGAACGACCGACGGACCTGCGCCTCGGGCGGCGTGCCGTACGTCGTCGTCCGCTGCCGCGGGACGCGGCCCGCCGAGCGGATCAGCACCTCCATCGCCTCGGGCGGAAGCTCCTGCCCCCACTCCGAGCCCGCCGAGCGGGAGATCGACTCGTTCATCAACGTCCCGCCGAGGTCGTTGACGCCGGACGCGAGCGCCTGGCGGACGCCGTCCGGCCCGAGCTTGACCCAGCTCGCCTGGATGTTCGTGACGACGGGGTGCAGGGCGAGACGCGCGACCGCGTGGATCAGGAGCGCCTCCCCGAACGTCGGCCCCCGTCGCGCGCGGCCGGCGAGGTAGATCGGCGCCTCCATGGGGACGAACGGGAGCGGGACGAACTCGGTGAAGCCGCCCGACCGCAGCTGCTGCCCCCGCGCGCGCAGGAGGTGCCGGGCCCAGTGCACCGGGCGCTCGACGTGGCCGAACATCAGCGTCACGTTCGAGCGGAGGCCGGCGCGATGCGCCGCGTCGTGCACCGCGAGCCACTGCTCGGTCGTCACCTTGTCGGGGCAGATGATCGCCCGCACCTCGTCGTCGAGCACCTCGGCGGCGGTACCGGGCAGCGAGCCCAGGCCGAGGTCGCGTAGCCGCTCGAGGTACGCACCGAGGTCGAGCCCGAGCGTCGCGGCGCCCTGCCAGACCTCGAGTGCGGAGAAGGCGTGCACGTGGATCCCGGGCGCTGCCCGCTTCACGGTCTCGATCACGCCCGCGTAGTAGTCGCCCGTGAACGAGGGATGGATCCCGCCCTGGAGGCAGACCTCGGTGGCGCCGCGCTCCCAGGCCTCGCGGACGCGGCGCGCGATCTCGTCGTCGGGCACGAGGTACGCCGGCCCGCGGAGGTTCTTCGCGAGCTTCCCCTTCGAGAACGCGCAGAACCCGCAGCGGAAGTAGCAGACGTTCGTGTACTGGATGTTCCGCGTGACCACGTAGGTCACGTCGTCGCCGCACACCTCGCGCCGCAGCGCGTCGGCGGCCGCGAGCACCCGCTCGCGCTCGCGACCGCGGGCCGCGAAGAGGCGCACGAGCTCGTCCTCCCCGAGCTCCTCGCCGACGAGCGCGGTCGGCGCGGGGTCCCGGCCGACGACGAACGGGACCGAGACCGGCTCGCCGGGCGCCCAGCGGTCCTCGCGCCCGAGCCCGTGCGCGTCCGCCGCCCTGCGGGTCGCCGGGGCGATCGCCGGGTCCACCCACCGGTCGAGGTCGGCGACGTGCTCCGGGTAGAGCGGCAGCCGGGGCGCCAGCTCGAGCCCGCGCGAGAGGCACGCCTCGCGCAGGCGCTCGACGTCGGGCCACGGAGCCTCCGGGTTGACGTGGTCGACGGTCACCGGCGAGACGCCGCCCCAGTCGTCGATCCCGGCATCGAGAAGGAGCGGGAAGTCGTCGTAGGCGAGGTTGGGCGGTGCCTGGACGTGGACGTCCGGCCCGAGGACGATGCGGGCAGCTGCGATCGACCAGCGGTGCTCCTCGCTCGTCGCGTCGGGATGCCCCGCCATCCGCGTCCCGGGCTTCGCCCGGAAGTTCTGGACGATCACCTCGCCCAGGTGCCCGTACGCGTCGGCGAGCTCGCGCAGTGCGACGAGCGCCTCGATCCGCTCTTCCCGTGTCTCGCCGATCCCGACGAGGATCCCGCTCGTGAACGGGATCGCAAGCTCACCCGCCAGGCGTATCGTCTCGAGCCTCCGGGCGGGCACCTTGTCCGGCGAGGCCCAGTGCGGGCCGCCGCGCGCCGCGAGCCGCTCCGCGGTCGTCTCGAGCATGAGCCCCATGGACGCGGCGACGGGCCGGAGCGCCGCAAGCTCCTCGCGGGACATGACGCCGGGGTTCAGGTGCGGAAGCAGCCCGGTCTCCTCGAGCACGCGGCCCGCGCACCGGGCGAGGTACTCGAGCGTCGTGTCGCACCCGAGCTCCGCGAGCTCGTCGCGCGCCGCCCGGTACCGCGCCTCTGGGCGGTCGCCGAGCGTGAAGAGCGCCTCGGTGCAGCCGGCCGCCCTACCCGCGCGCGCGATCTCGAGCACCTCGTGCTCGGTGAGGTACGCGCGCTCGCCGCGTCGCGGCGGCCGCGCGAACGTGCAGTAACCGCAGACGTCGCGGCAGAGCGTCGTCAGCGGAATGAAGACCTTCGGCGAATAGGTCACGAGCGTGCCGGTTCCCCGCGCGCGCAGCCGCCGAGCCTCGGCCGTCAGGTCGTCGAGGGACGCACGGAGAAGATCGGAGACGAGGCTCGCCATCGGCGTTGGGTTGTCGCCGGGCGGTCTCCTCGCACCGGAGCCGAGAGCATACGCAAAGGGGGGCGGGCAGAATCGCGACATGGGTGCCCTCGGCGAGATCCTCGAGCTGCTCCATGGCGCGGCGGACCGATCGCGGCCCGCGCGACTCACGGTCGTCGAGTGGACGCACGGGCCGCGGAGCGGGGCCGCGTTCGACCGGTACATGGCTGAGCGCCACGGCGGGCTCGTCGGATCCGTCTCGACTCGGCTAGGGGCCCCGGGCTCGAACGCGCCGGACGAGACGATGCGCACGACGACTCTCGCGCTCGAGAGCCCTACGCGGTACCGCGAGGATGCTGCGGGCGCGCAGGCCGGGAGGCGCTACCAGGTGCGTGACGGCGAGCGGTGGGTCGCGTGGGACGCCGACTGGGGCGCCGTGTCGGACCAGACGGAGCAGGAGGGCGGACCGCCTTCGGCGACGTATGGCCTGCTCCTCGACCCGGTCGCGCTCGTCGGCGCATATCGGCTCGCGCCGGCGCGCGACGTCGAGATCGCGCTGCGCCCGGCACGGTGCGTGCGCGCCGTCCCGCGCTCCGGCCCGGAGGGTGCCACGTCGGTGGTGTTCGCCCTCGGGGCCGGCGCGGACGACGTCGAGCTCGCCGTCGACGCAGAGCGCGGCACGCTGCTGCGGGCCGAGGCGCGCCTCGGCGGCGAGCCCTTCCATCGGCTGGAGGTAACGGACATCACGTTCGGGCCGCTCCCCGCGGAGACCTTCGATCCCCGGCTCCCGCCGGGTGTCGTCGCCTCGAGATGGCAGAGACCCGAGCGGCTTCCGCTCCACGAGCTGCAGGCGGCTGCGCCGTTCCCGGTGCTCGCACCGGCGCGCGTCCCGGACGGCTGGCGCCTCGCCGAGAGCCTCTTCACGGCCGCGCGGGGGCGGCCGCCGATCGAGGCCGAGGTGTCGCTCCTGTACGCGAGCGCGGACGGCGCGTACTCCGTCGGCGTCAGCGAGCGCGCGGCGACCGGCGTCCGGCGCGATTGGCTCGAGTGGGCCCGGGACGGAGACCTCGAGACCGCCGACGCGGGGGAGCACGTCGAGCCGCGCCACCACGTGCGCGTCGAGCGCGAGGGCACGCTCGTGGAGCTCTCCGGGCCCGACCCGTTACTGCTCCGCGACCTCGCCCGAGCACTCGCACCGGCACCGACCGAGGCGCCGCGCCTGTCCCCCTGACGCGTCGCGGCTCTACGCGGTGCGGTAGCCCCAGATCCCGCCGAAGCTCTTCCAGGCGCCCTTGTGCCAGCGCTGGAGCACCATCTGCTCGATCGGGAAATGGTCGCCCGGGCCGGTCCTGAGCCCGATCCCGGGCAGGAGGAACGGGTTTCCCGTGAAGTTCATGTTGGCGACCACCTTGACGAGGCCGTCGCGCGTCAGGTCCTTGCCGGCCCTGCGGAGCGCCTCGACCGCCGTCCACGCCGCGGCCATCCCGTACACGTGGTAGACGTCGTCCACGTTCGCGCTCGGCGCGTACCGCTTCATGATCGACCGGTACAACCGCATCGCGGCGTCGTTCTTCCAGCTCGGGTCGGTCGGGTCCTTGAGGAAGACGATCGACACGGAGCCCTCGACGACCTTGTTCGTCCCACCCTCCGAGGCGAGCTGCATGACGTTCGACGCGGACGAGACGGCGTTCGTGAGCGACAGCTTCGGCTTCCACCCGAGCTTGTTCGCGTAGACGTACGCCTGGATCGCGAACTTGGGAGTCGCGAACACGGCGAAGACGTTCGCGCCCGAGGAGCGGAGCTTCGCGACCTGCGCCTGGACGTCGCTCGCGGTCACCTCGTACGGCTGCGCGGCGGCGATCCGCACACGCGACCGCTCGATGCCCTTCTTGAAGCCGTTGAGCAGGTCGGCGCCGTAGTCGTCGTTCTGGAAGAGCACGGCGACCTTGGTCGCGCCCTGCGTGCGCGCGAGGTACTTGCCCAGCACCCAGCCCTCGGCCTGATAGCTCGGCTGGAGCCCGATCGTGTAGGGGTACTTCGCCGTCTCGCTCCCGAACGCCGTCGCCCCCGACGCCGCGAAGAGCTGCGGCACCTTCTGCGCGTTCAGGTAGTCGCGCACGGCGAGGTTCTGCTCGGTGCCGAGCCCGTTGAAGACCGCGAAGACCTTGTCCTGCTCGACGAGCTGGCGCGTCGCCTGCACCGTCAGCGCCGGGTTGTACGCGTCGTCGACGATCGTGTCCAGGATCTTGCGGCCGTTGACGCCGCCGCGACCGTTGACGTACTTGAAGTACGCGTCCGCGCCGCGCGCCACCGAGGCATAGGCGGACGCGACGCCGGAGAGCGGCGAGGTCGTGCCGAGGAGGATCGAGGTCGACGTCACGCCCGGGTCGGTCGACCCGCGGGTCGGACCGGCGAACGCCGCCGTCACGCCGGTGGCGAAGGTGAGAACGAGCGCCGACAGCGCGAACGCGATCTTCCTGCTCATCGAGGACGGACTCCTTGCAGTGGGGTCTCGGGCAATGCGCGCCCGATGGTAGCCACCCCTTGTCAGCGCTTTGTGAGGGCTCGAAGTCGGTCGACGAGACCCGCGAAGCCCATCGGCAAGACGAACATCAGGGCGATGAGGACGACGCCGGAGACGACGGCCGGCGCACCGGGCGACTTCGACACCTCCTGCGACCAGATCGGCAGGAACTGGATGAACACGGCGCCCGCGATCAGGCCGGCGAGCGACCCGAGCCCGCCGACGACGACGCCGACGAGGAGCAGGATCGACAGCGCGACGGGGAAGGTGTCGGGGTTCACGAAGGTCGTCGCGATGGCGAAGAGCGAGCCCGCGACGCCGGCATAGGCCGCGCTGACGCCGAAGGCCAGCGTCTTGTACGAGGCGAGGCTGACCCCGGCCGACTGCGCCGCGCTCTCGCTGTCGCGCACGGCGCGGAACGCGCGGCCGGTCCGACCGCGCACGAGGAGCCAGGCGACGACGTAGCCGACGAGCGCGATCGTCCAGCACAGGTAGTAGATCCAGTCGTTGAAGGTGAGCTCCCGACCGAGGACGGTGACCGGCGTCAAGGAGGCGGTCAGCTCCGGCACGCCGAACAGGTTGATCCCTCCGCCGCCTCCGGTGAAGCCCTCGAAGCGCTTGATCACCGCGGGCATCGACACCGCGACGGCGAACGTCGCGAGCGCGAGGTAGAGGCCCGAGAGGCGGAGCGCAGGGATGCCGAACAGGAACCCGACGATGCCGGCCACGAGACCGGCGAGCGGGATCGTCCAGACGTCCTTGACGCCGTGGTCGGTCATCAGGATCGCGGTCGTGTAGCCGCCGATCGCCATGAATGCGCCGTGGCCGAGCGAGATCTGCCCCGTGTACCCCGTGAGGATGTTCAGCCCGAGCAGCGCGACGAGGTAGATCGCGACGTACGCCAGCTGTTGCGCGCGGAACGCGGAGACGAACGACGGCAGCACTGCGACGACGACGGCGAGCACGACGAATGCCACCACCGGGGCCAGGGCGCGAGAGCGGCTCATACGCGCTTCACCTCGGTCTTGCCGAAGATCCCGGAGGGCTTGACGAGGAGCACGACGAGGATCACGAGGAGGGCGACGGGGAGGCGGAGGTCGGCGCCCACGAAGTCGACGTACGTCCCGATCAGATTGAGCCCGACGCCGAGCGTGAGACCGCCGACGACGGCGCCGAGGGGCGAGTCGATCCCGCCGAGCACCGCCGCTGCGAAGGCATAGATGAGGAGCGCGGCCATCAGGTTCGGGTCGAGGAAGAGGCTCGGCGCCGCGAGCATCCCGGAGATCGCACCGAGGACCGCCGCGAGCCCCCAGCCGAGCGAGAGCATCCACGCGACGCGGACGCCGACGAGGCGCGCCTCGGCCGGGTTGACTGCGGCGGCGCGCATCGCGAGGCCGATCCTCGTGTACTGGAACAGGAGCCAGAGCACGACGACGGTGGCGAGGACGACGCCGATCGTCCCGATGTCCTGGATCGAGATCGCCACGCCCGCGATCTCGATGGTCCTGGTCGGGAACGGGCTCGGGACGGCCCGCACCTCACCCGACCAGATGAGCGTCACGAGACCGTTGAGCGCCAGCAGGAGCCCGATCGTGACGATCACGACCCGGAGGACCGAGCCCTTCTCGTTGGGCCGGATGATCCCCTGGTGGATTGCCGCGCCGCCGACGAACGACACGACGAGCGTGGCCGCGAACGCCGGCCAGTAGTTCCAGCCGTGGTTCGTCGTCAGCGTCCAGGCGATGTACGTCGAGAACGTCGCCATCTCGCCCTGCGCGAAGTTGATCACCCCCGTCGCGCGATGGATGAGGACGAGGGCGAGGGCGAGCGAGGCGTAGATCGAGCCGGACGCAAGCCCCGCAACCACCTGTTGCATGAAGTCGGCCATCAGTACCCGAGGTAGCTCCGCCTGACCGACTCGTTCTCGCGGAGCTCGTCGCTCGGGCCCGAGACGGCAACGCGCCCGACCTCGAGCACATAGGCGGTCGACGCCGTCCGGAGCGCGATCCGCGCGTCCTGCTCGACCACGAGCACCGTGAGCCCCTCCTTCTCGTTCAGCTCCCGCACGATCCTGAAGATCTCGCGCACGATCATCGGCGCGAGCCCGAGCGACGGCTCGTCGAGCATGAGGAGCCGGGGTCGGGCCATCAGCGCGCGGGCGACCGCCAGCATCTGCTGCTCGCCGCCCGAGAGCGTCCCCGCCGGCTGGCGCCCGCGGGCGGGGATCCACGGGAACCACTCGGCCACTCGGTCGATATCCGCTTTCAGGCTTCGCTCGCGGCGCGTGTACGCACCGAGCTTCAGGTTCTCGACGACCGTCAGCTCCGTGAACGTGCCGCGGCCCTCGGGGACGTGCGCGATGCCCGCGCGCGCGACCGCCTCCGGCCCACCGCGCAGCGGCTTCCCCGCGAACGTGATCTGCCCGGTGCGGCGGACCGTGCCCGAGACCGCCCGGAGCGTCGTCGTCTTCCCGGCGCCGTTCGCACCGAGCACCGCAACGACAGAGCCCTCGTCGACCTCGAGCGAGACCCCACGGAGCGCCTGGACCGGCCCGTACCGCGCCTCGACCGCCTCGAGCGCGAGGAGGGCGCTCATCCCCCCTCCCCGGCCTGCTGTGTGCCGCTCACTCCGGCGCCCCGAGGTAGGCCTCGATGACGGCCGGGTCGGCCTGCACCTGGGCGGGCGGGCCGGAGGCGATCTTCCGACCGAAGCTCAGCACGTTCACGTGGTCGGAGACGCGCATCACGAGGCTCATGTGGTGCTCGACCAGGAGGATGGTCAGCGCCCGCTCGTCGCGCAGCCGGACGATGAAGTCCCCGAGCTCCTCGACCTCCTCGTGGTTGAGCCCGCCCGCGGGCTCGTCGAGCAGCAGGAACGTCGGCTGCGCCATCAGCGCGCGCGCCATCTCGACGCGCTTCTGCGTCCCGTACGGGAGCGCCGCGGCCGGCTGGCCCGCGCGGTCCGCGAGCCCGACGACGTCGAGCGCCTCGAGTGCCTCGCGCTCGCCGACGGCGCGGCCGAGCGCATGCCCGCCGACGAGGACGTTCTCGAGCACGGTCATCGAGCGGAAGAGGTTGATGTTCTGGAAGGTGCGTGCGATGCCGCGCCGGACGATGGCGTGCGGCGGGGTGCGAAGAAGCGTCGTGCCGTCGAGCTCGATCTCGCCCGAGTCGGGCGCGTAGAGCCGCGTGATGACGTTGAACGCGGTCGTCTTGCCCGCGCCGTTCGGACCGATCAGCCCCGAGACGATCCCTCGCTCGACCTCGAAGGAGACCCCGTCCAGTGCCACGATGCCTCCGAAACGGAGCGTGACGTCCCGCACCGAGAGCAGCATTGAGCGGGGATCCTAGTGACGGCGCCTGCCGTCCGCACCCGGCCCGGGGCGCTAGGGGAGGCGCGGGGCGCCGACGAGCGCCACGCCCGCCGCCCCGGCGAGGAGCAGCGCGCCCGCCGCGACGAAGAACGCCGTTACCTCGCGCTGCTGGTTCTCGCGGCCCACGCGCGAGCCGAGACCGGCGTAGACCTTCTCGAGCGCGCTCGCGCTCTCGGCGTCGAACGACTCGGCGCCCGTGTACTCGGCGATCGCGCCGAGCGTCTCGCGGTCGGGCGGGACCGGGATCACCTGCTCCTGCCCCGGAGGGCCGGCGAGGATCGTGCCGCCGTCGGTCCCGAGCGCGATCGTGTACACGGGGACACCGGCCGCCTGCGCGCGCTCCGCCCCCTGCCCCGGGCTCAGGAGGCCGCGCGTCTGGGCGCCGTCGGAGAGGAGGAGGATCGACGCGAGCGCACGCCCCTTCGCGTCCTTGAGCTGGCCCGGGGTGGAGGCGGAGCCGCCGGCCCCGGCGCCGTCGCCGGAGCGACCGGCAGCCGCCCGCGCAAGGTCGACGGCGCGTGCGATGCCGTCGCCGAGCGCGGTGCCGAACCCCGGCCCGAGGACCTCGATGCCCTGGTCGAGCTGCGCGCGGTCGACCGTCGGCGGGACGACGACCTGCGCCTCGTCCGAGAAGGACACGATCCCGACCCGAAGCGACGACGGCGCGCGCTCGATGAACGAGTGCATCGCGTGCTTGGCGGCAGCGAGGCGGGTCGGCTTCACGTCCGAGGCGCGCATCGACCCGGACGTGTCGACGACGAGCACCACGCTCGCGCGCTCGTTCGGCGCCTTGACGGTGACCGTCGGCCGGGCGAGAGAGACGCCGAGCGCCGCGAGCGCCGCGAGCATCAGCGCGGCCGGCACGTGGCGGCGCCAGGCCCGACGACGGCCCGCGACGCCCGCGAGCACCTCGAGGTTCGTGTAGCGGACTGCATAGCGCGGTGGGCGCCGCTGGAGAAGCCAGTAGCCGACGGCTGCCAGAGGCACCACGAGCAGCGTGAGGAGGAGCTCCGGTGCCTCGAAGCTCATCGCGTTCCCTTCGAGCAGAGGCTGTGGAGCTGGAGCGCGACCGGCACGCGGGGCGGAACGCTCGGCGCGACCGTGGCGATCGCCACGACGCGGCGCCCGGTCACGACGCGACGGACGGTCACCGCGCGGAGGAGCGTGAGGCCCGGCTCGGTCTCCGTGCCGAACGCGTAGGCGTGGCTCGACCCGAGGAGGCGCGTCCCCGCGGGACAGCCGCCGACGACGCGCACGGTCGCGCCCGAGACGAGCCGCTTCTGCACCACGCGGCGGTCGAGCGCCCTTGTCGGCACGAAGGCCGCCGGGCGGCGGAATGCGGTCTCGCCGCGTCCCCCACCGCCCGAGGTCGGGATGCAGCCGATGAACGGACGGAACGAGGTCGGGCGCGAGGCGGCACCAGCGTAGACCGCGGTGAACACGACCTCGCGGCCGGTCGTGACGCCCGGAGACACCGGCGCGCCGTTCTCGCCCCGGATGCTGATGTCGATCGCGCGGTCGGAGACCCGGGCGTCGATCCCCGCGACGATGTAGCCGCGGAGGGGGCAGCGGAGTTGCCAGGAGACGGTCGACGCGGCGCCGGCGGTCGAGGCGGGGATCGCGACCCAGGGGCCCGGAACCGGCAGGCAGGTCTGGAGGCCCTTGCACTCGTCGGCGGCGCGGGCGACGTTCCCGCCGGCGAGGAAGGCGATCACGAGTGCGCTCGCTGCGATCCCGACGCGGGCGATCACAGGACCCGCCTGAACCAGAGCGACGAGAGTGTGCTGCCGAGGAGCACCAGCACGGCGCCGCCCGCGGCGAACGCCGAGGTCACCTCGACCCGTTTGCGGTCGCGGGCGAGCCGCGTGCCGAGCTCGCGGTACACGGACTGGAGGCTTTCGGCGTCGGGCGCCTCCGAGAACGATCCGCCCGTCGTGCGCGCGACGAGGCGGAGCGTCGGGATGTCCGGTGCGACGACGACGCGCTCCTTGAGCCCACCCGGCCGCGGCACCTCGACGACGGCGTCGCCCGTGCCGAGCGCGATCGTCGAGACCGGCACGCCGAGCCGCCGTGCGCGCTCCGCCGCCGGGAGGGGGCGGATGTCGCCTGCCGTCTGGGCGCCGTCGGAGAGGAGGAGCACCGCGACCGGCGACCGCGCGCCGGGCCCCGGGCGGGGCCGCGGCCGCCGGCCGGGCCGCTGGTCGAGCGCGAGGTCGACCGAGCGCGTGATCGCGTTCCCGATCGCCGTCCCCGAGCCCAGCCGGAGCTGGTCGAGCGCGGTCTTCGCCGCCTCACGGTCGGTGGTCGGCGGGAGCACCGGGTCGGCGGACGTGGAGAACGAGACGATGCCCACGCTGTAGTTGTCGGGCACCTTGTCGAGGAACGCGAGTGCGGCCTGCTTCGCCGCCTGGAAGCGGGTGGGCTCGACGTCGTCGGCGGCCATCGAGCGCGAGGTGTCGATCGCGAGCACGATCGTCGCATCGTCGCGCGTGACGTTGCGCACGACATGCGGTCGCGCGATCCCGATCACGAGGAGGGCCAGCGCGGCCAGTGCGAGCACGGGCGCCACGTGGCGGCGCCAGCCCGGGGACGACGAGACGAGATTCGGGACGAGCGCGGGGTTGGCGAACCGGCGCGCCTCCCGGCGGCGCTTGCGGCCCGCGAGCACGTAGAGGGCCGCGAGGACGGGGATCGCGAGCAACCCGAGAAGGGCAAGCGGCCAGACGAACGTCACCTGCGATGCCTCCGCAGGAAGAGCGCGAGGTCACGCAGCCAGTCGCCGTCGGTCGAGAGGACGGCGTGGGCGACGCCGGCGCTCGCGAGATCGCGCGCGACGGACGCACGCTCGGCGGTCGCCGCCTCGGCGAACCGGGTGCGCAGCGTGCGGTCGTTCGTGTCGACCTGGAGCTCGTGCCCGCTCTCCGGGTCGACGAGCCAGACGGTGCCGACCGGCTCGAGCGCCTGCTCGCGCGGGTCGCGGATCTCCATCGCCACGACCTGGTGACGGCCCGCGAGCCGGAGCACGGCCTTGCGCCAGTCGCGCGGGCCACGGAAGTCGGACACCACGACGATCAGCGCGCGCTGGCGCGCGGCGCCGGCAACACGCGTGAGCGCCGCCGCGAGGGACATCCCCGACAGGCCGTCCGGCTCGTGGCCGTCGCGCAGCGCAAGCAGCAGCCCGACGAGCCCGGCCCTCCCCTGCGTCGGCGGGAGGACCCGCTCGGTCGCGCCGCCGAAGCCGACCAGTCCCACGCGGTTGCCGCGGATCGTGGCCGCGTGCCCGACGGCGAGGGTCACGCCCAGGGCGACGTCGGCCTTGCGCCGCGTCGCGGTCCCGAAGGTCATCGACGGCGACATGTCGAGCACGACCCAGGTCACGAGCACCCGCTCCGCGAGGTGGACGCGGACGTGCGGCTCGGTCGTCCGCGCGGTGACGTTCCAGTCGATCAGCCGGACGTCGTCGCCGGGGACGTACGGGCGCACCTGCGCGAGCTCCGTCCCGCGGCCGAGCAGCGACGACCGGTGGTCGCCGGCGAGCATGCCGTCCACCCGCCGGGCGACGGTCAGCTCGAGCGCCTTCAGCAGGCCCTCGGACACGGGGCCGGGCCCTGGGCGGTCGGGTGTCGGCTCCGCGCCGAGTGCCTTGAGGACGCGGATCACGCGGCGGCGGATCTCCCGAGCTCGAGGCGGGGCTGCGGCACGGCGGCGATCACGGCGTCGAGGACGTCGTCTGCCGAGCGCTCCTCGGCGAGCGCCTGATACGTGAGCACCAGCCTGTGCCGGAACGCGTCCTTGACGAGCGCGCGGATGTCGCCCGGGATGACGTAGTCGCGCCCGTGCACGAGAGCCAGCGCGCGTGCGCTCTGGACGAGCGCGATCGGCCCGCGCGGGCTGGCGCCGTAGGCGACCAGCTCGGAGATGCCCTCGAGCCCGAACGACTCCGGCTCGCGCGTTGCGGCGGCGAGGCTGACGGCGTAGCTGATGAGGCCCGGGTCGACGTAGACGTCCTTCACGGTCGTCTGCAGCTCCGAGAGCTCCGAGAGCGGGATGACCTGCCGCACGTCGACGGGCTCCTCGAGCGACCGGTGGACGACGGTGAGCTCCTCGTCCCGGTCCGGGTAGCCGACGAGCACCTTGAGCATGAACCGGTCGATCTGCGCCTCCGGAAGGGGATACGTCCCCTCGGACTCGATCGGATTCTGCGTCGCCATCACGAGGAACGGCGCCGGGACGATGTGCGTGTCGTGGCCGATGGTGACCTGGTGCTCCTGCATCACCTCGAGGAGTGCCGACTGCACCTTCGCCGGCGCGCGGTTGATCTCGTCTGCGAGGAGGAAGTTGCAGAACACCGGGCCGAGGTCGGTCTCGAACCCACCCTGATCGGGTCGGTAGACACGGGTCCCGACGAGGTCGGAGGGGACGAGGTCGGGCGTGAACTGGATCCGCCGGAACGAGCCGCCGAGCACGGCGGCGGTCGTCTTGATCGTCAGCGTCTTGGCGAGGCCCGGCACGCCCTCGATCAGGAGATGGCCGCCGGCGACGAGGCACACGAGCACGCGCTCGAGCATCTCGTCCTGACCGGCGATCACGCGCTTCACCTCGACGAGGGCCTCCTCGAGCCGGGCGCGCGGCCGTTCGAGGTCGCGCTCGGACGTCGTCTCCGGGAGCGGGCTCGCCGGGACGATGGGCTCGCTTTCCGGTCCGGACATGTGTGGCTCCTCGCGTCGACGTCGGCTGCGAGCGGCCGCGCGGCGCGCCCGTCGCCCGATGGTAGTCGGAGCCGCCGGGGACGGTGTTGCGGGGTCGTTACGAGGCCTGCGTGAAAGCGGCGCGCCGAGGCTCTAGGATCGGCCTCATGGACTTCCGTGACACGCCCGAGGAGGCGCGGTTCCGCGAGGAGGTCCGGTCGTGGCTCGAGGCCAACCTGCCCGACGAGCTCCGCGGGCATCGTGGCGGCGAGGCGCGCTTCGACGGCCCCGAGGTGCGTGCGTGGAGCCGCGCCCTGTACGCCGGCGGCTGGTCGGGGATCGCGTGGCCGGAGGAGTACGGCGGGCGCGGGCTCGGGCCGCGCTTCCAGGCGATCTACCTCGAGGAGGAGGCGCGTGCAGAGGCGCCGCCGCACATCGGTGTGATCGGCCTCGGGATGGCGGGGCCGACGATCATCGGCCGCGGAACGGAGGCGCAGAAAGCGCGCTACCTGCAGCCGCTCCTCGCCGCCGACGAGATCTGGTGCCAGGGCTTCTCGGAGCCCGGCGCCGGCTCCGACCTCGCGGGCGTCCGGACGTCCGCCCGTCTCGATGGCAACCGCTTCGTCCTCGACGGTCAGAAGGTCTGGTCGTCGTACGCGCACATCGCCGACTTCTGCATCCTCCTCGCCCGCTCCGATCCCGACTCGCAGCGCCACGCCGGGCTCACGTACCTGATCGTCGACATGCACGCACCGGGCGTCGAGGTGCGCCCGCTCCGCCAGATCACCGGCGAGGCGGAGTTCAACGAGATCTTCCTGAGCGGGGTCGAGGTGCCGGTCGACAACGTCGTCGGGGACGTCGGCGGCGGCTGGGACGTCGCGATGACGACCCTGCTCCACGAGCGCGGCACACTCGGCTTCGCGCTGGTGGCGCGGCTCGAGGTTCAGGTGCGCAAGCTGCTGGCGCTGGCCGTCGAGCGCGGCGCGACGCCGACGCAGCGTGACGCGATCGCCCGCGAGTGGATGCGCTTCCAGGCGCTTCGCGTGACGGCCTACCGGTCGCTCTCCGCGCTCGAGCGGACGGGGATCCCCGGGCCAGAGGGGTCGATCCTCAAGCTCGAATGGTCGGAGGCGAACCAGCGCGTGACGAAGCTCGCGCTCGAGCTGCTCGGCGCCGACGCGCAGCTCCTCGCCCCCAACGCGCCGTACGGTGGGTACTGGACGATCCAGCAGCTCCGCAGCCGCGGGAACACGATCGAGGCCGGCACGTCGGAGATCCTCCGCAACATCCTCGCCGAGCGCGTGCTCGGGCTGCCGAGGTCCCGCTAGTGGACCTCTCGTTCACCGGTCTGCAGGACGAGCTCCGCGCCCAGGCGCGGGGGTTCCTCGAGACGAGCCCCGAGCCCACCTGGGCCGACCTGGCGGAGCTCGGCTGGACCGGCGCGTCGGTCGCCGAGGAGCACGGCGGCGCCGGGCTCGGCTTCCTCGAGGAGGCCGTGCTGCACGAGGAGGCCGGCCGGGCGCTTCTCCACGCGCCGCTCTGGTCGACGTCCTCGCTCGCGCCGTTCCTGCCCTTCGAGGACCAGGCGGCGATCGCGGCGGGCGACGCGAGCTGGGTGATTGCGCTCGGGCCGCTCGTCCCCGACCTGGACACCGCCGCGCGGGTCGCCGTCGTCGGCGGGGACACCGTCTGGGAGCTCGAGGGCGCCGAGCGAGAGCTGCTCGCGACGAACGACGAGACCCGGCCGCTCGGCGTCGTGTCCGGCGGGGAGGCAACGCGCGCCCTCTGCGCGTCGGACGTCCTGCCCGCGGTGCGCACGCGGTCGCTTGCGATCCTCGCGCTCGAAGCGGTCGGCGTCGGCGCGCGTGCGCTCGAGCTGGGGATCGCGTACGTCGCCGAGCGAGAGCAGTTCGGTCGACGCATCGGCTCGTACCAGGCCGTCGCGCATCCGCTCGCGAGCTCGCACGCCGACCTCGAGCTCGCCCGCTCGCTCGCCTGGTGGGCAGCGTGGTGCGTCGACGTCGACGATGCGGAGGCGCCGGTCGCCGCGGCCGCCGCGAAGGCCGACGCCGCCGACGCAGCCGTCCTCGTCTGCGAGCGTGCGATCCAGGCGCACGGCGGGATCGGCTTCACGTGGGAGCACGTGCTGCACCGGCTGTACAAGCGCGCGCTCGGCATCCAGGCCTGGGAGGCGTCCTCGTCGCAGCTGCGCGCCGAGGTCGCGGATCATCTGCTCGACACAGCATGAGAAACGCGACCGCGAAGCGGGCGCCTTTAGGGATGTGCCTCGCCCGCGTGCCCGCCTGGGCGGGCACGCTCACCGCGACCGGAATCCGCTCGGCGGATTCCGGTCTTGCGGACAACACAGGCGAGGATCAAGCGGTGAGAATCCGCTTCTGCGGATTCTCACTTCGCGGAAGGAGATTTCTGTGCAGGGCCTGATGATGGACTACCAGCTCAACGTCCCCGCGATCCTGCGTCGCGCGGACGAGCTCTACGGCGAACGGGAGATCGTCTCGCGCCTCCCGGACAAGAGCTGGCACCGGTACACGTACGCCGAGTTCGTGTCGCGCGCGAAGCGCCTGGCCGTGGCGCTCCGCGGGCTGGGGCTCGCCGACGGCGACCGGGTCGGGACGCTCATGTGGAACCACCACGAGCACCTCGAGACGTACGTCGGCGCGCCCGCCGGCGGCTTCGTGACCCACACGCTCAACCTGCGCCTGCACCCCGACGACAACACGTACATCGCCTCGCACGCGGGCGACCGCGTGCTCGTGGTCGACAAGGTGCTGTGGCCGCTCGCGGCGCAGTTCGTCGACCGCGTGGGCTTCGAGCACGTGATCGCAGTCGGCGCCGGCGACACGCCCGACGGCGCGATCGACTACGAGGAGCTGATCGCGTCGGCCGACGAGAGCGCGTTCTCGTACCGCGACCTCGACGAGCGCTCCGCGGCCGCGATGTGCTTCACGAGCGGGACCACGGGGCTCCCGAAGGGAGTCGTGTACTCGCATCGCGCGATCGCGATCCACGCGCTCACCGCGGCGCTTCTCCTGGGAGTGAACGAGGGCGACACCATCCTCCCCGTCGTCCCCATGTTCCACGCGAACGCGTGGTGCTACCCGTTCACCTGCTGCCTGGTCGGCGCGAAGCAGGTGTTTCCGGGAGCGCACCTCGACCCCGAGAGCCTCCTCGACGCGTTCGAGCAGGAGAAGGTCACGTTGAGCGCGGGCGTGCCGACGATCTGGATGGGGATCCTCCAGGCGCTCGACGCCACCCCCGACCGGTGGGACCTGTCGGCGATGCGGTCGATGACGGTCGGCGGCGCGGCGCCGCCGCGGGCGATGCTCGAGGCGTTCGGCGAGCGCCACGGCCTCAAGATCGTGCACGGCTGGGGCATGACCGAGATGTGCCCCATCGGGACGACGTCCGGGAGCACGGGCCAGGAGCTCGGCCTGTCGCGCGACGCGATGTACGACAAGCGCGCGCAGCAGGGCCCGCCGATTCCGTTCGTCGAGATCCGCGCCCGCGGAGCCGAGGGCCTCGTCCCCTGGGACGGCAAGAGCATGGGCGAGCTCGAGGTGCGCGGCCCGTCGGTCGCCTCGTCCTATTACGAGGCTCCCGAGGCTTCCGACCGCTGGACCGAGGACGGCTGGTTCCGCACCGGCGACATCGTCACGATCGGGAGCGACGCATACGTCGAGGTCCAGGATCGGACGAAGGACCTCGTGAAGTCGGGCGGCGAGTGGATCTCCACGGTCGCGCTCGAGAACGCGCTCATGGGACACCCTGCAGTCGCCGAGGCCGCCGTCATCGCGGTGCCCGACGAGCGCTGGTCGGAGCGGCCGCTCGCCGTCGTCGTCCTACGCGAGGGGACGACCGCGACGGACGGCGACCTCCGCGACTTTCTCGCCCCGTCGTTCGCGAAGTTCTGGCTCCCCGACCGGTTCGAGTACGTGGACGAGATCCCGAAGACCGCGGTCGGAAAGTTCCGGAAGACCGTGCTCCGTGAGCGGTTCGCCTCCGCCCCCGTCGAGAAAGCCTAGGCGCGCCCGATGGCCCGGTTCGTCTCCACCGAGCGACGCGAGGCGATCGCGCTCGTCACGATCGACAACCCGCCGCTGAACGCGCTCTCGTCGGCGCTCCTCGCCGAGCTCGAGACAGAGGTCGACTCGCTCGACGCCGATGCCGCTGTCCGGGCGATCGTCCTCCGCGGCGCGGGCGATCGGGCCTTCGTCGCCGGTGCCGATATTCGCGAGTTCCCGGCACTCCGCGAGGCGAGCGGCGACGGCGGCTCCGCGCGCGGGATCCAGCGGCTCGGCCATCGGATGGACGCCGCGTCGACGCCGTTCGTCGCGGCGATCCGCGGCTTCTGCCTCGGCGGCGGGCTCGAGCTCGCGATGTGCTGCGACATCCGGGTGTGCGCCGACGACGCAACGCTCGGCCAGCCGGAGATCAAGCTCGGGCTGATCCCCGGCGGCGGCGGCACCCAGCGGCTGCCGCGCCTCGTCGGCCAGGGTCGCGCGATGTTCCTCAATCTGACCGGAGATTTCGTCGACGCCGAGACCGCGTACGCATGGGGACTGGTCGAGAAGGTCGTCCCCGTCGCCGAGCTCGAGGACGCGGCGGTCGCGATCGCGGGCCGGATCGCGGCGCAGTCCGCCCATGCCGTCGGGGTCCTGCGCGAGCTCGCCCGGACGACCCGCGACCTGCCGCTCGAGGAGGGGCTCCGCCGGGAGGCCGAGGGCTTCGTCCGTTGCCTGCGCTCTGAGGACGGTGCAGAGGGCGTCGCCGCGTTCGTCGAGAAGCGGGCGCCGTCCTTCGTGGGGCGGTAAGGCGGAGCCTGTGGTGATTCGACACACGCGGTTCCGGGTGTCGCGATGAGGGCCGTCGTCCTCGACGAGGAGCGGCGGCTGGGGCTCCGCGACGTCCCCGACCCCGTGGCTGGCACAGGCCAGACGCTCGTCACGGTGCGTGCGGCCGGCGTGAACTACGCGGACGTGCTGATCCGCGAGGGCCGCTATCCCCAGGCCCCCTCGCTGCCGTTCGTCCCGGGATCCGAGGTCGCGGGTGAGACGGCGGGCGGCCGACGCGTCATCGGCTTCGTCCGGGCCGACGGAGGCGGCTACGCGGAGCGGGTCGTCGTCGACGACGACCTGGTGTTCGACCTTCCGGGCGGACGCGTCGTTCGAGCAGGGCGCGGCCTTCCTTCTCGCGTACCTCACCGCGTGGATCCCGCTGACGCGGCAGGTGAGCGTCGGGCCCGGCACGCGCGTGCTCGTGACGGCCGCCGCAGGCGGCGTGGGGAGCGCGGGTGTCCAGGTGGCGCGCGCGCTCGGCGCGGACGTCGTCGGCGCCGTCGGCTCGGCCGGGAAGAGCGACCACGTGCTCGGGCTGGGAGCCTCGGAGGTCGTCATGTACGCGGAGATCGGCGAGCTCGAGCCGTTCGACGTGATCCTCGACCAGGTCGGGGGCGACGTCTTCGCGGCGGGACTCGAACGCCTCCGCCCCCTGGGGACGATCGTCGGTGTCGGGTACGCCGGCGGCGCCTGGCCCGCAGTCGACCCCGCACGGCTGGTCGGGCGGAACGCCACGGTCGCAGGGTTCTATCTCGGGCGGCTGATGAAGCTCCGACCGGATCTTGTCCGCACGGCTGCCGACGAGGTGCTCGAACGGTGGTCGGCCGGTGACGTCTCGCCAACCGTCGGAGCCACATTCCCACTCGAGAAGGCCGACGAGGCGCTCCGGATGATCGCCGAGCGACGCTCCACCGGCAAGGTCGTGCTCGTGCCGTGACTCCGTCCGCTCGTGCCGTCGTGACGGGTGGGGCGTCGGGGATCGGGGCGGCGCTCGTCTCGCGCCTGCGCGCCGAGGGATTCGACGTCGAGTCTCTCGACCTCGTCAACGGCTTCGACGTCTCCGACCCCGACGCGTGGGACGACGTCGAGCCGGTCGAGATCGCCTGCCTCAATGCCGGCGTGCTCGGCGGGCCGCCGGATCCGGCGGAGCTCACCCTGGAGGGCTATCGCCGAGCGATCGGCGTGAACGTCGACGGCGTGGTCCTCGGCGTGCGCCACTTCGCGCGGGTCATGCCGGCCGGCGGACGGATCGTCTGCACCGCGTCGCTCGCGGGGCTGACCTCCGTCCCTGACGACCCCGTCTACGCGCTGACGAAGCACGCCGTCGTCGGGTTCGTCCGCAGCGTCGCGGCGGCGCTCGGGGGGCGCGGGATCTCGATCAACGCCGTCTGCCCGGGATTCGCAGACACGCCCATGGTCTCGGGCACGGCGCGTGAGCAGCTCCTGTCGGCGAGCTTCCCGCTGCTCACCACTGCGGCCGTCGCGGACGCCGCGTGGACTGCGCTCTCGTCCGGCGAGACGGGCCACGCGTGGGTCGTCCAGCCCGGCCGACCGCCGATCGACTACCGCTTTCCCTCGCTTCCCGGCCCGCGGACCGCCGAAGACTCCTCGGTCGGCCACCCGCCGTCGCTCACGGCCTGACGCGCTCGAGCGGGCGGCGTGCCCGTCGTCGCGGCTATTCGAACGACCAGCCGTCGCCGTCGGCGAACGCCCGGAGGATGCGCCGCGCGACGACCATGCGGTGCACCTCGTCCGGCCCGTCGTAGATCCGCGCGCCGCGCGCCATGAGCGCCATCGTCGCGAGCGGCGTCTCGTCGGTCAGGCCGCGCGCGCCGTGCACCTGGATCGCCCGGTCGATCACGTCGCCGAGCACGCGCGCCGCGAAGAACTTGAGGAGCGACACCTCGACCCGGGCCTCCGACCCTGCGTCGATCTTCTGCGCCGCGTCCATGGTCAGGAGGCGGCACGCCTGGATCTCGGCGGCCGAGTCGGCCACCCAGTTCTGCACGGTCTGCTTCTCCGCGAGCGGGCCGCCGAACGCCTCGCGCTCGTTGGCGTAGCGGCACATCAGCTCGAAGGCCCGCTGCATCTGGCCGAGCCACCGCATCACGTGGTGGATCCGCCCCGGGCCGAGCCGCTTCTGCGCCAGCCGGAACGCCTCGCCCTCGCCGCCGAGGGTGTTCGCGACCGGCACCCGGACAGCAGTGAACCGCACCTCGCAATGCGTGTTCCACCCGCGGCCGGCGTGCCCCATCACCGGCACCGGGCGCACCACCTCGACCCCCTCGGTGTCCGCCGGCACGAGGATCATCGTCCCCCGCCGATGCGGCTCGGCATCCGGGTCGGAGATCGCGAAGACGATCGCGAAGGCGGCGCCGTCGGCTCCGCTCGAGAACCACTTGTGCCCGTCGACCACCCATTCGTCTCCCTCGCGCACCGCGCGCGTCCGCAGCAGGGTCGGATCCGACCCCGCGACCTCCGGCTCGGTCATCGAGAAGAACGACCGCACCTCCCCGTCGACGAGAGGACGGAGGAATCGCGCCTTCTGGTCGTCCGTCCCGAACAGGTGGAGGATCTCGGCATTGCCGGCGTCCGGCGCCTGGCAGCCGAAGACGAGCTGCGCATAGGCCGAGCGGCCGATCTCCTCGTTGAGGCACGCGTAGTAGAGAAACCCGAGACCGGTGCCTCCAGCCTCGGGCGGCACGTGCGGCGCCCAGAGCCCGGCCTTCCGCGCGCGGCCCCGGAGCTCCTCGACGAGCGAGAGCGCCTCGTCGTCCTCTCTGCCGATCGCAGCCTCGTTCGGGTACACGTGCTCCTCCATGAACGCGCGGTAGCGGTCGCGCGCGTCGAGGTGGGACGAGGGGAACGGCGAGGTCACGCCAGTAGGATCGTCGCGTGCGGCTCGGCCTGCAACTGGGATACGACGATCCGGCGTTCTGGGTCGGCCTCGCAGCGGAGGCGGAGCGCTGCGGGTTCGACTCCGTCTGGACGTCGGAGGCGTACGGCTCGGACGCCGTCTCCCCCCTCGCCTGGATCGGCGGCCGGACCGAGCGGCTCAAGCTCGGCACGGCGATCATGCAGATGCCGGCGCGGACTCCGGCGACGACCGCCGCGACGGTCGCGACCCTCGACCTGCTCTCCGGCGGACGGGTGCTCCTGGGTCTCGGGACGAGCGGGCCGCAGGTGGCCGAGGGTTGGCACGGGCAGGCCTGGGGGAAGCCGCTGACGCGGACGCGCGAGTACATGGAGATCGTGCGGACGATCCTCCGTCGCGACGAGCCGCTCGAGCACCACGGCGAGCACTACGACATCCCGTACACGGGGGAAGGCGCCACGGGGCTCGGCAAGCCCCTCAAGCTGATCGTCCACCCGCCGCGCGCCGACGTGCCCATCTACCTCGCCGCGATCGGGCCGAAGAACGTCGCGCTCGCGGCCGAGATCGCCGACGGCTGGCTTCCGATCTTCTTCTCTCCGGAGCGGTTCGCCGAGACCCACGCACCGATGCTCGACGAGGGGTTCGCCCGCCGAGGCGGGCGCCCGGGCGACTGGGACCTCGCCGCGCACGTCCCCGTCGTCGTCACCGACGAGTCCGACGTCCAGGCGGCGCGCGACTTCCTGAAGCCGCTGCTGGCCCTGTACGTCGGCGGGATGGGCGCGAAGGGCCAGAACTTCTACACCCGTCTCGCGGAGCGGTACGGATATGCGGAGGCCGCCGCATCCGTCCAGGATCTCTATCTCGCGGGCAAGAAGAACGAGGCGATCGCGGCCGTCCCGGACGCCCTCGTGGACGAGGTCGCCCTCGTCGGCGGCCGCGAGCGGATCGCCGACCGCGTCGCCGCCTTTCGCGACTGCGGCGTCACCACGCTCGTGCTCCAGGCCCGTCAGCCCGAGGCGCTGCGGCTGCTGGCCGATCTCGTCTAGTGCCTCCCCGGTCGACCTCGCGCCGGCGGATCTACCTGATGCGGCACGGCGCCGTCGCCTACTTCGACGGGAACGGCCGGCCGGTTTCGCCCGACGAGGTCCCGCTCACCGCCGAGGGCCGGGGGCAGGCGGAGGCGGCCCGCCTCCTGCTCGCGGGCGCGGCGCTCGATCGCGTCATCTCGAGCGGTCTGCCGCGCACGGCGGAGACCGCCGCGCTCGTCGCTCCGGGCCGCGAGGTCGCAGTCTGGCCCGAGCTCCGCGAGATCACCGGCGACCGCTTCTCCTCGATCCCGGCCGACGAGCTGGAGGAGGCGTTCGTCCACGCGCTGCACGGGATCGTCCCGAACGAGAAGCGCTTCCTCGGCGGCGAGACGATCGGTGAGCTCTTCGACCGCGTCCTGCCCGCGGTCGACCGGCTCCTCGGCCGACACCGCCTGGGACACCGCGCTCGTCGTCGCGCACGGCGCGGTGAACCGCGCGATCCTCTCCCACGCGCTTCTCGGCGAGCGCACGTTCCTCGGCCGCTTCGAGCAGGCGCCTGGGTGCATCAACGTCCTCGACGTCGGCCGCGACCGCCCGCCCGAGTGGATCGTGCGCGCCGTCAACGTCGCGCCGACCGACCCCGCGCACACCGCCACCCGCATGACGCAGATGGAGCAGTACTGGGCCGAGTACGTTCCGCGCCGGGCGCCCGATACGCCATCCGACGCCACGCCGGACGGACCGTGAACGAGGGAGAGGGCGTCTCCGCCCTCTCCCCGCCACCCACTCAGGACTCGTCGGCTACGAGGCCTTCGCCGTGTCGCACTTGAGCTTCGACACCGGCTGGAAGGTGCCGTTCGTGAACTTGATGATCCGCACGCACTGGAGCGGCAGCTGGTCGGCCGCGCCGGTCTTCTGCCGGTTGCCCGGGAGGAGGAACGGATTCGGCTGGTTCCAGGTGCGGTAGGCCTTCATCAGAGCCGCACGAGTCGGGTTCTTCCCGGCGCTGTAGAGGAGCTCGACGAACGCCTCCGCGGTCGCCACGCCGAAGATGTTCAGCCCGTCGGTGACCCGACCGCTCGGGTAGTACTTCGCCATGACCTGCTTGTACAGCTTCATCGCCGCGTCGTTGTCCCACGCGGAGTTCGCCGGGTCCTTCAGGTACTGGACCGTGTAGGTCTTGTCGGGCAGGGCCCCCCCGCCCGAGCTCTTCGCAAGGGTGAGGAACGCGTCCGTTGCCGCGACCTGGGTCGTGTAGATCACCGCGGGGTCCCACTTCAGCGCATTGGCGATCGCGTACGACTGGATCGCGAACTTCGGCGTCGCGAAGATCACGAGGATCGAGGCACCCGTCGCGCGCAGCTTGGCGATCTGCGCGCGGACGTCCGCGGCGGTCGCCTCGTACGGCTCCGAGCCGACGATGTTCGAGGCCTTTGCGCCGAGCCCCTTCTTGAGCCCGTCGAGGTTCTCCTTGCCGAAGTCGTCGTTCTGGTAGATGACGGCGATCTTGGCGTTCGGGCTGTTGTGCGCGATCGCCTGGCCGTAGATCCGCGACTCGTAGTCGTACGCGGGCTGCCAGCCACCGGTCCAGGGGAACTGCTTCGCCTCGGCGAAGACCGACGCCCCGGTGGAGTTGAGGATCTGCGGCACCTTCTGGGCGTTCAGGTACGGCCTGATCGACTCGTTCACCGCGGTGCCGAGCGAGCCGACCACCGAGAAGACCTTGTCCTCCTCGACGAGCTTCCGCGTGAGCTGAACAGAGTTCGCCGGGTTGTAGCCGTCGTCGTAGTACTTGAACACGATCTGGCGCCCGTAGACGCCACGCTTGCCGTCTGGTCCCTTGCGCGAGTTGATGTACGAGAAGTAGGCCTTCATCGCGGAGGGAATCGTCGCGTAGAGCGACGCCGGCCCCGTCAGCGGGAAGGTTCCCCCGATCGTGACCGTCCGCGCGGTGACGCCTGTCTCCGTCGCGGCCGACGTAGCACTCGCGGCGCCGATGCCGAGCGCAACGACGAGCGCCGCGGCCAGAAGCACGACCTTCCTCATTGGAGCTCCTTTGGAGAGATACGTTGGCGGCGAGCGTAACCCGCCGCAAACCGTTTGCCAACCACTTTGACGCCGCTTCGGCGGCAGCGGTTAGCGGCTCAGCCGAGACCGATCTCGGCCGCGAGGCGCTCGGCCTCGTCCAGCTCCTCCGAGAGCGCGTCGATCCCGCTCGCCCAGATCGCCGGGTCGGTGAGGTCGAGCCCGACGATCCGTGCGAGCTCCTCGGGAGGACGTGACCCGCCGGCGCGGAGGAGGTCGAGGTACGGCCCGACCATCGAGTCACCCTCGGTCACGTACCGCCGGTAGATGGCGAGGGAGAAGAGATAGCCGTAGGCGTACGCGTAGACGTAGCCCGGCGTCCCCGTGAAATGCGGGATGTAGCTCCACCAGGGCGTGTACCCCTCGACGGAGACCGAGTCGCCGAAGAGGGTCGTCTGCGCCTCGAGCCAGAGCTCGCCGATGCGCTCCGAGCTGACCTCGCCCTGCTCTCGACGCTCCGTGTGGACCGCGTGCTCGAAGCGGTTCATCGCGATCTGCCTGAACGTCGTCGCGATCGCGTCCTCGATCCGCCCCGTCAGCAGATCGAGACGCCGCCGCGGGTCGTCCTCGTTCGCGAGCAGGAGCTCGAACGTGAGTGCCTCCCCGAACACCGACGCGGTCTCCGCGGTCGTGAGCGGGGTCGAGGAGTTGAAGAGCCCGAGCGGCTGCGCGAGGACGCCGTGGAGCCCGTGACCGAGCTCGTGCGCGAGCGTGAGGATCGAGCGACGGTCGCCCGTGTAGTTCATGAGCACGTAGGGGTGCACGCCGGGCACCGTCGTCGCGCAGAACGCGCCGGTGCGCTTGTCGGGTCGGACGGGGCCGTCGATCCAGTTGTCGTCGAAGAAGCGGGACACGATCGTTCCCGCCTCGTCGGAGAACTCCGCATAGGCGCCGACGACGACACGCCGGGCCTCGTCCCACGAGGTCCTCTGCGTGTCGCTGGAGACCGGGGCGAACCGATCGAAGTGGTCGAGGCGCTCGAGGCCGAGCAGGCGTGCCTTGAGCCGGTAGTAGCGCCGCGCGACGTCGTAGCGGGAGGTCGCCGCCTCGACGAGCGCGTCGACCGCCTCGTCGGTCGTCTCGTTCGCGAGGTTGCGTGCGGTGATCCAGGTCGGGTAGCCGCGCATCCGATCGTCGATCGACTTGTCGAGCAGGATCGTGTTGAAGACGAACGTTCTCGTCCGGAGGCCGGGCCCGAGGGCCTCGGTGATCGCCTCCGCAGCCGTCCGCCGGGTCGCGCGCTCGGGGTCGTAGAGCCGCGACATCGCCGTCTCGAGTGACACGTCCTCGCCGTCGAGCGCGACGCGGAGAGCGCCGAGCTGCTCCTCGTAGAGACGAGACCACGCCGAGACGCCGGAGACCGTCTTCTCGGTGACGACGCGCTCCTCGGGCTCCGACAAGAGGTACGGCCGGAACTTGCGCAGCGACCGGAGATGGTGGCGCCAGTGATCGAGTGCGGGGTCGGCGAGCACCCTCTCGGCGACGTCGTCCGGAGCGGCGGCCCATTCGAGCCCGAAGAAGAGCAGTTGCGTCTCGAGCGCCGCGGCCTTCTCGCCGAGCCGCGCGACGAGGGCGCCGCGCACCGGATCGGCCATGTTGGTCGCGAAGAAGAGGTGTGCGTAGGTCAGCGCCCGGACGACCGAAGCCTCGATGCGCTCGTGCTCGGAAACGGCCTCGGCGAGAGCCGCTGCGTCGAGCTCGGCGACCTTGCCGTGGTAGCGCTCGCGGAACGCCGCGGCGTCGGCGTCGGCCTCGGCGACGACCTCGTCGATGCGCGGGTCGTCGGTGGCCGCGAAGAGGTCGCTCAGGTCCCACGCAACGTCCTCCGCCCCGGTCACCTCCGTCGTCACCATGGGCCGGAATCTATCTGTCGGGGAGGCGGAGGGGCGGGGTGGCAGCGGCGACGATCTTGCACCGGCGCCCTCCGTCTTCTTCGCACAGCGTCGTCGCCGACCTCGCGTCGTGTGCGGGTCTGTCGGCACACCGTTGCTGGTCCCGTCCCGAGCCCCCACCCGCCCGCGGGGTGACCACGGTAGCGCGGCGTTCGCGACGGTCCCGCGCCGGCTTCGTGCCGATTTCGTGCCGAATTCCTGCCGCCGTACGCCGGACCCATCCCCAGCCCCCACCCGCCCCGGGGACCGGAAGGTAGCGGGAGAGTGCGGACCGGTACGTGCCGACTTCGTGCCAATCTTGCGTCGGCGCAGGCGCGGCACCGCTCGCGCGCGCAACCATGCGGGACGCTCAGCCCGGCGGCGCGGTGAGCTCCTCCGGGCGGGTCGCCGGAGCCCTGCAGGCAAACCGCTCGCAGACGTACACCGCCGGGGCGCCGTCGACGAGGTGCTTCCCCGCGAGCAGCGGAACCTCGTCCGACGGGCCGATCGCGACCACGGACTCCGGCGTGAAGGGCGCGAGCGCGGCCCGTGCCACGTCCGAGCGGACGTCGCCGACGACCGCGAGCTCGCGCGGTGGCGCGAGGTGGAGCGCGAGTGCGCAGAGCGCCCACGAGAACGGGCGCGGGACCCGCTCCATCGCCGGCGCAAGCAGGCGGAGTGTCGCCTCCGCCCGCGCGATCGCCGCCTCGTCGCCCCAGATGCGTCCGAGGCGGACGAGGAGCGACGCCATCATCGAGTTCCCGGACGGCGTGGGGTCGTCGTCGAGGTCCTTCGAGCGGGCCGCGAGCGGCTCGCCGTCGCGCGGGGCGAGGAAGAAGCCACCGCGCTCGTCGTCGGCGAAGAGGTCGACGGCGCGGTCGACGATCCGCCGCGCCTCGAGCAGCCAGTGGACGTCGCCGGTCGCGACGTGGAGCTCGAGGAGGCCGTGGGCGACGTTCGCATGGTCGTCCAGGAAGCCCCCGCCGCTGACGCGACCGTCGCGGACGCTCCGCATCACGCGGCCGTCCTCGCCGCGGAGCGGACCGAGCAGGAACGCCGCGAGCCGGGTGGCGACCTCGAGCCAGTCGTCTCGGCCGAGCCGCCGCGCAGCCTCGGCCAGGGCGGCGAGCGCGAGGCCGTTCCACGAGGCGATCGCCTTGTCGTCCCGGAAGGGCTGGGGCCGCTCCGCGCGCACCGCGAGCAGCCGAGCCCTCGCCGCCGCGTCGAGCTCGCCGCGCACGATCGCGCGCCCGTGCTCGAAGGGCTCGAGGAGCGATTCGTCGAGCCCCAACCCGACCCACTCGTCGACCGTCCAGGTGTACGTGAGCCCCTCGACCCCGTCGGTATCGGCGTCCTGCGCCGACGCGAAGCCTCCGCTCGGCAGCAGCATCTCCCGCAGCAGGTACTCGACCGTTCGCTCGACGACGTCGCGGTAGCGCTCCTCCCCCGTGACGACCCACGCGTGGAGGTACGCCGAGGTGAGCAGCGCGTTGTCGTAGAGCATCTTCTCGAAGTGCGGGACGACCCAGCGCGCGTCCACCGAGTAGCGGTGGAAGCCCCCGCCGACGACGTCGTACAGGCCGCCCGCGGCCATCCCGTCGAGCGTGCGGCGCACCATCCCGAGCGCCTCGTCGTCCCCTCGGCGCAGGAGGAGCTCGATCGCCGACGGCGCGGGGAACTTCGGCGCCGTCCCGAAGCCGCCGAAGGCCGGCTCGTAGTCGCGGGCCAGGCCACGATCGGCCGCCTCGAGAAGCGATGCCGAGAGCGGCTCGTCGCCGGCCTCGAGCCGCGCGGCGCCGCCGAGCGCACCGACGAGCCGCTCCGCCTGCGCCTCGAGGTCGTCGCGCCTGTCGCGCCATGCATCCGCCAGCGCCTGCAGGAGCTGGCGGAAGCTCGGCAGGCCGTGGCGCGGCTCGGGCGGGAAGTACGTGCCTGCGTAGAACGGCCTGCCGTCGGGCGTCAGGAACACCGTGGTCGGCCACCCGCCCTGGCCCGTCATCGTCACGCAGGCCTCCATCGTCAGCGCGTCGACGTCGGGGCGCTCCTCGCGGTCGACCTTGACGTTGACGAACAGGTCGTTCATCAGCGACGCGGTCGTCGCGTCGGAGAACGACTCGTGCTCCATCACGTGGCACCAGTGACACGAGCTGTAGCCGACGGACACGAGGAGCGGGCGACCGCTCTCCCGCGCCCGGGAAAACGCCTCGTCCCCCCACGGGTACCAGTCGACCGGGTTGCCGGCGTGCTGGAGGAGGTACGGGCTGGACGCCTCGGCGAGCCGGTTCATCCGCGCACCGTACGCACGTCGCGCACCTCGGTGTGCATCGTCCGGCGTCAGGCTTCCGGGCGCTCCGTCGCGCGTCGCTTCCTGATCCACTCGACCGAGAACGCCACGGTGAACGCGATCGCAAGCCCGACGAGCACGCCCTTCCACGGCTGCTCCTCGAACTGCTTGCCGCCGACGTACCCGAGCATCGTGGCGTAGGTGGCCCAGACGACGCACGCCACGATGTCGTACCGGATGAACCGGTGCCAGGGCAGTCCGCGCGTGTAGCCCGCCGTGAAGGTGACCGCGGTGCGCCCGAAGGGGATGAACCGCGCGACGAGGATGATGTAGCTGCCGCGCTCCTCGAGCTGCGTCTCCGCCCAGTCGAAGCCGCGATGCGCCTTCTCGTGGCGGAAGAGCCGCCTGACCGTGCGCCTGCCGACCCACTTGCCGATCCCGTACGAGATGTTGTCCCCGACGACCGCTCCCGATGCAGCGGCGAGGATCACGAGGAACACGTTGAGGTCGCCTGCACCCGCGAGCGTGCCCGCGACGACCACGAGCGACTCGCTCGGGACGACGGGGAAGAACGCGTCCAGCACGGCGAAGCCGAACACGATGACGTAGCTCCAGCTGGAGCCCGAGATCCAGTCGACGGCCTGCGCGAACACGACGGCATGCTCGCAGACGAGCGAACCGCGATCATGCGCGCATGGCGCCCGCACCCCTGACAGGCGTCCGCGTGCTCGACGTCACGACGTCGATCGCCGGCCCGTACTGCGCGCAGATCCTCGCGGCGCTCGGCGCGGACGTCGTCAAGGTCGAGCGGCCGGACACAGGCGACGACGCCAGGGCGTGGGGACCGCCATTCTGGAACGGCGAGGGCACGATGTTCCTCTCGGCGAATGCGGGCAAGCGCTCTCTCGCGTTGTCGCTGCGGGACCCGGACGGTCGCGAGGCCCTCCTCCGGCTCGCCGAGCGGGCGGACGTCTTCCTCCAGAGCCTGCGACCGGGGCTCGCGGAGGAGCTCGGGCTCGGGGCGGATTCGGTGCGGTCGCGCAGCCCGCGGATCGTCTACTGCACGATCGGCGCGTACGGCAAAGTCGGCCCGCTCGCGCACGAGCCGGGATACGACGCGCTGATGCAGGCGGCCGGCGGCCTCATCTCGGTGACGGGGGAGCCGGGCCGGCCGGGCGTCCGGGTCGGCGCATCGCTGATCGACCAGGGAACGGGGATGTGGGCGGCGCTCGGCGTGGTCGCCGCGCTGCACGAGCGGGAGCGCACGGGATCGGCGCCAGAGGTCGACGTCTCCCTCTACGAGACCGCCTTCGGGTACCTCGGGTACCACCTCGCCGGCTACCTGGCGGACGGCACGGTGCCCTCGGGGGAAGGCACGCGGTTCCCCATGGTCGCGCCGTACCAGGTGTTCACCACGGGCGCTGGGGAGCTGATGATCGCCGCCGGGAACGACCGCCTCTTCGCCGCCCTGTGCGACGTGATCGGAGCGCCCTCGCTGGTCGACGACCCGCGCTTTCGCCGCAACCCGGACCGGGTCACGAACCGCGACGCCCTCGGCGCGCTCCTCGAGCAGCGCCTGCGCTCGGCGCCCGCCGCGGTCTGGCACGAGCGCCTGACCGCGGCCGGCGTCCCGGCGGCGCCGGTCGCCGACGTGGGTGAGATCGCCCGCGCGCCGCAGACCGAGGCGCTCGGGCTCCTCCAGCCGCTCCCTCATCCGGCGATCCCCGATCTCCGCCTCCCCGCGCTTCCGCTGAGCCTCGACCACGAGCGCGCCCTCCACCGCACCCCGCCGCCGACCGTGGGACAGCACACGGCCGAGGTCCTCGGCGAGGCCGGCTACGACGACGACACGATCGCGGCGCTCGCCGCACGAGGGGTGATCAACGCATGACGCACCTGTCCGCCTCCTTCAGCGCCACGCTACGGGTCCGCCTGTCCGATTCCCCCGGGTCGTTCGCTCGCGTGGCGAACGCGATCGGCGACGCGGGCGGGTCACTTGGCGCGATCGACCTGGTGAGGGTCGACCGGAACGAAAAGGTGCGCGACGTCACGGTGCAGGCGTCGAGCGACGAGCACCTCGAGGCGATCGTCGCGGCCGTCCGCGACGTGGACGGCGTCGAGGTCGAGCACGTCTCCGACCGCACGTTCCTCCTCCACCTCGGCGGGAAGCTCGAGGTCGTCCCGAAGACGCCCCTGAAGACGCGCGACGATCTCTCGATGGCGTACACGCCTGGGGTCGCGCGCGTCTGCCGTGCGATCGCCGACGACCCCGAGTCGGCCTGGAACCTCACTATCAAGAAGAACTGCGTTGCGGTCGTCTCGGACGGCACCGCCGTGCTCGGACTCGGGGACATCGGACCGGCGGCGGCGATGCCGGTGATGGAGGGCAAAGCGGTGCTGTTCAAGGAGTTCGCGGGCGTCGACGCGTTCCCGCTCTGCGTCGCGACGAAGGACGTGGACGAGATCGTGGCGTTCTGCAAGGCGATCGCCCCGACGTTCGGCGGCATCAACCTCGAGGACATCTCGGCGCCACGCTGCTTCGAGATCGAGGAACGCCTTCGCGGCGAGCTCGACATCCCCGTCTTCCACGATGACCAGCACGGGACGGCAATCGTCGTCCTCGCGGCGCTCGTCAACGCGCTACGGGTCGTGGGGAAGCGGCTCGAGGACGTCAAGATCGTGTTGGCCGGCGTCGGCGCAGCCGGGATCGCGACGGCTGACATCCTCCTGCACGCCGGCGCCGTCAACGTGATCGGTGTCGATCGCGCCGGCGCCGTCCACCGCGGCCGCACCGACCTCGCGCTCGCAAAGGCCGCCTTCGCGGAGCGCTCCAACCCCCACGGCGAGCAGGGCTCCGCCGACGACGCGCTCGCCGGCGCAGACGTCTTCATCGGCCTCTCCTCCCCGGGCGCGGTGAGCGTCGCCGGCATCCGGAGCATGGCCCCGGACGCGATCGTCTTCGCGATGGCCAACCCGACACCCGAGGTCTCTCCCGAGGAGATCGCGGACCTCGTGGCGGTCGTCGGGACCGGCAGGTCGGACTACCCGAACCAGATCAACAACGTCCTCGCCTTCCCGGGGGTCTTCCGCGGCGCGCTCGACGTCCGCGCGAGCGCGATCACGGAAGGGATGAAGGTGGCGGCGAGCAGGGCGCTCGCGACGGTGATCCCGCCGGAGGACCTCGGCCCCGAGTACGTCATTCCCGGCGTCTTCAACCGGGACGTCGGCCCGCGCGTGGCCGCGGCCGTCGCGGAGGCCGCCGAGCAGGACGGCGTCGCCCGCCGCGTGCGCGCCTGAGAGCGCGCGATCGCCTACGAGTAGGGGGCGCGGGCGCGCCCCCTACTCGTAGTGCAGCGCCTCGAGCGGGTTGAGCTTGGCCGCTCGACGCGCCGGGAAGATCGCCGCGAGGATCCCCACGATGATCGCGGCGATGGTGAAGACGATGACCTGGGCGGTCGGGAACGCGAAGGTCAGGAAGTCGACCTTGGCGATGAGGATGCCGGCGAGGACCAGCCCGAGCGCGATGCCGAGCGAGGGCGCCGATGAGCGCGGTGATCACGCTCTCGTGCCGGATCATCCGCCGCATCTGGCGTCGCGTCATTCCGATGGCGCGAAGCATTCCGAGCTCACGCGTCCGCTCGAAGACGGTGAGCACGAGTGTGTTGACGATCCCGAAGAAGCTGACGACCACAGACAGCGCCAGGAGCACGTAGAGGACGTTCAGGATCGAGTTGAGGCCGGCGATCTGGTTGTCCTTGAACTGTTGCCGTGTCTGCGCCTTCGCGTTCGGGAAACCTTCGAGCGCATCGGTCGAGCGCAGCCGTGTTGGCGTCCGTGACCGCCGCCGCGCATCTTGATGAACGTGAACAGGTCTGAGCGGCTGCGGCCGTGGGCGTCGAACGTCGCGCTGGAGACGGTCACGTTCCCGAACGGCGAGCCGCCCCGTCGGCGGATCGAAGATCCCCTTCACCTCGAGATCAAGCATCTGCGCGGTCGGCGTCACGAGGACGATCGGCGATCCGACCGTCAGGTGGTGGTCCTTCGCGTAGGCCGTTGTCACGACCGCGCCGTTGGCGCCGAGGATCGTCGATCGTCGTCGGCGAGCCCGTCCTGCCAGTTGAGCGTCGATGACCTTGTCGTCTGCGGCTCGGCTCCGGTCACCGTGATCAGCGTCGTCTTCCCGTTGTCGAGGATCGCGCCGTCGCCGCCGCGGATGCTCGCGATGGCGGTGACGCCCGGCACCTTCGCCGCGGCCTTCGCCGCGCTCGGCGGAGATCGGGATGCGAGAGTTGTTCTGCGCCGTGATCGCGTAGTCGGCGACGAAGAGGTGGTCGACCGCGTCCGTGAACGGCTTGATGATCCCGGAGGCGAGCGTCGCGACGAGGGTGACGAGAGCGAGACCGATCATCAGCGCCGCAGCCGTCGATGCCGTCCGCTGCGGGTTCCGGCGCGCGTTCTCACGCCCGACGCGAGTCGTGGAGCCGTCCGGAATCACGCCCGGGAAGTCGGCGGGCCACTCCGGCGTCCAACTCGTCGTCAGCTTGCGCACCGCCATCACCACGACGATCGCAAGCACCAAGGGGTTCCACGCGCCGGCGACGAACGCGAGCACGCGCTTCCAGGCCGCCCCCGGGCCCCAGAACGCGTAGCGCAGGCTCCAATAGGGGAACGCGAAGAACGGCCAGACCAGGATGTTGAGCGCGAAGACGGACCAGCGGGCGACCGGGGACGTGAGCGACGAGAGCGCCGGAATCAGCGGGGTCGCCACCCGCGCAAACCCGAAGAACACGAGAAGCACGCCGACACCGATGAAGAGGAGAACGCGGGTCGTCCCTAGGCCCGAGCCGAACAGGCCGTAGACGAGCGCGGCGAGCCCAATGCCGCCGGAGACGAGTGCACCGACGGTTCGCGAGGGGAAAAGCGCGCACCCGAAGAGCGTCACGATCATGAACACGACGGCGAGCACGACGGTCACGAGCGTCGTGCCCGGCTTCGCACTGATGGCGAGCGCCAGGGCGACGAAACCAAAAGCGGTCACGGCGACTGCCCTCATCGTCCCTCGGATCGCATCGAGCGGCTCGCTCGGCAGCGTCGCTCCCTCGCGCACGGCTGCGATCGGCGGAACCATCGTCGCCCGCAGAGCCGGGTAGAAGCTCGCGAGCAGCGTGACGAGGATCCCGAGCGCGAGCGAGACGACTATCGTGCGCGTCTCGAGCGTCAAGCCGTTGTTGGGGAGCGTGAGCCCCGACGGCGTCGAAGAGCTTGAACAGGCCCTTTGCCAGGCCGAGACCGAGGAACGAGGCCGACGAACGAGGCGATGACCCCGACGACGAGGGCCTCCACGATCACCGACTTCAGGATCTGGCTCCGCGAGGCTCCGATTGTCCGGAGCGTTGCGAACTCCCGCGTCCGCTGGGCAATGGTGATCGAGAGCGAGTTGGCGATCACGAAGGCGCCGACGAAGAGCGCGATGAGGCCGAATCCGAGCAGGACCTTTTGCAGGAACGCCGAGGAAGTCGGTCGTGTCGCTGGCGTCGCTGGAAGCCTGTGCCGTGCCCGTCTTCACCTGAGCGTCCTTCGGAAGGATCTCTCGCACCTGCGCGACGAGTTCCTCCGGCGTCACGCCGGACTTCGCGGCAATGCGGATCTGGTCGAGCTTGCCCGACCTTGTCGAAGAGGCTCTGCGCAGTCGGCAGGTCGAAGCCGGCGAGCGTCGCCCCGCCGATCGAGCGACACGGCGCCGAACTGAGCGATCCCCGAGATCCGGAACGTCTCGACCGGGCCTCTCGACTGCACGCCGATCGTCTGGCCGACCTGGAGGTCCTTCTTCCCGGCGGTCGACTCGTCGACGACGAGCTCGTCGTGCCCGGGCCAGGCGCCCTTCACGAGGGTCAGCGAGTTGAACTGCGGCTGCGTCGGATCGACGCTGAAGCCGAGGTTCGGCGCGCCGCCGAAGACGATCGCCTTCCCGTTCTCGCTGATGAGATGCGCGTCTCCCTCGCACGCCGCCGATCGCGGCGGCGACGTCGGGAAGCTCCTTCACCTTCTGGAGCAACGACTCGTCGAAGGACGGGTTCACGGCGTCGCCGTTCTCGCTTCCCGTGAAGGCGCGACTTGCCCGTGACCATGGCGTCGGTGTTCTCGTAGACGTCGACGCGAAGATCGAGTCGAACGCCTGCGAGATCGAGTCGGTCAGGACGTACGTCCCGCAGACCATTGCGACGCCGAGCACGATCGCGATCGCGGTGAGGGCGGTCCGGAGCTTGCGGCTGAAGATGCCGCGGATGGAAAACCTTGTCATGGCGCCGAAGGATCGTTCACGCGGCCGCGATCTCTTCCATCACCTCGCCGATCTCGTGCGGGTCGCTCTCGTCGAGCTCGCGGACGATCCGACCGTCGGCGAGGAAGAGCACGCGATCGCGCGAACGGCGGCGGCTCGCGCGTCATGGGTGACCATCACGATCGTCTGCCCGAAGTCGTCGACCGAGCGGCGGAGCAGCTCGAGGATCTCCTGGCCCGTCGTCGAGTCGAGGTTGCCGGTCGGCTCGTCGGCGAACAGCGACGTCGGGCTGGGAGACGAGCGCCCGCGCGATGGCGACGCGCTGCTGCTGGCCACCCGACAGCTCCGCAGGCCGATGCGACAGCCGGTCCTCGAGGCCGACGTCGGAGACGAGCTGGTCGAACCACGCCGTCGTCGGGCTTCTCGCCCGCGATCGTCGAGCGGGAGCAGGATGTTCTCCTCGTGCGTCCAGCATCGGCAGGAGGTTGAAGAACTGGAAGACGAAGCCGATGTGCTCGCGCCGAAGCTTCGTCAGGTCGGTGTCGCTTGAGCGACGTGATCTCCTGGCCCGGCGATCGTCGACGGAGCCGGAGGTGGGCTTGTCGAGTCCGGCAAGGATGTGCATCAGCGTCGACTTCCCGGACCCCGAAGGCCCCATCACGGCGGTGAGCTTGCCCGGCGCGACATCGACCGAGACGCCGCGGAGCGCGTCGACCGCCGTCTCGCCCTCGCCGTAACGCCGTGTGACGTCGCGCGCGACGACGACCGTCCCGTTTCCGCTCTCCATGCTTCTCCTTCGACTCCGATCGATGCCTCGCACGACAGGTTGCCCGTGCCGGGAACGGCACGGGGTGCGGGAAACCCTACCCCCGGATCGGGAATGACCCCGATGCCGGTTAGGGGACGGTTACGACGCCGCTGTGGTGAGCCGGCGCTGCGCCTCCGACAGCACGTCGCCGAGGATCCCGACGATCTCGTCCATCTCGGTCTCGGTGGCCACGAGCGGCGGCGAGATCTGGACGACGGGATCGCCGCGGTCGTCCGCACGGCAGATGAGGCCCGCGTCGAAGAAGGCCGGCGAGAGGTAGCCGCGCAGCAGGGCCTCGCAGTCCGCGTCGTCGAACGTCTGCTTCGTCTCCGAGTCCCGCACGAGCTCGAGCGCGTAGAAGAAGCCTGCGCCGCGGACGTCGCCGACGATGTCGAGGTCGAGGAGGGTCTCGAGCTTCGCGCGGAATACGTCCTCGCTCCCTCGCACGTGCTCCACGATCCGCTCGCGCTTCATGATCTCGATGTTCTTGAGCGCGACCGCGCACTGGACGGGGTGTCCGCCGAACGTGATCCCGTGCGTGTACATCGAGGAGCCCTCGAGGAACGGCTCCATGACCCGTTCGGTCGCGAGCACGGCCCCGATCGCCGCGTACGAGGACGAGAGCCCCTTCGCGCACGTGACGATGTCGGGCCGGATGTCGTAGCGCTCCGAGGCGAACCAGGATCCGATCCTCCCGAAGCCCGTGATCACCTCGTCCGCCGAGAGCAGGATGTCGTAGCGGTCGCAGAGCTCGCGGACGCCCTGCCAGTACGCAACCGGCGCCGTGAAGGCGCCGCCCGAGTTCTGCACGGGCTCCATGTGGACGAGGCAGACGGTCTCCGGCCCCATCATCTCGATCGTCCGCTCGAGCTCGGCGAGGAGGTCGGCCGTGAAGTCCTCCTCCGTCTCGCCCTCCGGCCGGCGGTAGCGGTTCGTGTTGCGGACGTTCCGCACCTCGGGCAGAAGCGGCTCGAACGGGACGCGGATCGCCGGGATCCCGGTGAGCGAGAGGGCGCCGAGCGTCGTCCCGTGGTACGCGGTCTGCCGCGTGATCGCCTTGTACCGTCGCGCCGGCGTCCGCAGATTTGCCGCGATCGCGTCGTGGTCTCGCTCCGGCGTCGCGCCCGCGTGGGTGCGCAGCTGCTTCTCACCGCGCGCGAGGTAGTACTGCCGGGCGAGCTTCCACGCCGACTCGACCGCCTCCGAGCCGCCGGAGACGAAGAACGCGCGGTTGAGGTCGCCTGGCGCGAGCGTGGCGAGCTCGGCCGCGAGCTCGATCGCCCGCGGATGCGCATACGTCCAGTTCGTGTAGAACGGCAGCTCGCGCATCTGCTCGAGCGCGGCCTGCCCGATCTCCTCGCCGAAGCCGTAGCCGATGTTGACCGAGAAGAGACCCGCGAGCGCGTCGAGGTAGCGCTTGCCGTTCGCGTCCTCGAGGTAGCAGCCGTCGCCGCGCACGATGATCGGGACGTCGGCGTCGCCGTACCCGCTCATGCGGGTGAAGTGCATCCACAGGTGGTCCTTGGCGAGCTGGGAGTACGAGAGCGCCGAGTACGGGGACACGGACATGATCCCGAGGAGCATACGGTGCAGGCGAATCGGCCAGCCGTGGGGTACTGACGGGTGCCGAGGGTCGGCTGGAGAGCGGCGACAGGTACTTCTCGGCCGACCTCCAGCGGGAGGAGATCGCGCCTGCGTCGGGACGAAGCAGACGGGAGACCGAGTCACGTTGCCAATACAAGAGGGCTTCGCGAGAGCCGGCTTCGTGGCCGATACTGACCGGTGTGGCCGTGACGAGCGAGGTCATCGCGTTTCTCTCCGAGCGGGAGCCGATCTTCCATGGACCAGCTTGGCCTCGAACGCGACCGGAACTCGAGATCCTCGTGGCCGACGACTTCTGGGAAGTTGGTGCGTCGGGGACCCTGTACTCGCGCGAGGACGTACTCAGCTCGGTGCCGGAGCTGGCCGATCCGATGGACGGGTCGTGGCGAGTACATGACCTGGACTGTCGGCAACTCGCGACGGACACGATCGCGGTGACCTACATCCTCCACCAGGCCGAGAGGATCACCAGGCGACTGACGATCTGGCAGCAACGCAGCGGCCAGTGGCAGGTTGCCTACCACCAAGGCACCGTCGTCGCAGCCTGATCGGGCGACATTTCCGCACGCTCGCCCAGGCCGACGTCAGGCTGGGTTTGTCTGAGTAGTACCTAGCCGACGTCGACGGCCAACTGCTGATAGGCAGGGAACAGCTCCTCGAACCTGGCGGCTGCATCGCAGCGTTCACGCCCGGCCAGGTAGGCAGCAAGATCTTCGACATGGATCTGCACCCCGGCCCCGTAGCCTGCGAGCTGGTCGACCGGCACGCCCCGTTGCTCCCAGACCAGGACGGTCTGGTCGCCGTCGGCGGCCAGCGTGGCCTCGATGACGTCCTCGTGTGGCTGGTCCAGGGCCATCGTCACCAGCAGCCGCGACGGAGGCTCGCACGCCTCCACGCGCCCGCTGCCTTCCGATCCGCTGGCAAAGAAGCGGAAGCTGTACTCCCCGCCTGGGCGGAGGTCGCCTTCTACCTCACCGATCCAGCCGGCGAGACGGCGGGGATCGGTGAGCGCCGACCAGAGGTCGTCGACACCGGTGTCGAAGCGGTCCTCGATCCGCACGATGCCCTTGCCATCGGCTGATCGCAGGCTGCCCAGGATGCGGTCGGCTGCAGGGTTGCTGATCATCTGACGCTCCTTCGTCCGCGTGGTGGTTGTGAAGCAATCCGGTTGGTTCCACCAGACCCGGCTGACTCAAACCACGGCACCAGTCAGGCGTCGTTCCGGAACGACCGGGGCAGGCGACCGGGCCAACCCCGGCTGGCCACCGGATCAAGAGGCAGACGGCAGCTCTACGTGACGACCCGGCGTGGGGAGGAGATTCCGACGCGTCAAATGAGGCCGCCCTCTTGCGCTGTCACCCGGGTTGGTCGGCTCACACGATGAGGCATCCGACAGGGGCTCGTCGCGCCCGAAGCCTAGGGTTGTGAAGGTGAAGGATCTGCCAGCCGTCCTGCTTCTCGACCTGGACGACACGATCCTCGATGACACAGGAGCCCGCGATCGTTGCTGGCAGACGGCTTGTGCGGAGGCAGCGGCGCAGCGCCCCGGACTCGACCCCGAGCGGCTACTTGGCGCGATCGGGGAGGTGAGGGAGGTGTTCTGGAGCGACCCTGACCGACATCGCGAGTGGAGACCACGGATGCGAGAGGCATGGGAGCGGATCGCGACCGACGCGCTGGCACGCGTCGGATCGGACGATCCCGCGCTCGGGGCATTCATCGGACAACGGCACGCCGAGCTTCGAGACTCCGCGATGGCGCCGCTACCCGGCGCTATCAGCACACTCGGCCGTTTGCAATCGCTCGGAGTGACACTGGGCTTGATCACCAACGGCGGCAGCGACCGTCAGCGAGCAAAGATCGAGCGATTCGCGTTGACTGCCTACTTCGCATACATCGGCATCGAGGGCGAAGTTGGGTTCGGCAAACCCCATCGAGGCGCGTACGACTCAGCGCTCGAGAGCCTCGGTGTGACGGCAGCCGAGTGCTGGATGGTCGGAGACAAGCTCGATTGGGACGTCGCAGGGGCCCAGGCTGTCGGAATCCGCGGAATCTGGCTCGATCGCAGAGGCGCGGGCTTGCCGCGATCGTCGACCATCCAACCCGACTACGTGATCGGCTCGATCAGTGAACTGCTGCCCTCTGCATGACAGAGGCGCCTGTCGCCACGGTGCTGGACGCGACCGTCGCCACTCCGACGCGTGGCCACACCCGCGCACTACGAGCATTCGGGGAACCGGTGAGTTGCGCACGATGACCGCTCATGTGACATTCGCGAACCCCGGCGCATGCGAGTGGGCTATCGCCGGTCGAGGATGTGGCACTCGCCTGGCTCCTCGCGCTGGAAGTAGCCGAGAGTTTGGTCGGGATCGCACGAAGATGAGGCCGATTGAGCACAACGCCGGGAGACATTCCCGCACCCTGAGCGCGCACGCGAGGCTGTCCGACAGAGTGCGCCGCCCCGAAGTGGCTACTCGGGCTGGAAGAGGGCGAGCGTGTTTCCGTCGGGGTCCTTGAACCAGGCCGACTTGCCGATGCCGAGGGTCGTGGCGACGTGAGCCACCGTCGTGAGCGTCGGGAAGTCATAGTCCTCGAAGACGGCGCCCCGGCTCTCGAGCTCTCGGACGTCGCTGCTCGACGTCGTCCGTCCAGAACCGCACCTGCGTGTGATCCGCCTTGTTGGGTGCCGGTCGTCCATAGACGAGGAGCGTCGTCCCGTCGCCGCACTCGAAGAGAAGGTGGTTCGGGATCGTTTCCGGCGAGAGTGTCAACCCCACCACCTGCTCGTAGAACGTCCGGCTCCGCTCGAGATCGCCAGAGCAGAGGACGGCTGAGATTCTGCGCGCTTCCACTGCAAGCTCCTGTTCCTCGGGTTTGCGACCCCGGCGCCAATCATCTCAAGACCACGGTGTGTCAACCGCTTCGGATGACATTCCCGAACGCTGGCGCACGTCGGCCAGCTAACGCACGGAAGTCCGTGAGGAGGTGCTGGGTGCCTCCGTTTCGCACCGGCGTTAGGCTGGCGGTGCAGCGGTGCAATCGATCCGGGATCAGCTCGACTCCGTCGTCGCAACGGGTGTTCCAGGCGCCGTCGCGGTAGCCGTCGGCCCGGACGGGCGGGTCGAGGCAGCGTCCGGGCTCGCGGACCTACGAACGGGCGAGGTCCTCACGGTCGATGACCGCTTCCGCATCGGGAGCGTGACGAAGATCTTCGTCTCCGCGCTCGTCCTTCAGCTCGTTGCGGAGGGCCTGCTCGACCTCGACGGTGATGCCGCGCCCTTCGCTGAAGGGATCACGATCCGCCAGCTCCTGAACCACACAAGCGGTCTCAAGGACTGGGTCGGCGACATCGTGGAGTTCTTCGAGCCCTACCGCCGGGACCCCGGCCATCGCTTCGGGCTCACGCCGCACGAACAGCTCCAGCTGGTACTGGAGAAGCCGCGTGAGTTCGCGCCCGGCGAGGGGTGGGCCTATCACGGCAGCAACTACCTCGTGCTAGGCTCGTCGTCGAGGAGACGACCGGGATGAGCCTGCGCGACGCGCTGAGGGAACGCGTCCTCGAGCCGCTGAGCCTTCAACGGACCGATCTTGTCGAAGGTCCTCTCCGGGGCGACTGCGCGCGGGGATATCTCCCGGCAGAGAACCCTTTATTGCCTGGAAAGTCGGAACCAGTGGACGTCACGGAAATCGACGTCCCCTTCCACGAGGCCGGAGGCGGCGTTGTCTCGACCCCGGCAGAGATCGCCAGGATGCTTCGCGCCCTGCTTCGCGGCGAGTTCCTCCCCGACCGCCTTCGAACCGAGATGCTTCGCGCGGTCGAGTCCGACTGGGAGGAGACCGACCGCTACGGGCTCGGTATCGGCCAGATCACGGCACTGATGGGCAGGCGACGATCCGCGTGCGGGGCGGCCTGGGGGCACCTCGGCTTCTCGATCGGGTACACGACGATTGCGCTGTCGAGCGAGGACGGCGAACGGCAAGTCGTGATCTGCGCAAACGGCGTCGACCTCGACACCGACGCGTTTTGGGACGCGGCCGGCCGGTTAGCGTGGCGCCTGTACTGCATGTGACTCCGCCACCGGTCACCGCGACTGACGCGTGTCCGTAGCCCTTTCCGCGTCCCGCGGCTCGACGTCGGTTCGGGTGACATACCCGCGACACTCGGGCACGTCAGCGGTAGGGACGCATGACGAAGCCATCGTGCCGACTGCAAAACCATCGGCCGGTACGCTCGTCGGGTGGGGCGTCTCCAAGCGACAACACGACTAGCGGGGGCCGCTTGACGCTTCAACGCATGGACAACGTCGGGATCGTGGTGGAGTCCCTCGATACCGCTATCTCGTTTTTCGCCGAGCTGGGCCTCGAACTCGAAGGTCGAGCGATGATCGAAGGAGACTGGTCAGGGCGTGTCACCGGACTGCGCGACCAGCGCGTCGAGATCGCCATGATGCGCATGCCGGACGGCCACGGCAGGATCGAACTCTCGCGCTTTCTCACGCCACCCGTGGTTGCCGATCACCGAAACGCCCCGGTGAACGCGCTGGGCTATCTGCGTGTCATGTTCGCCGTGGACGACCTCGACGATACGCTCGCCCGGCTCCGGCAGCACGGCGCGCAGCTCGTCGACGAAGTAGTCCAGTACGAAGACGTGTATCGGCTCTGCTACGTCCGAGGCCCCGAGGGCATTCTCATCGGGCTGGCCGAGCGAATCGGCTGACGTCCGACAAGCGCCCTGACGTCATTCCCGAACGCCGGCGCAGACGAGCGTCGCATATCTCCTGAACCCGATCTAGCCTGCTTCCAGGCTCGGCGCAAGGAGTTTCCACTGCCCCTCGGACACGACCTCTACCCTGCCGTCCGTCACCTTGATGGCGGTCTGATCGTCAATTGCGTACGTCGGGACTGGGATCCCGGCAGCCCATCTTTCGATGTTGATCAGAGAAGAGTCCGGGAAGCCCTCCCGATCCAGGTGCACACGCAACGCAAAATCGACCAGCCCCAGCGCTCTGTCGCTTTCCTCCGCCATATCGCTGCCCGCGGGCACGTACTGAAGGTTGAACTCCGCGTCGCAGTTGTAGGGCGTCAGCGCGATGCTCCCGGCGCTCACCCCCACGTAGACCGATTCGCTCAGCGACGGCAAGAGGTCTGCCAGTCCCGACTGCCGCATCCAGTGACACAGGTACAGGACATCGCCGCCCCAGACCAAGAGGGCGTCGGTCTCGCGGAGCATGGGGACCCAGCTCTCTTGCTGGATGCTTGGCAGCGCGGTGAGTTCCAGCACTCCCAACGACTTCCAACCCAATTCGCACAAAGGGCTCGGGGCCTTCCCGCAGATCGCCTTCCAAGCCATGCCCGCACCCTCGGGGAAGGGGTAGACCGCCGTCGGAACGAAGAGGGCGCTGGACTCGGCAACCGGTTTGCCCAGTAGGTCGACGAGCGTGTCGTGGATGCTCGCGTTGGCGATGCCGGCGGACGTGAGAAGTAACCTCATGCTGCCTCCCGAGAGTCATTTCTGCAGGCGGGAACGCTCTCCGCGCTCACGGATCCGTTCACCCTCCAGACTGGCAGACCACCGAAGACTCATCGGCTCCCGACAGATCCGGCCGTGCGGCTTCAGGGGTCATTACCGAACACTCGCCCAGGCGAGGGAGCTGGCTCCGCCGACGGTGTACCGGGCCGAGTCTCGGGCGCATGACGTCAGTCGGTGATCGTGTCGACGAAGAGGTGGACCTGACCGACGTCTTGGAAGCCGAGCTTCACGAGGATCGGCTTGGACATCTGGCCCGCTTGCACGGTCAAGGCCGGTGTACCTCGTGCAACCGCAGCTTCCCAACGAGCCCTGACCAGTGCCTTGTAGACGCCGAGGCCTCGCGCCTGCTCGAGGACAGCACCTCCGAACAGGTTCACTCCGGCCTCCCCGAGGGCTGCGAACGCCGTCCCGACGACGCGGCCGTCGATCGACGCAATGAACTGCCGGCCAGGGTTCGACGGCGTCGTGTACCGCTCCCAACTCTTGGGCAATTCGGCAACACTCTCGGCCCGCATCGCGTCGGGGAAGTCGAATGCCTCCATCGCGACCTCTTCGGCCGCGGCGTACTCCTCGTAGGTATCCGTTCCCTTGACGATGACTCGTCCAGCAGCGAGCTGTCCCGTGGGTGGCTCGAGGAGCGCCATTGCGTTCTCGACAGCTTCGAAGCCCGGCGTGTCCTGATGCGCGAGACCCGCTGCCTCGAGCGGCCCCTCCAGGTCACGTCGATCCGGGCCGACCCACCACGCGAGCAGCGATTTCCCTCGCTCCCGAGCGATCGCTCGCGCGGCCTCGACCGACGCCGGCACCGTCTCCGGCGACACGCTCATCGGCTCGACCACCTGCGCAGACGGGTACGGGGTGAGAACGAGCAGGAATCCATCGCGTTCGATCCGCTCAGAGCCCGGCGCGGTCGGAAGCTCTCGAAACGGATGGAGGGCGAGCATGCGAACGGCGTTGGGAACATTCACGAGCGCGAACCTAACCGACCACCGAACACGCCACCACGAGCCGCCGGCGCGTTCGGTTTTCGCCCGCGCGAGGTACCGCGCGAGACTCGAACGCCTTCCACCGCCGTTCCGGCGGTAACCGGGCACCGCCCAGCCCGAGCCCGCTGCCTACACTGACGCGTCATGGGAGCGCCGATCGAGGAGCTCCGCGCGCTCGCGGCGACGGCGTCGACGCGGGATGCGCGGCTCGGGCCGTACCTCGAGAAGGTGCGGACGGGCGCGTACGCCGTCACGGACGGCGACGTCGAGGCTCTGAAGCGGGCCGGGGTCTCCGAGGACGAGATCTTCGAGGCGACGGTGGCGGTTGCCTCCGCCGAGGGGCTCCGGCGGCTCGACGCCGCGCTTCGGGTGATCGAATGAGGCTGTCGGTCGTCGACAGCGGCCACGCGCCCGCCGAGGCGGCGGTGCTGGAGGCGATCCGCGAGCGGAGCGGACATGAGCCGCTGGGGGTCGTGAAGACCTTGCTGTATCGGCCGGAGCTCTTCGGGCAGCCGTTCTCCGAGGCGCTGGACGAGGCGATGCGAGGCGAGTCCGAATGGAGCCCGGGGGAGCGCGAGCTGTTCGCGGGCTTCACCTCGCTCCTCAACCAGTGCCCGTTCTGAGCGGGCTCCCACGGCGCGGTCGCGTCGTACGCTCTCGGAGAGGACGTCTGGCAGGCGGTGGTGGCCGACTGGCGGAGCGCGCCGCTCCGGCCCGAGCTCGCGGCGACGCTCGTCTTCCTCGAGAAGCTGACGCTCCGCCCCGACCAGCTCGAGCCTGCGGACGCCGCGGCGGCACGCGCCGCAGGGGTGTCCGATCAGGCGCTGCGCGACGCCGCCACGGTCTGCGCCCTGTTCAGCATGATCGTGCGTCTCGCCGACTCGCTGGGGTGGGACGTGCCGACCTGGGAGCGGCTGATGGCCCGCGCCCCGGCGATGCTCGAGGGTGGATACCGCATCGACGCCGTCGGGGGACGCTGAACCGTCACGAAGCGTCCCCGCGATCCCGACGCCTCCTCCGCCGACGACGTCACGGTGCTCGGCTGGTCACCGGGCCTGGTGCGCCCGACGACGTCTCGATGACCGCCCTGCGCTGGGAGTGGCGGACGTTCGGCGCTGAGTTCGACGGCGCCGAGGCGCGCCTGACCGGTCTCCCACCGGTGCGGGTCGACGACAGCGAGGAGCTGTACATCCTCTCGAGCCGTGTCGAGGGAAGCATCAAGATCCGAGACGGGAAGCTCGACGTCAAGCGCCTGGAGCGCGTGAGCGAGGACGGGCTGGAGCAATGGAACCCTGTCGCGAAGGCCGAGTTCCCGATCGCCGCCACGGACGTCGCCTCGCTTCTCGCGGCACTGGACGTGAGCGTGCCCTCGCTCCACCGCGAGAGGTACGCGCTCGACCAACTGATCGCCGACGTCGTCGAGCCGCACGACGACCTCGTCGCCGTGCCCGTGCGCAAGCACCGCGACCACTACCTGCTCGACGGGTGCCGCGCGGAGCTCACCGGGGTGCGCTCGGGACCACGGACGACACGCACGGTCGCCGTCGAGGACGACGATCCGAGGATCGTCCGCTCGACGGTCGAGGCGCTCGGGCTCTGGTCCCGGTCGAACGTCAGCTTCCCCCGCGGCCTGGCCGGCCTGGCCGGTCTCGATTGGTGGTGAGCCGCAACTGCCCTGTGAGGGACGCCGGCGTGCCCACGAATGACGCGGCTCCGGGCGCGTTCGTCGTCCGCGTCAGATGGGCTCAGGCCGGGGCAGCGCTTCGGGGATCGGGACTGCCGCAGGCATCGACTCGCGGGCGCGGCGAGCGCGGAGCCCCCACAGCACGTTCCCGATCATCACGAGCACCGCGACCATGAAGATCGCGCTCGCGACGACGTTCACCTGCGGCGGCACCGCGACCCGCGCGGCGCCCCAGACGAAGAGCGGGAACGTCTGGGTCGGCCCGGAGACGAAGTACGTGATCACGAAGTCGTCGATCGACAGCGCGAACCCGAGCAGGGCGGCGCTCAGGATCGCCGGCGCGAGCAGTGGGAGCGTCACCTTGCGGAACGTCACCCATTCGTTGGCGCCGAGGTCCATCGCCGCTTCCTCGAGGTGGCGGTCGAAGTCGATCAGCCGTGCCTTCACCGTCACGACGACGTAGCTCACGATGAACATCACGTGCGCGATGAAGATCGTCCCGAACCCCGTCACGATCTGCCGGTTGAGGAACAGGGTCAGCAGCGACGCGCCGAGCACGATCTCGGGCGTCGACATCGGCAGGAAGATCAGCATGTTCGTGGCGCCGCGACCCCTGAACCGGTGACGCACGATCGCGAGCGCGAGCAACGTGCCGAGCACCGTCGCGCAGATCGTCGAGACGACGCCGATCTCGAGTGACTTGACGACGGCGGACTGGATCCCCGACGGAGCGTCCCAGTGGATCCAGTTGTCGAGGGTGAAGCCCTCCCACACGTAGTTGTATCGGCCCGAGGGAGCGTTGAACGAGAAGAGGATCACGACGGCGATCGGCAGCAGGAGGTAGCAGAACGCGAGGAACGCGTACGCCGGGAGCAGGTGGCGCTTGACCCAGCGCATCACCCGGTCAGCCTCTCGGTCCCGACGGCGCGCGCGTAGGCGAGCAGCCCGACCAGGATCAACGCCATGAGGATGAAGGACAACGCGGCGGCGGACGGGTAGTCCAGCACGTCGAGAAACTTCGACTGGATCACGTTGCCGACCATGTACTGGCGCGGCGTCCCGAGGAGCTGCGCGTTGATGAAGTCGCCTGCCGCCGGAATGAAGGTGAGAAGGGTCCCGGCGACGATCCCGGGCGCGGAGAGCGGCAGGGTGACATGGAGGAACGCCTGCCGCTTGCTCGCGTAGAGATCCTCGGCAGCCTCGAGCAGGCGCGCGTCGATCTGCTCCAGGGAGACGTAGACCGGCAGCGCCATGAAAGGCAGGAAGTTGTAGGTGATGCCGGCGACCACGGCGACCGAGGTCGCGAGCAGGCGCCCGTCAGGCCCCAGCACGTGGATGTCGCGCAGGAAGCCGACGACCGGCCCCTCGTCGGCGAGGATGTTGAGCCACGCGAGCGTGCGCACCAGATAGGTGACGAACAGCGGCGCGACGATCAGGATCAGGAAGACGTTCTTCCAGCGGCCCGCCCGGAAGGCGATCCAGTACACGAGCGGGTACGAGACCAGCAGCGCCAGGATCGTCGCGATGCCGGCGTAGACGAACGAGCGCACGAACTGCTCGTGGTAGTCGCTGATGGCGTTCCAGTAGTTCGAGAACGCCCAGTCGAACGTGTAGCCGGTGTCGAACGTGCCGGACTGGAGCGACTGGTAGCCGAGGAAGCCGAGCGGAGCGACGAAGAAGAGCGCGAGCCAGAGGATCCCCGGCAGGAGCAGGAGGTACGGCGTGAGCCCCTTGTGACGATGGAGGAAGCTCATCGCGCGACCGCGCGGACGCTCAGGCTCCGAGGACCCGCTGCCACTGCTCGATGTAGTCCTGGTTGTTGAGCGCAGCCGAGTCGTACTGGTGCGTCTTCGCGAGCACCTCGTCGGAGGGGAAGACGAGCTGGCTCTTCGCCAGCTCGGGATCCGACTTCTGGAGGACTGCCTGCGTGCCGCTGACGGGCGGCACGTACGCCACGTAGGCGGTGATCTGCGCGGCGATCTTCGGGTCGTACACGAAGTTCATGTACGTCGACGCCGTCGGCACGCTCCCACCGGTCGGGATGATCATGTTGTCGGTCCAGATGATCCCGCCCTTGGTCGGCAGCGCCCACTTCAGGCTCGGGTTGGACGAGAGCAGCTGGTAGATGTCGCCCGACCATGCGATCGCCGCCGCGAGGTCGCCCTGCGACAGCGGCTGCGCGTAGTCGTTCCCGGTGAACCGCCTGATCTGGCCGGAGTCGACAGCGCTCTGGATGCGCTCGAGGGCCGCGTTCCACGTCTCGTCGGTGACGTTCGACGGGTCGTCGCCGTTGTCGAGCATGACGAGCCCCGGTGTGTCGCCCATGCCGTTCAGGGCCGTCACCTTCCCCTTCAGCTTGGGGTCCTCGAACAGCTGCGTGATCGACGTGACGGGCCCCGTGATCTTCTCGTTCCACGCGATGCCGGTCATGCCGGACTGCCACGGGAGCGAGTACTTGCGGTCGGGGTCGAACGGCGGGCTCTTCTGCGCGTCGATCAGGTTGGCGAAGTTGGGGATCAGGTCCTTGTCGAGCTCCTCCACCCAGCCCTTGTCGATCATGAGGCCCAGGAACCGCTCGTTGTCGGTGAGGACGATGATGTCGCGGTCGATCGACTGGCCCTGCGAGAGCGGGCGCTGGATCTTGCCGAAGTACTCGGCGTTCGAGTTGATGTCCTCGAAGTAGTCGACCTTGATCCCCGTCTTGGCCGTGAACTGGTCGAGCGTCGGGTGCGTCTTGGCCTTCTCGTCGTAGTCGATGTAGAGCGGCCAGTTCGAGAACCGCAGCACGTCCGCGAGCTCGCCCCCGCCCCCGCCACCGCTGGACCCGCCGCATGCAGCGAGAAGCCCGGGGAGCGACAGGAGCGTGAGGCCGGCGGCACCACGCTGGACGAGTTGGCGGCGGGTGATCGGCGTACTCATTGCGAGCTCTCCCCTCCGTTTCGGATCACGAAGGTCGCCTCCGGCGACCAGGACAGGGTGACCGCCGAGCCTGCCGCCGGCGCGACGCCGCCGGCCTCGACGTTCTGGTGGAACACCGTCAGCTCGCCGACCGCGGTCGCGACCACGACCTCGGTCGCGACGCCGATGTAGGCGGACTCCTTCACCTTCCCGGACAGCCTGTTCGCGCCGCCGTCCGCGAGGCTGATCTTCTCGGGCCGCACGCCGACGGAGACCGCGCCGCGCGCGCCGTTCGTCGAGGCGCGCAGCTCCGAGCCGTCGGCGAGCCGGATCAGACCGTCGCCGGCGACCGTCCCCGCGAGCAGGTTCGACTTGCCGAGGAACCCGGCGACGAACGCTGTCCGCGGCCGCTCGTAGAGCTCCGCCGGCGTCCCGAGCTGCTCGATCCGCCCGCCGTTCATCACGGCGATCGTGTCCGCCATCGTCATCGCCTCTTCCTGGTCGTGGGTGACGTGGACGAACGTGATCCCGACCTCGTTCTGGATCCGCTTGAGCTCGAGCTGCATCTGCTTGCGCAGCTTGAGGTCGAGCGCGCCGAGCGGCTCGTCGAGCAGGAGCACCCGTGGGTTACAGACGATCGCGCGCGCGAGCGCGACCCGCTGCTGCTGACCGCCGGACAGCTGGCGCGGCTTGCTGGTCTCCCGCCCGGCGAGGTCGACGAGCTCGAGGATCTCGGCCACCCGCGTCCGCACCTCCGCCTTCGGCAGCTTCTTCCGCTCGAGACCGAAGGCAACGTTGTCCGCGATCGTCATGTGCGGGAAGAGCGCGTAGCTCTGGAAGACGGTGTTCACGTCGCGCTTGTACGGCGGGAGCCCGACGACGTCGCGGTCGCCGAGGAAGATCCGGCCGGACGTCGCGTCCTCGAAGCCGCCGATCATCCGGAGGGTCGTCGTCTTGCCGCAGCCGGACGGGCCGAGCAGCGCGAAGAACGAGCCCCGTGGGATCTCGAGCGAGATGCCGTCGACCGCGCGCGTCTCGCCGAACTCCTTGACGACTTCCTCGAGCCGCACGTCCGCCGGCATCGCGCTCTCGCTCACCGGGCCTCCTCCGCGGCCCCGTCCTCCCCGGCGCCCCAGTCGTAGAGCTGCTTCCAGAGCTCGAGGTAGAGGAACGTCTCGGTCGACACGACCTGGGGGAGCGACCGGATGCGGTTCGTCACGTCGAGCAGCCCGCGGCGGTCTGCGCAGACCACCTCGACCAGGAGGTCGAAGCGGCCGGTGGTGACGACGACGTAGTCGGCCTCCTCCCAGTGCGACAGCTCGTCCGCCACGACCTCCGGAGGACCGGTCGTCCTGATGCCGACCATCGCCGACGCGTCGAAGCCGAGGCCGAGCGGGTTCGTGACCCCGGTGACCTGGAGGATGCTCTGGTCGCAGAGCCGCCCGTAGCGTGCGCGGACGGTCGCCTCGGAGACGCCGAGGTCGGCGGCGATCCGGCGGAACGACTCGCGGCCGTTCCGCTGGAGCGCCTGGATGATCCCCCGGTCCACCCGGTCGAGCTCGGGCGCGCGGAAGACGGGCCCGCGCCGTGCCTGACCCCTGCGACCCACTCCCGGCGGGCTTACCTCTCTCGACGCCCTGGCCTCCGATTGGCTGCGCAATGCGAGGCTTTCCTACCAAACCGGTGCGCATCAGGCAAACCGACACTCGCGGACGGCGAGATGCCACGGGCCTCAGGCGAGCTTCACGCAGACATGCTTGATCCGCGTGTACTCCTCCATCGAGTAGAGCGACATGTCCTTGCCGTAGCCCGACTCCTTGAAGCCGCCGTGTGGCATCTCGGAGGTGAGCGGGAAAAGGTGCTCGTTCACCCACACGGTGCCGAAGTCGAGGCGACCCGCGACCTTGAGCGCGCGCCCGACGTTCTCCGAGAACACGGATGCGGCGAGCCCGTAGCGCACGTCGTTCGCCAGCGCGACGGCCTCCTCGTCCGACCCGAAGCGCTGCATCGTGACCACGGGGCCGAACACCTCGTTCTGGACGATCTCCGCGTCCTGCGCCACGTCGGCGACGATGGTCGGCGCGACGAAGAAGCCGCGCTCGCCGACGGCCCCGCCGCCGGTGACGACCGTCGCCTTTGCCTCGAGCGCGCGCTCGACGAACCCGAGCACGCGTGCTTGCTGCTCGGCCGAGATGACCGGGCCCATGCCGATCTGGTCGTCGGTCGCCGGGTCGCCGACCGTCATCCCCTCCACCGCCCCGACCGTCGCCGAGAGGACGTCGTCGTAGATGCGCTCGGAGATCAGGATCCGCGACGACGCCGTGCAGTCCTGGCCCGAGTTGAAGAAGCCCCCGATCTTGACCGCCTCGGCCACGGTCGCCGGGTCTGCGTCGTCGAGCACCACCATCGGCGCCTTCCCCCCGAGCTCGAGATGGACGCGCTTGACGGTGTCGGCGGCGTTCTTCGCGATGAGCTTCCCCGTCGCCGTGTCGCCCGTGAGCGAGACCAGGCGGATCGAGGGGTGTCGCACGAGCCGGTCGCCCGCGGGGACGCCGTCGCCCGTCACGACCTGGAGGACGCCCTTCGGCAGGATGTCCTGCGCGAGCTCGACGAACCGCAGGGTCGTCAGAGGCGTCTGCTCGGCCGGCTTGACGATCTGGACGTTCCCGGCCGCGAGCGCGGGCGCCATCTTCCAGATCACCATGAACAGCGGGTAGTTCCAGGGGGCGATCCCGGCGACGATGCCGAGCGGCTCGCGTCGGATCATCGACGTGTAGCCCTCGACGTACTCCGCCGCGGCCTTGCCCTCGAGGTTCCTGGCGGCGCCGGCGAAGAAGCGCAGGTTGTCCGACATCACGCCGGGCTCGTCGACCGCGACCCACCACGGCTTCCCCACGTTCCTCGACTCGAGGCGCGCGAGCTCCTCGGCGTTGTCGTCGATCACGTCCGCGAGCGCGAGCAGCAGCTGCATCCGGTCCTTCGGCGTCTTCTCGCGCCAGGTCTCCCAGGCGCGCTCGGCCGCCGCGACAGCGCGGTCGACGTCCTCCTCCCCGGCCCGCGGCACCTCGGCGATGACCTCGCCTGTCGCCGGGTTCAACACCTCCATCGTCTCCCCGGAGAGGGCGTCGACGAACGCGCCGTCGACGAACATCTTCTGCTGCGCCACCGAAACGCTCATCTGCCCTCCATTCTCCGCCGAGCGGGATTCGGCAGACGCCGATTCCCGCGGCTCGATCGCTTGCCTTCGGCGAGGGCACATCCCTGAAGTCGCCCGCTTTCGCGGTCGCAACACCCTCGCCAGGGCCGATCCCCGTCGTGCACGACGCACATCATTGCGCGTAGAGGCTGCCCGGTGATCCGGTAGAACCTCGCGCATGCGGATCCTCGTCGTGGGGATGGGTGGCGTCGGGTCGGCGTTCGCCGCCATCGCCGCACGGCGCTCGTTCTTCGACCGCTGCGCGCTCTCCGACTACGACCCGGCACGTCCCGAGGCGCTGGTCGAGACCCTGGACGACGGGCGCTTCACGGCGCACAGGATCGACGCGTCGAGCCGTGCCGACGTGCTCGAGCTGATCCGGGAGACGACGCCCGACGCCGTCCTGAACGCGGTCGACCCGGTCTTCAACGTGCCGATCTTCGAGGCGTGCCTCGAGGCGGGTGCGATCTACCTCGACATGGCGATGACGCTCTCGGAGCCGCACCCCGAGCGGCCGTTCGAACGGACGGGCGTCAAGCTCGGCGACTACCAGTTCGAGCGCGCTCGGGCCTGGGAGGAGAAGGGGCGGCTCGCTCTCGTCGGCATCGGTGTCGAGCCGGGCGCGGCCGACGTCTTCGCGCGTCACGCCGCGGACGAGCTCTTCTCGGTGATCGACGAGGTCGGCGTGCGGGACGGCGCGAGCCTCGTGGTCGAGGGCTACGACTTCGCGCCGACGTTCTCGATCTGGACGACGATCGAGGAGTGCCTCAATCCCCCGGTGATCTGGGAGCGCGAGCGGGGCTGGTTCACGACGGAGCCGTTCTCCGAGCCGGAGGTATTCGATTTTCCCGAGGGCATCGGCCCGGTCGAGTGCGTGAACGTGGAGCACGAGGAGGTGCTCCTCGTCCCGCGCTGGGTGGACTGCGGGCGGGTGACGTTCAAGTACGGCCTCGGGGACGAGTTCATCGACGTCCTGAAGACGCTCCACCGGCTCGGCCTCGACGGGAAGGAGCCGATCCGGGTGAAGGGCGTCGAGGTCGCGCCGCGCGACGTCGTCGCGGCCGCGCTGCCCGATCCGGCGACGCTCGGCGAGCGGATGAGCGGCAAGACGTGCGCCGGCACGCTCGTCACCGGCACCGGCGTGGACGGACGGCCGCGGCGGACATACCTGTACCACGTGGTCGACAACGACTGGTCGATGCGGGAGTACGGCCACCAGGCCGTCGTGTGGCAGACCGCGCTCAACCCGGTGGTGGCGCTCGAGCTCCTGGCGTCGGGAGCCTGGTCGGGAACGGGCGTGCTCGGCCCGGAGGCCTTCCCTGCGCAACCGTTCCTCGACCTCCTCGCCGCCTACGGGTCCCCCCACGGCGTCCTCGAGCTCGCGCCCTGAGCGACGCGATTCCAGAGCTTCCGCGGGCCCCGATCATCTCGTCCGACGCGCCACGCCGGCGGACACCTGGCGCGGGAACCCATGGGCGTGGAGGCGTGGCATCCGGCGGCTACGCGAGTAGGCTCGGTGCATGGAGACTGCGGGGAAGCTCCTGCTCGCGTCGGCGTTCGTACTCGCCGCCCTCGGGATCGGAGCCCTCGTCCTGGCGCGGCTCGGGGTCGACCGGCTGCCCGGCACGATCTACTTGAAGCCGAGCGAGAACGTCAGGGTGATCGTTCCGGTCCTCCTGATGGTCGTCGTGTCGGTCGTGGGCACGATCGTCTTGAACGTTCTCTTCCGCCGCTGAGTGCGGCTCCGACCGATGTGTCGCCGACGACGGCTGTCGAAAGTCGTGTCAACCGTACGTCTGATCGATATGACCCGCCTTAGGATCGCCGCATGGCGCAGGTGATGCTCCGTGCTCCGCTCTCCGAACTGTGCGGCGGCCGCGCCCACGCGATCCCGGGCTCCACCGTCAGCGAGGTGCTCGCCGGCCTGGAGCGCGCCTACCCGCCGATCGCCGGCTGGGTGCTCGACGAGCGAGGACGGATCCGCGAGCACGTGAACGTCTTCGTCAACGGAACCCACGGGGAGGAGCGGACGCCGGTCGGCGACGGCGATCGCGTCCACGTGCTCCCCGCGATCACGGGAGGCTGAGGTGACCGAACTGCTGGTGGGCACGAAGAAGGGCATGTTCCGCCTGGAGGGCGACGGCGACGGCTTCGAGATCACCGCGCGCGCGTTCGCGGGGCAGAGCGTCGAGTACGCGATGCGCGACCCGCGAACCGGTCGATACCTCGCGTCGGTCACGTCGTGGTTCTACGGACCGCGGATCTGGATCACCGACGACCCCACCGGCGAATGGCAGCAGGCCGAGGGCACGGTGCTGCCCGACGGCGAGGAGAAGGGACTCGAGCGCCTCTGGGTGATCGTCCCCGGCGAGGCCGACGGGGTCCTGTACGCCGGCGGAGATCCGGGACCGCTGTTCGAGAGCCGCGACGGCGGCGTCACGTGGTCGCTCAACCGCGGCCTGTGGGACCACCCCACGCGCGGCGACTGGAACCCCGGGAACGGCGGTCTCTGCCTCCACACGATCGCCCCCTGGCACGGCGACCCCTCGAAGCTCCTCGTCGCGATCTCCGCGGTGGGCGTGTGGCTCTCCGACGACGGCGGCGAGACGTGGCGCCACTCGAACACGGGGATCGAGCCCGACTACGTGCCCGACGAGGCGCGCGACAACCCCATCCAGCACTGCGTGCACGACGTCCGTCGCTCGCCCGCGAACCCCGAGCGGCTCTTCATGCAGTTCCACGGCGGCGTCTACCGCTCCGACGACGGCGGCGGCAGCTGGATCGACATCGGCGAGGGACTCCCCTCCGACTTCGGCTTCCCGATCGTCGTCGACCCCGCCGATCCGGACAGCGCGTACGTCATCCCGCTGATCGGGGCCGAGGACCGGACGCCGCCCGACGGCGCCGTCCGCGTCTGGGAGACGCGCGACGCCGGCACGACATGGGCCCCGCGCGGCGACGGCCTCCCGGACCAGTCGTACCTCACGATCCTCCGCGAGGCATTCGACAACGCCGGCGAAGGGGAGCGGATGGAGCTCTACTTCGGCGCCACGTCGGGCGAGGTCTTCGGCTCCGACGACGCCGGCGCCACCTGGCGCCAGGTTGCCGACCACCTGCCGCCGGTGTACTCCGTGCGCACCGCATAGCGGCGGGGAAACGTCGCGTCGCCGCCCCGGCGGTAGGAGGGGGTGAGGACGGGCTTCGTCGGCCTCACCCCGAGCTCAGTTGACCGTCGTCGGGATGTCGCTGATCTTCCCGTCGGCGATCTCGCCCTCGACCTTCTCGGTCGCGGCGACGTCGTCGGCGTTCGCCTTGGGGCTGAGCGTGCCGAGCCCCACACCCTCCTGGTCGATCCCGAAGACGACGTTCCTGCCGCCGACGAACGTCCCGTCCTGGAGCGACTTGATCGTCAGGAAGACGGCACTGTCGACCCCCTTGAGCGCGCTCGTGAGCACGTGCGGGCCGAGGAACGACTGGTCGGCGTCGACGCCGATCCCCCAGACGTTTCTGTCCTTCGCCGCGGAGATCGCGCCGAGGCCGCAGCCGCCGGCGACCTGGAAGACGACCTTCGAGCCCGCCGCGATCTGGTTCAGCGCAAGCTCCTTGCACTTCGCCTGGTCCTCCCAGTCCTGCGAGTAGTCCCATCTCACCTTCGTCCCGGGGACGGCCGCCTCGGCGCCCGCGCGGTAGCCGGCGATGAAGCGGTCGACCGGGGGTTCCTTGAAGCCGCCGACGGCGCTGATCGACTCCGAGCCGGCGCGCTTCGCCTCGAGCGCGCCGAGGTAGCCGACGAGGTAGCCGACCTGCTCCTCGCGGAAGAGGAGCCCCTCCACGTTGGCGGGCTTGCCCTTGAGCGAGGACTGGTCGACGTCGACGATCGCGAAGTGCGTCTCGGGGAATCGCTTGGCGGTCGCCGCGATGGCGTCTCCCTGCGCGAAGCCGACGCCGATGACGAGATCGAACCCCTTGCGGGCGAGCGTCGACATGTTCGGGATGTAGTCGGCGGCGCTGCTGGCCTCGACCACGCGGCCCTGCACCCCGAGCACGCGCTCCGCGCGCTTCAAGCCCTTGTAGGCGAGCTCGTTGAAGCCGTTGTCGTTGAGCTGCCCCGCGTCGGCGACGAGCGCGACCTTGAGGCTCGAGGCCGGCGTCGTCGTGGTCGTGCCGGTGTCGGTGGTGCCGCCGCTCGTCTCGTCGCTGCCCCCGCAGCCGGCCAGCGCGAGCACCACGACGGCGAGCACGGCGCCGGCAAGAAGGCGGTTGGACGGTCGTCTCATCGCGATGTCTCCTGGTTTCCGCTAGTTTTTGACTGTGAGTCGTAAACTGTCGCCGGAGTTTATCAGACCGCGGAACGCAAGCTTCGCCGTCGTCCTCCAGGTGCGGGAGGGCGCGCTGCAGGTCCTGCTCTGGAAGCGCGGCCGCGATCCGTTCCGCGACACGTGGGCGCTGCCCGGCGGCCTGCTCGACGAGGGCGAGACGCTCGAGGAGTCGATCCGACGCCACCTGGCGGCCAAGGTCGACGTCCGCGAGGTGTCGCACCTCGAGCAGCTTGCGACGTACAGCGATCCGGAGCGCGATCCGACGACGTGGGAGATCGCGACCGCGTACCTCGGGCTGGTCGAGCTCGGCGTCGATCCGGACGTGCCGGACGACACGGCGTGGCACGCAGTCGACGACCTCCCGCCCACCGCGTTCGATCACGGCGGGATCGTGCTCGCGGGCCGTGAGCGCCTCCGCGGCAAGCTTTCGTACTCGAACGCGGGGTTCGCGATCGCCCCCGCGACGTTCACGTTGGCCGAGCTGCGCGAGGTGTACGTCGCCGCACTCGGCCACGAGGTGTCGGCGACGAACCTCCGGCGCGTGCTCGAGCGGCGCGCCGTGATCGAGCCGACGGGCGAGCGGCGCCCCTCCGGTCGTGCAGGAGGTCGGCCGGCCGACGTGTTCCGCTTCCGCGAACGGCGGCTGGCGATCACCGACCCGTTCGCCGCGCTCCGCCCTCGCCACTGACGTCGCCCGGCCGGCCTGTGGACTGATCGGCGCCGAACCGGCACGGGTTTCCCTCGACGAACAAACGGTGTCTGACACCGATCTCCGTCGAGTGACCGTAGGCGGCATGGCCGATTCCGCCCACAATGCGAGTGGTGATGGCCCGTCGTGCAGCACAACTTGGCGCGATCGTGCTCGTGGTCGTGATCGGGCTCGCGGCAGCCTCCGTGTCCGACACCGCAGCTCGCACCACTGCAGGCTTCGCGACGACGGCACGGGTCGCGCGCGTGATCGACGGCGACACGATCGTCCTCGCAGACGGCACCCATGTGCGGCTCGTGCAGATCGACACGCCCGAGGTCGGCACGGGCGAGTGCTTCTCGCGTGCCGCCGGCCGTGAGCTCCGCGCACTCCTCCCCCCGGGCGCCGTGGTCGCCCTCGAGGCCGATCCGCGTCTCGACCAGGTCGACCGCTACGGGCGCCTCCTGCGCTACGTCGTCCGCAACGGACGCAACCTCAACGTCGAGCTCGTCCGTCGCGGCGCCGCCACCGTCTGGTTCTACGACGGCGACCGCGGGCGCTACGCGGTGCGGCTGCTCGCCGCGGCAACCGCCGCGCGGAGCGCGCACCGCGGTCTCTGGGGCGCCTGCCCGAAGGCGGTGTGGAACCCGTACGCGGCGGCGAGCACCGGGCCCGGTTCGCCGGCGGCCGCGTCGACGGCGGCCCGTCGGCCCGTCGCCGGCGGGAGCTGCGACCCGTCCTACCCGACCGTCTGCATCCCGTCGCCGCCGCCCGACCTCGACTGTGGCGATGTCCCGTACACCGGCTTCCCCGTGCAGTCGCCCGACCCGCACCGGTTCGACGGCGACCACGACGGACGCGGCTGCGAGGGCTGAGGCGCCGCGCGAGGCGCTCGACGACCTCACGGCATCTGCGAGATCCTCGCCACGGCGCGCACCGTCTCCCCGACGCAGAATCCGAGCGAGACCACGCCGCCGTCCCCGCTGGACGACAGCTCGAGCCGGTCGTCGAGGTCGATCGGGTCGCGGTAGTCGAGCTCGGCCACGAGCGGCGCCGTCCGATCGAGCGCGCGAGCCCGCGCGGCGTCCTCGACCGCCTGCCAGAAGACGGCGTTGTTGACGTGACCGTGGAGGTCGACGTCGGTCGCGCGCAGCGGCCACGGCGACCGCGGCGCGTCGTCGGGCGGCGCGACCAGCTCGAGCCGGGTCGAGACGGGCCGGCCGCCCGTCGCCTCCGCGTAGATGCCGAACGACTCGATCCGCGCCGGGCGCTGATCGGGCCCGAGGTGGATCCACACGCTGTCCACCTCGACCCGGCCTCCGCGGTCGCCCTCGAGCGACCATCGGCGGCCCGCGGCGATCGCCGCAAGCCCGCTGCACCACGTCACGAGCCGAACTTCCCGATCCTCGAGGAACGGCACGCGCACCTCGATCCGGATGCGCCGGATGAACCACAGGTGGTCGGGCAGCCCCCAGCCTGTTTCCTGGACGTCGTCGATCGCGACGTCCTGGAGGAAACGCGCGACGGCGTCGAGGCGAAGGCGCCCTCTCTCGTCCATGTCCGCGAGACGCACGCTTCGGCGTGCCGCGAACGTGCGCCCCACCGCGGGCAGCGGAAGCGACGGATCGAGCATCAGCGGACGAGCCGTTCGAAGAGCTCGTCGAGCCGTCCGCGCGGGTCCTCGCAGAGGCCGGTGTGCACCTCGGACGGCTGGACGATCGTGCTCGACGGGGCGACCAGCCAGTGGAAGCGCGCGGTGGTGTCCAGGGCGGCGATCGGCCCGGCGCCTTCGTCTCCGGCCGCGATCCGCTCGACGGCCGCGAGATGGCGACGAGTCGCAGCGAGGTCGACGTCGCCGCCGAGAGCCCGGGCACGTCCCTCGTCGACCGCCGTCCGTGCGCCGAGGTAGTCGAGAGGACGGCAGAACACGACGACCCCGACGTTGACCCGCTCGCCCCGCTCGATGTCGGGCACGAGGCGCAGGATCGCGTACGAGAACGCCTCACCCACGGGCCGACTCCGCCTCCTCGACGAATCGGCGCGGCTCGCGGAGGCGCAGCGACAGATAATCGGTATACGCCGCTCCGCCGTCCGGCCCGAGCCACGCCGGTGGAACCTCGGCCACGGCCCGCTCGAGCGCCTCCCGCGTCACGCGTCCTGCAAGCCGGTCGTCCGCGGCCGCCACGGACGACGCGTACGGGAGCAGCACGTGGTCGCGCACGGCCTCGAACCGCCCATGTGGGTGGTCGGCGGGGACCACGTCGGAATGGTGGAAGTAGAGCGCCGCGCCGTGGTCGATCAGCCAGAGCCGTTCGTGCCACCAGAGGAGGTTCGGGTTCTGGGCGGTTCGGTCGACGTTCGTCACGAGGGCGTCGAGCCATACGACGTCGGCGGCGAAGTCGGGATCGGGCGCCGGGCCCGCCGGCGGGCTGAAGGGCAGCGAGCCGGGGAGGAAGTCGACGCCGAGGTTGACACCGTCGCTGGCGAGGAGAAGGTCCTGGATCTCGGGGTCCGGCTCCGCGCGGCCGATCGTCGCGTCCAGCTCGACCAGGACGAGCTCCGGGACGGGAAACCCGAGCCCTCGCGCGAGCTCGCCGACGATCACCTCGGCGACGAGCGCCTTTGGCCCCTGCCCGGCACCGCGGAACTTGAGCACGTAGAGGCCCTCGTCGTCCGCCTCGACGAGGGCGGGAAGCGACCCGCCCTCCCGCAGGGGCGTGACGTAGCGCGTCGCCGCGACCGTGCGCACGCGCGCGAGCCTAACCGTCAGAGCCCGTAGGCCTCGAGCAGCCGCAGCCAGAGCTCCGAACGGGTCGGGAACGACGGCACCGCGTGCCACAGATCCTCGAGCGGCACCTCGGCGACGACGGCGATCGTCGCCGCGTGCAGCGACTCGGCGACCTCCGCGCCGGTGATCGTCGCGCCGACCACGATGCGCCGCTCCTCGTCGACGACGAGCCGGGACGTCCCGGGCGCGCCGCGTCCGACGAAGGAGCCCCCGGCGTTTCCGCTCGTCTCGACGTCGACGGCCCGCACGCGCAGCCCGGCCTCCGTCGCGGCCGCGAGGGTCAGCCCGACGGCGCCCACCTGCGGGTCGGTGAAGATCACGCGCGGCGACGCGCCGCCGTCCGAGCGCAGCCGCACCGTCTTCCCGAGGATCGCGTCGGCGGCGAGGCGCGCCTGGTACTTCCCCATGTGCGTCAGGAGCGCCCGGCCGTTGACGTCTCCGACGGCGTAGAGCCAGTCGTGCCCCGGGACGCGCAGCGACTCGTCGACCAGCACGTGCTTCCCCGGCTCGAGGCCCACCGTCTCGACGCCCACGTCCGTCGTCCGCGGCGTCCGCCCGATCGCGACGAGAATCTCGTCCGCCTCCGAGGTGGTGCCGTCGTCGAGCTCGATCCGCACCGCCCCGTTCCGCGCCACCGCCGTCACGGACGTCTGAAGCCGCACATCGACCCCGGCCTCGCGCAGCGCGGTCTCGACCTGCGCGCCCGCGAAGCGCTCCTCGCGCTCGATCAGCCGGTCGCCGCGATGGACGAGCGTCACGTCCGAGCCGAGCGACGACCACGCCTGCGCCATCTCGACCCCGACCACCCCGCCCCCGAGCACGAACAGCCGTCCCGGCACGTGCTTCGCCGTCGTCGCCTCGATGTTCGTCCACGGATCCGCCTCCGCGAGGCCCGGCACCGGCGGGATCGTCGCCGAGCTCCCGCTGGCGAGCACCACGGCACGCCTCGCGTGCAGGACGTCGTCGCCCACGCGCACCAGCCGCTCGCCGTCGAGACGGCCGTGACCGCGCACGAGGACGACGCCGCGCTCCTCGAGCCACGGCAGCTGGGAGGAGTCGTCGAGGTCGTGGACGACCTCGTCGCGTCGCGCGAGCACGGCGTCGGCGTCGAGCGGGCCCGTCGCGACGCCCGGCACGCGCCGTGCCTCGGCGGCGAGCTCTCCCGGCCGCAGGAGCGCCTTCGACGGCATGCAGGCGAAGAAGGAGCACTCCCCGCCCACGAGCCGCTCCTCGACGACCGCAACCTCGAGCCCGGCTTCTCCGAGCCGGCCGGCGATCACCTCGCCGGGCGCTCCGGCACCGATCACCACGACGTCGAACGCGCGCTCGGCCATCCCTCACCTCCGTCGATTGTCAGCGACCCGTCAGAGTCTGACGGCGGCCAGCACCCTGGCGCGGCGTCAGCTCGCGGCCGCGACGATCTCGTCGGCTTCCGCCAGGTATGCCGTCGCGCCGACCTTCCGGAAGAAGGTACGCGCGAGGTCGAGCTGCGCTTCCGCTTCCGCGAGCCGGCCGGCAGCGGCGAGCGACCTTGCGGCCCGCAACCGGAGGTCCGCCTGGAGTCGCTCGCTCCCCACCGTCGCGACGATGTCGGCGGCCGCGGCGTAGTCCCCATCGACAACCGCGAGACAGGCCTCTCTCCACGTCCCGTCCGGGATTCGCGCGACGATCGCCTGCCCTGCGTCGTTGCGGCCCGTCTCGCGAAGTTGGGCCGCGAGGTCGACGTGCCATTCCTGCACGTCCCCGACCGACTCGCTGCCGCCGATCGCATCGACGACGTCGGCCAGTAGGCGCGCCGCGTCCTCGCTGCGACCCTGCCGCCGGAAGAGGCCGGCAGAGGTGACCAGCGTCGGCCAGAGAACCTGCGGGTCCGCGATCTCGCGTGACTCCGCGATCGCAGCCTCCATGTCCGCCAGTGCGTCCAGGCTCCGTCCGCGGGACTCGCGGACCCAGGCTCGGATCGCGTGGGCGAACGGCCTGAGGCGAGGCCACCCGACGGTTCCGAGCATCACGTTCGCATGGGTCAGTGCGTCGTCCCACTCGCCCCGCTCGAACTGGACGCCCATCAGGTTGCCTCGCATGAACGCGGCGCTCTGCTCGTCGCCGTCACGCTCGGCTATCGCGATGCCCCGTACGCTCACCTCGGCCGCGCGCTGCAGATCACCGAAGACCGACCAGGCGACGCCCAGGTTCGTATGCGCGCGCGACGCGACGCGACCGCGATGGCCGACGAGCGCAAGCGCCTGCTCGAACAGCTCCATGCTCTGCCGGTCCCCGAGCATCGCCCTCGAGCAGGCGCTCGTCACGATCGCGTCGGCTTCGATCTGCACGTCGCCGACCGCGCGTGCCTGCTGGATCGCCTCGTCCGCCACCGGAAGCGACGTCTCGTACTGGTAGTTGATCATCAGGATCCGTGCGCGCTCGGCGAGCATGAGCGCCTTCGCCCGCGACGGAGGCCGCCCGTCGAGAAGGGCCGTCGCTCGTTCGAGCCACGCCCCGGACTCGATCGGATTCGAGTGCCACGTGTGCCAGCTCGCTGCGACGGCCGCCTCGGCGGCCCGCTCGGGGTCGCCCGCCCGTTCGAACGCATCGACGGCCCGCGCGAGCTCGTCGGTCTGACGACCCATGAAGCTGAACGCCGTGCCGGCGTGGAAGAGGAGCTCCGCCGACGGCTCCACGTCCGGGGGCAGTAGGTCGAGCGCGCGCGCGAGAAATGACGCGGCGGTGTTGTAGGCACTCAACGCGATCGCCCGCTCGCCTGCCTCCTCGAGGGCCTTCACGGCTCGGGGGCCGAGCTCCGAGACGTCGTCGCCTGCGGCACGCCGAAGGTCGATCGCCGTCAGGTAGTGGTGGGCGAGCGTCTCTGCGCGATCCTCCGCCCGATCCTCCGGCAGCGACTCGATCCACTCCGCAGCCGCGAGATGCCGCTGCGCCCGCGCCGGCCGCGGCAGCAGGGTGTACGCCGCGTCGCGGACGAGCGCGTGGACGAACGCGTGCTGCGTCGCTCCGGCGACGGCGGAGCGGTGCTCGCGGCGAACGAATTCCTTGCGCTCGAGCGCACGGAGCATCTCCGCCAGCTGCCACGGCTCGGCACCGACCGCGGAGAGCAGTGCATCGGACCAGAACACCTTCCCCAGGACGGCAGCGGTCTGGAGGAGATCCTTCTCCGCCGCCGGGAGCAGGTCGATGCGGGCCGCGATGATGCCCTGGACCGTCTCGGGCAGCCGCTCGTCGACCCCGGCGCCTGCCTGGAGCATGCGGACGAACTCCTCCGCGTAGAGCGGATTGCCGCCTGCTCGTGCGACGAGCTCCTGCTGGGTCTCCGCGTCGAGCAGGGGACGATCGAGCAGCGACAGCACGAGCCGCGCCGTCGCGTCGTCGTCCAGCGCGGCGAGGGACACGGTGCTCGCGTTGCGCTTCCCTCCTCCCCAGCCGGGCCGGCGCTCGAGAAGCTCGGGGCGCGCGGTGCAGACGACGAGCAGAGGGACGCGGTCGACCCAGTCGACGAGACCGTCGACGAAGTCGAGCAGCCCGTCGTCGGCCCAGTGGAGGTCCTCGAAGACGAGCACCACGGGGCCTCGTTCGGCCATCGCCTCGAGGAAGCGCCGCCAGGCGGCGAATGCCTCGCCTCGCACGTCACCGCTCTCCTCGACACGGCCGAGCCCGACGAGGGGACGGAGATGGCGACCCACCCAGCCACGCTCGCCCTCGTCGGCCACCGCCTCGAGGATCGCTGCCAGCTTGGTGTCGGCCACGTCGCCGGAATCCGACTCGAGGATGCCGGCATGGGCCTTGACGATCTCTCCGAGCGCCCAGTACGAGACGCCGTCGCCGTACGGCAGGCAACGGCCCTGGCGCCAGGTGATGAGGTCCGCATCGTCGTCGACGACTCGCCCGAGCTCGAGGACGAGGCGGCTCTTGCCGATGCCCGGCACGCCGACGAGCGTCACGAGCTGCGTCGACCGGTCACGCCGCGACCGGCGCAGCGCGTCCACGAGCAGGTCGAGCTCGTCGTCGCGTCCCACGAGCGGCGCGCCGGGGGCCCCGCCGAGATCGACGCCGAGCCGCGCCCGCGGCTCGACCGCCTCCCAGACGGCGACGGGCTGCGCCTTCCCTTTCGCCACCACGGGCTCGGCGTCCCGGTACACGATCTCGCGCTCGGTCGCGCGGTACGTCTGCTCGCCGACGAGGATCCCGTCGACCGGAGCGGCCGACTGGAGACGTGCGGCCGTGTTCATCACGTCGCCGGCGACCATTCCCTCCCCGTCACCGGGAGCCGCGTCGAGCGAGACGAGCGCCTCACCCGTGTTCACGGCGATCCGGACGTGCAGGTCGCGTCCCGGCTCGGCGTCGTTCAGCTCCGCGACGGCGTCGCGCACCGCGAGCGCCGCCCGGACGGCGCGCTCGGGGTCGTCCTCGTGCGCGACCGGTGCGCCGAACACCGCGACCACCGCGTCGCCGATGAACTTCTCGACCGTGCCGCCCCGCCGCTCGAGCTCGTCGCGCGCCCGCTCGTGGTAGACGCGAAGGAGCGCGCGGACGTCCTCCGGGTCGCTCTCCTCCGCCCTCGCGGTGGACCCCACGAGATCGGTGAAGACGACGCTGACGACCTTGCGCTCCTCCCGCCGCGGGCCGACACGGCGACGCCCAGCGCGCTGCCGCACTCCGAGCAGAACTTCGCGGTCGCCGCGTTCTCCGCTCCGCAGGCCGGACATGCCCCCATGCTGCGCGAGTCTATGCGGGCTCGGGCCCGGGCAGCCGGGCCCGCCCGCAGCCGGGCAGATCGCGGGAGAGCTACCCGTAGGCTGGTCCGGTGCCGAAGCGCCGTCTTCGACTCACCGCCGCGGCCGACGCCCGGATCGAGACGGCGCTCGCCGAGCTTCGCCGCCAGCTCGAGGTCGTGGTCGGCTTCCCGGACGAGCGTCGTCGCCGAAGCCGATCGAGCGGCACGGGAGGTGGAGCTCCCCGACGCGGACGAGACCGCAGTCCCCTTCGTCACGATCGACCCACCGGAGTCGATGGACCTCGATCAGGCGCTCCACGTCGAGCGCCGCGGGACGGGCTACCGCGTGCGGTACGCGATCGCCGACGTCACGGCGTTCGTCGCGCCCGGGAGCCTGCTCGACGAGGAGGCGCGCCGCCGCGTCCAGACGCTCTACGCCCCCGATGGAAACGCACGCCTGTATCCGGCCGCACTCTCCGAGGGGGCTGCGAGCCTCCTACCGGGCGAGCTCCGCCCGGCGCTCGTCTGGACGATGGAGGTGGACGAGACCGGCGAAGGGACCGCCGTCCACGTCCGGAAGGCGCGCGTCCGGAGCCGTGCGAAGCTGAGCTACGGGGGCGCCCAGCGCGCGCTCGACGACGGATCGGCAGACGACGTGCTCGTGCTCCTGCGCGAGGTCGGGATCCTCCGCCAACAACGGGAAGTCCGCCGCGGCGGGGTCAGTCTGCAGCTCCCCGAGCAGGAGGTGGCGAAGGGCGCGCACGGGTACGACCTGTCCTACCGGGCGCCGTTCCCGGTCGAGGGATGGAACGCGCAGATCTCGCTGATGACCGGGATGGCGGCGGCGGAGCTGATGGTCACGGGCGAAGTCGGGATCCTCCGCACCGTTCCGCCTGCCGACCCGGGGCGGCTCGCGCGGTTCCGGCGCACGGCGGAGGCACTCGGCGTCCCGTGGCCAGAGGAGATGCCCTACCCCGAGTTCGTCCGGGCGCTCGACGCGAACGTCCCGCGGCAGGCTGCGCTGCTCGCGCAGGCCGCCGGGCTCCTGCGCGGCTCCGGCTACACGTCCTTCGACCGCGGCGCTCCCGCGCACGCCGACCATGCCGCGCTCGCATCCACGTACGCCCACACGACCGCGCCGCTCCGGCGGCTGGTCGACCGCTACGTCGGCGAGACGTGCGTCGCGCTGTCGGAGGACCGGCGGGTGCCCGACTGGGTCGCGTCGGCGCTGCCGTCGCTGCCGGAGCTGATGGAGGTGTCCGACCGCAGGGCCGGCCAGTACGAGGCGGGGATCGTCTCGACGCTCGAGGCGGCGATCCTCGAGCGACACGTCGGCGAGACGTTCGAGGCCGTCGTCGTCGACATCGACCGGGACGGCGCCGCCGGCACCGTCCAGCTCCGCGACCCCGCCGTCACCGCCCGCTGCGGGGGCCGCAACCTCGCGCTCGGGGAGTCGGTGACGGTGCGTCTCGAGCTGGCGGACGTCCTCCGCCGCCAGGTGCGCTTCGCCCTCGACTGAGCCCGTTCGGCTGTCGCCACTTGTCGCCGTCCGGAAACCGTTGTAGCCTCCCCGCGCGGTGGGCTTCGACGACTGGATTCTCTCGCTGCACGTCCTCTCGGCCTTCGCGCTCGTCGGCGCAGAGGTGATCTTCTGGATCATGATCGTCTCGCTCTGGGGCACGGACAGCACGGGCCGGGTCGCCTCGCTGATGCGCGTCTCGCAGGTGGGCACGGTGCTGGTCTCCGTCGGCTCCCTCGGTACGATCGTCTTCGGCGTGTGGCTCGCCATCTCGCTCGACGCCTACGAGCTCTGGGACGGCTGGGTGATCGCGGCGATCATCCTCTGGGCGATCGCGGTCGAGCTCGGACGGCGTGGCGGCCAGGGGTACGGCGCGGCGGGCATGGAGGCCCAGCGCCTCGCGCAGGCCGGGACGGAGACGAGCCCGGTCGTCGCCGAGACGTTTCGTGCGTCGCGCGCGTTCCAGTTCCACACGGTGAGCAGCGTCCTGATCCTGCTGCTCCTCATCGACATGATCTGGAAGCCCGGCGCATGACCGGCCTCCTCGCGAGCGTCCGGCCGGACAGCTGGAACTTCCCGCTGTTCATCCACGTCCTCGGGGCGATGGTGCTCGTCGGCGCGGTTACCGCGGCCGTCGTGGCCCAGCTCTGGACCGTTGCCGTCGCCGACGGCGACCGCCTGCGCCGCTTCTCCTTCCGCACGCTCCTCTTCGTGGCGATCCCGTCGTGGTTCGTGATGGCGGCCGGCGCGGAGTGGATCTACTCGAAGGAGTTCGGCGACACCGACGACGACCCCACCTGGATCGGGATCGGCTTCATCACGCGTGAGGTCGGCGGGCTCCTCCTGCTCATCTCGGTGATCTGCGCCGGGATCGCCTCGCGCAAGTCGAAGAGCGGCCTCGCACGCGCCTCCGGGATCATCGCCGCCATCGCCCTCGCCGCCTGGGTGGTCGCGATCTGGGCGATGAGCGCGAAGCCGGGCTAGCCGGCCCGGATCCGCTCGGCCGCCTCGTACGCCTCCCGGCCGTAGAGGACGAGCCGCGACTCCTCGACCGTCGTCTCCGTGCCCCGGAGCGCGTCGAGCGCCTGGCGGACTGCGTCGTCGAGCGGCCAGCCGTACGCGCCCGCCGAGATGAGCGGGAATGCGACGGTCGCCGCACCGAGCTCCTCGGCGACCGCGATCGACCGCGTGTAGCAGGAGCGCAGCGTCGCCCTCAGGTCGACATGCGCGTCCCACACCGGCCCCACGGTGTGGATCACCCAGCGCGCGGGGAGCTCGCCCGCGGTCGTGGCGACGGCGTCGCCCGCAGGCAGCCCGCCCGCGTAGTGGGAGGCGCGGAGCGCACGACACTCGGCGAGGATCGCCGGCCCGCCCTTGCGGTGGATCGCACCGTCCACGCCGCCGCCGCCCAGAAGGGACGAGTTCGCTGCGTTGACGATCGCGTCGACCACCTGCGCGGTGATGTCCCCGTCCACGAGCTCGATCCGCACGCGACTCAGCCTTCGGCGACGCCCGATCGCGCCGGATCGGGCAGCGCGATCGCAGCGAGCACCCCGATCGCGGCCGCCAGCACGGTGAACGGCGCGACGTCCGGTGCCGCCGTCCCGACGAGCAGGGTCCCGAGCACGGCGGCGGTGAACGGCGCCTGGAGGCCGGCCGCGACCGCCGCCGCGATGCCCGTCGCGACCGCAGGGGTCGAGTCGAGGCCCGGGAGGACGTTCGCCGCAGCAGCGGCGAGCGCCGTCCCGAGCGCGATCGCGGGGAACACCGGGCCGCCGCGGAAGCCGGAGCCGAGCGAGAGGGCGTACGCGCAGCCCTTCGCGAGCACGACGAGGAGCAGCACGCCGGCGGACGACTCCGCGACGAGCGCGGGGATCTCGGTCTGCCCGGAGAAGAGCACGAGGTCGACGGGCCGGTCGGCGACGAGCCGGAACGCGACCGCGACGACACCCACGAGAAGGCCGGCCACCACGAGGGCGAGCTCGGGCCGCGCCCGCGACGGCACGGCGACCCGGAACGCGGCGTGCCGCGCGGCCACGACGACGATCGCGACGGCGAGCGCCAGCCCGGCGCACCAGACGAGGTCTCCGATCTCCACCGTGTCGTAGGCCGGCAGCACGGGCAGGTCGAGACCCTCCTTGTGCAAGCCCGGCCAACCGGCGATGCCCGTCCAGACGAGCGCGCCCGTGCCCGCCGCGACGAATCCCGGCAACAACGCGTGACCGATCACCCGCGCCGACACCATGCCGCTCTTCGCGACCATCTCGAGGAGCAGGAAGGCGGCGACGAGGGGTCCTCCGAAGAGCGCCGCGATCGCGGCGAACGCGCCTGCGAGCACGAGCAGGCGGCTCTCGGTCGCGTCCACGCGGACGAGCCCGACGGCGAGCGCGCCGAGGCCGACGCCCAGCGCCACGAGCGGCGCCTCGGGCCCGAGCACGAGCCCGGCGCCGAGCGTGAGGAGGGCGGCGAGAAGGATGCTGCCGAGGTCGACCGCGCGGACGTCACCGAGGCTCAGGCCGTCGAGCGCAGCGTGCCCGCCGTGGCCCGGGAGGCGGCAGGCGAGCGCGACGAGGGCGCCGCCGACGGCCGGCACGAGCAGCACGTACCAGCCTGCGGGCTCGCTCCAGCCGAGCCAGTCGGGGACACGGTCCCAGACGAGATCCATGAGCTCGTGCGACGCGGTCTGGAAGAGCACGGCCGCGAACGCGACCGGAATGCCGAGCAGACCTGCGTAGACGAGCGTCCGGACGTACGCGGCCGGGGTGAGCTCGGGGCTGTCGAGCGTCGCGCCTGGCGTCTCGTTCACCCGGCGATCCTCTCATCCCCGGCGGTCGGGCAGGCGAACGGGCGCTACGCGCTCGCGGCCTGCGCCGGGGCCGGCAGCTCGGCGAGCAGCCGCTCGAGCTCGTCGTACACGTCCTGCACCTGCTCGCGCGTGAGCTCGTCGACGTCGGCGCCGGCGGTCACCCGTGCGACGAGCGTCATGACCGCGTCGCGGTCGAGCGTTCCGTCCGGGCACACGAGCCCCGCAGCCGCCGCCAGCCCGAACACCCGTCTGATCTGCGGCTCCGAGGCGGGCCGCGTGTCGCCGCGCGACCGGAGGCGCATGTAGGCGACGTCGTCGAGCTCGACGGTCTCCGGTGCGATGCCCTCGCGGAGCAGGATCCGGAGGAGCTCGGTCGTCGCGAGCACGTCGCCCCGAGCATCGTGCGCGTCGTCGAAGACGATCCCGTGCCGTGCGCAGATCGCCTCGAGTCGCTGACTCCGCTCCGTCGGCTCGAGCAGCCGGAAGGCATCGAGCGTGCATGCGACGCCGACCGGCCGATAGAGGATTCCCGCGCGGGCGAAGGCGTGCTGGAGGAGCGGCAGGTCGAAATCGGCGTTGTGGGCGACGAAGACCGCGCCGTCGAGCAGGTCGAGGACGTCCGGCGCCGCCATCGCGAAGGTCGGGGCGCGGGCGACGGCGTCGTCGTCGATGCCGTGCACGGCGGTGGACTCCGGCGGGATCGGGCCGGCAGGTCGCACGAGGCTTGCGAAGCGGTCGAGCTCCTCCCCGGCGGCGTCGAGCCGGACGAGCGCGATCGAGACGATCTCGTCCGCCTCGATCGACGTGCCGGTCGTCTCGACGTCGACGACCGCGTACGCGACCGGCGCCGGCACCTCGCGGCGCAGGCGAACCGAGCCGGGAAGCCCCGCGAGGCGGGGGACGACCGTGAGCGCTCTGTCCGTCCGTGACATGCGACGAGCATGTCGTCCGCGTCGGACGGCGAGCCTTCGGAAAATAGCGTGCATGCAGGGAGATCAGGTCTCCCGTGCGTTCGCGTTACGTCGGCTGACGAAGGCGCTCGGCGTCCTCGGCGACCTCGACGAACCTGCAGACGGCGCTGACGAGGCGCATCTGCGCGACGGTCGCGCAGTCGGCATCGAGGAGCGCGGGCGCACAGACGAGCACCGCCCGGCACTGCGCGCGCGACGTCGCGACGTTGAAGCGGTTCGGGTCGAATGCGAAACCGATGCCGCGCGGCGCCTCCTCGCTCGTGGAGCTCGCCATCGAGACGAACACGACCGGCGCCTGCTGTCCCTGGAACTTGTCGACGGTGCCGACGGCCACGTCCCCGGGCAGCCGGGAGCGCAGCATCCGCACCTGCGCGTTGTACGGCGCGACCACCAGGATGTCGCTCGCCTCGATCGGCCGTGTCGCACCGTCCTCGTCGGTGAAGGCCGTGCCGAGCAGCTCTGCGACCGAGGCGGCGATCGCGCGCGCCTCCTCCTCCGAGGACTGGCCGTGCCCCTCGTGCGAGACCGGGATCCACCGGGCGCCGTTTCCCCGCGCGAGGCTCCGACGCTCGGTCACCTTGGCGTGATCGAGGCGCCCGTCGTAGTAGGCGTCCGAGGTGAACGCGCAGAGCTCCGGCCGGAGCCGCCAGGTCTCGGCGAGGAAGAGCCCTCGCTCAGGGGGCACGGTCTCGTGGTCGCCGAGGAGGTGCTCGAGCACCGAGAGCCCCGACCCCTCCGGGTGGGAGCCCTGCGAGACCTGCGGCAGCTGGTTCGGGTCGCCGAGCAGGACGAGGGACCGCGCAGCCGTCCCGACCGCGAGCACGTCGGCGAGCGCGAGCTGCCCGGCCTCGTCGACGAAGAGCACGTCGAGCGGCCGCTCCGCCGCGTGGATGTCGACGGCCTCGCGCGAGAAGGCCCACGCGGTGCCCGCGACGAGCTGGAACGCCGGGTCGGCGCAGACATCGCCGTCCTTCGACGTGACCATGCACCGGCTCTCGAACCCGGTCTCGGTCTCCGGCTCGCCGCGCTTGGCGCCGGCGAACGCGAACCCTTGCCGGTCGGCCTCGTGCTGCACGGCACGGAGGAAGTTGTGGATCGCCTTGTGGCTGAGCGAGGTGACGCCGACGCGCTTCCCCGCCCGCATGAGCGCGATCGCCATCCGGGCGCCCTGCCACGTCTTCCCGGAGCCGGGCGGGCCCTGCACGAAGAGGTAGCTCTCCTCGAGGGAGAGTGCAGCGCCGACCGGTTCGAGGTCGAGCCGCACGTCGGGCGGCCGCCGCTCGAGCACGGCGGTGAGCGCGGGATAGTCGTCCACCCCGTCGGCGTATGGGCGCGCGAACCGCATCAGCGCGTCGCGCTTGACGGCGTCGCCCAGCGGGCGGCCGGGCGTCAAGGCAGCCGGGAGCGGCTCGTCCGCCCTGTCGACGCCGCGGAGCACGGTGACGACGCCGGTGTCGTCGTCGACCCGTGCGCGGAACCGCTGGCGCGTCACCGGGTCGAATCCCTCCCCCGAGATCTTGTGCTCCTGCGGGCGGAACGACATGCGGGAGGCGTGGCTCCTGCCCTCGAGCTCCGGCGGCATCCCGTCCCAGCGAAGCCCGCCGAGGGCCGTGCGATCAGCGATCAGCTCGTCCTCGTCGAGCTGCGGCCACCGGAACCACGCCCACCACTGGGGGCGCGCCTCGCGCTGGTGGTACTCGACGAGGTGGGCGAGCAGCCGCCGCGGCTCCCCTTCCTCCGTGCCCGCGAGCAGCCGGTCGCGGAGCGCGGCCCGCTCCTCGTCCCGCTCGATCGTTTCCTCGCTCGGCGGCCGCTCGTCGGGGGGCGCGCGCCACGGCCGGTCTGACGGCCGGATGGAGAGCAGCCATTCGTGGAGCTCGAAGGTCGAGCGGCAGTCCTCCTCGTTGTAGCGCTCGACCTCCGCGAGGAGCGACTCGTCGCCGGTCTCGATCCAGGTCTCGAAGGAGACGACCGCATCGTCACCACCCTTCACCTCGGCCTCGCGCTCGAAGCCGTAGAGCGCCTCGATCGCCTTGATCGAGTAGCTCGACGTCGAGGCGCGGAGCGACTGGCGCACGATCCGGTAGAGGTCGACGAGCACTTCCTGGCGCAGGAAGTCGTCGACCTCGCGCTCGCGCGTCCCGTGCTCGCCCATCAGCCGCGTGAGCGCGGTGCGCTCGTAGGCGGCGTAGTGGTAGACGTGGAGGCGCGGATGGCGGCGGCGGCGCTCGACGACCCAGTCGACGAACCGCTCGAACACCGCGCGCTCGCCGTCGCGGTCGCGCGCCCAGAGTGCCTCGTAGCGCACCTCGCCGGTCTCGTCCCGGTAGCAGAACCCGAAGAGGAACTCGAGCCCGCGCGCCGTGTCGTAGAACGGATGGCCCTCGAGGTCGAGCCACACGTCGCCGAAGTCGGGCTCGGGCAGGAGTCGGAACCCGCGCTCCACCTCGTCGGGCAGGAGCTCGTAGAGATGCATCCCCGTCTCGCGACCGCGGAGCTGGAGCTCTGCCTGGTGACGCACCTTCTCGAAGCTCTCGGGCCGCAGGCCGTGCGGCGCGCCGCTGCCGGCCGTCGGCAGCGACCCGAGCTGCGCCAGCGTCTCGACGCCGCCCGCCTCGAGCGTCTCCGCCCAGCCGCGGCGCATCCCGGCCACGAGGACGAGGTGGTCGTCGGCCTCGAGCTTTGCGCGGCACACGTGGCGGAAGTCGCAGATCCCGCAGTGGCCGCAGGGCCACGGGTAGGTCTCGTCGTCGCGCTCGAGGGACGCGAGGAACCGCTCGCGTACGCGGCGGTAGTAGGCGCGGAGCTCCGCCACGCGGAAGCTCTCCCGCTCGCCACGGCCGTTCTCGACGTGCACGCGCTCGACCGGCGCCCCCTGCAGCCGCTCGACCTGCTCGGCGTAGAAGAGCAGCTGGAGCACGTGCGCGGGCTTTGCCGACCGGGCGAGCTTCGTGTCGACCGGCTCGTACGCGCCCGCCGGCGTCTTCTCGAGGAAGTCCGCGAAACCGTGCCAGCGGCCGTCCTCGCTCTCGAGGTACGGCTGGTAGACGACGTCCGCGGCCCGCTCGCGGACGGCCTCCTCGGTCAGGCGGCGCGCGACGTCGGCGTCGAAGCCCTCGTCGTCGTACGTCGGGATCCGGACGATCGAGCGTTCCTCGCGCTCGAGTCGCGCGAGGTACGCGGCCTCGTGCTCCCGTCCCTTCCGGAGGATGAGGTCGAGGTGCGTGTCGTCGACGTGCGGTCGTTCGCGCCGACCCCGCGTGACCTCCAGCGACAGCGTCGTCAGGTGCGGGCAGGCGAGGTGCGCCGAGAGATCGGAGGGCGAGAGCCGGAGCGTGCCGTCGGAGCGCAGGCGCACACGACGAGTATCGACCTCGTCGCGGCCGGCTCTTACGTCCCCATGTGCCCCGGCGCGCTACTCCCCGCTCGCCGCCGCCTCCACCGCAGCGATGTCGATCTTCCGCATCTCGAGCATCGCGGCCATGGCGCGCTGGGCGCGTGCCTCGTCGGGGTCGGAGAGCAGCTCCATGAGCCGCGCCGGGACGACCTGCCACGAGAGGCCGAAGCGGTCCTTGACCCAGCCGCACGGCCCCTGCTCCCCACCGTCGGTGAGCGCCTCCGAGTAGCGGTCGACCTCCGCCTGGTCGGCGCAGTCGATCTGGAACGAGATCGCCTCGTCGAACGTGAACTCGGGGCCGCCGTTCAGCGCGACGAACTCCTGACCGTCGAGCTCGAAGCGGACGGCCATGACGGTGCCCGCGTCGCGCGGCCCCGCCTCGCCGTAGCGCGCGACCTCCACGATCCGCGAGCTCGGGAAGATCGACGTGTAGAACCGCGCGGCGTCCTCGCCCTGGGTGTCGAACCACAGACACGGGGTGATCTTCGGCATGGCTGCTCCTCTCGTCGGCTCGGGCCAAAGTCTCGCCCATCCGACCGGCAGGCCGCCGCGAACTCATCGGTCTCGAAACGGATGCGTCCGCGCCGCTCCCCCGAGCGGCGCGGACGCGTCGTCAGGGCGCCTACAACGCGATCCGCACAGCGGTCGCGCTCGGACAGCCCCGCTGCACCAGGCTCACGGCCCAGCGCAAGTCGATGTCCGTGCGAAGCGCGACGTCCGCCGCGTCCGCGATGTCGTACCCCGCCCGCAGGAGCTGGTCGAACCGCCAGCGCCTGACGTCGTCGCCCTCGTCGAGCTCCTGCCTCTCGAGCTGTGCCGCAGCCATCGGGTCCCCCTTCGCCGCAGGTGCCGATATGCACGTTCTCACCGAGAGCCGGCCACGCGACCATCCCTCGTTCGAGGGATCGCGGCCCTCCGGCCGAGTACGGTCTCTTGATGGCAGGCGCGCGGGCGGCAAACGACGTGCTCCGCTTCTGCCTCGAGCTCTCCTCGCTCGCGGGGCTCGCAGTGTGGGGCTGGCGCACGGGCCCGACCGGCGTGAACGTCGTGCTGGCGGTTGCTGCGCCGCTGGCGGCTGCCGCGCTCTGGGGCGCATTCGTCGCGCCGCGGGCGCCGCGCCACCCGCGGGATCCGTGGCGCTTGCTGCTGGAGGTAGCGGTCTTCGGCGGTGGCACGCTGGCGTTCGCCGCGGCCGGGCTCGAGACGGTCGGCATCGTCCTCGGGCTCGCGGTCGTGCTCCATCTCGCCGCGACGTTCCTGCTCGGGCAGCGCGAGCCCGCGACTCCCCACCCCCGGCCGTAGGCAGAGCCCGGCGCGCCGGCTCTACGATCGTCACATGACCGAGAGCGAACGCGTCTATTCGACCGCCGACGGCGACCTCCGCACCCGCGACGTGGGCCGCCGCGCCGAGCCGGTCACCCCGAACGACGGGATCGTGCGCGTCTCGCGTGAGACGAGCGGCCGCCGCGGCAAGACGGTGACCGTCGTCCGCGGTGTCCCCGCTCGCGACCTCGCCGCGGTCGCGAGCGACCTCAAGCGCCTCTGCGGGACGGGAGGCTCCGCAAAGGACGGCGTCGTCGAGATCCAGGGAGACCACCGCCCGAAGATCGTCGCCCGCCTCGAGGCCCAGGGCCACAGGGTGAAGCTCGCCGGCGGCTGACGCCGGAGCCCGGCCGGCGTCCATCTTGTCGTCACACCGGTGTCCGACTTCGTGTCGGACACATTTCGCCTGCGCTACGCCGGTCTCTCGGCAAGGTCGAAGGAGTAGAGGCGCCAGCTCGCAGCCAGGGCCGAGACGGCGAAGTACGCGGCAAGCTCACCGAGGTCGGGCTTTCCGCGCCAGGCGGTCCGGATCGCCTCCTCCGGCATCAGCAGCTCGGCGCCGAAGACGTTCGCCTCGCGCTCGAGGGCGCGGTCGGCGTCCTGGGCGAGGTCTTGCGAGCGACAGTAGGTCGGTGCCTCGGCCATGCTCTTCGCGTGGCAGACCCAGTGGCCGAGCTCGTGGGCGATCGTGAAGCGGTGGCGGCGGGTCGGGGTTTCGCCACTCATCGCCTCCGCCGCGTTGACGAGGATGAGGCGTTCGGACGGGATCAGCATCCCGGAGCACTCCCCCAGGTCGTCCTCCTCGATCCGCAGACCGAGGAGGTCCTCGGCGATCGACTCGACCGGCACCGGGATCTCGTCGCCGCCGTAGGTCGCGAGGTAGCGCTCGCGGAGCTCGTGGGCACGCGGTTCGGTGTACCGGGTCGGGACCGACGTCAAGTCGGACGGAACGTAATCGGCTGTCGAGGACGTGTCCAGACCGGCGGAGTCAGCCTCGGCGCGTGCCGGCCTTACGTCCGGTGGGCTAGTCGGCGGGCTCGCCGAGGAAGAGCGCATCGACCATGTCGGACTGGCTCGGCTCCGGCGCCGCGCGCGGCACGAGCTGCTCGTCGAGGACGACCAGCGCATCGGCGCGGTACATCGGCGCGGCGGCGGGCGCCGGGCCCGACGGTGCCGAGAGGAGCGCGCGCGAGCGCCCCAGGACCCGCGTGATCGCGGCCCAGACCGACTCGGCGACGTGGGTCGGGTCGAGCATCCCGCCCTCGAGCTGCTGGTAGTAGCGGCGCACCTTCGGGCGGGCCTCGGGGTCGAGCTCGCATTCGGCGACGATCACGTCGACGACGTCGTCGACCTTGAGCGACTTCGCGACGCGCGCGCGGAGCAGCGGCGGCTCGTCGAGCGAGCGGACGAATGCGAGAGACTCGGCGGTCGGCTCGCGACGCGGCGCGCGCGCGAGGAACGCCTCGATCAACGGGGCGAGCTCGTCGGCGCGGTCGCCGGCGCGTGCCAGCGTCCCCTCGACGTCGAGCGGCTCGCCGCGCGCATGGCGGCGCGCAAGCTCGTCGAGCAGGGTGTCGAGCTCGACCATCATTCCTCGAGCCACTCCCTGAGCCGACCCTTGTTTCTGCTGATCGCCTGGTACACGGCGTTCGGCTTCTTGTCGAGCCGCTGGGCGATCTCGCCCGGCTCGAGCGCCTCCAGGTAGTGGAGCGCGCCGATCTCCCCGTCGCCCGGTGGCAGCGTCGCGACGAACTGCTCGAGCGTGAGGTCGATGATGACGGTCTCGGTCTCATCCGGTGCGGCGCCGTCGAGGTCGAACAGCTCGCTCTCCTGCCACCCCGGCTCGTACCAGCCCTTGCAGACCCATCTGATCACGGAGTAGACGATGACGCGGAACGGGTAGCGGCCGTCGCGGTGCCTGCCCGCCTTGAGCTCGCGCCACAGCCGCTCGCACACGGCCTGGCCGACGTCCTCGCCGATCGGGCCTCGCATCTTCGCGATGCACATGTCGCGGATCGTCTCCACCCAGCCCGAAAGCAGGAGCTGGATCTCCCCGTTCTCCAGCAGTCGGTTGTCCTCTGCATCCCGTGCATCGCGCATCGAGAGGCGAGTCGCGTCCGACATGGGGAGATCTTACGAGCGGCGCTTCGACAAACGGCGTAAGGCGAGCCGCACCGACGCCTGACTCCCTCGTGAACCCGAGAGGAGAACGCAATGACACTCGACACCTTCCAGCTCGGCGAGCCCGTGGAGCACCGCGGGATCGTCGTCACACCGCTGTTCCCGCGCCAGGACCCGGTCGCGGCCTACATCACGCTCGACGAGGCACTGCCGCGCGGCTTCCACATCGACGAGACGTCCGACTCGGGCTCCGTGCCGGAGCTCGTCGTCGAGAACCCCACGGACGCGCGGGTGCTGCTCTACGACGGCGAGGAGCTCGTCGGGGCGAAGCAGGACCGGATCCTGAACGTGAGCGTGCTCGTCGAGGCAGGCGCGAAGCTGCCGATCCCCGTCTCGTGCGTCGAGCAGGGTCGCTGGCACCGGCGCAGCGCGGCGTTCAGTTCATCGGACCACATCTCGCATTCGCACCTCCGGCGACGCAAGGCGCAGATGCTCGCGGCGCAGCCACTCGCCCGCGGGGCCGCCCAGGGCGAGGTGTGGGACGAGGTGCACGCGAAGCAGACGCGCATGCGCGTCGACTCGGACACGTCGGCCAGCCGGGACACGTTCGAGGCGAACCGAGCCAGGCTCCGCGCGCTCGAGGGCGCGTTCGCGCTCGCACCCGGACAGTGCGGCGCCGTGCTCGCCCTCGGCGACGACCTGTGCCTCGACGCGGTGTCACGGCCCGACGCGTTCGCGCTCCTCTGGCCGAAGCTCCGGGCCGGCTACCTGCTCGACGCGCTCGAGCGGCTCGACGGCCGTGCGACGTCGGTCGAGCGTATCTCGTCGTTCGTCGACGAGGTGGCGGCGGCGCGCGCGACGCGCGGGCCGTCGGCCGGGCTCGGCGAGGACGTGCGCCTGCGCGGGAACGGCGTGATCGGCTCCGGGCTCGAGCTCGATGACGAGACGATCCAGCTCTCGGCATTCACGAGCGACGACGCGGGCGAGCGGGCGTTCGGGCGGATCGCGCGTCCGAGCCGGCGCCGCTGAGCCCAACGATCGGCCGCGCCGCCAGGCCGACCGGGTCCGGGGGGCGACCCCTGTCGGCGTCCGGGGCGGCGCGGCCGATGTGTGGCCGTGCTCACGCCAGTGCGGCACGGATCGAGAGCTCGGGCCCCTCGAACCGGATCTCGAGCCGGTCGAGGACACGGCGGAGGAGCGAGACCGCCGCCGTGTTGTCGCTCGCGACGAGCGCTGTCACCTCGCGGACGCCCGCGGCGCGGGCGTCCGCGAGGAGCTCTCCGGTGAGGGCCGAGCCGACCCCGTGGCGCTGGTGCTCGTCGGCGACCTCGAAGGCGATCTCCGCGCTGTCGCCGTCGCGGACGAGCCGCGCGATCGCGACCGGGCCCGGATCGCCTTCGAGGTAGGCGACGAGGACATGCCGCGTCTCGTCGACGGCGGCGAGGTGGGCGAGCTCTGCGGAACCGAGGGCCGGCTTCGGGCCGTTGAAGCGCGCGCGGCGCGACTGCTCGCCGAGTCGCTCGAACAGGGCGGCGACGGTGTCGACATCGCCGTTTCGCAACGGCCGGACAAGGAGGCCCTTGCCGTTCGGAAGCGTGACGAAGCGGGACGGCATGCGGGTGCCGGCCGCGGCGCTCGCCGGGAGTGACATCGCGTCACGGCGACGCGCGACGCTCGCCACCAGGTACGGAAGCGTCGACGCGACGAAGAGGAAGCCGAATGCGACGCCGAGGCCGGCGAAGCCGGCGAGCGCGAGGGCCGCCCCGCCGACGAGCGAGCCGGTCAGGTAGCCAACCTGCGTCGAGACGGCGCGCACGACGCCGACCTCGCGCCCGAGCTCTCCGGCCACGGTGAATCCGTAGACCGTGCCGGCGACGGTTCGCGTCGCCACCGTCACCGCTGCGAGGGAGAACAGCGCGAGTGTGACGCCGACGCCGGGCGTGATGCCCCACACGAGGCCGACGGTGACGGCAGCGGCGACACTGCAGGCCAGCATCGTCCGTCGGGCGGCGCCCTGCGCGAGGCGTCCCGCGCGCTGCGTGCCGACGAGATACGCAACCGCAACGATGCCGAGCGCAAGTCCCGTGCCGGCGGTCGAGAGGCCGTACTCCCTGGTGAAGAGCGCGCCGCTGTAGACGAGCGTGCCCGCCCATGCGGCATTCGCCATCAGCTCGCCGACGGCCCAGCGACGCCCCTGCGGCAGCCGGAGGAACCCGCGCAGCGACGCCCCTTCGCCGCCGAGCGGGGTGTCCGCCGAGCGCGTGGCGACGGCCAGCAGCGCGATGAGCGCGGCGGGCAGCGGCAGCGCGAGGAACGCGAGACGCCAGTGCACCTCCGCGACGACGCCGATGAGCGGCATCCCGGCGATCCAGGCGGCCGGCGGACCGGCCAGAGCCCGAGCCACGACGCGGGTGCGCTCCTCCGGAGCGCTCCACGCCGCCATCCCGGCGATCCCTGCCGCGAGCAGCGTCGCGATCCCGGCCCACATCGGTACCTGGGCGACCGCGAGCAGCGCGAACGAGGGTGCCGCCGCGCTGGCGACGGAGCCGAGGGCGAGGAGCACGCTTCCCACGCCGAGGAGCGCGCGGGGCGAGAATCGGACGAGAGCGCGTCCGGCGAGGAGCGCGACGACCGCAGCGAGCGGCGCGGCGACGATCCGGAGCTGCCCGGCCGCGGCGATCGAGACCCCGAAGTCGTCGGCCACGTCGCTCAGGATCGGCGAGAGCACGAGCACGCCCGACTGGCTCGCGAAGAGCGCGAGGAAGAGGACGAGTGATGGCGACGGGCGCACGCCGAACCGGCTCGCTCGCGCGGGCGGGGACGGCACCAGGACCGGGACCGCTTCGGCCATGCCCGAAACATTCGTGACGCCGGGTGGGCAGTGCGATGCGGCGGGCACGAGTCCGGCATGCGGAGAACCGAACCGGGCCTACTACACTCGGCGCCCGTGACCTATTGCCTGGCGATGCGGCTCGAGGAAGGTCTCGTCTTCCTCTCGGACACGCGGACGAACGCGGGTGTCGACGACGTGGGCGTCTACCGCAAGCTCCATGTCTTCCACCCCGCACCCGATCGCCTCCTCGTGCTCCAGTCGGCGGGGAACCTCGCGACGACGCAGGAGGTGCTCGATCGCCTCGCCGCCGACCTCGCGGCCGGCGATGGGCGCGAGAGCCTCGCGACCGTCGAGCATCTGTTCGAGGCCGCGCTCTACGTGGGGCGCCTGGGCACAGAGGTGACCGACGCGCATCGCGCGGCGCTCGGCAGCGGAGCGTCAGCGACCTTCATCCTCGGCGGCCAGATCGGCGAGGCGCCGCCGGACATCCTGCTCGTGTACCCGGAGGGCAACTACATCCGCGCCTCCGACGACCGCCCGTTCCTGCAGATCGGGGAGAGCAAGTACGGGAAGTTCATGCTGGACGTCGCGGTCATGGCGCACGGCGACCTCGTCACGTCGACGAAGATCGCGCTCGGGTCGATGATGTCGACGGCGCGCGCCAACCTCTCCGTCGGCCCCCCGTACGACGCCGGGGTCTACCGCACGGGGACGTTCGCGCTCGACGAGCACCGCTTCACGGCCGACTCACCGGTCCTCGGCGAGCTACGCGAGGTGTGGGAGCGGAGCATCGTGAGCGCACTCGCCGAGCTGCCCGACATCGAGCTGACTGCGCTCTCGGACGAGACCGCGGCGCCCGCGTAGCCACGCCGTGATCCTGGCGATCGACCAGGGGACGACCGGGACGACATGCCTCGTGGTCGACGAGCGGCTGCGCGCGGTCGGGCGCGGCTACCGCGAGATCCGGCAGTCCTTCCCCGCGCCGGGGCTGGTCGAGCACGACCCCGAGGAGATCTGGGCGAGCGTCGAGCAGACCGCAGCCGACGCGCTCGGCGCAGCCGGGATCCGCGCGACCGACCTGGCCGCGATCGGGATCACGAACCAGCGCGAGACGACGGTCGTCTGGGAGCGGGCCACCACGCGACCGGTGTATCCGGCGATCGTGTGGCAGGACCGGCGGACGGCCGAGCGGTGCACGTCGCTCCCCGTGGAGCTCGTGCGCCGGCGCACCGGGCTCGTTCCCGATCCGTACTTCTCGGCCACGAAGCTCGAGTGGATCCTCGAGCGCACGGCGGTGCCGCAGGCCGAGCTGGCGTTCGGGACGATCGATGCGTGGCTCGTGTGGAAGCTGACCGGCGGCGAGGCGCACGTCACCGACGTCACGAACGCGTCGCGGACGATGCTCCTCGACCTCGGATCGGGTCGTTGGGACGACGAGCTGCTCGCGCTGTTCGGGGCCGACCGCGCGGTGCTCCCGACGGTCGTGGCCTCGTCGGGCGTCGTCGGCGAGGCGTCGCTCCTCGGCGCCCGCGTGCCGGTGGCCGGGATCGCGGGCGACCAGCAGGCAGCGCTCTTCGGACAGGGCTGCTACGCGCCGGGGGAGGCGAAGGCGACGTACGGGACGGGGACGTTCGTGCTCGTCGCCCTCGGCGAGGATCCCGGCGAACCCGTCGACGGGCTGCTCACCACCGCCGCAGCGGTCGAGCCGGGCGCCGCGGCGCGGTATGCAGCCGAGGGTTCTGTCCTCGTCGGCGGCGCAGCGCTGCAGTGGCTCCGCGACGGGCTCGGCGTGATCGAGTCGGCCGCCGACAGCGAGCGCGTGGCAACGAGCGTGGACTCCACGGGCGGCGTCCACTTCGTGCCCGCGCTCGCCGGGCTCGGGTCGCCGCAGTGGCGGCCCGACGCACGCGGCCTCGTCTCGGGGCTGACCCGCGGGACGACGGCCGCGCATCTCGTCCGCGCCGCGCTCGAGGCGATGGCACACCAGGTCGCGGACGTGCTCGACGCGCTTCCCGCCCCGATCGCGGTGCTGCGCGCCGACGGCGGCGCAAGCGCGAACGGCTTCCTCATGCAGCTCCAGGCCGACCTCGTCGGCTGCCCCGTCGAGGTCGCCGCGGACGCGGACGCGACCGCGCTCGGCGCGGCGGCGCTGGCCGGGATCGCGGTCGGCGCATGGTCGGGACCCGACGAGGTCGCGGCGCTGATCCGGCGCGGCCCACGCTACGAGCCGCGGATGGACGCCGACGAGGTGGCGGCACGCCGTGGCGCCTGGCACGACGCGGTTCGGCGCGCGCTCCTGTAGTCGATCGGCGGAGTGGGGTTAGCCGTACCCTGTCCGGCGGGATTGCCGTCTGTCCGAGCCGTCTCCCCGGCAGCCACATTGGGGAAGGCGACGCAAAGGAGGCCATGGGGCTATGGAGGCGACGCGCGGGGTCGACGGAGGGGCGTTCGGCGGGGAGAACCGGAGGTGGTGGACCCTCGGCGCGGTGTCGCTCGGGCTCTTCATGATCATGCTCGACAACACGGTCGTGAACGTCGCGCTTCCGTCGATCGAGCGCGACCTCGGCCTCTCGCTCTCCGAGCTCGAGTGGGTCGTCACGGGCTACGCGCTCACCTTCGCGGCGTTCATGCTCACCGGCGGCAAGCTCGCCGACCTGCTGGGCCGCCGGCGCGTGTTCGTGGCCGGCCTCGTCGTCTTCACCGCCGCGTCGCTCGCCTGCGGCCTGGCAGGAAGCGCCGACATGCTGATCGGCGCGAGGGTCGTGCAGGGCATCGGCGCGGCGATGATGAACCCGGCGACGCTCTCGATCATCACCGCCACCTTTCCTGCGCGGCAGCGCGGCACGGCGATCGGGATCTGGGCCGGTGTCTCGGCGCTCGCGCTCGCGATCGGGCCGCTCGTCGGCGGCCTGCTCTCCGAGCACGCGAGCTGGAGCTGGATCTTCTTCGTCAACGTGCCGGTGGGCGCGCTGGCGGTGGGAGCGGCGCTGCTCTTCATCGACGAGTCGCGCGACACGTCGAGCGATCAGCGTCCTGACGTCCCGGGCCTCGTGACCTCGGGTGTCGGGCTCTTCGCGCTGACCTACGCGCTCATCGAGGCGAACAGCTACGGCTGGGGCTCTGCCCGCATCGTCGGCGCGTTCGGGCTCGCCGTGGTCTCCCTCGGCGCCTTCGTGCTTCTCGAGCTGCGCCAGCGCCGGCCGATGCTCGACCTGACGCTGTTCCGCAACCCCACGTTCTCCGGGGCGAACGTGGCGATGCTGCTCGTGGCGCTCGCGATGTTCGGGGTCTTCTTCTACGTCTCGCTCTTCGTCCAGCAAGTCCTCGGCTACTCGCCGGTCGAGGCGGGGGCCAGCTTCCTGCCCGCGACCCTGCTCATCGCCGGGTTGGCGCCGAAGGTCGGCAGCCTCGTCGACCGCGTCGGCTCGCGCTGGCTGACGGGAGGCGGGATGACGCTCCTGGCCATGTCGCTCCTCGTCTTCTCGCGCCTCGACGCCGACTCGAGCTACTGGAACCTGCTCCCCGGGCTCGTGATCATGGGCGTGGGGATGGCGCTGACGATGACCCCGACGACCACCGCGGCGATGAGTTCCGTCCCGCGCGATCAGGCGGGTGTCGGGTCGGCCGTCCTGAACAGCATGCGCCAGGTCGGTGGGTCGCTGGGGATCGCCGTCACGGGTGCGATCGTCGCCCACGTCGCCTCGACGTCGCTCGCCGCGGGCCACACGCGCCAGGACGCCTTCGTCGACGGCTTCCAGCGCGGGCTGGAGGTCGGCGCGGCGATCGCTCTCGTCGGGGCCGTCGTCGCGGTCGCGACGATGCGGACGCACCTCCAGCACGCGCCGGTCGAGGAGGGCGCGCTGCAGGAGGCAGCATGACGCTCAGGCGCGCGTGACCGTGGCGGCGGTGCCGTACGCCGCCACCTCGGTCATGTTCCCGCCGAGCTCGTTGCAGTCGAAGCGCATCGCGACCACCGCGTTGGCGCCGACGTCGCGCGCGGCGTCGCGGAGTCGCTCGACGGCCTGGAGGCGGCTGTCGACGAGCATCTTCGTGTAGCCCTTCACCTCCCCGCCGATCAGGCCCCTGAGGCTGGCGCCGATGTCGGAGCCGATGTTCCGGCTGCGCACCGTGAGGCCGAACACCTCGCCGTAGACCTCGGCGATCCGGTAGCCGGGCAGGTCGTTCATCGTCGTGACCATCACGTCGGACATGCGGTGCTCCTCCCGTCGTCGGCGTACGAGTACGTGCGCGACGCTACCGCGAGCCGCACGCCGACGATCCGAGGCGCGCGAGCCGGGATGTCGAAGGGGAGTACGACACCCCGGTCCGCGAGCCGAGCTGCACGGGGGACACGACGCAGGCAAGCCGCGCCCCCGCACATCGATGCCACGACGCCGCGAGCAAGGGCGACGTGGCCCGGCGCATACGCGCCTCCTTCCCCCTGCGAACGAGGGTACGGCCGGAGCCGGGACCGGGGCATCGTCCGTTCGGACGAGGAGGCGGACGATGTCCCCTCGTGCACACTGGCGAGGTGGCGACCATGCGTGACCTCGACGAGCTCGCCCTCGCGATGCCGCTGGCGACGAAGGAGATGTCCGAGGACGGGCGGCCGACGTACTCGGTGCACGGCAAGTTCTTCTGCTTCCACCGCAGCAGGCGGCCCGACGCGGTCGACCCGGAGACGGGTGACCGGCTCGACGACGTCTTCGTCTTCCGCGTCGCCGACCTCGGCGAGAAGGAGATCCTGCTCCGCGACGACCGCGGGGTGTTCTTCACGACTCCGCACTGGAACGGCTACTCGGCCGTGCTGATGCGGATCCCCGACCTCGCGCGGATCGATCGCGACGAGCTGCGCGATCTCATCGCCGAGGCGTGGCTGACCCGGGCGCAGAAGCGCGTCGCGAAGGCGTGGCTCGTCGAGCAGGGAATCGACGAGGGCTGACGGCTCAGCGGCTCGCGACGAGCTCGGAGATCGTCACCGCGCGAAGCCCGCGGCGGGTCATCTGCTCCAGGACCAGCCCGACGGCGTCGACGGTCGCGTCCCGCGTCGGCCACGACAGCTCGGGAGGCTCCCGCGCCGGGCGGCCGTCGTGGAGGACGACGATGTCGCCGGGAGCGAGGTCGGCGAGGACGCGCCGGGCCGTCTCCTCGGCCGGGAGCTCCCAGTCGCCGGGCATCGACGAGAACCACACCTCGGAGCCCGCCAGGTTCCCGACCGCGGCCCGTACCCGGTCGTCGCAGCGGAAGAACGGCGCGCGCCAGAGGCGGGGTTGGACGCCGACCTGGGCGAGCGCCTCGGACGTCCGGCGCATCTCCTCGTGAACCTCCGGCTCGTCGAGGGTCTGGAGGTCGGGGTGCGTCCACGTGTGGTTGCCGACCTCGTGGCCTCGGTCGAGGAGACGCCTGACGACGGCGCCGCCCTCGTCGGTCGCCACCGCCTCCCCGATCACGAAGAACGTCCCGCGCCCGCCGTGGCGCTCGAGGTGGTCGGCGATGGGAAGTGTCCACGAGGACGGCCCGTCGTCGAACGTGAGCGCGACGACGGGGTCGGCGATCCCGCGACGCGGCTCGACGAGTGGCATCGGGCGTGGCACGGGACAACCCTAGGGCGTGCGGCCTGCGCAGGCGCGCCGACACGATCACGCGCGCCGGTAGTCGAGCCGCCAGAGCTCCTCGAACGTCGCGCCGGCTCCGGCTGAGCGCCCCCAGGTCCATGCGGGCGAGTCGGCGGCGATGTCGAAGAAGCGCATGCGGTAGACCACGTCGCGCTCGGGCGCGTTGTGACTCTCGCAGATGAGCTCCATCGCTCCCTCGACGACATTTCCCTCGAGCGCGGAGTAGTTGCCCGCGTCGTCGACCCACGTCTGGCGCCAGAGCTCGCGCTGGGGGTCGAACACCGACACGCTCATGCCGACGAGGTCGGACGCCCGGACGACCGTCGAAGCGCTCCTCTACCACGTGACCGCCGAAGCCGCGCGTGATCACGCTGCGCGCCCGGTCTCCTGCCCCGTCGGCCCCCAGCGCACCTCCCACGTCCCGAGCCAGAAGTCGAAGTCGTCGCCCGACGGCACCCGGCCCGTGTACACGGTGCGTGTCTCGCCCGCGGCAAAACGTCGACACCTTCGACCGCTCCCGCCGGCGGGGCGTTCGTCGATCGTGCCAAGACATGTCACAATCGTGACGAGGGCGGAAGATCTCGGGGGAATCTCCCGTCTCGTGGGTAGGTGCCGCAGCCTGCGGCACAACACGAAGGGAGGCTCCATGGAGGCCAGTGGGACGAGCGCAGCGGCGATGCTCGTCGGCATGACCGAGGACGTCGAGGGACGTCCGGACGCAGCGACGCTGACGCTACCGCGAGAGGAGATCGAGGAGGCGCTCGCGTCCGACGCGCCTCTCGACCTGACCCTCTCGGTGCAGTCGGGAGAGGGCGAGCCGAAGGACGTGCAGGTCGCCTGGCAGCGAAGCGACCTCGAGGCCGTCCTCGGACGCGTCGAGGCGGGCCCCGTGACGCTCTCGTTCGACCGCGGAGAGCTCTACCGGGCGCTCGAACACCCGGACTTCGAGGGGCACGGGATGCGCGAGATCGTGCTGCTCGTGGCGGCGGCGTCCTCTTCCGCCGCGCTGATGGCCTCCACGGCATCAGGACAGGTCCTGGACGGCGGCGGCGGCGGCAGCAGCGGCGCGGTAAGCGCGGCGGTCGTCCCCGGCCACGACGAGGCCTCGACCGCGAGCGCTCTCGCGGCGAGCGGTGTCGTCGTCCCGGGCCACGACGAGGCGGCCACGGCGAGCGCGCTCGCAGCGTCCACAACGGCGCACGACGAGCTCGGCGCCCAGGCACGCGGCCTCGGCCAGACGATCCCCGACAACGACGAGGCGACACTGACGGCCCGCGGCATCGACCCCGCGATCGCCACCGCGATCGGAACCGGCGACGCCACCACGGCACGCGACCTCGCCACACCCGGCGTCCACGACGAGCTCGGCGCCCAGGCACGCGGCCTCGGCCAGACGATCCCCGGAAACGACGAGGCGACACTGACGGCCCGCGGCATCGACCCCGCGATCGCCACCGCGATCGGAACCGGCGACGCCACCACGGCACGCGACCTCGCGACGGCCCCTGCGCCGGCTACGCCGGGCTCCGGGTCGTCGTTCGAGGTCCCGTCGCTCGACGCCGGAACGGCGGCGGTGGTCGGAGGGCTCGCCGGAGCGAGCCTGCTCATCCTCGGTGGCGCGTTCGCCGTCCGTCGGCAGCGAGTCACACCAGTCTGACCAGGGGAGGGCTCAACGGAGGGTCGCTCCACGGCGGCCCTCCGGCGGGCTCGGGCACCGGACGAAAACGGACCGCCCGGCGAAGCCCACGCGAGCGTCAGGCCCGGTGACGGCTGCGCCACCGCGAATCGAGCGTCGCGACGTCGAGGTGCTCGGCGGCGTCGAGCGCCTTCCACGCGGCCTTGCGGGTGTCCTTGCCGATCGCGCCGCGGAAGAGCCACTTGCGCGCGAGCTTCCCGAGCGGCAGCCCGCCGGTGAGCGTCGGCGTCCGGCGCGGCGAGAGGTAGAGCTCGAGCGTCAGCTGCTTGACGAGCGCCGGATCGGCGGGGCGCCCCGTTGCCTGCTCGAGTCGGTATGCGACGAGGGAGCCGAGGACGCGCACCTCGTGCACCCCTGCTCGAATGGTCATCACGAGCGAGGCGGTCGTGCTCGCGACAAGCACCCATGGGACTCGCGGGAGGAGCCTCGAGCCCCGCGCGAGCGTCCGCACGATCGGTGTCGCGATCACTGCGACCCGCTGCACGCGGTCTGCGACATCCTCGCTGTCGTCGTCGACGGCGATCAGCCCCCTCCCCTCGGCGGCCGACCGGACGCGCGTGGGGCTCAGGAGGATGCGGTCGATCACGGAGTCCACGAGCCCGGCGACGGCGTCGAGGAGCCGGCGGTCGCGGTCCGGACCCGGGTCGTCGAGCCGCGTCGCGAGCGTCCCTTCCCGCACCTCCGGGACGTTCGTCGTCACGTCGACGGCCCCCCGCGGCGACCGACGAGAAGGTAGAGCGGCGAGCCGACCGGCTGGACGAAGAGGAACGGCGCCCAGAGCGCCTTGCGACCGCGCACGAGCGCGGCGGGCCGGCGTACGAGGTCGCCGACGGCGATCGCGGTCACGACCAGTTCTGCAGTCCCGAGGATCACGATCCCGGCCCGCGCGCGCGGCGAGAGATCCGACCAGCGCTTCTTCGCCATGGGTGGAACGGTACCCGGCCCCGGGCCGACCCAATCAGCGCCGTCGTGACGTGCGGAGGGCCCGGCCGGAACCGGGCCCTCCTTCCTCTGCGGGAGGATCGTCAGGCCGCTTCGGCGAGCACGCCGTCCGCCTCCGGCTCGACGGCCGGGACGGATGCGAGCTCGTCCTTGCGGATGAGCACGAGCGAGGCGACCACGCCGACCGCAGCGACGACTGCGCCGACCCAGAACGCCGCCTGGAAGCCGGAGGTCAGCGCCTGCGGCACCGCGTCGCCCGCCTTCGTGGCGTCGGTCGTGTTCGCGACCGCGACCGCGGAGAGCACGGCGATGCCGAGCGCGCCGCCGATCTGCTGCGACGTGTTGATCAGCCCGGACGCCAGCCCGGCGTCGTCCGCCGGGACCCCGGCGAGCGCGGCGATCGAGATCGGGACGAACGAGAACCCCATGCCAATCGCGATGATCAGGAAGCCCGGCAGCAGATCGCCGAGGTACGAGCCGTCGACGGACACCTGCGTGAAGTACACGAGGCCGACGGTGAGGAGGCTCATCCCCGCCACGAGCACCGGCTTGACGCCGACGCGGGTCACGAGCTGCTGCGCAACCATCGACCACACGATCACGCCACCCGCGACGGCGATGTACGCGACACCCGTCTTGAGCGGCGAGTACCCGAGCACCTGCTGCATGTAGAGCGTGAGCATCAGGAACATCGAGAAGAGCGCCGTGCCGAGGATGAACCCGGCGATGTTCGCGCCCGCGACGGTCTTGATCCGGAAGATCGAGAACGACATGAGCGGGTGCTCGGCGACGGTCTCGCGCACGACGAAGCCGAGGAGGAGCGCGGCGGCGGCGGCGAAGACGCCGATCGTCCGCGAGGAGCTCCAGCCCCAGTCGTTCGCCTGCGTGATCCCGAACACCGCGGCGGAGAGGCCGGCCGTCACGAGCACCGCGCCAAGGGCGTCGAAGCCCTTCGTGCGGACGTCGCGGCTCTCGGCGAGGAGCACGGGCGTGAGCGCCAGCGCGCTGAGCCCGACCGGGATGTTGAGGAAGAAGATCCACTCCCAGCTCAGGAGGTCGGTGAAGATGCCACCGAGCAGCACGCCGGCGGCGGCGCCGAAGCCGCCGACCGCACCCCAGACGCCGAGCGCGATGTTGCGCTCCTTGCCTTCGGCGAAGGTCGTCATGAGCATCGATAGAGCGGCCGGGGCGATGATCGCCGCGCCGAGGCCCTGGATGGCACGGGCGCCGATCAGCGACGGCTCGTTCCACGCGAGCGCTGCGAGGAGAGAGGCAGACGTGAACACGACGAGGCCGATCAGGAACATGCGCCTGCGGCCGAGGAGGTCGGCCGCTCGCCCGCCGAGGAGCAGGAAGCCCCCGAACACGAGCGCGTACGCGCTGATCACCCACTGCAGGTTCTCCTGAGAGAAGCCCAGGTCGACCTTGATCGACGGGAGGGCGACGTTCACGATCGCGATGTCGAGCACGAGCATGAACTGGACGACGCTCAGGAGCGCCAGCGCCCACCACTTGCGGTTTCCGGAAGCAACCATGAGAGACGTCACCTTTCCGAGTCGTTGGATGACCGCAGGCTATCGATCCTACTTGCGAATCGAAAGTACGGTCTTCCGTACTAAGAGTGCGGACAACCGAACCCTCACCGGTCGCATACAATGGGCGTGTGAAGCGCTACGGCCAGTACTGCCCCGTCGCCCATGCCCTCGACCAGGTCGGTGACCGCTGGGAGCTCCTGATCGTGCGCGAGCTGATGCTCGGCCAGCGCCGCTACACGGACCTCGCAGATGCGCTCCCCGGCATCGGCTCGAACATCCTCACGTCGCGGCTGCGCGACCTGGAAGCGGCCGGGATCGTCCGCAAGACCAAGCTACCGCCGCCGTGGGCCGTGACCGTGTACGAGCTCACCGCACGCGGCCGCGAGCTCGACGCCGTGCTGCGCTCGCTCGCCCAGTGGGGGGCGAGGTCGCTCGGGGCACCGGATGCCGGGGACTGCTGGAGCATGTACGCGGTACACGTGCGCTTCCGACCCGAGGCCGCGGTGGACGGCGTCTACGAGATCCGCTTCATCGACGGCGAGACGATCTCGCTGCGGGTCGAGCAGGGCGAGCTCGTCGCGATGAAGCTGCCCGCCGAGCAGCCCGACCTCGTGGTCGAGGCGCAGCCGGAGGCGCTCCACGCGCTGATCCAGGGGACGGCGAGCATGCAGGCCTCGCTGGGCGACGGAGGCGTGCGTCTCCTGGTCGGCACCGAGAAGGAGCTGGCAGACCTCGTGTCGATGTTCGCGCCCGCCGAAGCCGACGCGCCGGCGGCCGCCGCCTAGATCCGCTCCGCACCGTGCCCGAGACGCCGCGCGACCCTGGGGACGCGCGGGCGGATGCGAGTGCGTTCGTCGTGAGCTCGCTGGCGGCCAGAGCACAGTCGGTAGCGGAGATCCGCCGGAAGCTCGCGTCACGCGACGTCCCGCCGCAGGTCTCGGACGTGGTGATCGACGACGCGCTGGCGCTCGGCTACCTCGACGACGCCGAGCTCGCGCATCAGCTCGCGCGGGGATACCGCGCGCGCGGGTACGGCCGACGTCGCGCCGCCGCTACCCTCCGCCGCCGCGGCCTCGGTCCGGAGACCGCCGAGCCGGCGCTCCGCGCGGAGTTCGCGGACGAGGACGAGGCGGCGCTGGCGCTCGCGGCACTCGGGCGTCGACCCGTCGGCGACCCGAGGGCCGACCGGAGAGCCGTGGCCTTTCTGGTGCGCCGGGGATTCGGGTCCTCGGCCGCGTGGGCCGCGGTCCGCACGCGCTCGGCGGCCGACGAGGACGGCGCGTAGGAGGATCGCGGCACGGGTTGCATGGTCGTTCCGCCGACCGCGGAGCTTCCACCATCCGCCGTTCGGCCTACCTCGGGGAGATGTGTGATCCGCGGGCTCGCTTTCGATCGTGTCGTCGCCGCCCTGCGAGGAGCCTGCTACGTCGTGAGGACGCTCGACCGATCATGCTCCGGCGAGCTGTACGCACGCCTCAGGCGGACGGCGGCAGGTCGTCGGGCCGGGAGAGCTGCGCAAGGAGTGTGCGTAGCCTCACGACCTCTGTCTCCAGGGCGGCAACGCGCGCCTCGATGACCGGGCGCTGCACGCGCCGGTCCGGCATCATCCTCGTCGCGGGCGTCGCGCGGCCGCTCGGCAGACGGCTCCTGACCGTCGAGCAGATGGCGGTACCGCTCTTCCTTCTGACCGGGACGGCGCTCGAGCCGCTCCACGAGCTCGCGCGCGCCGAGGCGGTCGAGCGTCGCGTGGACGGCCTCGAGCCCGGGGAACGCATGGAGCCGGGCCGTCCGCTGGTTGAGCTCGCCGGGAGTTTGCGGTCCGCGCAACATGAGGACGCAGAGCACCGCGACCTCGTCGTCGCCGAGCCCGAGCGCGTCGTCGAAGAGCTGTCGGTACTTCGCCGCGCGGCTCCCCGCGCCGCTCGCGAGCCTCGTCCAGCCGCGGCGCGCGAGCCGCTGGAGCGCGTCGTGGATCTCGTGCTCGTCGTACGCCACGACGGGGTCGCGATTCGTCGCCTGATTGCACGCCAGGCGGAGCGCGTTGAGCGAGAGCGGGTACTGGTCGGGCGTCGTCCGCTGCTTCTCCAGCAGGCAGCCGAGCACGCGCAGCTCGACAGGATCGGCGTCCACGGACGAAGCGTACGCTGCGACATGCTCGTGGACGCTCCCATTCGCGACAGCTACCGGGTCGCCGCCGGGCTGCTCGCAGGCGGCTACCCGGGGGCTGCCGAGGCCGACGAGGCCGGGCGCCGGGTCCGTGCGCTCGTCCGGTACGGCGCCACCGCATTCGTCGACCTGACGCACCCCGCCGACCCGCTCGAGTCGTATGCCCGTTTCCTGGACGCCGGCGTACGCCGGGTCGCGCACCCGATCGTCGACCTCGGAACGACGACGATTCCGCACATGACGCGGATCCTCGACGACATCGACGAGGAGATCGACGGCGGCGCGACGGTGTACGTCCACTGCTGGGGCGGGGTCGGTCGGACCGGCACCGTCGTCGGGTGCTGGCTGATGCGGCACGGGCTCGACGACGGCGACCCGATCCGACGGATCGCGGAGCTCAGGCGCGCTGCCTCTGCCGCGCCCGCGCCGTCCCCGCAGACGTCGGCGCAGCGTGCGATGGTACGCGCGTGGAAGCGGGGTCGCTGAGGGCGCTCGTGGATGTCGTCCTCCCCCGCGCCTGGCGGCGGGAGTCGGCATGGCACGGTGAGGCCCACTGGCAGTGCGTGACGGCGACGGGCCTCGAGCTCGCGGCGAGCGCGGGCGGCGACACCATCGACCGGGCCTTGGTCTTCTGCTTCGGGCTGCTCCACGACACGAGGAGGGTGAACGAGGCGGTCGACCGCGAACACGGGCGGCGCGCGGCCGACTTCGCGCGCGGGCTTCACGAGGAGGGCGTGCTGCTCCTCGACGAACGACGTTTCGACACGCTCACCGAGGCGCTCGGCCTGCATGCCGACGGTCGGGTGTCATCCGATCCGACGGTCGGCACCTGCTGGGACGCAGACCGGCTCCACCTCCCCCGCGTGTCGATCACGCCCGATCCCGCGCTCCTCTCCACGCAGACCGCGCTCGGGCCGGAGCGGCTCGCCGCGGCCGAGCTGCTGCGCAGCGACCCGCCGCCATGGGACGCGCTCATCACGCGCGCCGAGCGGACGGAGTAGCGCCATCGGGCGAGTAACACGTCGGCGAGTAGCGCCGTAGGTGCGCCGCGCCGTCCGGGGGTGGCGCCGTCCAGGAGCGCCGCCCGGGAGGAGCGCCGGCGGAGGTGATTGCCGGTCGCCGGCTCGACCGCGACACTTCCGGCACGAACTCGGCACAGACACGCCACAGGTTCCCGTGCACGCTGTCCGCATGGACGAGCGTGCAGGCGCGACCCCCGAAGAGCCCGAAACCAAGCCGACGGTGTCCGGGCCGTCGCTCGGCGGGGCTCCGACCTGGATCGCCCTGCCTGTGGGTCGAGCGGAGACGGGCCCGACCATCGCGGAGCTCGTCGAGGCGGTCAGGGCCGCAGGCGGAATGGTGGGTGGGGACGCCCTCTTCGATCCGCGCTACGAGCCTGAGATGCGTCGGTTCCTGATCAGAGCGCTCGAGATGGAGGGGATCCCGGTCCCGAAGGGAGGTGATACGCCATGAGGAGCGCGTCGACCGCGGCCCCGTCGCGCACGTAATGCCCCCGACGAAGACCCTCGCGCTCGAAGCCGAAAGCCTCATACAACTGAATCGCCGGCTCGTTCCACGGAAACACGTGCAGCTCGAGCTTGCTCACCTGCGCCCCACGCGACCAGGCGACGGCGGCCTCGAGGAGTGCCCGACCGATGCCCTGCCGCCGGTGCGTCGCGGCGACCATCATCCCGAGATCCGCGACGTGCGCGCTCGCCGGGTGCGGGTCACGCGCCAGCGAGAGGCGGCCAACGATCTGGTCGTCGTCGGCAGCGACGAGGACGGCTGCATCGTTGTGGCGACGTACGGCCTTCAGGTACCGGCGCTCGTCGGCGATCGGCCGCCACGCCTCGGTGGTGAGGAGCCAGCCTGCTGGCTCGCGGCCGACCGCGAGCGCAAGGGCGACGAGGGCCGCCGCGTCCGCCGGCTCGGCTGGCCGTATCGCGATCACGGCACCACGATCCCGTGGCCGCCACGACGTGGGTCGCCGGCCGCGCCGAGCACGCCGTCCGGCCGCCGCTCGACCGCAGACACGCCGCCGAAGAAGAGGTTGCGGTCGGCCCAGCGTCGGACGTCGAAGCCGTCCTCCTCGAGCGCGGTCGGCACGTCGTCGGGCCACCCCCCTTCGACGTGGGCCGTTTCCCCGTCCACGTGAAGCCGAGGACGGGCTATCGCCTCGGAGACGGGCAATCCCCGACCGACGACCGCCTCGACAACCTGCAGGATCGCGCCGGCCAGGCGGACCGAGCCCGCGCTGCCGGCCATGAGCCGCGGGATGCCATCATCGTCGAGGGCGACGGTCGGCGTCATCATGCTGGGTAAGCGCGTGCCGGCGGGGCGCGGCTCGATCCCGATCACATCGAGCTCGCCGAGCATGTTGTTGAGCTGGAAGCCGTGCGAGAACACCCCCGAGCCGGAGCCGAGCGTCGACGACAACCCGATCGCTGCGCCGTCGGCGTCGACAACAGAGATGTGCGTCGTCCCCGTCGGGCGGGCGCCCGCCGCCAGGCCGTCCGCGCCGTACGCCGCGGAGAGTGCGACGGCCAGCGCCCGAGCCTCGTCCGCCGAGCCCGGTCGCCCACGCTCGCCCGCCTCGAGTGCCGCCAGTCCGGCCTGTACGACGGCGCCGCCCCGGGACGGGTCGGGTGTCGCGAGCACCGTCGTACCGGCGAACCGTCCCTCCAGCGGCACGCGCTCTTCCACGCGGTAGCGCTCGATGTCCTCTCCGAGCTCGGGCAGCAGAACCGCAACGGCCTCCGCCCCGAGGTCGCGGAGAAGGCGAAGTGTGGGCACGAGCTCCCTCGCGTCAACCTGCCCGGGAGTCCCGTAGATGCTCCGCCCGCCCCGCTCGCGCTGGAGGATCGGGACGAGGATCTCGTGGAGGAACGCCTGCGCCTCGGTTGCGCCGAACGGCCGCGCCGCGAGCTCGAGCGCAGGCACGAAAAGCGACGCCCAGGAGAGCCTGCCGCGCCGCTCGTGGGCTTCCTGGAGCCCCGGCACCAGGCCGGGCACGGCGACCGACGCGTTACCGACGTGGAAGATCTGCGTCGACGCGTCTGCGAAGTCGATCTCGATCTCCTCCATCTCCTCCTGTGGGCGGGAAGGCACCGCGAAGAAGCAATCGAGCACGCGTGCGGCGCGATCCGGCTCGTGGAGCAGGGCAAAGCCCCCGCCGCACGGGCCCGTGAGCGGTCCCTCGGTGACGAACGCCGCGAAGACGGCGGCGAGCGCCGCGTCGACGCAGGTACCGCCCTCGCGGAGCGCCCATGCCCCGGCCTCGGCCGTCTGTCGATTCCCCGCCGCAACCGCCCCTCGCATGGCGGGAGCCTAGACCGATCCGCGCACGCCAGGACCGCCGGCGGAGTGTCCTCGGCGCTTCGCGCGCGCGCCACGGGCCAGGCGAACGCCGTTCGACACGCCGCGTCTCGTGGTCGCTCGAACGAGAGCGCCGTGCCACCTCGTCTGCGTCGCCGCCGCCGACAGTCGCGGCGATCGAGGTCGACGGCGTGCTGTCGGCCTTCGCCGGCCGCGTCGCGGCACGCCGACGCGGTCAGTAGGACGTCCCCTGCCCGGCGCTCGGGCGCGGCGCTGCGACGCAGCGGGCTTCTCGGCGCACGTCGGCGGCGGACCCGACCGCCGCCGCGCTCAGCGGAGGAAGCTCGGAAGCTCGCGCTCGGCCTCGGACGTCTCGCGTGCTCTGCTCGTACCGCTCGAGCGCGACGTCGCCATCACCGGTGTGAACGACGTGCGACGTGGCGCTCCGAGACCCGTCGCGACCACGGTGACCCAGACCTGACCGTGGAGCCGTTCGTCCACGGTCGCGCCGAAGATGATGTTCGTATCGTCCGTCGCGGCCTGGCGGACGACCTCCGCCGCCTCGTTGACCTCGAGAAGCGTGAGATCCTCGCCACCGGCGATCGAGAGGAGGATCCCCCGCGCGCCGACGATCTCGGTATCGATCAACGGAGAGCGGAGCGCACGCTCGGCCGCCTCGCGAGCGCGGTTCTCGCGCGCCTCCGAGTAGCCGATCCCCATGAGCGCCGAGCCGGCGTCGCTCATCACCGTCCGAACGTCCGCGAAATCGAGGTTGATCAGCCCGGGCATCGTGATCAGGTCGCAGATCCCCTGGACACCCTGCCGGAGCACGTCGTCGGCGATCCGGAATGCGTCGATCATCGAGGTCGAGCGGTCGAGCACCTCGAGCAGCCGATCGTTCGGGATCACGATCACCGTGTCGCACGAAGCCCGCAGCTCCTCGACCCCGCCCTCGGCGGCGAGCTTTCGACGCGTCCCCTCGAACTTGAACGGCGTCGTGACGATCCCGACCGTCAGCGCACCGAGCTCACGCGCGATCCGCGCAACCACGGGGGCTGCGCCGGTCCCCGTGCCGCCGCCTTCTCCCGCCGTGACGAACACCATGTCGCTGCCGCGGAGCGCGGCACGGACGTGGTCGTAGCCCTCCTCCGCCGCACGACGGCCGGTCACCGGGTCGGCCCCCGACCCGAGGCCCTGCGTGATCGACTCGCCGATGTGGAGCTTCACCGGTGCGTCGGAAAGCTCGAGCTGCTGTGCGTCGGTGTTGACGGCCACGAAGTCGACCTGCGCGATGCCGGCGTCCATCATCCGGTTGACCGCGTTGATCCCGGCTCCGCCGACGCCGACGACGCGGATCACCGCGAGGTAGGACGCGACGTCGCCCGCGACGTGCAGGCGCGGCGCGCCTTCGGGCATCGGCGCGACGAAGCGGCTCGCGGGCGGCTCGTACGGCGCCGTGCGCACCTCGGCGACCGCCTCGGCGGGAGGCTCCGACACCGGTGCCGCAGGCTCCGCCACGGGCTCGATCGCGGGCGCGGGAACGAGCTCGACGACCTCGGCCACCACTGGCTCCGGATCGACCGGCGCGTCCGGCTCGGCACGAGCCTCCGGCTCGGCCCGGGACTCGGGGGCGGCGACCTCGAAGTCGTAGACGTGCTCGACCGTCGCGTCGAGCTCGATGTCGGCGCCGGTGACGAGCGTCGGCGCATCGTCGACCTTCTGGCGCGCCTCGGGCGCGACCGGCGCTCCGGCGAGCGGTCGCCGCCGTCGAGTCGGAGGCCTGAGCTGCGGTGTCCGGCTCGGGCTCGGTCTGCCCACGCTGCGCTGCCTCCGTCGCGCGGAAGAGCTCTGCGAGCGGGCCCTCACGCATGCTTGCGCGCTTGCGCGCCATCCTCGGCCTCCTTCGCGGCGACGATCTCGCGCGCCAGCTCGCGGTAGGCTTCCGCGGCGGCGCCGGTGGGGTCGTACTTCAGGACGGAGCTGCCCTTGACGGGCGCCTCCGCGTAGCGGACGGTCTTGCGGATGCGGGTCCGGTACACGAGGTCGCCGAAGTTCTCCTCGAGGATCTCGATGGCTTCCCGCGAGTGCAGCGTCCGGCCGTCGAACATCGTCGCGACGATCCCTTCGACGCCGACGTTCGGGTTGAGGTTCTCGCGCACCATCGCGAGGGTGTTCTCGAGCTGCACCAGACCCCGAAGCGAGAGGTACTCGCACTGCACCGGGACGATCACGCCCGTCGCGGCGACGAAGGCGTTGATCGTCAGCAGGCCGAGCGACGGCGGGGTGTCGACGAGCACGTAGTCGTAGCTCGACCGCACCTCGACGAGCGCCTTCTCCAGCGACCGCTCGCGACCGATCATCGCGCTCAAGGCGAGCTCGGCGCCTGCGAGGTCGATCGAGGCCACTGCGAGATCCGCCTCGCGCTGCTCGATCACGTCCGAGATCGGCACCTTGTGGACGAGAACGTCGAACATCGAGCGCTCGATGACGTCCGGGTTGAGCCCCTGACTCATGGTCAGGTTGCCCTGCGGATCGAGGTCGATGAGCAAGACCCGGTAGCCCATTTCGCGCAGCGCGATGCCGAGGTTGAGCGTCGTCGTCGTCTTTGCGACGCCGCCCTTCTGGTTCGCGAGCACGATGACGTGCGTCGCGGTCGCGGTGTACTGCGCCGGAGCGGCGCCGACGCCGGCGTCGTCGGCAGGCGTCGCGGCGGACGCGGCGTCGGCCGGCGTCTCGGCAGACGCGACAGCCACAGGCTCGGGGTCGCGGGCCGGCTCGCTCAGGACGACCGCCTCGCCCGCCCGGTCGACAGCCTCAGGCGCGCCGTCGACTGCCTCGGGCGCACCGTCGACAGCCTCAGGCTCGGTGACGGCGTCGTGCGTCGAACCGGCGGCGCGGGATGCGCCACCGGGTCGCGGCAGGAGTCGGATGAGTCCCATGACCACGCCTCGTTCACCGCGGTCCACCCGACTCCTTCACGCAATCGTCAATCCTCCCCGTCCCAGTAGTCGAGCACCTCGAGACGACCGATGAGGCCGATCCCGCGAAAGCTCACCTTGCCAGACCGGGGGTAGAACGTCACGTCGCGCGGGTCCCTCGTCCCGTAGGCGAGCACCGTCAGCCCACGCTCGCCGGCCCGGAACGTGTGCCCACGACCCGTTCCAGCCGGTCGGGCGACTACGGTGCCCCGCCGGACCTCGTGCGTCTCGTGCTCTCCGCCGAAACGAAGATGCGGCCAGAGCTCGAGTGCTCCCGTGCCGTCGAGGACGACGAAGATCTCCTCCTCGGCGCTGTGACAGTGGGGAGGATTGAGGAGCTTCCCCGGCGGCACCTCGAACAGTTGAAGCCCGGTCTTGTAGGAGCCCGCCGCCCGGCCCAGGTTGCGGACCGTGCGCGCGACGGTGGCCCCGTCCCGGGACGTCGGCTCGACGTCCGCGACATTCACGACTCGGTCGGGGCGCTCCGAGAGCTCTTCCACGACGGGCGGGCCGATCGCGATCTCACGGGTCCAGGGGTGGTCGTTCGGGCTTCCCTCGAGGACCCAGGTCGGACCGAGCCACGAGACACCCGCGCGCGGCAACAGCGTGTTCGAGGCGTAGTGGCGCTCGCCGAAGGCGAGCACGTCCAGACCGTCAGGCCCGGCCTGAAGCGTGTGCGCGTGCACGAGGGCGAGGTGGACGAGGCAGTCGCCGGGACGTATCGCGTAGGCGGCCCACGCGTTCGCGCCGTCGGCCTGAACCGAGACGCCCGTGCCGTCGAGGACGTAGAAGATCTCCTCCTCGGACCCCTCCAGATGCAGCGGCGTCGACCACTTCCCGGGATCGATCCGGATCCGCTTGACACCGACCCAGTCGGATGCCTCTCCCGTGAGCGACTGCCAGCGACCCGAGATGTGACCCGATCCTCGGTGGACGGCGTCGACGTCGTCCCAGTGTGAGATCACGCGCTGATCATGTCACGCGCCAACGCCTCCCGGAGCCGCGCCACGGCGGCGTCGCCCGCATCACCTCCTTCCACCCTGACCCACGCCTCCGCCTCGTGGAGGAGAGCCCGGAGCTCCCCGAGCAGCTCGACCGGGCCCGCGTTCGCCCGTCGCATGGACTCGATCCGTTCGAACCGCTCGAGAACGCTCCGCGCTTCCTCCATGCACCGACCGTAGCCCCGAGCCTGCGACGGGTGTGTGCCGCGTTCGTGCCGACTTCGTGACGGCTCGACCGTCGCGCGAGGCCGACAGTGGAGCGTCGCTACGACGCGGCGCGCAGGCGACCAGGCGTCGCGACCCCGAGCAGCACGCGGTCGAGCCGTGCCACGACCGCCGATCGATCTCCGTCGCGCAGCACCTCGACGAGCGCTCGTCGGACGGCCGTCGACGCAGGGGAGGTCGCCTCGGCCCCGTCGGCGAGCGCCACGAGATCGCGGTGCAGCGCCTCGCGGGCCTCGGCCCCCTCCTCGAGCAGGACGGACGCGCGCAGCGGCCACGTTGTCCCCAAGAGCGCTTCGAGCGCGGCGCGGAGCTGCTCGGAGCGGAAGGGCTCGTGCTGGAAGAGCGACAGCTCCCACCGGTCGAGCGCCTCGGCGAGGTTCGTGTCGGCGTCGGCGAGCGGGAGCCGGACGAGCAGCTCCGCGGCGAGCGGCGCCCGGAACTCGTCGAGCCGGGTCGCCTCGCCCGGCGGCTGGGTCGAGGCGATCGGGAGCGTCGGCCGGATCCCGTACGGCCTCCCGTCGAGGGTCTCGAACAGCACCGGTCCCGCTGCGAGTGGCGCGGCGGTCGCGAGGCGGATCGCCGAGACGACGTCGGCGATCTCCGCGGGCGCGTCCGGCACATCCTCGCCGGCGTCCAGCGCGGCACGCAATTCGATGACGCAGTAGCGATCCGCCTCGCGGCCGAAGTCGCGAGGCAGCAGGCCGTTCGCCTCCGGCCAGTGCCGGGACAGCTCACCGTCGGCGGCGGCTCGGACCCGCAGCGACACGCCGAGCTCCCGCTGAACGCCGGTCGAGATGCCGACGAGCGGCGCGACGGCCGTGTACGACCTCCGCTCGCCGAAGAGCGAGCGCTCGAGCTCCGCGTACGCGCGGTCGAAGGACTCGTCGTCCCAGTCGAAGCCGCCGCAGGACTCCGCGACGCGGAGCAGGAGGTCGACGAGGACGGTACGGAAGAGTGCGTCGTTCTCGGAGGCGTCACGACCCGCGTGCGCGCGCGCGTAGATTCCCGCCGTCGGCTCACGGGCAAGCTCCTCGAGCGCGATGACCGCGTCCTCCCGCCCGCGCAGGCGCGCCGCGCGCGCTTCGACGAAGTCGCGGACGAGCGGCCGGTACTCGTACAGCACAGGGCCGCTCCCCTGGTGCTCCTCGAAGGCGAACGGCAGCGACTCGCCCGCGTCGTCGAGCTCACGGAGGAGATACGCGAACGCGCCGAGTGTGAAGGCACGGAGGGCGTGGTGGAGCTGCGGCGAGCGCGGTGCCACGTGGACAGCTACTGGGCCGAAAGCCCGATCCCTGCCCGGCGACCGTTCAGCTGCCACGCTGGCAGGTGTCGCACCAGTACGCGGCGCGATTCGCATCCCCCAGCCCGCGGGACCTGATCGGCGAGCTGCAGCGAGGACACGGTCGCCCCGTCCGCCGGTAGACGGATCGAGGCGATCGCGTCCCGGCCACCGCTGCCCGCATCGCGCGCCGTGCCCAGCCGAGCCCGGCGACGAGCTCGTCGTCGGTCACCCTTCCGAGCGGAAGCCACGGCGACACCCGCGCCTGCCAGAGCAGCTCGGCGAGCCACATGTTGCCGATTCCCGATACGACCCGCTGGTCGACGAGGACGTCGCCGAGCACCCGTCGCGGGTCGCCGGCCCTGAGAAGCGCGACCACGTCCTCGGGCCGAGTGTCGTCGGCGAGGAGGTCGGGGCCGACGCGCGATGCGCGGCCGTCGTCCAGCCGGAGGTCCGGGCCGTTCCACTGGGTGGCCTCGAACGCCGACGTCCGGAGCACGAGCCACGGCGAGCCGCGCCAGCCGCTCGTGGCGAGACGACGGACGCGCCAGCGTCCGTTCATGCGGAGATGACTCCGCACGACGACGCCGCCCTCGAAGCGGAGGAGGAGATGCTTGCCGACCGCCTCGACCGATTCGAGGACGCGGCCGTCCACGGCACGCGCGACACCCGTTGCCTGCCCGCGCGGGCTCGGCGACGACGCCTCGACGCGGTCTCCGACGAGCGGCTGCAGCTGCGCGGCCAGTCGATGGAGGGAATCGCCCTCGGGCATCCGCCCGCCTCACTCCCCACCGGTCTCGGGATCGGGGGAGCCCAGGCGCCACGGTGCCGCCGACGGCGTCGTCACGTGCGGACACGAGCGAGACGCGCCATGCCCTCAGGGTCTCTGAGCACCGTCCTGCCGCGCGACAGCGCGACGAGCCCCCGCGCCTCCGCGTCGCGCAGGACGCGGTTCACCGTCGCGCGCGAGGCGCCGGCGAGCGCGGCGATGTCCTCCTGGATCAGGGGGATCACGACGGGCGGATCACCGCCGTACACACGGGCGAGCTCGAGCACCCGGCGCGCCACCCGCGTCTCCGCGTCGACGGTGTACGACTCGACGAGGCGCTCGGAGAGCAGCCCGACATGCTCGGCGAGCATCCTGACGAGCACGTCGCCCACCGACGCGTGCTCGCGCGCCAGACGCCGCAGCTCCGAGCCGCGCAGGACGAGGGTCTCGCCGGCCTCGAGCGCCGTGACGGTCGCGCTCCGCTCGGCCCCGGTCACGACCGCGATCTCGCCGAAGATCTCGCCCGGCCCGCGGATCGCGAGCGCCACCACGTCGCCGAAGGTCGTGGTGATGCGGACGTCGAAACGTCCCTTGGCAACGAGGTGCACGGCGTCTGCAGGGTCGTGATGGTGGAAGACGACCTCGCCGCGCCGATACGTGCTGCGGCGGGCGAGCGCGAGGACGGCACGCACGTCTGCGCCCGGGATGCCTTCGAAGAGCTGCCACTCCATGCTCTGTCACAAGCGTTACACATGCTGTGTCGCAGCGGTGGACGACGAGGCGGACTCCTCCTCCTAGCCTCGGCACATGGTCGAACGGTCGAGGAGGAGGCAGGAGATGAACGACACCACCACCACAGCACGGATGCTCATGGCGACCGCCGCACTCGCGGCCGTCGGGGCCCTGTTCGCCGGCGCGGCGAACGCGAAGCCCGTCGACATCGACGGCGGCTCGGCGAGCGCCGCGGTGACCACGCAGGCGGCCGAGCCGATGACGATCCCCTACCTGAGCCACGGCATCGGCGTCGACGAGAGCCTGTACAGCGGCCAGACTCTGGCGGGCGTCCACGCGGCGCTCCAGCATTACCACTCGACGGCGGGGCAGTCGACCGTCACGCCCGGTCTGAGCGGCGACTCGGCGTTCACCCGCGTCTCGGCTCCCGAGCCCGTGGGACTCACGGGCGACTCGGCGCCGACCCGGTATCCGGGCACGGTCACGCTCCCGGCGACCTCCGGCGGCTCCGAGCTCGACTGGTCGTCCTTCGGGATCGGGGCAGGCATGGCCGCGCTGCTCGCAGCCGCGGTCGCGAGCCTCGTCCTGACGACGCGTCGGCGAGGCGGGGTGGCTCTCCCGTAGACCGTCGGCCAAGGGGGGAGCGGAACGGGGCGATGGGGAGATCGCCCCGTTTCCGCGGACCGACGGCCCGGTCGCACCCGCACGCGGCGCCCGAGACCGGCGACGTCCCGTCCGCTACGGCCTGAGTACGGCGCGGCGCGGGCCGGCGAGAAAGCCGGCCTCGACGAGCAGGGGCAGCGCCTCGCTCTCGACGACCGGCAGGCCGTCGAATCGCTCGACCGAGAGGCGGCGCCCGCGATCGGCCCGCACCCACGCGACGAGCGCCTCGACCGCGGGCCGGAGCCACGCGGCGTCCGGGTCGCGGAGCGGAAGCAGTGAACGTCCTCCGCGCTCTGCGTACAGCACCGCCTCGCCGCCGAGCAGGACGACCTGCGCCCCTGCCACGCGGGCCGCGCGTGAAGCCGCGCGCCGCGGCCAGGGCAGGACGCCGCCGTACGGCTGGGCGGGGTCCGCGGCGGCGAGGACGAGCGGCGCGTCGTCCGCCACGTCGCGCAGCTCCCGGAGACGCTCGACCGCGCCGGGAAGCGCGAACTGTGCGCCACCGAGGCCCTCGACGAAGTACCCGCGACGGCACGAGCCGACCGTCTCGAGCGCCTTCAACTCGCCATACACGGCCCCGTAGCCCCCGGGAATCCCCTCGGCGCGTACGCCGTCGCGCGTCACGATGCCCTGGCGCTCGAGCAGCAACTCCGCGAGCGCCCGGCGCTCGCCCTCCACCGAGGGCGCGAAGAGCCGTCCCGCGAGCGACCAGCGCCCCGCCGTCGCGACCGCGCCGGAGGCGCGCGAGCGCGAGAAGCGGCGTGGCCTCCGCTCTGCCGCCGGGACGCCGTAACGGCGCGTCGCCCGCAGCGGCGCCCAGGCGTCGTTCGTCACCTCGCCGTTCCAGACCAGCTCCCAGAGGACGGGGAGCGCGTCCGGTGCGTCCATCGACACCGCCGCAACGAGATCCGGCCAGAACTCGGCGCTGCGCGCGAGCGCGGCGCGGAGCGCGTCGTGCACCGGGCCGGCGAGCGGCTCCGCCGCCCCGGGCGGCCCGAGAACCGGCGCGTCATCGCGGTAGTAGAGCGCGACGCGGTCGAGACCGGCTCCGACCCACACGACCTCCCCGGAGGCGCAGAGCTGGTCGAGCGACGCCGGCTGGTACCCGGGGACGCGGCGCGGGAGGATCTCGGCCTCCCAGAGGGAGACGGGGAGCGCGAGGCCCTGCAGCGGAACCAGCGCCTCGCGCAGCGTCGCGCGGCGGTCGATCCCGTGCCAGGCGGGCAGAAAGCGGCCGAGCGCGGCCTGCTCTGTGGGCTCCACCTGGCGCCGGAGCACCGCGAGCGAAGCACGGCGGATACGCCGGAGGACGTCCGGGTCGCACCATTCCCGCTCCACCCCTCCCGGCCGGAGCTCACCCCGGACGAGGTGGTCGCGGGCCTCGAGCCCGGCGAGGAGCTCCTCGACCTGATCGGGATCGAGGGCGTAGCGAGCGGCGGCCTCGCGGGTCGTGAACGGCCCGCGCGAGCGCGCGAACCGCGTCAGTACCCGCTCGACCGCGTCGGCCACCGGTTCGAGGAACGCCTCCGGAAGGCCGCCGGGGGGCATCACGCCGAGTGCGTCCCGATAGAGGCCGGCATCCTCCGCGGCGATCACGGCGGCCCCTTCGCCGACGCCGGCGCGGAACGCGCGCCGCTCGCGAACGAGCGTCTCGGCGAAGCCCGCGTCGAGCTCCCCGTCGCGGAGGTCGCCGACCCGGCGGAGCAGGTCGTGGAGCCCGTCGGCGTCGCGCGGCTGCGGGAGCAGCGAGGCCTCGACCTCCGCGAGCGCACCGGCGTCGATCAGGTCGCGGAGCTCTTCCTGGCCGAGCAGCTCCCGCAAGAGCTCGCGGTCGAGCGACAGTGCCTGCGCGCGGCGCTCTGCCGCGGGCGTGTCGTCCTCGTACATGTAGGTGGCGATGTAGTCGAAGAGCAGCGATGCGGCCATCGGCGACGCCGAGGTCGTCTCGACCTCGACGAGGTCGAGCTCGCGGGTGGCGAGGCCCCGGAGGATCCCGCGCAGCCCCGGCAGGTCGAAGACGTCCTGCAGGCACTCGCGATACGTCTCGAGCACGATCGGGAACGAGCCGTACTTTCGCGCCACCTCGAGCAGGCTCTGCGCCTTGAGGCGCTGCTGCCAGAGCGGCGTCCGCTGACCCGGACGGCGGCGCGGGATGAGAAGCGCCCGCGCCGCGTTCTCGCGGAAGCGGGCGCCGAAGAGCGCCGTCGAGCCGACCTCCTGCACGACGAGGTCCTCGAGCTCCTGCGGCTCGACGAGCAGATCGGCGAGCGCGGGCGGCGCGTCCGCGTCGGGGAAGTGGAGCGCGATCCCGTCGTCGGACCACAGCGACTGGACCTCGACACCCAGCGCGTCACGGAGGCGCGCCGAGAGCGCCATCGACCACGGCGCGTGCACGCGGCCGCCGAACGGCGTCAGCACGCAGACGCGCCAGTCGCCGATCTCGTCGCGGAACCGCTCCACGACGACGGTGCGGTCGGTCGGGAGCGCCGAGCTCCGCTGCTGCTCGCGCAGGAACGCGAGAAGGTTTCGGGCGGCGAGCTCGTCGAGGTGATACGCCCCGCGCAGAGTCGCCTCCGCGCGCTCGTCGGAAAGCGCGGCGACCTCACGGGAAGCGGCGCCGATCCTCCGCCCGAGCTCGTACGGCCGCCCGACGCCCTCGCCTTTCCAGAACGGCACCGCGCCTGGGACGCCCGGCGCCGGAGAGACGAGCACGCGATCCCGGGTGATCTCCTCGATCCGCCAGGTGGAGGCTCCGAGCATGAACGTCTGGCCCTCGCGCGCCTCGTACACCATCTCCTCGTCGAGCTCGCCCACACGGCCGCCGCCCTCCACCTGGAAGACGCCGTAGAGGCCCCGGTCGGGGATCGTCCCCGCGTTCGTGACGGCGAGGCGGCGGGCGCCCGTGCGGCCGCGGACGACCCCGGCCGTCCGGTCCCAGACGATCCGCGGCCGCAACTCGGCGAACTCGTCCGACGGGTACCTGCCGGCGAGCATGTCGAGGACGTTCTCGAGCTGTTCCCGAGTCAGGTCCGCGAACGGGTAGGCCCCGCGAACGAGCCCGTGCAGGTCGTCGACCGCGATCTCCTCCTCGGCGCAGATCGCAACGATCTGCTGGGCGAGGACGTCGAGCGGGTTGCGCGGGATGACGGTCTCCTCGATCGCGCCTTCGCGCATCGCCTTCGCGACGACAGCGCACTCGAGCAGGTCGGCGCGGAACTTCGGGAAGATCCGCCCCTTGGACGTCGCGCCGAGCTCGTGCCCCGCCCTGCCGACCCGCTGGAGCCCGCGCGCCACGGACTTCGGGCTCTCGACCTGGATCACGAGGTCGACGGCGCCCATGTCGATGCCGAGCTCGAGGCTCGAGGTCGCGACGAGGCACGGGATGCGGCCCGCCTTGAGATCCTCCTCGATCAGGACGCGCTGCTCGCGGGCGAGCGAGCCGTGGTGGGCGCGGGCGACCTCGCCCTCGGCGAGCTCGTTGATCCGCAGCGCGAGCCGCTCCGCGAGACGGCGGTTGTTCACGAACACGATCGTCGAGCGGTGCGCGCGGACGAGCTCGAGGAGGGCCGGATACATCGAGGGCCAGATCGACCGGGACGTCGCCTCGTACCCCGGGTCCATCTCGACGCCGTCCTGCACGACCGGCTGCGACAACGGCCGCGACGACGCGCCGAGCTCACGCATGTCCTCGACGGGGACGACGACCTCGAGGTCGAGCTCCTTCCGCTGCCCCGCGTCGACGAGCGCGATCTCGCGCCCGGGCCCGGCGACCCAGCGGCCGATCTCGGCCAGCGGCCGCTGGGTGGCCGAGAGGCCGATCCGCTGGAAGGGCTGCTCGACGACGCGCTCGAGCCGCTCGAGCGACAGTGCGAGGTGCGCGCCGCGCTTCGTGCCGGCGACCGCGTGCACCTCGTCGAGGATCACGGTCTCGACGGTCTTCAGGAGCTCGCGGCCGCGCGAGGTGAGGAGCAGGAACAGCGACTCGGGCGTCGTGATCAGGATGTCGGGCGGCGTGCGGAGCATCCGCTCGCGGTCGCGCTGCGGCGTGTCCCCCGTCCGCACGCCCACTGACAGGGTCGAGCGGATCCCCGCGAGCGGGCCGCGGAGGTTCCGCTCGACGTCGTAGTTGAGCGCCTTGAGCGGCGAGACGTAGAGGAGCCGGAGGCCTTGCCCCGGCGTCTCGTTCAGGCGATCGAGTCCGAGGAGGAACGCGGCGAGCGTCTTCCCCGACCCGGTGGGAGCCTGGACGAGCACGTCACCGCCCGCCGCGATCGCCGGCCACGCGAGCTCCTGCGCGGGCGTCGGCGTCCCGAACGCGCGCTCGAACCAGGCTCGCGTGCCCGGTGAGAGCGTCGTGAGCGATTCCACCTCGCGAGCGTAGCCCCCGGCGCCTTGCCGGAGCGTACGGCCGACCGTACGCGTGCGCCGCTCGTTTCGGGCCGTCGTATGCTCGGCGGGTGAGGGTCGACGTCGCCGTCGTCGGAGGCGGCACCGCGGGGTGCGTCGTGGCGGCGCGGCTCTCGGAGGATCCCGACCGCCATGTCTGCCTCATCGAGGCGGGCCCCGACTACGGCCCGCGCTCGTCCGGAGCCTGGCCGGCGGATCTGCTCGACCCGCGCTCGCTGACGTTCACCCACGACTGGGGCACGGGCGGCGAGGACGAGCGATCGCTCGGCGCCCGCGTGATCGGCGGTTGTTCGACCCACAACGCCTGCATGGCCGTGATCGGGACGCCGGACGACTACGACGAGTGGGGACCGGGCTGGGGCCATGCCGACCTGGCGCCCTACCTGCGCCGGGCCCGCGAGACGCTCCGGGTCCGCCCGGCCAACACCGAGGAGCCGGCGCCGCTCCACGTCGCGTTCCTCGAGGCGGCGCGAGATGCCGGGTTCTCCGCGCTCGCCGACCCCGACGATCCGTCGCAGCCGGTCGGCGTGTCGTCGCTTCCGGCGAACGTCGTCGACGCGACCCGGTGGAACACGGCGTTCGCGTACCTCGACGCGGCGAGAGGCCGGCCGAACCTCGTCGTCCGCCCGGACACGCCGGTCGACCGGCTGGCCCTGGACGGGGTGCGCGCGACCGGTGTGCACACCGCCGCCGGCGAGCGGATCGACGCCGACATGGTCGTGCTCGCGGCCGGCGCCTACTTCACCCCGACGATCCTGATGCGGAGCGGCGTGGGGCCCGAGCCGGAGCTGGCGCGACACGGCATCCCGATCGTGGCAACCCTGCCCGTCGGCGAGCTGCTGCTCGACCATCACGGCACGGGTCTCCGATGGGAGCCGACCGGGCTCCTCTCGCGATCGACGGCCGAGCACGTCCGGCGCACCGGGCCGCTGTTCGGGCCGCACGCGCTGGTCAAGGCGGCGAGCAGCGGCTGCGCACCAGGCAGCTGGGACCTCCACCTGCTCTCCTGGGTGGACGAGGGAACCGCACCGGGCTCGTACGAGGCGAGCGTCGCCGTGTTCCACATGAAGCCCCGGTCGGTCGGCCGCGTCCGGCTCCGCTCGCGCGATCCACAGGCGCTGCCCGACGTCGAACGCGGCATGCTGCGCGACCCCGCAGACCTGCCGGTGATCGTCGAAGGGCTCGAGCTCGCCCGGTCGCTCGCAGGCCAGGCGCCGCTCCGCCATTTGCTCGGGCCCGAGACGGCCCCCGGGCAGGAGCCTCTCGCGCCCTACGTCCGGGGGAGCGTCCGCAACTACTTCCACCCGGCAGGAACCTGCGGGATCGGCCGCGTCGTGGACACGCGCGGGCGCGTGCTCGGGCTCGACGGCGTGATTGTCGCGGACGCCTCGGTCATGCCCACGATCCCGCGCGCGAACACGAACCTGACGACGGTCGCGATCGCCGAGCGCCTCGCAGAGACGCTCTGAGAGCGGAACGCCGCGGCCCGCCCGGGGTGGTGCATCATCGTGCTCGTGACGTACTCGATCGTCGCGCGCGATCCCGACACCGGAGAGCTCGGCGTCGCGGTGCAGTCGCGCGCGTTCAACGCGGGAGCGGCGTGCGCCTGGGCGGAGGCGGGCGTCGGCGCCGTCGCGACCCAGTCGTTCACCGAGCGCCGCTACGGGCCGCGGGGACTCGGGCTTCTCGCCGAGGGCCGCGATCCGCGCGCGGCGCTCGACGAGCTGGTCGCGGCAGACGAGGGACGTGCGACGCGGCAGGTCGCCTTTCTCGACGCGAACGGGGAGACCGCTGCACATACCGGGGAGAGCTGCATCCCGCACGCCGGCCATCTGAGCGAGGCGAACGTCAGCGTGCAGGGGAACATGCTGCGCTCCTCCGACGTCTGGCCGGCGATGGCCGAGGCGTTCGATACGACCTCCGGGCCGCTCGCGGAGAGGCTGCTCGCCGCGCTCGACGCCGGCGGAGGCCGCGGGCGGCGACTGGCGCGGACGCCAGGCGGCGGGGCTCGTCGTCGTCGCCGGCGAGCGCGATGAGCAACCCTCCGTCGACCGCGTCTTCGACCTGCGCGTCGACGACCACGACGAGCCGCTCCGCGAGTTGCGCCGGCTCCACCGGCTCGCCGCCGCCTACCGGCGCCGAAACCGCATCGACGAGACCGCCGACCCGGACGAGGAGCGCGCAGCGGCGCTCGAAGCGGGGATGCGCCCCGACGAGGCGGCGCTGGCCGCCCTCTTCGCCCACGCGCGCCGCGGCGAGCTCGACGAGGCCGTGGCGATCGCCGGCGAGCTCGTCGACGCGGAGCCGATGTCGCTCGAGGCATTCGAGCGCTACGAGGCGCTGGGTCTCATCCCGCCGGGTCTCCTGGATCGCGTCCGAGGTCGCTGAGCCCGCGATACGATCGGCGCATGCCCGAGGCGCTCCACTTCACCGGGGACGCGGAGGCGGACGCGCTGATCGCGCAGGATCCGCTCGCGCTGCTGATCGGGTTCGCGCTCGACCAGCAGATCACCGTGCAGACCGCCTTCGCGGGGCCGCTCAAGCTGAAGCAGCGGCTCGGCTCGCTCGACGCCGCGGCGATCGCGGCAACCGACCCCGCCGATCTGGAGGCCACGTTCCGGCAACCGCCGGCGATCCACCGCTTCCCCGGCTCGATGTCGAAGCGGGTCCAGGACCTCTCCGCCCATATCGCAGCCGAGTACGACGGCCATGCCGAGCGGGTGTGGACGGAGGCGGAGGATGCGAAGGACCTCGAGCGGCGCATCCGCGCTCTGCCCGGCTTCGGCGACATGAAGGTGATGGCCCTCTCCGCCGTCCTCGCGAAGCGCTTCGGCGTCGCCGTCGCCGAGCCGCTGGCCCCGAGCTTCCCGACGCTCGGCGACGTCGACTCGGTCGAGGCGCTGCACGCGTACCAGGCCGCCAAGCGCGCCCACAAGGCCGAGCTCCGCGCGCGCAACGCCGCGACGGCGTAGTGCCGGTCGAGCTGACGACGCTCACCGACGGCGGACAGCCCGCCTCGCGCGTCGCGGGCGAGATCGCGACCTTCGTGAACGGCGCCCGCGCGAGCCTCGACCTGGCGCTCTACGACGTCCGCCTCGAGACGGAGGCGGGCGCGCTCGTGCTCGCATCGCTGCTCGCGGCGCACCAGCGCGGGGTTCGCGTGCGGCTCCTGTTCGACGTCGACCACCCTGGGCCCGTCCCGGTGCCTCCGCCGCCCGAGACGAGGCCCGAGGCGATCCACGCGCTCCCCGTCGAGACCCGCGGCATCGCCGGGATCCCCGACCTCATGCACCACAAGTTCTGCGTCCGGGACGGCCGGGACACCTGGACGGGCTCGATGAACTGGACGGAGGACTCGTGGACGCGGCAGGAGAACGTCGTCGTCCGGGTCGTCGACAGCGAGCGGCTCGCCTTCGCCTTCACGCTCGCCTTCGAGGAGCTCTGGCAGCGCGGCGTCGTCCAGGGGACGGGGACGGTCGAGCCGCGGCCGGTAGAGCTCGGCGCCGGAATCACGGTGCGGCCGTGGTTCACGCCGGGAAACGGCGAGGCGCTCTCGCACCGCGTCGCGAAGCACATCGGGCGCGCGCGCCGCCGGATCCGCGTCGCCTCGCCGGTGCTGACCGCGGGGCCGATCCTCGGCACGCTCGTCGAGGTCGTGAACGAGGGGCGCTGCCCCGTCGTCGGGGTCGTCGACGACTCGCAGTCGGACGACGTCTTCCGGCAGTGGAGCTCGAACGGCGTCAGCGCCTGGAAGATCCCGCTCCTGCGGACGATCGTCGAGCGCGCGGCGTTCTCCGGCAAACCGTCCACGCCGTGGTCGCCCGGCGCAGTCCAGGACGTGATGCACGCGAAGGTCGTGGTCTGCGACGACGCGAGCTTCGTCGGCTCGTTCAACTTCTCGCGCTCGGGCGAGCGGAACGCGGAGAACGTGGTGGAGATCCACGATCCGGCGACCGCCGATGCGCTCGCGCGGTTCGTCGACGGCGTCGCGGCCCGGTACCCGCCCGCGACCCCGCCGGGTGTCGGCGCGGCGGCGCGAGAGGAACGGCCGCCGCAGACGGCGAACACCGGATCATGAGCACACAGGCAGCCCCCACAGGACCGCTCGGGCACCCCCGCGGCATCCTCTTCGCGATCGTCCTCGCCATCGTCACGCTCGGCATCTACTCGCTCTACTGGGTCTTCAAGACCCAGGAGGAGGTGAAGGCGCACTCCGGGAACGGCATCGGCGGCGTCCTCGGGCTCGTGATCTACATCCTCCTCTCGCCCGTGACGTGGTTCGTCGTCCCCTCCGAGGTCGGCAAGATGTACCAGGCCGACGGCCGCACGGCCCCCTTCACGGGCTGGACCGGGCTGTGGCTCCTGCTCCCGCTCATCGGGGCGGTCGTCTGGTTCGTCAAGGTGCAGGGCGCCCTCAACCGCTACTGGGAGAGCAAGGCCGGCTCCTCATCGGTACCGGCGGTCGTCTAGCGGTTGCGGGACCCGTGCTGGTCCCCGGCGAGCACGGCTCTCGGCGCCGTCTCAGGGCTCGACGGTCACGCCGCCCCACTCCTCCGGGGCGACGTCGCGCATCGTCTGCGTGAACTGCCAGCGATGCCCCGCGAGATCCTCGACGGTGCACTCCCGCTCGCCGTACTCGAACTCGGTCGGCTCCTGGAGCACGCGTGCGCCGTGCGCACGGGCCCGCTCGAACGCGGCGTCGACGTCGGCCACCCGCACCTTGACGACGTGCGTGGTCAGCCCCGCCTGCGGCGGGTGCTGGTCGCCGCGGACGTCGGCGACGATCACCGCCCCGTCGTCCCCGACGCGCATCTGCGCCCGGTGGTCGTCGCCGACGCGGACGCGCTCGACGAACCCGAAGGCGTCCGTCAGCCACGCCACGGCCACACGGACGTCCGGGTAGACGAGCACCGGGATCACGGTGGCCGTCGGGATCGACCGGTTCCGGATCATCGAGTCGGAGCGTACGCCATGGCTGCGCCCGGCGGTCGAGCGTGGGCCGTTACGCCACGCCCGCGAGCAGGAAGGCGCGTGACTCCTTGAGCATCTCGCGGGCGATCACGAGCCGCTGGACCTCCTGGCTCCCCTCGTAGATCTGGGTGATCTTCGCATCGCGCATGAACCGCTCGACGGGGTACTCCTTCACGTAGCCGTAGCCGCCGAGGATCTGCACGGCGTCGGTGGTGACCTCCATCGCGACGTCGCCGCAGAGCAGCTTCGCCATCGCGGAGGCCTTCGTGAGCTCGTCCTCCGGTACGCCGCCGTCGACCATCTGGCCGAAGCGGTAGAGGAGCCCGCGGGCCGCCTCGGTCTTCGTCTCCATGTCCGCGAGCTTGGCCGCGATCAGCTGGTGCTCGGCGATCGGCTTCCCCATCGTCTCCCGCGTCCGGGCGTACTCGAGCGCGTAGTCGGTCGCGCCCTGCGCGATCCCGAGCGCCTGCGCCGCCACGCCCGGCCGGGAGCGGTCGAGGATCCGCATCGCGAGCTTGAACCCTGTCCCCTCCTCGCCCAGCCGGTTGCCGACCGGGATCCGGCAGGCGTCGAAGACGAGCTCGCCCGTCGTCGAGCCCGCGATGCCCATCTTCTCCTCGAGCCGGGCGACCTCGAACCCCGGCGCGTCGGCCTCGACGAGGAACGCGGAGATTCCAGCGTGCCCCGCCTCCGGGTCGGTCTTCGCGAAGACCGTGTAGAGACCGGCGACGCCCGCATTCGTGATGAACCGCTTCGTCCCGTCGAGAACGTACTCGTCCCCGTCGAGGCGAGCGGTCGTCCGCATCGCCGCCGAGTCCGAGCCCGAGCCCGCCTCCGTCAGCGCGTAGGCGGCGAGCACCTCACCCGACGCGAGCCGCGGCAGCCAGGCCGCCCGCTGCTCGTCCGACCCGCCCAGCTTCAGCCCCAGCGAGCCGAGCTCCTGCACGGCGAGGATCAGACCGCTCGTCGCACAGACCTTCGAGACCTCCTCGATCGCGACCAGCGAGAGCAGCGCTCCCGTCCCCGTCCCACCCATCTCCTCGCCGAAGAAGAGGCCGAAGATCCCCTGGTCGCGGTACAGCTCGACCACGTCCCACGGGAACTCGTGCGACGCATCGATCTCCGCCGCACGCGGCGCAATCCGCTCGCGCGCGAGCGTCCGCACCAGGTCCCGTACCTCGCGCTGCTCGTCGCTCAGGACGTCCCAGGGCACGCGACGAAGTGTAGGCGCGCTCCGCGGCTGGCCTTGCGGCGCACGGCGACGCCTTCAGGGGTCTGCCCCCAAGTCGCACGAGCCCGCTCCGGCGGATTCGTGCTCGGCGATCAGCTCAGCCCGCGAGGACGTCCGCGGGGACGAACTTGCTGACCTCGACGATCTTGTCGGCCGGAACGTTCGCGCGGTGCGCGGCCTCGAGGATCGCGTCGGGAGACGGGGCCTCGTACAGGCAGTAGGTGTGCAGCTTGTCGGCCGAGATGAACGAGAACAGCCAGCTGACGCCCTCGTCCCCGTTCACCGCGTCGATCGCGCGGACGTCGTCTTCGCTCAGCTCGAGTCGGTCGGCGAACTCCCGCTCGATCACGTAGAGAGGCATGCGCGCATCGTACTCACGCCGCTCAGTCGGGGACGAGCCCGTGGCGGAGCGCGTAGCCGGCTGCCTCAGTGCGGTTCGCGCACCCCGTCTTGCGGAGGATCGACCGGATGTGGTTCGCCGCGGTGTGCTCGCTGATGTGCAGCACGCGGCCGATCTCGCGGTTCGAGCGGCCGCGCGCGATCTCGACGAGGATCTCGATCTCGCGCGCGCTCAGGCCGTCGGGGCGGCGCGGCGCAGCCGCCGGCTCGACGTCGGCGTCGAGCTCGGCCGCGCGACGGGCGAGCGCGGGCAGCCCGATCGTCCGGGCGAGGCCGAGCGCGATCCCGAGCTGGCCGCGAGCATGGGCCCGGTCGTCGTCGCCTCCGCGCGCCTGGAGCATGCGCGCGTACCAGTACGCCGTGTGCGCGAGCCACGTCCGCGCCCCGAGCCGCGTGTTGAGCGCGAGCGCGACGTGGAAGTGCTCCTCGGCGCGCTCCCAGTCGCCGAGGACTGCCGCGGTCATCCCGAGGTACCGGTCGACGGCGCCGTAGCAGGCGACGAGATGGCCGATCATGACGTTGCCGCCCGCATAGGCCGCGAGCTCCGGATAGAGAACCGCCGCCGCGTCGACGTCCCCGAGGGCGGCACTGGCGTCGGCGAGGTAGACGAGCGACGCCAGCCAGAGGGACGGCCGCAGCGAGCCGATTCCGTCGTCGAGGATGCGATGGAGCTCGCGTCGCGCATCGTCGGCCATCCCGAGCTCGGCGAGCACGGCCGCGAGGCCGGGCCCCCAGGCGCCGCGCCTCGCCTCGGCGTCGAGCAGGCGGACGACGGGCGCCAGCTCGGCGAGACGGCCCTGTTCCCGGCGGAGCCCGAACATCTGGATCGCGTACGTCCCCGAGGCGTCCCGGCCGGTGAGCAGCTTCCCCCACTCCTGCGACCTTCCGGCGGCCCGCTCGGCTGCCTCGAGGTCGCCGTCGCAGAGGGCCAGCCCGGCGGCGTACTGCTCGGCGACGTGGAGCATGAAGGGCTCGCTCAATCGCCGCGCGCTCTGGAGAAGCTGCCCGAGCGTCTCCCGGGCCGCGTCGTGATCGCAGAGCACGACGTACGACGGCACGAGCCACGAGAGAGCGGCGCCCTCGATCTCGACGTCCTCCAGCTCGGTGCCGATCTCCCGCGCCTCGACGAGCATGCGATTGATCTCCTCGTTCGAGGAGCTCCCCCGGGCCCAGTAGGACGCGGCGAGGATCGCGCCGAGCGTCCGCCGGTCGCCGCGGCGGCGGGACATCGCGATCGCCTCGTCCCGAGCGAGCGCGGCGCGCCGCGGCTCGCCTCGCAGCTCGAGCGCGCGCGCGAGCCCGCCGAGTACGCGCGCCCGGAGCTCCGAGTCGTCCTCGTCGAGGGCCGCGACGGCCTCCTCGAGCAGCTCGACCGCCTCGGAGTCGTGGATCGCGGGACGCCAGCACGCCTCCTCGAAGCCGATCGCCGACCGGACGAGGATCTCCGCGTCCACCAACGTGCGCCCGAGAGCGGCGGCACGCCGGAACGCCTCGAGCGCCCCGTCGGCCCGACCCGCGCGATGCAGCACCTCGCCGAGCCGCAGCATCACGTCCGCGCGCTCGGCCGGGTCGCGCACGCCGAGCTCGAGCGCGACGCGGAACCGGTCCTCCGCCTCGCCGAACGCGAGCGCGCTCGACGCCGACTCCGCCGCGAGGAGGTTGTAGGCGACCGCCCGCTCGACGCCGCCGACCGGTGCGGCCGCGGCGTAGTGGTGGGCAAGGGCTGCGAGCACGGCCCTGCTGTCGCCCTCCGGGCGGCCGGACGCGAGCGCCTCGGCGACGAGCAGGTGGATCTCGGCCTTGCGGGAGGCCGAGAGCCGGGCGGTCACCGCGCGTCGGACCAGCTCGTGCGCGAAGCGGTACGCGAGCCTCGGGCCCGGCTCCTCGACGAGCAGCCCGTTGTCGACGGCCTCGTCCACCGCCTCGAGCACGACGGCGTCCGGGACGAACGCGGTCCGCCTCACCATGTCGAGCTCGAACTCGGCGCCGGCGACGGCGGCGAGCGCGAGCACCTCGTTCGCCTCGGGTGAGAGCCGTGCGAGCCGCTGGCTCACGACCTCCCGAACGGTCGTCGGCGTCCCGAGCTCCGCGACGGGCCGCGCGAGGCGCGCCACGGCCGACCCGACGTCCACTGCGCCCGTGTCCAGCAGTTCCCGCCACAGCTCCGTGACGAGGAACGCGTTGCCGCCGGTCAGCTCGCCGATCGCGGCACTCAGGTCAGGGGAGGGATCGACACCCGCCGCGAGCCGGACGAACTCGGTGATCTCCGCCTCCGAGAGGCCGTCGAGGCGAATCCGCGCGACGCCCTCCGTGCGGTAGACGTCGACGAGCGCGTCCGCGAGCTCAGTCCGGACGTCCGCCTCCGCGTCGCGGAACGTCGCGACGAGCAGCATCCTCGCGGCCGCGCCGGAGCGGACGAGGTGACGGGTGAGCTGGAGCGTCGACGCATCGGCCCAGTGCACGTCCTCGAGCACGACGAGCAGCGGCGCCTCGGTGCTGATCCCGACGAGCAGGTCGGTCACGGCGGTATGGAACCGGTGACGCTCCGTGTCCGGGTCGGCGGCGGCCGGCCGCGGGAGCTCGCCGACGCGCGTGGGGAGCTCCGGGAGGATCCGGGTCAGCTCGCCGCCGCTCGTCCCGAGATGGCGCCGAAGCACCTCGGGGTCGGCGTGGCGCACCAGGTGCTCGAGCGCCCCCACATAGGGGCCGTACGGCGACCCGACGACGGCGTCGCAGTCGCCGTAGAGCACGTTCGCCCCTTCCTCCGCGACGTCGCGGGCGAGCTCGCGCACGAGCCGGCTCTTCCCCGAGCCGGGGTCGCCGGCGATCAGCGCGGCGCGGCGCCCCTCCCCCGCGGAGCGCGGAAGCAGCGCGCGGAGCGTTGCGAGCTCGCGCGTGCGGCCGGCGAAGGCGAACGCCGGCGAGAGCCGGAGCGGGCCGGGAAGTGGGACGGTGGGGCCGGTGGTCATCCGATGATCAGATCTGATCATCGCGCATTGCGGGCGGTCGACGACAAGTCGGTCAGCCCCGGTCATGACAGACGGACGCCGCCGTCGTACTCTCGATCGACCCGTTCCGAGCAGAGGAGGGAAAGATGTCCACGACCGTTTCCGCGCGGGAGAGCGCCCGCACCGAGCTCGCGTCGTTCGGCGACCGGCTCGTCGGGCCGGAGGACGACCGCTACGACGAGGCGCGCACGCTCTTCAACGCCATGATCGACCGGCGCCCGGCGCTGATCGCGTACTGCACGAGTCGCGACGACGTCGCGGCCGCGATCCGCTTCGCGCGCGAGCACGACCTCACGATCGCCGTCCGCGGCGGCGGGCACAACGGCGGCGGCCTCGGGAGCGTCGACGAGGGCGTCGTGATCGACCTCTCGCCGCTCAAGGCCGTCTCGGTCGACCCTGCGACCGGAGCCGTACGTGTCGGCGGCGGCTGCGTCTGGGGCGAGGTCGACGCGGCGACCGGGCCGCACAACCTCGCCGTCCCGACGGGGATCATCTCCTCGACCGGGGTCGGCGGGCTGACGCTCGGCGGCGGCCACGGCTACCTCGCGCGCCGGCACGGGTTGACGATCGACAACCTGCTCTCGGCCGAGATGGTGCTGGCCGACGGCTCACAGGTGACTGCGAGCGCCACCGAGAACCCTGACCTCTTCTGGGCGATCCGCGGCGGCGGCGGCAACTTCGGCGTCGTCACCGAGTTCACGTTCCAGGCGCACCCGCTCGAGACCGTCGTCGGCGGGCCGACGTTCTGGGCGATCGAGGATGCGAACGAGCTCCTCGCGGTCTATCGCGAGTGGCTGCCCTCCGCGCCGCGCAACGTCATGGGCTTCTTCAACTTCCACACGATCCCCCCGGTCGCCGAGGCGTTCCCCGTGGAATTCCACCTGCGCAAGGTCTGCGGCGTCGTCTGGGCGATCGACGCCACGGACGAGGAGGCCGAGAAGGCGATGGCCCCGATGCTGTCCGTCGCCGAGCCGCTGATCCACGGCGTCGGGCGCATGCCGATCGCCGCGCTGAACGCGCGTTCGACGGCCTCTACGGCCCGGGCGACCAGTGGTACTGGCGCGGGGCGTTCCTCCGCGAGATCCCCGACGAGGCGATCGCGCTGAACCGCGAGTGGAACGAGCGGATGCCCGGCTTCAAGGCGGGCTCGCACCTCTACCCGGTCGACGGCGCGGTCAACGACGTCGCGCCCGAGGACACGGCGTTCGGCTACCGCGACGCCACGTGGTCGCAGGTCTTCATCGGCTGCGACCCCGATCCGGCGTCGGCGTCCGCCGTGCGCGACTGGACGATCGGCTACCACGAGGCGATCGTCCCGTACACGGCGGGCGCGTCGTACGTCAACTTCATGATGGACGACGAGGGCCAGGGGCGGGTGAAGGCGACCTACGGGGCGAACTACCCGCGGCTCGCGCAGGTCAAGGCGAGCTACGACCCGGACAACGTCTTCCGCGTGAACCAGAACATCCTGCCGGCGGCGTGAACGGGTGGTGGGGGAGCGGGTCGGCGCGGCGGCGCCGGCCCGCTACGGCAGGCCCGGGGCGGCGAGCCGGGAAAGCGCGGCCGCCGCCGTGAGGACGGCCGCGGCTCCTGCGAGGAAGAGCGCGGTCACCTCGGTCGGACGGTGGGCGCGACCGAGGCTCGAGCCGAGATCCCTGTACGCCGACCGAAGCCCATCCGCCGAGCGGGCCGCGAAGTACTCTCCGCCCGTCGCCTCCGAGATGGCCCTCAGGGTGGCGCGGTCAGGCACCCGGCTGAACCCGCCGTAGCCGAATCCATTCCCGGCGCCCCCGTCGGGCCGGTCGGTTCCGAGCGCGACGGTGAAGACGGGGATCCCGGCCGCAGCCGCCAGCGAGGCTCCGTCCCGCGGCGGCAGCAGGCCGCGGTTCTGGCGCCCGTCCGAGAGGAACAGGATCGCGACCTCACCGTTGGCGCGTCGGACGCCCGTCCTGTGTCCGTGCCGTCCCCGGCTCGGCGAAGGCGTCCTGCCCGAGCTCGACCGCACGTGCCAACGCGTCCCCGATCGCCGTGCCGCCGCCGGCCTGCCAGCGCGTGATCGCCGCGACCGACCGGCGAAGCCGCTCGCGGTCGTGCGTCGGAGCCGCCGCCACGCTCACGTCGCCCGAGAACGTGACGAGGCCGACTCGGAGCTTCGCGGGAGCGCGGTCGAGGAACGCGCGTGCAGCGGCCTTTGCCGCGTCGAGACGGGTCGGCGCGACGTCGCGTGACAGCATCGAGCGCGAGGTGTCGACGACGAGGACGACGGTCGCGTTCTCGACGGGAGCCGATCGGTCGACGTGGGGTCCGGCGATGCCGACACCGAGGAGCCCGAGCGCTGTCACGACCAGCGCCGCCGGCGCGTGCCGGCGGAGACCGGAGATGGGCGGCGAGACGGCACGGAGGACGTCGACGTTCGTGAACCGGACGACGTATCGCGGCCGCCGCCGCGCAGCCACGACGTACAGGGCCGCCAGCGCGGCGAGCACCACGAGCGAGAGGAGAGCCAGCGGACGATCGAAGCTCAAGGAACCCTCCGGTCCGGGACTCGATCGTACCGCGAGCGCGAACGACGAGGAATGGCCCAAGGGACGGCGGTACGCTCACCGTCGTGATCCTCGCGAACGGCGTCGTGCGCACGATGGACGCGTCGCTCCCGACGGCGGCCGCGCTGGCGATCGCCGGCGACAGGATCGTCGGCGGCGTTGGGGTGCACGAGCACGCGCTCCCCACGCCCGACCGCGTCGACCTCCGCAGCCGGTGCGTCCTCCCGGCCTTCACGGACGCGCACGTCCATTTCCCGACGTGGTCGCTCGCCCGGAGCGACGTCCAACTGGAGGGAGCCGCGTCCCTCGCCGAGGCGCTCGCGCGGGTCGCCGGCCATCGACCGCGGGGCGAGTGGGTCCGCGGGCACGGCTGGCGCGATGCCGCGTGGTCCGAGCGGCCGACGCGGGCCGCGCTGGACGACGTGACAGGCGAGCGCCCGGCGGCGCTCTGGTCGAAGGACAACCACTCGCTCTGGCTCAACACGGCGGCGCTCGCGCGCGCCGGCGGCGATCTCGAGGTCCACGGCGGCGTCGTCGAGCGCGACGCGGCCGGAGAGCCGACCGGGGTCCTGCGCGAGGAGTCCGCGTGGCGGTTCCGGGAGCGGCACGTCGCAGTCGCCGAGGAGGAGTGGGTCGCTGCGACGCGCGATGGTCTGCGCCTCGCGAACGAGCGAGGGGTCGGTGCCATCCACGACAAGGACGGCTGGCTCGGCGCGCACGGGATCTTCAGCCGGATCCACGACACCGGCGGCCTGACGGTCCGCGTCTGGCAGTCGCTCCCGGCCGAGCACGTCGGCCGCCTGGCCGAGCTCGGCCTCCGCTCGCGGATCGGCGACGACTACCTGCGCCTGGGGTACCTCAAGACCTTCATGGACGGCACGCTCGGGTCGCGGACCGCATGGATGCTCGACGGGACAGGCGTGTGCATCACGAGCGGCGAGCAGCTCGAGGAGCTCGTCCGCACGGCGGCCCGCGCAGGCTGGCCGGTCGGCGTGCACGCGATCGGCGACCGCGCGAACCGCGAGGCGCTCGACGCGTTCGAGGCGACGCGTGACGTTTGGGAGCCTCTCGGCCTCCGCCAGCGAATCGAGCATGCGCAATGCCTCGACCCCGCCGACCTCCCGCGCTTCGCCCGTCTCGGCGTGGCCTGCTCCGTCCAGTTCAGCCACGCGCCCTCCGACCGCGACCTGGCCGAGCGGTTCTGGGGGACCCGGCTCGACGGCACGTACGCCTTCGGGACGCTCGTCCGGAGCGGTGCGATCGTCGTGAACGGCTCGGACGCACCGGTCGAGGAGCTGGATCCGCTTGCGGGGATCGCGGCAGGGGTGCGACGGACGATCGACGAGCGCGCGGGCTGGAGGACGGAGGAGGCGCTCACGGTCGAGGAGGCGCTGCACGCGGCGACAGTCGCGCCCGCCTGGCTCGCCGGCGACGAGCGCCGACGGGGAAGGCTCCTCCCCGGCTACCTCGCGGACATCGTCGTGCTCGACCGCGATCCCGTGTCGATCCCGGCCGACGAGCTGCCGGACGTGCGCGTCGTGGCGACGATGGTCGGCGGCCGCTGGGTGCACAACCCTCCCCCGTGGGATTGAGGCGCGCGGCCCTGGGTAGGGTCTTCGGGTGCGCTTCGCCCCGCCCGCGTCCGCCGTCGTCGTCGTCCTCATCACATGCGCGATCCTCGCCGGCACCGCCACGGCCGGCGGGTCTGCGCGACCGCGCGTCACGGTCTTCGGCGACTCCGTCGCCGCTGCGCTCCTGTACCAGAAGACGGCGCGCTCGACCCTCGGCAAGGGCTTCGACCTCCAGCTCGACGCGAGGGTCTGCCGGCGGCTCGCCGAGATCGGCTGCCCCTACCTGGGCGACCGGCCGCAGAGCGTGCTCTCGCTCGTCTCGGCCCCGGCCAAGCCGCTCGGGCGGATCGTCGTGGTCGACGTCGGGTACAACGACGTGCCCTCCGACTACGGCGCCGATCTCGACCGTGTGATGCAGGCGCTCGTCCGCCAGGGCGTGACGACGGTCATCTGGGTCACGATGCAGGAGCGTCGACCGCTCTACCGGACGACGAACGACGCGATCCGCGCGGCCGCGAAGCGCTGGCCGCAGATCGAGATCGCCGACTGGAGCGGTGCGAGCGACGGCAAGTCCCGGTGGTTCGTCGACGACGGCCTGCACCTCACACCGGCCGGCGCGCTCGGGCTCGCGCGCTTCCTGCGCCCGCTCGTCGTCGCCGCGACGTGCACGGCGCAGTGCCTGCGGCGCCTCGGCTCCCCCGACGGCTGACACATCCGGACTCGGCAGCCGCTGAGGTCGTCCCTACACTTCGGGACATGACCACCGGTGCCGATACGTCGCGGACGATGCTCCCGGTGCACCAGGCAGGGCAGTGCTCGGTCGCCGCGACCGGCGAGATCGTCGGGTCGAAGTGGACTGTCCTGATCGTCCACGACCTCTCGGAGGGGCCGCGACGGTTCACCCAGCTGGAGCACGCGTGCGCCGGAATCAGCCCGAGGACGCTCGCCGAGCGGCTGCGCTGGCTCGAGGCCGAGGAGATCGTCGTGCGCCGCAGCTACGCGGAGTCGCCGCCCCGGGTCGAGTACGAGCTGACCGAGAAGGGCGACGCGCTGAAGCCGATCATCGACGAGATGCGGCGCTTCGGCCACGAGTGGCTCGGCTGCGCCGTCCACCCCGCCTGACTCGAGCGGAAGCTCAGGCGCCGCCGGCCGGGCCGCGCTCGCCCCACAGCCGTACCAGCTCGACGCACGTCGCGGCGGCCGCCGCCATGTCCTGGACGGAGGCCCACTCGCGCACCGAGTGGTAGTTCTGACCGCCGGTGAAGAGGTTCGGCGTCGGCAGGCCCTTCTCGGTGAGACGGGCGCCGTCGGTGCCGCCGCGGATGATGCTGTGCACGGGCTCCACGCCGGCCCGGCGGATCGCCTCCTCGGCGGCCGCGACGACTTCGGGGTGACGATCGAGCGCCGTCCGCATGTTCCGGTACTGATCCTCGACCTCGATCGCGAGCGTCGCCTTCGGCTCGCGACGGACGATCTCGGCGGCCGTCCGGCGCACGAGCTCGACATGCTCCTCGAGCTTCGCGTCGTCGTGGTCGCGCGCGATCAGCCAGAGCGTCGCACGCGAGGCGCTCCCGGAAAGGCGCTCGGGATGCACGAAGCCCTCGCGCCCCTCGGTCGTCTCCGGTGAGAGGCCGTCGCGCGGAAGCGCCGCGATCACGTCGGCCATCAGCTTCAGCGCGTTCACGAGCCGGCCCTTCGCCGTCCCGGGATGGACCCCGACGCCGTCGATCGTGAGCACGACCTGGTAGGCCGAGAAGGTCTCGGTCTCGACCTCGCCGATGCCCGAGCCGTCGAACGTGTAGGCGAAGTCCGCGCCGAAGGCGTCGAGGTCGAAGTGGTCGGTGCCGCGGCCGACCTCCTCGTCGACCGTGAAGGCGATGCGCGCAGTCGCACGGGGCGCGTCGTCGGCGAGCAACCGCCGGGCGGCGGTGACGACGATCGCGACGCCCGCCTTGTCGTCCGCGCCGAGAAGCGTCGTCCCGTCGCTCGTCACGAGGTCGTGGCCGACCCGCTCCGCGAGCCCGGGCATGTCGTCGGGATCGAGGACCTGGGTCGGGTCACCGGGAAGGACGATCGGCTCGCCCTCCCAGGCCCGGTGCACGATCGGCGAGACGCCCGTCCCGGACGCCGCCGACGACGTGTCCACGTGAGCGATCAGGCCGACCGTCGGCGTGCCGTCGACCGTCCCGGGCAGGGTCGCGAACACGTAGCCCGGCTCGGTCAGCTCGACGTCGGCGAGCCCGATCTCGCGGAGCTCGTCGACGAGGAGGCGCGAGAGGTCGAGCTGCTTCGCGGTCGAGGGGTAGGTCGTGGAGCTCGGATCGGACTGCGTGTCGACCGCGGCGTAGCGGAGGAGGCGCTCGAGCGCCTCCTCGGCAAGCTCCTTCGCGAGGTCGCTCGCGTAGCGGGCGTCACCCAAGCTGGCCGAACCTGCGCAGGACCTCGACCGTGGTCTCGACGCCCTCCCGGAGGGCGGAGCTCGGGATGTGCTCGTTCGGCGAGTGCATCTGCGCGGTCGGCCGCGCGAATCCCGTCACGACGGTCGGGATCCCGCGCGCCGTGATGACCTCGACCACGGGGATCGAGCCGCCCGACCGGACCAGCACGGGTCGGACGCCGAGGACCTGCTCGAACGCGTCCTGGGCCAGCACGACCGCGCGCGAGCCGGGCTCGACGAAGCCGGGCTCGGCCGTCGCCAGGAGCTCGACGTCCACGGTCGCGCCCTCGGGTGCCGCCTCGCGGAGCAGCCGCTCGAACACGGGCGCGATCGCCGCGGTCGTCTGCCCGGGTGCGAGTCGCATCGAGACGTTCGCGTGCGCCTCGACCGGCAGCACGGTCTTCATCAGCCGCGGCGAGCCGCCCTCGACGCCGTTCACCGTGACCGAGGGCTCGGCGGTCGTCCGCAGCCGGAACTCCGCCGCCGCGCGGGTGTCGTTCGGGCGGGCGCCGTCGGCCGCGAGCTCCTCCGCGCCGGAGGGGAGGACGCTCCAGCCGTCGACCTCGGCGCCGGTCGGGGCCAGGACACCCTCCCGGAGAGGCGCGGGGAGCAGACCGTCCGCACCGGGGAGCACCGCCGAGAGCACCCGCAGGATGGCGTGCGTGGCCGGGAGCGCGGCACCGCCGTACAGGCCCGAGTGGAGGTCGCGCACACCCGTGCGAACCGTGACGTGGAAGTAGCAGACGCCGCGCAGCGCCGTACAGAACGACGGGAGCGTCTCGGTGGCATAGCCCCCGTCCAGGACCAGCGCGACGTCGGCGGGTCCCCGGTCGGCCCGGACCCAGTCGACGGCCGAGTCACCGCTGGTCTCCTCCTCCGCGTCGATCGCGAAGCGGACGGTGACGGGCAGGTCGCCGGCGGCGGCGAGGAGCCGGGTCGCCTCGAGCAGCATGAAGAGGTGCGCCTTGTCGTCCGCGACGCCGCGCGCGACGAGCGAGCCGTTCCGCTCGACGAGCGTCCACGGGTCGGACTCCCAGAGCTCGAGCGGGTCGGGCGGCTGGACGTCGAGGTGCGCGTACGCGAGCACGGCCGGCGCGCCGTCGCTGTTCGAGGCCGGCACCTCGCCGGCGACGAACGGCCGTCCCTCGCGCTCGAGGATCTCGACTGTCCCCCCCGCGCCCCGGATCCGCTCGGCGACCCATTCGGCGGCCCGTTGGAGGTCGCCAGCGTGCGCCGGGTCGGCGCTCACGGACGGGATCGCGATGAGCTCGGCGAGCTCGGCGACCAGCTCCTCGTGCGGCGGGATCACGCGCGCGATTGTAGGGGCGACGTCCAATTGCCGTGCAGCGGAGCAGGCGGCCGAACGGGGTGATGCGCGTCCTAGGGAGCCTCGTCGTCGTGCGACTCGTCGAGCGCGACCGCGCCGGACAGGCTCGGCGCCAGCGGGCGGCGTGGCTCGCGGACACCCGCATCGGGATCGTCCGGTCCGCGGAAAAGAGCGCGGATCCCGTGCGCGCGACGCCGGTCCCACCACGCTCGGAGCCGACCCAGCATCAGGCGACGTCGCGGACGGCGGAGGCGTCCGCGAGCGCCCGGAGCTTCTTCAGGCTCTGGTGCTCGATCTGGCGGATCCTCTCGCGCGTCACGTTGAACGCGCGGCCGACCTCGTCGAGCGTCCGCGGCTGCCTGCCGTCGAGGCCGTAGCGCAGCTCGAGCACCTGGCGCTCCCGCGGCGAGAGCGCGCCGAGGATCGAGCGCAGCGCCTCGCGACGCATCGCCACCTCGGCCGCCTCGTCGGGAAGCGGCTCGGACTCGTCGGTGAGGAAGTGACCGAACTCCGACTCCTCCTCGTCGCCGACCGGCTTCTCGAGCGAGACCGGTGTCTGCGCGCTCCGCTTGATCTGCTCCACCTCCTCCACCGGAAGGTCGAGGTCGACGGCGATCTCGAGCGCCGTGGGCTCGCGCGCGAACTCGGCACGGAGCTTGCGCTCCGAGCGGCTGATCTTGTTGAGCTTCTCGACGACGTGGACGGGCATGCGGATCGTCCGTCCCTTGTCCGCGATCGCGCGCGCCACTGCCTGACGGATCCACCACGTCGCGTACGTCGAGAACTTGAACCCCTTGCGCCAATCGAACTTCTCGGCCGCGCGCACGAGGCCGATCGTCCCCTCCTGGATGAGGTCGAGGAACGGCAGGCCCTGGTTGCGGTACCGCTTCGCGATGGAGACGACGAGGCGGAGGTTCGCCTCGACCATCGCCTGCTTCGCGGAGTGGTCGCCGGTCTCGATCCGTTTTGCGAGCTCGACCTCCTGGGCCGCCGTGAGGAGCGGCACCTTGCCGATGTCCTTCAGGAAGAGCTGCAACGTGTCGGTCGAGATCTCGGGCTCGGCCGACTCCCACGCGCGCTCGCTCTCGGCCTCGACCGCCTCGGCCTCGGGGACGACGACCTCGATCTGCTCCTCGTCGAGCGCGTCGTAGAACGCGTCGATCTGCGCGGCGTCGAGGTCGAGCTCGTCGAGCGCCAGCGCGACCTCGTCCGCGTCGAGCCGACCCTGCGCACGACCCGACTCGATGAGCGCCCGCCCCTCGTCCGACGAGAGCACGACATCCGGTTCCGTCGCCGTCCGTTCCGGGTTACCCGCTGCAGCGCTCAGGACCGCCCCTTCCGTCGCGTAGCTCGATACGGTAGCCACGAAGTCCCGACGGCGTCAACAGCGCCGACCGGGGATCAGACGCCCGCCCGCGCGAGCTCGTCGAGGTACGTCTGGGCCTGACGCGCGAGCGGCGAGCCGGGCTCGACCGAAACCGCCCGGTCGAGCTGGGTCTTCGCCGCCTTCACCTCGCCCGACCAGAGCAGGAGGAGCCCGAGGTGGAACCGCACCGTGGCACGGTCGGGAAACCGTCGCGTGAGCGGGCCGAGCCGGGAAAACGCCTCCGCCGGTCGCGCCTTGTCGAACCGGCCGACGGCGGCCGCGACCTGTGCCTCGGCGTCCGCGGGCGCCTCGCGCGCCGCCGACGTGAAGACGCGCTCGGCCGAGCGCTGGCGACCGAGCTTCTGGAGCGCGATGCCGTAGAGGAGCTTGCCGTCGATGCTCCGCGCGGCGTTCCGCCGGAGCAGCTCGAGCTGGGCGGGCGGGGCGAGGCCGTCGAGCGCCGCCGGGGGGCGTGCGGTCGTGACGAAGATCGGGAGGCCGGGCGCGTACTCGGGGTGCAGCAGGTTGCCAGCGGCGACGGCGTACGCGGAATCCGGGTCGGACGCCGCCGCGGCGCGCCACGCCTCCTGCGCGCCCGCGAGCCCCGACCAGAAGAGCGCGACCCCGAGGTTGAGCTGGACGACGGCATCCTGCGCGTGCAGCCCCGCGAGCCGATTCATCCGGTCGACCGTTCCCACCGGCCAGGTCGCGAACGCCTCGCCGACCCGCCCCTCGACCGAGTCGATCCGCTCGAACGCACGGCCCGCAGCGGCGCGCTTCCCCGCCGCGTACAGCCGCGCGGCACGTCGGAGCGCCGTCGCCTGCGGGTCTGTCCGAACGCCGAGCTCGAGGGTCAGGGGCGGGGCGCCCTTCCGCTCCTTGGGAGCGGGCGCGGCGGCCCCGACGGGGTCGGTCTGGAGCGCGACGACCCCCACGACGACGACGGCCGCGGCTGCTCCGGCCGCGGCGGTGCAGGCGACGACGCGAGCGAACGGCGACACGGCGCCACGGTAGCCGCGCACGGCGGAGCGCGGGCCGGAATCGCGCGCCTCGTTGCGCGGGCAGGGTCCGTCACGCTCCCGATGGGCTGCGAGCAGGCGCTTCTCCGCGCCCGGGGCCTCCGTGTCGCTATATTCGCGAAAGTAATGGCGAGCTACCGGGAGCTTCTTGCCGCGGCCCGCGCCGAGATCGACGAGATCTCGACGCCGGAGGCGCACGCGCTCCTCGAGCGCAACGGCGAGGCCGCGACGCCGCTCTTCGTCGACGTCCGCCTGCGGGAGGAGTGGGACGAGGGGCACCTGCCAGGCGCCGTCCATCTTCCGCGCAACAACCTCGAGTCGCGGGTCGAGGCGCTGATCGCCGACAAGACGCGCCCGCTCGTCGTCTACTGCGAGAGCGGCTCGCGCTCGGTGTTCGCGACGCGCGACCTGCACGAGCTCGGCTACGAGAACGTGGTCAACCTCGCCGGTGGCTACGCAGACTGGAAGCGGAACGGCTACGAGCTCGTGATGCCCGCGGCGCTCGCGCCGGCGCAGCGTGCCCGCTACGCGAGGCACCTGCTGATCCCCGAGGTCGGCGAGGAGGGGCAGCAGAAGCTGCTCGGCTCGCGCGTGCTCCTGATCGGGGCAGGCGGGCTCGGCTCGCCCGCGTCGCTGTACCTCGCGGCTGCAGGGGTCGGGACGCTCGGGATCATCGACGCGGACATCGTCGACGACTCCAACCTCCAGCGACAGATCGTCCACTCCACCGAGCGGCTGGGAGAGCCGAAGGTCGACTCCGCGAGGCGGACGGTCGAGGCGCTGAACCCGGACGTGACGGTCGTGCCCTTCCAGGAGCGCCTCGACTCGGAGAACGTCGAGCGGATCCTCGCGCACGGCTGGGACGTGATCGTCGACGGCACCGACAACTTCCCCACCCGCTACCTCGTCAACGACGCGTCCGTCTGGCACGGCGTCCCCGTGGTGCACGGGTCGATCTACCGCTTCGAGGGCCAGGTGACGGTCTTCGATCCCGGCAACGGGCCGTGCTACCGCTGCCTCTACCCCTCCCCCCGCCGCCCGAGCTCGCGCCGAGCTGCGCGGAGGGCGGCGTGCTCGGCGTGCTGCCCGGCATCGTCGGCTCGCTCCAGGCGAGCGAGGCGCTCAAGCTCGTGCTCGGCGTCGGCGACTCCCTCGCCGGCCGGCTGTTGCTCTTCGACGCCCTCCACACGACCTTCGACGAGGTGTCGATCCGCCGCAACCCCGAATGCCCTGTCTGCGGCGACCACCCGACGATCACGGAGTACATCGACTACGTCGAGTTCTGCCAGGGCACGCCTGGAGTCCACGCGTGACCGTCGTCCGGATTCCCCCCACGCTGCGCGGCGACGTCGGCGGTGCGCGTCAGGTCGAGGCGACCGGCGCGACGGTGCGCGAGGTGCTCGACGACCTCGTCGAACGGCATCCGGCACTCGGCGCCCAGATCCTCGCCGACGGCGGGGTCGCGCCGTTCGTCAACGTCTACCTGGGCGGCGAGGACGTCCGTACGCTCGACGGGCTCGACACGGAGGTCCCGGACGGCGAGACGGTGATCCTGCTGCCGGCGATGGCCGGCGGAAGCTCGCGCCCGTGGTCGCCGGCCGTGGCCGCGAGCCTCCTCGACCTCGTCGGGCAGACGCCCCTCGTGGAACTCCCGCGGCTGTCGCCGAAGCCGACGGTGACGATCTACGCGAAGCTCGAGGGGCAGAACCCGACCGGCTCCGTCAAGGATCGCGTCGCAAAGGCGATGATCGAGGCCGCAGAGGCGTCGGGCGAGCTCCAGCCCGGCCGCGCGCTGCTCGAGCCGACGTCGGGGAACACGGGCATCTCGCTCGCGCTCGTCGCGTCCCTCAAGGGCTATCCGCTCACGTGCGTCATGCCGGAGAACGCGACCGAGGAGCGCAAGCGGCTGCTCCGCCTCTACGGGGCCAACGTCGTCCTGTCGCCGGCGGCCGAGGGCTCGAACGGTGCAGTGCGGCTCGCGCTCGAGATGGCCGAGAGCGACCCTCGCTGGTTCGTCCCCTTCCAGTATGCGAACGCGGCGAACCCGCGCGCGCACTACGAGGGCACGGGAGCCGAGATCGCGGCCGCGCTCGACCGCGTCGACGTGCTCGTCGCCGGCCTGGGCACGGGGGGCACGTTGATGGGGGCCGGCGAGCGCCTCCGCGAGACGTTCCCCGACATCGTCGTCGCGGCGGCCGAGCCGCTCCCCGGCGATCCCGTGATGGGGCTCCGCTCGCTCGACGACGGCTACGTGCCGCCGATCCTGGACGTCTCGCGTCTCGACCGGAAGGTGCTCGTGTCGAACGAGGAGTCGGTCGCCGCCGTGCGCGACCTGCTGCGCCTGGAAGGGATCTTTGGCGGGGTCTCGGCCGGTGCCGCGGTGCATGTCGCCCGGCGCCTCGCAGGCGAGCTCGACGAGGGCGTCGTCGTCGCGATCCTCGCCGACGGCGGCTGGAAGTACCTGAGCGCCGACTTCTGGGAGGCTCCCACGGACGACGTGGAGGAGTCCATGGAGGCGACAGTCTGGTGGTGATCCCCGCCTCGGTGCGGGCGGCGATCGCCGAGCACGCACGGCGGGAGCTCCCGAACGAGGCCTGCGGGCTCCTGCTCGTCGACGGCGACGAGGCGGTCGAGTACGTGCCCGGCGAGAACGCCTCGCCGTCGCCGTACTACTTCGAGCTCCGCCTCGACCCGGTCATGTGGGCCGACATCGGCGACCGCGACCTCGAGCAGGCGGTCGTCCACTCGCACGTCTCGTCGGCGCCTCGCCCGTCGCGGACGGACGTCGAGCGGATCGGCCTGTGGCGCGGCCGGCCGTACGTCATCTACTCGGTGCGGCTCGACGAGCTCGCCGCCTGGCGGATCGGCGACGGGCAGATCGAGTCGGTCCAGCTTCGCGACGGTGCGCCGGCCTGAGCCGGACGCACCGCCTACGCGACTCGGCGTCAGGAGACCTTGAACTGCCCCTTCATGAAGCTCTTGTGCGGGTCGCACACGAACTTGTAGGTCCCCTTCGAAAGCGTCACGGTGAAGCGCTTCGTCCCCGTAGCGGCAACGCTGGTCTTCACGTTGACGCCTGGACCCGTGAGGTGGAAGTTGTGCGACGAGGACTTGTCGGTGACGACCAGCGTGATCTTTCCCGCCTTCGTCGGCTTCGTGGCCATCTTGATGGTGAAGCCCGGACCGACCGTGCCCTTGTAGGTCGGCGTCGCCGCGACCGCCGGAAGGGCCAGCGCGAGGGTGGCCAGGGTGGCGAGGGCTGCAACGAGCGTGCTCTTCATCTGTCTCCTCCGGTCTCGGAACGTCGTGGGGTGGTACGCGCCCCGTCGACGGACGGATTGCGGCAGACCGTCTATGGTCGCGGACCATGATCGCGGACGCGCACGTCGACCTGCTGATGGAGCTCGCCTACCGCGAGCGACGGCTCGGCGAGACCGGGGTGTTCGCGGAGACGTGGCTGCCGTTGCTCGAGCGGGGTGGTGTCGGACTCCAGGTCTGCCCGGTATACGTCGACGTCGTCGTCCAACCCGAGGGCGCGCTCCGCGAGGCGCTCTCCATGGTCGCCTCGTTCCACCGCGCGATCGCCGAGAACTCCGACCGCGTCATCCAGGTGTCGAGCGCCGCCGATCTCGACGCGGTCGTTGCCGGCGAGCGCCTGGGGCTGATGCTTTCGCTCGAGGGTGTGGAGTGCTTCGGGGTCGAGACGTGGCCCGCCGACGTGTTCCACGCGCTCGGCATGCGGATGGCCGGGCTCACGTGGAACCGGCGCAACGCGTTCGCGGACGGCGCTGCCGAGGACGGCGGCAGCCTCTCTCGCCTCGGGCGGGAGCTCGTCGACCGGCTCGTCTCGCTCGGGGTCATCCTCGACCTCGCGCACGCTGCGCCCGGAGTCTTCGCCGAGGTCGTCGAGCGGGTCGCCGGCGCGCCGGTGCTCTGCTCCCACGGCGGCTGCCGCGCAGTCCACGAGACCCCTCGGAACCTGGACGACGACCAGCTCCGCGCCCTCGCGGACGCCGGCGGCCTCTTCGGCGTGATGCTGCACCCGATCGCGATCGGGCCAGACCGGAAGACGCTCGACGGCGTCGTCGACCACCTCGACCACGCCGTCTCGGTGATGGGCATGGAGCGCGTGTGCCTCGGCGGCGACTTCACCACGCGCCTCTGGGAGGCGATGCCGCCGCCGCCGCTGCCGAAGGACGGCCTCGCGCCGCCGGGCCTCGCGCCGGGCGCCGGGATCGAGGGGCTGACCGGGTCGGAGCAGTACCCCGCGCTCGTCGAGCGGCTCGGCGAGCGGGGCTGGAGTGCGGAGGAGGTCGCCGCCGTCACGAGCGGCAACCTCCTCGGGTTCCTGCGCGCCGCGCTCTAGTCCGCGACGCGGACGGCGGGCGGGATCGGATGGTTGGCGAGGAACAGCTCGTCGGGGTCGAAGGCGGCCTTCACGTCGCGGAGCCGACCGTACGTCTCTGCCCCGAAGAAGCTCGCCGGGTCGGCAGGGTCCTCCTCGAAGTTGAGGTAGCTCCCCGACCGCTCCGGCCGGAGCGATCCGGTCACGCCCTCGAGGCTCGCCCTCGTCGCCGCCGCCTCGTCCTCGTCCGAAGCAAGGCCGACGCCGAAGTAGAGGAACGTGCCCGGGAGCCGGTCGAGGGCACCGTTCCCCTCGCCGCCCCGCCCGAGGGCGCCGCCGACGTGGCGTATCTCGGCGGAGATGAGCCGCGAGCCGGAGCCCGGCCCCGCCGCCTCGACGAACGCGTCGATCGTGTCGTGCGGCAGATCGCCGAGCACGAGGTGCTCACCCACGTACGGCAGGGGGTCGGGCGGGTCCATGTGCATCTCCGAGAGCTCGACCGGGGGGACCATGCGGACGGTGTCGACCGCCGGGCCGAGCGCCCGCAGCGGCGCGAGCCGCTCGGCGCCCTCCTTCTCCGTCCCGAGCGAGTAGACGTGCAGGACCGCGAACGCCTTGCCGCGGAACGCGAGAGGAACGGCCTCGAGGGGCGGAAACTGCAGGATCCGGCCGACCGACGTCACCTCGTCGGGCACGGTCTCGACCCATTCGCGCCACGCGTGGAGGACCTCGGCCGGCCCGCTCCCACGGGAAGAACAGCGCGCCCGCGTAGACCTCCGCGATCGGGAAGAGGCGGAACTCGAGCGCCGTCACGACGCCGAAGCTCCCACCGCCCCCGCGGAGCGCCCAGAAGAGCTCGGGGTCGTTGTCCGCGTCAACCCGCTGCAGCCGGCCGTCGGCGGTGACGAGCTCGATGGCGGTGATGCTGTTCGTGAACAGGCCGTGCTTGCGCCCGTACCAGCCCACTCCGCCGCCGAGGCCGTAGCCGACGATGGACACGTCGGGAGTCGAGCCGTGCAGCGCCGCGAGGCCGAGCTCCGATGCCCGCGGGACGACGGACTCCCACTTGACGCCGGCACCGACGCGGGCGCTGAGCGCAGCGGCATCGATCTCGACGGTGTCGAGCCTGTCGGTCTTCAGGAGGACGACGTCCTCCAGCGACGTGATCGGGCTCGCGTTGTGGCCGGTGCGCTGGGGTGCGACGCGGAGGCCGTTCGCGGCCGCGTAGCGGACGATCTCCTGCACGTCGCGCGCGTCCGCCGGGAACGCGATCGCGGCGGGCTGCTGGTCGACCGTGAGGTTGTACGCCTCGCGGGCCTCATCCCACGACGGGTGGTCGGGGAACACGACCGAGCCGTAGAGCCTCTCGGTCAGGGATGTGAGGCCGTAGGGCCTCTCGACGGTGGTGGTCATCTCGAGCGTCTCCTTCGAATCGATTGGTCAGTCAGGTCGTGATCGCCTGCCGCACGCTGCTCGGCCGGGCGAACCGGCCGAGCAGACGCGCGAGCGAGCGTTGGACACGGCGGCGCATCAGACGCCGAGCGCGGTGGGTGCCTCCGGGGCGGCGGGCTCGTAGGTGGCCCGGAACCCGAGCAGCCGGCCGATCGGCGCGCCCATGGCGAGCCCCAGCCGCTGCATCCAGACGGGCGGGAAGGGGAGCCGCACGTCCCCGAAGTGGTGCCGTGCGATCACGGCGAGCCGCAGCGGGTTCGGCATGCCCTTCCTGTTCACCTTGCCGTCGGCGGCGAGCGAGAACATCGTCTCGATCAGCTGCTCGAAGCCGAGGGCGGGCGTCACCTCGCAGACGAAGTGCGCGGTCTCGTCGCCGATGTTGCGGAAGCGGTGGGCCGTCCCGGCCGGGACGAGGACGCGGTCGCCGGGCTTCGCGACGATCGTCTGCGTGCCGACGCGGAACTCGAGCTCGCCGCCGAGGACCTCGAAGAGCTCCTCCTGCGCCGGGTGCATGTGCGCGGCGGCGACGGCGCCGTTCGGCTCGACGAACGTCTCGACGACGACGCGCTCGCCGTTCGTGTCGGCGGAGGTCGTGCGGAACACGAGGGTCTCGCCGGTGACGGGGTTCGTGAGAGCCTGGCCGGTGGTGATCATCTTGCGCCTCCTTGGTCGGGCTTGGCTTGACGGGTCGCACCATCGGCGAGGCCGCTTAGGATCCGCTCAAGCGCGGCTTAAGAAGGGCGAGAAGGGGTCTTAAGGGGTGGAGTTCCGGCTGTTGGGGCCGCTGGAGGTGATCGGCGACGACGGATTGCCCGTCGCCCTCGGCGGCCCACGGCCGCGTGCACTCCTGGCGCGGCTCCTCCTGGAGCCCAATCGCGCGGTCTCGACCGACCGCCTCATCGACGGGATCTGGGGCGAGTCGCCGCCCGCGAGCGCCCAGAACGCCCTCCAGGTGCACGTCCACGCTCTCCGCGGCGCGTTCGGAGCCGACCGGATCGTCACGAAGGCACCTGGGTACCTCGTCCGGGTCGAGTCCGCCGAGCTCGACGCCGAGCGGTTCGCGCACCTCGCGCAGGGCGGTCCGGAGGAGCTCCGAGAGGCGCTCGCGCTCTGGCGCGGGCCGGCGCTCGCGGACGTCGCGTACGCGCCGTTCGCGGGCGCGGAGGCGGCGCGGCTCGACGAAGCGCGGCTCGCCACCCTCGAACGACGGATCGACCTGGATCTGGAGGAAGGGCGGCACGCCGCCCTCGTGGGCGAGATCGAGGCGCTCGTCGCCGCACATCCGCATCGTGAGCGGCTCCGCGGCCAGCTGATCCTCGCCCTGTACCGCTCCGGCCGGCAGGCAGACGCGCTCGACGCCTACCGCGACGCGCGCGCGGCGCTCGACGAGCTCGGGCTCGAGCCGTCGCCGGATCTCCGCGCCCTCGAGCGCCGGATCCTCGAGCACGATCCGACCCTCGCCCCGCCGAGCGTGCCGGAGCCGACGGCGGGCTCCGTGCCCGAGCCGGTGCTCGTCGGGCGCGCCAGGGAGCTGGCGGCGGTGACGGCGCTCGTCGGCCGCGACGACACGCGGCTCGTGACGCTCACCGGCCCCGGCGGCACCGGCAAGACGACGCTTGCCCTGGCCGCGGCGGCGACGCTCGGCGGTGCGCCGTTCGTCGACCTCGCGCCGGTGACCGACCCGGAGCGCGTGCTCCCGACGATCGCAGCGACGCTCGGGGTCGAGGAGCGCGAGAACGAGCGGCCGGTCGAGGCGATCGCCCAGCGGCTCGGGACGGAGCCCCGGTTGCTCGTGCTGGACAACCTCGAGCACCTCCAGGAGTCGTTCGCGTCGATCGCGGCGCTGCTCGACGCCGTCCCGCGGCTCCGCGTGCTCGCGACCAGCCGCGGCCCGCTCCACGTGGCGCTCGAGCGCGAGTACCGGGTGCCGCCGCTCGAGGTGCCGGACGCCGCGGAGGCCGACCTCGGGACGATCGCCGCCTCCGCGGCGGTCAGGCTCTACGTCGACCGGGCGCGGGAATCGGTGCCGGAGTTCGAGCTCACGCCGGAGAACGCGCCCTCCGTCGTGCGGATCACCCGCGCCCTCGACGGACTCCCTCTCGCGATCGAGCTGGCTGCGGCTCGCGTGCGTGTCCTCGGTGTCGAAGGCACGGCTTCACGGCTCGGGGAAGCCCTCGCGTTCCTCACGAGGAGCGCCCCGGACCTGCCCGAGCGCCAGCGCTCGCTGCGCGCGGCGATCGACTGGAGCGTGCGGCTGCTCGGCCCGCCGGCGCCGCACGTGCTCGCAGTGCTCGCGGCGTTCCCCGCCGGCGCGACGCTCGGCGCGCTCGAGGCGGCCGCGGATCCGTCCACGGACGTCGCGGCCTGCCTCGACGCGCTCCTGGACGCCGGGCTCGTCTCCTCGACGCTCGCCCGCGGCTCCGAGCCGCGCTTCACCTTGCTCGAGACGATCCGCGCGTACGCGCTCGCGGAGATCGAGCCTCCGGAGCGCGTCGAGGAGCTCCGCCGCCGGCAGCTCGCCTGGTGCATCGCGCTCGCCGAGGACGACCGGCCGCGCTGGTGGGAGCGCGGCACTCCCTGGCTCGACCGCACCGAGCCCGAGCTGGCGAACATCGCGGCTGCGCTCGACTTCGCGCGCGAGTCCGACGACGCGGCGAGCGAGCTTCGCCTGACGGCGTCGATGCGCCACTTCTGGCGCGTGCGCGGCCACGGCGTCGAGGCGCGCCAGCAGCTGGAGGCGGCGCTGACGCGCGTCGACCGCGTCGAGCCCTCCCTGCGCGCGCGGATCCTCTACGAGACCGCGGTGATGCGCATGTGGGTGGGCGACTACGACACGGCACGCACGATGTGGTTCGCTGCGATGGAGATCTACGAGTCGCTCGGGGACGACGTCAACGTCGGCCGCGCCCACGCGGAGCTCGCCAGCCTGTCGAACGCGTCCGGGGACCCGCGGGCGGGGATCGAGCACGGCACGGTGGCCGCACGCCTGCTCGACCACGAGGAGTTCCTGCACCTGATCGTCCTCGGCAACCTCGCCGAGTCCTACGAACAGGCGGGCGACTTGGAGCGGGGACGCGAGACCGCCCTTCAGGTCCTCGAGGCACAGCGCCAGAACGGCGACCGCGACGGCGTGGCCTACATGAGCTTTGCGCTCGCGAGCATGGCCATGGGGGCCGGAGACCTCGCCGAGGCGCACCGCCGGCTGATCGAGTGCTTCACGGTCGCGTCGGAGATCGGCTTCGTCGAGCTGACCGGGTACTGCCTCGGGGTGGCGGCGGACATCGCCCTCGCGATCGACGAGCCCGACAAGGCGGGGGTGCTGCTCGGCGCGACGAACGAGGCATTCGACCGGATCGGCGCGACGCCCCAGGCCCATGAGACGGCGCGCCACGACCGGGTCCTGGCCGCTCTCGACGGCCGCCTCGGCGACCTCGACGGCGTGCTCGAGCGAGGGCGCGCGCTGCGCCCCGAGGCGGCCGTCGCCCTCGCCCTCGGCCTCGACGCCAGGGAGCGGTGAGTGGAGTTCCGGTTGCTCGGCCCGCTGGAGGTGGTCGGCGACGACGGTGTCCCCGTCGCGCTGGGCGGCCCGCGGCCGCGGGCACTGCTCGCACGGCTCCTCCTGGAGCCGAACCGCGCGGTCTCGAACGACCGGCTGATCGACGCGCTCTGGGGCGAGTCACCGCCCCCGAGCGCCCACAACGCCGTGCAGGTCCACGTCCACGCGCTCCGTGCGGCGCTCGGCCCCGACCGCATCGAGACGAGAGCGCCCGGCTACCTGCTCCACGTCCACCCCGGGGAGCTCGACGCAGACCGCTTCCGCGAGCTCGTCCAGCGCGGTGGGGACGACCTTCCGGTCGCGCTCGCCCTCTGGCGGGGGCCGGCCCTCGCGGATCTGGCCGACGAGCCCTTCGCCCGCGCCGACGCCGCGCGGCTCGACGAATCGCGGCTCGTCGCCCTCGAGGCCCGCATCGACCATGACCTCGCCGGCGCCGACGACACCGCCGTCGCCGCAGAGCTCGAAGCCCTTGTTGCGGCGCATCCCCACCGCGAGACCCTCCGCGGCCTGCTCATGCTCGCCCTCTACCGCGCCGGGCGCCAGGCGGACGCCCTCGCCGCCTACCGCGACGCACGCGCCGCGCTCGACGAGCTCGGCCTCGAGCCCGGCCCGGAGCTCAGGGCACTCGAGCAGCGGATCCTTCGCCAGGACGAGGATCTCTCCCGACCGCAGGCACCCCGTGCCCAGATGCCGCCGCAGGCCGTGTCGGCTCCGGCGACGCGGCTGATCGGCCGCGACCTCGAGGTCGCGGCCGTCCGCGGGCTCCTCCGCCGGGAGGACACACGCCTCGTGACGCTGACCGGGCCCGGCGGCACCGGCAAGACACGGCTCGCGCTCGCCGCGACGGACGACCAGCGCGCAGCGTTCGTCGACCTCTCGGCCGTGACGGACGCACGACTCGTCCTGTCGACCATCGTGCATGCCCTGGGGACCGGCGAGACGCCGGGGCAGGACGAGCTCGAGACATTGGTCACGGCGCTCGGGGAGAGGCGTGGCGTCCTCGTGCTCGACAACTTCGAGCAGGTGCTCGACGCGGCCCCCGACGTTGCGCGTCTCGCTGCCGCGGCACCCGCGACTCCGATCGTCGTCACCAGTCGCGCGCCGCTACGGATCGGCGCCGAGCGGACGTACGCGGTGCCACCGCTCCCGCTTCCATCCCCCGACGCGACGGCCGTCGAGACGATCGAGCGCGCTGCGGCCACGCGGCTCTACGTCGAGCGGGCGTGCGCCGCCGATCCCTCCTTCGCGCTGACCGACGCGAACGCCACGGCGGTCGCCCGCATCTGTCGTGCGGTCGACGGGATCCCGCTCGCCCTCGAGCTGGCTGCCGCACGCGTCCGATCGCTCGGGGCCGAGGGGACGGCCGCCCGCCTCGACGACATGCTCGCCCTGCTCTCCCGCGGCGCCCGGGACAGCCCCGAGCGCCAGCGGTCCCTCCGGGCCACGATCGACTGGAGCGTCCGGCTGCTCGACGAGCCTGCGCGGTCTGTGCTCGGCGTCCTGGGTGCGTTCAGCGGCGGCGCCTCGATCGACGCCGTCGAGGCGGTCGCGGCGGCGGCGCCCGGGTGCGACGTCCCGACCGCTGTCGACGACCTGCTCGACGCCGCGCTCGTCGGACGCATCGACGGGCCGGACGGCGCGCCGCGCGTGACGATGCTCGAGACCATGCGCGAGTACGCCGCCGCGCAGCTCTCCGCGTCCGGCTCGGAGCGGGCTGTCCGCGATCGGCATCTCGGCTGGTTCCTGCACGCTGCCGAGGGAGACGACGTCTACTGGCGACGGAGCAGCGACGGAGCCTGGCTCGACCGGATCGCGGCCGATCACGACAACTTTCGCTCCGCACTCGCGCATGCGCGCGCTGTCGACGACGTCGAGCGGGAGATACGCCTGGCGAATGCGCTCCGCTACTTCTGGCGCGTCCGGGGCTACGTCGAGGAGGGCCGGCGCCGGCTCGAGGAGGCGCTGGAGCTGAGCGAGGGGGTCGAGACCACGCTCCGGGCGCGCACGCTCGGCGAGGCAGGCGTCATGTCCTTCGCCGCGGGCGACTATGCGCGGTCGCGGGCACTCTGGGCTCGGGCCCGCCCGTTGCTGGAGACGCTCGGCGACCATCGGGAGCTCGGTCGCGCGCTCTGCGAGCTCGGCGCCTGCGACCATGCCGAGGGCGACCTGCGCGGCGCGGTTGAGCTCTACGAGGCGGCGCGCCGCGAGCTCGAGCAAACCGACGACCGGCACGGGTACGGCGCAGTCCTCGGCAATCTCGCCGCGGCGCACCTGGGGCTGGGAGACGTCGACGAGGCGCGACGCGTCGCGGTCGAGACCCTCAGGCTGCAGCAGGAGCTCGGGGACGACGACGGCGTCACGATCACGAACCTCAACCTCGCCGCCCTCGAGGCGACCGGCGGCGACCTCGACGCGGCGGCACGTCATCTCCGCGACGCCCTCGAGGCGTCGCTGCGGCTCGGGTACCGAGAGGGCGCCGCCTACGCGCTCGGCATCGCCACGCAGATCGCCGCAGGACGCGAGGACGACGAGCGCGCGGCGATCCTCTGCGGGGCGTTCGACGAGCAGTTCCGGGCCCTCGGGGCGATGCCGCAGGACGAGGAGGCCAAACGCGTCCGGGAGGTGCGCGAGCGCCTGGCGGGCCGCGTGGAGCTCGAACCGCTCATGCAGCGAGGAGCGCGGATGACGTTCGAGGAGGCTGTCGACCTCGCGCGGGTCGCGGTCGGCGGCGGCGTCGCCTAGAGCGTGGCGACGGCGCGCGTCTCGGCAGAGCGGTAGAGCGCGTCGATCGTTCGCGCCTGGCCGACCGCGTCCTCCCGCCCGAGGAGCGAGTCGGCGCGACCGTCGATCGCGTCGGCGAGGTTCACCAGCTCGAGCGTGTAGGCGTCGGCGGTCTCGACCTCGACGACCTCGGTCGCGCCGTCACGGGTCAGCGTCAGCGATCCGCCCAGGTCGACGCGCCATGGAGCCTCGGCCACGAGAACCCCGTCCTCCCCCACAGCCTCGAGCCGCTGGCGCTGGGGCGAGCGAAACGACGCCTCGAACTGGCCGACCACGTCGTCGGCGCAGCGGAGCGTCCCGTGGAACGCCATGTCGACGCCCGTCGGCCCGGTGACCTGCTCGCCGCGCACGTGCTCCGGATCGCCGGCGAGCAGCCGGATCCCGCTGACGCAGTAACAGCCGACGTCCATCAGGGCGCCGCCGTCGAGCTCGGGCAGCGCCCGGACGTCGGACAGGTCGCGAAGCGGGAAGCTGAACGTCGCCTTGACGGCGCAGAGGCGGCCCAGCTCGCCGTCCGCGACCAGCCGGCGCACGGTGGCCGTTTGCGGGTGGTGGCGGTACATGAACGCCTCGGCGAGCACGAGCCCTGCGGCCGAGGCGGCGTCGAAGGCCTCCTCGACCTCGTCGGGGTGGCGGGAGTACGGCTTCTCGCAGAGGACATGCTTGCCCGCGGCGAGAGCCTTCATCGTCCACGGGTGGTGCATGCCGTTCGGGAGCGAGATGTAGACGGCGTCGACCGCCGGGTCCGCGAGGAGGCCGTCGTAGGAGCCGTGCGCCGACGGGATCCCGTGCTCGGCGGCGTACGACCGCGCGCGGGCTTCGTCGCGACTCGCGACGGCCACCACCTCGACGCGCTCGGTGGCGGAGGCGCCCGCGAGGATCGCGCGGTTGATGTTCGCAGTCGACAGCAGGCCGAGTCTCATGAGGGGGCTCCTTGGCTCAGGTTCGATTCCGGGACGGGCCTGATGTGCGGCGGCGGGACAGGGGGCACGTCCGACCCAGCCCCGGTGGCGGTGGTCGCCTCGCTGATCTCGCGGAGCGCTTGGTCGTCCAGCACGAGGTCGGCCGCGGCCACCCAACCGGCGACGTGTTCCGGCAGGCGCGAACCGACGATACTCGCGGTGACGCCCGGCTGCGCCAGCACCCACGCGACGGCAAGCGCGGGCAGCGTCGCGCCGAGCCGTTCCGCGATCTCGGCGAGCCGCTCGACGAGCGCGAGGTTCTGGGAGAGCAGCGGCTCGTTGTACGCGGGAGCGGCGCGGCGCCAGTCGTCCTCGGCGAGGCCGGCGATGCGCCGGCGGTCGTAGGCGCCCGTCAGCATTCCCGACGCGAGCGGTGAGTACCCGAGCACCCCGGCACCGTGCGCCGCCGCCCACGGCACGACGGTCCCGAGCACGCCGCGGGCCAGCAGCGAGAGAGGCGGCTGCACCGCGTCGACGTGGCGGACCGCCTCGCAGCGGTCGAGTTGTTCCACGTCGAAGTTGCAGACCCCGATCCAGCGTGCCTTGCCCTCGTCCACGAGCTCGGCCATCGTCCCCCAGGCCTCTTCGAGCAGCGTCCCGGTCGTCCAGTCGGGCCAGTGCACCTGGTAGAGGTCGATGCGCTCCAGGCCGAGGCGATGCAGGCTGAGCTCGCACTCCTCGCGGATCGACTCGGGGCGGAGATCGTTCTCGATGAGGCCCTCCGGGCGGCCTTCCCACCTCCGCCCGCACTTCGTGAACACGAAGACCTCCTCACCGGCTCGGTGAGACCGGAGGGCGCGCCCCACGACCTCTTCGGAGCGGCCGAGGCCGTACACGGCCGCCGTGTCGACCCAGTTGACCCCGAGCTCCACCGCGCGCCTGATCGCCGCGATGGACTCGTCGTCGTCGACCTCTCCCCAGCCGAACCGCCAGGGCCCTCCGATCGCCCAGGCGCCGAACCCCACGACGCTCAGATCGGGCCCGGTGCGACCGAGTCGCCGTGTGTTCACGCTCGCATCACAGGCTCGCTCCGGCCTCGTGCGTCATCCAATTCCGTTCCGAGGGCATCTCAGCGGGTGGGATCTCGTGGGTGCCCACCAGAACTAGAAGACGTATCATATTATTATTGGTTGGCGTGATTCCGCGACCCGTCATGTCTCGCGTCTACGATCGGGCGATGAGCCGACGGCGCTCGTGACGAACTCACATATCTATCCGCGGCGCGGACTGCACGGCGAGGTCGTCCACACCATCGGGTTGCAGATCGTGAGCGGTGAGCTTCAACCCGGGGATCCGCTGCCGCCCGAGGACGATCTGACGTCCGACCTCTCGGTCAGCCGGACGGTGCTCAGGGAGGCGGTCCGCGTGCTCGCGGCCAAGGGGCTCGTCCAGGCACGACCCAAGACCGGCACCCGGGTGCGGGAGCGAAGCGAGTGGAACATCCTCGACCCGGATGTGCTCAGCTGGCGGACCGAGTCGTCGCACGACCAGAAGCTGTACGAGGAGACGACGGAGGTTCGCCTCGCCATCGAGCCGCTCGCCGCTCGCCTGGCCGCCACACGGGCGACGGACGACGAGGTGGCGGCGATCGCGGCCGCCTACGACGCGATGGAGGCGGGCGTGGACGACCAGTCGGCCTACCTCGCGGCTGACCTCCAGTTCCACAGCGGGATCCTCGAGTCGTGCAACAACGAGCTCCTCGAGCATCTCGGCAGGGTGCTGCGGGCCGTCCTTCGAGCGACGTTCACGCTGACCACGACCCCGAGCCGCTCGAGGCGCCGGGCGCTGCCTCTGCATCGGGCGATCCTCGACGGGATCCTCGCCGGGGACGAGGACGCGGCGGAGGCCGCCGCAAGGACGCTGATCGCCGACACCGCTGCGGACATCCGCAGGCTCGCGCGCGGCAACGGCCGCACCCGCTGAGCGCTGTGGCCGGCCGGCCGTCGGGCGAGCTCGAGGGCATCGACTCGCATAGCCGAGCCAGGGCGGGCCTTCGCGTCGCGAGCACGCCTCAATGCCCGCGTGGAAAACAATACTATGATATACCTACTTCGGGCCCCTCTTCACGGCCCTCCTCTCGAGTCGCTTCGGCGCTCCACGGGGCGCCGAGCGCGGCTCGGGTCTCGCGTGCCATCACCCCTGGGTCGCGCCGTTCGACGGCTGCCGATCGTCGCGCTGCCGACGGTACTCCCGGGCCACGAGCTCGGTGAGCTCCTCTGCGGACGTCTCCGAGGAAAGCCGGTCGAGGGTGATCCGGCCGTGCTGGAGGAGGTTGACGCGGTCGCAGACCTCGAGCACGTGCACGTAGTTGTGGGCGACGACGATCATCGAATGGCCCTTCTCCTTCAGGTCGCGGACGAGGTCGAGGATCATCTCTCCCTCCTTCGCGCCCATCGCGGCGAGCGGCTCGTCGAGCAGGAGGATCCGCGCGCCGGAGTGCACCGAGCGCGCGATCGCGATCGCCTGGCGCTGCCCGCCGGAGAGCATCGCCACCTCCGAGCGCACCGAGCGCAGCGTCTTGATCCCGATGCTGTCGATGTAGCTGCGCGCCCGCCGGCGCATCTCGCCGTTCGCCAGCCAGCGGAACGGGCCGATGCCGGAGGTCAGCTCGCGGTTCAGGAACATGTTCTGCGCGACCGAGAGCGTCGGGATCAGCGCCAGGTCCTGGAAGACGGTGTCGATCCCGAGCGAGCGGGCGTGGTCGACCGAGCGGAGGTTCACCTCGACGCCGTCGACGAAGATCGCACCGCTGTCGGGGCGGTGGAAGCCGCTCAGGATCTTGATCAGCGTCGACTTGCCCGCGCCGTTGTCGCCGATCAGCCCGAGGCACTCCCCCTGCTCCAGGCGGAGCGAGAGGTCGACGAGCGCCGTCACGGCGCCGAAGCTCTTGGCGACGTTCTCGACCCTGATCGCGAGCGGCGCTCGTTCACCGCGCCGGCACTCACTGCAGCCTCCCGAGGGTGCGAAGGCGGGCGACCTGCACGTTCACGATCATCGACGCGATGATCGCGATGCCGATGATGAGGTCGAACGTGAAGGCGCTGACGCCGATGATGCTGAAGCCGGTGCGGATGATGACGAGCACGGCGACGCCGATGAACGCGCCGATCACCGAGCCCTGAGCCGCCGAACAGCGACGTCCCGCCGATCACGGCGCCGGCGACGGCGAGGAACATGATGTCCGCGCCGCCCTGCAGCGGGACGATCGTCGTGATCCGGGTCGAGTCGAGGATGCCGGCGAAGCCCGCGAGCAGGTTCGCGAGCACGAAGTTCCCGATCTTGACCATCCGCACGTTGACGCCGCTCTCGGCGGCGCCGACCAGGTTGCCGCCGGTGGCGATCGTGTGCAGGCCCCACCGCGTCCACGTGAGCACGAACTGCAGGAGGAGCACGATGCCGAGCGCCCACCAGAACTCCGAGTTGAGGTACACGACGTACTCGAACGGGCTGTGAGCCGAAGATGTTCTGGAAGAGGCCGCCGCCGGGCATGAACACCTGCGTGCCGGCGAGCAGGTGCAGCGTGATGCCGTTCAGGAGGAACAGCATGCCGAGGGTCGTGATGAACGACGGCACTCGGAGGAACGTCGTGATCACGCCGCTCGTCAGCCCGACGAGGCAGGACACGGCGAGCGCGGCGAGCATCCCGACCCAGATCGGGAGCCCGTGCTCGTTCGTCCGACGAGACGACGTAGACGATCGCGGGGGCGAGGGCGTACACGCGACCCAGCGCGAGGTCGATCTCGCCGCAGATCAGGAGCATCGTCTGACCCGCCGCGATCAGCGCGATCGGGGCCATCGTCTCGGTGATGTTCTTGAGGTTGTCGGTCGAGTAGAACGCCGCGCTCTCGATCGAGAAGTAGATGCACAGGAGGATCGCGACGACGAAGATGCTCGCCTCGCGGCGCCGGACGAACGCACCCGTGACGCGCCAGCCGAGGCCGGCGCGTCGTTCGGGTGCGATCGACTCTGCTGTCGGGGATCGCTCAAGTGTTACCCGGAGACCGGGTACTTCTGCGCGCTCGAGCTTCCGTGGTACCGGGTCTTCGTCGTGAGGTACGGCTTGACGTTGGCCTTCGTCACGAACAGGAGACCCGTGTTCGTGTCGGACGGGGCGACCAGGCCGCCGGAGAGTCGCTGGAGGAACAGCTGCATGACGGGGTAGAAGCCCTGGAGGTACGGCTGCTGGTCGATCGTGAACTGCAGCATCCCGCTCTGGATCAGCTTGAGCGTGCCCGGGAGGAGGTCGTAGCCGCCGCCGATGACCTTGCCCTGGAGCTTGTACTTCTGGATCACCTGGCCGACGCCCTGCGTGTCGCCGGCGTCGACGGCGAACATGCCCTTGAGGCTCTTGTGGCCCTGGTAGTAGGCGTCGATCATCGAGAGCTCGGTGGCCAGATCCGGGCTCGTCGCGACGGCCGTCGCCTTGACCGGCTTCCCCGACTGCTTGATCGCAGCGAGTGCGCCGTCGATGCGCGGCTGGATGTTGAGGGCTCCGGGGGTGGCGATGAACAGTGCGACGTCACCGCTCGGGACGAGCTCGACGATCCGCTTGCCCATCTCGAACCCGGAGACGTACAGGTCCTGTCCGATGTACGCCATCCGGGCCTTCACCCCGGCCCGCGCGCCGTCCGCGTTGTATGCGACGACGGGGATGCCGCGGCTCAGCGCCCGCTTGATCGGGGCCTCGAACGCCCCCTTGTCGACGACGCACACGGCGATGCCGTCGGCCTTGGCGCTGATTGCCGCGTTGAACGCGTTGATCATCTCGCCGACGTCGGCCTTGGTCGAGCCCGACCACGTGTACTTCGTGTCGGTGAGCTTCGCCGCGTCCGCCGCGCCGTACTGGGTGGGGACGAAGAACGGGTTGGTCGTGACGTGGTTGATGAACGCGAACGTCCACCTCGGGTGCTTCGGGAAGACGTTGGCGGTCTCGGCGTTGGGCGCGGCCAGCGCCGTCTGGGCCGCGGCCAGGGTCGGGACGGACAGTGCGGCGCCGCCGACGGCCAGGCGCTTCAGCAGCGTGCCGCGATCCATGCCGCGGTGCTCGTCGAGCCCGCTGCGCTCGTCTTCACTCACAGCGTCGTACCTCCTTGTCTCGGGCGAGCCGGCGCGAGGCCGTCGCCGAACGATATCGGCCTATTGAAATATCGTATGACTGTATTGTCAAGCAGGAGGCGGCCCGACTCGAGCGTCGGGGGCGAGGGCGCGGCTCGGCCGGGTAGGCGCTAGGGCCGAAACGGCGCGAGCGCCGGATACAGCGCGCGATAGCGCGGCAGGAGCTCCGCGTAGACGTCGCGCCACGCGGGGTCGGGCTCGACCGTCCCGCGGACGCGGACGGATCGGGCGACGGCCTCGCGCGCGTCGGCGAAGACGCCGCCGGCGACCCCGCCGAGGAGGGCGGCCCCGAACGCAGAGCCCTCCTCCGACTCGGTCAGCTCGACGGGCAGGTCGAGCGCCGAGGCGACGATCCGCAGCCAGAGCTCGCTCCGGGCGCCCCCGCCCGAGGCCCGGCCGGCCGTCGCGTCGACCCCGATGCTTCGCACCGCGTCGAGGGCGTCGCGCAAGCCGAAGGCGACGCCCTCGAGCACCGCACGCACCAGCGCGCCGCGGTCGTGCCGCAACTGGAGGCCGACGAACGCGCCGCGGGCGTCCGGATCGGCGTGCGGCGTCCGCTCGCCGGCCAGGTACGGGGCGAACAGGAGCCCCTCCGCCCCCGGCTCCCAGGCGCCCGCCTCGGCGACGAGCGCGTCGAACGACGTCCCGTCCGCGAGGCGATCGTGGAACCACTCGAGCGAGCCCGCCGCGGACAGCATCACCCCCATCGCCTGCCACATCCCGGGCACGGCGTGGCAGAAGGCGTGGACCCGGCCCTCCGGCTCGTGCGCGTACCGCGGGAGCGCCGCGAGCACGACGCCGGACGTCCCGAGCACGACCGACACCGGACCGGGCGCATCGATCCCGAGCCCGAGCGCCGCTGCGGGCTGGTCGCCGGCGCCGGCGGCGACGGGAATCCCTTCCGACACGGCGTCACTCGGTCGCGTCGATCCCGCCTGGTCGGGCGACTCGAGGACGGGCGGGAACCAGTCGCGGGGAAGCTCCAGGGCGTCGAGCACGTCGTCGCTCCAGCGGCGTCCCGCGACGTCGAAGAGCAACGTCCCGGACGCGTCGGCGGCGTCGATCGCCCACTCGCCGGTGAGCCGGAGCCGCACGTAGTCCTTCGGCAGCATGACCCGGGCGATCCGCCCGTACGCGTCCGGCTCGTGGCGCCGGAGCCAGAGCAGCTTGGGCGCCGTGAAGCCCGTGAGCGCCCGATTCCCTGTCAGCTCGACGAGCCGCTCCGGGCCGACCCGCTCCTCGATCTCGGCGCATTCGGCGGCCGTCCGCTGGTCGTTCCAGAGGATCGCCGGGCGGATCACGCGGCCGTCGGCGTCGAGGACCACGAGGCCGTGCATCTGGCCCGAGAGGCCGATGCCCGCCACCGTGCGCCCGGCGGCGACCTCCGCGAGGGCGGCGAACGCGGCCTCCCACCAGTCGTCCGGGTCCTGCTCGGCCCAACCGGGCTTCGGGGTCGAGAGCAGGTAGCCGCGCGTCGCAGTGGCAAGCACGGCGCCGTCGGACGACACCGCGATCGCCTTGACACCGGTCGTCCCGACGTCGAGGCCGACGAGAGTAGGCTCAGCGGCCATGGACGTGCAGGAGGTGCGGCCAGGGCTCTGGCGCTGGACGGCCTACCACCCCGAGTGGCGCCAGGAGGTGGGCTCGGTCGCCTGTGCCGGCCCCCGCGATCTCGTCCTGATCGACCCGCTGCTCCCGAGCGACGACGCGATCGACGCGCTCGTCCGCGATGTGGGGAAGCCGGTCTCCGTGCTCGTGACGGTCTACTGGCACACGCGGAGCGCGGACCTCGTCGCGCGCCGCCACGACGCCCGGGTGCTCGCGCCGTCGGGCGGAAAGGCGGCGGTTCGCCGCCGCGCGCCGACGACCGAGGCGTTCCGCCCGGGCGATCCGCTGCCGGGCGGCGTTCACGCGCTCCCGACCGCCAGGAGCTCCGAGGTCGTCTACTGGCTGCCCGGCCATCGCGCCGTCGTCCCGGGCGACGTCCTGCTCGGCGATCCCGAGGGAGGCCTGCGCCTCTGTCCGCGCAGCTGGCTCCCGGAGGGGACGTCGCTCGACGCGCTGCGGGGCTCGTTGCGCCCCCTGCTCGACCTGCCGGTCGCTCGCGTGCTCGTCTCGCACGGTGACCCCGTGCTGCGCAACGGCCGCGCCGCGCTCGAGCGCACCCTCGCCCCGTAGGCCGGGGGCGTCTGTCACTCGGCGCCGAGCGCGGCGTAGACGAGCTCGTAGGCGCGGACGGCGTCCTTGCGGGACTGCGCCTCGCGCAGCTCGGCGTCGTCGATCCGGCCGGAGACGTCCCAGATGAAGTTCCACTGCTTCACGCTTCGGGCGACGGCGGCGACCGCGTCCTCGGTGTACGGGTAGAGGTCGAAGCCGAGGCGCTCGCCGTTCTCGCCGTAGCGCGCGCGGCGGAGCTCCACGGCGAGCTCGAGCGTCTCCATGAACGCGGTGGCGCCGACCATGTTGTCGTCGTCGAACGTCCCCCACCCCGAGTTGGCGTGCTGATGCCCGAGGAGACCTTCGGCGGCGAGCAGCGCCGCGTACTCGCCGAGGCTCTCGCCGTTCATGATCAGGTGCTGCCAGTCCATGTTGACCTGGACGTTCGTGATCCCCTGGGCGCGCAGCGTGTGGATCACGTGCAGGGTCATCCCGATGTTCCGCATGAAGATCTTCATCGCCGGCTCGGAGTTCTTGTGCTCGAGGAACAGCTTGACGCCGTGCTTCGCACACGTCTCGGCCGCCTCCGCCATCCCCTCGAGGAACCACTCCCAGGACTGCGCGTACGGCGTCTGGAAGGGGTAGTTGTAGCCCTCGATCCCCGGCCAGCAGATCATGTTCGCCCCGATCGTCCCCGCCAGCTCGGCCGTCTCCCGGGTCAGGCGGCGCGCCTCGGCGCGGACGGCGGGGTCGACGGACGTGAGCCCGCCCTTCCCGAACCGCGGATCGGTGTGCAGCCCGGTGCAGACGGTTGCGATCCCGTGCCCGTCGAGCGCGTCGCGCACCTCGTCGAGGTTGTCGGGGTTGAGCTCGCCCGGATAGTGGAACTCGTAGTCGTCCATCAGGTCGCCGAGCCCCTCCACCGCCCGCCGCACCTTGACCGGCATCGGCTCGTTCGCGTGCTGCGGCTGATATCCGGACGGGACGAACCGGGTGATCATCGGGCCGAGTGCCCATATGCCGAGGCTCGTTCTCATCGCGATCCTCAGCGACCCGCCCGCACCTGGAGCCGTCGTGCGACGGTGTCGAGCGTGACGGCGAGCAGGAGGATGATGCCGGTGACCATGTAGATCGTGCCCGTGCTGTAGCCACCGATGTTGAGGCCGTTCGCGATCGTGGCGATGACCAAGGCGCCGAGGAGGGCGCCCCGTACTTCGCCGCGCCCGCCGAAGAGGCTGACGCCGCCGATGACGGCTGCCGAGATCGCATCGAGCAGGAGCGTGCCCCCGCCCTGGTTCAGGTTCACCGACTGGAGCCTCGCCGCGAGGACGATGCCGCCGACACCGGCCATCACCGACGAGATCATGAACACGATGATCCGAATGCGCGGGACGTTGATGCCGGCCCGCCGCGCCGCCTCGGCGTTCCCGCCGACGGCGTACACGTGGCGACCGAACGCGGTCCGTTTCGCGAGGTACGTGAGGCCGACGAGAAAGATGACCATGAGGAGGGCGGCGAGCGGAAGGCCGAGGGGCCGGAAGCACGACTCGGTGAGAGGCGTGCCCGCCGGACATGCAGTCGGACGCTGGGCGTGGTTGCAGATGGCGACCGTGCCGAAGCTCGCAACGGCAACGCCGACGAGCTTGGCGATCGCCGTCCCGGTACCGGCGGAGAGGCCGGCCCGGCGGAGGCCGATGACGCCTCCGAGCGCGACGACGCCGTACAGGACGGTGATCGCGGCCGCGATCAACCAGCCGACGTTCGCGGAGAAGTAGTACGTGGCGGCGTAGTTGACCCAGTTGTCCTCGATGATGATCGTGTCGCGCTCCTGGAGCACCTTGAGAATGACGCCCTGCCAGATGAGCAGACCGGCAAGCGTGACGACGAACGATGGCACTCCGACTCTCGCCACGATGGTGCCCTGCCCGAACCCGATCACCGCCACGATCGCGAGGCCGAGCACGATCGCCAGCCACCCGGGGTAGTCGTGCGACGACGAGGGCAGCTGGAACTCGGCGACCGCGACGGCCGCGATGCCGCTCACGTACCCGATCGAGAGGTCGATCTCCCCGAGCAGGAGCACGAAGACGACCCCGAAGGCGATCATGGTCGTCCCCGCCATCTGGAGGATGACGTTCACGAAGTTCGGCGCCGTGAAGAAGTTCGTCGCGGTGAACGCGAAGTAGGCGACGATCGCGACCTCGCCGAGGACGACCGGCAGGACGCCGAGGTTGCCGGATCGGACGTTGCCCTTCGTGCGCTCCCAGATCCCGGCCTGCCCGCGCGCGTCGGCGTCCGGCGCCTCGATCCCCGGGGCGACGACGTCGGCCTCGGAGCTCACAGCGTGTCTCCGGCGGTCTCGGCGATCCCCGCGACCTTCGTGGGGATCCCTGCCGTGATCGCGGTCACGACCTCCTGCTGCGTCGTCGCCTCGCGCTCGTACACGCCGACGTCGCGGCCGAGGCGAAGGACGGTGATGCGGGTCGCGACCTCGAAGATGTCGTGCAGGTTGTGCGAGACGAGGACGACGGCGAGCCCCTGCTCGGCGAGCCGCTTCACGAGGTCGAGCACCTGCCGCGTCTGGGCGACGCCGAGCGCCGCCGTCGGCTCGTCCAGGATCACGAGGCGCGAGTTCCACTGCACGGCCTTTGCGACGGCAACCGACTGGCGCTGCCCGCCGGAGAGCGAGGCGACGGGCTGACGGATGGAGCTGATCGTGGTGACGGCGAGCGAGCGGAGCGTCTCCACCGTCCTCTGCTCCATGACCGGCTCCTTCAGCCGGTAGAGCCAGTCGCGCTCCTCGCGGCCGAGGAACATGTTCTGGACGACGTCGAGGTTGTCGCACAGCGCGAGATCCTGGTAGACGACCTCGATGCCGAGCCTCGCCGCGTCCTTGGGGCTGTGGATCGTGACCGGCTCGCCGTCGAAGACGATCTCGCCCTCGTCGTAGCCGTGGATGCCGGCGATGCACTTGATGAGCGTCGACTTGCCGGCGCCGTTGTCGCCGACGAGCGCCATCACCTCGCCCTTGCGCACCTCGAAGTCGACCTCGGTCAGCGCCTGCACCGAGCCGAACGTCTTCGACAGGCCGCGGATCTCGAGGAGTGGGGTATCGCTCATGGTTCGGCTCGGAACGACCGTGGAGGCACCCGGAGGTGCCTCCACCCTGGTCGTCGATCTACCTGCAGTACTGCTTGTACTGCCCCGGAGCACACGTCGCTGCGCTTCAGGAACTTGTCCGTGAAGAGGCGCGTGTAGTTGGCCTTCGTGATCGAGACCACGGGGATCACGAGGGTCGGCTGCTTCTTCGAGCCGTTCGGCCGGGTCGAGTTCGTCTTCGGCGCCTTCCCCTTGAACAGCGCGACAGCTGCCGCTGCGGCCGCGTTCGCCTCGTCGGGCACGTACTTGTAGACGGTGTTCGTCTGCCAGCCCGAGATGATGTTCTGGACACCCTGGACCGTCGCGTCCTGCCCGCTCAGGGGGATCGGCTTCAGGCCCTTCGCCTTCAGCGTCGCGACGACCGCACCCGCGATGCCGTCGTTCGCCGCAACGACGCCCTGGATGTTGTTGTTCGTCTGGACGAGCATCTGCTCGAAGATGGTCTGGGCGTTCTTCGAGTCCCAGTTGGGCACGAACTTCGCCGGGCCCTTCGTGACCTTCTTCACCTTGAACAGCGGGTTCAGCACGTCGTCGTTCCCGCTCTTGAACCAGAACGCATTCGCATCGGTGGGGCCACCCCAGAGCTCGGCGATGACGCCCTTCGGCCCGTACGTCTTCTTCGCCACCATGCCGCTGATGACGCCGCGCGCCTGGATCCGACCGACCGCGTTGCCGTCGAAGCTGATGTAGACGGCTCCGATGCCGCCGACGATCTGCCGGTCGTAGTCGATCGACTTGCCACCTGCGGCGGCGAACTTCTTCTGGATCGCGATCGACGTGCCGGTGTCGAGCGACGTGATGATGCCGACCTTGGCGCCGTCGTTGATGCACTGCTCCGCCTGGGCGAGCTGCTTCTGCTGCTGCCCGAGAGCGTTCACGACGGCCGCGGTCAGACCCGCCTTCTTGAAGGCGGCGATGAACGCCGGCTTGTCGAACTGCTCCCAGCGGACCGACGTCGTCGTGTCCGGCAGCAGGACGCATACCTGCGTCCCCGCCGTTGTTTTCGCGCTCTTCCCGGCTGCCCCGCCGACCATGAGACCCATGGCCACTGCGGCAACCAGAAGCGCGATGCTGAGCTTCTTCACTCCTTACCCTCCTTCATCGTCAGACCTCCCGCGCGGACGCTACTCGGTCCGGCGCGGCTGCACAACGAAAACCGTCGACACCTAGTAGGGGCGCCCGATCGCCACCTCCTTCCCGCGCCGTGCCTCCGACGCGCGCCGAGCACCTCCCGATACGACAATTGGCGCCGTCCACGGCGCATCGAGCAGCCGGTGCAGCGACAGCGCCGCGGCGCCTCGCACCGCGGCCCCGTCGCCGAAGGCGGACGGGAGGACGACGAACGACCCGGAGCGGGCGGCGAGCGATCGCTCCTCGAGCGTGCGCCGCACCTCGCCCGCGAGCCAGGGGGCGAGAGGCCCGAAGCAGCCGCCCAGCACCACGGCCTGGACGTCGAAGAGGTTGAAGGTCGACGCGAGGGCGATCCCGAGAGAGCGGCCCGCGTCCGCGAGTGCCCGCACGACCTCCGGGGCTCCGGCCTCGGCGCGCCGGACGAGCTCGTCCGTCAGGCTCCGCGAGCGGAGGGCCACGGGCGAGACGCCGGCGGCTCGCGCGATGGCCTCCTGCCCGGCGAGCGTCTCGACGCAGCCGCGGCTGCCGCACGCGCAGGCATCGCCGCCCGGGTCGACCGAGACGTGGCCGAACTCGCCGCCGTAGCCGTGCGACCCACGGAACAGGCGCCCCCCGAGCACGATGCCGCCGCCGACTCCCACCTCGCCGAAGACGCAGACGAAGTCCTCGATCCCGACCGCGGCGCCGGTCCAGTGCTCGGCGAGAGCGGCGAGGTTGGACTCGTTCTCGACGTGGACGGGCAGGTCGAGCCTCGCTTCGAGCTCTGCGGAGACCGCCAGCTCCTGCCAGCCGAGGTTCGGCGCGACCACGATCGTGCCCGAGGCCTCCTCGACGAGCCCGGGCACCGCGACGGAGAGCCCGACGGGGCGCAGGCCCTCACGCTCGACGGCCTCGAGCGCAAGGCGGGCCTCCTTCGCCAGCCGGTCGAGCACGGGGCCGGGAGACGAGCCGCGGTTGTCGCGGTACGAGCGCCGCTCGTACCGGACGGCACCGGTCAGGTCCTCGACGGACACGGCGACGTAGTCGACGTTCACCTCGAGCCCGACGCCGACGACGACGTCCGCAAGCTCGAGGGCGACCCCGGGGCGCCCGACGCCGCGCGGCGAGGTGGTCTCGCCGGTCTCGCGCACGAGCTCGAGGTCGATCAGCTCCGCCACGAGACTCGAGACGGTGCCGCGTGTGAGACCGGTCTCGGCCGCGATCTGTGCGCGCGACCGCGAGCGCGACGAGGCGACGTGGCGCAGCACGACACCGAGGTTCGCGTGCCTGACCGTCGTCTGATCGGCGGGGAGCGCGACCCCGCGGGCGAACGTCATCGAGTGACCGTCGTCGGTCGTGTGGATCGGGAGAGCGTCATCGTCGGCGCCGTTTGTATGGAAGGCGCACAAACTAAACCGGCAGCGACCACCGGTGTCAAACGGCTCGCCGCGACGCTGCCGCGAGCGGCGCCGTCGCCGCCTCGCCGGAGGCGAGCAGGCTCGCGCCGATCGCGCCCGCGAGGTCACCGAGCTCGGCGAGAGCGAAGGCCGGAGGCTCGTCGAAGAAGACGTGCGGGCGCGCGGCCTTCTCGATCCGACGCAGCCACACCGGCCCGAGCCGCTCGCCGAGCCCGCCGCCGAGCACGACCAGCTCCACATCGAGCAGGGTTACCGCCGAGCCGATCGCGATCCCGAGCGCTGCGACGGCCTCGTCGAGGAGCTCCCGGGCGACGCGATCGCGAGCCTCGAGCGCGCGCAGCCAGACGCCGCTCGTCAGGCTCTCCCTCCCCCGTTCCCGCTGGAGATCGAAGAGAACCGTCTTGCGCTTCCGCGCCTCGCGCCGGGCGCGGGCCTCGAGCGCGCCCCGGCCGGCGTAGGCCTCGACGCAGCCGCGGAGCCCGCAGTTGCAGCGCCGCCCGCCGGGCTTCACGCAGACGTGGCCGATCTCGCCCGCCGAGCCGCGCCCGTGCACGAGCCGCCCGTCCAGCACGAGCCCGCCGCCGACGCCCGTTCCCCAGAAGACGCCGAGGAAGGACTGCGCGCCGCGCCCCGCGCCGAAGCGGCGCTCCGCCTCGACGGCGGCGTTCACGTCGTTGCCGACGACGACCGGTACGCCCAGGCGCTCCGACAGGACGGGGCCGAGGGCGAACGGCCCGTCCCAGCCTTCGATGTTCGGGACCTTGACCACCACACCCGCGTCGGCGTCGACGCTCCCCGGCGCGCCCACGCCGACCCCTGCCAGCTCGGCGACGCGGACTCCCGCGGCGGTGGCCGCCTCCGAGACGGCGATCGAGACGTCCTTCGCAACCTCCGTCGCACCGCCGCTCGACGGCGTGCCGCGCCTCGCACGGCCGAGCACCGCGCCCTCCCCGTCGGTGACGACGGCCTGGATCTTCGTCCCGCCGACGTCCACCCCGGCGCACAGGCCGGTGGTCACGGGAGACGCCGTACGAGGTCGTCGAGCGGGCGTCGGTTCGCGCGGGCGCTCCACTCGTCCGCGCTCAAGGCGGACGGGTCGCGGGCACGCTGCGGATGCCCGAAGGTGAGCACGATCGCGGGCGCCTCGTCCTCGCCGAGCTCGAGCACGGCGCGCGCGGCATCGCGGTCGACCACGGCGTTCGGGCAGGAGGCGATGCCTTCGTTCCATGCGGCGAGCAGCATGTTCTGCGCGGCGCGGCCTGCGTCGAACGACAGCGGCCCCTTGCCGCCGACGACGACCGCGACCACGAGCCCGGCCCCGAGCACGTTGGCGGGCACGGACACGGTCGCCGCGAGGGCGTCCACCCGCTCGCGGCTCTGCGGAACGACGAAGATCCACGGCTGCCGGTTCCGCGACGAGCCCGCGAGGCGACCCGCGTCGAGGATCCGCGCGACGAGCTCGTCCGCGAGCGGCTCCGGCCCGTAGCGGCGCTCGTCGCGACGGCTCGCGATCGCCAGGCGCGTGTCCACCCGAGTAGCGTAGGGCGCGGATGACCGACCAGGCGACGGTAAGCCTCCTCCGCTGGCTGCGGCGCCAGCTGCGCCAGCCGACGCCCCAACGGGAGCATCTCGAGGCGGCCGTCGCGAACGACGACCCGCGCGAGGCCAGGAGGCTCCTCGACGGGTTCGACTTCACCCCGGTGCAGCGACGACACATCGAGGGCCTGATCGCGCAATGGGAGGCGAGTCGTGCGGGCCGCTAACGAGGCGGTGGTGCGCCGCATCTTCGACGCGTTCGCCCGCAAGCAGGGATTTGCGCTCCGCGGCGTGTTCGCGGACGACGCTGTGTGGATCGTCCCGGGGGACGGCGCCATGGCGGGCACGTACCGCGGCAGCGAAGCGATCCTCCGCTTACTCGGCCGGCTCGGCAAGGAGACCGACGGCACCTATGCGTCCCGCCTGGTCGACGTGCTCGCGAGCGACGACCGTGCGGCCGCGCTGTATCGCGCCTCCGGCGAGCGAAACGGGCGGCGGCTCGACCTCGACCAGGTGCTCCTCTTCCGCCTGGAGGACGGGGTCGTCCGCGAGGTGCTGGCGCTGCCGTCGGATCCGGCGGTGTTCGAGGCCTTCTGGGCATAAAGCCGACTGCCTCGACAGCGAGGACCGCACGTACCATCAGTCGCCCATGAGCGCTCCGGCCATCGCCGCGGGCAAGCCGACGCTGCGGATCGGCGGCACGGCATACCCCGTGCTGCTCCCGACGCTGCGCGACCCGCGCCTGCACCTGGCGTCGGTGATCGTCACGCTGCAGGTGCTGGGCCAGGTGGCCTTCGACTTCCAGCTGTCGATCGCGCAGATCCTCGTCTCGCTCGTGACCTGCGCGGTGCTCGAGGTCTCGATCGCGTTCCGCCGCCAGCGCGTGCTCATGTGGCCCGCAAGCGCGCTCCTGACGGGCAACGGGGTCGCCTTCGTGCTCCGCGTGCCCGGCACGGAGCACGGCGACTGGTGGAGCATGAACGGCTGGTGGATCTTCGCCGCCACGGCTGCCGTCGGGCTCCTCTCGAAGTACGTGATCACGTTCCGCGGGCGCCATGTCTTCAACCCGTCGAACTTCGGTCTCGTCCTCTGCTTCGTCCTGCTCGGGCCCGAGCACGCCGACCCGCTCCCGTTCTGGTGGGGGCCGATGTCGATCTGGCTCGCCCTCGCCCTCGTGCTGATCGTGGGCGGCGGGTTGACGATCCTCTCCCGGCTGCGCCTGGTCGGGATCGCGGTCGGCTTCTGGCTGACGTTCGCGGCCGGGATCGCGGTGCTCGCCGCGACGGGTCACGAGATGACTGCCGCGTGGCACCTCGGCCCGATCCACGGCCTCGACCTCTGGTGGCTCCTCGTCACGTCACCCGAGGTGCTCGTGTTCCTGTTCTTCATGATCACCGACCCGCGGACGATCCCGCAGAGCGCTCGCGGCCGTCGTGCCTACGCCGTGTCGGTCGGCCTGCTCGCGACCGTGCTGATCGCGCCCTGGACGACCGAGTTCGCGGCGAAGCTCGCGGTGCTGGGCTCGCTCACGCTCGTGTGCGCCGCACGGCCGCTCTTGCTCCTCCTCGCCCGCCGCGGGCTCGGCCGAGCGATCGGCTGGTCGCCCGTCCGCTTGGGCGCAGCGGCCGGGGTCGCGGCAGGCGTGGTCGTCGCCGCCGGCCTGCTCTCGGCACCCGCGTCCACGGCTCGTGGCCCGATTGCCGCGGGGCGTATCCCCGTGGTGACCGTCGCGGCGACGCAAGGGATCGCCCCGATCGACGACGCCATGGCGCGGCTGATCGCCGCCGACCTGGTCGCCGACCTCCGAAGCGGGTCCGAATCGCTCCGAAAGCGTGACCGGGCTGCGGCGAAGCGCGGAGCCACGGGCGACTGGCTCGCCGAGCTGTGGGGCCGCATCGACAGGGCCAAGGGCGGCTCCATCGACGTCCCGATCTACGAGGCGGAGCAGGTCGGCCTCCGGCTCGAGCGCCGCAAGGGGCAGGGCCCGCCGCTCGTCGTCGCGACTCTCAAGGGGACGTCGCAGACGGCGCGATACGCCCCGGATGACGGCAGGCTCATGTTCCGGAGCGCGCCACGAGACGTCGCCCGCACGTTCGAGCTCGTCCAGAACGGCGGTCGATTTCTCGTCACGGGCCTCCGAGGCCGCACCACGGGGCGCCCCACCGTCGCCGCCGTCGCAGCGTCGTTCACCCTGACCGACGTCGCGAGGAGCGTCGGGCTCGACATGCGTCAGGGCGCGTTCCGCTTCGGAGTCACGGGCGACGAGGGAGCGATGATGGGCGGCGGCCTCTGTTGGGTCGACTACGACGGGGACGGCTGGCTCGACCTGTACGTCGTCAACTCGTATGCGGATAGCGACATCGGGCGGTATGCCGCCACCGGCGGACTGCCGCGGAGCCACCTCTTCCACAACGTGCACGGCAGGTTCGTGGACGTCACCGGAACGACAGGCACGGGGCTCACGGTGCGCGGGAGCGGCTGCGTCGCGGCGGACCTCGACGGCAACGGGGCGACCGACCTCGTCGTCACGACCGACGGCTACGACGCGAACCGTGACGCATTCGACGCGATTCTCTGGAACAACGGGGACGGCACGTTCACGGAGGGCGCCAAGGCGGCCGGGATCGACGAGGCCGGCTGGCACAGCGGCGCGGCCGTCGCGGACGTGAACGGGGACGGCAGGCTCGACCTCTTCGTCTCCGGCTACACCGACGTCAACCGGCCGGTGCCCGGTTCGGCGTCCGGCTTCCCCGCCAACCACCGCGGGGTGCGAGATCTCCTCTACCTCAACGTGGGGCAGCGGAACGGGCACCCACGCTTCCGCGAGGTCGGTCGCGCCGCCGGGCTCGAGCCACACGGCCTCGACCACGGGCTCGGCGCGGTGTTCACCGACGTCAACGGCGACGGGCGCCCGGATCTGTACGTGGCGAACGACCTCGACCCCAACCGGCTCTACCTCAACCTCCCGGCGAAGGACGGTCTCGGCTTCCGGCTGGTCGAGCAGGGGAAGGGTCTCGGGGTGGACGACCCGAACGCCGGCATGGGGATCGCGGCCGGCGACTACTCGGGTGACGGACGCGACGACCTGTTCGCGACGAACTCCCGCGGTCAGCTCCACGCCGTCTACCGCAGCCGTGCGGGCAGGCCGTTCGCGGACGCCCGCCCGGACTTCGTCGGCGCGCTCGGCAGGACGTTCACCGGCTGGGGAGTGACGTGGGCCGATCTCGACAACGACGGCAGCCCGGAGCTCGCGATGGCGAACGGCGCGATCCCGATCACGAGCCTCGTAAAGGACGCGGAGCCGGTGCGGGTCATCACGACCGACGGAGGCGACGTGAGACCGCTCGACGTCGGCGCGGTCGCGCCCCGGAACGGGCGCGGCCTCGCGGTTGCGGACTTCGACAACGACGGCGACCTCGATCTCGCGGTCGGGTCGATCGGCGGAGCCCCGCAGCTGCTCCGGAACAACGGCGGCTCGACAGCGGGTCACTGGCTCGAGGTGTCGCTCCGCCGCTTCGAGCCGGGCGCAGTCGTGACGGTCACCCTTCCGGACGGCCGCCGGCTCGTCGAGGAGGCGCGCGCCGGCTCGAGCTACCTGTCCTCGGAGGACCCGCGCCTCCACTTCGGCCTCGGCCGGGAGACGCGCGCGAGCAGGGTCGTCGTGCGCTTCCCCGACGGCCGCGTCGCACGGCTCGACGACGTCGCCGGCGACCGGCTCGTCGTCGTCGGCTAGCGGCGGCGCGCCGTCAGCGTCCCCAGCCCGGCTCGCGGCCTGCGGCGCCGAGCGTCTCGAGCACGACCTCGATCAGCCCGTTCGAGGAGAGGACGTGCTCGCGGGCGAGCAGCAAGCTACGCCGGGCGGGCGCCGAGCTCGCGCTGGAGCGTCGCGAGGTTGTCGCGCCAGACGTCTTCGGGAAGCGGCGGAAGGACGTCGTCCCAGATCGCCGCGAAGCTGCCGGTCAGCTGCGGGAGCCGCGCGGGGCGCGCCATGAACCACCAGTGGAGGTGCTCGCCCCCGTCACCCCAACGACAGACGTGCACGCGCCCGATCTCCCCGATCGCCCGTACCGCGCGCTCGATTCGCGCGATCAGCACGCCGAGCTCGGCGGCGAGCGCCTCGGGCAGGTCTCCGGGCTCGGCGTAGTGCACCCGGGGCTCGAGCAACGCGACGAGCGGCAGACCGGTCGGACGGTCGAACGTCCAGAGCCGCCAGCGCTCCGTCGTCCAGAGGTACTCGTCGTCGCCGAGGTTGCAGCGGCGGCAGTCGACGCCGCCCTCGCCGTGCCTCGCCGGCTCGGCCTCGGCCGGAGGGAGCAGGGCCCGCGGTCGCAGGTCGCCGGCGAACGGGAACGTGTCCCACTCCTCGACGGGCGGCATTCGCAGCGCGCCCGCGGCGCGGGCGTGGAGCTCCTCGGGCGTCTCGGGCACGAGACCGACGATGCCAGACGCCGCGGTTCGTGCGGGGGCGCACCTCGCCTCGGTGATCGCTCACGAAGTGAGAGGATTGGGCGGTGCAGG
>CAWBVO010000018.1:0-163786 GCA_963792245.1 uncultured Actinomycetes bacterium
GCAGCTGCTCGCCAGCGCGGCGGTGATGCTGGCGACGAACGTCCTCACGTTCTCGCTCGTCTTCTGGGAGCTGGACAGCGGCGGCCCGGTGAAGCGCGCGCTGGCCGAGTCACGCAAGGAGCCGGACTTCCAGTTCCCCCAGGACGAGAACCCGCAGCTGGCGAATCCGGTCTGGAGGCCCGCGCTCTTCGACTTCCTCTATCTCTCGTTGACGAACTCGATCGCGTTCAGCCCCACCGACGCGATGCCTTTGACGCACCGGGCGAAGCTGTTCATGGGGCTCGAGGCGGGCGTCTCCGGGGTGACCGTCCTCGTCGTCGCGGCTCGGGCGATCAACATCCTCGGAAGCTAGCGCCGCTCGCGGCGCCAGACGAGACGAAGCCCGGACCACGTCGCGTCGATCGCAGCGACTTTGGTGTCGACCAGGCCCAGGGGCAGCGCGACGTCGCGGACAACGTCCTCCGTCATGTCCGTCGGGACGCGCGACGCCCGCTTCGGCCACGCGACCCAGAGCATCCGATCGGGGTGGATCGCGGCGGCAAGCTCGTCGATGCTCGCCTCGAGCTCGCGCCGCGCGGTGACGAAGAGGACGACGACATCGGCGTCCCGCGCGTTCTCGACCCGCCCGGCGCCTGCCGGAAGCGGTTCGAGAAGGCCGACGGCGTCGCCCGGATCGGCCACGATCGCGAACCTGCCGCCCTCGTCGATCCCGAGCTTGCGGGCCAGCGGCGTCCCCGAATAGCCCTCGCTCAGAGCACGACCGAGCCGTCGTCGGCGATGGTCCAGAAGGGGTTGTGCGCCACCTCCCACGGATGGCCGTCCGGGTCGACGAACACCCCGGAGTACCCACCCCAGAAGGTCTCGGCGGGCTCACGGGCGATGCGCGCCCCGGCGGCCCTCGCCTCTTCCACCACCGCGTCGACCTCCGCCGGCGAGCGGACGTTGTGCGCGAGCGTGATACCACCCCAGCCGCCCGAGTCCACGACGCCGCTGTCTTCCGCCAGGTCGGAGCGGCGCCAGAGGCCGACGACGAGGCCGCCTGCCTGGAAGAAGACGACGCCCTCGGTGCCCGGTCTCTGCGACCAGCCGAGGGCCTCGTAGAACGAACGCGCGGCCTCGAGGTCCTGGACCCCGAGCGTCACGAGGCTGAGTCGCTGCTCCATTCTTCGATCATGCCAGGGTGGGCTGGGCCCTCGCCGGCCCGCGCAAACGCCCGGTATGCGGGGGCGAGAGCCTCCGAGAGGTCGCGCCCGCCGACCCGGATCCCGCTGCGGCCGAGACGCTTGATCACCGCACCCGGCGGGAGCGCGCGGGGCGGGCGGGGCGGCGGCAACGTCCCGGCCGCCCAGGGATCGCCGCTCCGTGAGGCGGGCGTGGCAACCGGCTCGCAGCCCCGCCAACGCAGCAGCAGCGACGGCTCGGCGTCGATCGCGTCCGCGACGACGAACGCCAGCGCGGCGACGTGCTTGCAGATGTGCGACCACTCCCGGTCCGGGCACGTGCAGCTCGTCCCGATCCGGCGGGACGGCGGCACCAGAGGCTCGTGTTGCTCGGCCTCGAGGTGGTGGGCGAGGTGGACCGACTGCGTCGTCCCGTCCGCGCCGGCATCGAGGGCGGGGCGTCCCCGTGCCGCACGCGTCGCCTCCGCCCAGGCGCGTGCGGGGAGCACGGCGCTCTCCAGCGAGACCGCGTAGCCGGCGCCCTCCGAGCCCCGGACGCGAGCGCGGATCACGCCCTCGTCGACGAGCACCTCGGACACCGCTCCCTCGCGCGCCAGTTCGCGGCCGCGCTCCGCGCGCTCCGAGCCCTCGTCCGGGACGACAGCCGTCGCGAAAAGCCGCGCCCACGGCCCACGACCGATGCGAGTACCGGGATCGGCTGCGACCGCGATGGGGGCGCCGCCGCGGAGGAGGATCTCGGTCACGCAGCCTCCCCGACCGCGTCGGGGGCCAGCGCGACCGCGGCGCGGATCGCATCGAGGTCGAGCTCGGCGAGCCAGTCGTCGGCGCGGCCGGCCATCACCTGATCGGCCAGCTCGCGCTTCGCGTCGAGGAGGGCGTCGATCCGCTCCTCGAGGGTCGCCGTACAGACCAGGCTCGACACGTAGACCGGCCGTCGCTGGCCCAGACGGTGAACGCGATCCGTTGCCTGCTGCTCGACGGCCGGGTTCCACCAGCGGTCGAAGTGGAGGACGTGGTTCGCCGCCGGGAGGTTCAGCCCCCTGCCCCCGGCGCGGAGCGAGACAACGAGCACGGACGGCTCCGCCTCGGACTCGAACCGGGCCACGAGCTCGTCGCGGGCGCGGATCGAGAGCCCGCCGTGGAAGAACCCGACCTGGCGCCCGAGGCGGTGCTCGAGGTGCGGCGCGAGCCGGTCGAAGCCCGGGTACTGCGTGAAGACGAGTGCCTTCTCGTCTCCCGGGACGGCTACGAGGAGCTCGACGAGGCGCTCGAGCTTCCCGGAGCGGCCTTCGAGTGCCTGACCCGTCGGGACGACGAGCTCGGGGTGGTTGCAGACCTGCTTCAGCTGCCCGAGCATCGCCAGAACGGCGCCGCGGCGGTCGAACGCCCGCTCGTGCTCCTCGATCCGCGGCATCCATCGGTCGACGGTCGCGCGATAGAGGCTCGCCTGCTCGACGGTCAGGTTGCACGGCACCTTCGAGATCGTGATCGGCGGCAGCTCGATGTCGACCTCGGGCGCGTCCTTCGCCCGGCGGAGGACGAACGGGCCGACGAGAGAGCGGAGCCGCTCGAGCGCTTGGGCGTCCCGCCGTGCCTCGATCGGACGGGCGAGCGACCGCTCGAACGCCTCGCGTGTGCCGAGCAAGCCGGGGTTGACGAGGTCCATGATCGCCCAGAGCTCGCTGAGGCGGTTCTCGATGGGGGTGCCCGTGAGCGCGACCGCCCGCCGGCGCGGGATCCGCCGGAGGGCGCGGTGGCGCTTCGTCCGCGGGTTCTTGGCGTCCTGCGCCTCGTCGAGGAGCAGGCGGTCCCACTCCAAGCTCGACAGGAGCTCGACGTCGCGCGTCGCGACGTCGTACGAGGTGATGACGACGTCCGCCCTCCCGACCGCGGCAATGAACGCGTCGCCGGTCAGCCGGGACGGCCCGTGGTGGAGGTGGACGCGGAGCCCGGGCGCGAAGCGGGCGATCTCCCGCGCCCACTGCTGCGCGATGCTCATCGGGCTGACGACGAGCGTCGGCCCGACGTCCGCTCCCACCTCCTCGCGTTCCGAGACGAGGGTCGCGATCGCCTGGACGGTCTTCCCGAGCCCCATGTCGTCGGCGAGGATCCCGCCGACGCGGAGGTCGCCGAGCAGACGCATCCACCCGTGACCGCGCTCCTGGAACGGGAAGAGGTCGTGACGCATCCCGCCGGGTGTCGCGAGCGGCTCGTAGCGCCGCTCGTTGGCTCCGGCAAGGAGATCGCCGAGCGCGGCGTCCAGCCGGACGTCGCCCAGCTCGACGCCGGCCTCCTCGGTCTCGAGACCCGCCACCGCCCGGACGAGCTCGACCACGCCTGCCGCCCGGTCACGGGTCTCGAGGAAGCGAAGCGCCCGCTCGACCTCGGTGGCACGCAGCGCGTGCCACTTCCCTCGGAGCCGGACGAGCGGCTCCTTCGCGGCGGCGAGCGCGCGGAGCTCCTCGTCGGTCAGCTCGACGTCGCCGATCGCGAGGCGCCAGTCGAACGACGCGATCGCCTGCTGGGTGAGCAACCCGCTCGACGACGGGGCGACGCCCGTTGCGACGAGGTTCACACGCACGCGGCTCGACGAGGAGACCCACTCGCGCGGGAGGCGGAGCGGGACACCCATGGCCTCGAGCCGCGGCATGGCGTCGCGCAGGAACGTCCGCACCTGCTCCGTGTCGAGCACGACGCTCGTCGGGGGGTCGCCGGCGAGCGCGATTCCGGCGTCGGCGAGGATCGGCTCGATCGTCGCAAGTCGGCGGTCGAGCGCGCGGCGTGGGTCGCTGTCGCGCAGGAATCCGAAGACCTCGTCGGCCCCTGACTGGAGCAGTGCGGCAGGCAGCGCGAGGGTCGGGTCGTCCGCCGCCTCGAGCCAGAGCTCCAGGACGACGGGGCGCTCTCCCATCACGGGCCCGTCCGCCTCGTCGAGTCGGAGCCCGAGATTCCATGGCGCCCGCGATCGGCGCGTGAGGCCGCCGTCGACCCAGGCCGCGAGCCGGCGCTCGAGCGCGGCGTATCCGGTCTCCGCCGGCAGGTCCGGCGTGGCCGCCGCGAGCCCCGCGAGGAACCGCTCCGCGGCGCCGTCCGTTCGGGGCGACGCGCTCGTCATGGTGACATTCGCCGCGCGGAGCGCACGCCGGGCGAGCTCGTCGACGGCGCAGCCGTAGAGGTCGTCGACGAAGGCGCGCGTGTCCCGGTCGAACGCGTCTGCGGAGGCGGCCGGTGCGACGCGCGCCAGCGCGTCGAGCTCCTCGTCGACGTGCTCGTCGAGCGTCGCGCCCCAGAGCGCGTGCCAGCGGCCGTCGGCAGCCTGGAGGTGCGGATGGACGAGCCCGGCGGCGACCGAGCGTCGTGCGGCGTCGAGGACGGCTACGACGACCCGGGCGGTGCCTCCGAGCACGAGCCCGTGAGGGGGTGCGTCGACCAGCTCGATGAGCTCGTCGAGCTCGAGCCGCCGGGCGCTGACGCCGCGCCCTGTGCTCGCCAGGTCGGCGACGGCAGGCATGCCCTCGTGAAGGCCGCCGGAGGAGAGCGTCCCGTCCGGTTCGCGGACGAGGGCGTACGCGCTCGCGTCCTCTTGCCAGAGGATCTCGAGCACGGATTCCGCGATGGGCTGGAGCGCCTCGGACACGAACCTGTAAGCATAGGCGCGACGGGCGACGTCGCCGCCGTGGGTCGAAACGCGCTACTGGCCCGAGACGAACGCGGCGACGTCCTGGATCTGCTGTGGCGTCAGCTTGTCCGAGAACGACGGCATCGCCCCGCCGCCGTTCGTCACCTGCGTCACGACCTTGTCGAACGACGGAGACGCGTCGTCGAGGTTCGGCCCGATGCCGCCGCTCGACCCCGCCGCCGAGAACGTATGGCACCCGCCGCATCCGGCCGAGGCGAAGACCTCCTTGCCGGCGGCGGCGTCCCCCGTCGCCGACGTCTCCGTCGGAGTCGTCTGCGTCGTCGTGCCCTCGGTCGAGTCGCCGCCGCCGCAGCCTGCCGCAGTGAGGACGAGCACACCGACGGTCAGGAGGAGGACGGCGGCGCGCACGAGTCGAGTTCTACCCGTCCGGCCCGCGCCCGTAAACCGCTCAGTCGAGCCGGACGAGCGTCGCGCCGTCAGCCGAGTCGGACGTGTGGGAGGCGACGAGCGGATGGCGCGCCAGCTCGTCGCGGACGGCAGTGCGCAGGGCGCCGGTGCCGCGGCCGTGGACGACCCGTACCTCGTCCCTGCCTGCGAGCGATGCGGTGTCGACGAAGGCGCGGAGCGCCTCGCGTGCCTCCTGCGCCGTTCGGCCGCGCACGTCGAGCTCGGTGGCGGCATCGGTCGGAGCCGGAGCGCGGATCGTCACGGCCTGCTCCACCGGCTCGTCCGCGCGGCCGTCACGGTCGGGTCGCAACCGTTCGAGTGGCACGCGCACGCGGAGCCCGCCGCGTCCGACGACGACCGCTTCGCCGCGGACGATCTCGGCGATCGTCCCGCGCACGCCGAGCGCCGGCGCGACGACCGGGTCGCCCGCCGCCAGCGGGGAGGTCGTCTCGAGCGGCTCGTCGGCGGCGTCGAGGACGCGACCGGCCCGGGCGACGCGCTCGGACACCGCGCCGAGGCGGCGGTCGCGCTCGCGCTCCTTCGCGATCGCCCTCGGCGTGGACGCGGCCCTTCGCTCGCGCTCGAGCCTGCGGGCGGCCCGGATCTCGGCGCGCGCGGTGTCGAGCTCCGCCCGCGTCCCGGCCAGCTGGCGCTCCGCGTCGGCGAGCGCTCGCTCACGTTCGGCCTGGGCCGAGGCGCGGACACGGTCGATCTCCGCCTCGAGCTCGGCGACGCGGGCCTCGGAGGCTCGCTGCGCCTCCTCCGCCGCGGCACGTGCCGCGGCCGCGCGGTCGCGTTCCGCGGCGGCGTGCTCCTCCGCCGCCTCTGCCTCGGTCAGGAGCTCGGCCACCCGGCGGCGTTCGGGGGCGACGAGCGCCGTCGCCTGGTCGACCAGCTCGCGCGCCAGGCCGAGGCGCGCGGCGATGCGCAGGGCGTGCGACGTGCCCGGCCGTCCGAGAGCGACGCGGTAGAGCGGCGCCTCGGTCTCCGGGTCGAAGCCCGTCGCCGCGTTCGCCGCGCCCTCGGTCGCGCTCGCCCACTCCTTGAGCTCCTGGTAGTGGCTCGTGGCTACGGTGAGCCGCGCCTGGCGGGCCAGCCGACCGAGGAGCGCCTGCGCGAGGGCCGCACCCTCGACCGGGTCGGTCCCGGCCGCGACCTCGTCGAGGAGCACGAGCGACCTGCCGGTGGCGCGATCGAGGATCGCGACGAGGTTCCGCAGGTGCCCGGAGAACGTCGACAGGCTCATGGCGATCGACTGCTCGTCGCCGATGTCGGCGAGCACCTCGTCGAAGATCGGGAGCAGCACGTGGTGCGCCGGCGGCCGCAGGCCGCACTGGTGGAGAAGGACCGCGAGCCCGAGCGTCTTCAGCGCGACCGTCTTCCCGCCCGTGTTCGGGCCCGAGACCACGACGGCGCGGAGGTCGCCGAGCTCGAGGTCGATCGGAACGGCATCCGCTGGGTCCAGCAGCGGATGACGCGCGCCGCGCAGGACTACCTCGTCGGCGATCTCGACGGCGGCGCCGCGCCAGGTGCGCGACAGCGCGGCACGCGCGACGCAGAGGTCGATCCGCGCGATGGCATCGACGAGCTCGACGAGCGGCCCGGCCTGCGCCGCGACCGAGGCCGAGAGCTCGCCGAGGATGCGCCGGACTTCGTCGCGCTCGGCGATCTCCGCCTCGCGGAGCCTGTTCGAGTCGTCGACGACCGCGAAGGGCTCGACGAAGAGCGTCTGGCCGGAGCCGGAGCTGTCGTGGACGATGCCGGGAACGGCGCCACGCGCGGTGGCGCGCAGCGCGAGGACAGGCCGGCCGCCGCGCTCGGTCACGAAGTCGTCCTGCAGATGGTCGCGCAGGGCCGGGTCGCGCGCGAGCGAGCGGAGCCGATCGCCGAGCCGCGCCCGGCCCTCGCGGAGCTCGCGCCTGAGTCGGCGCAGGGCGGGCGAGGCCGTGTCACGGAGATCCGAGCCGTCGTCCTCGACGACCTTCCCTATCGCGGCGGCGACGGCTGCGAGGCGCGGCTCGATGCCCTCCGCGAGCGACCAGAGCGCCGGTGGGCGGCCGGCGCCGTCGAGCGCCGCGCGCGCGCCGAGCCCGGCGGCGATCGACGTCGCCACCGCGTGCAGCGCGGCCGGGTCGAGGACGCCGCCGCGGGTCGCGAGCTCGACCGCGGGCCGGACGTCGTGTGCGCCGGCGAGGTCGGGCTCGGCCGACTGCTCGAGCACCGCGATCGCCTCGGCGGTCAGGACGTGACGCCGAACGACCTCGTCGACGTCGGCCGTCGGCGTCAGTGCGCGGGCCAGGTCGCGCCCGGGCTCGCTCGTCGCGGTCGCCGCGAGGCGCTCGAGGATCGCGGGGAGCTCCAGGAGCTCGAGGGCCCGTGGATCCATCGCGGCAGTGTAGGCCCGGCCGCCGAGCGCGACCGGACACGACGGGGACGCAGCTGGATGTGCCCGACACCATGCCGGATACGGGTTGCGCCTCGAGCGGCGCGGAAAGCGCCCTCAGCCCGAGATGAACTCGGTGAGGAACCGGATCTGGACGCTCTGCTCGCGCGACTGGAACTTCACGACGTCGCCGATCGAGACGATGCCGACCACCTCGCGCTCGTCCGTGACGACCGGGAGGTGGCGTATGCGCCTGTCGGTCATGACCGCCATACACTCCTCGACCGAGGCGTCGGGGCCGACGAAGACGAGCTCCGGGGTCATGATCTCGGCGACGGGCGTGGTGCGCTCGTCCCGGTCCTGCAGCGTCACGCGACGGAGGTAGTCCCGCTCGGTGACGATCCCTGCGAGGCGGTCGCCCTCGTAGACCAGGAGCGCCCCGACGTTGCCCTCCACCATCCGCACGATGGCGTCGTAGACGGTGGCGCTCGCGTCGATCCGCAGGACCTCGCGTCCCTTGCCCTCGAGGATGTCCGATACCTGACCCATGCCTGCCTGCTCCGTGGTCTGAACTTTCTACGAGATCGATTGTCTGCGCAAGGGTCGGTATGCGCGTACGGCGGCGGGCGAGGGCGACCCGTCCGTCAGTCCCGCTCCAGGCGCAGGTCGAAGCCGGCCGGCGCGTGGATGTTGAGGAAGCGCGCAGGCTCATCGGTGCGGTTCGCGAAGCCGTGGACGACGCCCGGCGGGACGAGGACGAAGACGCCCGGTCCGGCGGCAACCTCCTCGCCGTCGGCAGTGAAAACGAGCTCCCCGTCGAGCACGTAGAAGGCGTCGTCCTCGGTGTCGTGGGCGTGGAGCGGCGGTCCTTCGCGTCGCGGTTGCACGGTGACGATCGAGAGGTTGAAGCGCGGCGTGTCCGCGGTACGCGCAAGGAACTCGACGTTCCCCACCCGGCGACCGTCGCCCGGCAGCACGACCACGACGCGCTCAGCCGACATCGAGCTCCACCGCCTGCGACACGCTGACGCCGAGATCGCGCAGCAGACCGTCCTCGAGCCCGTACACGACGCCGTGCACCGTGAGCTCCTGCCCGCGCGCCCAGGCGTCCTCGACGATCGTCGTCTGGGAGACGTTCACCACCTGCTCGACGACGTTGAGCTCGCAGAGCCGGTCGAAGCGTTGCTCCTCGTCGATCGCGTCGAGCTCGTCCGCGTGTTTCTCCGCGACGTCCTGGACATGCCGGAGCCAGTTGTCGATCAGGCCGTAGCGCGCGCCGTGGAGCGTGGCGGCGACGCCACCGCAGCCGTAGTGGCCGCAGACGATCACGTGCTCGACGCGCAGCACGTCGACGGCGTACTGGATGACCGAGAGGCAGTTGAGATCGGTGTGGACGACGACGTTGGCGACGTTCCGGTGGACGAACACCTCGCCCGGCGCGAGCCCGACGATCTGGTTGGCCGGCACGCGGCTGTCCGAGCACCCGATCCAGAGGTATTGCGGCGTCTGCCGGTCGGCGAGCCCGGTGAAGAAGTCCGGCTCGGCTGCGACCATCGCGGCTGCCCAGGCGCGGTTTCGCTCGAAGAGCTCCGCGAGGTCGCGCACGGGAGGGAGGCTAGACGATCCCCCGCGCGCTCGGCATCTTGCCCCGAGCGCGGCCGTCGGCGCATGATGGCCCCGGTGGCCGGGGGGACGACTCGCACCGACGTGGCGGTCATGGGCGGCGGGATCGCAGGGCTCTCGGCCGCGATCGGCTTCGCGCGGCGGGGCAGGCGGGTCCACGTCCTCGAGCGTGACTCCGCGGCACCCGCGGGCGACGACCCCGACGCCGTCTTCGACACATGGGAGCGAGCGGGTGTAGCGCAGTTCCGCCAGCCGCACAACTTCCTCGGTCTCGGGCGGCGGACGCTCGGGGACGAGGCGCCCGACGTGCTCGAGCGCGTCGTTGCAGGCGGTGCGTTCGAGAATCGGCAGTACGAGCTGCTGCCCGACGGCCCGGAGCCGGGCGACGAGGAGCTCGTCTCGATCTGTGTGCGGCGGCCGGTGTTCGAGGATGTCCTGCGCACGGCCGCCGCGGCCGAGCCGAATGTCACGATCGAGGGCGGGGCGGTGATCACCGGCCTGGTGGGCACGCGCGAGCGGGAAGGCACCGTGCGCGTCACCGGGGTGCGAGCCGCGCGCTCGACCGTCGAGGCGGAGCTCGTCGTCGACGCGCTCGGACGCGCGTCACAGCTCGCTGCGTGGCTCGGCGCCATGGGCGCGCGGCCCCTCGCCGACCGCCGCAACGAGTGCGGCCTCCTCTACTACAGCCGGCACTTCCGGCTGCTCCCCGGTGTCGAGATGCCGACCCTCCCGTCGCTCCTCCGAGGGCCGCGCGGCGAGACCGGGTACCTCGTCTTCGTCGTGTTCCTAGGGGACAACAGGACGTTCGCTCTCGTGCTCATGATCCCGCCCTGGGACCGCGAGCTGCGGGCGCTCCGATACGAGGCTGCCTTCATGGCGGCAGCGCTTGCGATCCCGTCGCTCGTGCCGTGGATCCATCCCGACTGCTCCGATCCGACCACCTCCGTCCTGCCGATGGGGAGCCTCCACAACGTGCATCGCTCGCTCGTGGTCGACGGCGAGCCCGTCGCAGTGGGCGTCCAGCCGATCGGCGACGCCATGTGCCACACGAACCCCACGTTCGCGCTCGGCGCCTCCCTTTCGCTCCGCCACGGGTTCGGGCTCGCGGACGCCGCGACGACAGCGGGCGGCGGTCGCGCGCTGGCGCTCGCCTTCGAGGCGACGGCCGGCGCAGACGCTGCGGCGCGGTTCGACGCCGTCTCCGCGGAGGACCGCGACCGGATCCGGCTGTGGAAGGGCGCGCGGATCGACGTTCGCGACCCGCGCGACAGCATGGCGCTGTTCCTGCGCCTGACGGCCTACCCCGTCTCGGCGAGGGACACCCGGCTCTTCCGCGCGGTCGCCCGTCGGGTCAACGCACTCGACCCGCCGGATGCGCTGGCGCGCGACGAGGCGCTCGTCGCGCGGGCGCTGGAGCTCGCGGACGAGGTCCCGCAGGCCCCTCCAGTGCCGACGCGAGAAGCGCTCCTCGATCTCGTCGCGAACGCCGGCTGAGGGTCAGCGCCGCGCCCGTTGCGCGATCTGGCTGTCGGCCGGCCGGAGGAGCGTGTACACGAGCAGGCCGATGAACGGGATGAGGAGCATGGCGATCGCCCAGGCGGCCTTGCCGCCGACGCTCAGGTCGCGGCGTCGGACGACGTCGACGACGGCGCGCACCCAGAGCACGAGGAAGAGAACGACGGCGGCGAGGACGAGGATGCGGATCACGCGGCGACCCTACACCGGCAGGAGGTCCCGGACGACCTCCTGCAGCGCCGCCGCGATCCCGTCGACGATGCGCTCGAGCTCGTCCTCGGTGACGACGAACGGCGGCGAGATCTGCAGGGCCACGCCGCGGAGGAGCCGGGTCAGGACGCCGCGGCGGCGGGCGGCGAGAACCACGGCCGCGCCGGCCGCGGGGTTGTCGGCGAGCAGGCCGCCGTCGAGCTCGACCGCGCCCGCCAGGCCGACGCTGCGGACGTCCGCGACGCCGGTCAGCTCTCGAAGCGGCTCGAGGAGCTGCGCGAGCGTGGGCTCGAGCGTCGCCACGCGCTCGACGAGCAGCTCGCGCTCGAGGATGTCGAGGTTGACGAGGGCCGCGACGCACGCGCCCGTGTGGCCCGAGTACGTGCCGCCGTGGACGAAGGGCGCCGCGTCCTCGCGCCAGAACGGCTCGCGCACCCGGCCTCCGACGACGACGGCGCCGAGCGGCACGTAGCCCGAGCTGATGCCCTTCGCGCAGGTCATGAGGTCGGGGGTGAAGCCGTAGCGCTCGCAGCCGAACCAGCGGCCGAGCCGGCCGAAGCCGGAGATCACCTCGTCCGCCACGAGGAGGACGTCGCGCTCGCGGCAGATCCGCTCGACCTCGGGCCAGTAGCCCTCGACGGCCGGGATCGCGCCGCCCGCGCCGATCATCGGCTCGCCCATGAACGCCGCGGCACGCGGACCGAGCTCGTCGAGCACGCGCTCGAGGTCTGCGGGGTCGTCGTGCGCCACCTCGGCGACGTCCTCGACGAGCGTCCCGTAGCCGTCGCGTACGGCAGGGATCCCGGAGAGCGACGTGCCGTAGGCGTTCGTCCCGTGGTAGGCGTAGCGGCGCGAGACGATGACGGTCCGGTCGGGCTGCCCGACGAGCGCCCAGTAGCGGCGGACGATCTTCGCCGCCGTGTCGACGGCCTCGGCGCCGCCGGTGCCGAAGAGCACCGCCGCGTCATCGAGGGGAGCGAGGTCGGCCACGCGTGCCGCGAGCGCGAGTGCCGGCTCGTTCGCGTGGTCGCCGAAGACGTGGTGCGCGGCAAGCGTTCGGAGCTGCGTCGCGACGGCGTCGGCGATCTCGGAACGGCCGTGGCCGACGTTCGCGAACCAGAGGCCCGCCGTCCCGTCGAGGTACTCGTTGCCGTCCGCGTCCCAGACGCGCGAGCCGTCACCACGTGTGAGCACGAGCTCGTGCCCGTCGACCTTCCCCATCGCGGCGAAGGGATGCCAGAGGCGATTGCCGTCGATCGGCATGGGCGCCAACCTAGCGGGCGCCGCCTCGATGCACCGGAATGTCGGGCGGCGGCGGTCGCCTAGACTCCGCGCGGATGGCGGAGGTTGTCGTCTTCCATCACGCGCTCGGTCTCACGGGGTTCGTCCGCGACTTCGCCGGCCGCCTGCGCGAGGACGGGCACGTCGTGCACACGCCCGACCTCCTCGCGGGCAGGACGTTCGACCGGATCGAGGACGGCCTCGCCTTCTCCGAGGAGCTCGGCGGCCCCACGGCCCTCGTCGGGCGGGCCCGCGTCGCGGTCGACGCACTGCCGGCCGACATCGTCTACGTCGGCTTCTCGCTCGGTGTGCTCGCGGCGCAGTCTCTGGCACAGACGCGCCCCGGCGCCCGAGGCGCGGTGCTCTGCTACTCGGCTCTGCCACTCGGCCGGTGGGGCGACGACTGGCCCGAGACGTGGCCGGGCGGCGTCGGCCTCCAGCTCCACATCCTCGAGGGCGACGAGGACGTCGAGATCGCGCGGGCGCTGTCGGGCTCCGTGGAGGGCGCGGAGCTCTTCGTGTACCCGGGGACAGAGCACTACTTCGCCGAGCACGATCCGGACGCCGCGCGGCTGCTGACCGAGCGGGTCCTCGGCTTCCTCGGCTCGCGCTCGTAGCCCTACGAGCGCCGGTCGACGACGCGAACGGCCTTGCCCTCGCTCCGCGGGACCGTCCCCGGAGCGAGCACGTCCACCCGGACGCGGATGCCGAGGTGCTCTCGCAACACCCGCTCCGCGTCGCCCCGCAGGCCCGCGGAGTCGACCTCCGCCCCGACGGGCTCGCACTGCACCGTCAGCTCGTCCATCGAGCCGGATCGCTCCACGACGACCTGGTAGTGCGGAGCAGCGTCGGGAAGCGAGAGCAACGCGTGCTCGACGTTCGAGGGGTACACATTGACGCCGCGGACGATGACCATGTCGTCGCGCCGTCCGCGGAGGCCGCGGATCCGCGCCGTCGTCCGACCGCAGGGGCACGGCTCCGTCGTGATCGACGCGATGTCGCCCGTGCGGTAGCGCAGCAAGGGCATCGCCTCCTTGAGCAGGGTCGTGAAGACGAGCTCGCCTTCGCCCCCCTCGGGGAGCGGTGCGCCGGACTGCGGGTCGACGATCTCGACGAGGAAGTGGTCCTCGTGCACGTGAAGGCCGTCGCGCACCTCGATGCACTCGGCCGCGACACCCGGGCCGCACATCTCGGACAGGCCGTAGAAGTTCACCGCGCGGAGCCCCGGCAGCGCGCGCTCGATCTCGCCGCGCAGCCCGTCGGTCCACGGCTCGCCGCCGAACAGCCCGAGCTCGAGCTTCAGGGAGCCGGGATCGATCCCCGCGTCCTGCACGGCCTGCCCGACGACGATCGCGTAGGAGGGCGTCGAGACGAGAACCTGCGCGCCGAGGTCGTGGAGGAGCATCGCCTGCCGCGTCGCCATTCCGCCCGAGACCGGCACGACGGGCGCGCCGATCCGCTCCGCACCCTGGTGGAACCCGTGCCCGCCCGTGAAGAGGCCGTAGGTGTTCGCGTTGTGGACGAGCATCCCGGGCCGGACGCCGGCCAGCGTCATGCACCGCGCCATGAGCTCGGTCCACATCTCGAGGTCTGCGGGCGTGTAGCCGACGACCGTTGGCTTGCCGTGCGTCCCGCTCGACGCGTGCACGCGCGCGAGCTCCCCGACGGGCACCCGAAGCAACCCGAACGGGTACGCGTCGCGGAGCGTGGACTTGCCCGTGAACGGGAGCCCGGAGAGCCCGTCGAGCGAGTCGATCTCGAGCCCGAACGTCGACCCCAGGCGCTCGAGCTGCAGGGCGCGCAGCTCCGCCCGCGGCAGCTGCTCCGCGGGGCTCCAGATCACGGCGTCAGAGGCGGCGCTCGTGGGCGTTCCAGTGCTCTTCGAGGTTGCGCACGAGGGCCGGGCTGAAGTGGCAGTACGCCTGCTCGCGGCAGAAGGTGGCCATGTACCGGCGGAAGACGTCGAGGGGCTCCGAGCCGACGCGCAGCGCGCGCCGGTTGCCTGCCGCGTTGACCAGCCCGGAGCTCGTCAGGGCCTCGACGCGCCGGGCGACGGCATCGTCCATCTCGTCGGACGACTCGACCACCTCGTCGCAGAGAAGGTCTCCGTGGGGTGTCCCCGCCTCGAACTCGAGCCCGGAGAGGATGGCCCGGCGCGCCAGCCGGTCTCCGACCGACCGCGGCAGCCGCAGGTTGGATGCGCCCGGAAGGATCCCCTCCTTCCGGGCCGGCAGGTACAGCCGCGTTCCCCGCGTTGCGATCACGTGGTCGACCGTGTGCAGGATCTGGCACGCCCCGCCGATCGCGAAGGTCTCGACCGCCGCGACCCACAGCTTCTCCGTCGTCTGCTCGGGCTCGCCCGGCAGATGCTCCTCGGAGCTCAACCCCCGGAAGAGCTTGTTCACGTAGCCGAGGTCGCGCGTGACGAAGAACAGGAAGTCGAGGCGCCCGAGGTAGAGATGCGTGAGGTTGAGGCCCGCCCCGAAGATGCGCCGGCCTGCGTAGCGCGGGTGGCTGACGACCGCACCTCGGATCACGCCGACCTCGATCCCGGGGTCGAGCAGCGCGAGATCGACCGCGACCTCCGTCGTGGGCAGCGTCTCGCAGTCCTCGGCGTTCAGGTGCCGGTCGTTGCGGATCTCGAGGTATGCCGCCTTCCCGCGGCGCTCGAGATACGTCCCGCCGAGATCGGCGACGCCGGTCGCGCGGAACTCGTCGAGACGTGCGAGCGCGGCCTCGGTGGGGCGGAGCATCGACCAGACGAGATGCGATCCGCACCGCGGGGACGCCAGCACGAACGAGAGGAGGAGGCCCTGCGCGATCTCGACCCCCTCCTTCTCGGGGAGCGGGCGGGAGCGCTCGGCCGCGACGGCTGCGCGGGTCGGGACGAGCCCGGGGAAGCGCTCGGCCGCCGCGTAGACGAGCTCCTCGTCCCTGACGGCCCGGCGCAGATCGTCCGTCAGCGCGGCGTAGACCGCCTCGACGTGGGCGCGGAGGAAGCGGGAGCGCTCGGCGTCGAGGGCTGCCGCGAGCGCAGCGGCGGCGTGCGCTTCCGCCTCGCTCCGGTCGGGGCGTGCGGGGAGACGGCCGAGCAGCTCCTCGCCGCGGACGAGGTGGGCGCACGTCGCGGCGCTCGCCGCTTCGAAGGGGTCCGTCGGGCAGGGCTCGCTCGAACGCCAGGCGTCGACCTCGGCCGCCGGGAGGCCGGCTGCTTCGAGGAGCGCGTCCGCCTCAAGCATCCGCGAGGAGGAAGTCTGCGGCGCGCTCGCCGATCATGATCGACGGCGCGTTCGTGTTCCCGGTCGTGACGCTCGGCATGACCGACGCGTCGGCCACCCGCAGGCCCTCGAGGCCGTGGACCCGGAGCCGCGGATCGACGACGGCGGCGGCATCGGTGCCCATCTTGCAGGTGCCGACCTGGTGGTGGTACGTGATCGCCGTCTCGCGGACGTACTGGCGCACGGCGTCTGTCGTGTCCACCGACGGGCCCGGGTAGCGCTCCTGCGCACCCCAGGCGCGCAGGGCCGGGGCCGCGCCGATCCGCCGGCACAGCTCGACGGCGGCGACCAGGCTCTCGAGGTCGGCCTCGAACGCGAGGATGTTGGGGTCGAGCGCGACGGGATCCTCGGGCGCGGGCCCCGTCAGTCGTAGCGTGCCGCGACTGACCGGACGCACCATCCCACCCAGGAGGGTGAAGCCGTTGTCGGGCCCCTCCATCCACGGCTCGTACATCGGCACCATGAAGTGGATCGGCTGGAGGTCGGGCGCCGGCAGGCCCGGACGGGAGCGCCAGAAGAGGTGCGTCTGGCAGGCCGGGAGGCCGGGGGAGGGCGGACCGATCTCCCGTTCCGCGGTGAAGATCACCGGCGACAGGAGGTGGTCGTGCAGGTTCTCTCCCACGCCGGGGAGGTCGGCGACGACGTCGACTCCGTGCGACCGCAGGTGCTCCGCGGGGCCGACCCCCGAGTGGAGGAGAAGCTGCGCCGACCCGATGGTCCCACCGCACAGGACGACCTGCGCCGCACGCGCTCGCTCGCTGCCCGCGGCCCCCGACCACTCGACGCCGACGCAGCGGTCGCCCTCGAACAGCAGGCGCCGCGCCGTGGCGCCCAGGACGAGCTCGAGGTCGGGGCTCGCCTCGACCGGGCGGATGTACGCGGCCGCCGTGCTGTGGCGGATGCCGTCCTCGATCGAGTACTGCATGAACGACACACCGTCCTGCGAGGCGCCGTTGTAGTCGGGGTTCGAGGGGATGCCGCACTCCTGCGCGGCCTCGGCGATCGACACGTGGATCGCGTCCGGCTCGAACGAGGTGACCAGGCTCACGGTGCCCGGCCCGCCGGGCTCGCGCCGCTCGATGCGCTCGTAGACCGGCAGCACGTCCTCCCACGACCACCCCTCGGCGCCGAGACGGGCCCACGTGTCGAAGTCGTCGGGCGCCCCGCGCACCCAGATCATCGCGTTCAAGCAGCTCGATCCCCCGAGCACCTTTCCGCGTGGCCATGCGAGGCGACGCCCCGCCGCGTGGGGCTGCGGCACCGTCTCGTAGGCCCAGTCGACCTCGGACAGCCAGAGCTCGTGGACCCGGCCCGGGTCGTGGATCGCCGGGTTGTCGTCGCGCCCGCCCGCCTCGAGCAGGAGCACCCGCGCGCCGCTCTCCACGAGCCGGCGCGCGACGACGGCGCCCGCGGAGCCCGCCCCGACCACCACGACATCGGCGTGGTGCTCGCTCACGGCCGTCTCGCCTCGGTCATGGGGACGACACTAGAGCCCTTGCCCGTTCCGTGCCACGTCGCACCGACGCGAGATCAGGCGACCCAGGCGACGAGCGGGATCTCCATCTCCTGGGGGCTGAGGCCGCCGTGCTGACCGTGGAGATGCTGGTCGAAGCGGCCGGGGTCGTGCCAGTAGACCGCCTCGCCGTGGCGTGGGAGCACGACGACGTTCGCGAGCCGCGCGTCGAGCCGGGGCGACGGGTGGGCGACGATGCCCTCGCCGACGAGCTGCGCGACGGAGACGACGTCGGCGATGCCGTCGAGGCGCTCGCCGAGGCCGGCGCAGACATCCTCGACGTGGCCGTCGCGGACGTGGAGGAAGAGATCGCGGCACGAGCCGGCCGGTGCAAGCGGCTTGCCGTCGGCGCCGGTCTCGAGATACTGGACGAGCGCGGGCCAGAGCTCGTTCACGTACACGGTGCGCGCCGGGTCGACGGGGGCCATGCCGTGGTCGGCGGTGACGAGCACGAGCGTCCCTGAAGGGAAGGTCGCCTCGACGAGCGCGTCCAGCACGAGCCGCGCCGCGGCCTCTGCGAGCGGATCGTCGGGCCCCACCGCGTGCATCAGCGAGTCGACCTCGTCCAGGTAGACGTGCGCATACCCGGCGCCCTCCGCGACGGCCGCCGCGGCGGCCGCCAGGCCCGTCTCCACGGTCGCGAACGGGACGATGTCCGTCCCGCGCAGCATGGTGATGTTCGGCGCCGCGCCGGCGATCGCGGCCGGGAGCACCACGGTGCTCCGGACGCCTGTGGCGGCCAGGCCTGCGTACACCGACTCGTGGGGGAACACGTCGTCCGGTTCGAGGTGGCCGAGGAGCGTTCCGCGCGTCCCGTCGCCGGCGAAGGAGAAGAGGAGCGGCGTGATCAGGCGGTCGAGCGAGGGCTCGTAGACATGCCACTCGTAGAGCCCGTGCTCGGCGACGGCGAGCCCGCTGTGGATCGTCGTCACCTGCGCGGTGGTCGTCGACGGGAACTGCGCCGTCAGCTGGACGAGGAGGCCGTCGCCGCGGGCCCGCGCGAAGAGCGGGTGATCCGCATGGCGTTCGAGGAACGCCCACCCGAACGCGTCGAAGTAGACGAGGACGACCCGCTCGAAGCGCTCGCGCAGCAGCGGCTCGTCGAGGGCCGGCCCGGTGGTTCGCCCCGTGAGCAGCCGCTCGAGTGTCGCCGGCAGCTGGTCGAAGCACCGCCGTCCCTGCTCCGGCCGACACCAGTCGCGCATCCGGCCAACCTAGTCGAGGCTACGCACCCCGCGGACGTTGGAGCGCGCAGTCGATTGTCGTACGATCGAGCAGGCAGGGGGCGGCGGCAGAGGAGGGAGTGAGACCATGGCAGGTATCGAAGCTCGCGATTTCGGCTCACCCGACGAGACGCGCACACCCGACAAGACGCGCAGCGAGATCGTCCGGATGTCCGGGGCGACGGTCGCCCGGTTGACGCTCGAGCCGGGGTGGCGTTGGTCGGAGTGTGTGAAGCCGGTCGTCGGCACCGAGAGCTGTCAGGCCCGGCACGTCGGGGTGCTGACGCAGGGTCGGCTCGGTGTCCGCCACGACGACGGCTCCGAGGCCGAGATCGGGACGGGCGACGCGTACGTGATCGAGCCCGGTCACGACGCGTGGGTGATCGGAGACGAGAGCGCGATCGGGTTCGAGTTCGAATCGGCCGAGGAGTACGCACGCGGCTAGGTGGCTGGTGCTCGGTCGCGAGCCCGGACCCTCGTTGCCCGAGGCGGCGACACCTGCATCCCGTCGTCGCCGTGGCCCGTTCAGGCGCCGAAACCCCACCTTTCGGGGGTTCCGACGCCTGAGCTTTCGCCTGGCCTCACGGCCGACGCGGCTACGACCAGAACGCGTCCCAGCTGGCGAGGTCGAAGACGTGCTCGCGCCCGGACACCACGCGGCCGTCGACGACCTCGAAGACGACGCAGCAATCGGTGTCGAGCCGCCTGCCGTTCCGCTCTCCGCTCGAGTGGTGCAGGCCGATCACGCGGCCGTCGTCGCTCGTGAACACCTGCTTCAGATCCGCCCTGAAGGTTCCGCCCGTGTCGCCGCCGTAGCGGCCGAGCTGCGCCAGGACTGCGTCGCGGCCCTGGTACTCGCCGGCGACGGGGCTGCGGCCCGGTGTGCACCACGAGGCGTTCTCGTCGATGAGGGCGGTCAGGGTCTCGATGTCAGCCTCGTCGGACGCCGCGTACGCACGGCGCACGAGCTCGGCGTTGCCGCTGGCGCTCATCCTGGTCAGCCGTCGTACGTGCCGGTGAGCTCCAGCACCTGCGGACGCCCCTTGTGCCCGGCCTCCTGCATGATCGCCGGGACGTCGGGGTCGGAGGCGAAGCTCTGCCAGCCCTCGGCGTCCCAGTCGAAGATCACCCAGACCCGCTCGCTCTCGTTCGGGTCGCGGAAGACACGCGAGCCCTTGGACCCGTGCTGGCGTCGCTTCTCGGCTCCCTTGGTCGAGTAGATCTCCACGAAGCGGTCGAAGTCCTCGACCGTTGTCGTCGCCAGAATCATGTGGCCTCCTGTGTGTGGCTCTCGGCGTCGCCGCTCGACTCCGATGGTGCGGTGAGTGTGTCCCGACGGAAGCCCGGGCACCATCGGGCGAATGCCCTACGCGCTGCGCACGAGATCGTTCTCGAACGCCCAGAGCGTCGCGGCCGCTCGGCTGCGAACACCGGCCTTCTCGTAGACGTGCTGGACGTGGTGCCCCACCGTCTTCGCCGAGATACCGAGCTGCGTCGCGATGTGCTGATTGGACTCGCCGCGCACGAGCACGAGGAGCACCTCGAGCTCGCGCTCCGTCAGCCCGGCAGGCAGACCGCGCGGCCGCTGTCGCGTGGGGTGGCCGGCGGCGGCGAGGATCGCGTCGACGGCCGCCGTGTCGAGCCGTCCTACGTCGGCCTCCCGGAGCAGCTCCGTCTCCGCCGCCGCCGCGTCGAGGGCCGGCCGGTGCGGACGCGCCTCGCGCATGGCTCCGTAGGAGTCGGCCGCCGCGAGGATCCGGGCCGCCTGATCGAGCGCAGGACCGCGTGTACCGCGGTGGTAGCCGGAGCCGTCCAGCCGCTCGTGGTGGGAGCCGGCCAGCATGCCGACAGGGGCGAGCGAGGGCGACTGGGCGAAGGCCCGCTCGGTGAAGTGCGGGTGGAGCCGCACGCGCTCCCACTCGCCGAATCCGAGCGGTCCCGGCTTCTCCCAGATCGCGTTCGACACGCCGATCCGGCCGAGATCGTGGGCCAACGCCGCCCGTCGCAGGAGCGTGACGGCGTCCGCCGAGAGGCCCTGGCGCCATGCTGCCGCCTCTGCGAGCTCGGCGACCCCGGTCGAATGCTCGCGCAGCCACGGTGTCTTGAGGCCGGTGAGCGCGGCGATCGCCCGGAACGCGGCGTCGACCCGCTCGCCTGCGATCCAGATCTTCGGGAACGGCTCGACTGCGATCGCCTGCTCCCACATCCGCGTCTCGTCCAGCTCGGCGAGAAGCTCGTCGAGGTTCTGCAGCGCGATGCGGGCGAGCCGGGGCTCGTAGGCAGCGCCCGTTCGACCCTTGACGACGGCCCGGGCCTCGTCGGGCCCCGCTGCCGTGAGAAAGAGGGAGATATCCCTCGCCACGTGTAGCAGCCTCATCGGCAACGGGATCTCGTCGCCGCGGGCGTCGGGGAAGCCCTTTCCGTCCCAACGAGCGAAGACGAACTCGAGGCCTTGCTGGACGCCGGGGCCGAGGTCGAGCCACCCGGCGAATCGCTGCGCGACCTCGCACATCGTCGCGAACGCGGCACGGGCCCTCGGGCCGGCGTTCGCGATGGCGTCCTCGATCAACGCCTCTCGGACCTCCGGGCTGCGACCGGCGCCGACGTGGGCGCGATAGAACGCCAGGACCTCGGCGGGGTTGGTCGTGTCGATGAGGAAGAACGCGGCCCGATGCGCGATGTCGTCGCCGTACAGCTGCGTCGCCTCGTGGCCGTTCGACGTGCATCCGGAGGCGTGGAGGAGCGCGATGTAGTACGTGTCGGCGAGCTCCTGCCCCGACACACCGGCGAGCTCGCCGAGACGGACGGCGAGGAAGGCGCTGCGCAGGGCATGCTCGAGCGGCTGTCCGGTGCCGAGGTCGGTGGCGAGCGAGAGGGCTCCGACGACCTCGGCCGCGCGGATCGGCTGCTCGCCCGTAGGTGGTGCTGCCGCGACCGCACCTGGTTCCGGCGTCACACGGGAATCCTAGGGGGCGAGCATCCTCCCCGCGGCTCCCCTCGGCCGCGCCGCTCGCGCTCGTGCCGCAGGCGCCCGCCCGCGTCGGCGAGGATGGACGGATGAAGAAGATCGGGTTCCTCTCCTTCGGTCACTGGGGTCCCACGCCCGGGTCGCAGGTGGTCACCGCGTCCGACGCGCTGGTCCAGTCGCTCGAGCTGGCCGTCGCGGCCGAGGAGGTCGGCGCGGACGGGGCGTACTTCCGCGTGCACCACTTCGCGCGGCAGCTCGGGTCGCCGTTTCCGCTGCTGGCAGCGGTCGGGGCGCGGACGTCGAGGATCGAGATCGGCACGGCGGTGATCGACATGCGCTATGAGAACCCGCTGTACATGGCGGAGGACGCGGGTGCCGCCGACCTGCTCGCCGGCGGGCGCCTGCAGCTCGGGATCAGCCGCGGGTCGCCGGAGCAGGTGATCGACGGCTGGCGGTACTTCGGCTACCGGCCTGCGGAGGACCAGACCGACGCGGACATGGCGCGAACCCACACGCAGGTGCTCCTCGACGTGCTCACCGGCGAGGGGTTCGCCGAGCCGAGCCCGCATCCGATGTTCGCCAACCCACCCGGGCTGCTCCGCGTCGAGCCGCACTCGCCGGGTCTCCGCGACCGGATCTGGTGGGGCGCCGGATCGGACAAGACCGCGGCGTGGGCGGCCACGCTCGGGTTGAACCTGATGAGCTCGACCCTCGTCGAGGACGATGCGAGCGGCGACCCGTTCCACGTCGTGCAGGCGCGGCACATCGATGCCTTCCGCGAGGCGTGGAAGAGCGCAGGGCACGACCGCGAGCCGCGCGTCTCCGTCAGCCGCAGCATCTTCGCGCTCGTCGACGACCGCGACCGCAGGTACTTCGGCGGTGGAGCGGGTGACGGCGACCACGTCGGGTACATCGACGAGAGCACCCGCGCGATCTTCGGGCGTACGTACGCCGCGGAACCGGACGCGCTCGTCGAGCAGCTCGCCGAGGACGAGGCGATCGCGGCCGCCGACACGCTGCTCCTCACTGTCCCGAACCAGCTCGGCGTCGACTACAACGCCCACGTCCTCGAGAGCATCCTCGAGCACGTCGCCCCCGCGCTCGGCTGGCGTTGAGGCGAGACGACACGTGCCGGGTCTCCGACGTCACCCACGCGAGTGTGCGCAGTGAGTCCTGAGCGGCAGCCCCAGGATAGGATGTGCCGTCCGGCATCGTTCGGATTCGCGCGATGATGCCGCGCGTACTCCGGCGAAGACGTACGCCGTGGTCGACACCTCGATTTCCAAGGCGTTGAGATTGTTCGTCCCCGACGAATTCACCGTCCCGCGTCGCCTCGAAACCCCTCTGTTCGTTCTCGAGCCGCTCGGGCCGCAGCACAACGACGAAGACTTTGCGGCCTGGTCGACGTCCATCGAGCACATTCGCAGGACGCCTGGGTGGGAGGGAAGCTCGTGGCCTCGGGCGATGTCGCCCGAGGACAACCTTCGCGATCTCGAGATGCACGCGCGCCACTTCGAGCGTCGGGAAGGCTTCACGTACACGGTGATCGGTCGGGCCGAGGGTGAGGTCGTCGGCTGCGTGTACATCTATCCGCCTCGCGACGACGTGTCTGACGCCCGTGTGACGTCATGGGTGCGCGAGACGTCGGCGAACCTCGACGCCGAGCTCTGGCGTTCCGTCAGCGACTGGTTGGCTGGTTCCTGGCCGTTCCAGCGGTTCGAGTACGCGACGCGGAGCTAGCGCTCGATCATCACCGGACGATCGCTTCGCGTGCGGGCAGGCCGCCGTCGGGCGGCACGGCCGAGATGTCCCACTCGACCTCGACGCCGTCGCGGAGGCCGCGCATGAACGCGGCGAAGCCCCCGTCCGGTGCGTGGATGGTCAGCCAGCGCGCGGGGCGGTCGCCGTCGTTGCGGAGCGAGTGGGCTAGGTCCGGAGGCGCGGCGACGAATCCCCCGGAGGACACCGTGATCGTCCTCGCCTCGCGCCCGATCTCGAAGGTCAGCTCGCCTTCGAGGACGTAGAACGCATCGGTGTGCTCGCGATGAAGGTGCCGGCCGGCCACCTGCTCGCCGGCCGAGCACCACGCGTGGGTGATCGTGACGTCGTCGGTCGCGACGAGGATGCTGATCTCGTGATTCTCGCGCCGAAGGATCGCCTCTCCATCGGTGATCGGCACGGTCATTTTCAGGGCGCAGGGGTGAGGCCGTGACGCCGCATCACGGTTGCGATCGCGGCGAAATCAGGGGGACCGCCGGCTGCGGCGTCGAGGATCGCCGCGACCTCGCGGAAGTAGTCGGGGCCGAGGATGCCGGGTGTCACGACCGCCAGCGCCCTCGCATCGACGTCGCCCGTGTTGTCGAACTGATGGACGGCGCCTCGTGGGATGAGAAGCGCCTGTCCGGGGCCGATCTCGATCGGCGTGCCTTCGATCGTCCAGGTCAGCACTCCCTCGAGCCCGTAGATCGTCTCGTCATAGGCGTCGTGGCTGTGGGCGGCGGCGACCTTCGTCCCGGTCGGAACGTCGAACTCGAAAACGGCGACCGATCCTCCCGACTCGTGGCCCTCGACGAGGAAGCGAATCGCCATCCCACCGACCTTGATCTCGTCGCGCATCGTCGCCGCCATCGTGCCTCCTCCTTCCTGTTTGGTAAAGTGACTTGACGATATATGGCAACGAGGAAAAAGTCAAGTCTCTTTACTACCGTGGGGAAGGACGACGCGCCGTTCGGGCCGCCGCTCATCGGCGCCCTTCTGCGTATGCCGTGGGATGCGGTGCAGCAGCACATGCTCGATCGCTTGCACGAGAGCGGCTTCGGGGATTTCGACGCCGCGTACCTGTCCGTGTTCCAGTACCCCGGCCCACAGGGCGCTCGGCCGTCGGAACTGGCCGCGCGGCTACGAATCAGCAAGCAGGCTCTCAACTACCTGCTCGGCGAGCTCGAACGGCTCGGCTATCTCGAGCGTCGAGTGGATCCCGACGACCGTCGGTCGAAGCGCATTGCCCTCACCCCACGCGGCATCGCCGCGGTGGGCGTGATCCGGGACGCCGTCGGCGAGGTCGAGGCCGCCTGGGCTCGGCAACTCGGAGCGGAACGGTTCGACGAGCTCCGCGACCTTCTGCTCCAGCTCAGCCGGTTGACCTAGCTGTCGCGCCGGCAACAGACATCTTCCGCCCACTCGGCCACCGAGGTACCGCTTCGCTGGACTCGGAACGAATCGGTGAGAACGAACGAGAGCGAGCCGCGCCCCCGCGGCTCGCTCTCGTTCACCTGAATCAGGGCCGGCTCAGCTGCAGCCGGTGTTCGTGCCGCAGTCGCGGCACGTGTAGCAGGAGCCCGTCCTGACCATGCGGCCGCCGCAGCGGGCGCACTCGACCGCGTCCTCCCACTGGTTGAAGAGCGCGGTCTGGCCCGGCGGGGCGGACTCGACCGCCGCGGCGGCGGCTCCTGCGCCCGGGTTGTCGGTGTACGCCGCCGCCAGGCGCGCCTTCACCTCGGGCGTCAGGATCCCCGCCTCCTCCTGCTGGTCGGCCGAGAGGAACTTCTTGCCCATCCAGCGGAAGATGTAGTCGACGATCGACTTCGCGACGCGGATGTCCGCGTCGTTCGTCATCCCGCTCGGCTCGAAGCGCATGTGGCTGAACTTCGAGACGTACACCTCGAGCGGCACGCCGTACTGGAGCCCGAGCGAGACCGAGATCATGAACGAGTTCATGAGGCCGGCGAGGGTCGTGCCCTCCTTCGCGATGTCGACGAAGATGTCGCCGGGCGTCCCGTCCTCGAACAGGCCGACGTGGATGTACCCCTCGTAGTCGCCGACCTTGAACTTGCGTCCGACCTCGGTCCGGTCGTCGGGCAGCCGCCGGCGCTGGGGATGGGGGACGACACCCGTCGCGCCGATCGGCAGCACGACGGCGGGGCCGTCCTTCGACGACGAGAGCGGCTGCGCGACCTTGCAGTTGTCGCGGTAGATCGCGATCGCCTTGACACCGAGCTGCCACGACTCGACGAGCAGCTGCGCGACCTCGTCGATCGTCGTCGACTCGGGCAGGTTCACCGTCTTCGAGATCGCGCCCGAGATGAACGGCTGCACCGCACCCATCATCTTCACGTGGCCCATGTAGTGGATCGCGCGTTCGCCGATGGCGCAGTCGAACACCGGGTAGTGCTCGGACTTGAGGTGCGGCGCACCGACGACGCCGCCCCGCTCGTCGATGAACGCGACGATCTCCTCGGTCTCGCGCGGCGCGTAGCCGAGCTCGCCGAGGGCCATCGGCACCGTCTTGTTGACGATCGTGATCTCGCCGCCCCCGACGAGCTTCTTCGACTTGACGAGCGAGAAGTCGGGCTCCACGCCGGTCGTGTCGCAGTCCATCATGAAGCTGATCGTCCCGGTCGGAGCGAGGACGGTCGCCTGCGCGTTCCGGAAGCCATGGATCTCGCCGACGTCGAGCGCCTCGTCCCACGCGCGCCGGGCGCCCGCGGCGAGGTCGTCGGGCACCGACTCGGGGTGGTCGATGTTGCCGACGGCTGCGCGGTGCTTCGCGATGACGCCGATCATCGCAGCGCGATTCTCGGCGTAGCCCTCGTGCGGACCCATCCGCTGGGCGACCTGGGCGGACTTGCGGTACGCGCGACCGGTCATGAGGGCCGTGATCGCGGCCGCGTACGCGCGCCCCTCGTCGGAGTCGTACGGAAGCCCCCGCGCCATCAGCAGCGCGCCGAGGTTCGCGTAGCCGAGACCGAGCTGGCGGAACTTCTTCGCGTTCCGCCCGATCTCGGGCGTCGGGTACGACGAGTAGCCCACGAGGATCTCCTGCGCGAGGAACATCACATCGACCGCGTGCTCGAACATCTCGACGTCGAACTCGCCGTCCTCGCGGCGGAACTTCATGAGGTTGAGCGAGGCCAGGTTGCACGCCGAGTCGTCGATGTGCATGTACTCCGAGCAGGGGTTCGACGCGTTGATGCGCCCCGTGTTCGGCGACGTGTGCCACGCGTTGATCGTCGTGTCGTACTGGACGCCCGGATCGGCGCACTCCCACGCCGCGGCGGCGATGTCGCGCATCAGCCCGCGCGCGTCGACCGTCTCCACGACCGTGCCGTCGGTGCGCGCGGTGAGCGCCCACTCCTTGCCTTCGCTGACCGCCTCCATGAACGCGTCCGTCACGCGCACCGAGTTGTTCGCGTTCTGGTACTGGATCGACGCCCAGTCGGCCGAGTCCAGCGACATGTCGTAGCCCGCCTGCTCGAGGACGCGTGCCTTGCGCTCCTCGCGCGCCTTGCACCAGATGAACTCGTCGACGTCCGGATGGTCGACGTCGAGGACGACCATCTTCGCCGCACGGCGGGTCTTGCCCCCCGACTTGATCGTCCCCGCTGACGCGTCGGCGCCGCGCATGAACGACACCGGCCCCGACGCGTACCCGCCCTTCGAGAGCTGCTCCTTCGAGGAGCGCAGCCGCGACAGGTTGAGGCCCGAGCCCGAGCCGCCGCGGAAGATGATCCCCTCGCGCCGGATCCAGTCGAGGATCGACTCCATCGAGTCGTCGATCGAGAGGATGAAGCATGCCGAGCACTGCGGCGTCTCCTCGAAGCCGACGTTGAACCAGACCGGCGAGTTGAACGACGCGTACTGGTTGACGAGGATCGCCTGGAGCTCCGCGTGGAAGGTCTCAGCCTCCTCGTCCGACGCGAAGTAGCCGCCCTGCCTGCCCCAGGAGGTGGCCGTGTCGGCGACGCGGCCGACCATCTGCTTCACGCTCCGCTCGCGCTCGGGGGAGGCCATGCGGCCACGGAAGTACTTCTGCGCGACGATGTTCGTCGCCGTCTGGGACCAGAACCTCGGGAACTCGACGTCTCGCTGCTCGAAGACGGGGCCGCTCTTGCCCGGGATCAGCGCATCGCGGGTCTCCCATTCGATCTCGTCGAACGGGTCGCGGCCGGGGATCGTGAAGTACCGCGGAGGTGCGACGCTCGCGGTGTCGTCGAGCACGCTGTTGATGAACTCGCCCTCTTCCGGCTGCGGTGCCTGCGGTGCCTGCGTCGCCTGCTTGGCGGTGGCCATGCTGTCCCTCCCGGTGCCGAGATGTCGGATTACTCGTCGCGCCGGGCGCGTGGGGGCGCGTCCTGCGAGCGGACCGGGCATCCTAGGACGCCGGTCGGACGACACATAAAACCCGCAATTTGCAGGAAAATCGGCCGCTCGGTCACACCGTGATTCTAGCGGTCCGCGAGGTCGCCCCGACGGCGGCGCCGGGCTGCGAGCCGGGCACCACCGGCGGTCGCCACGAGCAGCGCGGCAAGCGTGGCGAGGACGATCACCGGGTACGGCAGGCCCGTGCCGTCGACCGGCCCGGCAGCGCTTGCGAGACGGACCGGCCCGTCGAGGGCGGGTACGGGACGCGCGCCTGGAGAGGCTTCCGGCTGCTCCGCGCGCCCCGTGGGGGCCGGCGCCGGCGCCGGCGCGGAGCGGCTCGCGCGTGCGGCCGAGGACGTCGCCCGCTCGGCGCGTTCGCGCGGCGGGGGTGGGGGAGCGGGCTTCGGCTTCCTCGCGGGCGCCGCAGGGCCGGGGCCCGGATCGCGAAGGCCCTGCCTCGCGTACGCCAGCGCGCGCGCTATCTCGCGATCCGCGTCGGAGTACTGGCGCACGTCCTCGGGAAGGGCCCGCATCGCCGCCCGGTAGCAGGCCAGCGGATACGTGCCGTCCACCCGTCCACCCGAGTACCAGTCGCGGATGACCCGCTGGGCGCATGCGTCGTACGGCCCCGCTTCGGCCGGAGCGGCGAGCCCGAGACACGAGGCGACGGCGAGAGCACCGATGACGGCTCGCACGGCAGTCACCGAAGGCGGCTACCACCTCGATCCCGTCGACAAACCCGCGCGTGCGGGGGCGGCGCGTCAGGCCGGGCCGGGTGGCCCGCCGTTCCGGCGTGCCTGTGAGCGCCGGCTCAGGTAGCCGGCACCGCCCGCGGCGAGCAGGAGCAGCGCGAGACCACCGAGGATGAGGAGCGGGATGGGCACGGAGGACGGCCCGGACGTGTCGACCCCCGGCGCTGCGCTCGTGTCGCCCCCGGGGTCGGTCGTGTCCACGGGCACGCTGGAGTCCGGCCCGATGGTGCCGGTTCCACCGTGGGTCGTCGTCGGCGGCTCCACGGCCGTGCTCGTCTGCGTGGGTGCGGGGCCGCCCGTCGGACCGGGGTCGGTCTTGTGCAGTCGCGCGTACGCGAGCGCCCGGCGGATGTCCTCCTCGGCGTTCGAGTAGTCCTTCACGTCCACCGGCAGCGAGCGGATCGCGTCGAGGTAGCAGTGCGCCGGGAAGATCTGGTCGACGCGCCCGTCGCCGTACCAGTCGTCGACGACCTTCTCGCCACACGTCTTGGCGGCGGCGCTGGCGGCCGGCGCGCCGGCAAACAGGGACAGCACGACGAGCGCGATCAGCGCGGTCGGAACGAGGAATCGACGGAAGGAGGCGTCGGGCACGAGTATCGACGGACGTGGCGGGCTGAGTCTTCCCGCCTTCCGTGGGTCGGCGATCAGGGAAGGGTAAACGATGTGTAAGACACCGTTCCATCCAACCGCCCGCCATCCTGCGCCCGGGAGGGGGCGTGGTAGCCTCGCCGCGTCATGGACGCGGCTCCGCGACCCGGAGGCGTCGCGGAGCACGCGCTCGTCGCGGGCGTCGGCGTCGTGGTCGCCTGGGCGGTGCTGTCCGGTGGCGGTTCGGGCGACGGCTCGGTCGCGTCCGCCGGTGTCGCGGCCATCGCGATCGCGTCGCTGGCGCTCGCCGCGGGCCTCCGCGGTCGCCTCCCTCTGCCGCGGCTGGACGCCGCCGGCGCGACGACGGTAGCCGGCGCGGCGGCCCTCACCGCCTGGGCCGGAGTCTCGATCACCTGGTCGATCGCCGGGGATCTGTCCTGGGAGTGGCTCGCCCGCGGTCTCGTCTACGGCGCGTGCCTCGTGCTCGGGGTGCTCGCCGGCGCGCTCCTCGGCGGCGTGCGCCGTGTCGCCGCGCTCACCGCACTCGTGGTCGCCGCCGCGCTCGGCTGGGCGCTCCTCGGCGTCGCGATCCCGTCGCTCTTTCCGGACGGCGACCGGATCGCTCGCCTACGGGAGCCCGTCGGCTACTGGAACGCCCTCGCGCTCCTGGCCGACGCCGCGATCGCCTTCGGCCTGTGGACCGCGGGGGCCCCGCGCGCGCGGTGGCGCGTCGCCGGGTCACTGCTCGTCTACGCCGCAGTCCTCGTCGCTCTCCTCACCCAGTCGCGTGCGGGGCTGGTCGGGGCGGCGGCGGTCATCATCCTGTGGCTCGCGCTCTCGGAGGACAGACTGGTGGACGGCGCGCGCACGGCGGTCGCCGCGATCCCCGCGGGCGTCGTCGCCGGCTGGGCGTTCACGCGGCCTGCTCTCGTGGACGACGGCGTCCTGCGCGCCGAACGTGTGGCGGACGGCCGGACGTTCGCGGTGCTCGCGCTCGGCGGCGCGCTCGTCGTCGGCCTCGTCGCGTGGCGCGCACCGGTGCGCCGGCTCGCCGTCGAGCGTGGCCGCGCCGTGCGCGTGACGCTCGTCGGCGTCTGCGTGCTCGCCCTCCTGGCGGGTGGGGTCGGTCTCGCAGCCGGAGCCGGCAACCCGTTCTCGTGGGCGCGCTCCCAGTTCTCGGGCGGCGAATGCGTCAACGAGCCCGGCCGGCTCACCGAGCTCTGCGCCAACAATCGGCTCGAGTGGTGGGGAGAGGCGCTCGACGTCGCTGCGGATCGGCCGGTCGGCGGCTCGGGCGCGGGCACGTTCGCGCTCGCGCGACGCCGTCATCGGTCGAACGCCATCCCGGTCGCAGAGCCCCACAGCGTCCCGCTCCAGCTTCTCGCCGATCTCGGCGTCGTCGGGCTCGCGCTGGGCCTCGTCGTCGCGGGCGGCGCGATCGTCGGGGCCCGGGGCGCGCTCCGCCGGCTCACCGGCCGTGACCGCGCCGCCGCGGCGGCGCTCGCATGCCTCGTCCTCGCGTACGGCGCGCATTCTCTCGTCGACTACGACCTCGACTTCCTGGCGGTGAGCGCGCCGATGCTGGTCGCGCTCGGCGCGCTTCTCGCCGCCGGGCGACCGAGAGCGACCGTCCGGGCCGGCGTGCCGGGCCTCGTGGCCGTCGCCGCGGTGGCGGTGGCCGGGATCCTCGCCGTGTCGCTGCCCGCGCTCGCGACCCGGGAGGTGGACCGGGCATTCGAGGCGCTCGACGCCGGGCGCCTCGCCGACGCGGTCGACGCGGCCGACCGGGCCCGGCGCCTCAACCCGCTCTCGCTCGCGCCGCTCCAGGCGCGGGCGCTCGCGGCGGATGCCGCCGGTGACCGCGCGGCCGCGGCGGCGTGGTACGAGAAGGCGACGTCCCTCCAGCCCGAGAATCCCGACACCTGGTACGACCTTGGCCTCTACCTCTCGATCGTCGCGCACGACCAGTGCGCGGCCTACGCGGCGCTCAACCACTCCTACACGCTCGACCCGAGTTCGAAGCGGTGGGTTCCCGGCGGGCCGCTCGACGTCGCGCGCGACGCCGTCAACGACGGCGCCTGCGAGCGGTGAGGCTCAGCCGCCGAGGATGAGGACGGCCTGTGCGCCGTGCAGCTGGCTCGGCCGGACGCCGTCGAGCGGGCTCACGACCTTCACGCCGAGATCCCGTGCCAGCCGGCTCGCCTCACCCCGGAAGCCGGGCCGGTACATGACGAGCGACGTCGCGTAGTCGTGGCTCGGCGCGTTTGCGACGAGGCCGATCCGGTATCCCCTGCGGCTCACGCGCGATGCAGCCGTTGCGGCGGCTCCCTGTCGGCCGTTCCCGTTCAGGACGACGACCGTCACCTTGCGCCGCGGTAGCTGGGCCGGGGCGGCGGCCTTCGTCGTCTTGGTGGGCGCAGGCCTCGGCTTCGCCTTCGGCGTGGCCTTTGCGTGGGCGGCGGTCGAGGCGGCGGTCGCATGGCCGGTGTGCGCGCTCGTCGGCTTCGCGAGGAGCGCGCCGCCCAGCATCACGAGCAGGATCAGCTCGACCGCGGCGATCGCGGCGACGACGAGCACGGCGGTGCGCCACGGGCGGACGGCGAGCTCGACGCTCTCGAGGCGGATCGGATGGTCCACGGCGCGAACAGGTTCGCGCGCGCGGGCCGGAGTCCTCCGTGTCAGCCGAGGGCGTCGTCGCGCAGCACTGCATGCACGCCCTGCGCCCCGTTCACGACCTGGGTGACGCGGAGGTCGACGACCACGGACGCGAGCGCGAGGCCGTCGTCCCGATCGATCTCGTGCTCGCGCTCCATCAGCTCGAGCATCCCGCCCAGCGCGATCTCGGCGGCGCGACCGAGGTCCTCGTCGAAGCCGAACGTCAGCCATGCGTCCGCGGTCCGCGCGACCGGCCACTCGAGCGCGAGATCGTCCCGCACGTCGAGCGTCAGCTGGGCGTCGACCGGGCACTCGATCGCCCAGCCGCTGACCTCGCCGTCGCCCTGGGCGCCGTGACCGTCGCCCGCGGAGAAGCGAGCCCCGTCCACGGGGATCGGCAGGAGGAGCGTCGTCCCCGCCACGAGGTCCTTGCAGTCGATGTTCCCGCCCCAGCGTCTCGGCGGTCGCGTGGAATGGGGCCCGGGCTCGGGCGGCGGCATGCCGAGCACGCCAAGGAAGGGTGCGAGGCGGACGGTTCGACCGACGGCATGCCCGATCCCGTCGCGGAGCTCCCATTCGAGGTGCCTGCCGGAACCGCCGAAGTTCTCGCCCCAGGCACCCGCGACCACCTCGTCGATCGTCACGGAGAGCACCTGCCCGGCGACCGCTCCGCGCACCTCCAGCGGGCCGACCATCGCGTGCCCGGTGTCGAGCTCCGGGTCGGTCCGGTCGACGGCCTCGCCGGGGCCGAGCAGCCACGCCGAGTTGGGAAGCGCGAACCGCACCGAGTCGCCCGGCTCGACCTCGAGCACCGGAGCGAGGTCGCGGGAGAAGTGACCGTGGAGCGGCGCGGCGCCGAGCGGGAGGTCGTGGATCACGCCGGCGCCGCGACGGTGGACTCGATGCCGTCCGCGAGCGCGACGGCGGCGGTGAAGCCGAGATCGCGCGCTGCGCGTGTCGTGTCGAGGACGCTCCGGCTCGCGTCGCCCGCGCGCGGCGGCCCGAGGGCGGGGGGAGCGTGCACGCGGAGGGCGCGCTCGCACAGCGCGTGCAGGTCGGCCACGCTCGTCTCGACGCCGGTGCCGACGTTGAAGACGCCGCCGTCGTGCTCGGCGGCCAGGAGCAGCGCGCGGACGACGTCGTCGACGTGGACGAAGTCGCGGGTGATGGTCCCGTCGCCGAAGATCGTCGTCGGCTCGCCGGCCGCCAGGCGCTCGAGGAAGATCGCCACCACGCCTCCCTCGAGCGACGCCGACTGGCGAGGGCCGTAGACGTTCGCGAACCGCAGCGCGACGTGGCGGGTCCCGAAGATCCGGTTCCAGCCGTCGAGGTACACCTCGGCCGAGCGCTTCGCGAGTCCGTACGCGGAGACCGGGAGAAGCGCCGAGTCCTCCCCGGCCGGGGCATCGACCGACCCGTAGATCGCCCCACCGGTCGACGAGAACACGAGCCTCGCGCCGGCGGCGCGCGCCGCCTCGAGGGCGTTCACCGTGCCGACGACGTTCACCTCGGCGTCGAAGGAGGGCCTCTCCATCGACGTGCCCACGTCGGCCTGCGCCGCGAGGTGGAAGACGACGTCGGCGTCGGCCTCGAAGGGCACGCGGACGTCGTGCTCGCGCAGTGTCGCGGCCGGGTTGACGAACGCCCTGTTGCCCGTGCTGAGATCGTCCACCACGACGACGTCGTCCCCGCGCGCGACGAGTGCGTCGACGAGGTGCGAGCCGACGAACCCGGCCCCGCCGGTGACGAGCGCGCGCATCGGCGCAGCCTACTAACGTCACGGCGGATGTTCGTCTCGTTCGAAGGGCTCGACGGCTGCGGCAAGACGACGCAGGCGCGGCTGCTCGCCCGCTCCCTCGAGGAGGACGGCGTCGACGTCGTCTCGACGCGCGAGCCGGGTGGGACGCCGCTCGGCGAGGCCGTCCGCGACCTTGTCCTCCACGGCGACCATGTGGCGCCCTGGGCCGAGGCCGCGCTCTACGCCGCCGCCCGCGCGCAGCACGTCGACGAGCTCATCCGGCCCGCGCTCGGACGCGGCGCCACCGTCGTCTGCGACCGCTACGTCGACTCTTCGGTCGCCTATCAGGGAGCGGGTCGTGGGCTCGGTGTGGAGGAGGTGCTGGCTCTCAACCTGACCGTCGTCGGTGGTCTCCTGCCCGACCGGACGTTCCTCGTCGCGATCGACGCGGAGACGGCATCCGCGCGCGTCGGCGGGACCCGCGACCGGATCGAGAGTGCGGGGACGGGCCTGTGGGCCCGCGTCGCCGAGGCGTACGCGGCCCTCGCCGAGCGCTACCCGGACCGGTACGTGGTCCTCGACGGGCGGCGTTCGATCCCCGAGCTTGCCGCGGACGTCCGTGACCACCTTCGCTGACGTCCCCGAGCAGGCCGAGGCGAAGCGCCTCCTCGAGGCTGCCCTCGCCGACGGGCCCGCTCACGCGTATCTCCTCCACGGACCCGCCGGCGTCGGCAAGCGGCCCGCCGCGCAGGCGTTCGCCGGTGCGCTCCTCGGCGACCCGCGGCGCGTCGACGCCCGCACGCACCCCGATCTGCGCGTGACCGAGGCGCTCGGCGAGATGATCCGGATCGACGAGATCCGCGCCCTCCATCACGACCTCCACATGCGCCCATTCGAGGCGGACAGGCGCGTCTACCTCATCCTCGATGCGCACCGGATGAACGACGAAGCCGCCGCGGCGCTGCTCAAGGATCTCGAGGAGCCGCCCGGCTACGCGACGATCGTGCTGGTCGCGGACGAGCTCGGCCAGCTCCCGGAGACGATCCGCTCCCGCTGCCAGCTCGTTCCCTTCCGCCGCCTCTCCCGCGCCGCCGTGGAGAGCTGGATCGCCGGTCGGGCGCCCGAACTCGACGCGGGCGATGTCGCGGTGCTCGGCCGCCTCTCCGGCGGGCGCCTCGATCGGGCCGGTCGGCAGCTGGACGACGACGCGCGTGCACGGCGCACGGCGCTCCTCGATGCTGCCCGCGCCGCCTACGCGGACGAGGCCTTCGACCCGTCCGCCGCCGCCGCCGTGATCCTCGTCGGCGCTCGCGCGCTCGCTGCCGACGCGCGGAGCCGCGAGCAGGAGGTCGTCGACAGGCTCGACCTCCCTTCGCGGGAGTCCGAGCAGCGCGTCCGGCGGGCGGAGTTCGGGGCGGAGCGGGCGGAGGTGCTGGCGTCCCTCGACGACGTGGCCACGTGGTACCGCGACCTCGTCGTGGTCGCCGCCGGCGCCGAGTCGGCCGTCGTGCACGCCGACCGTCTCGCCGAGCTCCGCGAGGACGCCCGCGGCCCCGCGGCGACCTACGCCGAGGATGCAGCCGAGATCGTCCGGCAGGGCTGGCGCGAGCTCGAGGAGTTCAACCTCAACCTGCCGCTCTTCCTCGAGGCGCTGTTCGCGCAGCTGCACGCCACGTTCGCCTGACGGCGACACCCCCCGTTTCGGGGATGGGGCCGTGCCCTGCAACGGGCCGACGAGGAGGGTGAGGTTCGGCCGTCGCAGGCTGCCCGGCATCTCGGGCGTCCGCGGGGACCGGCAGGCAACTGCCGTCCGCACCTCGGAGCGGGCGGCGTGGTTCCGGCGACTGGTGCCCGCCGGCGCCACGTCCGCCGCATCCTGGGCTCGCCCTGCGAGCGGCTAGAATCTGCTGCCCGCCGACGTAGCTCAGCTGGTAGAGCACTTCACTCGTAATGAAGGGGTCCGCGGTTCGAGTCCGCGCGTCGGCTCACCGAGAAAGCCCCGCGGACGCGGGGCTTTCTCTTTCGCCGAACGGAGGGAACGGCCGGCGGCGGTGGGGTCGACAACGACGCCGGAGCCGCCCGCGCGCCCTCGACGCCTGTCCGCCCCCGCTCTCGCAAGGGGCGGACGCGAGTGCAGTGGCCGTCAATCGCCGTCGGAAGCAACGAGAACGATTCCGTGTGTTCCGTCGTGCCGAGGACCTTCGACGCGCCAGGTCCCGATGCCCAGACGGGCACGACGCCACCGGTGTGTTGCCGGCCCGGCGGTGCGCCGGCGGGTGATGCCGCCGGCGGCCGTCACACGAGCACGAGCCGCGCACCGAGCGTCGCGGCCATGGAGCGGTGGGTGCTCGACGTGCCGACGAGCGTCGACGACGCGGGGTCGACGCCGCGCGCCCGCGCGAACGCGAGCACGAGACCGGGAAGCGGCGGCCGGCACCAGCAGATCGGCGGCCCTGTCGCGTGCGGACAGACGGCCGCTTCGACGGGGCCGGCGACGACCGACGACAGGCCCGCGACCGCCTCGGCGAGGTCGTCGGACGAGCCGCCGGGGATCCAGTCGAAGACGAGGTGCGGCGCATCGCGGTCGATCGCTCCGACTGCCTCCTGCCAGCCCGGCGACACGAGCGCGGCGGCCGCGACGAGCACACCCGGGCCGCCGTCGCCGCGTTCCCGCTCGAACTCGACCCGCTCGACGGCGGCAAACCCCTCGTCGTGCGACGGCTCCTCGAGTTCCCGCAGCACGCGCATCTGCGACGTCGGCGCCATCAGGCCGGGCTCATGTCGCGCGTGGGACCTCAGCTCGGCGGGGGTGGGGAGCGAGCCGAAGCGGTCGAGGAGGCGCTCGACCATGTTCGCCTGCGCCTGCGCGAGAGGTGTGTCGACCCACACGCACCGGACCGGGACCGCGTGCCGCCCGGCGACATCGAGGACATGGCTTCTCGCGTCGCGGGTGGTGTAGGTGCTGTCGACGACGATCCGCCGGGCGCCCGACGCGAGTGCCTCGTCGAGTGCGACCGAGAGGTCGCGCAGCGTGCCGCCACGCTCGTCGCGGTTCAGGCGAACCGTGTCCGCGTCCGACCGGGCTCGCGCGAGGCGGCTCTTCCCCGCGGCGGGGATCCCCATCACGAGCACGACCTCCGCGTCGGCGCGGGCGATCGCCGGCGGTCGAGCGGCGCGCGGGCGCGAGAGCCGCTCTCGCTCGCCGTCTCGCAGCACGAGGGATGCGGCGCGCGCGGCCGACCGAGCCGTCTCGGGCCGCGTCGCGCCGGGGATAGTGACGACGTTCCGGCCGAGGCCGAGCACCCATCCGAGCGCCGCCTCGGCCGGCGTCGCCGAATGCGCCTCCGCGACCGCGACGAGCTCGGGTCGCCGGGCGAGAGCCGCCGCACGGCGAGGCCCGCCGAGCGGCGAGTGGGCGATCAGGGTGAGATCGAGCTCGGCGCACCGCTCGACGACACCGCCTCGGAGCGCACGATCGTCGAGGAGGCTGAGCGCGACCTGGACTGCGCTCACGGGGGCGAGCTCGAATGCCTCGTCGAGCCGGCCGCGGGTGACGTTCGCGAGACCGACGCGCGATACGAGCCCCTCGTCCACGAGGCGCCCGAGCGCCCTGACCGACGTGCGCCACGGCGTCCGTGGGTCGGGCGCATGGAGGAGATAGAGGTCGATCGGAAGGCCGTCGAGAGCCTCGAGACTCGCCTCGCAGTCCCTCCGGATCGCCTTCGCTCGTCCGTCCGGCACCCACGCCCCCTGCGGTCGCGCCATACCGCCCTTGGTGACGATCCGGATGCCCGCCGCTCGTCCGGCCCCGCGGAGCGCCCGGGCGACGAGCCGCTCGTTGCCCCCCGGCTCGTCGCCGTACGCATGGGCCGTATCGAGGACGGTGATGCCGGCGGCCACTGCCGCGGCGATCGTCTTCTGGGCGGCGTCGGTCGGGAGCCGCATGCAGCCGAGCCCGATCCGCAGCTCCCCTGCTGCGGGCCAGTCCCCGGTGCCCGTGCCTCCGGCGATGCCCCATCGTGCCTCAGGCGATCACCACCATACCCATCAGGGGTATAATCGAACACATGTTGGAGAATCGCCGCCTCGTCGTCGCCGGGCATGCACGTCGCCGTGCTCCGTGCCGCGATCGAGGACGCAGGGTCCGTGGCGGCGTGAGCGCGATCGCCCCCGAGCGGCAGCGCCTCCGCCTCGACCTCGAAGGGATGACGTGCGCCTCGTGCGCCGCCCGCATCGAGCAGAGGCTGAACCGTCTCGACAGCGTGGACGCGACGGTCAACTACGCGACCGAGGCGGCGTCCGTGGCCTTCGACCCCGCGTCGGTCACGGTCGACGATCTGGTCGCGGCGGTGGAGGCGATCGGGTACGGCGCCGTGCCTCACGGCGACGCCCCGTCAGCCGCGGCGACCGACACGGTCGCGAGAAGGCTCGCCGTCGCCGCGGCGCTGACCGCGCCGCTCGTGCTTCTCACGATGGTCGAGCCACTCCGCTTCGGCGGCTGGGAATGGCTCGCCCTCGCCGCCTCGACACCGGTCGTCCTGTGGTGCGGCGCGGGGTTCCACCGCGCTGCTCTCCGGAACGCGCGCCACCTGGCGGCGACGATGGACACGCTCGTCTCGCTCGGTACCCTCGCCGCCTGGGGATGGTCGACGGTCGTCCTGCTCGGAGGGCTCGACGAGCACACGTATTTCGAGGTGGCGGCCGTGATCACGACGTTGATCCTGCTCGGGCGGTGGCTCGAGCTGCGCGCCCGCGGCCGCTCGAGCGAGGCCATCCGCGCACTCGCGGAGCTCGGGGCACGAGACGCCCGTGTGCTCCGGGACGGGGTGGAGGTGGGCGTCCCCGTCACCGAGCTCTCGGTCGGCGACGTCTTCGTCGTCCGGCCCGGCGAGAAGGTCGCGACGGACGGAGTCGTCGTCGAGGGTGCCTCCGCGGTCGACCAGTCGATGCTGACCGGCGAGCCCGTCCCGGTCGAGGTCGCACCCGGCGCGACGGTGGCGGGTGCGAGCATCAATGCCTCGGGCCGGCTCCTCGTACGCGCGACGCGCGTGGGGGCCGACACGGCGCTCGCGCAGATCGCCCGGCTCGTCGGGGACGCCCAGGCGGGGAAGGCGCCGATCCAACGTCTCGTCGATCGCGTGGCAGCGGTGTTCGTCCCGGTCGTGCTCCTGCTGGCGCTCGCGACCCTCGCCGGCTGGCTCGCCGCGACCGGCGACCCGTCGGAGGCCCTCACCGCCGCCGTCGCCGTGCTGATCATCGCGTGCCCGTGCGCGCTCGGCCTCGCCACGCCGACCGCGCTGATGGTCGGCACCGGACGAGGAGCGCAGCTCGGGATCCTCGTCAAGGGCCCCGAGGTGCTCGAGCGGACGCGCCGGATCACGACGATCGTCCTCGACAAGACAGGGACCTTGACCGAGGGCCGAATGGCGGTCGAGGACGTCGTCCCGGCCGACGGGTGGGACCGCGCTGGGCTCCTGCGCCTCGCCGGGGCCGCCGAGGCCGCGAGCGAGCATCCGATCGCTCGGGCGATCTCGGCGTACGCACGGGACGCAGGCGGGCCGCTCCCCGCGGCCGGGCGCTTCGAGAGCCACGCCGGGATCGGCGTCGACGCGACGGTGGAGGGACGGGAGGTGGTGGTGGGGCGCCCGGCGCTGCTCGCGGAAGACGGCGTCGAACTCGATGGCGCCCTCGCGGAGCGCTTCGCCGTCGAGGAGGCGCGCGGGAGGACCGTCGTGGCAGTCGCGAGCGACGGTCGGCCTGCCGGGCTGCTCGTCCTCGCCGACCGGCTGAAGCCCACGTCGAAGGACGCCGTCGGCGAGCTCCGCCGCCTGGGGCTCGAGCCGTACCTTCTCACGGGCGACAACGAGCGCTCAGCGTCCGCGGTCGCCCGCGAGGTGGGGATCGAGCGCATGCGCGCGGGCGTTCTCCCCGACGGCAAGAGCGTGGCGATCGAGGCGCTGCAGCGCGACGGCGAGGTCGTCGCGATGGTCGGCGACGGGGTGAACGACGCGCCGGCGCTCGCCCGGGCCGACCTCGGGATCGCGCTCGGCAGCGGCACCGACGTCGCGATCGAGGCGAGCGACCTGACGCTCCTCTCGGGCGACCTGCGCGCCGCGGTGGACGCCATCCGGCTCTCGCGACGGACGTTGCGGACGATCGAGGGGAACCTCTTCTGGGCGTTCGCCTACAACGTCGCCGCGATCCCGCTTGCGATGGCGGGCCTCCTGAGCCCGGTCGTCGCTGCCGCGGCGATGGCCTTCTCGAGCGTCTTCGTCGTCACCAACAGCCTGCGCCTCCGGCGCTTCCGCTCGACCCGGGAGGTCATCTGATGCACGGCTACGCGAAGGACAAGGAAGCTCTCACGAAGCGGCTCCACCGGATCGAGGGCCAGGTTCGCGGTCTCGAGCGGATGATCGAGGAGGATCGCTACTGCATCGACATCCTCACGCAGATTGCGGCCGTACGCACCGCGCTCGAGCAGGTCGGGGCGAAGCTGCTCGAGGATCACGTCACGCATTGCGTCGCCGAGGCGCTCGCCTCGGGCGATCCGATGGTCGCCGGGGACAAGAGCCGGGAGCTCCTGGCGGCGGTCGAGCGCTTCTCGCGGACGCGCTGATCCTCCCCTCGCGGCCGCGATGCAGGTCGACCGCGGTTGTTACCCTTCACGGCCATGACCAACTGGGGCCTCTACTTCGTCTTCCTGATCCCGCCGCTGATCATCGGCTTCGTCGTCCAGTCGTGGCTGAAGAAGACGGTGGCGCGGAACATGCAGGTGCAGGTCGCGAACGGCCTCACCGGCGCCGACGTCGCCCGCCAGATCCTCGACCGGAACGGCCTTCAGGGCGTCCCCGTCGAGCCGTCGCCCGGAGGGCCCCTTTCCGACCACTACGACCCGCGGAAGAAGTCGGTGCACCTCTCGGAGCCCGTCTACGCGGGCAACTCGGTGGCGTCGGCGGCGATCGCCGCGCACGAGGTCGGCCACGCGATCCAGCATCAGAAGGCGTACACGCCCTTCCGCCTCCGCTCCGCGATGTGGCCCGCCGTCTCCCTCGCCTCCAACGCCTGGCTGATCCTGCTGATGATCGGGCTCTTCGCGCAGATCGCGGGGCTGATGACGTTCGCGGTCGTCCTGTACGCGGTCGTCGTGCTCTTCCAGCTCGTGACGCTGCCGGTCGAGTTCGACGCGTCGCGCCGGGCGATGAGCCAGCTCAAGGAGCTGGGCCTCGTCACGACGGGCGAGTCGCAGGGCGCCCGCAAGGTGCTCACCGCAGCCGCGATGACGTACGTGGCAGCCGCGCTGGCAGCGCTTTCGCAGCTGGCGTACTGGCTCATCGTCATCAACAACCGCGGCTAGCGCTCCGTGCGGGTCGTCGCGCTGATCGTGCGCGCGGGCGCCGTCGTGGCGGCCAGCGCGTTCGTGTTCTCGCTGCTGGTCGACGGCGGGCCGAAGCCCGCGACCGCGGGGGGCCCGGACCTCGGGATCGTGGAGAAGCCGGCGCCGAAGCCGAAGCCGCAGGCGCCGAGGCGTCCGGCATCGACGGTGCCACCGGGTGTCGTCGCCATCGTCGCGACCGGCGACATCGTCATGGGCTCGACGCCGAATCTCCCCTCCGACGGCGGGAGCGCGTTCTTCTCGGACGTCAAGACAGACCTTGCCGGCGACGTCGTGCTCGGGAACCTGGAGGGAACGCTCTCGTCGGGCGGCCGGTCGAAATGCGGCTCGGGCAGCACGAACTGCTTCGCGTTCCAGACGCCGCCGTCGTACGCCCGCTGGTTGAAGCAGGCCGGGTTCACGGTGATGAACCTCGCGAACAACCACGCCTACGACTTCGGCCCGGACGGGCTCCGCCAGACGACCGACGCGCTCTCCGGTGTCGGCCTCGAATGGACGGGCCGTCCGGGGCAGATCACCGTGCAGAAGGCGGGGCCGATCCGGGTCGCGATCGTCGGGTTCGCGCCGTACCCCTGGGCGCAGTCGCTCACGGACATCGCCGCCGCGAAGCGCCTCGTCCGGAAGGCCGCCGCGAGGGCCGACGTCGTCGTCGTCACGATGCACGCCGGTGCGGAGGGGAGCGACCGGCAGCACGTCGGCCGGGGAAACGAGGTGTTCCTCGGCGAGAACCGCGGTAACCCGATGCGGTTCGCGCACGCGGTCGTCGACGCCGGCGCCGACCTCGTCGTCGGCCACGGCCCGCACGTCCTGCGCGGCATGGAGTGGTACAAGAAGCGGCTCATCGCCTACTCGCTCGGCAACTTCGCGGGCTACAAGGTCTTCGCGCTGGGCGGCCCTCTCTCGACGAGCGGGATCCTGCGCGTCACGCTCCGGGGCGACGGGAGGTTCGAGACCGGCAGGCTCGTCCCGACCCACCTCGCCGGCGCCGGGCTCCCGGCGATCGACCCGTCCGAGGCCGCGCACGGCGTCGTACGGGAGCTCTCCGGCGAGGACTTCGGCCCACGCGCGGTGAAGATCTCGCCCGACGGGATCCTGTCCCGTTAGCCGGCGACAGCGACCGGATACCAGGTCGCACGAGGCAACAGGAACGCCTCCGGCTTGCGCACGCGATGCGCTACGGGGCAGACTTGGCGCGAGGCACCAGCGACGTGAACGAGTTCGTCACCTCCCGGGCGGAATCCGCCGGTCAGGCGCGCAGCGCGCGCAAGACGGTTCGCGTGGTCGCGGTCGAGGCGCTGGGGCCGCTGACGATCCTCGGCGGGATCGTCTGGGCGTTCGCCCAGCCGTATCGGGTCACGTTCTTCTACCCGGAGGGCAAGGGGTTCTGGGACTGGGCCGTCCAGCCGCCGCTGCTCGTGGTCCTGGTCGGCCTCCTCTTCTCGCTCCTCGTCGCGCCGGGGCTCGTCGACGACCTCGAGCGGCCGGGGGCCGGGCGCGGAGATGCTGCCTCGGGCTGAGACCGCCCACTGGCTGTTCGCGGCCGGCTTCCTCTTCTTCGGTCTCGTGGTGCTGGCCGAGGCGATCGTCGGCCAGGCCGTCTTCCGCACCCGAACCTGGCGTGCGTACCTCTGGCCGTCGCTCGCGCTCCTCGCCGGGACATGGCTCTGGCTGATCGCGATCTTCTCGACGTTCTCGACGCTGCACCTCGTCGCACACTCGATCTGGGCCCAGGCGGCGACCGCGGCCGGCGCCGTCGAGCTCGCCCGCGTTCGCGGTCGGCTCCACTCGCAGTACTGGTCGCTCGTCACGGCAGGGGCGCTCTTGATCTCCGGCGGGTCGTTCCTCGTGCACGAGCAGAACGGCTGGCTGTTCGCGCGGTCGGCGTTCCTCCATCACCTGATCGGCTGGACGCTCGTGGTCGCCTCCGTGTTCCCGCTCGGCGCCGCGCTCCGGCCGCGCCGGGCGGTGTGGTTGTACGGCTTCGCCCTGACCTGGGTGGCGATGGCGGCGATGCTGTTCGCCGACCGCGATGTCGCGTCCATCTTCGGGCACCTCTCCGAGCTCGCGGGCGGCAAGCCATGAGACGCGTCGTCGTCGCAGCCGTGGTCCTGGTCGCGCTCGTCGTTCCGGCCGCCGCCTCGGCACACGCGACGCTGAAGGAGGTGCACCCGGGGGAGCAGGATCGGGTGGATGCGCCGCCCTCGGAGGTCACGCTGCGGTTCGACCAGTCCGTGGAGGCGCCGCCCAACGCGATCGTCGTGCTCGCGCCGGACGGACGGACGCTCTCCGGGCCCGTCTCCCAGTCGCGGCGCGGCACCGTCGTCCGCGTGCCGGTGCACGGAGCCGTTGGCGGTCAGGCGTACACGGTCCGCTGGCGGGTCGTCTCCGCCGACGGCCACGTCGCGACGGGCGTCTTCACGTTCGGCGTGGACGTCGCAGCGCCGCCGCCGACCGAGGCGGTCGGCGCATCCGGGATGACGTGGCGCGACGACGTCGCACGGTGGGCCCTGTTCGCGTCGCTCGCCCTGATGATCGGCGTGGTCGGCATCCGGCTGCTCGTCCTGCCGCGCGCCGTCGATCCCCTCGTCGAGCGGCGCGTCTACCTCCTCGGCACGCTCGGCGCGTTCCTCGCGCTGAACGCGGGCATCGCGGGCTTCGTGATCCGCTCCGCCAACGCGCTGCAGGTGTCGGGTGCCGACCTCCTCTACGCGGACCTCTCGCCCTTCGCGGAGTCGACCCGCTTCGGCACCGCCTTTCTCGTGACGACCTTCGGGTTCGGCCTGTGCCTCACGATCCTCGTGATCGCCTGGGCGCTCGACATGCCGATGCTCCGATGGCCCGCGTTCGTCCTCGGTCTCGTCCTCGTCTGGGGGTATCCGCTGTCCGGTCACCAGGCAACCGAGCCGAACTCGACGGTGCTCACCGAGCTCGCCGACTGGGTGCACCTCGTCTGCGCGATGCTCTGGGTCGGCGGCGTCCTCACGCTCGCCGTCGTCGTCTGGCCCCTCTCAGGCGATCTCCGCCGCGTGGCCTTCCTCCGCTTCTCCCGGATCGCCGTCGTGCTGATCGCGCTGCTCCTGGCCGCCGGGACGTTCGTCTCGATCGAACGGCTGCCCGAGCTCGACGACTTGTGGGACACGTCGTACGGCAGGACCCTCCTCGTCAAGATCGCCCTCGTCCTGGTCGCGCTTGCGTGGGGTGGCTTCCACCACACGGTCGTCCGTCCGCGACTCGAGCGCGGCGAGTCGCCGCCGGGCGTCGGGCGGAGCCTCCTCGGGGAGAGCGTCGTCGCGCTGGCGGTCCTCTTCGCGGCCGCGGTGCTCGTGAACGGCGCGCCGCCGCCGGTGGACACGGGCCCGACGAGCGCGGCGTCGACGCCGGGCCGCTAGTTTTCCGCCCCGTGCTCGTCGCGATCTCCGGCGGCGCGGGCTTCCTCGGCCTGCATCTTGCGCGGCGCCTCGTCGCCGACGGCCACGCCGTGCGGACGCTCGACCTCGCGCCGCTCGACGACACGGAGCTCGAGGGACGTGTCGAGGAGCTCCGAGGCGACGTCCGCCTGACGGCCGACGCCCGCACCCTGGTCGCGGGGGCCGACGTCCTCGTTCACGCCGCCGCCGCGTTGCCGATCCAGGAGAGCCGCGCCGCGATCCGCTCGGTGAACGTCGAGGGCGCAGCGGTCATGTTCGGCGCCGCGGCCGAGGCAGGCGTCAGGCGCGTCGTCCTCGTGTCGTCGACCGCCGTATACGGCGTCCCCGAGCGGCACCCGATCCATGAGGACGACCCCCTCGTCGGGGTCGGGGCCTACGGCGAGTCGAAGATCGAGGCGGAGGGGCTGTGCGCTGCGTTCGGGCGGCGAGGGCTCGAGACGGTGATCGTCCGTCCGAAGACGTTCGTCGGTCCCGAGCGGCTCGGGGTCTTCGAGATCCTCTTCGACTGGGTCCGCGAGGGGCGGCGCATCCCGATCCTCGGCGACGGGGCGAACCGCTACCAGCTGCTGGCGGTCGAGGATCTCGTCGACGCAATCGTGCGCTCGCTCGACGCGCCGGTCGTGGGGCAGGCGCTGAACGTCGGCGCGGCGCAGTTCGGAACGGTGCGCGAGGATCTCGAGGCGTTGATCGCGCACGCCGGCTCGGGGGCCCGGCTCTTCCCGGTGCCGCCGCGACCGGCCGAGATCGCGTTGCGGGCACTCGAGCTGGCCCGGCTCTCACCCCTTGCCGAGTGGCACTACCGCACTGCGCACAAGGACTCGTTCGTGTCGATCGACCGGGCGCGCACGCTCCTCGGCTGGGAGCCGCGGCTCTCGAACGCGGAGACGCTGACAGCGACATACGACTGGTACCTCGCGCACCGCGACGGCCTCCGGGCGGCCGGCCTCACGCATCGCGTGCCGTGGGATCAGCGCGCGCTCGGTGTGCTGAAGCGGCTCGCCTGACGAGCCCGCCGGACACTCGGCGAGGCCGTGCCGCGGTCTACGCTGCGCGTCGTGCGGGACCTTCTCGACTACCGCCCGGAGTTCCCGATCCTCGGGCACACGACCTACCTCGTCAACCACTCGCTCGCGGCGATGCCCCGGCAGGTGGAGGATCGCCTCCGCGAGTACGCGGACACCTGGGGCGCGCGCGGGATCCGTGCCTGGGGGGAAGGGTGGTGGACGACGCCGATGACGGTCGGCGACCAGGTCGGGAGGATCGTGGGCGCCCCGCCCGGGTCGACCGTGATGCACCAGAACGTGGCCATCGCGGAGGCGGTGGTCCTCTCGTGCTTCCGTCCATTCGGAACGGAGCGCAACCGGATCGTCTACGAGCGCGGCAACTTCCCGTCGGTTCGCTACCTGTATCAGGCGCAGCCGGATCTCGAGGTCGTCGTGTGCGACGACGACGGGGCGATCGTCCACGCGATCGACGAGCGGACGCTGCTCGTGCCGATCAGCCACGTGCTCTTCAAGACCGGGGAGATCCAGGACGTCGAGCCGATCGTCCGCCGCGCGCACGAGGTCGGGGCGCACGTCGTGCTGGACTGCTACCAGTCGGCCGGGATCGTCCCGCTCGACGTGACCGCGCTCGGCGTGGACTTCGCCGTCGGCGGCTCGGTGAAGTGGCTCTGCGGCGGCCCCGGCAACGGGTGGCTCTATGTCCGGCCCGATCTGGCGGAGCGGCTCGAGCCGACCTTCACGGGCTGGCAGGCGCACGAGGCGCCGTTCGGCTTCGAGGAGGAGATGCGCTTCGCCGCCGGCGCCGCCCGCTTCCTCACCGGGACGCCCAACGTCGCCGCCCACCTCGCCGGCACCGCGGGCTACGACCTGATCGAGGAGATCGGGGTCGATCGCATCCGGTCGAACTCGCTGCGGCAGACGCAGCTGCTCATCGACCTCGCGGATGCGGTCGGCTTCGAGGTGCGCAGCCCGCGCCCGGCCGACCGTCGCGGCGGCACCGTCACCGTCCACGTCCCCGAGTTCCCGGCCGTCCACCGCGAGCTGGCCGAGCGCCAGGTGCTCTGCGATTTCCGTCCCGACGCGGGGATCCGGCTCGGGCCGCACTTCTTCACCTCTGACGACGAGCTCCGCTTCGCGATCGACCAGATCGGCGACATCCTCGCGACCGGCGCGCACGAGCGGCACGCCGGCGTCGTGGCGCACCACTGACGGTCTGCGCCGCACGAGCGGCATGCGGGGCGATATATCTCGCGCCTACACGTGCACCCACGGAGGGAGGACAGGATCGATGCGCTCGAGTCTCGAGATCGCGCAGGAGGCAACGCTTCGCCCCATCGCCGACGTCGGCGCGGAGGCGGGGATCGACGCCGACGAGCTCGAGCTGTACGGCCGCTACAAGGCGAAGGTCGACCTCTCCATCCTCGAGCGGCTCGCAGACGCCCCGGACGGGAAGATCATCAACGTCACGGCGATCACACCGACCCCGGCCGGCGAAGGCAAGACGACGACCTCCGTGGCGCTCACGCAGGGGCTCGGCCACATCGGCCGCACCCCCGTCCTGGCGCTGCGCGAGGCGTCGCTGGGACCGGTGTTCGGCGTCAAGGGCGGGGCGGCGGGCGGGGGATACGCGCAGGTGGTGCCGATGGAGGACCTGAATCTCCATTTCACGGGCGACCTCCACGCGATCACGGCCGCCAACAACCTGCTCTCGGCGCTGATCGACGCGCACGTCCTGCACGGGAACGAGCTCCGCATCGACCCTCTGACGATCTCGTGGCGCCGGTGCATGGACATGAACGACCGCTCGCTGCGGGACATCGTCACCTCCCTCGGCGGCAGGGTGAACGGCTACCCCCGCCAGACGGGCTTCGACATCACCGCCGCGAGCGAGATCATGGGACTCGTCGCCGTCGCGCGCGACCTCGGCGACCTGCGCGCGCGGCTCGGCCGCATCACGGTCGGGCAGACCTTCGAGGGAGAGCCGGTGACGGCGGAGGACCTGAAGGCGGCGGGGTCGATGGCCGTCGTGCTCAAGGAGGCGATCAAGCCGAATCTCGTGCAGACGCTCGAAGGCCAGCCGGCGTTCATCCACTGCGGGCCGTTCGCCAACATCGCCCACGGCAACAACTCACTCGTCGCCGACCGGGTGGGGCTCAAGCTCGGCGAGTACCTCGTGACCGAGTCCGGGTTCGCGTCGGACATGGGGATGGAGAAGTTCTTCGACATCACGTGCCGGATCGGGGGCCTCCGCTCGAGCGCGACCGTGCTCGTCGCGACCGTGCGCGCGCTCAAGCACCACGGCGGCAACATCAAGGGCGGAATGGCGGAGATCGAGGGCGGCTCGGCCAACCTCGCCCGGCACATCGGGATCGTCAAGCACTTCGGTCTGAACGCCGTCGTCGCCGTCAACAAGTTCCCGACCGACACGGCGGACGAGATCGAGCTCGTGAAGCGGCTCGCCCTCCAGCACGGCGCCTACGCGGCCGAGGTCAACGCCGGGTTCGAGCAGGGCGGCAAGGGGGCCGCTGCGCTCGCGGAGGCAGTGGTGGCGGCCGCGGACGAGCCCAACGAGTTCCGCTTCGCCTACCCCTACGACGCGCCGATCGAGGAGAAGATCCGCGCGATCGCGCAGAACGTCTACGGGGCAGACGACGTGTTCATGCTCAAGACCGCGAAGGACAAGGCGGCGTCGCTCGACGCCGCGGGGCTCGGCAAGCTCCCGATCTGCATGGCGAAGACGCACCTCTCGCTCTCCCACGACGCGACCCTGCTGAACGCGCCGACCGGGTTCACGGTCACCGTCCGCGACCTGCGGCCGTACACCGGCGCCGGGTGGATCGTCGCGCTCTGCGGCGACATGCAGACGATGCCCGGTCTCGGGAAGTCGCCCGCGGCCTTCGCGATCGACGTCGACGAGGCGGGCAACACGGTGGGCCTGTTCTGATTTTCCTCGCGAAGCGGGAATCCGCCGAGCGGATTCCCGCCGCTTGATCCCCGCCTGCGGGCGGGGCAGATCCCTGAAGGCGCCCGCTGTCGCGGTCGCAACTGCCTCGACGACTCAGGCGCCTGTGCGTCGCAGCCGCCTCGTTTCGCTCGTGGTGCTGCCCGACGACTGAAGCGCGCGCCGACTCCGTTGGCACAATCGATCCGTGGAGCAGTACCTCGATCTCCTGCGCAAGGCGCTCGACGAGGGCGTCCGCAAGGACGACCGCACCGGCACCGGGACGCTCTCCGTCTTCGGGCCCCAGATGCGCTTCGATCTGCGCGCCGGCTTCCCGCTCGTGACGACGAAGAAGGTCCACGTCCCGTCCGTCGTCGGCGAGCTGATCTGGTTCGTCCGCGGCGACACGAACGTCGCGTGGCTGCACGAGCACGACATCACGATCTGGGACGAGTGGGCCGACGAGACCGGCGACCTCGGCCCGATCTACGGCTACCAGTGGCGCTCGTGGCCGGCGCCCGACGGACGCCACGTCGACCAGCTCGCGGCGGTGATCGAGCGGATCCGGGACGACCCGGATTCGCGCCGGCTGGTCGTCAGCGCGTGGAACGTGGCCGACCTGCCGCGCATGGCCCTCGCCCCGTGTCACGCGCTGTTCCAGTTCTACGTCGCGGACGGACGGCTCTCGTGCCAGCTCTACCAGCGCTCGGGCGACCTCTTCCTCGGCGTTCCCTTCAACGTCGCCTCCTATGCGCTCCTCACGCACATGGTCGCGCAGGTCACCGACCTCGAGGTCGGAGAGCTCGTCCACACCCTCGGCGACGCGCATCTCTATCTCAACCATCTCGACCAGGCCCGGGAGCAGCTGACCCGCGAGCCGCGGCCACTGCCGGAGCTTCGCCTCGACCCGAGCTGTCGCACGATCGACGCGTTCACGCCGGGGGCGGTAGAGGTCCTCGGCTACGACCCGCACCCGGCGATCCGCGCCCCGATCGCCGTCTAGATGGGCATCACGGTCGTCGCGGCCGTTGCGACGAACGGCGTCATCGGCGTCGACGGCGGGCTCCCCTGGCATCTCCCCGACGATTTGCGCCGGTTCAAGGAGCTGACGCTCGGCCACGTCCTCGTGATGGGGCGGAAGACGTACGAGTCGATCGGGCACCCGCTTCCCGGCCGGACGACCGTCGTCGTCACCCGAAACGCAGGCTGGGATCCCGGCGCGAGCGACGTCCTGGTCGCGCAGAGCGTGCCCGAGGCTCTCGCGGCGGCGAGCGCGGTCGACGACGACGTGTTCGTGGTCGGCGGCGCGCAGGTCTACGCCGGCGCGCTTCCGGTCGCCGACCGGCTCGAGCTCACACACGTCGCCGCCGCGCCGGCCGGCGACACGCTGTTTCCCGAGATCGACTGGCAAGAGTGGCGCGAGCTCCGCCGCGAGCAGGGAGACGGAGCGGCGTACGTCACGTACGAGCGCAGGTGGGTAGCCTCAGCGCGATGACCGGCGTCGGCGAGGTTCTCACCACCGAGCAGATGGAGGCGATGCGGGCCGAGCTCGCGGAGCTCGAAGGGCCGCGCCGGGCTGCCGCGATCGAGGCCATCGCGACGGCCCGCGCATTCGGCGATCTGTCCGAGAACTTCGAGTACCACGCTGCGAAGAACGAACAGGGGTTGCTCGAGGCGCGGATCACGAAGCTGCGGGCGCGGATCTCGTCAGCCGTCGTCGTCGACCACGACACGGACGATCACGTCGGTCCCGGCTCGATCGTCGAGATCGCGGACGACCAGGGCGACGTGATGGAGGTGACGATCTCGTCCGTCGGCGGCGGGGTCTCGACCGACTCCCCGCTGGGGTCGGCGTTGATGGGGAAGGGCGTCGGGGACGTCGTCTCCGTCGAGGCGCCGCGCGGAGCGTGGCGGGCGACGGTGCGCTCGATCCGCCGCTCCTGAGCGAGCGAACCCGCGGCACCGGTCGACGGTGAAAACGTCGCAATTTGCGAAGATCCACCTGACGCGAGCCTTGCGTCTCGCGAGGGACGCCCACTAGGCTGACCCCCATCTGAGCCGGCGGGCCTTCGGGTTTGCCGGCTCAGTGTTGTTCTGCTCGGCGCCTTTCGGTCGTGCGGCTCGCAGCGGCCGGGCTTGCGCTTTACGTGGTCAGGACAGGCGTCGTGTCGCCGGAGGGCACGACGACCCAGCCGTCGAACGACTTCAGCGCGTAGGGCGCGTTGAGCGGGACCGTCGTCTCGCCGTCGGCGATCGCGAAGGCGCCGCAGGGCTCCGCCAGCTTCCCCTCGCGCGTGAGCCAGAGCTCGTAGCGGCCCGCGGGAGGCCGCTGACACGCAGCTCCATCGGCCAGTTCCCGGCGGCGTCCACCTCGAACAGGTCGAGCTGCGCGGTCGCCTGGCTCGCGCCGGACATGGCGACCGTGCGGACGGGCTCGGCGCGGCCGCCCGCGCCGCCCACGAGATAGCCGATGCCGAAGAGCGCACACGCGGCGACCGCGGCCGCCGCGAGCGCCGTGAAGCGGTACCGGCGCGGGAACGGGATCACGCGCGCGGCGGGCGGCGCAGGTGCGTGCTCGAGCGCGGGCGGGAGCTCGGGCGGCGGGCCGGCCTGCACGAGAAGCGTGTGGACGTGCTCGAGCCGCTCGCGCTCGGAGGGCTCGAGCTCCGCGCCGAGGATGTCGTTCAGGTCGGTCACCCGAGCTCGCCCTCCAGCTCGCCCGCGAGGCGGCCGAGCGCCGCGCGGGTGCGCGTCTTGACGGTGCCGAGCGGCAACCCGACGTATTCCGCGATCTCGCTCTGCGACATCCCGCTCCAGTATGCGAGCTCGACCAGCGAGCGCTCGTTCTCGGGCAATGTCTCGAGCGCGCGATGGACGCGCCAGGAGACCCACTCGGTCTCCGCTGCGTCGGCCGGGCCGGGATCGCCTGTCGCGATGTCCGGCGGGTCGGCGACGGTCGGGTCGGGACGGCGACGGAGCCCGTCGACGATCGCGTTGCGCGCGACGGCGTAGAGCCACGACGCGGGTCGGCCGCGCGACGGGTCGTAGCGCGACGCCGAGCGCCAGACACTCGCGAAGGTGTCCTGCGCGGCATCCTCGGCGCGACCGCGGTCGCCGATCCTGCGGAGGGCCATGCCGAGCACCGAGCGCGCGTAGCGCCGGTAGAGCTCCTCGAACGCCGGACGGTCGCCCCCCGCGATGAGGCGCAACAGCTCGACATCGGTGCGGGAGTCCGGGGCCATGGCGAGGATGCTCGCCGCTCTGCGGTACGAGGGCAAGTCGGTTCGGTATGCGACCGCGGCTTCCATCCACATCTACTACGGTCGGACGACCGCGCCGGATTCGGCCGCGGGGCGCAGAACGCCCACGGCCGAATCCCGTCGGGTGCGCCTCTCAGCTCGAGCGCGCCGCGTCGAACTTCGCTCCGACCGCGGCCCAGTCGACGACGTTCCACCACGCCGCCAGGTAGTCGGGCCGCCGATTCTGGTAGTTCAGGTAGTAGGCGTGCTCCCAGACGTCGACGCCGAGGATCGGCGTCTTGCCCTCCGACACCGGGGAGTCCTGGTTGGGCGTCGAGAGGACGGCGAGGCCCGTCCCGTCCCACACGAGCCAGCTCCAGCCGGAGCCGAACCGCTTGACGCCGGCGTCGTTGACCTGGGCCTTGAGGTCGTCGAGGGAGCCGAAGGTGTCGGCGATCGCCGCGGCGAGGTCGCCCGACGGCTCGCCGCCGCCGTCCGGCCCCATGATCTCCCAGAAGAGTGTGTGGTTGGCGTGCCCGCCGCCGTTGTTGCGGACGGCCGCGCGCTTGTCCTCCGGGATGATCTCGAGGTTCGCCAGGACGGACCCGATCGGGCGGTCCATCCACTCCGTGCCCTCGAGCGCGGCGTTCAGGTTCGTGACGTACGCGGCGTGATGCTTGTCGTGGTGGATCTCCATCGTCCGCGCGTCGATGTGTGGCTCGAGCGCGTCGAACGGGTACGCGAGATCGGGGACGGAGTACGCCATCGTTGGTCTCCTTCGGTCGTCGACGTTTCACCTCAAGGATATGCTCCGGCCGGTCTCGCCCCGCCGATCGAGGAGCGCCATGCCGACGCCGCAGGAGATCTCCCCCCGCCCGCTCGACCCGAGGCTCCTGCAGCTCGAGGGCATCTCCCGCGCGTCCGTCGAAGCCCACTACCGCCTCTACCAGGGGTACGTCGCGAAGCGCAACGAGATCCTCGGCGCGCTCGACGGGGTCGATCTGGGGGCGGCGAACCAGGTCTTCTCCGAGCTGCGCGCGCTGAAGGTCGACCTGACGTTCGCCATCGGCGGCATCAAGAACCACGAGCTCTACTTCGCGCACCTCGGCGGCGAGGGCGGCGACCCCGACGGGGCGTTCCGGACGCTCGTCGAGCGCGACTTCGGCTCGGTCGACGCCTGGCGCGCCGATCTCCGCGCGACCGCGATCGCCGCGCGCGGCTGGGCGTGGACGGCGTACGACTGGGACGAGCGGCGCCTCTTCAACTACCTCGGCGATGCCCAGAACACCTTTCCGGTCTGGAACGCGACGCCGCTCGTCGCGCTCGATGTCTACGAGCACGCCTACTTCCTCGACTACCAGACCGATCGTGGCGCCTACGTGGACGCGTTCTTCGAGAACCTCGACTGGAGCGTGGTGAACGGATGGATCGCGTCGTACGCCATCCCGTTCTGAGGCTGCGCGGATCCCTTCCGTGACCGCCGACGCCCTGATCGTCGTCTGCGGCTACCTCCTCGGCTCGATCCCCTTCGGCTACGTCATCCCCCGGCTCGTCCGCGGCGAGGACGTTCGTCTCCACGGAAGCGGCAACGTCGGCGCGTCGAACGTCTGGCGGGCCTACGGGCGCTCGCTCGGGATCCCGGTCGCGCTGCTCGACGTCGCCAAGGGGTTCGTCCCGGCGCTCGTCGGTGTGAAGGTCGGGGGCGACTGGGTCGGCGTGCTCGCGGGTGCCGCGGCGATGGTGGGTCACGCCCGGCCGATCTTTCTCGGGTTCTCGAAGGGAGGCAAGATGGTCGCGACGGCGGGTGGCGTCGTCCTGGCTCTCGCGCCGCTCGCGGCGCTCGTCTGCCTCGTCGTCTGGCTCGTGGTGTTCGCCGCCTTCCGCTACGCATCCCTCGCCTCGATTGTCACCGCGGCGGCCTTGCCATTCGCCTGCCTCGCCTTCGGCTCCTCGTGGCCCGTCGTGGGCTTCGCCGCGCTCGCTGCGGTCGCGGTGCTCGCGCTCCACCGGCACAACATCCGGCGGCTGCTCGCGGGCAGCGAGCCGCGTTTCGCCGGCAGGCTGCTCGGCGGTGCCCGGTGACGCGCGGCGCGTGCGCCGTGCTCGTGCTCCTGCTCGTGACCGCGGCGGCCGCCGGGACCGTCGCGGGGAATGCGGTCGCCGCGCCGTGGTGCGGCACGACGACGCTCAAGGATCGAGCCCCCGCCCTCACGGGCCGCTCGATCCGCGTCGTCTACGCGTACCCGTCCGATGGCCTCGACCGGAGCGCGGAGGTCGCGCAGCGGATGTCGGCGGACGTCGACGCGATCGACGACTGGTGGCGCGGGCAGGACCCGCTCCGCGAGCCGCGCTTCGACCGGTTCGGCTTCGGCTGCGGGCTGCAGGCCGACGTCCTCGCGCTCCGGCTCTCCGACTCGGCAGCGACCCTCACGTCCCGCGTCGTGCGCGGCGAGCGCATCGTCGAGCTCGTCGGCGCGGCGACGGGGAGGTCGTCCTACGAGAAGCTGCTCGTCTACTACGACGGGCCCGTCGACGACTCGGATCTCTGCGGGGAGGGGACCGGGCGGCCCGACGGGGACGGCATCGCGATCGTCTACCTCGCCGCGTGCACGGACATCCCGTCCGCCGACGTCGCCGCGCACGAGCTCCTCCACGCGCTCGGGGCGCTGGCGGCCTCCGGGCCGCCACACGCCTGTCCCGACAGCCGGGGCCATCCCTGCGACAGCGCGCTCGACATCCTCTATCCGTACGCCACGGCGACGCCGCTCGCGTCGTTCGTCCTCGATGTCGGTCGCGACGACTACTACGGCCACTCCGGGAGCTGGCCCGACGTCCAGGACTCGGGCTGGCTGCGGCTCGCGGCGCAGCAGGTGCGGCTCTCGCTTGCCATCGCCGGCCGGGGATCCGTGACGAGCAACCTGCCGGGCGTGGCCTGCGCGACGTCGTGTGCGACCGACTGGGACGCCGGCAGCTCGCTGGCCCTCCAGCCGGTGGCCGGCGGCGGGCAGCGTTTTGTCCGCTGGAGCGGTGGGTGCACGGGGACCGGGGGTTGCGCGCTGACGCTCGGGGCGCCGACGTCGGTCACGGCGCTCTTCGCACCGTCGCGGTACGGGCTCGTGGTCTCGGTCGCCGGGAAGGGGAAGGTGACGGGCGCCGGCGCCGCGTGCGGCGTGTCGCGCTGCGCGCGCACGGTCCTGTCCTACGCCCCGCTGCGGCTCCGGGCGACGCCGGCGCCCGGCTGGCGGCTCGTGGGGTGGAGCGGCGGCTGCGCAGGCCGGTCGACGACGTGCACCGTCCCGATGACGAAGGCGACGGCAGTCCGCGCGCGGTTCGTCAGGCTCTGAGCCAGGCCTCGAGCGTCGTCTGCTCGGGGGACGGCGGCGCGCCGCCGAGCTCGGCCCTGATCTCGCCCACCGTTCCCCACCGCTCCGCGACGACGTCGTGGTCGTGGATCGTCTCCAGGTTGAGCTGGCGGGAGAGGACGAAGTCGTCGTCGTCGAGCCCGGGCGTCGCCTCGACCAGCTCCTCGATCGCGACCCGAACCGAGTCCTCGACGAAACGCGGGTGCCGATGCGCATGCTCGACGACGTAGAGCTCGTCGGGCCGCTTGAGCAACTCGAACACCGGCGCGCTCATGGAGCGCTCGATGATCCCGGCGAGGTCGTCCGCGTCGAGCTCGTGGCCCGTGCCGACGAGCAGCGTCCCGCGCCCGCGCTGGTTGTGGGTCGCGACGGGGACGATGTCCAGGATCCGCTCCGCGTCGTCGCCGAACCCCGCCTCCGCGAGCCGTTCGGCCGCCTGCGCCCTGACGAGGTCCTGCGCGCACGGGCATGCATTGATCCCGGTCGCCTCGACGCCGACCACCCTCCGCACGCGGTCGCCGGAGGCCGCCGCGATCCCGATCAGCGAGACGATCTCCTGCGTCTGCAGGCCCGTCACGGGGGTCCGGCGGCGCTGCGGCCAGCCGGCGACGATCCGCACCTCCGCGTGGAGGGCGTTCTGCCGCTCGACGATCCGGGTCGCGATGTGCTCCGCCAGCACCTCCACGTGGAACCCCTCCCCGAGCACGACGTCGTCGATCGTCTCGTCGAAGAGCTCCGGGAAGCGCGACATGTGGACGCCCTTCTGGTCTCGCGCGAGGTCGACCGTGCAGTCGATCTCCGCGCCCATCAGGATCTCGTGCTCGCCGTGCCGGACGCGGATCGCCTTGCGGACGCCCGTCACTCCGGCACGCGAGAGGGCCAGCTCGACGGGCGGGCTCGACGCCTGCATGTCGCGGAGCACCGGCGTGTCGCTCACGAGCTCACGCTACATGTCGAGGAACGGCAACACGGCCCGCGCAAACGCCTCGGGGCGCTCGAGCGGCGGCAGGTGGGCCACGCCGGGGAGCTCCTCGAAGCGCGCGCCGGGGATCTCTCCGGCCAGGTACCGCGCGATACGCCGAAAGCCGCGCTGATCGAGCTCGCCGACCAGTACGAGCGTCGGCGCCGCGACGTCGCCGAGCCGCTCGCGCCGGCTCGGCGTCAACCAGCCGCCGGTTGCCGCGGGGTTCTCGTGGTCGAGGGCGAGGCGCTGCATCTCGAACACCCGGCGGCGTAGAGCGGTCGGGACGTCGCCCGCCTCGCGCGTCGGTCCGTCGAGCCACGTGCGGACGTTCATCCACGCGACCTCGTCGAGCTCGCCGCGCTCGAACGCCGCTTCCTCGTCCGCCCAGGCGGCGGTGAGGGCGGGGTCGTGCTCCCAGCCGTCGATCCCGGCGCCGACGAGCACGAGGCGGTCGACGAGGTGCGGCTTCGCGAGCGCGAGGTCGAGCGCCACGTGGCCGCCCATCGAGACCCCGATGACGTGCGCGCGCTCGATGCCGAGGCCGTCGAGCAGCGCGGCGACGTCGGCCGCGTAGACGAACGGGCCGTCGGGCAGCGCCGTCTCGCCGAAGCCGCGGAAGTCGGGGGCGACGACGCGGTGGCGCTCCGCAAGCATCGGCATCACGTCCTCCCACATCGTCCGGTCGGCGATGCCGGCGTGGAGCAGGAGGACGGGCGGGCCCTCGCCCGCGTCGTCGTACGCCATCTCCACGCCGTCGATCCGCAGTCTCGGCATCGCCTGAGCGTACTCGCGCGTCAGCGGAGGAGGCGCGACAGCCGCCGATCCTTGAGGACGCGGCCGTCCGTCTGGCAGGCGGGGCAGTACGTGATCGTGTGCTCCTCGAAGTCGACGCGGCGCAGGGTCTCACCGCAGCGCGGGCACGGCTCGCCGAAATGGCCGTGCACCCGGTAGACGTCGGCGTCGCCCTTTCCGTCGAGCCGGAGATCGAGGGCCCGGCCGAGGTCGTCCGTGATCGCCGTGGCGAGCGTCGCGATCTCCTCCTCGCCGAGGTCGGTCGAGAGGCGGAAGGGCGACAGATGCGCCACCCAGAGGATCTCGTTCGCGTGGGCGCGCCCGATGCCCGCGATCGCCCTCTGGTCGCGGAGCAGGGGGTGAAGCTGACGGCGGTCGCGCCCGAGGATCCCGGCGAGCGCGTCTGCATCGACGTCGAGCGCGTCCGGCCCGAGGTGCGAGAGCTCGGCATCGAGCGCCTCGGGTGTGAGGAGCCAGACGCCGGCGCGCTTCTTCTTCCCGGCCTCGGTGAGGTCGAGCTCGCCCCCGTCTTCGAACCGCACGTGGAACATCGGCTTCGCCGGCGCCTTCTTTCCCGGCTGGACGTACCGCAGCCGGCCCGCGCTCATCAGGTGCACGCGCAGGACGAGCCCGCCGTCGTCCGTCGGGAAGAGAAGGTTCTTTCCGCGTCGCCGCGCGCCGGCGAAGGACCGTCCGGCGAGCGCCGCAGGAGGCGGGTCGAATGTCTTCAGCGTCGCCACGTGGCCCGGCCGCGCGACCTCGACCGGCGCCCGGGACACGAGCGGGTCGAGCTCCCGTACCCACGCCTCGACCTCGGGAAGCTCGGGCATGCAGAGAGCGTAGAGGGTCGACGAGGGTCGGTAGGCTCGCCGCCGTGGAGCCGATCGTCGTCGAGGTGACCCGCGGCGAGGTCGTCGAGGCACGCCACGTCGTGCACGCCGCGGTCGTCCGGGACGGCCGCCTGGAGCTCGCGGCCGGCGACGCTGGGCTCGTGACGTTCCTCCGCTCCTCGGCCAAGCCGATCCAGGCGCTTCCGGTGCTGCGCGCCCGACCGGACCTCGACGACGAGAAGGTGGCGCTGATGTGCGCCTCGCATCTCGCGGCTCCCGAACAGGTCGCGGTGGTGCGGCGGATCCTGGCGGACGCGCCCGCGACCGAGGCCGACCTCGAGTGCGGATGCGACCCGACGCGGGTCGCGCACAACTGCTCGGGGAAGCACGCGGGCTTCCTCGCTCTTTGTGCCGCCCGCGGCTGGCCCTTCGAGGGCTATCGGCATGCGTGGCACCCGTGCCAGGAGGCCGTGCTGGACGTGATCGAAGAGGCCGTCGAGACGTCACCCCTGGCGACCGCGGTCGACGGCTGCGGGGTGCCGACCTTCGCCGTCCGTCTCGACCGCGCGGCGCACGCGTTCGCGCGGATCGCGTCGCTCGAGGGCGGCCCTCGGGTCGCCGCCGCCATGCGCGCCCATCCCGACCTCCTTCGCGGCCCGGTCGCCACGGACGTCCTCCTGATCCGCGCACTCGACGGCTGGATCGCGAAGGGCGGGGCCGAGGGTCTGTTCTGCGCCTCGTCGCCCGATGGACTCGGGCTCGCCCTCAAGGTCGTGGACGGTGCGTTCCGGGCGATCCAGCCCGCGCTCGTGCAGGTGCTGTCGATGCTCGGCCTCGACGCCGAAGCGCTCGCCGACACGCCGGTGACGAACAGCCGCGGCGAGCGCGTCGGCGTGCTCCGTGTCGCCGCCAGGAACTAATCGAGAATCGAGGATCCGCACCCTTCCCAAAGGCCGGAGGCGTGTATACGATGCGCCGCCTGAGAGGTCTGAGCCGGAGTCGATTCCGGCTCGTTGCGTTCGAGGGTCTGTCTTTCGTCAACCGTCCAGGGAGAAAGAGGGGTCAATGCTCTCGGTCGAAACCGCCCTTCCAGAGGTCGAGGAGCTGCAGAAGCTCGTCGAGCAGGGCCAGGAGAAGGGGTTCCTGACGTACGACGAGATCGTCAAGTCCGTGGAGGACGTCGATCTCACCAAGGAACAGCTCGAGGACTTCACGACGTACCTCATCGACCACTCGATCGAGCTGGTCGAAGGCGAGCAGCACAAGGCGCTGCCGCACGAGCGGCCGATCGTCGAGCCTGAGGAGGTCACTACCGCGCCGAAGCTCGACCTCACCGTGGAGCCGTCGCTCGACTCGCTCCGCCTCTACCTGCGGGAGATCGGCAAGGTGCCGCTCCTCACGGCCGACCAGGAGGTCTCGCTCGCGAAGCGGATCGAGCGCGGCGACGAGCGCGCGAAGCAGCACATGATCGAGGCCAACCTGCGGCTCGTCGTCTCGATCGCAAAGGGGTATCTCGGGCGCGGCCTGACCTTCCTCGACCTCATCCAGGAGGGGTCACTCGGCCTCATCCGGGCCGTGGAGAAGTTCGACCACCGGAAGGGCTTCAAGTTCTCGACCTATGCGACGTGGTGGATCCGTCAGGCCGTCACGCGGGCGATCGCCGACAAGGCACGGACGATCCGGATCCCGGTCCACATGGTCGAGAAGCTCAACAAGGTCGTCCACATCGAGCGACAGCTCGTCCAGCGCCTCGGACGCGAGCCGCGGCCGGAGGAGGTAGCGGAGGAGCTCGAGATGTCGGTCGAGGAGGTCCGCGAGATCCTGCGGATGGCGCAGCTGCCGATCTCCCTCGAGAAGCCGATCGGCGAGGAGGAAGACTCCTCGCTCGGCGACTTCGTCCCGGACGACCAGGCCGAGTCGCCATTCGACACCGCGTCTCTCTCGCTGCGGCGCGAGGACATCGAGCTCGCCCTCGGGTCGCTGCCCGAGCGCGACCGCAGGGTGATCGAGCTGCGCTACGGGCTGCTCGGCGAGGCGCCGTGCACGCTCGAGGAGGTCGGCCGCGCGTTCGGTGTCACGCGCGAGCGGATCCGTCAGATCGAGAACAACACCCTGAAGCGGCTCGAGACCCTCCCCGAGGCGCAGGCCCTCCGCGACTGCGTGTAGTGACGTGGGGGAACCCATGGTTCCCCCACGGGCCCCCTCCTTCCGCGTCGCGCACAGGTCAGCGTTGACGGGCCTCCCGGCCGGCAAAGCCGGCCTCCGGCCGCGGACGGGAGCGCACAGCAACCCGCTTGGACCGCGGGTGCCCGCTCAGGCAGCGAGGTAGCCGGCGTCGCCGAGCGCGCCGAGCAGCGCCTCCCGGACGTCCGAGCCGAGCTGGATCACGTCCGCGTCGAGCGGCGCAGAGGCCATCGCGGTGAGCCACACGGCGTTCCCGCTGACGTCGCCGACGAGCACCTTCGACTCGCCGGGGTGAATGCCCGAGATGTCGCCCAAGGCCCCGAGGGCTGTCTCCCGTGCGACATCGATGGGCGCGCCGAGCCGGATCGGGAGGGAGGCCGAGACGATGCGGCGCGGGTCGCGGATCGTCCGGTTGACGATCATCGTCGCCGTCAGCTGGCTGTTCGGGATGAACACTCGGCGGGCGTCGTCCGTGACGAGCGTCGTGTAGAGGAGGTCCATCTCCTCCACGAACCCGGTCTGCTCGCCGACCGTGACCCGGTCGCCGATCCGCAACGGCTGGGCGAACGCCACCAGCATCCCCGACCCGAGGTTCGAGAGCGGCGTGTTGAAGGCGAGCCCCACGAAGATCGCGAGGACGGCGCTCGACGCGAGAAGCGCATTGACGAGCTGATCGGTGCTCGGATACAGCGAGAGCACCTTCCAGATCGCGATCGACGCGACGAACGCGACTACGACCTTGCGCAGGAACCCGAGCGTCGTCCGGCGACGCGCCGCCAACGCCGGGTCCTTCGCCGCGAGACGCCGCTCGTACCGGCCGATCGCGATCCCGAGGAGCCACCGAACCGCGACGACGACGACGAGGCCGATCCCGGCCGTGATCAGCGCCTGGACGGTGCGATCGCTCACGTGGTTCGGTTCGGCGTCGTCCCTCGAGAGCCTGCATCGTCGACGCCGTTGCGACCGCCACAGCCTGACGCCGAGGCGGCGGCGTTCAGGGATCTGCTGCCGGCCGCCGCGCGGGGATCTCGCCGCAGGAACCCGCTCCTGCGGATTCCTGCTCGGCGAGCAGACTCAGATCGTCGGCTCGGGCTGCGGCTCGCCCTCGAGCGCGAACGCGTCGTGCAGTGCCCGCACCGCCTCGCCGATCCGGTCGCGGTCGATCATGCAGGAGATCTTGATCGGCGACGTCGAGATCATCTCCAGGTTGATCCCGAGCTCGGCGAGCGTGCGGAACATCGTCGCCGCGACGCCGGGGTGAGAGCGCATGCCGGCGCCGATCAGCGAGACCTTGCCGAGGCGCTCGTTCGTCTCGACGGAGAAGGCCCCGAGCTCGTCCTGCGCCGCCGCGATCGCCGTGCGCGTCGCGGGGACGTCCTCCGCAGGCACCGAGAACGACATCTCGGCGTTCCCGTGGACGACGTTCTGGATGATCGTGTCGACATTGACCTGTCCCCGGGCGACGCGGTCGAAGATCATCGCCGCGACGCCCGGCCGGTCGGGGATGCCGGTGAGCGTGAAGACGACGTCCGTCTCCGAGTGCGTGACGGCCGAGATGATCGCGTGCTCCATTCCCTCGTGATCGGTCACCCAGGTTCCCTCCTCTTCCGAGAACGTCGATCGTGCATGGATACGCACCCCGTGGCTCCGCGCGAGCTCGACGGAGCGGAGCATGAGGACCTTCGCCCCCGACGCGGCCATCTCGAGCATCTCGTCGTACGAGACGACGGCAAGCTTGCGCGCGTTCGGGACGATCCGCGGATCTGCCGTGAAGACGCCGGGGACGTCCGAGTAGATCTCGCACGCCCCGCCGAGGGCGGCCGCGAGCGCGACGGCGGTTGCGTCGGTGCCTCCGCGGCCCAGGGTGGTGATCTCCATCGTGTCGCGGGAGAAGCCCTGGAAGCCGGCGACGAGGACGATCTTTCCCTCCCGGAGCGAGGAACGGATGCGGTCGCCACGGATCTCCCGGATCTTGGCCTTCGTGTGCGCCGAGTCGGTGAGGATCCCGGCCTGCGAGCCGGTGTAGGACACCGCCTCCTCGCCGAGGTCGTGGATCGCCATCGCGACGAGCGCGCACGCGATTCGCTCGCCGGTGGAGAGGAGCATGTCGAGCTCCCTGAGGCTCGGCGACGGCGACACTTCACCGGCGAGGGCCAGCAGCTGGTCGGTCGTCTTCCCCATCGCCGACACCGTCCCGACGACGTCGAGCCCGCGCCGCTTGGCGTCGACGAACCGCTGCGCGACGTGTCGGATCTTGTCGGGGTCGGCGACGGAGGAACCGCCGAACTTCATCACGACGGTGTCGAACGCGGGCGCGGTCACGGTGGAAAGTGTCGCTACTCGACGAGGCCGGGGCGCCGGTACGGGACGAGCCCGGGCGGGACCGGGATCCCCGACCGGAGCGACGGGTCAGGAACCGGCTCGAGGGCGGTGACGACGAGGGGAAGGTGCCCGGCCCAGACGTCCAGCTCGGCATCCGGGGTGTCACCGTCCTCCGGCCCGCCGTCGCGGATCTTGGCCGACGCCTCGTCGAGCGGCAGCCGGAGCACCGACGTTGCACGCAGCTCCGTCGCGGTCGGCGGCCGGGCCTGCGCCCAGCGCCCAGGGAGAAGCTTCTCGGTGAACGCCTCGAGTGCGGTCAGCTTCTCGTCCGGCTCGACCACCGGCGTCGCCTCCCCGAGCACGACGACCGAGCGGTAGTTCATCGAGTGCTCGAAGACGGAGCGTGCGAGCACGATCCCGTCGAGGAGCGTGACCGTGAGACAGGCCGGGATCCCGCCCGAGAGCACGCGCAACGTGCGGCTCGCGGACGACCCGTGGACGTAGACGTGGTCGTCGATTCGCGCATGGAGCGTCGGGATCACGAGCGGCTGTCCGTCCGAGACGAGCCCGAGGTGGGCCACGAGCCCTGCGTCGAGGACGGTGTCGATCGCCTCGCGGTCGTAGCGCCCACGCTCCGGCAGGCGGCGCACGCGCACACGGTCGGTGGGGGCGGTGTGACCTCGGCGCGGCTGCACGCCCGAAGCCTACGGCGCGGAGCCGGATCGACCGACGACGGTCGGCCGGACGCGCTAGAACCCCGCCATGCGCGCCGTCGCCTCGTGGCTGGACACGATCGGCCGGGTCTTCCACGTCATCCCCGACCTCGCGACGCCCGACCAGGTCCAGTCGGCGCTGCGGGAGATCCTCGACGACCCGGTCCTTCGCCTCTTCTGGTGGGACTGGGAGCACGAGCGCTACGTCGACGTCCGGGGCGTCGAGGCGGATCCGGCGGCCGCCGCCGCGGGCGAGCCCGGGTCGGCTGCGACGTGGCTCGCGTACGACACCAGGCGGATCGGCGCGGTCGTCCACAGCCGCGCCGCTCCTGGACGACCCGGAGTTCACCGAGATGTTCCTCCCGCTCCTCCGCATCGCGATGGAGCGCGATCGGCTCTATCGCGACCTCGTCGCGAAGCTCGAGCAGCTGAGCGCGTCGCGGCTGCGCATCCTCCGCGCGGGCGACGACGCGCGACGCCGCCTCGAGCGGAACCTGCACGACGGCGCGCAGCAACGCCTGACCGCGGCCTTGATCGGTGTCCGGAGCCTCGCCGCCGGGCTTGCGGACGACCCGGAGCTCGGCCCGCACGCCGAGGTGGTGCGTGCGGAGCTCGAAGGGGCCATCGCCGACCTGCGCGAGCTCTCGCGCGGGCTCGACCCGCCGCTGCTCGCGCGTCAGGGTCTCGAGGCGGCCCTACGCGCGGGCGCGGAGCGCTCCTCGTCGCCGATCGAGCTCGACCTCGATCTGCCGCGGCGCCTGCCGCAGCCGATCGAGGCGGCCGCGTACTACGTCTGCGCGGAGGCCGTCACGAACACCGTGCGTCACGCGCGGGCCGGGCACGTCCGGCTCACGGTCCGGGACGACGGCGCGAGTCTCGTGATCACGGTCCTGGACGACGGCGTCGGAGGCGCGTGCATCGAGTGCCAGGAGGAGGCGACCGGCCTCGGCGGGCTCCTCGACCGCGTCGAGGCGCTCGGCGGCACGCTCGACCTGACGAGCCCCGAAGGCGTCGGCACGACCCTCGTCGCGACCATCCCGCTCGACCCTGCCGCGTAGCGTCGACCTGTTCGACCCTCACAGGTCCATCACAGGCCTTGCGTAGCCTGCCGCGATGCGCCCGCGGCACCGCGTCCCCCTCCTCGTGCTCGCCTGCGCGTCGCTGTGGCTCGCGGTCTCCCAGCCGGCACCGGCAGCGGCGGCCTCGCCCGACGCCGCGCCGGTGCCCTCGCTCCAGCCGGAGGCGACGCAGCACACCTGGGAGCGGCTCGTGCACCGGCCGGTCTTTCGCCCGTATTCCGTCGCGGCGGGATGCCGCCCGCTGCGTGGGGTCTTCTACGCGGCCACCGACTGGATGCGCCTCGCCACGACGCTGGCCGCGAATGCGTCGCCGTGTGCCCAGTACTTCGTCTCGGTGCCGCCGGTCGTGGCGGACAAGACGAGGCAGCGTCCCGGCGAGGCGGCCCGCATCCGGGCGCTCGGGCCGAGCTTCCACGCCCTCGCGGAGATCCATTTCACCGCCTGGCAGAAGTGGGTGACGAGCACGGGCTCGTCCTGGTACCAGGCGGGGGTGGAGGCGCGTCGCCGGATGGCCTCCGCGGGCTTCGACGTGGCAGCCGGCGACACGTGGGCGCTGAACGAGGTCTCGTCCGCTGTCCGACGCGGTGACGGCAACGCGCGGGCGAACCTCGCCGAGTTCCTGCGAGGGCTGTACGACGCGGCCGGCGAAGGGCCCGCCGACGAAGGGTGTCGTGTTCGTGGTCGGTCTCGGCCAGCGCCTCGCCGCGGTCGCGACCTACAAGGCGCGCACGCAGGAGTGGCTCCAGGACTCGGCCTTCTGGAGCACGATGAACGCGTACGTCAGCGACTGGTCGCAGGAGGTGTACGGCGACGTCCGAAGCTACGCCGCCCCGAGCGCTCCGCTCGCCAGCCGGCGGGACGCCCTTGTCGACTTCCTCCGCCACCAGGACCTCCTCGCCGCCGCGGGCGGGGCCGTGTCCGGCACTGCGAACGCCTTCTTCGGGAACGCCGGCAGCGCCCTCGGCAACGCGGCGTGGCAATGGGGCTCGGCGTTCGGCTGGACGATGGTCGACCCGACGCTCATGCAGCAGTACGTCTCGGCGCAGGTCTACGCGCTGCGCAACCACGGCGCGGTCGCCGGTCGCGCGATCGACCGCTTCGGCTTCGCCTGGGCACCGAGGAACTCCGAGGCCCTCGACCCGGGCGACTTCGCGGAGCAGACAGGCGCGCTGCTCGCACGGATGGCGGCGGCGATCCGGGACTCGGGCGACGACACCCCGGCCGATCCGGGGATCGGTGCGTGCAGCGCGCCGCCGCAGGGCACCTGGTGCGCCGGCGACCTCTCCGGCGCCGCGATCCCGAAGACGTGGCGGTCGTTCCGCGCCTGGTCGCCCACGACGCTCGCCTTCGTATCGCCGCCCCAGACGGTCGCGGCCGGCGTGCTCTCGGCGCCGATCTCCGTCCAGGTCCAGGTCGCAGGCGTCCCGACGAGGCCGGCAGCGGCCATCGCGGCCACGGTCGCATCGTCGTCGCCGACGGGGATGTTCGCGACGACCCCGGCCGGGCCCTTCTCTCCGACGCTCGCGCTCGCGCTCCCGGCCGGGGCGTTCTCGACCGCCCAGCTCTACTACCAGGATTCGACGGCCGGGACGGCGACCCTGACCGCGGCGGGAGCCGGTGTCGTCACGGGGGCCCAGGCGCTCACCGTCGGCGGCGCGGCACCGCTGTCGCTGCGGGTCGAGCCCGCTTCCTCGACGGTGTTCCCGGCGGGCACCGTGTCGCTCCGCGCCGTCGGCGTGGACACGTTCGGGAATGCGACGCCGACGCCGGCTCTCTGGGCGGTCACGCCGGACACGCTCGGCACCCTCTCGACCGCCTCGGGTGCGACCACGACGTTCACCGCCGGCACCGTGCCGGGTGTCGTCCAGGTGACGGCGACGATCACGACGCCGACGGGCACGCTCACGGGGACGTCGACGATCACCGTGACCCCACCCCCGGTCGTCCGCGTGGCGGCGGTGCGCTACGGCGTCGCGAAGAAGCAGCTGCACGTCTACGTCACGGTCAGCGACGCGCAGGGGCGCCGCGTCCGGGACGCGGCCGTGACGGTCGCCCTCTACAGGAACGGGAAGGTCTACGCGCGCGCGGCGGGGACGACCGAGCACGGGGAGCATGACCTTCACGCGACCCGCCTCGGTGGGCAGCTACCGGGTGAAGGTGACGCGCGTCGTGGCCCTGAACCGCGCCTGGGACGGCGTCACGCCCTCGAACACGTTCACCAGGGTCCGTCGCCGCCGACCGCCGCCGGCCGCTAGGCGTCACTCGAGGTCGTTCGCCGGGAAGAGGACGGCAGGCACCGGCTCCTCGGCGGGATCCTTGTCGCGGACGGCGATGTCGATCACCGTGACGAGGATGCTCGCGAGCGGCACCGCGAGGATCACGGCGAACCCGCCGAGCACGAGACCGACCGTCGTCACGGAGACGAGCACCACGAGCGGCGAGAGCCCCACCGAGTGCCCGAGCACGCGGGGGAGGACGACGTAGTCCTCGAGCAGCCGCACGCCGACCACGACGAGCGCGGCGAGGACGGCGAGGTGAACCGACACCGACAGGCCGACGGCGATGGCGACGACGGCCGCCGCGAGCGGGCCGATCACGGGCACGATCTCGACCACGCCGGCGAACACGCCGACGAGCAGCCAGTACGGCAGGCCGATCGCCCAGAAGGCCGTCGAGAGCACCGTCGCGACCAACGCGACCAGGACTGCCTGGCCGCGCACGAAGGCGCCGAGCCGGAGCTCGATCAGATCCCAGGCGTCCCGCACGGTCTTGCGCCTCGGGCGCGGCAGGATCGAGGTGACGAGGTCGACCGCCCGGTCGCGCTCGACGATCCAGTAGGCCGAGGCGGCGAGCACGAAGAAGGTCCCGATGAGAACCTCGAACGCCTTGCGGCCGTACTCGACCGCCGGGTCGACGAGGCTCGAGCCCGAGGGGATGTCGCTCAGCTTCCGGTCGAGCGCGACCAGGACGTCGTGCTTGATGCCCGTCGACTCGTTCGCCGCCTGCCGGAGCTGGTGCTGGTCGCCGAGCGCACCCTGCACCTGGTCGGTCGCGGCAGGGACCACGAACCACAGACCCACCGCGACGAGCGCGACGAGCACCGCGTAGTGCAGGACGACGCCGATTCCCCGCGGGATGCCGACCCCGGCGAGGCGCTCGACGCCCGGTCGAAGCGCAGCCGCGAGGATGATCGCGCTGAAGAGCAGGGCCAGCACGAGCCGGGCCTCCCAGACGACCGCTGCGGCCACGAGGATCCCGCCGACGACCAGTGTCGCGATCGCCACGCGCCCGGCGAACCGGGAAAGAGGATCGTGCTGCTCGGGTCCGGGGGAGTCGCGCTGGTCGGTCACCACGTCGCGCGCCGCCATATGGCGGATGTACCCGCTAGGCGCCGTCCCGAAACCGTGCGTGCCCCTATCATCGCCCTGTGGCGAGGGGGGACGAGCAGCTGTCGACCGGCCGGGCGAGGCGACCTGCCGACTCGATTCCCGGCGTCGGGCCGGTTCCGAGATCCGCGGAGCGGCTCGGCGTCAAGATCGGGCACGCGGTCGGCGAGCGCCTCGACAGGGCGGTGCTCCACCGCCACCGTCACGAGCTGCGTGATGCAGGCTGGGAGCACGCGCTCGACGAGACGACCGCCTCGTTCGTGCGCGACGGTGCGGAGCCCCGCCCCGGGAACGCCGTCGAGGTGCTGATCGACGGCGTCGAGGCGCTGCCGCGGATCGCGGAGGAGCTGTCGCGTGCGCAGTCACACGTCCACATGACCGGCTGGTTCATCTCGCCCGACCTCCAGCTCACGCGCGAAGAGGAGCCGGTGATCGTCCGCAACCTGCTCGCCGAGCTCGCCGAGAGGATCGACGTCCGCGTTCTCCTCTGGCAGGGGGCTCCCGTGCCGGCGTTCCGGCCGTCGCGGGGCGACGTGCGCAACGTGCGCGAGAACCTCGTTCGGCACACGCGCATCAGGAGCGCCGTCGACGGGCGCACCGGCATCAGGCACTCGCACCACGAGAAGACGATCGTGATCGACGACCGCGTCGCCTTCGTCGGGGGGATCGACCTGACGCTCGACGGCGGTGACCCGTTCGACACCGGCACGCACCGTGCCCGCGGGGGCATCGGGTGGCACGACGCGGCCGCGCGCATCGAAGGCCCGGCCGTGGCCGACGTCGCGGAGCACTTCCGGCTCCGCTGGCGCGGGCCGGGGAACGAGGAGCTGCCGCCGCCGGAGGTTCCGGAGCAGGCGGGTGAGCTGGAGCTCCAGGTCACGCGGACGTTGCCCGCGAAGACCTATAGCGCGGTGAAGCGCGGGGACTACTCGATCCTCGCGTCCTACATCGGCGCGCTCCGCTCCGCCGAGCGGCTCGTCTACCTCGAGAACCAGTTCCTCTGGTCGCCGGAGGTCGTCGAGGTGCTGATCGACAAGCTGCGTGACCCGCCGAGCGACGACTTCCGCGTGGTCATCTTGCTGCCGGCCCGGGCGAACGACGGGGCAGACGTCTCGCGGGGTCAGATCGCGGCGCTGATCCACGCGGACGACGGGGCGGAGCGCTTTCTCGCGTGCACCGTCTACGCGCGCGCCGGGAAGCTCCGCGACGTCGTCTACGTCCACGCGAAGATCGGGATCGTCGACGACACGTGGTTCACGATCGGCTCGGCGAACCTGAACGCCCATTCGCTGTTCAACGACACGGAGATGAACATCGTCTCCCTCGACCCCGCGGCTCGCCCGCGAGACCCGGCTCCGCCTCTGGGCCGAGCATCTGGAGGCAACGCCTGACGAGGTCTCCGGCGACCCCGCGAAGCTCGTCGACGAGCGGTGGCGGCCAATCGCGGAGGAGCAGCTCGACCGCCTCGAGAACGACGAGCCCCTGACCCATCGGCTCGTCATGCTTCCGGGGGTCTCGCGCCGTCGGCGCCGCATCCTGGGGCCGATGCAGAGCCGGCTCTACGACATGTGAGCGCTACCTGAGCCGGCGCCGAACGGGCCTCGGAACGCTCGGCGGCTCGGGCCGCCTTCTCCGCCGGCTCGCCGAAGCTCAGGAACCGGCCGCCGAAGGCGATCGCGCAGAGCGCGAACCAGCCCCATCCGAAGGCGAGGCCGGCGACGACGTCCGAGAGCCAGTGGACGCCGAGCAGGACGCGACTCGCGGCGACGCCGATCGCGACCGCGACGGCCGCGCCGGCAAGCAGCGACCGAGCCCGCGGGCTACGGCGCCGTGCCAAGACGAGCGCAACGGCAGCGTAGAAGGCCGCCGCGGTGGCCGAGTGACCGCTCGGGAACGAGGGGCCGAGCGTCTCGGCGATCGGGTTGAAGGTCGGCCGCACCCGGTGGAGCAGATCCTTGATCGAGTTCACGAGCACGACCTCGCCGAGGACCACCGTGAGGAGGAAGAAGGGAATCCACCGGTTCGGCACGCGCACGTACTCGACGACGCAGACGACGACCCCGAAGGCGATCACCCACCAGGTTCCCCCGAGATCGGTCACGAGCTGGATCGCGTGCGTCGACCACGGTGTCGCGTGGTGCACTCCCCATTCGCCTGCGCTGTTGTCGACGGAGACGAGCGTGGCGCTCGACCGCATCAGGAACGCGAGGATCCCGACCAGGAGACCGCCGACGATCGCGAGCCCGAGCGCAAGCGTCAGGGCGAGCCCCGTCGCGGTCTGCGGGTCGACCCGACGGGCGAGCATGCGCCGCAGCCACGGCCGCTTCACGGTTTCCTCGGCCAGCAGCTCGGACGCCGCCTCGGACGGCTCCTGCCCGATCACGGGCGTGGGGTACCGCGACGCGAGGAAGGCCACGAGCATGCCGCCGGCGAGGGCGAGGAGCACGAGCACGAGGAAGGGCATCGCCTTCGAGTTTGCCCATCGTGTCCGCTGGGTAAACAGCGTCGCCATGGATGCGGCGGACGCGACGGCCCACGGGGCGGTTCTTCCCTCCCTGCCCGGGGCGCTGCCGGCGGCCGAGGCGCCAGCACGTGCCGCCCCGCGCGCTCGGTCCCGGTTCTCGAGCCGCGGCCGGGAGGACCGGCGGAGCGTGCTCGCCCGTCGGGTCGGCGCGACGCATCCCGTACGCGTCTTCCTGCTCGTCGTCGTCGTCGGCTACGCGCTCCTCGCGGCGCTGACCGATCTGCGGCGGGTCTTCTGCTGACCAGGCTGCTCGTGCCGGCGGACGGCTTCGAGAAGTGGGACAACGACATCAACCGCTGGCTCGCGGAGCGGCGGAGCGCCGTCGCTCACCGACCTCTCCTGGGTCGGCTCGACGGTCGCCGGAGGTCTCGTGATTCCCGGCGGTGGTCGGGTCTGCTCGTCGTCGTGTTCCTCGTCAAGCGGAAGTGGCTGCTGGCGGCCTTCACGCTGTTCGTGATCTGCGTCGAGTCGGGGTCGTACCGGGCGACGACGCTCGTCGTCGAGCGCGACCGGCCCCCTGTCCATCGCCTGGAGGGGCTCGACCCGACTGCGAGCTTCCCCTCCGGCCACATCGCGGCGACGGTGGCGCTCTACGGCGGCCTGCTGCTCCTGCTCGCATCGTGGGTCGGCCGCCGCTGGTTCTCGGCGCTCGCAATCGCACTCACGATCGCCCTGGCGCTCTTCGTCGGCTGGGCGCGGATGTACCGCGGGATGCATCACCTGACCGACAGCGCTGCGGGCGTGATCATGGGCCTCCTCGCACTCGGGATCACGGTGTTCGCCGCGCGCGCGGCGACCGCCGCCGCGAACGCGCGGGACGCCGCACGGGGCGAGAGCTCGTGAAGAACGTCGCCGTGGTCGCCCACGCCGGCAAGACGATCGGCGGCGGGCTCGAGGAGCTGCGCCGCGAGCTGCGGCGCGCCGGTGTCGAGGATCCGTACTGGTCCGAGGTGCCGAAGAGCAAGTACGCGCCCGAGCGCGTCGAGCGAGCGCTGGGCGAAGGCGCGGAGCTCGTGTTCGTGTGGGGCGGCGACGGGATGGTGCAGCGGTGCGTCGACGTGATGGCGGGGAGTGGCGCGACGATGGCGATCGTCCCCGCGGGAACCGCGAACCTGTTCGCCTCCAACCTCGGGATCCCGCAGGACATCGCCGCGGCGGTCGAGATCGGGCTCCGCGGCCGAACGCGGACGCTCGACGTCGGAAAGCTGAACGGGGAGCGCTTTGCCGTGATGGCCGGGGCGGGGATCGACGCGCGGATGATCAAAGACGCGGACGGGAGCCTGAAGGACCGCTTCGGGCGTCTCGCATACATCTGGACGGCGTCGAAGAACCTCCGGACCGAGCCCTTCGAGGCGACCATCGAGGTGAACGACGAGCTCTGGTACCAGGGCACCGCGAGCTGCGTCCTGCTCGGGAACGTCGGCTCGCTGTTCGGCGGCGTGGAGGCCTTCGACGGCGCGAGCCCGGAGGACGGGCTGCTGGAGGTCGGCGTGACGAACGCGGAAGGGCTCGGACAGTGGGCGCGCACGGTCGCCCGCACGGCAGTCGGGTCCACGGCGAAATCGCCGTTCGTCCAGGTCACGAAGGCGAAGAAGGTCACCGCCTCGTTCGACCGCAAGGTGCCGTACGAGCTCGACGGCGGCGATCGCAAGAAGGTCAAGAAGCTCAAGGCGAAGATCCAGCCGGCGGCCATCGCCGTGGCCGTCCCGGAGGCGTCGTGAGCACTGCCGCCCGCGTGCCCGAGACCTGGGAGCGCACGGGCGACGACCCGAAAGAGACCCTCGCCCGGACGGGCCGTCTGAACCTGCTCGCGAGCGCCTTTGCGCGATTCCGCCAGGCGGACGGCACGAGCCACTCCCGGTCGCTCGCCTTTGCGACGTCCCTCGTCCTGGTCCAGGCGATCGTCGTCCTGGTCGGGTTCGCGGCCGCGTTCGGCCACTCCGGGGTCACGTCGACGATCGTCGAGACGATACGGAGCGCGGTTCCAGGACCGGCGAGCGACGTGCTCGCCCAGGCGGTCAGGCAGGCGAATCGCGTCGGGGACCAGAATCGATTCCTCCTGCTGACGATCGGGCTGGTCGGCCTCCTGATCACGTCGACGACCGCGATGGGCCAGATGGAGCGCGGCCTCAACCGGATCTACGGCATCGAGAAGGACCGTCCGACGGCGCGGAAGTACGTGCTGGCCCTCGTGCTGACCGTCACGGTCGGCGCCGGCCTCGGTATCGCCTTCCTGATGCTCGGGTTCGGTCGGAGCATCGGCAAGAGCTGGGGGCACGAGGCGCGGGTCGTGTGGGAGATCCTCCGCTGGCCGATCGGCCTCGCGTTGATCGCCGTCTGCCTCGCCGCCATCCTCCGCTACTCGGCCAATCGCCGTCAGCCCGGCCGCGCGTGGCTCGCGTTCGGGTCGGGGGTGGCGGTCGTGCTGTGGGCCCTGTCGACGATCGGGTTGGCGCTCGTATTCCGCCTCGCCACGAACTTCGGCCAGACCTACGGGCCGCTCGCCGGCATCGTCGCGCTCCAGATCTGGACGTTCCTCTCGTCCTTCAGCATCTTCTACGGCGTCGCGGTGGCCGCAGAGCTCGAGGCGATCAGGGCGGGAGCCGGCGAGACGGAGACGGCGCGAGCGGATGTCGCCGCGCCGACCGCCAGGGCCTCGTTCCAGGGGTGAGCGCGTGCCGGCCAGGCCCCTCTTCCGGGAGGTAGAGAGCCGGGGGCGCGCCAGTATCCCCCGACCGCTCACAGAGTCGACTGGGGAGACGAACGTGAAGCCTCCCAATGCTTCAATTGTGGAAGAATCGGCTTTGCGCCTACGTTGAACGACGAACGGGACTCACCCGATCGGGGAGGAGCCCGGTTTCTTCGGACCCAGGGAGGTTGGAATGACACTGAAGCTCGGCGACACGGCCCCGGACTTCGAGGCAGATACGACGGAGGGGCGGATCTCCTTCCACGACTGGATCGGCGACTCGTGGGTCGTGCTCTTCTCGCACCCGAAGGACTTCACGCCGGTCTGCACGACCGAGCTCGGCTACATGGCGCGGATCAAGCCCGAGTTCGACCGCCGCGGCGTGAAGATCATCGGGCTCTCGGTCGATACGACCGGCGACCACGAGGGGTGGGCGCGCGACATCGAGGAGACGCAGGGCGAGGCCCCGAACTACCCGATCATCGGCGACGCCGACTTCTCCGTGTCGAAGCTCTACGGGATGCTTCCGTCCGACGTGGAGGGCGACCCCAAGGCGCGGACGCCCGCCGACAACCAGACGGTGCGGAACGTCTTCGTCGTCGGCCCCGACAAGAAGGTGAAGCTCATCCTCATCTACCCGATGACGACCGGCCGCAACTTCGACGAGGTGCTGCGGGTCATCGACTCGCTGCAGCTGACCGCCGACCACAAGGTCTCGACCCCGGTCAACTGGCGCCCGGGAGACGACGTGATCATCGCCGGCTCCGTCTCGAACGACGAGGCGAGCGAGATCTGGCCCGACGGCTGGGAGTCGCCAAAGCCGTACATCCGCATCGTCCCCGCGCCGCCGACGCGGGTCGACGAGGGCGCTCCGGCGAAGTAGACCGGCTCGGCGTGGTGGTTCGGCTTTCCGAACCACCACGCCGGCCTTCCCCCCGTAGCATGGTCCCGTGAGCGTTGCGACGCAGGACGTGGCGGGGCAGCTCGAGCTGCATCGTCGGGAGCTGACGGGCTACTGCTACCGGATGCTCGGCTCGCCGTTCGAGGCCGAGGATGCCGTGCAGGAGACGATGCTCCGGGCCTGGAAGGCGATCGACCGCTTCGAGGGACGCTCCGCGCTCCGCTCCTGGCTCTACCGCATCGCCACGAACGTCTGTCTCGACATGATCGCCGGTCGCGAGCGCCGCGCCCGCCCGATGGACCTCGGCCCGGCCCGCGAGCCGGTCGTCGCCAGCCTCAACGCATTGCCCGAGGTGACCTGGATCGAGCCCGCGCCGGACGGCCTGATCGTCCCCGACGGCGACCCCGCGGAGGTGACAGCCGCCCGCGAGACGGTGCGCCTCGCCTTCGTCGCGGCGCTCCAGCATCTCCCGCCCCGGCAACGCGCGGTCCTCATCCTCTGCGAGGTCCTGCGCTGGAAGGCCGCGGAGGCAGCCGAGCTTCTCGAGACGAGCGTCGCCTCCGTCAACAGCGCGCTCCAGCGGGCCCGCGCCACGCTCGACGCGAACGACCTCGCGGCGGAGACCACCGCGCCCTCGGTGGAGCAGGCCGACGCCGACCTGCTCGCGCGGTACGTCGACGCGTTCGAGCGCTACGACCTGGACGCGCTCGCGGCCGTCGTGCACGAGGACGCGACCCAGTCGATGCCGCCGTACGACATGTGGCTCCGCGGCCGCGACGACATCTTCACCTGGTGGTTCGGGCCGGGAATCGGCTGCAGCGGCTCGCGCATCGTCCCGGCGCCTGCGGCGAACGGCTCGCCGGCATTCGGGCAGTACAAGCCGAGCGAGACCGGGAGCGGGTTCGACCCGTGGGCGCTCCAGGTGCTCGAGGTGGAGGACGGGTCGATCGTCGAGCTCACGTTCTTTCTCGACACCGATCGCGTGTTCCCGCTGTTCGGCCTGCCGCCGCGCCTTCACTGACGAGTACGTCGTCGAGGCCCATGAACGCCACGAGCGCGATGAGCTCGGGCGACGCGTTCCGGAGCAGAACGCTGCAGCGATGACTGCGGGCGGCCAGCTGGAGTCGGGCGAGCGCGTCGACCGTCACCGCGTCCGGCGCGACCCCGCGGACGTCGCAGAGCGCGATCTCGGCGTCGCTCGCCGCCAGGAGCGCGCAGATGCGGTCGCAGAGGCCTGGGAGGTCGCTCCGTGCGATCGGCCCGTGGACGGCGAACTCGAGCGTGCGCGCGTCGCGGGCCATCCGAGCTTCGACCGCGGCGAGCGACGCAATTCATCGGCGGCGCGGCGATGAGTTCGGGCTCGGCCGCGCGTCCAACACTCCGACATCGCCCCGCCGCTCGGCGGAAGGAGGCCAACCGATGACCGTTGCCGACACCCGTACCCGCTGGCTCGCGCTGATCGTCCTCTGCCTCGGCGACCTGATGATCGTGCTCGACGTGACGATCGTCGGGGTGGCGCTGCCGTCCATCCGGGAGGATCTGGGCTTCTCCGAGGAGTCGCTCGCCTGGGTCGTGAACGCCTACCTGCTGACGTTCGGCGGCTTCCTGCTCCTGGGCGGGCGCCTCGGTGACATCGTCGGTCACCGGCGGATGTTCCTCGCCGGGATCTCGTTGTTCACCGCCGCGTCGGTGGCCTGCGGCTTCGCCGGCTCGCAGGGCGTCCTCATCGCAGCGCGCGCGGTCCAGGGCGTCGGCGGCGCCATCGTCTCGGCCGTGGCGCTCTCGCTCATCATCACGCTGTTCACGGAGCCGGCCGAGCGCGCGAAGGCGATGGGTGTCTTCGGGTTCGTCGCCTCGGGCGGTGGGTCGATCGGCGTCCTGCTCGGCGGCGTGCTCACGGACACGCTGGACTGGCACTGGATCTTCCTCGTCAACGTCCCCGTCGGCGTCGCCGTCTTTGCTCTCACGCTCGTGCTCCTGCCAGGCGGGCGCGGCACGGCGAGCGGGCGCCTCGACGTCGCGGGTGCGATCACGGTGACGGCCGCCTCGATGGTCGCCGTCTACGCGATCGTGAACGGGAACGAGGTCGGTTGGACATCCGCCCGCACGCTCGGGCTCCTTGCGCTCGCGGCCGCGCTCCTGGGCGTGTTCGTCCGGATCGAGTCGCGCGCGAGCGCTCCGCTCGTCCCGCTCGGGCTCTTCCGCCTGCGGAACCTCGCGACGGCGAACGTCGTGGGCGTGCTGTGGGCCGCAGCGATGTTCGCGTGGTTCTTCCTCACGGCGCTGTACCTCCAGCTCGTGCTCGGGTACAGCCCGCTCGAGGTGGGGCTCGCGTTCCTCCCCGGCAACCTGATCATGGGCGCGCTCTCGCTCGGCCTCTCGGCGCGTCTCGTGCTGCGCTACGGGATCCGCACACCGCTCGTCGCCGGGCTCTCGACGGCCGCGGTAGGTCTCCTGCTGTTCGCTCGCGCACCCGTCGACGGCTCGTTCGTCGTCGACGTCCTGCCAGGGATGATCCTGCTCGGGGTCGGCGCCGGCATCGCCTTCAACCCCGTCCTCCTCGCCGCGATGAGCGACGTCGAGCCGCAGGACGCGGGACTCGCGTCGGGCGTCGTCAACACGTCGTTCATGATGGGCGGCGCGCTCGGCCTGGCCGTGCTGGCCAGCATCGCGGCGTCACGCACCGACAGCCTGGAGGCGTCCGGCGAGAGCGCGCTCGAGGCCCTGAACGGCGGCTATCAGCTCGCGTTCCTCGCCGGCGCGATCTTCGCCGGGCTCGCGGCGGCGGTCGGCGGCGCGCTGCTCCGCGTCGGCAGCCAGGCGCAGGCCCACGCGAACGACGAGGCGGCGCGCGGCACGCCCGCGACCGTCGATGCGGACTGACCGCGGCGTGTCAGCGCGCATCGAGAAGCGTCGAGAGCCACGTCCGCACCGCGTCCGAGATCGTCTCGAGGTCGGACCGGAGCGCGTGGTCGCCGCGCACGACGGCGACCGTGCGGCCCGGCGCCTCCGGCGGGATGCCGAACCGGTCGTGCTCCCCCTGGACGACGAGGGTCGGGAGCCCGACGGCGTCGAGTTCGGGGAGCCGGCTCGAGGCGGGCTGGCGGCCCTGTCGCGGCGGGGGGAGGAGCGGGAAGGCGAGGCACAGGACCGCGTCTGCCCCGACCGCGGCCGCGGTGCGGCACGCGACACGGGCGCCGGACGAGCGACCACCCACGACGAGCGGCCCACCTGCCAGGGCGAGGTGGTCGACCACCTCGACCCAGGCTGCGTCGAGCTGGTGTGCCGGTGCCGGCGAGCGTCGGCCGGCGACACGGTAGGGCTGCTCGACGAGCGCCACGGTGAGGCCGAGCGACCCTGCGGCCTCCGCGGCTGCGAGGAGATCCCGTGCGCCCACGCCCCCGCCCGCGCCGTGGCCGAGCACGAGGGCTCCGCGTGCAGCGGGCGCAGGTCGCAGGTGGGCGCGCGCGGGCCCGTGCGGCGTCGGGATCTCGACGACCATCGGCGCCAGCTAAGCAGAGAGCTGTCGATCGCCCGGGCGGTCGTTCGTCAGACTTGCAGAGGAGGCGTCCGCCTCCTCCGAGACGAGAGGAGTGCGACATGGCAGGGAAGCCCGTACACGTCGAGATCCCCGCGCGCGACGCGACCAAGGCGAGCGCGTTCTGGAGCTCGCTCTTCGGATGGGAGCTGCAGGCCTTCGAGGGAGCGCCGTCGCCGTACCTCATGACCCGCTTCTCGGACGAGAGCGGGGGTGCGATCTACGAGGACCCGACGGCCCGGGGCATGCGCGTCTACTTCGACGTCGACGACATCGAGGCCGGCGCGAGCAAGGTGCGCGAGCTCGGCGGCGAGGCGGGGGACAAGATGCCCGTCCCGACGATGGGCTGGTTCGCGCACTGCACCGACCCGTCGGGAAACGAGTTCGGTCTCTGGCAGACCGACCCGTCGGCCTCGATGTAGGGAGGCGCGGCCCGCGAGCCTGCCGCAACGGAAACCGGGCCGGTGCTCGGCGAGAGCACCCGGCCCGGCTTCGGTCCCGTCGGTGGCTGGACGACTGCCGACCTCGGATTCGGCGTCGCCTCAGCGCGACCGGACGAGACTCTCGACCTCGAAGAACTGTGGCTGGCGCTCGAGGCCGGACCCGGTGACGGCCTGGACGGCGGGTCCGATCCGATCCGTCCCGAACCGCCGGAACGTGTCCGGCGACTCCCAGATGTCGTAGACGTACCAGCCGCCCTCCGAGGGGCCTGCGCTGTGCAGGATCAGCCCTTCTGGCGCGTCGGTCGGCCGCATCGGGTAGTGGCCGAAGAGCTTCTCCGTCACCCGCTCGAAGTCGACCTGCGTCAGCCCCGGCATCTCGACCAGCACTCCCACCGCCATCTCGCACCTCCTGACTCGGGCACGCCTGCCCTGCGGAAAGGGTGGCGCACGACGGCCCGAGCACGCATCCACCGACCGGACGATCAGCCGGCCCCGTCCACGTCCCTCGGTCGATCACGCCGCCCTGGCTCCGACGGCGGCGGGAGGAGTGGCCCCGAGCGGGTGGTGGCACGCCGCGACGTGGCCGCCCCCGTGGTCGACGAGCTGCGGCTCGACGGCGCCGCAGATCTCGGTCGCGTAGCTGCAGCGCGTGTGGAAGCGACAGCCGGAGGGAGGCGCGACGGCGCTCGGTGGGTCGCCGCGGAGGACGATGCGGCTCCGGAGGCGCTCCCGTGCGTCGACCTCCACCTGCGGGACGGCCGAGAGGAGCGCCTCGGTGTACGGATGGACGGGCCGCGCGTAGAGCTCGTCGGCGGGCGAGAGCTCGACGATCTTGCCGAGGTACATGACCGCGACCCGATCCGAGACGTGGCGGACGACGTCGAGGTCGTGCGCGATGAAGAGGTAGGTGAGCCCGAACTCGCCCTGTAGCTCGCCGAGGAGGTTGAGGATCTGCGCCTGGATCGAGACATCGAGAGCGGAGACGGGCTCGTCGGCGACGACGAGCTTCGGCGTCGTGACGAGTGCGCGCGCGATCCCGATCCGCTGCCGCTGCCCGCCGGAGAACTCGTGCGGGTACCGGTTGTAGTGCTCGGGGTTGAGCCCGACGACCTCGAGCAGCTCGCGGACTCGTGCGCGACGCTCGGCCCTCGTCCCGATCCCCTGCAACCGCAGCGGCTCCGCCACGATCGCACCGACGGTGCGGCGCGGATTGAGCGAGGAGTACGGATCCTGGAACACGAGCTGGATCTCGCGCCGGAGTGGGCGCAGGGCGCGCGCACTCGCGTGTGTGATCGGCGTGCCGTCGTAGACGATCTCGCCGGCCGTGGGCTCGAGGAGGCGGGTGACGAGACGGGCGACGGTCGACTTTCCGCTGCCCGACTCGCCGACGAGGCCGAGCGTCCCCCCGCGGGGGATCTCGAACGACAGGCCGTCCACGGCGTGCACGGCTCCTCGCCCACGGCTCAGAACGACACCGCGGGTGAGCGGGAAGTGCTTGACGAGGCCGTCGACACGCAGGAGCGGCACGCTCGACTCCCTCGGCCCAGAGCCGTTGGAGGAGCCGGTCACACGCGTGCTCCCGACGCACGGATGCCCGTCCCGATCACGCGCCGGGTCGCGACCGGAAGGTGACAGGCGACCCCGTGCCTCGGCGTCGTCTCGATCAACCTCGGCTGCGCGTGCGGGCACACGGGGAGCGCGTAGGGGCAGCGCGGATGGAACGCGCAGCCGCTCGGGACGGAGATGAGGCTCGGCGGGGCGCCGTCGATCGGGTGGAGTGGCTCCGAACGAGACGCCGTGCTGCTCGGGAGCGACCGGAGAAGCCCCCAGGTGTACGGGTGCTCCGGTCCCTCGAGGACGCGCGCCAGCGGCCCGAGCTCGGCAACCCTGCCTGCGTACATGACGGCGACGTCGTCGGCGGTCTCGGCGACGACTCCGAGGTCGTGCGTGATGAGGACGACCGCGGTCCCGTGCTCGGCCTGCAGCCCACGGATGAGGTCGAGGATCTGGGCCTGGACGGTGACGTCGAGGGCCGTGGTCGGCTCGTCGGCGATCAGGATCTCGGGATCGAGCACGAGCGCCATCGCGATCATCACGCGCTGTCGCATCCCACCGGAGAGCTCGTGCGGATAGCTCGAGAGCCGCTCGTCGGCGTTCGGGATGCCGACCTCCGCGAGCGCCTCGCGTGCCCGCGCGCGCGCCGCCTTCCCGGAGACCCGATCGTGCGCCTGGATCGCCTCGACGATCTGCCAGCCGATCTTGTAGAGGGGGTGGAGCGACGAGAGCGGGTCCTGGAAGATCATCGCGACGCGCTTGCCGCGCACGGCGCGGAGCCTGTCCGGCGGGAGCGTCAGGAGGTCGACGCCCTCGAGAAGCACCGAGCCCTCGATCCTCGCGTTCGGGAGTCGCGTGAGTCCCATTACGGTGAGCGCCGTCACGCTCTTTCCCGAGCCCGACTCGCCGACGATGCCGAGCGTCCGTCCTCGATCGACCGAGAGCGTGACCCCGTCGACCGCCTGTACCGTGCCGTCTCGTGTCTCGAACGAGACGCGTAGATCGCGGATCTCGAGGAGTGCCATCAGTACCGGACCCGCGGGTCGAGGAACGCGTAGACGATGTCCACGAAGATGTTCGCGGCGATGATGAAGAAGGCGCCGAAGAGGACGGTGCCCTCGATCGCGGGCAGGTCGGAGTTGATGATCGAGTCGTAGGCGTAGCGGCCGATCCCGGGGATGTTGAACACCGTCTCCGTGAGGATCGCGCCGCCGAGCAGGATTCCGATGTCGAGCCCGGCCATCGTCACGACGGGCGTCAGCGCGGCGCGGAGCCCGTGCCGCGCGATGACCCGCCGCTCGGAGAGGCCCTTGGCGCGGGCCGTGCGGATGTAGTCCTCGCCCATCGTGTCGATCAGGTTCCCGCGCACCATGCGCGCGTAGAACGCCGCGAACCCGGCCGCGAGGACGCACCACGGCATGAGGAGCGAGGTGAACCAGCGCCAGGGCGAGACCGTGATCGGCGTGTACGTGCCGGCACCCGGGAGGACGTGGACGACTCCGATGTCGTTCGAGAAGAGGAAGAGCGCGATCAGCCCGAGGAAGTAGACGGGCGCCGAGATGGCGACGAGCGCGCCGCCCATCGTCGCGCGGTCGAGGGCCGAGCGCGGGCGGATCGCGGAGATCACGCCGATCGGGATCGCCACGAGCATCCAGATCACGAACGCCCCCGCCGTGAGCGAGAGCGTCACCGGGAGCCGCGTGAAGACCTGCGACTTCACCGAGACGCTGTTCTGGTACGAGTAGCCCAGGTCGAAGTGCAGGACCAGGCCCTCGAGGAAGCGCCAGTACTGGACGTACACCGGCCGGTCGAGCCCGAGGCTCTGCCGGATCTGGGCGATCAGCTCCGGCGTCGCCTGCCGGCCTGCACGGAGCGCGGCCGGGTCGGCCGAGGGGAGGATGGTGAAGATGACGAACGTCAGCGCGCTGACGACGACGAGCATCACCGCACCCCAGACGACGCGGCGCAGGACGTAGCGCAGCATCGACGAGGACGCGATCGCGACGATCGTGCCCGCGACCGCACCGCCTCCCCCGGGCCGCCGGGGCCCGGAGGAGGAGGTGGCGGTGTCCAGGGTCGCGGACGTGGCGCACCTAGGAGCTCGATACCGCCATGAACGTCACGTCGGGCGACCCGCCGTTCCAGAGCTCGGGTGCCGCGGTGACATGCGTGGAGAACAGCGTCGGGTAGTTCTCCCAGATCCACGGCACCGCGGCCGCCGACCGCGTCACCATCTGGTCGATCTTCCCCCAGGCCGCCCAGCGGGCCTGCGGCGCCGTGATCGTCTTGGCGTGCGCGATCGCCGCGTTGATCTTCGGGTCGTTCAGGAGCGGCCAGTTCGAGTTGTTCACCGGCGTGATCCTGTTGCCCGCGAACGTGACGTCGAGCACCGTCTGGGGCTCGTGGAAGTCGGGGAGCCAGCCGACGTTCGGGCAGATGTTCGGCTCGTTCTTCGGCACGTTGCAGTACTTCGTGTACATCGTCGCGTGCGTGACCGAGATCGTCTTGACGTCCAGGCCGATCTTCGCCAGGTCGGCGGCGACGACCTGGGCCGTGTTGGAGCCGGGCGGCGAGTTGTCGGCCACCATCGTCACCTGTGGGCCCTTGAACATGCCGTTCGCGTAGCCGGCCTGTCGCATGAGCGCCTTCGCCTTCGCGACGTTGCCGTTGAGGCCCGCGCTCGCGAAGGGGTCGAAGCCCAGCCCGCCGGCCTGTGCGAAGCCCTGCTTGCCGAAGCTCGGGTCGAGGAAGTGGGTCGCGATCCGTCCGTCGATCGCCCCGCCGCGCGTGAGCCGCATGGCGTTGCGGTCGAGGACGTAGGCGACAGCCTTCCGTACGTCGACGTTGTCGAACGGCGGCTTGCTCGTGTTGAGCGCGACGTAGCGGCTGCCACCGGTCGGTGTGAAGTGGAGCTGCTTGCGCTGCGACGAGCTCGCGAGGATCGACTTCAGCTCGGCCGGGGGCGGCGGGCTGTCGCCGTTGACGTCGGCGCCACCCGAGAGGATCGTCCGCGTCATCACGGTCGGGTCCTGGAAGCCCTCCTTGAAGACCACCTGGTCGGCGTGCGCCGGGCGCCAGCTCGTCTTCGGGCTCCAGTTCGGGTTCCGGACGAGGTCGATCTCCTGGCCCGGCTTGTAGCCGACGCCGTTGATGTTCCCGGAGGCGTCGTTCTTGATCATGTACGGCCCGGTCGCGACCTGGTGCATGCCGTACGTCGACGTCGTCTGGTCGTCGAACTGCTTGGCGTACTCGCGCGGCACGGGGGCCGTCATGAGCAGACCGAGCGAGCCCGTGAAGACGCCGTCCGGCCGCTTGAGCCGGAAGACGAGCGTCGTCTTGTTCGGCGTCTGGATCCCCGTGATGTTCGGCACGCCCTTCGCCGCCTTCGACGGCGCGCCGACGACGTCGCCGAAGTACGCCCCGGCGTAGCCGTTCGCGACGCTGGACGAGAATGCCCGCTCGATCCCGTACTTCACGTCGGACGAGGTCACGGGGCGGTTCACGGGCGGGCTGAAGCGGACGCCGGGCCGGATGTGCACCGTGACGGTCTTCCCCCCGTTGGCGTACGTGGGCATCGCGGACGCGAGGTCGGGAATCGCGTTGATGCTGTTGGGCTTGTACGCGAGTAGCGGCCGCTGGGTCGCGTAGGCGATCTCGTAGCTGAACGAGTAGTACGCCTGCCCGGGGTCGATGTGGTCGACGTCGCCGGCGGAGAGGACGGTGATCGTCCCGCCGGCCTGCCGGTGAGCGGCGGTCGCTGCACTCGCTCCGAGCGCGGCAACGGCAAGCGTGAGCAAGGCGGCCGTGGCCGCTGCGACGCGGCGGTCGACGAGCCTCGTGAGTTGTGACATCGCTCCTCCTTTGAGCAATGGCGTGGTCATGCTGCCTTCGGGTCGAGGGCGTCGCGGATCCCGTCGCCGAGCAGGTTGAAGGCGAGCACGGTGAGCAGGAGCGCGAGCCCCGGGAACAGGAAGAACCACCAGGCGGTGGCGAAGATCGGCGTCGCCTCGGCGAGCATCTCGCCCCAGCTCGCCTGCGGCGGGTCGATCCCGACGCCGAGGTACGACAGCGCCGCCTCGAGCAGGATGTTCTGCGGGATCACGAGCGTCGAGTAGACGACGATCGGCGCGACGAGGTTCGGGAGCAGCTCGCGGAACATGATCGTCGTGCTCCCGGCCCCGGCGACGCGTGCGGCCTCGACGAACTCCTTCTCGCGCAGCGAGAGCGTCTGGCCGCGGATGATCCGGCCGATGTACGTCCAGTTGACGACGACGATCGCGACGATCACCGTCGAGAGCCCGGGCTTGACGGTCCCCCGGAGGCAGCCGCTCCCGAGCGAGCACGACGAGGCGATCCCGAGCGCGAGCAGCAGGATCGGGAACGCGAGCGTGACGTCGATGACCCGCGAGATGAGCGTGTCGACCGGGCCGCGATGGAAGCCGGCCAGCATGCCGGCGACGACGCCGAGGCCCACCGACAACGCGGTGGCCACGAGCGCGACCTCGAGCGAGACGCGCGCGCCGTAGACGACCCGCGAGAAGACGTCGCGGCCCACCGTGTCGACGCCGAAGAGGAACGAGCGCGACGGCCCGGTCGGCGTCCCGAAGCTGGGGTCGAGGGTCTCGGGGTACTGCGCGTTCGGCGGATGCCCGAGCACCCGCACGATCCACGGCGCGAAGACCGCGATCGCGATCTCGAGCACGATGAAGCCGAGCGCGGCCAGCGCGACCCTGTCCTCGCGGAACCGCTCCCAGAACAGCTGGAACGGCGTCCGGCCCGCGATCGCCGCGTGCTCTCCCTGCGGCGTTCCCTCGGGCCAGGCCTCGAAGACCGGCTCGGCCGTCGTCGTCACCGGCGACTCCGTGGCGCGGCCGCCCGAGGCGGGTGGAAGTCCATGCAGCCACGCTGCCCGTGATCTGCGGCCCGGCCGATCCTGCGGAAAGACGATCGGTCGTACGCTCGCGCTCGGGCGTCAGGCGGAACGGATCATCCTCCGATCGGACGACCCCGTGGCGGGCGGAACGCCGCGAGCCCAGCGCCCATACGCCTCGCGGGTCGTCGGGGATCCTACGAACGGTCGATGCCGCGGAGATCCGCGATCAGCTGCTCCACGTGCACGACGCCGGCGACCTCGTCGTTGAGCCCGTCGAGCTCGAGAATCGCCGCCGTCAGGAGGGCGACCTTCTGACGCTCCGTCAGGGGATGGCCGCATTCCTCGCAGAAGGAGAATCCGGTCACCGCAGCCTGAGCGACCCGCTGCGCCGCGACGACGTGGATCGTGGCCCCGACCCCGTCGGTCGTCTTCGGCGCAGGAAGCATGCGGGGATGATCCTCGTGCTGCCCGCCGGCGCCAATCCTCCGACCGCACGATCGGACAGGCGACGCCGGCTCAGCCGACGGCTCGCCCGTGTGCGGGAACCCGCACCTCGACTCTCGTCCCCTCGCCGGGGCCGGAGAGCAGGTCCATGCGCCCGCCTGCGGCCTCCACCCGCACGCGCTGCGCCGCGAGGCCGATGTGGCCGTCCGCAAGCCGCGCCTCGGGCCGACCGGCCGGAAACCCGCGTCCGTCGTCCTCGACGACGAGGACGAGCGTGCCGTCGCGTTCGGCGAGCGAGACTGCCACCTCGGTCGCGTCCGCGTGCCGCACGACGTTCGAGAGAAGCTCCCGCGCGGCGGAGAAGACGAGTTGATCCTGCTCGTACCGGCCGGGGCCGTGCAGGTCGAGCCGCAGACGCAGCCGTCCGCGGGCGGCGGTCTCCCGCGAGACGGAGCGGAGCGCGGCCTCGAGCCCTGCCGCCTCGAGGACGTAGGGGTGGAGGTCGAACACCGCCTCGCGGAGCTGCCCCGCCGCGGCGACGAGCGCGGCGTCCGCCCGCGCGAGGGCCGGGTGCGCGATCGTCTCGCCCGCCTCCTCCAGCTCGTGCCGGGCGGAGAGGAGGTTCTGGATGGCGTTGTCGTGCAGCGCCTCGGCGAGCGCCTTGCGCTCGCGCTGCTCCGCCTCGAGCGCGTCGCTCAGCAGGCGCGAGCGGTCGGCGGCGAGCCGCGACGCGAGGTCGGTACGCCGCTCGAGCAGGAGCGAGAGCAGGACGCAGGCCACCCCGATCCAGGCGAGGTATCCGGCCTGGGTGACGATGAATCGCGTCACGGCGGGCTGCGACGACGCCGGATGGTGCACGGTCGCCTGCAGCACGTACGCCGCGGTCGTCACCACCACGGCGAGGGCCGTGAACGAGGGCCGGAAGCGGAACGCGACGGCGACGGGGATCAGGAAGAAGGCGAGACGGGCGTGGGAGTACGCGCCGCCGGAGAGCACCGCGAGGATGCAGATCGCGAGGATGTCGATCGCCGTCGCGACGATGGCGAACCGCTCGCCCGCACGCCTGACGTGGACGTAGGCGAGGACCCCGGCGCTCCACGCTGCGAAGACGGCGAGGACGACGAGGAACCAGTCTCGCTGCTCGTTGGGGCCGATGCTCTCGCCGAGCGCGATCAGCCCGACCGCCGGCAGCCGCAGCCACGCGACGGCCCGCTCCGCCTCGGCGGTCGCGTCCCCGGACGTCGCGGGGAACGTCGGGCGCTCCACGGTCTCCGGCCTACTCGATCAGCCCTCGCCGCATCGCGCTCGCGACAGCCGCGGCGCGATCCGAGACGCCGAGCTTCTCGTACAGGTGCTGGACGTGCGTCTTGACGGTCGTCAGGCCCAGGTAGAGCTCCTTCGCGATCTGCGGCAGGCTCTTACCCGCGGCGATCAGGTGGAGGATCTCCTGCTCGCGCGGCGTCAGCGCCGGCGCGTCGGACTGCTTGCGGAGACGGATCTCCGAGACGAGCCCTGCGGCGACGTCGGGCGGGACGACGTTCTCGCCGCGGGCGCACGCCAGCACGGCGTCGGCGATCTGCTCGCGCCGCGCCTCCTTGGAGACGAACCCGGCCGCCCCGATCTCGAGCGCGCGGTAGACGACGCCGCTGTCCGTGTAGGCCGAGACGATCAGCACCCGCGTCGGGATCTGCTCGCGCACGATCGCATGGGTCACTGCAACGCCGTCGAGCTCCGGGAGCTTGTAGTCCAGTAGGGCCACGTCCGGATGGTGCTCCTGGATCCTCGCAAGCGCCGAGCGGCCGTCCTCGGCCTCGGCGACGATCTCGACGCCTCCGCTCGCGAGGAGCGCCCGCACGACTCCCTCACGGTAGAGCGGGTGGTCGTCGGCGACGACGACGGTAACCCGCTTCTTTCCCTGCTCCTGCATGGTGACCTCAGCCATGGTACGTCCCCCACCCGGGCCGGCACGCGTCGTCGGGCGTGACGGCGACGAACGTATCGTTGCGTCCGTCGCTCGCCCCCAGGATCGCCCGCTCGGGCGATCGCCGCGGCGGGGTCGCGACGACGCCGGACGAGCCGCGTCTCGTCCCGTCGGTCGTCCGGTCGGTGGATGGGGCCGAGCCCGGTTCGGCGCCAAGCTGACCGACGCGATGGTCACGCAGCGGGCGGGAGAGGTCGAGCCTGTGTGACGACGCTCGGTCGGGAGGTCGTCGACGCTGCCTCGATCGTGGCCGTGACGACGGCGTTCCTCGCGGCCGGTCGAGGGGAGGAGCGCGCGACCTTCCTGCCGCACCGCCACGACCGCACCTCGTCGAGGCTCGGGCTCGCTGCAGGCCTCACCGCGGTCGCGCTGCTCGCGGCCCTCGCCGTCGTCGTCGTCTTCTGGCCGCAGCGCGGCACGCGCGATGCGCCCCTGCCGCCCGCGCCCGCGGCGACGACGAGCGGCGGGCTCCGCGAGATCCCTCGCGTGCTGCCGCTCGCCCCTGATGCGCACACGCCCGTGGAGGATCCCGAGGAGCGATCCCGCGCCGCACCGTCCGGGCGCTCGCTCGCGGCCGGCCTCGAGCGCCTGATCTCCGGGGCGGCCGTGGGCGTGGTATCCCTCCACGGGTGAAGGCTCGCGTCGCCGCGCCGGTCATCCTGGGCGGGCTGCTCGTCGTGCTCGTCGCGACGGCCGCCGTGACTGTCGCATGGCTTCTCTGGACGCGATCCGTCGACCGTGAGCGCGATCACAACGGTCGGGCAGCCGAGGCGGTGAGCCAGGCGTTGGAGAACAGCGTCGGGCGGACGCTGACGAGCCTCCGTGCCGCCGCGGGGCTCGTCGACGCGAACGGTGAAGTCGACCGTGCGAGCTTCGACGCGTATGCACGCGCCGTCTCCTCGATCGGAGCGACCGACGGGCTGGCGCTGGCGACCATCGTCCCGGGAGATCGCCGGGCGCGCTTCGAGTCCGAGACCGGCACGCGGATCTCCGAGCTCGCGCGACCCAAGGTCCTCCGGAACGCCGCCCGGCGCGCGTCGTACGTCCCGATCGTCGCCGTCTGGCCGGAGGTCGGCGATCGGACGACGCTCCAGGGCTTCGACCTGACGAGCGAGCCCGTGCGACGCAGCGCGCTCCAGCGCGCCCGGGCGACGCGGCGGACGGTCCTCACGCAGGACACCCCGTTCGTGCTCGGCGGGCGCGGGTTCCAGGCCTTCCGGCCGATCTATGCCCCCACGCAGGAGGCCGGGGCCCCGGTCGCGTTCGTGAGCGCGTGGTTCAGCCGGCAGATGATCGCGAACGCGTTCTCGCGGCTGCCGACCGACGTGCGCGCCCGCGTCAGGATGGGCGACACCGAGCTGTTCGCGACGAAGGAGCCTCCCTCGAGCGGCGCCACGCGCTCGATCTCGCTCGGTGGCCGCACCTTCGTCCTCACCGCGCGCGGCGAGCCCGTCTCGCGCTCCTCGTCGATCGCAATCCTCCTCGGTGGGGCGGTGCTGGCGCTCATGCTCGCGACGTTCACCTGGGCGCGGATCTCGTCCGAGCGCCGACTCGTCCGCGCGCACGACGCCGAGCGCGCGGCGCGCGAGCGGTCCGAGCTCCTCGAGCAGATCGCCTCGCGCCTCGCGATCGCGGAGACCGCCCACGACGTGGCGACAGCGACAGTGGCCGAGCTCGCGGCATCGGGCCTCGACCTGGCGGCGCTCTACCTCAGGGGCGATGCGGCGGCAGAGCGGCTCGCGGCCCACGGCTCGCCGCCGGATCTCGACGTCGCGGATGCCGCCGCTACGGAGGCGATGGTGGCCGGCGTGACCGTCCAGGTTCCCGAGAGCAAGGATGCCGGCGACGATGCCCTGACCGCGAGCGGGACGGACGATCCCCGGCTCCGGTCGCTGCTCGCCGTGCCTCTCTTCGACGCCAAGCGGGCTTGCGTCGGCGCCCTCGTCACGGGATCGCACACGGACTGGCTCGTTTCGGACATGCAGCCGGTCGTCGTCGGTGTCGCAGAGCAGTGCGTCGTCGCCCTGGAGCGTGCCCGCCTTCGCTCGCTCGACGACGAGGTCAGGCGTCGCACCGACATCCTGCAGCGACTCGCGGCGAGCCTCTCGGGGGCGGCGCTGCCCACCGAGGTCGCCGAGGCGAGCGTCCCGTACCTCTTCGAGGCGTTCGGGGCCGGCCTGGTGGCGTTGGGGGTGGCCGGCTCGGACGACGTGCGAACGCTGAAGGTGCCGCGAGGCCTGGCCCCCGAAGAGTGGCGTTGGCGGCCCGTGCCGCGGTCGACGTCCACGCCCACCGCGGACGCGATGCGCGAGCGCAGGACGATCGAGCTGCACGGGCGGGATCGCGTTCAGGAGGTGTACCCGCCCGAGCTCGAGCAGCTGCTGGCCGGCGTCGCATCGATGCTCGTGGTGCCGTTCCCGCGGGCCACGGGGGCCGTCGGCGTCGCATTCCACGACGATCGCGCGCTGACGGCGGACGAGCGACGGATGCTCGCGGAGATCGCGGAGGAGCTGACGGGCGCGCTCGAGCGTGCCGCGCTCCTCGAACGGGAGCGCGACGCGCGCATGCACGCCGAGCTGCTCGAGCGGCACGCGGCGCGGCTCGCCGCGGCCACGACCGAAACCGAGGTTGCGTCGGCCACCGTCTCGGAGATCGAGGCAGTCGGCGCGGACGTCGTATTCGCATGGACGCTGGGCGACGGCGAACAGCTCGAGACGCTGGCGTCGTCGAGCGTGCCGGACGAGACGCGGCATCGATTCGGCGTCTACCCGCTCGACGTGCCCGGGCTCGTCTCGGATGCGATGAAAGCGCGCTCGCTCGTCGCGGTCGGCTCGGGCGACGAGTACGACGCCCGCTATCCCGAGCTGGCGAAGGAGCGGAGAAGGCTCGGCGCCGAGTCGCTGGTCGCCCTGCCTCTGCGCAACGCGCGCGGCGAGGTCATCGGCGCGATCTCCGCCACCTCGCGGCGCGAGAACTGGGCGACCGGTGAGCGGCGCCCGCTCCTCCTCGGCATCGCCGAGCAGACGGGCGTCGCGCTCGAGCGCGCCCGGCTCCAGACGGACGCCGAGCGGGCCGCCGAGGACAGCTCGTTCCTCGCGCTCTTCGGCGAGTCGCTCGAGCGAGCGACAACCGTCGAAGGCAGGGCGCGACGGATCGTCGAGGAGCTGATCGACCGGCGCGCGACGTTCGCGGCGGTCCACCTCGTCGACGAGGAAGGCGTGGTCGCGGAGGTCGCCAGCGGCGGGTCCCGACCCGCGGAGCTGGACGACGACGAGGAGTGGGCCGCGTGGGTCGAGCGAGTGGTCGCGGGCGGACGCGAAGTGCGACCGCCGGTGCCGGAATCGTCCCCCGCCGACCCGCGGGTGCCGTCGCTGGTCGTGCTTCCGCTTCGCGCACGAGGCCGCAGCCTCGGCGCTCTGACGCTTCGCGCCGCGCCGGGCCCGAACTGGAAGCCGGTGATCGCCCGGCCGTCGCGCGCGAGATCGCCGGTCGTGCGGCGCTCGCCCTCGACAACGCGCTCGCCTACGAGAAGGAGCGGGACGTGTCGCACGCGCTCCAGCTCGGGCTGCTCGGCGGAGCGCTGCCGGAGTTCGAGAACGTCGTCGTCACGCCGGCGTACCGCGCCGGCACCGCGGCGCTCGAGGTGGGCGGCGACTGGTACGACGCCTTCCCGCTGCTCTCCGGTTCCGTGGCACTCGTCGTCGGCGACGTCGTGGGTCACGGGCTCGAGGCCGCGGTCGCGATGGGCCAGCTCCGCGGCGCGGTGAGCGCGCTCGCCCAAACCTCGAGCCCCGCAGAGCTTCTCGATCGTCTCGACGCCTTCGTCGAGACCGTGCCCTCCGCGGCCACCGCGACACTCGCGTTCGTCGACCTCGACTCCGCGACGGGCGAGCTGCGCTACGCGTGCGCCGGTCACCCGCCGCCGCTCGTCGTCTCGCCGCGGGGCAGCGCGCGTTTTCTGTGGGACGGCCGCTCGGCACCACTCGGGTCGATGCTCGGCGACAGCCGCGCGGAGGCCGTCGACTACCTCGATGAGGGCGAGACGCTCGTCCTCTATACGGACGGTCTGGTCGAGCGCCGGTCTGAGACCATCGACGTCGGCCTGGAGCGGCTCGCCGACGTGGCCCGGCTCGGCGCCCTCGGCGCGCCGACGCTCGCAGACGAGATATGCGACGCCCTCATCGAGGGGCGAGCGCAGGACGACGACGTTTGCGTTCTGACGATTCACCGCATTCCCAATGACGTGATGTTCAGCCGCTCTTTCCGTGCCGCACCGTCCGAGCTCGCGGGCCTCCGCGAGGCTCTCCGCGAGTGGCTCGTGGAGCGCGGAGTCGGAGACGACGTCGGACGCGGGGTCGTCCTCGCCGTGTCGGAGGCCGCGACGAACGCGGTCGAGCACGCCTACGGGTGCGACGGGGCCGGCATCGTCACCGTCATGGCGCGACTCGTGGACGATCGGCTCGACATCACCGTCCGCGACGAGGGAAGCTGGCGCGAGGGAGGCAGCGACGCCGACCGCGGGCGCGGGCTCGCGATCATGCGTGCGATCGTCGACGAGGTCACGATCGAGCGCGACGACGCGGGTACGGTGGTCCGCATGCTGCAAGGCGCCCACGAGCTCGCGTCGGCCTGACGACAACGAGATGGTCGCGATCACGCGGGACGATCGGGACGGCGTCGACGTGATCCAGCTCGACGGCGAGGTCGACCTGACGAACGCCGACTCCCTGCTCGCCGCGGTGGAGGCGACTCGGTCTGCATCCGTCGTCCTCGACCTCTCGCTCGTCGCCTTCCTCGACAGCTCCGGCATCCGGGCGATCGACCGGGGGCACCGGCACCTGACCGCGGACGGCCGCGCGTTCTACATCGTGTCGCCCCCGGACACGCCCGTCGACTGGACGTTTCGCGTCGCAGGATTCAGCACGGGGAGGCTCGCGGCGAGCCTGGATGCCGCTCTCGCCCGGGCGGCATCGGCCGAGTAGCCGCGACACGTCCTCGCGAGACGCCGGCGGTTTGACGCCTCCGGACGTCGGGTACCTGCGCCGCACAGCCGATTCACGTGATCGTCGCCGCGGCGCCGGGCGCCAGACGAAAGGAGCAAGACATGTACATCGGAGTCGGAACGCTGCTCGTCATCCTGATCATCGTCTTGCTGATCGTCCTCCTGTAGCGCCCTCGGGGCGCCTGCGATGTTCGCCCCGGAGGTGCCGAGAGAGCATGCCGGCGATGTCGTTGCCCGTCGCCCGCCCCTCGTGGCGCTCGAGGACGGTCTCGCCGCGGTGCAGGACGAGCGTCGGGACGACCGTGACGTCGAGGGCTCGTGCCAGGTCGGCGTGGCTCCCGATGTCGACGGTCACGACGCGCAGCCGCCGTTTCTCCGTCACGCCGACCCAGGCGACGAGGCTCGCCATCCGCCGCGCCGGGCCTGATCGGCGCTCGGTGAAGAACAGGAGGACGGGCCGGTCGTCCGGTCGATGCTCGCTCGGCTTGATTCCGCCCATGACCTGCGGATACCACCCCTGAGGCGAGCAGAAACGCGTTTGCGGGGTGAAGGCCCGGGTACCCGGGGCGTGGGGAGAGGCGGTCCCGGCGGCAGGCGCCGCCGGGACCGCCGTTCTCGTCGTGCCCGGCGTGGTGCCGTTTCGCGTGAACCCGGAGCGGGTACCCAGTCGGTGCAGCCCGAGGAGAGCACTGCGGTGGGCGAACGGACAAGCGAAGAGAGGGGTTGACCAATGGGTATCGGCGTAAGCCTTCTGTTGATCGCGATCGGCGCAATCCTGACCTGGGCGGTCACCGCAACCGTGTCCGGGGTCGATCTCGACACCGTCGGCATCATCCTGATGGTGGTCGGTGCGGCGGGCGGGCTCATCTCGCTCGTCTTCTGGTCGAGCTGGGGCGGGTTCGGCGCCGGACGGCACGAGACCGTCGTCCGCGAGCGCGAGCACGTCGTGGAGCCCTGACCGACTGCTGCAACCGGAGCCGGGGGCGCCGCATCGGCGCCCCCGGCATGATTGGGTGGAGATGAGCGGCACACTCGACGGATCGCAGAGCGGCACGGTCGTCGTGACCTTGTCCGGTGAGCTCGACGCGCACGACGCGCCGGGGCTCCGGGAGCTGTTCGCCGACGCCCACGAGCGCGCCCAGGCAGATGACGTCAGCGTGCTGCTCGACCTGACGCAGGTCACCTTCCTCGACTCGACCGTGCTCGGAAGCATCGTCGGCCTCCTCCGGCGGGTCCGCGAGGCGGGCGGGGAGCTCGGCGTCGTCCTCCCGCGGGGGAGCGCACTTCGTATCTTCGAGATCACCGGCCTGGATTCGGTCCTGACGACCTATCCGACGCGGGCTGCCGCGCTCGACGCCTGACGAACGGCCGAGGTTTCGTCTTCGCCCGCTGTGGGTAGGGCCGTCTCGTCACGCCCGGGCCATCCCCGCGGGCGAAGCGAGCCCCGGCGTGAGGCGAGCAAACCCTCCTCTCGCCTCACGCCGGCTCGCGTTCTCTACACCGGATCGATCCAGCAGTGGGCTCGGCAGCGCCCCACAGGCGGCGCCGCATGCGCACGACCGTCCCCCGGCCGGCGGCACCCGGCCGGATCTCGACCTCGTCCACGAGCGCGTGGATGACGGCCAGACCCATGCCGCTCTCCTCCAGGTCGCCGGGCTGCAGCGAGCGGGGAATGCTCGTCGCGAGCCCGGGTCCCTCGTCCTCGACGTGGATCTCGATGGCCTCCTGGTCGACCGTGTACCGGATCCGGACGATGCCGTTCGCATCGGGGCTGGCGTGGCGCACGGCGTTTCCACACGCCTCGGTCACCGCGAGCTTGAGATCCGCGAGCGTCGTCTGCTCGATCGGCGTCTCACGTGCGATCCCCGCAAGGGCCAGGCGCGCGAGGATCAGGTACTCGTTCCGCGCCGGGATCTCGAGCGTCAGATGGTCGGCGTTCACGAGACGGGCCCCCGTGTCGAGTCCTCGAGACGGCCGCGCATCGACTGGAGCGCCCGGCGGAGCAGCCGCGACACGTGCATCTGGGAGATGCCGACCTGCGCGGCGATCTCCGACTGCGTCAGGCCTTCGAAGAAGCGCAGCTCGACGATCAGTCGCTCTCGCTCGTCGAGCGCCTCGAAGCCCGCCTCGACGAGGGCGCTGTCCTCGACCTCGTCGAAGCCTTCGTCCATCGTGCCGAGGACGTCCTGCATCATCTCGCCCCGCTCGTCCTGGCCGACGGGGTGGGAGAGCGAGAGCGTCGAGTAGGCGTCCCACGTCTGGAGGGCCTCGATGACGTCGTCCTCCTCCGCGCCGGTCGCCTTGGCGAGCTCGGCGATGGTCGGCGCGCGCCCGCGGTTCGAGGTCTCCGTCTCGATCACGCGGCTGAGCTTGGCACTCAGCTCCTTCATCCGCCGGGGGACGTGGAGTGCCCACGATCGATCCCGGAAGTGCCGCTGGATCTCGCCCACGATCGTCGGCACGGCGTACGTGGTGAACTGCACCTGCCGCGTGGTGTCGAAGCGCTCGATCGCGAGCAGCAGGCCGATCGAGCCGACCTGGAGGAGATCGTCGAATGGCTCGCCACGCCCTGCGTAGCGCGCTGCCAGGCTGCGGACGAGAGGCATGTAGCGGTCGACGAGCGCGTCGCGCGCGCTCTCGTCCCCGGCTCGGTAGGCGTCGATGAGCGCGACGAAGTCGACGTCCTGCGTCACGTGCCGTCTCCGTCGCCGTGGATCCCGACCGCCAGCTCGAGCCACGTGCCGGTCCTCCCGTCGAGCGCCACCTCCTCGACCGCGTCGACGAGGCGTGTGAGCACGCGATGCAGGCCGGCATCGTCGATCCGGCCACGCGGGAACGGCCCGAGCCGCACGACCAGCCCTGTTGCCGTCACGTCGGCCTCGATGCGCACCGTGTCGCCGGCGACGTCTTGCATGAGGACGCTGTCGACCGCGAGGAGCAGGTCGTCGACGCGGTCGACGGGAAGCTCGAACCGCGCGGCGATACCGCCGATGACGAGGCCTGCGACGTCGCGGTACCCCCCGCCCGCGGGGAGCTCGAGGGCCGTCCGCGCGGGGCGGCCCGACTCGGTGACGGCGGTCACGTGCCGGTTCAGCCCGCGGTCGCCTCGCGCGCAGACGCGAGCGTGTCGTGCATCGCGAACACGCGGTCGAGGAGGGTGATCTCGAAGATGCGGCGGATGTGGGGAGACCGGCAGACGATCGCAACCTGTCCGCCTCGCGCGCGCAGCCTCTTCACCGCGCCGAGGAGCACGCCGAGCGTCATCGAGTCGACGAACGTCGCCTCGGAAAGATCGACGATCAGACGGTCGGCGCCGTCGTCGATCGCATCCCCGAGCGCCTCACGCAATGCAGGCGCAGTATGAAGGTCGGCCTGCCCGCGCACGGCGATCAGGCCGACCGATGCCTCGAGTGAGACGCGCTCGACCCCGAAGTCGTCGCCGTCGACCTCTGTCAGGGCTCGCTCCTCGTTGCCCATCACTGCACGAATGCCGTACCCGCGATCACGGGCGCCCAAACGTGGTGCGACTTCGGGAAGTCTTCGCCGACGAAGAGGAGACCCATGATCTGGCTCATCGTGTTGCTGCTCGTCGTCCTCGCGGTCGTTGGCGGCTGGGCGGTTTCGATGCTGCTGCTCGTCGCGCTCGTCGTCGCGCTGTTCGGCGCGTTCGGGCGGCGGACCGCCTGACGCGAGGCCGCCGCGAGGGCGACGATCCCTCCCGGCGGCCGAGGACGACCCCCGCCGAGGTGGGCCGGCCTCAGCCCTCGAGACCGAGCACGAACTCGCGCTCGCGACCTTGCCAGGAGACGTGGAGCGAGTCGGCGACGCGGCGCAGGAGCGAGACGATGGCCTGGTTGTCGCCGCACACCGTCGCGACCAGCTCGGTGATCCCTGCGGCACGCGCGTCCGCGGCGAGCTCCTGCGCGAGGAGCGACCCGATCCCGCGGCCCTGGTGCGCGTCGGCGACCTCGAACGCGATCTCGGCGGAACGTCCGCTCCGCACGAGCCGGGCCATACCCGCCGGCGTGGGGTCGCCGTCGACGAAGGCGACGAGCACGTGGTGGTCGCCGTCGACGCGGGCCAGGGCCTCGAGCTCGTGCGCGGCGATCCGCGGCTTGGCGCCGCAGAAGCGCTGCTCACGCGAGCGCGCGCCGAGGCGTGCGAACAACGTCGCCACCGTGGTCGTGTCGCCGTGGCGAAGCGGCCTGATCGTGATCCCGTCGATGTGGCGTGCGTGCATACGTGGAGAGTGAACGACCGAAGGGGCGCGAAGCTTCCCCCTCGCGGGCCATCTTCTTGACATGGCCCGAACCGGCCACGATGATCGCGGGTGATGGAACAGGACATCCGGTTCTGCGAGTTCGACGGCCGTCGCATCGCCTACGCCTCCGTCGGCGACGGCCCGGTGCTCCTCTTCGGCGGCCGGTGGGTGACTCACCTCGAGGAGGAGTGGGACGATCTCGCTGCGCGCGGCTTCTTCGAAGAGCTCGCGCGGACGCATCGCGTCGTCCGCTACGACCGGCTCGGCTCGGGGCTGTCCGAGCGGTCGCTCCCATCGCCCCCCTCGGCCGAGTCGGAGGCGAGGCAGCTCGAGACCGTGCTCGACGCCTGCACCGACGGCGCGGCGACGCTCTTCGCGTGCTCCTGCGCGGGCCTGGCGACGGCTCGCCTCGCGAGCAGCGCGCCCGAGCGGGTCGACAGGATCGTGTTCTTCGGCGGTTATGCCTCGCGCGACGACATCCCGGAGGCGACCCGCCGCTCCCTCGTCGACTTCGCGCGCATCAACTGGATGCTGGCGGCGCAGATGCTCGCCGGGCTCTTCGTCCCGCGTGCAGGCGGGGACGAGATCGAGGCGCTCAGCCGCTACCAGCGCCATGCCGCCGACGCCGGCGTCGCCGCCGCCTTCCTCGAGCTCGATCTCGCCTCGGATGCCCGGGCCGTCCTGCCGCGGGTCGCGGCGCCCGCGCTCGTCCTCCACCGCCGAGGGGACAGGACCGTCCCGATCAGCCGCGGGCGCGAGCTCGCGTCCTTGCTGCCGAACGCACGCTTCGTCGCGCTCGGCGGCGACGCGCATCTGCCGTGGAAGGACGAGCAGCGCGAGCTCCAGCGTGCCCTCGCAGGCTTCCTCGGCGCCGCCACAGCTCCCGAGGCGAACGGCGACTCGCCGCTCAGCGGACGCGAGACCGAGGTGCTGCGCCTCGTCGCCGCCGGTCTCTCGAACCGGGAGATCGCCTCCGCGCTCGTCCTGAGCGAGCACACCGTGCACCGCCACGTCGCGAACCTGCTGCGGAAGCTCGGCGACTCGTCTCGCGCCGCCGCCGCGGCCCACGCGACGCGCGCCGGCTACATCTGAGCGCAGGTCGCCGCGCGCCGGCGCGCTTGCCCGGTCCACGCTACGCACGTGCGCTCGGCGTCGGTCGCAGTCGCGCGGTAGGTTCGCGGGGATGTCGGAGATGAAGCTGCGGATGCTGCGCGGGGAGCTCTACCTCGCGGGCGACGCCGAGATCCAGGCTGATCTGGCCCGGGCCGGTGCGCTCATGGAGCGCTTCAACACGACCCGCCACCACGAGGACCGCGAACGCGGCGCGATCCTGCGCGAGCTTCTGGGCGAGGTCGGGGACGGGGTCGTCGTGCGCCCTCCGTTCCGCTGCGACTACGGCAGCTACATCTCGATCGGCGCGGGCACGTTCGTCAACTACGACTGCGTGATGCTCGACGTCGCGCCGATCCGGATCGGCGCCGTCTGCCAGTTGGCGCCGCGCGTGCAGCTCCTGACGGCGACGCACCCGATCGACCCCGGCCCGCGCCGAGTCGGCTGGGAGTCGGCCGAGCCGATCGCGATCGGCGACAACGTCTGGTTGGGAGGCGGCGCGATCGTCTGCCCCGGCGTGACGATCGGCGAGGACACCGTCGTCGGTGCCGGCGCGGTCGTCACGCGCGACCTCCCCGCCGGGGTCGTCGCCGCGGGTGTCCCGGCCAGAGTGCTGCGCGAGATCGACGAGCGGGACCGCGTCGCGATCCCCGACGTCGGCCCGGACTAGGCCGCGTGCCCGGCGCCGCTCAGGCCGCGGTCGGCCGGAGCGGCGCGGGCGTGAAGCGAGGCGTCGCGGCCCGGAGCCGCCGCGGGCGGGCAGGCGAGACGTGGTCGGATCGGCACGACACCGTCTCGGGCTCGGCACCGCCGACCTCGAGCGCGAGCTCGCCACCCTCCGCGGCGAGGACGCGCGCGCTCGTGCCGATCTCGTGGATCCGGCCGCCGGCGCGGACCTCCGCAAGGAGGTAGACGACCTCGCCGGGCTCGATCGGTGAGCTGCCCATCGAGAACGAAGACGCCGCGGGCGGTCACCCGGTTTGCCCCCCAAACGGATTCCTTACGTCCGGGCCCCGCGGTCCGCGGCGGGGGTGCAGCCTAGTCGTGCCCGTTCGACCCGTACCGCGGGTCGTGGAACACCGCGAGCTTGTGCAGGAGCGCGTGCAGGGTCGCGCGCTCGTCCGTCGAGAGCGGCGCGAAGAACTCGTCGTCGACGCGGCCCTGGAGAGCGCGAAGCCGCGCGAGGCTCTTCTTGCCGGCCGGCGTGACGCGCACGATGTGCCGGCGGCGGTCGGCCGGGTCGCGGCGGCGCTCGATCAGCCCGCGCTCCTCGAGCTCGTCGAGCAGCCCGACGAGGTAGCTGCGGTCGTAGGTGAGCGCGTCGGCGATCGTCGCCTGCGTCTCACGGTCGCCCTCCTCCAGCACGGCGAGCACGGCGTAGTGGTACGCGCTCGCGCCGGCGTCCTCGAACGCGTCGGAGACGCGTTCCTTGACCGCAAAGCCCAGGCGCTTGAGCAGGAACGACGGACTCGAGACGAGTTCACGCGGCGGCTTGACGCCGGCCTTGGCCAGTGGGGATTCGGACGCTGTGGACATACGTGAAGTGTAGCCGGTTCCAGAGTAGAGATGTGCTATCGTTGTAAATATACAACGATTGAAAGGTTCGATAGATGACGGTTTCCGCGATACGGCGACGCGAGCTTCCGGCGAGTCCGTGGGCGGCGCTGGCGCTCATCGTCGTCGCACAGTTCATGGTGATCCTCGACGTCGCGATCGTGAACGTCGCACTGCCCTCCATCGAGACCGATCTCGGGTTCACGCAGTCGGGGCTCGAGTGGGTCGTCACCGCGTACGCGATCGTCTTCGGCGGGTTCCTGCTCCTCGGAGGCAGGCTGGGCGACGTTCTCGGACGGCGCCGGGTCTTTGCCGCCGGGATCGCGCTCTTCGGGCTCAGCTCCGTCCTCTGCGGGCTCTCGTGGTCTGCAGGCTCGCTCGTCGCCTTCCGTGGGCTCCAGGGTCTCGGCGGGGCGCTTCTCGCGCCCGCCGGTCTCTCGCTCCTGATGACGACCTTCGCGGAGGGGCGGGACCGCAACATCGCACTCGGCATCTGGGGCGCCGCCTCCGGCAGCGGAGCGGCCGTCGGCGTCCTCGTCGGCGGTGTGCTGACCTCGTATCTCAGCTGGCCATGGATCTTCTTCGTCAACGCCCCCGTCGCAGCGGTGCTGCTGCTCGCGGTGCCGCGCGTCCTGCGCGAGAGCGTCGGGACGAACGGCCTTCGACACTTCGACCTGGCCGGCGCGGCGTCTGCGACGGGCTCGGTGATGCTCCTCGTCTACGCCCTGACGCTCACCACGCGGCTCGGGTGGGCGGATCCGCTCACCCTCGCCGTGCTCGCCGCTGCGGTTGCCCTCGGGATCGGCTTCGTGCTCAACGAGCGCCGTGCGGCCGCCCCGCTCCTCCCGCTGCGGATGTTCCGGATCCGCACGTTCGCTGTCGGCAACGCCGTCACGACGATCGTCGCCTCGATCGCGTTCTCGGAGTTCTTCCTCCTGACCCTGTACCTCCAGGACGTCCTCCATTACTCGGCTGTCGAGACGGGCCTGGCGTTCAGCGCGATCGCCCTCACGATCGCCGTGGTCTCGAACATCGCCCAGTCGCTCGTGACGCGCTTCGGCCCCCGCGGCGTGCTGACGGTCGGGCTCCTCCTCGTGACGGTCTCGCTCGTGCTGATCGCGCGGCTCCCCGTGCCCGGCGTCTACACGGTCGACCTGCTCGGGCCGTTCGTGCTCAACGGCATCGGCTTCGCCCTCTGCTTCATCCCCGTCACGATCGCGGGCCTGGCCGGCGTTCCGCCGGCCCAGGCCGGTGCGGCCTCCGGTCTCCTCAACACCAGCCGCCAGGTCGGTGGTGCCGTCGGCCTCGCCGTCGTGAACACCATTGCGGCCGGTTCCGTCGCGGAGGATGGGGCAGGCCTCGCCCACGGGTACCGGGTCTCACTGCTGGTGCTCGGGTGTCTCGCCCTGCTCGGCGCGGTGCTGTCGTCGACGCTCCTCGCGCCGTCACCGGAGGCCGAGGCCGTCCGGCCGGCGGACGAGCCGGTCAGGGAGGCTGCGTGACGCGACCAGCGCGCCATCCGGCTCCGGTCGCGCGTGACCCTCCGCGGGTGATGTGGCTCAGGTGGAGGCGGAGCTGGGCAGGTCCTGCGCCGCAGGCGACCACGCCTCGGCTGCATCCTTCGCCTTGATGGCGACGCCGCCGAAGCGGGCCGTCGCCTCGACGCGAAGCACGGGCGCGTCGTCCGGGAGCTCCTCGGCCGGTGTGACGTTCGCGTCGACGCCGCCGAGGACGGCCTGGCGCTCGACGAGCACCTTCCAGGTGGTCGGGACGGTCACGTTGACGCCGCCCCAGGTCGCGGAGAGCGCGAGCGTCGCTCCGGCGGGGTCGAGGACGGCCTCGCGCAGATCGAGGTCGACGCCGCCGAGCACCACGCTCACCGCGCCGCGCCGCAGCGCCGTCGCCCGGCAGGCTCGCTCGACACCTCCGACGCGGACGACGATCACGAACTCGTCGGCGGTCTCGTCGCCGACGCTCCTGCGCCGCGCAAGCACCTGAGCCAGAGCCAGCAACGCCGCGAGCACGGCGGCGATCTTGACGGCGAGCCTCATCTTTCCGGCCTCCTCTGCGTCGACACGCCTCAGACGATGCGAGTCTAGAGTCAGCCCGATGGGTGAGCGCGTGCAGGGTGGTCGGCTGGCGGCGCGGGCGATCGCGGCCGCGGGCATCGACACGATCTTCACGCTGTCCGGCGGCCACGTGATGCCGATCTACGAGGGCTGCCGCCACGAAGGGGTCCGGGTCGTCGACGTCCGCCACGAGCAGTCGGCGGCGCACGCGGCCGAGGCGTGGGGGAGGGTGAAGCGTACGGCCGGGGTCGCGCTCGTGACGGCGGGCCCGGGCGTGACCGGTACGGTGACCGCGGTCGCGAACTGCCTCGCGGCGCAGACGCCGCTCGTCGTGCTCGGCGGCGCGCGCCCTCTCGCGCAGGCCGAATGGGGCGCGCTGCAGGAGTTCGACCAGCTCGTCGCTGATGAAGCCCGTCACGAAGTGGGCGGCCGTCTGCCCGGCGACCGACCGCATCCCGGAGTACGTCGCGATCGCCTTCCGGCATGCGCTCGCGCCGCCGCGCGGGCCGGTCTACCTCGAGCTCCCCGCAGACATCCTCTTCGCGGACGGCGATGCCGATCCCATCACGTTCCGTGCACCGGCGCGCGCATTCGGCGACCCGGCCGGGATCGAGGCGGCAGCAGCGCTGCTTCGCTCGGCCGAGCGGCCCGCGCTCGTCGCGGGGAGCGGGGTCTGGTGGGACGACGGTGCCTCGTCACTCGCGCGGCTCGCGGAGACGGCGCGGCTGCCGGTGTTCCTGAACGGCTCGGGGCGCGGGTCGCTGCCGTCCGACCACGAGCTCTTCTTCCAGCATTCCCGGAGCGCAGCGCTCGAGGAGGCAGACGTCGTCTGCGTGGTCGGCACCCCGCTCGACTTCCGCCTCCGCTACGGCCGGTTCGCTGCCGGGACGCTGATCCATATCCACGGTGACCCGCGCGAGCTCGGCCGGAACCGGGCTCCCGACGTCGCCATCGTCGGCGACTGCGCCGCGGCGCTCGACGCGCTCGCGGACGTCGGTTCGCGCCCGGCGGACGGGCGCGCCGGATGGCTCGAGCGGCTCCGCGCGGCCGAGGTCGAGTGGTGGGACGGCCATCGCGCGGAGATCGAGTCGGACGGGGCGCCGATCCACCACTACCGGCTCGGCGCGGAGCTCGATCGCGTGCTCGATCCGGACACCGTGGTGATCGGCGACGGCGGTGACGTCGTCGCCGCCGTCTCGCGCGTCCTCCGCGTGCATCGGCCCGGGCACTGGCTCGACCCGGGACCGTTCGGGTGCCTCGGCGTCGGGCCCGGGTACGCGATCGGGGTCGGTGCGGCGGGGTTCGGTGGAAGCATCGTCTGTGTGATGGGGGACGGCGCCTTCGGCCTCAACGGGCTCGACTTCGACACGCTCGTCCGCTTCGCGATCCCGGCGGTGCTCGTCGTCGGGAACGACGGCGCCTGGGGAGAGATCCGCGTGCCTCAGGTCGGGATGTACGGCCCGGACGCGGAGGTCGCGACACGGCTGGGGCAGAGCCGGTACGACCGGCTCTGCGAGGTCTTCGGCGGCCATGCCGAACACGTCGAGCGGCCGTCCCAGCTCGCTCCCGCGCTCGAGCGCGCGCTCTCTGCCGGCGAGCCTGCGATCGTCAACGTCGTGCTCGACCCGGACGGCATGGCCGGGCACGCTTACCGCGGCTTCTGAGCGTTGGGCTCCGTCGACGCGGGCCCGCCGGACGACCCACAGCGCGAGACCGGGCGTTCGGCCCGCAGGCGTGCCCGCCGGGCCGAGCTGAAGGCCCGGCTCGAGCGTCTCGTCGAGCGAGCGCAGGCGGAGCGGCAGCGGCACGAGTCCGTGGACGTCCTCTTCGACATGGCGGATCGCGACCTCGAAGCCGGTGGAGGGATCATCGCCGGCGCGCTCGCCTACCGCCTCTTCCTCTGGCTCCTCCCGGCCGCGCTCGTGTCCGTGGGGGGCCTGGGGCTGGCGTCCGACGCCGTTGCCGAGACGCCCGAGGAGGCCGCACGGACGCTCGGCGCCTCCGCGCTCGTCTCGAGCTCGGTCGCGAACGCCGCGCAGGGCCCGGGCCGCTGGTACGCGCTCGTGATCGGCATCCCGATCCTCGTCTGGGTCACGCGGAGCCTCCTCCGCGCGCTCATCGTCACGCACCGCCTCCTCTGGAAGGACGTGCGCGCGTCGGCGCCGAAGCCGACCGTGGTCGGGACATTCCGGCTCCTCGCGCTCCTGCTCGGCCTCAGCGTCACGGGGACGGTCGCCGCCGCGATGCGCGCCTGGTCGCCGGGGCCCGGGGTCGTCGTGACGATCCTGATGATCCTGCCGACGGCGGCGATCTGGCTGCTGGTCACCCTCTACCTGCCGCATCGCGGCGCACGCTGGACGGCCCTCGTGCCCGGCGCCCTCGCGGGCGCATTCGGCCTCGAGCTCATCCACGTCTTCACCGCCTACGTCCTGGTGCCCTACGCGTCGGCGAAGGAGGGGACATACGGGGCTCTCGGCGCGGCCGCGGCGCTGCTTCTCGGGTTGTTCTTCGTGAGCCGGCTGATCGTCGGCGCGGCAGTGCTCAACGCGACGCTCTGGGAGCGTCGGGAGGCGAACCGCGCGGCGGGCTGACGCGCGTCCGGGAGTTGCGTCCGGAAACGGCGACGCCTGCGCCGTCTCGGCGCAGGCGTCGTCCCCCACGTGCCCGGGCAGCAGCCCGGGCAGCTCAGCGGTTCCGCCTGGCGATCGCCCTCGCGACCGCGTCCGTCCCCGTTGCCGTCGTTCCCAGGGTGCGGGTGCGCCGCTGGAGCGCTCGGTCGATCGCGTCCGGCGCGGCGGCTGCGCCTGTGTGTTGCCGTCGCCCGCGTCGAGGTTCGGGATTCTCGCGCCCGCGGTTCCCGCGACCGAGGCCACGACCGCGACGGACGCGGAAATCGAAATGGCGATGCGTGTCCTCGTCCTGCCCATGACCGGCTCCTTCCCGTGATGACCGTGCCGCCATCGACGGTACGAGCCGAGCGCGGCCGCGTCGTGCGTGGGCGTCACGCACGCTGTGTCACGGTTGCGACAGAGCCGAGATCCGCGTGACGGCGCACCGGGACGCGGCTCACCGGTCGGCCGTGACGACCTCCTCGTCCGTCAGCTCGACGGCCGGGGCCTCTTCCGCCGTGAACCGGATCTCGCCGAGCGTCGTGTACGCCCGGATCGTGTCTCCGTCGGCGAACTCGCCCTCGAGCAGCTTGAGCGCGAGCGGGTTCTCGAGCAGCCGCTGGATCGCCCGCTTGAGCGGTCGGGCGCCGTAGGCCGGATCCCAGCCTGCCTCGGCGATCAGCTCGCGGGCGCCGTCCGTCAGCTCGAGCGCGAGCCCGCGCTCGGCGAGCCGCTCGTTGAGGCGTCCGAGCTGCATCGCGACGATCTCGCCGAGCTGCTCGCGGCTCAGCGCCTCGAACACGACGATCTCGTCGATCCGGTTCAGGAACTCCGGGCGGAACCGCTCGGCCATGTCGTCGGCCGAGCGGATGTTCGAGGTCATGATCACGACGGTGTTGCGGAAGTCGACCGTGCGGCCGTGGCCGTCGGTCAGGCGTCCGTCGTCGAGCAGCTGGAGGAGGATGTCGAAGACCTCGCCGTGGGCCTTCTCGATCTCGTCGAGCAGGATCACGGAGTAGGGGCGCCGCCGCACCGCCTCGGTGAGCTGGCCGCCCTCCTCGTAGCCGACGTAGCCGGGCGGCGCGCCTACGAGGCGCGAGACCGTGTGCTTCTCCTGGTACTCGGACATGTCGAGCCGGACGATCGCGCGCTCGTCGTCGAACATGAACTCGGCCAGCGCCTTCGCGAGCTCGGTCTTGCCGACGCCGGTGGGGCCGAGGAAGACGAACGAGCCGATCGGCCGGTTCGGGTCCTGCAGCCCGGAGCGCGCGCGGCGGAGCGCGTTGGAGACGGCCTCGATCGCCGCGTCCTGACCGACGACGCGCTCGTGCAGGCGCTCCTCCATGTGCACGAGCTTCTCGACCTCGCCCTCGAGCAGGCGGTCGGTCGGTATCCCCGTCCACTGCGCGACGACAGCGGCGATGTCGTCCTCGTCGACCTCCTCCTTCACCATCGGCGCTGCCTCGGGCTCGGCGCGCTCGGACAGCTCGCGCTCGAGCTCGGGCAGGAGCCCGTAGCGGATCTCCGCGACCCGCGCGAGGTCGCCGCTCCGCTCGGCGCGCTCCGCCTCCATCCGCAGGTCGTCGATCTGTCGCGTGATCTCCTTGACGCGGTCGAGGAGGTCCTTCTCGTTCGCCCAGCGCCCGGCCAGCTCGTCGCGCCGGGCCTTCGCCTCCGCGAGCTCCCGCTCGAGCGGCTCGCGGGTTGCGGGCGCCTCCTTCGCCATGGCAGCGAGCTCGATCTCGAGCTGCGTCACGCGGCGCTCGGCCTCGTCCAGCTCGACGGGCGACGAGTCGATCTCCATGCGGAGGCGCGACGCGCTCTCGTCGACGAGGTCGATCGCCTTGTCGGGCAGGAAGCGGTCGGAGATGTAGCGGTCGGAGAGGACCGCTGCGGCGACGAGCGCGGCGTCGCGGATGCGCACGCCGTGATGGGCCTCGTACCGCTCCTTGAGGCCGCGCAGGATCCCGATCGTCTCCGCGACCGAAGGCTCGCCGACGAGCACCGGCTGGAAGCGGCGCTCGAGGGCGGGGTCCTTCTCGATGTGGGTGCGGTACTCGTCGAGCGTCGTCGCGCCGACTGCCCGCAGCTCTCCACGGGCGAGCATCGGCTTCAGCAGGTTGCCCGCCGAGACCGCGCCCTCGGCAGCGCCCGCGCCGACGATCGTGTGGAGCTCGTCGATGAAGAGGATGATCTGGCCCTCGCTCGCGGTGATCTCGGAGAGAACCGCCTTGAGCCGCTCCTCGAACTCACCGCGGTACTTCGCGCCTGCGACGAGCGCGCCGACGTCGAGTGCCCAGACGCGCTTGCCCTCGAGCCCGGACGGGACGTCGCCCGCCACGATCCGCTGCGCCAGCCCCTCGGCGATCGCCGTCTTGCCGACCCCCGGCTCGCCGATGAGCACGGGGTTGTTCTTCGTGCGGCGCGAGAGCACCTGGATGGTTCGGCGGATCTCCTCGTCCCGCCCGATCACGGGATCGAGCTTCCCCTCCTCGGCGAGCGCCGTGAGGTCTCGGCCGTACTTCTCGAGCGCCTGGTAGGAGCCTTCCGGGTCCTGCGACGTCACCCGCTGCCCGCCGCGCACGTCCTTGAGCGCGCCGAGCAGCGCGTCGCGGGGGACGACGTCGAGCGCGAGCAGCAGGTGCTCGACGGAGACGAACTCGTCCCCGAGCGACGCGGCCTCGGCGAAGGCGTCGTCGAGGACGCGGCGGAGACCCGCGCCCGCCTGCGGCTGCGCGGAGCCCCCCGACACGGACGGCTGCTGCGCGAGGCGGCCCTCCGCCTCCGCACGCACGGTTTCCACGGTCGAGCCGGACCGCTGCACGAGCGTCCGTGGCAGCTCCTGGTCGAGCAGGGCGATGGTGAGATGGTCGGGAGTCAGCTCGGGATTGCCCGCGCGGCGCGCGAGCTCCTGCGCCGCCGCGACGGCCTCGCCGCTCTTGATCGTCAGCTTCTCGAAGTCCATCGGGTTCTCCTAGGTTCTCGGCGCAGGCGACTGCGGTCGCTCGTAGACCACGACCTCCCGCCGGTACTGCCTGTGGGTGAGCTGGATCTCGTTGCGCAGCTCGCGCTCGAGCTGCTGCATCCTCGCGCGCACCCGGCGCAGCTCGTCCTCGAGCCGCAGCACGTGCTGGACGCCGGCGAGGTTGAGCCCGAGCTCGGTCGTGAGACGCTGGATGAGGCGGAGGCGCTCGACGTCGGCGTCCGAGTAGAGGCGCGTTCCGCCCGGCGTCCGCGCAGGCGTCACAAGGCGCCGCGCCTCGTACATCCGCAGCGTCTGCGGGTGCAGCCCGGCGAGGTCGGCGGCGACCGAGATCATGTAGCGGCCGCGATCGGGCATCAGGCGGTCCTCGCCAGATGCTCGCGCGGCTGCTCGCGCGACACGTCGCCGTATGCCTCGAGAGCCTCCTTCTCGGCCTTCGAGAGCTTCTTCGGCACGGTCACGACGAGGCGAGCCAGCAGGTCGCCCTTGCCGCCGCCGTTGAGCTTCGGCGCTCCCCTACCCTTGACGCGCAACAGCTTGCCGCTCTCGGAGCCGGACGGCACCTTGAGGGCGACCGGTCCTTCGGGCGTCGGGATCTGGACGGTCGCGCCCAGTGCCGCCTCGGGGTACGTGACCGGCACCTCGAGCACGAGGTCGGCGCCGCGGCGCTCGTAGAGCGGCGAGGCCTCGACCTGGACGCGGACGTAGAGGTCGCCGGCCGGGCCGCCTCCGCGTCCGGGCTCGCCCTTGCCCTTGAGCCGGATGCGGGTTCCGTCCTTCGCGCCGGCGGGCACCTTCACCTGGTAGCGGCGCGTCACCCGCTCGCGCCCGGTGCCGCGGCAGTTCGCGCATGGAGAGTCCACGACGACGCCGTTGCCCCGGCAGCGGCGGCACGGGTGGGACAGCGCGAAAAGGCCCTGGCTGTCTGCGATGACGCCGCTCCCGTGGCAGTCGGGGCACGTCCGCGGCGCGGTGCCCGGCTCGGCGCCCGTCCCGCCACAGACGTGGCAGGCCGTCTCGACCTCCACGGGGACGCGTACCTGGACCCCTGCGAGGGCGTCCTCGAACGAGATCCGCACGCGCGACTCCAGGTCGCCCCCACGCTCGGGGCGGGGCCGGGCCGCACGCTGGCCGCGTCCGAAGAAGGAGCCGAAGTTGCCGAGCAGGTCGGAGAGATCGCCGAGGTCGACGTTCTCGAAACGGACGCCGCCCGGGCCGAAGCCCTGCGGGCCCTCCGAGCCGTACCGGTCGTACGCCTGGCGCTTCTCGTCGTCCGAGAGGATGTCGTAGGCGGCCTGGACGTCCTTGAACCGCTCCTCTGCGGTCGGGTCGTCGGGATTCCTGTCGGGGTGGAGCTCCCGAGCGAGCTTGCGGTACGCCTTCTTGATCTCGTCGTCCGGGGCCGTCTTCGACACACCGAGGACGTCGTAGGGATTCGCGGCGGCCACTCGGCTACTCCTCGCCCCGCTCCTCGGCCACGACGACGCGGGCAGGGCGCAGCACGGCGTCTCCGATCCTGTAGCCGCGCTGCACGACCTGCACGACATCGCCCGGCTCGACGCCCTCGACCGGCGTCGCCATGAGCGCCTCGTGCACGTGCGGGTCGAACGGCCCGTCGGCGGGGATCTCCTCGACCCCCTCGGAGGCGAGCACGGCGGCGAGGGCATCCTTCGTCATCCGGACGCCCTCGAGCACCTTGACGTCCTCGTGGTGCTCGGCGGCGTCGAGCGCCCGCTCGAGGTCGTCGAGCACGGGGATCAGCTTCGCGACGACGCGCTCCCCCGAGCGCGCGAGGATCTGCGTCTGCTCGCGTGCGACGCGCTTGCGGTAGTTGTCGAAGTCCGCCGCGACGCGACGGAGGTCGTCCATCGCCTTCTCGTGCCGATGCTCGGCGTCCTGGAGCCGCGCGAGCAGCTCCTCGGGGTCGAGCTCCGGTGTGGCGGACGGCGTGTCCGGCACGCCGTCCGCCGTGGTCTCGGGGCGCTCGTCGGTCACGACGTCTTCGCCGCCTCGTCCTCGTCGATCACCTCGTAGTCGGCGTCCTCGACGACCTCGTCGGTCTCGTCGCCGTCGCCGCGCGGCGGAGGCGACGCCCCCTGCTGTGCCTGCGCGTAGACCGCCTGGGCGAGCGGCTGTGCCGCCTGCTCGAGTGCCTGCGCCTTGGTGTTGATGTCGGCGAGGTCGTTCGACTCGAGCGCCTGGCGCAGCTCCATGATCCGACCCTCGATCGTGCCCGCGTCGGACGCGTCGAGCTTGTCGCGGTGCTCGCCGAGCGCCTTGTCGGTCTGGTAGGCGAGCTGCTCGGCGGTGTTCTTCGCCGACGCGAGCTCGTGCAGCCGATGCGCCTCCTCGGCATGGGTCTCTGCCTCGGTCACCATCCGCGAGACCTCGTCCTCCGAGAGGCCCGAGCCGCCCTCGATGCGGATCTGCTGCTCGTTGCCCGTCCCGAGGTCCTTCGCGTTCACGTGGATGATCCCGTTCGCGTCGATGTCGAACGACACCTCGATCTGCGGCATGCCCCGCGGCGCCGGCGGGATGCCGACGAGCTGGAACTTGCCGAGCGTCTTGTTGAACGTGGCCATCTCCGACTCGCCCTGGAGCACGTGGATCTCGACCGAGGGCTGGTTGTCCTCCGCGGTCGAGAACGTCTCCGCCTTGCGGGTCGGGATCGTCGTGTTCCGCTCGATGAGCTTCGTCATGACGCCGCCCTTCGTCTCGATGCCGAGCGAGAGGGGGGTCACGTCGAGCAGGAGGACGTCCTTGACGTCGCCCTTCAAGACCCCCGCCTGGATCGCGGCCCCGACGGCGACGACCTCGTCCGGGTTGACGCCGCGGTGCGGGTCCTTGCCGATCAGCTCGGAGACCTTCTCCTGGACTGCGGGCATGCGGGTCATGCCGCCGACGAGGACGACGTGGTCGATCGCCGCGGCCTCGAGCCCCGCGTCCACGAGGGCCTGCTTCGTCGGGCCGACCGTGCGCTCGAGCAGCTCGTGCGTGAGCTCCTGGAGCTTCGCGCGGGTCAGCTGCAGGTCGAGGTGCTTCGGCCCCTCGGGCGTCGCGGTGATGAACGGCAGGTTGATCTGCGTCGTCATGGTCGACGACAGCTCGATCTTCGCCTTCTCCGCGGCCTCGTAGAGGCGCTGGAGCGCCATCTTGTCCTGCGACAGGTCGATGCCCTGGTCCTTCTTGAACTCGGCGGCCATCCAGTCGACGATCGCCTTGTCGAAGTTGTCGCCGCCGAGGTGGTTGTCGCCGTTGGTCGACTTCACCTCGAAGACGCCGTCCCCGAGCTCGAGCACCGAGACGTCGAACGTCCCGCCGCCGAGGTCGAACACGAGAATCGTCTGGTCGGCGCCCTCCTTGTCGAGCCCGTAGGCGAGTGCGGCCGCCGTCGGCTCGTTGACGATGCGGAGGACGTTGAGGCCGGCGATCCTGCCGGCGTCCTTCGTCGCCTCGCGCTGCGCGTTGTTGAAGTACGCGGGGACCGTGATGACCGCGTCGGTGACCGGCTCGCCGAGGAACGACTCGGCGTCGGCGCGGAGCTTCTGGAGGATCATCGCGCTGATCTCCGGCGGGGCGTACTGCTTGCCCTCGACCGAGACGCGGGCGTCGCCGTTCTCCCCCTGCTCGACCTTGTACGGGACGATCGTCATCTCCTCGGAGACCTCGTCCCACTTGCGCCCCATGAAGCGCTTGATGGAGAACACGGTGTTCTCCGGGTTCGTCACCTGCTGGCGCCGCGCGGGCGCCCCGACGAGTCGCTGCCCGTCCTTCGTGAACGCGACGACGGACGGCGTCGTCCGGCCGCCTTCCGCGTTCGGGATGACGGTGGGCTCGCCCCCCTCGAGGACGGCCATACACGAGTTCGTCGTCCCGAGGTCGATCCCGATGGTCTTTGCCATGATGAGGGTGGTGCTCCTTCCTTGAGCGTGTGCAGGGCGGAAAATCTGAGTGCGAAGATAGCAGATATGGCCATGCCTCCACCGCGCGTCGGGGAACGGCGATCCCGTGCTCAGCCGAGCGACGCGGCGCGAACGGCAGCCGTTCGCGTGTGCACGCCGAGCTTCGCGTACGCGTTCTCGAGGTGCCGGCGGACGGTTCCGCACGCGATACAGAGCTCGTCCGCAATCTCTGCGTTCGTCTTTCCCTCGGCCACGAGTGCCAGGATCTCGCGCTCGCGGGTGGTCAGGCCGCTGGACGCGGCCGAGCACGACCGTGAGACGGTGAGCCGCCGCGTACCGCATCGCGAGGTACGGGCGCAGGACGTCGAGGATGATGCAGTCGGAGGCGCGGAAGTCGCGGCCGCCGCTCCGCGCGAGGAGGAAGACCTTCGTGTGGGAGAGCGGCGCGTCGAGGCCGACCGTGATCAGGCTCTCGACGTGCTGGGGCCGGAACCACTCGGCGTAGATCCGGCTCGAGCGGAAACGTCGCATCTCGACGAAGTCGGAGAGCCGGTACGCGCGCCAGTCGCCGGTCTCCTCGTGGTACCGGCAGATCGGGTGCTCGTGGCGCGCCTCCCAGTAGTCGAGCCCGACGTCGTCGTCCTCCTCGATCGCCACCGGGTACGACACGACGCCCAGTTCGCGCTCGTCGATCCGGTCGAGCTCGCAGAACGCCACGGAGTCGCACGGGACGAGTCGCCGCAGGGCGGCGAGGAACGCCGGCGGGAACGGCTCGTCGCCCTCGATCGTCCCCGCTTCGGCGACGAACCGCCCGACGCGCTCGAGGTCCCAAGCGCCGAGTCGTTGCATCTCGTGACAGAAGATACGACGAACGTCACATGGACTCAACTCGGCCGCCCGCGTGATCGTAGACGGACACATCCGCCCAAAGGGGGGCTCATGCAACGTCTCACTCTCCGAGCGCTCGTCGCGTGCGCCGTGCTCGCGACGACTCTCGCCGCCGCCGGTGTCGCGCGTGCCGACGTGATCTCCGAGTGGAACGCCTTCGCCCAGGCGCAGACGATCCCGATCCGCCCGACGGCACACGGGGAGTCGCGCGGGATGGCGATGGTCGAGGGCGCGGTGTACGACGCGGTGAACGCGCTCGACCCGGACCACCGGCCGTACCTCCTCGACCTCGACGCGCTGCACGCCCAGCCGTTCGGCTCGCAGGCGGCCGCCATCGCGACGGCGGCGCACGACGTGCTCGTCAAGATCGTCCCATCAGGGCAGGTCGGCGCGGTGGACGACAAGCTCGAGGCGACGCTCGACCCGCATGCCCGACGGCGCGTCCAAGACCGAGGGCATGCGTGTCGGCGCCGCGGCCGCAGCCGCGATGCTCGAAGTTCCGCGAGAACGACGGGTACCTCGCGGCGTTCCCGTTCGACATCGGCTCCGGCCCGGGCGACTGGCGCCCGGTCGGTTGGCCGTTCGCGCTCCCCGATCCGACGGGCCGACCCGGACGCCTGGGTCGCGAACGAGAAGCCGTTCCTCATCGAGAGCCCATGGCAGTTCCGGACGAAGGGGCCGAACGCGCTCACGAGCCGCGCCTATGAGAAGGACTTCGACGAGGTGAAGTCGCTCGGTGCCATCGACAGCACGACCCGGACGGCGGACCAGACCGCGGCCGCGGTGTTCTGGCAGTTCCCGCCGATCGCGCTCTGGAACCAGCTCGCCCGCGACCAGCTCTCACCGCGGTTCGGCCTCGACACGGCCGACCAGGCGCGCCTCTACGCGATCGTGAACCTCGCTGCGGCGGACGCTGCGATCAGCTGCTGGAACGACAAGTACTACTGGAGCTTCTGGCGGCCCCGCGCGGCGATCCGGGAGGCGGGCACTGACGGCAACCCGGCGACCGTGCCCGATCCGAACTGGGAGTCGCTGTTTGCCCCGGCGACGCAGACGACGCCGCCGCTCGGCACGCCGCCGTTTCCCGATCACCCGTCGGGCCACAGCTGCGTGAGCGGTGCAGTCCTGAACGCGCTGGCGGACTTCTTCGGCAGGGACAAGGTCGAGTTCGACATCGTCTCGGGCAGGTCGCTCGACGGCGTCCCGATCCCGAAGCGGCACTTCGAGCGCTTCTCGGACGCGCTGCAGGAGGTCGTCGAAGCGCGGATCTGGGGCGGCATCCATTTCCGGACCGCCGACGAGCAGGGCGCGAAGATGGGCAAGCAGATCGCGCAGTGGATCAAGACGCGCTACTTCGAGCCCGTGCGGTGAGGGCCATGGTGGTGGGACGCGGGAACCGCCCGCGTCCCACCCCCGGACGCGAAGTCCCTAGGTTCTGCCTGAGACCCATCGGGCGTCATTTCGCATCGAGCCTCTAGCGGAACACGGTGATCAGCACCGCACCTGCGACGACGAGGAGTGCGCCCGCGACGATGCGGCGGGTCACCCCCTCCGACCGGCCGAGGAACCAGGCGGAGAACACGACGCCGAACAGCGACTCCGTCGCCACGATCGGGGCCACCACGGAGACGGTGCCGCGGTAGAACGCCTCGAAGAGCGCCACGTACGAGAGGCCGACGAGCGCACCGGGCAGGAGCCAGCGCGCGACGACCACGGTCGGCCAACGAACCCGATGACGGCGGGCGGCGACGATGGACGACGTCACGACGAGGCTCGTCGCGAGCATCACGGCGCCGGCGGTCATCGACGGCACGTCGGTGTCCAGGGAGAGATGGCGGACGAGGTTGTCGCGGAACGCGAAGAGCGCCGCTCCGACGAGAGCCGCAACGATGCCGATCCGGCGGACGTGACGGGGACGATTCGGCTCGAGCGCGAGCGCGACTCCGCCGCACACGATGAGCACCGCCCCGAAGAGCACCGCGGCGCCAGGCCGCTCGCCGAAGCCGAGCACGGCGATCGTCACCGCGAAGAGCGGCGCCGTCCCGAAGGCGACCGAGGCGCGCGACGACCCGGCCTCGCGAATCCCGACGGTGATGAACAGGTTGGACAGCCCCGGCGCGATCGCGCCGGCGACGAGGAAGGGAAGCACGCCGGCGAGCGTCACGCCGCCCTGGAGCGCGGCCGCGGCGCAGAGCACCGCGAACGTCGCGACCTGCATGAGAAGCGCCCCGACGGCGGCGGGCACGACCGGCGGGACGAGCGCGAAGCGGACGGCGACCGGCATCGCCCCGAAGCAGGCCGCCGAGACGAGCGCCAGGAGGACCGCGTCCATCTAGCGCGGCCGCGCAGGGACGAGTCGTCTGAGCGTCGCCGCGGCCGCGGGCTCGGCGAGGACGATGCCGGCGAGCATCACGGCGCATCCGGTCCACCCTGCCCAGCCCAGGTGCTCCGAGAGGAGGAGCACGCCGAAGAGCGCGGCGAACGGCGCCTCGAGGGTGAACACGAGTGCTGCGCGGGCGGCGGTGGTCCGGGACTGCACCCATGTCCCGACGAGGTAGCCGAGCGCGCCCGCGAACACGCCCGTCACGACCAGCGCGTACCACGTCTCGGCGTCCGGAGGCGCTTCGAGCTGGCCCGCCGCGACGGCGATGACCGTGAATCCCACGCCCGCGACGGCCATCTGCAGGAAGGTGAGCGCACGCGCGTCGTAGCGCGGCGCAAACCGCTCCATCGCGACGATCTGGAACGACTGGGCGACCGCGTTCCCGAGCACGAGCGCGTTCCCGAGCCACGAGCCACCCGGCGCGCCGCTGAGGAGCAGCAGGCCGGCGAGGGCAAGCGTGACACCGACCCACACGGGCGCCGGGACCGGTGTCCGGAATGCGGCGAGCGCGAGAAGCGGCGTGAAGACGACGTAGAGGCCGGTGATGAAGCCCGTGCTCGTGACCGTCGTGAGCTCGAGGCCCGCCGTCTGGAGGCCGTAGGCGAGCGCGAGGAAGCTGCCGGCCACGAGGCCAGCCGGCCACCCCGCCCGCGGCAACGTGCGAAGCGACCTCCAGGCGAACGGTGCGAGCGCAGCCGTCGAGATCGCGAAGCGAACGGCGAGGAACGCGAAGAGCGGGTAGGCCCCGACGGTCTTCTGAACCGGAACGAAGGTGTAGCCCCAGATCGCGGTGACGGCGACGAGCGCCGGAAGCGGGGTCGGGGCGCGTCGCACCGGGCCACGCTATCGCCCTCTCGGGCGGTGCCGCCCGACGCGGCCACGGGGTGCCTGCGGAGTACGCTCAGGGCATGCATCCGCTCGACACCCTCGGCCGCCCCGTCCGCGATCTGCGGATCTCGGTCACCGACCGCTGCAACTTCCGCTGCGCGTACTGCATGCCGCGATCGGTGTTCGGACAGGACTACCGGTTCATGGACCGCAAGGAGCTCCTGAGCTTCGAGGAGATCGAGCGCGTCGCGCGAGTCTTCGCGGCGCTCGGGGTCGAGAAGATCCGCCTGACGGGCGGCGAGCCGCTCCTGCGCCGCGAGATCGAGCGGCTCGTCGAGCGGCTCGCGGCGATCGAGGGCCTCGATCTGACGCTGACGACGAACGCGTCTCTTCTCGCCCGCAAGGCGCAGGCGCTGCGCGACGCGGGGCTCACTCGCGTCAACGTCAGTCTCGACTCGCTCGACGACGAGACGTTCCGCGCGATGAACGACGTCGACTTCCCCGTCTCGCGCGTGCTCGAGGGGATCGACGGTGCGGCGGCGGCCGGGCTCCCGGTGAAGGTGAACGCCGTCGTCAAGCGGGGTGTGAACGACGTGGGGGTCGTCGACATGGCGCGGTACTTCCGCGACACGGGTCACGCGCTCCGCTTCATCGAGTACATGGACGTCGGCACCACGAACGGGTGGCGGCTGGACGACGTCGTTCCGGCAGCCGAGATCGTGGAGCGGATCGACGCGGTCTTCCCGCTCGAGCCGGTCGAGGCCTCGTACCGCGGCGAGGTGGCGCAGCGCTACCGCTACCGCGACGGCGCCGGCGAGATCGGCGTCATCACGTCGGTGACGCAGCCGTTCTGCGGCGACTGCACGCGCGCGCGGATCTCGGCCGAGGGAAAGCTCTACACCTGCCTGTTCGCCGTCCGGGGCACCGACCTGCGCGCGCTCGTGCGGTCGGGCGCGACCGACGACGTGCTGCGGGACGCGGTCGCCGCCGTCTGGACGAGACGGGCCGATCGCTACTCGGAGATCCGCACGGAACGGACGACGGAGCTGCCGCGGATCGAGATGAGCTACATCGGCGGCTAGGCCCACTCGAGCGGCTCGTAGCCGCTCGTGACGGGAGCCGAGACGATGAGGACGTGCGCCACGGCGTCGCCGTCGTTTCGCACCGTCCGTTTCGGAGACGGGTCGAGCCGCGCGAACGAGCCCGCGCGGAGCGGGTGGTCGGTGCCGTCGACGATCAGCGTCGGTGCGCCTGCGAGGACGAGGAACAGCTCCTCGTGGTCGCGCTCGACCTCGTCGTGCTCGGGGATCGACTCACCGGGTGGCAGCTCCACCTCGTTGATACCGAACGAGGTGACGCCGAGCGAGCGCCGGACCAGCACCCACTTGCCGTACTCCCGCTCGAGCTCGTCGTCGTGCCGGATGGTGAAGCCGCTCATGCGCCGTCCTTTCGTCGCTCGCCTGCGATCGTGTCACACCTTCCCCGACCGGGCCAGCGGGGCGCCTGGTTAGAATCGACCGCGGAGTGACGAGCTACGCGGAGGCACGCTGGCTGCCGCGCGGATGGGCGCATCTCGCCTTCCAGTTCGCGCTGTGGTTCGGCTTCTACGGCGCCTATCAGGTGGCGCGTGGTGCGGCGGACCGCGAGGTCGGCGAGGCGTTCTGGAACGGCACCCTCGTGATCGAGGCCGAGAACCGGCTGCACGCGCTCGTCGAGCCGGCCGTCCAGGGCTTCGTGCAGAGCTCCGGCCTCCTCATCTTCGCGACGACGTACACCTACTGGCTCTCCCAGTTCGCGGTCGTCGGCGTGACGCTCCTGTGGGTGTACTTCCGCCATCACGACCGCTTCGCGGACTTCCGCAACTGGCTGATCGGGGCGAACCTGATCGGCCTGCTCGGGTACGTCCTCATGCCGACGGCGCCGCCCCGCATGTACCCGGAGTGGGGCTTCTCCGACACCCTCTCCGACTACGCGTCGATCAATCACGACAGCGGCCTGATCGCGTTCGCCGCCAACCCGTACGCGGCGATGCCGAGCCTGCACGCGATGGACGCGCTGATCGTCGGCGTCGTGATGGCCTCCGTGTGCCGGTCCTGGCCCGCCCGCGCGGCGTGGCTGGTGTGGCCCGCGTGGGTCTGCTTCTCGGTGATGGGGACGGGGAACCACTACTGGCTCGACTGCGTTGCCGGGTTCGCGGTGGCGATTCTGACCGCGCTCCTGCTCTTCCGCCGACGCCTCCCCCGGGTGCTCGCAGGCACCACGTGAGCGAGCCGGGCGACGCTCCGAGAGTCAGCCAGCTCGACCGGGTCAAGCAGGAGTACACAGCCGCCGCGCGCGAGATCCTGCGGCGCTCGATGCACGGCGTCGCCCGGACGAAGCTGACGCCGGACATGCTCTCGATCGCGGGGCTCGCCCTCTGCGTCGCGGGCGCGGTGCTCGTCGGCTTCGAGGAGCGCAACGAGTACCTCTTCTTCTGGCTCGGCGGCCTCCTCTTCATCGCGGGCTCGGTGGCCGACATCCTCGACGGCGCGCTCGCGCGCGCGGCCGGGAAGGGTACGGTGTTCGGTGCGTTCCTCGACTCGACCTTCGACCGGCTCGGCGAGGCGGCGATGCTGACGTCGATCGGGCTCGTCTTCATGCGCGACTCGAACGAGGTGGCGCTCGTCGCGACCTTCCTCGCCGTGATCGGCTCGTTGCTCGTGAGCTACACGCGTGCGAAGGCCGAGATGCTCGGCCTGCGTGGCGACGTCGGGTTCGGCTCGCGCCTCGAGCGGGTGGTGATCGTCTCGGTCGCGCTCGGGATCGCGCCGTGGGGCCTGCTGCAGTGGCCCATCTACCTTCTCGCGCTGATGGCCTGGGTCACCGTCGCGCAGCGCATGCTGTTCGTGCGACGCCAGCTGCGCGAGCTCGCCGAGACCTCCTGAGCCCTCGCGCGGCCCCGTCCTGCTCGAGAGGGCGTTGTCATACGGACGGTGGAGGAGCACAATCCCGGCACGGCATCCGGCCGTACCACGCTCGAGAGGAGGCTGGGCGATGGGCGCAGGAAGCGATCCTCCTCTGCGGCGCACGCTCGTCTCCGCGGTCGCGGCCGTCGTGGCCCTCGTCGCGCCGACCACTGCTGTCGCGTCCGAGCTGATCGGGCGCGACGCGTCGGATGTGCGCATCGAGGCCGACGCGCAGGGTCGGGCGCTCATCTCGTTCCGCTCGGGCGGGCAGACGAAGCGCCTGCTCGCCTGGGGGGCGATCGATGCGCGCCCTCCCAGTCGCGTGCGGCCGCAGGTCGCATTCCAGCTCAGCTACGGCGGATCGATCGGACCGAACACCTGTGGGCGCTATACGGGGCCGCCTCTGGCGTGGCAGGTCGCCGCGTGCACGGCCTCTGACGGGTCCCACTGGGCGGTGCAGGCGTGGCAGCGGCTGCTGCCGAACTACGGTGCGCCGGCGAGCGGCGACCGTGCCGCCCGGGAGCTCCGCCTCTCGCACTGGACGGGTGCGCCCGCGAAGCTCGAGGTCTGGACGGACTGGTCCTACCGTCGCTTCCACCATCTGTACGGCCGGCTCACGTACCGGGGACAGGGGGTGTTCGGCTTCCGGTCGACGCGGTTTGGAGTCCCGCTCGACACGTACGGGCGCAACGTGTTCGTCGACACCTTCGACTCCGCGTACGGATCGGGATGGATGCGCGAGAACAGCTTCCTGACCCACACTCCCGGTGGGGGCTTCTGCTACGGCTTCTACCCGCACGGCGCACACGGGGTGGGGAGCGGGAAGCGGTATCGCGCGACCGTGATCGGCCCCGGCGTGACGCCGGACGTCATGTGGCAGGGCCCCGCGCCGGCCGCCTACGACGCGGCCGTCGACGACGGGGCGAACGTCTCGCAACGCGAGCTGCTTGCGGGCGACAGCCGCTGCGTCGTCAACTGACCAAAACGCGTGGTAGCCTGCTAGCACTTTGCCTGCTAGCACTTCTCGGAGGCGTACCGGAATCCTCGTGAGGATGCCGGCCCCGCTCAAGGGCGCCCTCGTCCGCGAGACCGCCCGACGGGGCTCGAACGTGAACGACGTCGCGGCGGGCATCCTCGCTGCGAGCTTCGACGTCCCGTATGCACCGAGCGGCCGGCGGCGGAAGGTGCTGGCAGGCTCGAGCCCTGTCCTCCTCCTCCGGGTCCCCCAGGAGCTCAAGGACGAGATCCATGCCGAGGCGTCGCGTCGCGACACCAACGCCAACGACGTCATCATCGCCGCGCTCACGGACGGGCTCGGCATCCCAGCTGTGAGCAACGGAAAGGACACCATGGCCGAGACGAACGGCTCGAAGAACGGCGGCGCGCGCGCGAAGGACAAGGTCCGCGTCGCGATCATCGGCGTCGGCAACTGCGCGAACTCCCTCCTCCAGGGGGTCGAGTACTACAAGGACGCGAAGCGGGACGACACCGTCCCCGGCCTGATGCACGTCGACCTCGGCGGCTACCACATCTCGGACATCGAGTTCACCGCCGCGTTCGACGTCGTCAAGGGGAAGGTCGGCGTCGACCTCGCCGAGGCGATCTGGGCCTTTCCGAACGACACGATCAAGTTCGCCGACGTGCCGGGCACCGGCGTCACGGTGTCGCGCGGCATGACTCACGACGGCATCGGGAAGTACCTGGGGCAGGTCGTCGAGAAGGCGCCGGGCGAGACCGCGGACATCGTCAAGATCCTCCGCGAGACCGGCACCGACGTCGTGGTGAACTACCTCCCCGTCGGCTCCGAGGCCGCGACCAAGTGGTATGCGGAGAAGATCCTCGAGGCCGGCTGCGCGATGGTCAACTGCATGCCGGTGTTCCTCGCGCGCGAGAGCTACTGGCAGAAGCGCTTCGAGGACGCGGGCGTGCCGATCATCGGCGACGACATCAAGTCGCAGGTCGGCGCGACGATCTCGCACCGCGTCCTGACGACGCTCTTCCAGGACCGCGGCGTCCATCTCGACCGGACGATGCAGCTCAACGTCGGCGGCAACTCCGACTTCCGCAACATGCTCGAGCGCGATCGGCTCGAGTCGAAGAAGATCTCGAAGACGAACGCCGTCACGTCGATGCTCGACTACGACATCGGCGCCGACAACGTCCACGTCGGCCCGTCCGACTACGTGCCCTGGCTGACCGATCGCAAGTGGGCGTACATCCGCATGGAGGGCACGTCGTTCGGCGACGTGCCGCTCAACGTCGAGCTCAAGCTCGAGGTCTGGGACTCGCCCAACTCGGCCGGGATCGTCATCGACGCGGTCCGGCTCGCCAAGCTGGCGCTGAACAACGGCATCGCGGGGGCGCTCGAGGCGCCGTCGAGCTACCTGATGAAGTCGCCACCCGTGCAGATCGTCGACAGCGAGGCGCGCGACAACACCGAGCGCTTCATCCGGCAGAACGCGCCCAAGTCGGAGAAGAAGGCGAAGACCCCCGCGAAGCGCTGAGCCCGTACCGGGGCGGCGGTCGGCGAGACGCCGCCCCTCCTTCGCCGCTCTCGACAGCGGAGCCTCTAGGCTCGGCCCGTGGGGCAGCTCGAGCTCGTTCCGGCCTCGCAGCTCGACGACGTCGAGCTCGCCCGGCTCTTCACCGCGGCGTACGAGGGGTACCTCGTCCCGTTCGCGGTCGACGAGGACACGATGCGCTCCTTCACGGCGGCGTACGACCTCGACCGCGACGCGTCTCGGGTCGCCGTCCGCGAAGGCGCGCCTATCGGGCTTGCGAATCTCGGCCTCCGGGGTGCCGACGCCTGGATCGGCGGCCTCGGGGTCGTGCCGGGGGAACGGCGCCGCGGGACGGGACGGGCGCTCATGCGGGCGGTCCACGACGAGGCCCGCGCGCGCGGCGCGGCGCAGGTCTGGCTCGAGGTGATCGCCGAGAACACCGGCGCGAGAGCCCTGTACGAGGAGCTCGGGTACAACCTGGTTCGCGACCTTGTCGTCTGGTCTCTCGTCGGCGGAGCGGACGGTGTGGCACCTGAGGTTCCCGCCGCCGAAGCGCACGCCTGGATCCGTGCGCACCGCTCCGGGCGCGAGCCCTGGCAGCGAGACGACGCCTCGCTCGCCAGGATCGACGAGCCGCGCGGGCTCGCGGTCGACGGTGCGGCGGCCGTCGTCCGTGTCACGGGCGCGCGCGTGAACGTCGTGCAGGTCGCCGGCGGGGAGGACGCGCTCGAGGTGCTGCTCGCCGGAGCGCGCACGCTGGGCGACCGCCTCGGCGTCCTCAATCTGCCCGCGGGCGACGCGGCCGGGGCTGTCCTCGGGCGGCTCGGTGCGAGCGCCGACGTCAGGCAGCACGAGATGGTGCTGCGGCTCTAGGAGCGGCTCACGCCCACGGCAGGGCATCCCAGTACGTGGGACGGCCCCGCTCGGGCCGCTCGAACGGTGCGTACGCCTGCTTCGGGTCGGGGGTCTCCTCCTCCGCCGAGGCGCCGTAGCGCGACGCGAGCTCCGAGACCGGATAGAGAATCTGCTCGTCGGGCGTCCGCGCGCCGGCCATCAGGATCACGCTCGGCGCGTCGCCCGCACCCACGAAGACGTGCTCGACGCCGGCCGGGCAGTGGACGAAGTCCCATGGGCCGAGCAGGCGCTCCTCCCCGTCGATCAGCACCTTGCACTCCCCGGACAGCACGAGGAACGCTTCCTGCTGCGACTCCGAGTGGTAGAGGCAGTTCGCCTGGCCCGGCTCGAGGACGCTGAGATTGATTCCGAGCTGCGGCATCTCGTGCTCGCGGCTTTCGAACGTGCACCCCGAGCCGAACGTGCTCGAGACCCACCATTCGACGTCCCGCACGTTGACGACGAACCAGCCGTCGGAGACGGGTGCGAGGCCGGAGCCGGTATCGGCGAGGCGCGCCTCGGGCACCGGGCGACTCTATACGCTCGGACGATCGTGCTCGGCGGGCGCGATCTGCGGCGCGACGTCGTCGGCCACGAACCCGATACGCCGATGCGTGGCGTCGCAGAACGGCTTCGTCGCCGAGCGCCCGCAGCGACAGAGCACGACCGCGCTCCCCTCGGGCAGCTCGAATGCTCGGCCGTCGGCGTCGACGATCGACACGGGCCCGACGATCTTGTACGGGCCGTTCGGCCGCACGGTGATCGTGAGGTCGTCCACGACGAGAGCCTAGTCACCCCTACAATCGAGGCCCGTGTCGCTCCGCATTTGCCTGGTGACGCCGCACGCGTGGTCGGTGCCGCACGACACGAACGAGCACGTCGCCGGAGTCGCCGACGCGCTCCGCGCGCGCGGGCATGCCGTGGTCGTGCTGGCGCCGTCATCTCGCTCCACGGAGCTTCTCGCCGGGCGGCGGGCGCTGCAGACGGGCGAGCTCGACGGGGTCGTCGCCATCTCTCGCGCGGTTCCGGTCTCACCCCGAGCGGCGGTCGGGCTGCCCGTCGGCGTTCGCGCGAACGTCGCGACGGCGCTGCGGCGCGGCGACTTCGACGTCGTCCACGGGTTCGACCCCGCGCTCCCCGGGCTGTCGTACGTTGCGCTGCTCGAGGCCCGCACCACGACTGCGGCGACCTTCGTCGACGCGGAGCGCCTTGGCTTCCCACCACGGAGGAACCAGCGCGATCGCCTGCTGGCCAGGATCGACCAGCTGCTTGCAACGAGCGACGACGTCGCCGAGCGCGCCGCGGCGCGGTTTCCCGGCGCGTACGCGGTCGTCCCGGCCGGCGTCGATCTCGAGCGGTTCGCGCCCGCGCCCGACAAGGCGAACCTCGTCGTGATCGAGACGTCGGCCGGCGGGCTGCCCATCGTCCGCGCGGCGCTCCGCGCGCTCCGCGGCCTGGACGGCTGGGAGGCGATCCTGCTTCGGACAGCCCCGCTCGCGGCGCGACCGTCGATCCCGCTCGGGCTGCGTGAGCGCGTCCACGCGCGGACAGCGGCGCGCGGCGATGCACGCGCCGCGATCCTCCGCGACGCGGCGATCGTCGTGCCCTCGCCGGACGGGCTCGTGCGACTCCGGACCGAGGCGGCCGCGGCCGGATGCGCCGTCGTCGAGCCGCCCGGCGTCGACGAGCAGCCGGAGCTTGCCGCGGCTGCCCTGATGCGGTTTGCCGAGGACGCAGAAGCCCGGCGCCACGATGCGGATGCGCGGCGCGCTGCGCTCGCGGGCGCCAGCTTCGCGGACGTTGCGGAGGAGCTCGAGCGCGTCTACCTCGAGGCACGAGGCCGTCGACGAGAGGCGCGGCGGTCGACGACCGAGCCGCTCGCCGACCGCGAGTGGATCGTCGCCGACCTCCACATGCACACGCGTTGGTCGCACGACTGCTCGATCGAGCCGGCCGCGCTTGTCGATCACGCGGAGTCCGAGGGGCTCGGGGCGATCGCCGTCACGGATCACAACGTCTTCGGCGGCGCACGGGAGACGGTCGAGGCCGCGCGAACGCGCGAGCTGATCGTGATCCCGGGCGAGGAGGTGAAGACCGACCGCGACGGTGAGGTGATCGGTCTGTTCCTCCACGAGGAGATCCCGCGGGGTATGTCGTTCGCCGACACGCTGGCCGCGATCCGCGAGCAGGAGGGCGTCGTCTACGTCCCGCACCCCTTCGACCGCATGCACTCGATTCCCACGCCGGCGACGCTCCACCGGCATCTCCCCGAGATCGACGTCCTCGAGGTCTACAACGCCCGGCTCCTCTTCGACGCCTACAACGACGAGGCGCTCCGGTTCGCGCGCAAGTACGGGCTGCTCCAGGGCGCCGGCTCGGACGCGCACGTCCTCCAGGGCGTCGGGACCGGCGTGTTGCGGATGCGCCGCTTCGACGGACCGGAGGAGTTCCTCCTCTCGCTCCGCACCGCGGAGGTGCTGCGTCGGCCCAAGTCGCTCGCGCTCCTCCAGTCGCTCAAGTGGGTGGCGCAGGTCAAGGAGCGCGTCGGGAGCGGCTGACGCGCAGAGGAAGCAGACCCAGTTCTCCCGAATGACACAAGCGATGGCCGACGCGGACGAGCAGCCTCGCCCGTCTCCGAGGAGCTCGGTCGCACAGCGATCGGGTTCCGACGAGATCCAGGAGCGCTACCTCCGCCGCGCGATCTCGGAGATCAACGAGCTCGGGGACGAGCTCCTCGCGCTCGGGGACGAGCTGCACGTCCCGGTGCTCGGCAGCGGTCACCCGCTCGGGGACGTGTTCCTCCTCAAGTACCGCCCCACCCAGAGCGAGATCGCCGAAGGTGTCGCGTTCTTCGGACGTGCCGGACAGGCGCTCCTGAAGTCGCTCCAGCGGCTCTCCGTCGACCCGCTCGCGATCTACGGGACGAACTGCCTCAAGTTCGGGACGGAGGAGCCCGAGGACGCGAGGCGATGGCTCACCCGCGAGCTCCACATCGTCCAGCCAAAGCTCGTCGTCGCGATGGGCTCCGAGACGGTCGCGTTCCTCGACGACCTCGACTTCCCGCTCTCGGACGCCGTCGACGTCGCTCGTCCCGGCGAGATCCAGCCCTTCACGCCGACGATCGACGCCCTCGTCACCCCCGACATCGACGCGTCTCTCGACGAGCAGGACGCCAAGACGCGCTTCTGGAACGCGTTCAAGGCGCTCGGTGCCTGGTGGTCCGAGCTCCCGCCCTACTGAGCGCGACGCGCGGGGCTGCGCAGCGGCAGACGACGGGAGGCCTCCTCGTCGTCGTGCTCGTCGGGCTCGCCGTCTGGGACGCCTACGCCGAACGGCTGCCGGATGTCGCCGATTCGTGGGACGTGGCGCTCGTCGCGGGGCTCCTCTTCCCGGCGACGTTCGCCGTGGCCTGGCTCCTCCTCCCGTTCGCCGCCGACCCCCGGACGCTGCCGGCCGCCCTCCTGGTCGGCGGTCTCGCCGCGCTGCTCGACCTCGCCGGCTTCGAGGGGCTCTTCAACGTCGCGAAGATCCTCGCCTTCACGCTGGCGGGGTTCGCCTTCGTCCAGATGCTCGACGCGCTCGCCTGGGTCGTGCTCGTCGCCGCCGCGATCCCGTGGGTCGACATCGCGTCCGTCTACCGCGGGCCGACCAAAGCCGTCGTCGAGGAGCAGCCGGGCCTCTTCGAGCGGATCTCGGTCGCGTTCGCCGTGCCCGGCGAGGACGACGCCGCGCGCCTCGGCCCGCCGGATGTGATCTTCTTCGCGCTCTTCCTGGCGGCCGCGGCCCGGTTCGGGCTCCGCGTGCGGGCGACCTGGGTCGGAATGACGGCAGCGCTGTCGGCGACGCTCGTCGCGACGTACGTCTTCGACCTCCGAGGGCTCCCTGCGCTTCCCGCTCTCTCGCTCGGCTTCCTCGTTCCGAACGCCGACCTCGTGTGGCGGACGTCACGCGGCGGGGGGCGCGGACAGCGCCGCGCCCCCCGCTAGAGCGAGCCGCAGCCCGCTCAGCAGTGCTGGCTGACCCAGGCCTCGATGTTCTGCGTCGCCTGCTGCACCTCGGCCGAATCCATCGACTTCGAGAGCTCCTGCAGCTTGGCGAGCGCTTCCGGGCTCGGTGTCTGGCCGTTCGTCAGGTCGACGCCCTTGAGCGCCTCCGCGATCTTGGAGAAGTTCTCCGCGATGACCTGGTAGTCGTCCTTGATCTCGTCCGGCACCTGGTCGGCGATGTCGGCGAATGCCTTCGCAGCATCCTCCATGTTGGCGTCCTGCCCGGAGAGCGACTGGGCGATCTTCGAGGAGACCCCTGCGAACTGCGCGCAATCGCCCGAGAGGTTGCCGATCGAGCCGTCATCGGTGCTCGTCCCGGAGTCGGTCGTCGAGGTCGTTTCGACAGACATGGTCTCCGTGGGTACCGCCGTCGTGTCCGGGCTCGCCTCGTTGCTGTCGCTGCCACCGCAGCCGGCCGCGATGAGCGCAACCGCCGCGATGAGGAGTGCCGCCAGCCGTCGTCCGTTCACATCGTCACCTTTCGTCTCGTCGTGCGCCGGTCACCTCGCCCCCTGCCCGGCATCATGCTCTTCGGCAGAACCCTGTGCACGCGTGAGCACCGAGACGCTCTCGATGTGCGGGGTGTGCGGGAACATGTCGACCGGGGTGCAGCGGACGAGCTCGTAGCCGTACTCGTCGCGCAGCACCGCGAGATCGGACGCGAGCGTCGTCGGGTTGCAGGAGACGTAGACCATGCGTGGTGCGCGGAGCTCGCCCGTCCGGCGGAGCGCCTTCCCCGCGAGCCCGGCGCGCGGCGGGTCGACGACGATGACGTCCGGGGCGCCGGCGCGCTCGGCGAGTTCCTCGAGCGACTGCCCGACGTTCCCGGCGAAGAACCGCGCATTCGAGACGCCGTTCGCCTCCGCGTTCTCGATCGCGCAGGCGACGGACTCCTCGGAGATCTCGACGCCCCACACCGACGCGGCGTCCGCCGCGAGCGTGAGGCCGATCGTCCCGGTGCCGCAGTAGAGGTCGTACACCCGCTCCGTGCCGGTGAGCGCGGCGCCGTCTCGCGCGAGTGCGTAGAGCGTCTCGGCCATCTCGGTGTTCGTCTGCAGGAAGGCGTTCGGGCGCACGCGGAAGCGCAGCCCGAGGAGCTCCTCCTCGACCCACTCCTGACCCCACAGGAGGCGCGTCGGCAGGTTCGTGACCTCGGCCGGGCGGTCGTTCACCGCCCAGTGGATCGACCTGACCTCGGGGAAGCGCGTCAGCGTCTCGATCAGGAAGTCGGCATCGAAGCGCTCGCCCGGCGCGGTCACGAGAAGGACGAGCAGCTGGCCGGTGTTGCGCGCCTCGCGGAGGACGAGGTGGCGCAGGTATCCGGTCTGCGTCTCCTGGTCGTACGGCTCGAGCCCTTCCGAGCGCGCCCACTCGAGGACCGCGGTGCGGACGGCGTTCCCGAGGTCCGTCGTGAGCAGGCACTCGTCGACGTGGACGACCTCGTCCCACCGGCCTGCCCGGTGGAACCCGAGGACGAGAGCGCCGTCCTCGCCGGCCGCGAACGAGTACTCGAGCTTGTTGCGATAGCCATAGATCGAGCGGGCCGGGACGATCGGCTCGAGCGGCGGCTCGGGATAGCCGCCGAGCCGGACGAGCGCGTCGCGGACCTGGTCGGCCTTTGCCGCGACCTGCCGCTCGTACGCGAGGTCCTGGAAGCGGCAGCCGCCGCAAATGCCGAAATGCCGGCACGGCGCATCGACGCGGTCGGGGCCGGGCTCGAGGAGCGCCGTCCGGGTTGCCTCGGCGAACCCACGCTTGACCTTCGTGGCGCGTGCCCGGACGACGTCGCCGGGCAGGCCGCCGCGAACGAAGACGACGAATCCGTCGAGCCGCGCCACGCCGTTTCCGCCGTACGCGAGCGAGTCGACGCGGAGCTCGACCTCTTCTCCCTTGCGGACGGGCGCTGCCACGGCTGGAGCGTAGCCCTCTACCCGAGCACGGAGACGTGCACCGACCGGGTGCGTGGCCCGTCGAGCTCGCAGAAGAAGATCCCCTGCCACGTGCCGAGCGCCATCGTCCCGTCCTCGCGCAGCGGCACGAGGACACTCGGGCCCATCAGCGCCGCCCGGATGTGGGTCGGGGCGTTCTCCTCGCCCTCCTCGATGTGCTGCCAGCCCCAGTCCTCCGGCACCAGCCGCTCGAGCGCCATCTCGAAGTCGCGGGCGACCATCGGGTCGGCGTGCTCGTTGATCGTGACGCCCGCCGTCGTGTGCGGGACGTAGACGAGGACCGCGGAGCCGGTTGCGCCCGCAACCGCCTCGGTGACGAGGCGCGTGATGTCGACGAGCTGGCTCTGCCGCTCGGTGGTGATCGTGAGTGTCGTCACGCGGTCAGAGCGCACCGCCCGCGGCGGGCGGCGCGCCGGCCTCGAGCGGGTTGTCGCCCCCGGACTCGCGGGCGAGGAAGTCCTCCACGGCCATGACGTTGTCCTTCGAGCGCGAGACCACGTCGAGGAGCGCCGACATGGACGAGACCTCCTCACGCTGCTCCTGCAGGAACCAGTGCATGAACTGCTCCGCGACGAGGTCGCCCTCGTCACGCGCGGTCAGCGCGAGCTGTTGGATCTGACCGGTGACGCGCTTCTCCTGGTCGAGCGCGAGCTGGACAGGCGCGACGACGTCGGGGAACGACACCTGCGGGGCCTCGACCGCCGGGACGACGACGTCCTCGTCCGCGTCGAGGAGGTACTGCACCATCATCATCGCGTGGTTCCGCTCCTCGACCGCCTGGCGGTAGAAGTGGGCCGCGAGCTGCGGCAGCGTCTGGGCGTCGAAGTGGACGGCGATCGCGACGTACTGCTGCGACGCGCCGAACTCGTAGCCGATCTGCTCGTTGAGGGCATCCGTGAATCGGGACATGCGCCGATCCTATCGGCGCGTGACGGCACCGCCTGCCTGCGATTAGTCGCCGGTTAGCCACCCGTCCGACCATGGCGCCGACCAGTCAACGGCAAGGAGGAGGGGACCATGAACGGAAAGCGGATGCCGAGCCCCGCGCTCGTGCTCTCGGTGGCGGCGCTGTTCGTCTCGCTCAGCGGAACGGCGATCGCAGCGGGTGTCGTCGCCGCTCGCGAAGCGGGCGCTCGTCGCCGACAACGCCATGAAGGTCGGGGGCCAGACCCCTGCGGCGATCACAGACGGCCGCCGCCCGGCAGCCGGGTCCTGCGAGCTCGGCGGCGGGGCTCGTGACCGTCAAGACCGCGCCGTGGTCGATGGCCCCGGACGGCCACAGCGACACCGCAGTGATGTGCGACGCCGGGCAGAAGGCGATCGGCGGTGGATACGACGACCCGGGCGGGTACGCGTACGCGTGGGATACGAGGCCCACGGGCGACGGAGCGGGTTGGCGGGTGCACATCGACCTCTCCGAGAAGGCGCCGAGCCAGCAGAGCGGTCTGGTCTACGCGGTCTGCCTTCGCTGACGTGAGCGCTCGCCGCCACCGGGTGATCGGCGTTGTCGCGGCAGCGCTGCTGGCGGGGGGAGGCGGCTGGAGCCCGGGCGGGGTCCCCACCCCGCCCGGCACGGCCCCGCGGGCGACCGGTACGACGCTCGAGATCTCGCCGCGCCCCGCCCGTGCCTGGCGCTCGGCGAGCTACACGACCGCGACGGGTGAGAGCGTCCGCGTCGAGATCTCCGACACGTACGCGCCGGACGTGGTCTCGGGGCAGGCGTGGGCAGAGTTCTTCGCCCGGCTCGTGCACGGAAGCGAGCTCGCGACGGCCACGGTCCGGATCGCGCCGCCGAACGAGGTGGCGGCTGCATGTGGGGACGACGCGCTCGGGTGCTACTCGGGAGGGCTTCTCGTCCTGCCCGGCGAGCAGTTCGGAGGGGTCATGCCCGAGGAGATCGCGCGCCACGAGTACGGCCATCACGTCGCGGCGTCGCGACTGAACCCGCCGTGGAGCGCATCGGCATACGGGCCGAAGCGCTGGTCGACCGCCATGCGCATCTGCGCCCGCGCGAAGGAGGGCACGGCGTTCCCTGACGACTACTCGCACTACTCGCTGTCGCCGGGAGAGGCGTTCGCCGAGGCGTACCGCGTGTTGAACGATCGGCGGGCCGGCATCCTCGGCCTCACGTGGTCGATCGTCGACGACAGCTTCATCCCGACGGACGACACGCTCCGGGCGGTCGAGAACGATGTCACCGCGCCCTGGCTCGCGCCCACCACGTCCGTTCTTCGAGGACGGTTCGCAGCACGCGGCGCGCGCCGCTGGCGCTCGGCGCTCGAGATCCCGCTCGACGGCGTCGTGACGGTCGAGCTGCGGATTCCACGCGGCCGCACCGACACCCTGGCGCTCGTCGACCCGCAGGGTCGGGTCGTGGCGAACGGGTTCTGGGCCGGCGCCGCCGTGCAGCGGCTCTCGTTTCTCGCCTGTGGACAGCGCCGCCTCGCGGTCCGAGTCACGCTCGCCGGTCCACCCGGGCCGTTCTCCGTCACGATCACCCGTCCGTAGACGGGTCGACGGAGCGGAAGAAGCGACCGCCAGTACGATCGCGATATGGCGGGGATCCCCGACACGCTCAAGGGCCGGAGCTTCACCCGGGTGTCGGACTGGAGCGCGGACGAGCTCCGGACGGCGCTCGACCTCGCCGACGAGCTCAAGGTCGAGCGCGCCCGCCGGCGCGAGCTGCGGATCCTCCCGGGCCGCACGGTTGGCCTCATCTTCCGCAAGCCGTCGACTCGCACGCGGATCAGCTCCGAGGTGGGGATCGCCGAGCTCGGCGGGATGGCGCTCTACGTGCCCGCGGCCGACCTCCAGCTCTCGCGCGGGGAGTCGACGCGCGACACCGCGCTCGTCCTCTCGCGCTTCCTGAGCGCGATCACGATCCGCACGTTCGACCAGGCCGAGGTCGACGAGTTCGCGGAGCACGCCACGATCCCGATCGTCAACGGCCTGACCGACACGTCCCACCCGCTGCAGGCCCTCGCCGACGCGATGACCATCCGGGAGCGCTTCGGAACGCTCGAGGGCATCCGCGTCGCCTACCTCGGCGACGGCAACAACGTCTGCCACTCGCTGATGCGGATCGCGGCCCGAACGGGCATGCATCTCGTCGCGGCGTCCCCCGACGGCTACCTGCCGGACCCCGCGGTCGTCGACTCCTGCCGTGAGGACGCGTCGGCGACAGGAGGGAGCATCGAGGTCGTCGTCGACCCTGCCGAGGCCGTCGCGGGCGCGCGGGTGCTCTACACCGACGTCTGGACGAGCATGGGCCAGGAGGACGAGCAGGAGAGACGGCTCCGTGATCTCGCGCCGTACCGCATCGACGGCGAGAAGCTCGCGTCAGCCGCCTCGGATGCCGTGGCGCTTCACTGCCTGCCCGCACACGTCGGCGACGAGATCACCGCCGACGTCCTCTACGGCGACCGCTCGCTCGTCTGGGACCAGGCCGAGAACCGCCTGCACGTCTACAAGGCGGTCCTCGCGCTCACGGTTCGATGACGTTCGAGGACGTCGTCGGGGAGGCGCTCGACAGCCTTCCGGCAGAGATCGCGGCGGGGCTGCGGAACGTCGCGGTGGTCGTCGAGGACGAGGATCCCGGCGATCCCGACCTCTACGGCGTGTTCGAGGGCGTGCCGCTGACGGAGGGCGGCCCCGCCCCCGGCGAGCTGCCGAACCGCATTGCGATCTTCCGGCGTCCGCTCGAGGCCGACTTCGACGACGTCGACGAGCTGCGCGACGAGATCCGGATCACCGTCCTTCACGAGCTCGGGCACTACTTCGGCCTGGACGAGGACCGGCTCGCAGAGCTCGGATACGAGTGACGACCTTCCTCGACATCGTGCCCTGGGTCGCCGTGGCCCTCGGCGCGCTCGTCATCGGTCTCTACCTCTTCGGGCCTCGCCGCTGAGCGATGTTTGTAACGGGAATGTTCGGGCAGGCTGGATCGTTGTGATCGCCATGGACACCATCCCGCTGTACCACGCCGAGATCGAGGAGCTGAGCGAGCGCCGGGTGACTCTCTGGAACTCGCTTTCGCAGGGACGCGATCCGGCGGTGGTGGAGGAGATCAAGGCGCTCGACGCACAGCTCGACGAGCTCTGGGCGAAGGTCAGAGCGGAGCGTGCGCGCATCCGATTCGGCGAGCGTGACGAGATCGTCCGGCGAGCGCGGGCCGAAGAGCGGCTCGAGCGCGCCGCATAGCTGACACGGCGAGCCCGAAACCGGCGTTCCCGGCAGGGAACACGGCGGGTTCGCCGTACCATGTTCACGTGCTGGTACGCCGCGCCGACAGCGACGATCCCGTCGCACAGGAACGCCAGGCGCTCGCCGAGCAACGCGCGGCGCTCGAGGCCATGAAGCGCCAGCTCGCCGACCGGGTCGCCGCGGTGAAGGAACGCGAGGACGAGCTCCGCGCGGCGATCACGCGTGTGCACGCCGGACAGGCGCCCGGCGTCCAGCTGCCCCCGCGCGTCGACCCGGATTCCGATCGGCTCGCGACGCGCGCCGCGGCGCTGGCGGAGCGGGAACGCGTCGTCGCGGCCCGGGAGGCGGCACTCGCGGCGGGCACCGCGCTCCGTTCCGGCGACGCGTCGGCGAACGGGGACTCCGCCCTGGCCGAGCGGGCTTCGGCGCTCGAGACGCGCGCGAAGGAGCTCGAGGCCCGCCTGGCACAGGTCGAGGCGCGGGAGCGGGCGGTCGAGGAGCGAGAGCGGGTTCCGCGCGATCCCGACGAGGCACGCCTTGCCGAGATCGAGGCCCGCCTCGACGAGCTGCGCGCGGTGGAGGAGGCGTTCCTGCGGACGCGCCGCGAGCTCGCCGACCATTCCGACGCGATCGCGGCGCGCGAGCAGCTTCTCGCCCAGCGCGAGCGGGAGCTGGACGAGCGTGAGGACGGGTGGGGCGGCCCGGACGTGCGCGAGCTCGAGGCCCGGCTCCGCCGGCTCGAGACGCAGCGCACCGCGCTCGAGCAGACGCAGGGCTTCAGCGGCGGCTTCCGCAAGCTCGAGCAGGACGGGGCCCGCCGGCCGCCCTCGACCTGACCATCGCCCGTCGCGATCCACAGCGCCTTCTCACGGAAATCCCAGCTATCCCACGTACCGTGCGACTGCTCCACCGACGAAGGGGGTCCCGATGAGACGCAAGGTGATGCTGGTCGGTGTCGCCGCACTCGCCGCAGCGGGTGGCGGCGCCGCGATCGCAGCGGCCACCGGCTCGCCGAACGACGAGCGCAAGGCCGTCATCGACGACGCGGCCAAACAGCTCGGTGTCACCCCCGCCAAGCTGAGCAGCGCCCTGAAGAAGGCGCTCGAGAATCGCGTCGATGCCGCGGTGGCGGCCGGCCGACTCACGAAGGACCAGGGCGAGGCGCTGAAGAAGCGGATCGAGTCGGACGACTACCCGGCGCTCGGGCTCGGCTTCGGGCTCGGCCACCGGGGCGGCCCCGGCGGACCGGGAATGCACCGGGGCGGCCATCTCGACGCAGCCGCGGCCTACCTCGGCGTGAGCCAGGACGCGCTGCGCGCCCAACTCGAGGACGGGAAGACGCTCGCCGACGTGGCCAAGGCCACGAAGGGCAAGTCGGTCGACGGCCTGGTCGCAGCGCTCGTCGCCGACGAGAAGGAGAAGCTCGATGCGGCCGTGAAGGCGGGGCGCCTCACGCAGGCGCAGGCCGACACGATCCTCGCCGATGCGAAGGCCCGTACGACCGACCTCGTGAACGGGACGTTCAGCGCGAGACCGCATGGGCGGTTCGGCGGGCCGGGCGACGGAAACGGGCCCCTGCGGACAGCCCCGCGCCGTCACCGCACCACGATCTGATCTGCCTCGCCGCCCCGCGGCCGGAGCGCCCGGCCGCGGGGTCGAGGCACGTCCGCGCCTGCCGCAAATGGCATAGCGTCTGCGGGCCGTGTTCTTCACGCTCTCCAGCTGGCAGCTCGGGCTCCTGATCTTCGCGGTGGTCGGCGGGGCGTCGGCGGTCGGCATGCTGGCGGGGCGGCACGCGCGACGACGACACGACGGGTATCGCGAGCCGATCGGCGCCCTGCAGGGCGCGCTGCTCGGCGTCGTCGGGCTCGTGCTCGCGTTCGGTCTCAGCCTGGCCGTCGGTCGCTACGAGGACCGTCGGGCGGCCGTGGTGGACGACGCGAACACGATCGGCACGGCATATCTCCGGGCGCAGACGATCGCGGAGCCCGAGCGCACCCGCTCCCTCGTCCTCCTACGGCGCTACAACGAGCTCGCGATCCAGCTCACGTACGAGCGGCCGGAAAGCCCTGCGCTCGTCCGGACGACGACCGCCCAGGGGGACGTCCAGCGTGCGCTCTGGCGTCTTGCCGGGCAGGCGCTGAACAGGCGGCCGGTGGCAAGTGCGCCGCGCCTGTATGTGGACAGCCTGAACGCCATGATCGACCAGCAGACCGTGCGCGTGTCCGGGCTCAACAACCGTGTGCCGAACGCGGTGCTCTGGTTCGAGCTGCTCGGCGCGGCCGCGGCGCTCGCTCTGCTGGCCGCGTACCTCGCGATCCTCGGGAAGGGAGCCCTCCCGGTCTTCGCGGCGGCCACGATCGTCAGCTTCCTGATCCTCGTCACGTTCGATCTCGACCGACCCACGCGCGGGCTGATCACCGTGCCGGCGACCCCGCTTCTCTCCCTGCAGGCGACGATGAGCAAGCCGCCTGCAGCGCCGGCGCCGGGCTGAGGCCTCGGGGCGTCTCGGGTTCGCCGCTAACCGTTGTCACCCGTTGACGTCTCTTGAGAAGGAGACGAGGCCGACAGGTGAGCGAGCCAGACCAGACCGAGCGGGACCGCCTCGTCGCAGACGAGGCGCAGCGCAGGGCGCTCGAGGACGGCATCGCCACCCTTCGCGCACAGCTCGTGCACAAGGAGCTGCTCCTCGAGGAGCTGAACTCGCACCGCCGAGCGATCGTCGAGGATTGCGGCGCTCACCCCGTCGACGGACAGCGGCTCACCCGGGCCTTCGACGACGTACTCGACACGGCCGCGTAAACGCGCCAGTCCCAACGCTCCGCCGGGCGGGCGGAGGCGTCTCGAGCGCTCAGTCCGGGCGAGCCTCGGAGATCCTCAGGAACACCGCCTGGTGAGCCCAGAGCTCAGGTGTCGACTCGAAGCGGCAACTGAACGTCATCCCGGCGTCGATGCCCTCGCCGCCTACCACGTGCTCCCAAGAGCGCGGGAGACCCTCGGGGGCGTCCACACGAAAGAAGTGGCTCCTGGTGGGTTGGCCGAGTCCATCGAGATGCTCGTGGACACCGAGCGGCGTCGGCTCCGCCTCGATGCGAACGCCGGTCTCTTCGAGGACCTCGCGGCGGACCGCGTCGGCCAAGTCCTCTCCTGCGTCGATGCCCCCTGCCGGGACCTGGGTTCCCGCCTCGGAATCGTCGCGGTGGTCGAAGACCAGCAGCCCGTCCTCCCGCTCGACGTACACGACGACCCTCTCCCTCATGCGGCGAGGCTATCGGGGGACGTGGCATCGCCACTGCCGACAAACCACGGCCCGATGATGGCGTCCAGGCGACCTGGGAAGACTCTGGAAACGAGCCGCAGCGGGCGCTGCAAGACGGCAGCAACACACAACCCCGCTAGAATGCAGGCTCCGGGGCGTTAGCTCAGTTGGGAGAGCACCAGCTTTGCAAGCTGGGGGTCGCCGGTTCGAGCCCGGCACGCTCCACCTACGAAGCCCCTGCTAATCCGGGGGTTTCGTCGTCTCAGGAGAGAACACGTCGAGCGGCGTGGCAACAAAATGGCAACGCTCGGTCTTATCGTCCTCGCAAACCAAGAAAAGTGAGGCGACATGACGACTCTGCTTGTTCGCTGCCGGGTAGCCGATTATGAGTCGTGGCGGCAGGGCTACGAGGATTTCTTTGCCTCGCCGTTTGGAAGCCAAGTACGTTCGGCGCACATCTGGCGCGGACAGGACGACCCGAACTTCGTCGTTCTCGCAGAGACGTACGACTCCCGCGAGGCGGCCGAGGCGGACGCTACGAATCCGGCGATGCTAGAAGCGATGGAACGTGACGGTGTCGACCTGGCGTCTGTCACGCTGGACTACCTCGAAGACGTAGGGTCGCTGCCCTAGGCGGTTTAGGACCCGCCTCGTCGCTCCTTCGCGAGCAGCGCCCGGAGGGGGTCGCTCCCCGGGATCGCGCCGCCCGACGTCGACCGGCCCACGATCGGGATGCCGCGCATCTTCCGGCCATCCCCGGGCGCGGTCGCACCGGCCGCACCCGCGGGCGCCTCGACGGCCTCCCCGCAGATCCTCGCGACCTTCGCCTCGTCGAGCGCGCGGAGCCGGAGGCGGAACGCACGTGGAAGAGGCTGCGGCACGGGCCGAGCATATTCCTCCGTTGACTGGACAGACAATATAGAATTGCTCGTGTTGCATGAGGTGCCAACACCTTCCAGGTTGGGCTCAGGCGGGCCGCGGTCTGTGCTGACCGGAACCGCGGCTCGCCTCTGCGGCTGCCATCCCGCCACTGTTCGCCGCGCGATCGAGCGAGGCCACCTCGACGCCGTCCGGCTCGGACCGCGCGGGGCATGGAGGATTACGCCCGAGGCACTCCGTCGCCGGGCACAACCCGCCGAGGACCGTCCGTCGTGAGAGTCGACGCGGTCACCGACCAGCTCGGCTCGCGCGATCACGCGACTGACCGACGACGGCGGCGGATCGCCATCGCTCACCGGGCCGGATGGCCCGAGCTCCCGCGCCGGCACCTTGCCTTCGAACCCTTCGGCGGCGTCGTCGACGAGCGCAACGGCGATCGCTACCGGGTCAACCGCGGCGAGATCGAAGCCGACTTCGGCCCCGTCGCGGCGTACTACATCGGCCCCAATGGCGACCCCGTGTTCGTCGAGAGGAAGCCGTGAGCTTCACGTCGTTGATCCGCTTCGCGCCGCTGACCACGCTCGAACGGCTGAACGATCCAACGTGGGTGCGGCCTGGCCGAACGATGTACGACCACAACAGCCTGACGTTCTTCCCGAACAGGACGAGCGTGCCGCTGCTCGTCAACCACGACGAGACCCGCGTGATCGGCGTCGTCCGTGAACTCACCCGGTTCGAGGACACGGACGGCCCCTGGCTCGCCGCCCTCGCCACCGTCACCGACCGCCCGGCCTGGTTGAAGCGGGGCACCCGCGCCAGCTTCGGTTACAGGGGCGGCCGCACGAGCAGCTTCGACGGCGACGTTCTCCGTCAGGGCTGGGTGACCGAGGTCTCGGTGCTGACCGCAGACCACGAACCCTTGGAACCGGGCGCTCGTGTGCTGACGCTCCGCGAGAACGCTAACCCGATCCGCCCCGTCGCCCCGGCCGGTGCCACCGTCATCGCCGGGAACGGCCAGCTCCTCCGACGGCCCGTCGGCCAGGTGCTTGGCGTCCGCTGATGGTCGAGCGATGCTGTCGCGGCGGGGAGACCGGCACTCGCCTCCCCCCGCCCGCAGTCCGATCCTCGCCGCTAGCCGGCGGCGCAGAACACTTGCTGAAGTTCCGGAATCGACTCGACGCCAGGAAACTGGGTCGGTGCGAACTCCGCGAACCACAGCTTGATCACGCCCGGCGGCGGCTGAAACACGTCGGGTTTGCCCTCGTGTGCCCACGGCCAGCTCGAAGCGATGAAGCTCGCGACCGCGTGGCAATTCTCGGACCTCGACTCAGCCGAAGCTGGCCCAGCGAATACTGCGCATACCGCCAGAGCGGCGACGGCAACCGCCGACACTAGTGACCTACGCATCCCTCCCCCTTTCACGCCGATTGACGGCCGAGTCTATGCCTGTTGCGGCTCGCTTCCAAGCGCCTCGCCGTTGCTACGTCCGGCGTGATCGAGGCGGTGGAAACGGCCGCCTATCGCTGGGTAGCGTTGTCTGTTTTAAGAACGGAGCATCCGCGTGACCCCCGCACGCTTTTTTCCCTCCCCAGTTCCGCATCGGGCTCGATCGCGGCGTTCAACGAAAACTCGTGGCTACGGGTTCGTGCATCAGCAGGTTCGCCGGCGAGTCGCCTTGGTCGTGGCGGGGGGGACGGCGACTTGCTCGAGATGCGGGCAGCCGATCTCGCCGACAGAGCCATGGGATCTCGTTTTTTTTTTTTTTTTTTTTTTTTCAACGGCTTTTTCCCTCGACAATTCCGCATCGGGCTCGATCGTGACGTTCAACGAACACTCGTCGCTATGGGTTCGTGCATCAGCAGATTAGGCCCGGCGTGTTCTCCTTGTACGTGGCGAGGAACACGGCGACTTGCTCGAGATGCGGGCAGCCGATCTCGCCGACAGAGCCATGGGATCTCGATCATCGGGATGACCGCAGGGGCTATCTCGGCCCGTCTCACCGCGGCTGTAATCGGTCGACCTCGAGGCCACGGCTGCGAACAAGGTGAACGGCGACCTGATGTTCACCAACGCCTCCGGCCCCGCGCACTGGGTGTTCAACGCCCAGGACCTCGCGACCGGGGACAAGGGAAGCGTCTACTACCAGGACGCCGACGGCTTCTACACCGGCAACGTCATCGACGCAGTCGTTGCGAACGGTAAGGCGACGTTCACCGCGAAGGTCACTTCCAGCACGATCTACTACGCACAGGCGAATGACACGTTCACCTGGACGGTCTACGACAACGGCGAAAGCTCGAAGGGAACCGGCGACAACTTCACCTTCGATAGCGCGGTGCTCAATAACCAGCCGTACACCCCCAGCCCGATCACGACCTACCCCATCACGGCAGGCAACATCCAGGTCCACTACAACAGCTGATCCAAGCCGTACCACAGCAGCACCCGCGCCTCCCGGCTTCTGCGGCCGGGAGGCGCTTTCTCTTGGGACAAACGGTCGTATGCCCATAGAACGACAACGGTACGCTCGCGCCGATGACTGACCTCGCGTCGCGCTCGCGGACTGGATGCGGGTGAGCGCGTTCGCGGCCGGGGGTTCGGGCCGCTGTGCGCTTGGGAGAGGTTACGGTGACAACTTCCACCTAGCTCAACCCCACTTTTTTGAGGAGGAGCCTGTAGTCACACCGACCGTCAGTCGATAACGAGATCACCGTGGCTGATGGCGAGCTTGGATCCCTTCCTCAACCGGTCGGACATCTCGGTGGTCGGACGCGGCGCAAGGCACCGGCTGCGGGGCTTCGACCAACCGTTCGCTTCGCGGTCGCACTAGCTCTGACACTTGCCTGGGTCGGGTTCAGCATCTGGGTCTCGGATCCCTGGAGACATGAACTCGAAGCCGCGATCGGGCCCGTCATGGCCTGGGTGATCCCGATCTTCCTGGCCTACATCCCTGGCCTTGTCATCTGGTTCATGATCTCCACGCTCCTGATCACCCGATACCAGGAACTCCCGCTCGTGCCTCCGAGGGGCGACTGGCCCGAGGGCGAGTGGCCGTCGGTGACGATCCTGATAGCGGCATGGAACGAGAGCGAGGCGATCGTCCGCACGCTCGAACACATCGCCGAACTCTCATACCCAGGTCGAATGGAGGTCGTCGTCGCCGACAACAACTCGACGGACGACACCGCACGCCTCGCGGACGCGGCAGGTGCACGCCTCGGACTCCACTACCGACGTGTCTTCGAGGAGAAGCAAGGCAAACACCACGCGCTCAACTCCGCCCTCGCGACCGTGACGACACCGCTCGTGGTGACGGTCGATGCCGACACCCATCTGCAGCCTCAGTCCGTGACGCGACTCGTGGTTCGCCTGACGACCGACCGCAGGGCCAGCACGTCTGCGCCTGCGCCGCCGCACTCGTTGCCGAGAATCCGCTCGCGAGCTTCGTCACCCGGATGCAGCAGTGGGACTACCGGCTCGGGATCAATGGCGTCAAGCGGATGCAGGCGGCGTACAACACCGCGCTCGTCGCGCAGGGGGCGTTCTCCGGCTACTGGACGACCGACCTGCGGGCCGTCGGCGGGTGGCCCGATGCGATCGGTGAGGACATCGTGCTCACCTGGACGATGCTTGTCTCCAGGGGGATCGTGCAGTACGAGCCGGTGGCGCTCGGCTTCACTGGCGTCCCGGAGCGATTGGATCGGCTGCTGAGCCAACGCTCACGCTGGGCACGCGGAATGCTCGAAGGCCTCCGAACGCATCCACCGCCTAGACAGCCGCGCGTCCTTGCGAAGCTCGTCGCCGGGATCGACTACCTCGTCCCGCTCCTCGACATCGGCGTCATCTTCTTCTGGGTGCCCGGAGTCATCCTCTTCCTCTTCGGCTACCCCTTGATCTTCGGCTGGTGGTCGATGCTCCTCCTGCCCATCACCGTCGCGATCTTCGGCTTGATGCAGCGCTGGCAAGCACGCCACGTCTTCCGAACGCTCGACATCCACCCTCAACACGACAAGCGCGGCTTCCTCGGCTACCTGTTCGCCTACCAGGTACTCACCTCCGCAGCCGCACTCCGCGGCTACGGCCAATACATCGTCGGATCGAACCGCCGCTGGAAGTGATCTCGCACCGGAACGGCCGATGCAGATGCTCTCGCGCCCGTCGCGCAGGTCGGTCGGGCGTAGCCAGCACTCGACCCAGCCGTCCTCGTGGAGCTCGCGGACGGCGCCCCACCGTGCCGCTCCCGTCTCGTCCGTCTCGCACTTCCGCTCGTCGAGGAGCTCGCGCTGCGGATGGTTCGCCCACGCTTCGAGGAACCGCCGGTAGCCCGGCATCATCCAGTCTTCGCCGAGGATTCGGTCGGCCTCGTTGCGGTCGTTATCCATTCCGCTTCCCTCCTCGTTGTCAGGATAGGCGAAATCCAAACGCCAGATAAACGCCAGATGGATCAGATCTCGTCGAAATCGGTATCTGCATGGTTCCTGGCGAAGGCGGCCGCGATCGCTCATGGCTGCAGGCATTGCGGCGCTTCCCGTTCTCACCCGTCGTCGGCCGTTCCGGGCCTGGATCAGCTTTGCAAGCTGGGGGTCGCCGGTTCGAGCCCGGCACGCTCCATCGTCGCGAACGGCTTGGACAAGCCATTTCTCCGAAGTCGGAGAGGGTTCGGATCGCTCCGAGCCGTCCTTATTTCCTGTTCTGGTCAGATTTGGTCAGATCCGATGCGATCCTAACGCGGCGTCGATGGCGTCCCGGACGTCTTCGAGGTCCGGCGCGTGGTCGAACTCGTGCGCGTAGATGTCGAGCGTGATGCTGGGGCGCGCGTCGCCGAGTTGCCGGGATGCGCATACAGGGTCGACGCCGGCGGGGTCCCCACCCGGCCGCCGCTAGGAGGAAACCACCATCGACCGCGACTCTGCGCGGGCTTGGCGCCACCAGACGAGCTCGTAAGTGTGAAGGAGGAGCCAGATGGCCGTGACGATGGCGAGCGCGGTGAGCGCTGAGACCCTTGTTGCGATGGGGAGCGCGACGAGGAAGGCGACCGCTGCGAGAAAGCGCCCCCGGCTCACCCTGAGGCGCCGTTCGACTCGTATCCGGATCACCGAATAGGTCAGTAGGTACAGGGCGGAGCCGCCGCAGAGCGCAAACGCCGCGACGGAGTCGAGTTCGTCGCCGACGTGCCGCACGATCGTCTTCATCGCGAACGCGAAAAGCACGATCCCGACGATCATCGGGAAGTGCGCGTACGAGTAGATGTCGCGGGCGAACACCACGCGCTCCTCACCCCGGCGTTCCTCGAGCAGCCGCACGCCGCGGATCGCGAAGAAGTCGAAATAGGCGAGCCAGAACGCGGTGGCGACGAGGAGCCCGAGGATCGATGCCGCCACCTCGCCCGCGCCGATGTCGATCCCCTTCAGGCCGATCCCGATCGAGATGAACGCCTCGCCCAGCGCGATGATCACGACAAGGCCGTGACGCTCGGCGAGGTGCGCCGGATGTAGGTGCCAGCCCGTCGTCCCGCTCAGCACGCCGCCGACATAGGTCACCGCGAGCGCCGCGAGCCAAAGCCACGTGCCCGCGCCGTCCGTGAACCCGGCGACGAGGATCAGGGTTGCGCCGATCAGCGTCCACGGCACGAGGCGAAGGACAGCCCGGCGGAGATCGGGGTGTCCGCGTGCCGCGAGTGTGGAGAGCGCTCCGTGCATCACGCAGACGACGAGAAAGGCGCACCCGAACAGCACGCCCTCGTCCTCGAACACTCCCGGCACCGCGAGCGCCGCAAGGAACATCGCGATCAGCACGACGAGCAACAAGACGCCGACCGCGCCCTCCTCGGGGTCAACGATGTTCGTCAACCACGCATAGGCAGTCCATGCCCACCAGAGCGCGGCCAGGACGAGCACGCCATGGCCGATCCCCGAAAACGTCGGGTCGTCCGAGAGCAACGTCGCAACCTGAGTAATCGCGAACACGAACACGAGATCGAAAAACAGCTCGCGCGACGTGACGCTGTGCGCGTGTTCAACGGCCGCAACCGGCATGCCCGCGACCCTACCCCGCGTCTACTCGTCCAGAGGCCCTCGTGGCGCACGCGCGCACACGCGAGGCAGCGTCGGCTGGGAGGTACCCACCCTCCTCGCGATCGTCAGGGTGATGGGGCCTGGTCGTGGGGTCCCGCTTCGTGAACGCCCACCACTCTCTCGGGCGCACACGCGCGCGCGCGAGACCGCGCACCCACCCCCCTCGGGCGTGGTGATGGCGATGGGGCCTGGTCGCGGGGCGACGACGACGAGCAGGCCGCCCGCCCAGATGACGCGTCGTCCCCGATCCGTGCCGGAGTGGGAGTGCGGCGTCTCTGTCGCGTCCTGGCGTGGTGCGGCGCGCCGATCGACCCTCCTCGGCTCGCGGATATGTTTCCCGCACGTTGGGTGACGGACTCGTAACGACGGTGGTCGGGAGCTACCCGCAGCCCGACTGGCTGATCGATCGAGAGCGGCTGGGGTCGCGGCTGCCGCCGCGAGTGAGAGCCCGCGAGCTCTGGCGCATCGCGGAGCCGCACCTCGAGGAGGCACAGGACGATGCGACCCGGATCGCGGTGTCGGACATGGAGCGTGCGGGCGTCGACATCGTCACGGACGGCGAGATGCGGCGCGAGAGCTACTCCAACCGGTTCGCGACCGCCCTGGACGGTGTCGACCTCGACACCCCCGGCGTTGCGCTGGATCGAACCGGTCATCCGAACCCGGTGCCGCGTGTGGTGGGCCCGATTCATCGCACAGGACCGGTCGAGGTGCGGGACGTCGAGTTCCTGCGTTCGATCACGGACCGGCGCATCAAGATCACGGTGCCGGGACCGTTCACGATGGCGCAGCAGGCGCAGAACGACCACTACGCCGATGCTCGGACGCTCGCGCTTGGGTACGCCGAGGCGGTGAACGAGGAGCTCCGGGACCTCAAAGCGGCGGGGGCGGACGTCGTCCAGATCGACGAGCCCTACCTGCAGGCGCGACCCGAGCAGGCCCTTGAGTACGCGATCGAGGCCATCAATCGTGCGCTCGAAGGGGTCGATGGTGACACCGTGCTTCATACCTGCTTCGGCTACGCGCACATCGTTCACGAGCGCCTTCCCGGTTACCCGTTCATCCGCGAGCTCCAGGGCTGCGTCGCGACGCACCTCTCGCTCGAAGCGGCGCAGCCGGACCTCGATCCGGAGGTGCTGCTCGATGTTTCGGACAAGATCATCGTGCTCGGCGTCCTCGATCTCGGCAGCCCCGAGGTGGAGACGGCCGAGGTTGTCGCGGGGCGAATCCGCCGGGCGCTCACGGTCCTGCCACCCGAGCGACTCGTCGTCGCGCCGGACTGCGGGATGAAGTACCTGTCTCGCGTCCTCGCGTACCGCAAGCTCGAAGCGATGGTTGCGGGCGCGAAGCTCGTCCGCGAGGAACTCGGCTTGTGACTATCGGGACGCCCGGCCGGCCGGTGACGGGGATCAGCCAGGCGTATCGCGATCGAGTCGAGGTGCGTGGGCGGGACCTGACGGGCGACCTCATGGGCCGCCTGACCTTCAGCGAGTACGTCCACCTGCTGCTCACTGGCGACGAGCCGACCGACGATCAGCGCTTCTTCCTCGACCTGCTGCTCGTCTCGATCGCCGAGCACGGGATGATGCCGACCAACGTCGCCGCGCGGATGACGCTCGCGGCCGATCCCACCGCCCTGCAGGGCGCCGTCGCCGCGGGCATCCTCGGCGCGGGGCCGGTCGTCCTCGGGGCGTCTGAGGAATGCGCGCTCCTGCTCGAGGATGCGAGCCGACGCGTCGCGGGCGGAGCGAGCGCAGAGGACGTCGTCTCGGACATCGCTCGCACCGCGCGCCAGTCTGGCGCCAAGGTGCCCGGCTTCGGCCACCCCGTGCATCGCCCCCTCGACCCGCGTGCGGAGCGGATCCTGGTGCTCGCCGACGAGCGCGGCGTGAGTGGCGACAACGTCGAGCTCGCGCGACTCCTCCGCGACGCGGTCGCGACCGAATGGGAGAAGCCGCTGCCGATGAACGTCTCGCTCCCGATCGCCGCGGTGATGCTCGACCTCGGCTATCCAGCGCCGGCCGTCAAGGCGGTTCCGATCCTCGCGCGAACGGCGGGGCTGCTGGCGCACCTCGTCGAGGAGCAGGAGAACCCGCTCGGCTTCTTCCTCGCCGGGAAGGCCGAAGAGGCGGTCGCCTACGAATTTCCCTCCGGCGACTGATGCTCGATCCGCAGGTCGAGGCGCGCTCGTGGGACGAACAGCTCGCGCTCGACGACGTCGCCTACCGCGCGCAGCTCGCGTACCTGCTCGAGCGCTCGCCGTTCTACCGGGACAAGCTCGAGCGCTCCTCTGCGGACGACGCGGGAGGGCTCGCCGAGATCGCCGGGCTTCCGCTCACCGAGAAGCCCGAACTGAAGGCCACCGCGACGGAGGAGAACCCGGTCGGCGCGCACCTGTGCGTCGACCCCTCGGAGATCGTGCGCATCTATTCCACGAGCGGCACCACCGGGACTCCGAGCTACATCCCTCTGACCAAGCGGGACCTGGACGACTGGGTCACCGGCTCCGCCCGCAGTTACGCGGCGTCCGGGATCTCGGCCGGCCAGCGCATCGTGTCGACGTACAACGCGGGCCCGTTCGTGGCTGGCGCGGCGCTCGCCTCGTTCGACCTGATCGGCCTCTGCCATGTCCCCGTCGGCACGGGGAACACGGAGCGGCTCGTGCGCGCGATCGAGCTGCTTCGACCTGAGGCCGCGGTGCTCACGCCGTCATACGCGGCCTATCTCCTGGAATGGACGTCGGGCCGTGGGTTCGACCTGCGAAGCTCGAGCGTCGAGCGAGTCCTGGTCGCCGGCGAGCCGGGCGGCGGTGAGCCGGCGCTGCGGGCGAGGCTGGAGGAGGGCTGGGGCGCACGTGTCACCGAGGCCATGGGAATCGGAGACATCGGGATCTCGCTCTGGGGCGAGTGCGAGGAGCAGGACGGTATGCATCTCGGCGCGCGCGGGTTCGTCCACCCCGAGCTGATCGACCCGGCGACCGGCGAAGGGATCCCGATCGAGGACGACGCATCGGGCGAGCTCGTGCTCACCCATCTCCGGCACCAGGCGGCGCCGCTCCTGCGCTTCCGGACACGCGACCACGTCCAGGTGCGGACGAGCCCGTGTCCGTGCGGGCGCACCGGGCCGCGGGTGCGCTGCGTCGGCCGCACCGACGACATGCTGATCGTGCGCGGGGTCAACGTCTTCCCGTCGGCGGTGCGCGACGTCGTCGGTGGCTTCGCCCCGCGCGTGAGCGGCCACATCCGCGTCCGGCCCGAGTCCGCAGGCGTCAAGCAGGAGCCGCCCCTCCCCGTCGCCGTCGAGCTCGCCGACGGGGTCGAGCTCGACAAGGACCTCGCCGAGGCGATCCGTGAGAGAATCCGCGCCGTGCTCGTCGTCTCCACACGCGTCGAGCTCGTGCCGTGGGGGAGCCTGGCGCGAAGCGAGTACAAGGCGGAACTGTTGGACCGCGGCGCATGAGGAAGATCCAGACCCAGGGCGTCCACCACATCACGATCAACGGCGCGAACCGCCAGACGTCGATCGACTTCTGGGAGGGCGTGCTCGGGATGCCGTTCGTGTTCGAGCAGCCGAATCTCGACAACGCCGCCGAGAGCCACCTCTACTTCGACCCCGGCGACGGGCGCCTGATCACGGTGTTCACGAACGAGGCGCGCGCGCCGGAGCGGAAGTCGGCGCCGAGGGAGCCGGGCATCGTGCACCACCTCGCGTTCGCACTCTCGCAGGCGACCTTCGCTCAGACCGTCGAGCGCCTCGACGAGCGCGGCATCGAGCACTCCGCGGTCAAGGATCGCGGCTTCATGGACTCGATCTACTTCGAGGACCCGCTCGGGCTGCTCGTGGAGCTCGCGTCCTATCGTTTCGAGCCGCCGCACGGAAACACGCACACCGACGTCCTGCTCGAGGCGCACAACCTGCGTGTCGAGCGCGGCGATCCCAACATCGACCGCGTCCACCTCGCCGACGCCATCGAGCGGCTCGTCACGCGCTCGCAGGCGTCGCTCTCGGACGACCGCTCACCGAAGAACCCGTACTGAAGGAGGAGTGATGGCAACGCACACCCTGAGCATCCTGAAGCCGAGCGTGAACAACCTGACCGTCCGCATCTTCGTGCGCGCCGCGGATCTCGACTTCGAGGAGATCGACGTCTGGGGGAAGAAGTCGACGCCGGACTTCCTCGCGAAGGATCCGGCCGACCTAACGCCGCTACTCGAGGAGGAGGGGCTGCCGAAAGGCTCCCTCTGGGAGAGCTGCGCGATCATGCAGTACCTCTGCAACAAGCACGGTCTCGATCGCTTCTACTCGACCGATCCGGGCGAGCGAGCGATGGTCGACAGCGCGATGTTCTACTTGATCGGCACCTTCTATCCGCTGCTGGCGCGCGCGACCTATCCGGCGCTGCGCTTCGGTCAGTACGCGGGCGAGGTCGCCACGGCGGAGGTCTCCGACGAGCTGAAGGAGCAGGCCCGCAAGGACGCCGAGACCGCGCTCGCCGGGCCGCTCGAGACGTTCAACACGTTCTTCCTCGCTCGTAAATCGTTCGTCGGAGGCGACGAGCCTTCGATCGCGGACATTCGCTGGGCGGCAACGCTCGAGTTCCTGCGTGCGATCGACTACGACTTCCCGGCCTGGGCCGACGAGTACCTCGAGCGGATGGAGGAGGCGCTCGGCGGCGCGTACTCGGAGCCCGTGGCCGATGTCCGAGGCTACATCGAGTACGTGAAGTCGGAAGCGGCCGCGACCTAACGGCGCAGGGACAACGCACCACTCCCTTTCGCGCGCACGCGTGCGCACGCGAGGCACGACCGGTGCCCGAGGGTGCCTGCCCCACCCCCTCGCGATGATCATGCCGATGCGGCCTGGTCGTGCTGCTCGTCCCGAACGCCTACCACTCCCCATCGCACGCGTGCGATGGGGAGCCCCAGTACCCACCCCTCTCGCTGTGATCGGAACGGTGGGGCCTGTCGTGGGGTACGTCGGCGCCGCTCGGTGGCTGCCGCCATGACGTCGGCGTCGAGCAGGCGCGAGAGGGGCTCGCTCGACGGTACTCCATCCCCCTTCGATGCAGTGGTGGTCGTCGGGCCTGGTCGCGGGCCGTCTCGCCCTCAGCGAACGCGGACAAGGAACCGTCGGGACTCGAGCGCCTTCGCCGATGCGTCGCCTTTTGTCAACGCCATCGCGATAGTCGTCCGTCCGGCGTTCCTGGCGCGGAACACGAGAACGACGGATGAACCGACATCGGCTTCCGAGACCTGGCGCAGCACGTTCGAATCGAAGGGTCGGGCAACTCGCCAGACGCGCCCGGCGCTGCGCTGCGGCAGTGCGAGCGCCACCAGCTCCCCATGCTGGACGTCGATCGTCGCACGCGGGCCGGCGGGAAGGGGGCCGACCGGCGTCGAGTCGGCCAAGGCGGCGACGCCTCCGCTCCCGAGCGCGGCGATCGCGAACAGCGTGACGAGCAGTCGTTTCATCCCAGGGGTCCTTTCATCTCAGCGAGTCGAGGATAATCGGCGCTAGTCCCAAACGCCTGCCACTCCTGTCGGTCGGCCGCGCGAGGGCGGGGTCGGGTAGGAGATCCCCACCCCTCGCGATCGTGAGTGTGACGGGGCCTGTCGAGGGGTGGCTACTCGTCGGCTAGGCGAGCATTGGTGACGTGGGCTTGGAGAGCCGTCAGCTGGCCGAGAGGAATCGCGGGCAGCCCGGGGTCCTGCGCGGCGTTCGGGTGGATCAGGTGTGCGAGCTGGCGCACACCGTCTGCGAGCCGGGGCGCGGGGCGCGAGTAGTAGGCGTCGCCGTCGACCGCGACGGTGGGGCACCAGAACTCGATCTCGCCCGCACGCTCGGCGGCCTCGGCGACATCGAAGCCACACGGGCCGACGATCACGAGCTCCGGCTCCAGCGCACGCACGACGTCCCAGCTCGTCCGATGTGACGGCTGTCCGGTAGAGCCGAGGACGTCGACGCCACCGGCACGATCGATCATCTCGGGAAGCCAGTGCCCCGCACAAAACGGCGGGTCAAGCCACTCCGCGAAAAACACCCGGCGCTTCGGCACGCCCTGAACCGAGGCAGCCACACTCGCGATCGTTCCGAGCATCCGGGACGCAAGCTCCTCACCCCGCTCTGGGGCGCCGAGTCGCGCGCCAAGCACACGAACGGTCTCGGCCACCTCGGCCAACGTGCGCGGATCCAGCGATACCACCTCCGCGTCGACCGGACAGGCCGACGCGAGTTCGCCACTGGATACCGCACACACCGCACACAGGTCCTGCGTCAGGATCACATCCGGCGCGAGCGAATCGATCAGCTCCGCATCCACGGTGTACAACGAACGACCACCACCCACCGACGAGCGGACGGCCTCGTCGATCTCGAGACTCGACATGCTCGAGGGGTCGATCCGCGCCGCCGTCACCACCGGCTTCCCAACCACCTCGGGCGGCCAGCGACACTCATCCGACACCCCCACCAGCGAATCGACCAACCCCAGCTGCGCCACGATCTCCGTCGCACTCGGAAGGAACGAGCAGATCCGCACCCCCCGACATTAGCCTCGCCCACAAAGCCACCCGCGATGGCCGATAGAACACCGACCCTCTGCACCTCCTGCACCTTCGTCCGCCACGTCCACGGCCGCCACGGCCAGCTCTACCTCCTCTGCCGCAACGACACCATCCCCACGAAGTACCCCCGACAGCCGATCCTCGTCTGTCCCGGCTACCAAACGAGAACGCCAGCGGCCGAACGTTGAGCCGGAGGCTCCTCCTCGATCGCCTTCCGGGGGCCCTAACCAAGCAGTGCGCGATGAAGAGCTTGCGTTGCAGGCGACGGGGTGGCACCGAGTTCCTCGCGGAGGAGCGTCCGCAGGCTCTCGTACACGTTCAGCGCCTCCGCGGCGTTGCCGCTTTGCGCGAGCGCCTCCATGAGATATCGGTATCCGCTCTCTCGAAAGGGAGTCAGCCGGATCAGGATTCGCGCGGTCCGCTCGGCGGTGTTGAGCTCGCCGCCGCCAATCCGGAGACTCGCCTGGGCAGCGAGCTCGAGAGCACGGAGATAGGTGCCCTCGAGGTCGCGGCGGCGCTCCTCGAGCCACGACGTGTCCGCTTCGGGAATCAGCGGTCGCACGGCGATGTGCTGTGCGATACGCGCGGCCACCCACGTGCTCGACCAATCCTCGTGTGTTGCAGCTGATTCGGCGCGATGCACTGCGGCGCGCGCCGCCTCGACATCGACCCAGGCGTCCTCGGCGAGCACAAGTCGCAGCTCGCTTCGGCCCTCGATTCGCTGTGCCCCGAGAGCGCGTCGCAGCCGTGATACGAGCGCGTAGAGGGCGGAGTCGGCTGCGCGCGGTGGTTCGGGCCAAAGGGCGTCGATCAACTCGTGATGGGAGCTCGGCCTCATCCGATGCAGCACGAGGTAGGCAAAGAGCAGGCGTGCCTGCGCGCCTGCCATGCTCTGCTCGACCCGTTCACCCTCGATCGTCGCGGAGAGACGGCCGCAGAGCTGGATTCGGGTCGCCAAGGTCTCGCCAAGGTTAGGACAAGGCGAGGGTGGGATCCTCATCACGCAGAGAAACCTCGAAGCCGACAGCAAGGAGGACACCCGTGTCGAAGATCATCAATTGCGAGTGCGGCGAGGTCATCAAGGCCGAGGGCGAGGACGAACTTGTCCGCAAGGTCGAGCAGCACGTCACCGAAGCGCACCCCGAGCTCGCCGGAAAGATGTCGCGCGAGGATGTCCTCGCGATGGCTGAAGACGCCTAACCGTCCGAGGCAGCCGCCGGCTCGTCCTCCGGTCGCGCTGACGCGGCAGGTTCGCTTGCTTGGCCCAGCATAGCGGATGACGTCCGGGCCTTGGGCTGGACTCCATGCGCTCGGGTCGGGGGCACCAGCGGAGATCCCCCGACCCGTTCGCGTGCTACGAGCTATTCCGAACTGTGGGGTATCGATGGCGCTATGCGCCGACCGCGGCGGGGATCGGACGCTTTGACGGCCGTGCGGATGAGATCGGCCACGGCTGCGGGTTGGGAGACGTAGATCGAGTGGCTGCCCGCGACCTCGACCACGGTCGAACCCGCTCGCGCTGACATCTGCGCGCTGGGCCGGTGGCGGGATCATCCGGTCTTCGGTCGCGACGAGGTACCAGCTTGGCTTGCTCCGCCAGGCGGGCTCGCTGATCGTGCCGCTCAGGGCGTCAACGCCCCACGGGACCTGCGAGTCGGCCATGAACGCGGCCTGCTCGGCGCTCAGGTCGCCCGCGAACGAGGCGTGGAACTTCTCCCGGTCGAGGAACAGAAAGCCGTCCTGCGGCGGCAGGATCGGCGGCACGGGTGCGCCGGGCGGCGGATCCGCGATCAGCGTGTTGACCGACTCGCCCTTGTCCGGCGCGAAGGCCGCGATGTAGACCAGCGCCGCGACCTTGGGATGGTTCCCGGCCTCGGTGATCACCGCGCCGCCGTAGGAGTGGCCGACGAGGATCACCGGTTCGCTCTGCGCGTCGATGGCGCGCTTGGTCACGGCCACGTCGTCGGCGAGCGAGAGCGTCGGATTCTGGACGACGGCGACGTTGTAGCCGTCCTGCGTCAGGTGCTCGTAGACGCCCTGCCAGCCGGAGCCGTCCACGAATCCGCCGTGAACAAGGACGACAGTAGGCGTATCCGAGTCGCTCATGAGGAGCTCCTTTCTGTCGGGAGGTTGTGGCGGCGGCGTCCCGACGAGACCTCCCCTTCGTCGGTCGCCACAACCACGCTACGCCCAACGCGGACCCGACTGAAGACCGACGCGACCAACACAACGACACCCTCACGTCCGCGGGGAGGCAGCGCTTGCTTGGCCCAGCGTGCGGGAATGACGCCTGACAAGGGAGTATTCAGGTCGTCGTTGTCAGCCTCTACGTCGGGCGGCCGATCAGGTGATTCGGGTCTTGGATGACCGGGCGGGCATCCGACGTGGTTAACCGTTTGGAGTTCGGGGCTCCGCCTGTTGCCAATCGGTCTGATTGTTCCGGTCGTCTTGGTGGGGTGGGCCACCGCCTGCGCCCTTACCTCCTGGCGAGGGCTGGGCGGAGTTGCGCGAGTCCCGGCGTTGGTGGTCAACGAGCTGCCCTTCTTCGCCGGTTACCTGCTGATCGCATCGACTGGCCTTGCACTGGCACAGGGCGATTTGGATTCCGTGGGCGGCGTTGTCGTCGGAGTCGTGGCGCTCGTCGAACTTCTCGGGCTTGTGGTGATCGTCCGGCGGGCGCTTCGGGCTGACGCCGCGCTCCACAATCCGACGCCGGCGCGTCGGCCGTGGCGTCGGATTCTGATGGCGCCGCTGCCGGCGTTCCGGCGCGACGTGGTTCGGGTCCCGAACCTTTCGTACGGCGAAGGCCCGCGCCGCAACCTCGACGTGTACCACCGCCGGGACCGTCCTGTCGGCGTGCCGGTGGTGCTGCACTTCCACGGCGGCGGCTTTCGTTCGGGCAACAAGCGCCGCGAGGCCCGACCGCTGATCGGGCATCTGGTCAGTCAGGGCATGGTTTGCGCGAGCGCCAACTACCGGCTGCGTCCGCACGTCGGCTCACGACGAACAGATCGCCGACGTGGTAGCCGCGATCGAGTGGGTGCGGTCGCACGCGCGCGATTACGGCGGCGATCCGGACTCAGATCTTTCTGGTCGGCAGCTCGGCCGGCGCCTACCTGTCGATCGATGCGGTGAACGCCGGCACAGACGGGATCGCCGGCATCGTCGGCCGGTACGGCTACTACGGCGACCTCATGCCGCAGCGGACGTCCCCACCGATTCTGGTGATCCACGGGGAGAACGACCTTCTGGTCAGATCGTCACACGCCCGAGAGTTCGTCGAGCGAATGCGCGCTGGCTCGAGCCACGCGGCTGAGTACGTCGAGCTACCCGGCGGCCACCACGACTTCGATCTCTACGAGTCGATCCGCTCGAACGCCATCAGCATCGCGGTCGAGCGGTTCATCATGAGCTCGGGACGAGAAGGAGCCAAACATTGACATAAGACACAGTGCGGTCGGCAGCATCGCGGACATCTGGCTGATAGGCGGGCTGCTCGTCCTCAGGGTCGACAACGCCGCGCCCCTCGCCCTCGCGACCGGACTCCTGGCCCTGATATCCCTATTGAGCTACCGCGCGTTCCGCTCAGCGGCCGAGTGGGCGCGTTCCGATACCCAGGCCTGATCGTCGGTCAATCGGTCTATCGGCACCATCGGCGCACCGAGCGCGCATGACCACTCGGGGAGCTGATCACCTGTGTGTGAGAGAGAACTGGTGTGCACCAGTGTTCTGTCGGTGGGGTCAGTTCCGACACGCCGCGAGGGTACGGAGCGAAGCCGGGCGATCGTAGACTCGGATCGTGAGGGTCGGCCTTCTCTGGCGGGTGGAGTGGGACGCGCCGGACGCGCACGTCTCGGTCACCGCGTCGTGCAAGTTGCGCGAGATGTTTCGTGCCTTTGCGGCGCTCGGAGTCGATTCTGTGCCGGTCATGTACTCCGATCAGACCGTGGATGCCGTTCGCGATCAGCTACTCGAACTCGATGGAGTGCTGGTCTGGGTCAACCCGATTCAGGACGGTCTCGACCGCTCGCAGCTCGATCCGCTGCTTCGCGAGGTCGGGGAGGCCGGGGTGTGGGTGAGCGCCCACCCGGACGTGATTCTGAGGATGGGCACCAAGGAGGTGCTCGTGGACACCGCGAGCATGAGTTGGGGCGCCAAGACGAAGCTGTACCGCACGACCGAGGAGCTTCGCGATCAGTTGCCCGAACGTCTGGCCGAACACGGGCCGCTCGTCCTCAAGCAGCATCGCGGCATGGGCGGGAGCGGCGTCTGGAAGGTCGAGTCGGACGGCCCGGCGTCAGTCCGCGTGCAGCACGCCACGAAGGAGAGCGTCCCCGAGCGGCTGCCGCTGGAGGAGTTCCTGCGCCGATGCGAGCCGTACTTTGCCGGAACCGGGCTGATGGTCGAGCAGCCGTACCAGTCGCGTCTGAGCGAGGGGATGATCCGCGCCTACCTGAGCCACGACGAGGTGGTCGGCTTCGCCCATCAGTACCCGCGAGGGCTGCTGCCACCCGCGGACGCCGCCCGCGCCCCCACATCGAAGACGTTCGAGCATCCGACCGAGCCTGCCTATGCCGCTCTTCGCGGTTGCCTGGAGTCCGAGTGGGTGCCCGAGATGCAGGAGATCCTCGGGCTCGACACGCACGCGCTCCCGGCTATCTGGGACGCCGACTTCTTCTACGGCCCCAAGACGGCGATCGGTGACGACACCTACGTGCTCTGCGAGATCAACGTCAGTTCGACATTCGCGTTTCCAGAGTTCGCCATGCCGACAGTCGCACAGGCGGCCATCGAACGGATCCAGGAGCGAACCTGAACAGCACCCCTAGGTCCAAAGAGTCGCGTGCGCAAGCGTGAGGGAATGTCCCCTGACGCGCTCGCGCCGTCCCGCGTCCGCGTCGGGGGACGGACGACCGTTCGTGCTTCGTCTAGTGCTCCTTGTCGTCCTTGCCCTTCTCGTCGTCCTTGCCCTTCTTGCCGTGATCCTTCTTCGCCTCCGGGGCGGCAGCGTCGTGCTTGGGAGCGCACTTCCCCGGCCCGACCTCGACGGCCGAGCCTCCGTCGGTGGCACCGATCTTGCCTCCGGTGAACCCCGTTGCAGGAGCGAAACCGGACGAGAAGTTGGCGAACAGCTTGGCGTGCGGGTCTTGCGTGTGGCCGGTCGCGAAGCCGACGAGCTTGCCGCTCGCGAACACGCCGGTGAACTTCGCGGTCGTCTCTCCCCCCGAGGCGACGTGGATGCGGAGCTTGCCGTCGACCACACCGATGTTGTCTGTCGCGTTGCCGACAATCCGCGCCTCGAGCGTGATCGCCCCGGCAAGGTTCCCGTCTCCCGCCGCGACACCGCTGTAGCGGGCCTTGGCCGTCACCAGGGTCTTACCGTCGGAGGTCGTGCAGCTCGTCGCCTTGCCGATCGGCTGCACCGTCGCGGCCGTGAAGGTGCCAGTCACCGACTTGATGCTCTTCGTCGCTTCCAAGCCCTTCGCCACCGCCAGCCCAGCCGTCGCGAGCACCACAAGCCCAACCGCTAGGAACGTCAGCCTGCGCATCTCGGGTCATCCCCTTCCGTCGAGCGCTGCCGCTGCGCGCGTCTGCCTGATCGCACGCACCCTGCGCCTCAGACGTGAGTTTTTCGTAAAGGATCCCTGCGGCTTCGGACTGGCGCGATCCAGCGACGGGATCAGCGCGTTCACGTGAGGCGTCACGACCGCTGGCGACGAACGCCATGCGCAACAAGCCGGTCGCTGTGACCGGCGCCACCACCGGCGGGTTCGGTGCGGTGTGGGCGCAGGCCGAGCTTCGCAAGGTGCTCGCCACAACGGGCGGGCGGGTCGTCGAGGGCGAGGTGGCGATCGGGCACGCGACGGACCGCTTCGACCCGCTCGGCCGACTCGACGACCCGAACCTCGAGGAGCAGGTGCGCGAGGTGGCGAACGCACTGCTGGTGGAGGCTTGGCGTGCGGATCCTGTCAAGCTCGCTGTTTGACCCGGGCCACGCGAGATGGTGATCTCGGCTCTGGCGCAGCACCGGGGCGCCACGCTGATCCGCTCACGTCGATGACCTCTGCACTTGACGAGCAGCCGGCCGAGGCGTAACTCTGGCCCGGCGCCGTGTTGCGGATCCTCGCCCTGCCGCTTCTGCTCGTCGCGCTCCAGCCGCACGCCGCGGCCGCGGCGGTGCGACCCTTGCCCGCGCCCCTCGCGTCGACGCTCGAAACCGGCTTCTGGCGGCCGGACTGCCCCGTCCCGCTCTCGCAGCTCCGGCTGCTCACCGTCCGGCACTGGGGCTTCGACGGCCGAACTCATACGGGCCAGCTCGTCGTGAACCGCGACGTCGCCGCACCGCTCGAGACGGTGTTCCGACGGCTGTACGAGCTCCGCTTCCCGATCCGACACCTGAGTGTCCAGGCGATGTACGGACCCGAGCGCGCCCGACCCGCCGACGGCGACGTCAGCGGGTCGTTCGAGTGCCGTCAGGCAGTTCCGTCCCCATGCACCGGCGGGAGGGGCAACGGCTCGTGGTCGAATCACGCCTACGGCCACGCGATCGACCTGAACCCCGTCGAGAATCCGTACGTCGGATGCGGGCGCACCCGGGACGCTCGCCGGTCGCGGTTCATGGACCGTTCACGGCTGCGCAGGGGCATGGTCACGCCCGCCGTCGTCCGCGCGTTTCGTTCTGTCGGCTGGGGTTGGGGCGGCGACTGGTCCGGGCAGACCAAGGACTACATGCACTTCTCGACGACCGGTCACTAGTCGCGCGTCCTCGAACCCGCCGCACAGGCACCCGTCGTCGCATCAGATCACCCGCACCTGTCCGGTCACGCCGGAGATCGCGGGCAGGTCCCTGACCGTTCGGCGCGAGATGGGCGGCTCAGGATTCGAGCGTACGACGCCCGGCGGGTCAGATTCGTGTCAGATCACGATGACCTTCGCCGACTAACCAGGCGAGGCTGCCGGGTTAGTCCCGGCCGGCTGAGCCAGCCGGTTCCAAGCCGCGGCCGGTTCCGAGCTCCAGGGCTGGGAGCCCGAAAGCCGTGCCGCACTCTTTCGTGCGCTCGCTGCCGTCGGCGGAACCCTCGTCAGGATCTGACATCCGTCTGACACGATGTCGCGACGCGTCTATCCATCAGCGATCCAGCGCGAGGTGGCGGATCGCGAACGCACCACTGGCGGGTCGCGAACGGACAATTTCCTCTCGCGCGCACGCGCACGCACGCGAGACCGGGTACCCCCCGGCGACGCGACGGTGGGCCCTGGTCAGACGTGCACGCCCGCAAGGGGGATCGCGGTGATTCTGTGTACCTCCGCGCGGACCGTGCTAGTCCGGAGGTTGTTGCCCCGGCGGGTTCAGTGAGTGCGAAACTCCACCGTCGACCTGGGTCCGCGGCGGCCCGACGAAGCTATCGAGCGCACTGCGAGCTGCCTCCCCCGCAAGGGCGAAGCTCTTTCGTGCCACCGCGTACAACGCGTCGCCAGCCTGGTGGAAGCCCGATCCCACAGTCGTTGCCCCGGCGGTGTCGAACGCGCTGCCCGCAACGTGGTGCCCAGCGCCCATCCCAGCCGTGGCAGCTGCCGTGGCCACGGTCGCACCGGCAAGCAGCTCGTAGCCAACCGTCTCCACCCCCAACGCAACCGCGTCGACAACATGCCCGGCGACCCCCTGCTGCTTGTCGGGTGCTGGCTCGTTCATCGGGATGCACCTTACAACTACTCCACGTCGAGAACGAGGGTCACCGGGGCTGTCGACGAGAACGCCTCCCACTTCCTCGCGCGCGCACGCGACACGGTGATCCAAAGGGACGGTCTCAACCCCCCAAGGGGATCGTTTCGCGGCAGTAGCTCGCCAGCTCCTCGACCTCCGCCCACGTCAGGAACATCGGATCCCGCTCCTCGTGCCGCGGCGGGTCGATCGCGAAGGCGTAGCTCCTCTACTCGACCCGATTTGAGCGAACCGGTCTCCGTCGACGAACGCCATCTGCATCTGTGTCAGGATTCGGCGGCCTCGGCCTCGAAGTGGGACGAGGTCGTGGTTCGAGCCGTTGTCAGAAGGCGAGCTGAGGGTTTGTCGATGAGCAAGGTTGTTCGCGTTCATCAGTGGGGTGGGCCGGAAGAACTGCGGCTCGAGGACGCGGAGGTGGGTGAGCCCGGCCCGGGCGAGGTGCGCCTGAAGGTCGAGGCCATCGGCCTCAACCGCTCCGAAGTCGTGTTCCGCGCGGGCGGCTATCCGGTGATGCCGGAGCTTCCGACGCTGATCGGTTACGAAGGTGTCGGCGTGATCGAAGCGGTTGGTCCGGATGTGAGTGGCTTTGCCGTCGGCGAGCGTGTTTGTGTCCTGCCGAACGTTCGGATGGGTGAGTATGGGTTGTACGCCGAACAGGCGATCGTTCGCGCGAGCAGCCTCATCGCTCCGCCGTCTGGGCTGAGCATCGTCGAAGCTGCATCGATCTGGATGCAGTACTTCACTGCGCTGGCCATCGTCCACGTCACGCATGCCACGGTGGGTGACTTCGTGGTCATTCGAGCGGCCTCCAGCAGTGTCGGTGTCGCCGCCATTCAACTCGCCAATTGGGCCGGCGCGGTCCCCATCGCAGCGACGCGCAGGAGCACGAAAGCCGCGGCGCTAGAGCAACACGGTGCGAAGCACGTGGTGGCCACGGAGGAGGTCGACTATCTCGCCGAGATACAGCGCATCACCGGCGGCCTCGGCGCCCGGATCATCTTCGATCCGGTGGGCGGTCCCGAGGTTGACATGCTGGCTCAGTCCGCGGCCGCCGAAGGTACCGTCATCGTCTACGGGGGACTCAGCGGCCAGGACACGCCATACCCCCACTGGCCCGCCGCCTTCAAGGGTTTGAGCATCCGCGGCTGGTTGGCCTCGGAGATCTGGAACAACCCGGAGCGCTTCGCCCGCTATCACAAGCTGATCCTGGAAGGTCTTGGAGGGGGATACCTGAAGCCGGTGATCGCCAGGACGTTCCCGCTGGTGGAGATTGTCGACGCGCACCGCTTTCTGGAATCCAACCAGCAGGTCGGCAAGATCGTCGTCACAGTCTGAAGCCGCTCCGCGAGCTCGATGGAGCAGCGACTCCAGATAGCAGGCATTAGCCGAACGTGTCACCGTCACGACCACCGAACTGCCGGAAAGCGTCGCGCGAGCGACGGCAGCTCGCGCCATCCAAGACGGCTAGCCCGCGCTCTTTGGCCTCCGACCTCGACGTGCCACAACCCGGCCCCCTAGCTGTTCGGCCTCAGCATCCGTCACATCAAGTTCACGAGCACCGCGTCGGGCGTCCGCAAACGTGATACGGACCGTTGCTCCGCGACCGTCCGGAATTTCTTGACCGGACATGTCCGAGACACGAATCGTCTTTCGAGCCATCTCATCGCCTTTCCTGGGTGGACGCCCAAAGGTATTGCATCGGATCGTGGGAGGTCATTTCTCTGTGCGCACATTGACAGACGGACGGAGCCGAAGTGCGCTGCATCGCCGTATTGTCGATAGCCGGCTCGAGGCTCTCGCGTCCCCTGAACTGAGAGTCCAATACGCTGTCCTTTGCCGGAGCCGGATCCACGGCACCTGACCGTCAGGGACTGGCATGCGCTCGTGCGCTCCTGCACAATCCGGATCGGACGAACGCGGATGCTGACGCCGTTCAGAGCCGTGCTGGCAGCGACCGCCCTGGCGGTGCTTCTTGGGTGGGGGGCGTCTGGCGCGGCCGTGACGGCTGCGCCGCGGGTGACGCTTGTCGCCGACTCGGTTGGCGGCGTCCTCTTCTGGCAGCGCCAGGCGCGCGATGAGCTCGGCCGGGGCATCGACCTGCGGATCGACATCCGGACGTGCCGAAGACTCGTCACCGAAGGATGTGTGTACGACGGCGAGCGGCCGCCGAGCGCGCTCGATGCGATCCGAGACCTCGGCCCGGCGCTCGGGCAGGTCGCCGTGATCGACGTTGGCTACAACGACGCGCCGAGCGGGTTCGCGGCCGGTATCGATCGCGTCATGCGCGCGCTCGTCGACGCGGGTGTCGACCAAGTTGTGTGGATCACGCTTCGCGAGCGTCAGCCGAGCTGGGCGGACATCAACGACCAGATTCGTGAGGCGCGAAAGCGCTGGCCGCAGCTTGCGGTCGGCGACTGGGAGCTCGAGAGCCGCGACCACGACGACTGGTTCGCGGACGGGATCCACATGAACTGGGACGGCGGCGAGGCGTTCACGCGGTTCCTCAGGCCGCTCGTCGTCGACGCGTGCGCGGCCGCCTGCGCTGAAGGCGGCTCGATGCTGACAGTCGGTGGTCCGCTTCGATGGGCGCGCACCGGCAGGCGATACGTCGACCGGATCCGGATCAGCGGTGGCACCCCGCCGTACCGCCTCACGGTCAAGGGTCTCCCGGCCCCGCTCCGGGTTCGCGGGAACGGGACGATCGTGGGGAAGCCGAAGGCGGCGGGAACGTACTCGCTCGAGGTGGACGTCGTGGACGCCGCGGGCATCCGGAACGGCGCGACCGTCGCCCTGAAGGTCGTCCACCGCTAGGGCATGGACGCAGGCGAGGGGGCACCCCTCCCGGGCACCCCCGCGCCAGCGCGAGGGCGGGCGGAGTCCCTCTGGTGGGTGGATCCTCGACCAGCGCGCTCGTCTTGACGAGAGACCACCGCTAGCCCACTAGCATCGCGTGATGTCCGATGGGTCGCGCCCGTCCACGGTGGTCTTCGACCTAGGTGGCGTCCTTATCGATTGGGACCCCCGCCACCTGTACCGCCAGCTGTTCGACGATCCCGAGGAGATGGAGTCGTTCCTTGCCGAGGTGACCACCGCGGAGTGGAATGCGCAGCAGGACGCGGGGCGTCCATGGGTGGAGGCCGTAGAACTGCTGGCGGCGGAGTATCCGGAGCGCCGTGAGCTGATCGAGGTGTTCCATCGACGATGGCCCGAGATGCTGGCTGGAGAGATTCCTGGGAGCGTCACCGTGCTGGCCGAGCTGCGCGCAATGGATGTGCGATTGGTGGCGCTCAGCAACTGGTCGGCGGAGATGTTCCCCGTCGCCCGAGCGCGGTTTGACTTCCTCTCCTGGTTTGAGGGGATCGTTATCTCGGGCGAGGTGGGAGTGAACAAGCCGGATCGGCGAATCTTCGAGCAGCTCATCCAGCAGTTCGAGATCGAACCCGCGACAGCCGTCTTCATCGACGACTCCCTCGGCGAATATCGAGGCGGCCAGCGGGCTCGGATTCCGGGCGATCCGGTTCACCGACGCGAGTGGCTTGCGGCGCGAGCTTGTGCGGCTCGGTGTCTTCGATGAGCGCGAGTAGAAAGACCATGGCTGCTGGTGGCAAAAGCCCGGCGTAGGGAAGACACGCTGACGATGGAGAACACGGAGGTGCGTGGTTGCCTGTTCGTCCAAGCACGGCGCCCTTGCGACGATGCTCAGACCGTTGTGAGCGTGCGCCCGGCGCCAACGACTGGTCGGCGACTCTCGGCGAAGGCCCACAGGCTGACGGCGATCAGGATCGTCTGGATGCCGATCAGGAGCACGTCGAGGGTGATCCCCTCGTCGAAGCTGTCCGGGCCGATCGGCCCGACGCCGTAGCCGTTCGCGAACGTGAGATTGAGCGCGAGCATCAGCCCGCCAAGGGACGCGACCACCGTCAGACCCGCCAGCCATGCGCCGACGCGCCGGGAGATCCTCGGGCGTCCGAGCCATACGACCGCAGACACGATGAGGATCGCTCCGATAGCGAGCTCGGTGATCTCGATCAGGTACCCCCACGCCGATGCGTGCGGGATCACCACCGACTCGAGGAAATGCCGGTACCAGACGTAGGAGTCCTTGCTCCGCTCGTGTAGGTCGTCTGCCAGTCCCCCCGGGAAGTCGCCGTGCACGAGCTTCGTCATCCCGGACGAGAGCCACTCGTAGCCCACCACGATCTGCACCAACAGGAAGCCAACGCCGAGGGCGGGAGCATCAGGACGCACGAATCCGAGCGTAGTCGCTCCTCCCGGCGCCGTGCCCTCTGGCCGCGGCCGGCATCGGGCGTCGGTCGAGGATCGCCGGAGATGGCCTCGATTCCCTTCAACGCCTGGCGCGTTGCTTCTTTTCTCCCAAGGACTCGAACGTGGAATCTCGCGATCTGGTCAGTGGCAACGCGTGGTGAGGTAGCGCAACCCAGCATGTTTGGTGGGATCAACGGCCGTCACGACTCCCGACCCAGACGAGTGACCCCCTGAGATTGACATTCGCGAGGGATGCTCCTATGCTCGCGGAATTACCGGTAAGACCAGTTCGATCACACCAGTATCGGCGGGCAGCTCGCAAGTCTTGAGTTCACGTTCGCAGGTCGGCTCGATGTCGCGCCGCCACGAGGCGACCGCGAGCCGTGACGGATCACATTCTGTGCTCCGTCGTGCCCCAGGTCGCCTTCGCGGCCGAGAGCTCGTAGTGGAAAGGAGCAACGACCGATGAAGGTCCCGCGTTGGACAGTCCTTCTCGCAGTTCCGGTCATGGCGGCGATCCTGGTCGCCGTTGCGTCAGCCGGGTCGGCTCACAGCACCAAGAGCGAAGCCAAGCCGTACAGGATCGCTCTCGCCAACTCGTTCATCGGCAACACGTGGCGTGTCGAGATGGCGAACCTCTTCAAGGGCGGATGCAAGATGCCGCCTTACAGCAAGCAGGTGGTCTGCTCCGTTTACAACTCGGGTAACGACGTCGGCAAGCAGACCCAGCAGATCTCGAATCTGATCTCGCAGCGCGTCGATGCGATCGTCATCAATGCAGCATCTCCGACGGGCCTGAATGGAATCATCAAACAGGCTTGCGACCGTGGGATCGTCGTTGTGTCGTTCGACAACGTCGTGACGGCTCCATGCGCCCAGACCGTGAACACGAATCAGCTCAAGTTCGGCTCGCAGATGGCGCAGTACCTGGTCGATCAGCTGAAGGGTAAGGGCAACGTGATCATGGTCACGGGTGTCGCCGGCACCTTCGCCGATTCCGAGCGAAACAAGGGTGCGGAAGCTGTTTTCAAGGCGAACCCCGGAATCAAGGTTGTTGCCAAGTACAGCGGCAACTGGGCCTCCGCCGACGCGCAGCGGGCGACAGCCGCTCAGCTTCCGTCGCTGCCGACAGTCGACGGCGCCTGGGTACAGGGCGGCACCGATGGAGTACTGAAGGCGTTCGTCGACGCTGGAAAGCCGCTCCCGATCACAGGGGGCGAGGCCGAGAACGGCTTCCGCCGGTTCCTGCTGCCGCAAGGCTACAAGGGCAAACATGTCCAGGGCATGTCGCTCGGCCAGCCGCCGTTCCTCTCTCTCGTAGCCCTCGAACTGGCTCGTGAGATCCTGTTGAAGAAACACGCGAAGTCGAACATCGAAATCCCGTTCCCGTTCGTTACGGACAAGACCGTCAAGCAGGGTCTGACTGTTTTCCCGACCCTGCCTGACAGCTTCTTCGCCGACTTCACCGACTCGGGCCCCAACGCAACGCTTGTGATCTGTGTGAAGGCAGCACTGACAGGCAAGCCTTGCCCCGGGGTCTTGAACGTCCGGCTCCCGAAGTAAATCGCCGAAACGGCTGGTGGTCGCCTGTTCTCCGGGCGACCATCAGCCAACTCCGCGGTCGACACGATCCCCGAGATGAGCGACGAGACACGGACCACGCCGGCCGCGCAGAACCTGGCCATCGAAGCAATCGGCATTTCCCGCTCCTTTGGAGGTGTCGAGGCGCTCACCGGGGCGGCGCTGACGGCGAGCTTCGGCGAGGTTCACGCGCTGGTCGGTGAGAACGGCGCCGGCAAGAGCACGCTGATCAAGATCATCGGGGGAACCGTGAAGCCGGACGCCGGTTCGGTCGTGATCGACGGGGAGGACGTGACCGCCTCCGGTCCCCGGACTGCCCGCCGCCTCGGCGTCGGCACCGTGTTCCAGGAGTTGACCCTCTTTCCCTGGCTGACGGTGGCCGAGAATCTCTTCGTCGGGCGCGAGCCCCGCGGCCCCGCGAGGTTGATCCAGCGGCGGAAGCTCGCTCAGCGCGCGGCCGAGGTTCTCGAGCGCTTCGAAGTGAGCGGCATCAACCCCCGCTCTCTTGCGGGTTCGCTCCCACTCGCGCAGCGCCAAATGGTCGAGATCACGTCCGCCTTCATGCGCGAACCGCGCATCCTCCTTCTCGACGAGCCGACCTCGGCGCTCGCCGAGCGTGAAGTCGAGTGGCTGTTCGGGCTTGTCCGCCGCCTCCGTGACAACGGCGCTTGCGTGCTCTTTACCTCCCATCGCTGGGGTGAGGTCGGCTCTCTCGCCGATCGGATCACCGTGCTGCGAAACGGCAGGCACGTGGCAACAGAGCGCCACTTCACCGAGCACGAGGCCGTCACTCTCATGACCGGTCGCACGATCGATCGCATGTACCCGGACCGGCCGGCGCTCCCAGAGGCTGAGAGCGAAGTCGCGTTGAGCGCCGAGGGATTGGAGGGCGACGTCCTGCATGGAGTCTCCTTCGAGCTCAAGAGAGGCGAGATACTCGGCATCGGCGGCCTCGCCGGCCAGGGTCAACCTGAGCTCTTTCTGTCGTTGTTCGGGGCGCGGAAACTCACGCGAGGACAGATCTCGATCGGGGGTAAGCGGGCGAAGCTTCGAAGCCCAGCAGACGCGATCAAGCGAGGCCTTGCGATCGCGCTCGTCCCGGAGGACCGGAAGACCGAGGGACTGATGCTGCCCATGTCCGTGAAGGACAATCTCACGCTCGCCGTGCTCGACAAGATCAGTCAGGCCGGAGTGATACGGCATCGGCAAGAGCTCTCGCTCGTCGGGGGTGTGGCCGAGCGACTCCAGATCAAGACCCGTAACGCCGGACTCCAACCGGTCGGAACCCTGTCGGGTGGCAATCAGCAGAAAGTCCTGATCGGGCGATGGCTTCTCGTCGAACCCGACGTGCTCCTTCTGTTCGACATCACGCGAGGCGTCGACGTCGGCACGAAACACGACATCTACGAGCTCGTCGTCAACCTCGCGGCAGAAGGGAAGGCACTCCTCTACTACTCGAGCGAGACAGAAGAGATCGCGCAGCTATGCCACCGCGTGCTCGTGATGCGCGAAGGACGGGTCGTCTCCGAGCTGTCGGGCGCGGAAGCAAGTGCGGAGGGTCTCGTCGCTGCCGCGCTGCGCGAGGGCGATCGATGAGTGACATGCCAAGGGGCGCCGCGACGCTTTCTCCGTTCAGTGGATGGCGCCACTCGCTCGCGCAGAACATGTCCTTCCTGCTCTCGTTCGTGATCCTCGCCGGGCTGACACTGCTCTACATCGGGCTGTTCCACGGCCAGCTCAACGCCTACCCCGGCACGTTCGAGTGGACATCGGTTGTCAACACCGCCGTCCCGACAGTCCTCGTGGCGGTCGGCCAAACGATCGTCGTGATCACCCGTGGCATCGACCTTTCCGTCGGAGGCGTCATCGACGTCTCGAACGCGCTCGCGGCAACGCACATGAAGGACAGCCTCGCCAGCATGATCGGCTGGTCGCTCGCGATCCTCGCTCTCGGCGCGGTCTTCGGTGCCATCAACGGGATACTTGTCGCCTACGGCCGCCTCCAGCCGATCCTTGTCACGCTGGCAACGCTCGCGATCCTGCAGGGGCTGGCGATCTGGATCCTCCCGGAACCGGGCGGCTTGATCCCACCTTCCTACTCGAACACGCTCGCAAGCACGCAAGGACCGTGGAGCCTCCTCTTCATCGCACTCGTGGCAGTCGCCTGGCTGGTACTGCGGCGCATGACAATTGGCGTTCGGATCTTTGCGATCGGAAACGACGAGTCGGCTGCCCGCGCCCACGGGATTCCGGTGCGCCGCGTGAAGGTCATTGCTTTTGCTCTGTCAGGGCTGCTTGCAGCGGCCAGTGGACTCTTCCTCGCCGCGAGCACGACGGGTGGCGACGCAGCCGCCGGCGACGTCTACATTCTCACGTCGATCGCAGCCGTCGTACTCGGAGGAATCAGCTTCTACGGCGGACGAGGTAGCGCGCTCGGGAGCATCGCCGGCGCTTTCGTGCTCACGATCCTCACGAATGTCCTGTTCTTCGCCGGCATCAATCCGCTCTACCAGTCCTTCTTTCAGGGCGTCTTCCTCGTCATCGCCGTGTTCCTCGGCGTCATCCTCGGTCGCCTCGTGAAAGCAACCACATGAGCGTAGGCAGTAGCACCGGTTCCGGCACGAGAGCGCGGGATCTTCTGACCGTTGATCGCCGTCGAATTCTCGTCACCTTCGGCGCAGCGATCCTTGTCTTTCTCGTCGGAGCGTTCCTCCACCCAGGCTTCGCCAGCGCCGCCAGCGTCAAAGCGATTCTCGTCATCGCGTCGTTCGTGGGTCTCGTCGCCGCCGGCCAGACATTCGTCCTTCTCGTCGGCGGTATCGACCTCTCCATTCCGTGGGTGCTGAACGCAGCAGGGGTGCTGTTTGCCACCGCTTCGCTCGGACGGGACTCTCGCGCTGCCTATGCGCTGCTGCTCGCCCTCGGACTCGGTGCGCTGGTGGGACTGGTCAACGGTCTCTGCATCTCGTATCTCGCTGTCCCGGCAGTCGTAATGACCCTCGCGATGAACGGGATCATGGAAGGGCTGACGCTTGGCCGTACGCAAGGGCTCACATGCGAGACGTGCCGCTCATACGCCCCACCTGCCTTGCAGAACGCGATCCACGCTCAACTCGCCGGCATCCCCGTCCAGTTGATTCTCTGGTTCGGGGTGATTCTGGCCGTCACCTTCATCCTCAGTTTCACGACGTTCGGCCGCAAGATCTACTCGACGGGAAGCAACGCCGTAGCCTCCTACCTCGCCGGCGTCAACGTACGAGCGGTGACCGTGATCCTCTACATGCTGAGTGGCTTCTTCGCGGCCCTCGCCGGAATTGTCCTCGTCGCCTACAGCGGTCAGGCGACGCTTGGCCTGGGTGATCCGTTTCTCTTCCAGTCGATCGCGGCGGCCGTGATCGGCGGCGTCGCGATCCTCGGCGGGCGCGGTCACTATCTCGGCGCGGTCGCCGGCGCGATCAGCCTCATCGCCCTCATCAGCCTTCTGCAGGCGGAGAACATGCCGGACTACGGGCGCAGCATCCTCTACGGCGTCGCGATACTCGTCGTCCTGCTCCTCTTCGGACGAGAGGAGCGGACATAGGACGCCCGCGGCTC
>CAWBVO010000019.1:0-29787 GCA_963792245.1 uncultured Actinomycetes bacterium
GGGGGATCGTCTAGCCTCTTTCCCGTGCGCGCCCTCGCGAAGCTCTTCGAGCGAAACCGCGCCTGGGCTGCCGAGATGGTCGCAGCGACCCGGACTTCTTACCGGGCTCGCCGACCAGCAGGCGCCGCAATACCTCTGGATCGGGTGCTCGGACAGCCGCGTGCCGGCCAACCAGATCGTCGGCCTGGCGCCGGGCGAGATGTTCGTCCACCGCAACGTCGCCAACGTCGTCGTCCACACCGATCTGAACTGCCTCTCGGTCATCCAGTACGCGGTCGACGTGCTGCGCGTCGAGCACGTGATCGTCTGCGGCCACTACGGCTGCGGCGGCGTCGCCGCCACGCTGCACGGCGCGCGCTCGGCCTGATCGACAACTGGCTCCGGCACGTCCAGGACGTCGCGGAGAAGCACGCGGACGAGCTCGACGCGATCGACGAGGAGCGACGCTCGACCGGCTCTGCGAGCTGAACGTCGTCGAGCAGGTGGTGAACGTCTGCCAGACGACGATCGTCGAGGACGCCTGGGCGCGCGGGCAGGAGCTCACGGTGCACGGCGTCGTGTACGGGCTCGAGGACGGTCTGCTGCGCGATCTCGGCGTCAGCGTGTCGCAGGCGGTGGAGCTCGATGTCGACTGAGCGCGTCGTGGTCGTGCTGCCGGGCGACGGTCGTCGCGTGGGGAACGTCGAGTTCCTTGCGCGTACCGCGGACACGCCGCGCTTCAACCTCTCGATCGTCACCGTGCAACCGCGACGCGAAGGGCCGCCGCTCCACGCCCACGACACCGAGGACGACGCCTTCTACGTGCTCGACGGGGAGCTCGTTTTCACTGCCGACGGCGAGGAGGTTGCCGCCGGACCGGGCGTCTTCGTCCTCGTCCCGCCGGGCGTCGTCCACGGCTTCGCGAACCGCACCGATGAGCCCGCGCGCTTCCTCAACATCCATGCGCCGGCCGGCTTCGACCTGCGCCTGGAGCAGGACTGACGGACGGGTCGCCCTCGCCCGCCGCCGTACGCGCATACCGACCCTTGCGCAGACAATCGATCTCGTAGAAAGTTCAGACCACGGAGCAGGCAGGCATGGGTCAGGTATCGGACATCCTCGAGGGCAAGGGACGCGAGGTCCTGCGGATCGACGCGAGCGCCACCGTCTACGACGCCATCGTGCGGATGGTGGAGGGCAACGTCGGGGCGCTCCTGGTCTACGAGGGCGACCGCCTCGCAGGGATCGTCACCGAGCGGGACTACCTCCGTCGCGTGACGCTGCAGGACCGGGACGAGCGCACCACGCCCGTCGGCGAGATCATGACCCCGGAGCTCGTCTTCGTCGGCCCCGACGCCTCGGTCGAGGAGTGCATGGCGGTCATGACCGACAGGCGCATACGCCACCTCCCGGTCGTCACGGACGAGCGCGAGGTGGTCGGCATCGTCTCGATCGGCGACGTCGTGAAGTTCCAGTCGCGCGAGCAGAGCGTCCAGATCCGGTTCCTCACCGAGTTCATCTCGGGCTGAGGGCGCTTTCCGCGCCGCTCGAGGCGCAACCGGTATCCGGCATGGTGTCGGGCACATCCAGCTGCGTCCCCGTCGTGTCCGGTCGCGCTCGACGGCCGGGCCTACACTGCCGCGATGGATCCACGGGCCCTCGAGCTCCTGGAGCTCCCCGCGATCCTCGAGCGCCTCGCGGCGACCGCGACGAGCGAGCCCGGGCGCGACCTGGCCCGCGCACTGACGCCGACGGCCGACGCCGACGAGGTCGTTCGGCGTCACGTCCTGACCGCCGAGGCGATCGCGGTGCTCGAGCAGTCGGCCGAGCCCGACCTCGCCGGCGCACACGACGTCCGGCCCGCGGTCGAGCTCGCGACCCGCGGCGGCGTCCTCGACCCGGCCGCGCTGCACGCGGTGGCGACGTCGATCGCCGCCGGGCTCGGCGCGCGCGCGGCGCTCGACGGCGCCGGCCGCCCACCGGCGCTCTGGTCGCTCGCGGAGGGCATCGAGCCGCGCCTCGCAGCCGTCGCCGCCGCGATAGGGAAGGCCGTCGAGGACGACGGCTCGGATCTCCGTGACACGGCCTCGCCCGCCCTGCGCCGACTCAGGCGCGAGCTCCGCGAGGGCCGGGCGCGGCTCGGCGATCGGCTCCGCTCGCTCGCGCGCGACCCGGCCCTGCGCGACCATCTGCAGGACGACTTCGTGACCGAGCGCGGCGGCCGGCCCGTCCTCGCGCTGCGCGCCACCGCGCGTGGCGCCGTTCCCGGCATCGTCCACGACAGCTCCGGCTCCGGCCAGACGCTCTTCGTCGAGCCCTTCGCGGTCGTCGACGACTCGAACAGGCTCCGCGAGGCGGAGATCGCCGAGCGCGACGAAGTCTGGCGCATCCTCGGCGAGCTCTCGGCCTCGGTCGCGGCGCAGGCCGGGCCGCTCGTCGAGCTCGTCGATGCCATCGCGCGGATCGACCTCTGCGTCGCGCGTGCCGCGCTGTCGCGCACCTGGCGCGGCGCCGCCGTCGAGATCGCCGACGAGGTAGTCCTGCGCGGCGCGCGTCATCCGCTGCTGGACCCAGCGGATGCCGTTCCGATCGATCTCGAGCTCGGCGACCTCCGCGCCGTCGTGGTCTCGGGCCCGAACACGGGCGGGAAGACGGTCGCGCTGAAGACGCTCGGGCTCGCGGTCCTTCTCCACCAGTGCGGCCTGCGGCCGCCGGCGCACCACGTGCTGCTCCCCGTCTTCGACGAGGTGCTCGCCGACATCGGCGACGAGCAGTCGATCGCCATGAGCCTGTCGACGTTCTCCGGGCACCTGCGGAACCTCGTCGCGATCCTCGATCGCGCCACCGGCAGGTCGCTCGTGCTCCTCGACGAGGTCGCGGCCGGGACCGACCCGGTCGAGGGTGCCGCCCTCGCGCAGGCGCTCCTCGGTCGGCTGGCCCGCCAGGCGCGGCTCACCGTAGCCACGAGCCACTACCAGGAGCTCAAGGAGTGGGCGAGCGCGACCGAGGGCGCGGCGAACGCGGCGACGGGCTTCGACCCGGAGACCGAGGCGCCGCTCTACCGCGTCGCTCTCGGACGGCCGGGCACGTCGCACGCCCTGCGCATCGCCGCGCGCCTCGGCCTGGCGCGCGAGCTGGTCGAGCAGGCGACGGCGCTCGTCGCCCCCGAACGCCGCCGGGTGGCCGAGCTCCTGACCGAGGCAGAGGCGGCGGAGGAGCACGCCGCCGCGGAACGCGACCGCGCGGCCGCGGCACGTGCCGCGGCGGAGGAGGCGCAGCGAGCCTCCGAGGCCCGCGTCGCCGAGCTCGAGGCGGAGATCGACCGTGTCCGCGCCTCGGCCCAGGCCGAACGCGAGCGAGCGCTCGCCGACGCGGAGCGCCAGCTGGCCGGGACGCGGGCGGAGCTCGACACCGCGCGCGCCGAGATCCGGGCCGCCCGCAGGCTCGAGCGCGAGCGAAGGGCCGCGTCCACGCCGAGGGCGATCGCGAAGGAGCGCGAGCGCGACCGTCGCCTCGGCGCGGTGTCCGAGCGCGTCGCCCGGGCCGGTCGCGTCCTCGACGCCGCCGACGAGCCGCTCGAGACGACCTCCCCGCTGGCGGCGGGCGACCCGGTCGTCGCGCCGGCGCTCGGCGTGCGCGGGACGATCGCCGAGATCGTCCGCGGCGAAGCGGTCGTCGTCGGGCGCGGCGGGCTCCGCGTGCGCGTGCCGCTCGAACGGTTGCGGCCCGACCGTGACGGCCGCGCGGACGAGCCGGTGGAGCAGGCCGTGACGATCCGCGCTCCGGCTCCGACCGATGCCGCCACCGAGCTCGACGTGCGCGGCCGAACGGCGCAGGAGGCACGCGAGGCGCTCCGCGCCTTCGTCGACACCGCATCGCTCGCAGGCAGGGACGAGGTACGGGTCGTCCACGGCCGCGGCACCGGCGCCCTGCGCACCGCCGTCCGCGACGAGCTGGCGCGCCATCCGCTCGTCGCCTCCCACACGTCCGACTCGGCTGACGGCGCGACGCTCGTCCGGCTCGACTGAGCGGTTTACGGGCGCGGGCCGGACGGGTAGAACTCGACTCGTGCGCGCCGTCGTCCTCCTCCTGACCGTCGGTGTGCTCGTCCTCGCTGCGGCAGGCTGCGGCGGCGACGACTCGACCGAGGGCACGACGACGCAGACGACTCCGACGGAGACGTCGGCGACGGGGGACGCCGCCGCCGGCAAGGAGGTCTTCGCCTCGGCCGGATGCGGCGGGTGCCATACGTTCTCGGCGGCGGGGTCGAGCGGCGGCATCGGGCCGAACCTCGACGACGCGTCTCCGTCGTTCGACAAGGTCGTGACGCAGGTGACGAACGGCGGCGGGGCGATGCCGTCGTTCTCGGACAAGCTGACGCCACAGCAGATCCAGGACGTCGCCGCGTTCGTCTCGGGCCAGTAGCGCCTTTCGACCCACGGCGGCGACGTCGCCCGTCGCGCCTATGCTTACAGGTTCGTGTCCGAGGCGCTCCAGCCCATCGCGGAATCCGTGCTCGAGATCCTCTGGCAAGAGGACGCGAGCGCGTACGCCCTCGTCCGCGAACCGGACGGGACGCTCTCCTCCGGCGGCCTTCACGAGGGCATGCCCGCCGTCGCCGACCTGGCGAGCACAGGGCGCGGCGTCAGCGCCCGGCGGCTCGAGCTCGACGAGCTCCTCGAGCTGGTCGACGCACCCCCTCACGGGCTCGTGCTCGGAGGCACCGCCCGGGTCGTCGTAGCCGTCCTCGACGCCGCACGACGCTCGGTCGCCGCCGGGCTCGTCCATCCGCACCTCCAGGCTGCCGACGGCCGCTGGCACGCGCTCTGGGGCGCGACGCTCGACGAGCACGTCGACGAGGAGCTCGACGCGCTGGCGCGCGTCGCACCGGCCGCCTCCGCAGACGCGTTCGACCGGGACACGCGCGCCTTCGTCGACGACCTCTACGGCTGCGCCGTCGACGAGCTCGCCCGGCGTGCGCTCCGCGCGGCGAATGTCACCATGACGAGCGCGTCGCCCCGAACGGACGGCGCCGCGGAGCGGTTCCTCGCGGGGCTCGCGGCGGCCACGCCGGACCTGCCGGCGGAGACCGGATACGCCGCGCTCGAGCGCCGGCTCGCGGCCTGGGTCGACGGCGGCCTCACGCGCCGATCGCGGGCGCCATGGAATCTCGGGCTCCGACTCGACGAGGCGGACGGGCCCGTGATGGGAGAGCGCCCCGTCGTCCTGGAGCTCTGGCTCGAGGCGGCGGACGACCCGACCCTCGCGCTGCCTGCCGCACTGCTCCAGTCGGGGGCCGACGAGGTCTTCGGATTCCTGCGCGACAGCGACCCACGCCGCGCGCTCGACCGCCGACTTGCGACGATCGAGCCGATCCTCGCCGACGCCGGAATCGCGCTCGCCGGCGACCCCCCGACGAGCGTCGTGCTCGACACGGAGCAGGTGCGGACGTTCCTGCGCGACGCCATGCCGCGGCTCGAGGCCATGGGTGTCCCGCTCCGCCTCCCGCGCGAGTGGGTCTCCTCGTCGAGCCGCGTGCGCGTGAACCTCGTCGCAACGGGCGTCGCCCCGTCGTCGAGCGGGTTGCTCACCCAGAAGGCGATCGCGTCGTTCGACTGGCGCCTCGCGATCGGCGACGTCGAGCTGACCGACGAGGAGCTCCGCGCGCTCGCCGCCGCGAAGGAGCCGCTCGTCCGGCTCCGAGGGAAGTGGCACGCGCTGCGTGCCACCGACGTCGAGCGGGCGCTTCGCTTCCTCGAGACCCGGGACCGGGCGGCGGGCGTGGTCGAGCTCGTCCGGGCGGTGGCGGGTCTCGAGACCGAGGAGGCCGGCGTCGAGCTGGGCGACGTCCGGCTGGACGCCGCGCTCGGCGATCTCCTCGCCGGAGCCAACGAGCGGCGCTACGAGCCGCTCGCGACGCCCGGCGGGATGCGTCACGACCTGTTCCCGTTCCAGGAGCGCGGTCACGGGTGGATGCGCCTGCTCGGCGACCTCCGCGTCGGCGGGATCCTCGCCGACGACATGGGGCTCGGGAAGACCGTCCAGGCGATCGCGACCCTCGTCTCGGAACGCGAGGAGGCGGGAGCGGACGTCGGGCCGACGCTCGTCGTCAGCCCGATGAGCATCGCGCAGCAGTGGGCGCGGGAGATCGCCCGCTTCGCGCCCGGGCTCCGCGTCCACCTCCACCACGGGCCGTCCCGTCTGACCGGCGACGCGTTCATTGCCGCGGTCGGGAGCGCGGACGTCGTCGTCACCTCGTACGACGTGGCGACGCGCGACGTCGAGCTCCTGTCGAGCTTCGAGTGGGACCGCCTGCTCCTCGACGAGGCGCAGGACGCCAAGAACCCGCGGACGAAGCGCCACCGCGCCCTCCGACGGATCCCGCGCCGGCGGGCCGTCGCGCTCACGGGCACCCCCATCGAGAACCGCCTCAGCGAGCTCTGGGCGATCATGGACCTCGTCAACCCCGGCTTGCTCGGCACACGCGAGGCGTTCGAGCGGTCGCTCGCCCGTCCGATCGAGACACGGCGGGACGCCCAAGCGCTCGAGCGGCTCCGCTCTCTCGTCGGCCCGTTCGTCCTCCGCCGGGCGAAGGACGCGCCCGAGGTCGACATCGAGCTGCCGCCGATCACGATCTCGAAGGTGCCGTGCAACCTGACCGTCGAGCAGGCGAGCCTCTATCGCGCGACCGTCGACCGATGGATGCCGCGAATCGAGGAGCACGAGCGGGCGTTCGACCGCCGCGGCGCCGTTCTCGCGATGCTCGGGCAGCTGAAGCAGGTCTGCAACCACCCCGAGCTCGTCGTCCCGACGGGTCAGGCACTCGAAGGCCGCTCCGGGAAGCTCGAGCGCCTCGTCGAGCTCCTCGCCGCCGTCCCGGGAGACGAGAAGGCACTCGTCTTCACGCAGTACCCGGGCTTCGACCGGCTCGCGCCGCACCTCGAGCACCGCCTCGGTCGCCAGGTCGGGTTCTTCCACGGCGGGCTCTCGATCCGCGCGCGCGACGAGCTCGTGGCCCGGTTCGAGTCCGAGGCGGAGCCGTCCGTGCTCGTCGTCTCGCTCCGCGCCGGGGGCAGAGGGCTGAACCTCCCGGCGGCGAACCACGTCCTCCACTTCGACCGCTGGTGGAACCCGGCCGTCGAGCAGCAGGCAACGGATCGCGTTCACCGTCTGGGCCAGCGACGGCCGGTCTACGTGTCGAGCCTGGTCTGTACGGCGACCCTCGAGGAGCGGATCGACGCCCTCCTCGACGCGAAGCGCGAGCTGGCCGATCAGGTGATGGCCGGCCGCGCCGACGACTGGCTCGCCGAGCTCGACCTCGATGCGATCCGCGCCGCGGTCGCGCTGGCCCCCGACGCGGTCGGGGAGGCCGCGTGACCGGGATCCTCCTCCGCGGCGGCGCCCCCATCGCGGTCGCAGCCGATCCCGGTACTCGCATCGGTCGTGGGCCGTGGGCGCGGCTTTTCGCGACGGCTGTCGTCCCGGACGAGGGCTCGGAGCGCGCGGAGCGCGGCCGCGAGCTGGCGCGCGAGGGAGCGGTGTCCGAGGTGCTCGTCGACGAGGGCGTGATCCGCGCTCGCGTCCGGGGCTCGGAGGGCGCCGGCTACGCGGTCTCGCTGGAGAGCGCCGTGCTCCCCGCACGCGCCTGGGCGGAGGCGACGCGTGCGGCACGGGGACGCCCCGCCCTCGATGCCGGCGCGGACGGGACGACGCAGTCGGTCCACCTCGCCCACCACCTCGAGACCGAGCAACACGAGCCTCTGGTGCCGCCGTCCCGCCGGATCGGGACGAGCTGCACGTGCCCGGACCGGGAGTGGTCGCACGTCTGCAAGCACGTCGCCGCGCTGGCGTTCGTCGTCGCGGACGCGATCGACGCCGAGCCGTCGCTGCTGCTGCGTTGGCGGGGCTGCGAGCCGGTCGCCACGCCCGCCTCGCGGAGCGGCGATCCCTGGGCGGCCGGGACGTTGCCGCCGCCCCGCCCGCCCCGCGCGCTGCCGCCGGGTGCGGTGATCAAGCGTCTCGGCCGCAGCGGGATCCGGGTCGGCGGGCGCGACCTCTCGGAGGCTCTCGCCCCCGCATACCGGGCGTTTGCGCGGGCCGGCGAGGGCCCGGCCCACCCTGGCATGATCGAGGAATGGAGCAGCGACTCAGCCTCGTGACGCTCGGGGTCGAGGACCTCGAGGCCGCGCGTTCGTTCTACGAGGCCCTCGGCTGGTCGCAGAGACCGGGCACCGAGGGCGTCGTCTTCTTCCAGGCAGGCGGCCTCGTCGTCGGCCTCTGGCGCCGCTCCGACCTGGCGGAAGACAGCGGCGTCGTGGACTCGGGCGGCTGGGGTGGTATCACGCTCGCGCACAACGTCCGCTCGCCGGCGGAGGTCGACGCGGTGGTGGAAGAGGCGAGGGCCGCCGGGGCGCGCATTGCCCGTGAGCCTGCCGAGACCTTCTGGGGTGGGTACTCCGGGGTGTTCGTCGACCCGGACGGCCATCCGTGGGAGGTGGCGCACAACCCCTTCTGGACCATCGCCGACGACGGCTCGGTCGTGCTCTGAGCGAGGGCTATTCGGGGACGCCGCTGGCCCGCAAGCTCGGGATCGACGAGGGCGGCAGGTTCGCGATCGTGGCCGATCCGGGCGACGCCGTCGGCCTTCTCGAGCCGCTTCCGGCAGGCGCCGGGCGGGTCGAGAACGCGCGGGACGCCGATGTCGTCGTCCTCTTCGTCACCGCGCGACGCGAGCTCGAGGCGAGCATCGACGAGCTTGCCGCCGCGATCCACCCCGATCGGATGCTCTGGGTCGCGTGGCCGAAGCGGGCGTCGCGCGTCCCGACGGACATGACGGAGGACGTCGTCCGCGACGTCGCGCTGCCCCTGGGCCTGGTCGACACCAAAGTCGCCGCGATCGACGCGACGTGGTCCGGGCTTCGTCTCGTCTGGCGCCGCGAGCGGCGCTAGCTTCCGAGGATGTTGATCGCGCGAGCCGCGACGACGAGGACGGTCACCCCGGAGACGCCCGCCTCGAGCCCCATGAACAGCTTCGCCCGGTGCGTCAACGGCATCGCGTCGGTGGGGCTGAACGCGATCGAGTTCGTCAACGAGAGATAGAGGAAGTCGAAGAGCGCGGGCCTCCAGCCCGGATTCGCCAGCTGCGGGTTCTCGTCCTGGGGGAACTGGAAGTCCGGCTCCTTGCGTGACTCGGCCAGCGCGCGCTTCACCGGGCCGCCGCTGTCCAGCTCCCAGAAGACGAGCGAGAACGTGAGGACGTTCGTGACGAGCACGACCGCCGCGCTTGCGAGCAGCTGCGTTCCGCTCGGCCGCCAGTGCATGAGCGACACGATCACGCACGTGATCCCGAGGGTCGTCCCGGCCCACAGGAAACCGAGCAGTACGGTCGCAAGCTCGCGGCGGAGGTGGTCGAGCCCGAGACGCTGTGGGCCGATCCTGAACACCGCGAAGAGGAGGACCGCCGGGAAGCCGACGACCAGCCATATCCACCAGTCGCTCCGTCCGAAGAGCTCCCAACCCGCCATCAGACTCACGACAGCGAGGAAGCCGTTGGCGAGCAGGATTGCGAACGCGAAGGGCGCCGCCTCGAGACGTGCCTCGCGCCCTGCCGATCGCAGTTTCACGTCGTCCACACCGCCGGTGTTCGCCGTCCGGTCAAGGAGACCTATCCGGGACGGCAGCCCACCGACGCCGCGTACGATCGCGCCGTGGAGCGACGGGCGTTGGGTCGGAGCGGGATCGCGGTCTCACGCGTCGTCCTCGGCTGCGGCAACTTCGGCGGCATCGGCTCGGCGCCCGCCCTCGTCGACCGCGGGACGCCGAAGGACGAGGCGCTCCGGCTGCTCGACGCGGCGCTCGATCTGGGGATCACGACGCTCGACACCGCCGACGCCTACGGCCTCGGTCGGAGCGAGGAGTACATCGGCGAGTGGCTTCGCACGAAGCCGCCGGCCGTGCGCGACCGCATCGTCGTCGCGACGAAGACCTACAACCCGATGGCCGACGGCGCCGACCACGGCCTCGGCGCCGCACGCATCCATCGGCAGGTCGAGGCGAGCCGCCGCCGCCTGGGCGTCGAGCACATCCCCCTCTACCTCGCCCACGAGTTCGATCCGGACGTCCCGCAGGAGGAGACGCTCGGAGCGTTCGACGAGCTCGTACGCGCCGGCACCCTGGGTGCCGTCGGGGCGTCGAACTTCACGGCCGAGCAACTCGCCGAGGCGATCGAGCTCGCCGAGCTCGAAAGGCTGACCCGCTACCAGTGGGTGCAGAACCGCCTCTCGCTGCTCGAGCAGGCCGATCGGGAGACGGTGTTCCCGCTCTGCCACGAGCACGGCCTCGGGTACACCCCCTTCAGCCCGCTCGCCGGCGGCTGGCTGACCGGCAAGTACCGTCGGGGGGAGCCACCGCCCGCCGGGTCCCGCATGACGCTCCGCCCCGAGGGGAGCGAGCACTACCGGGCCGAGGAGACGTTCGATGCCCTCGAGGCGTTCGAGCGCGAGGCGGGAGACCGCGGCGTGTCGATGGCGGCGCTCGCACTCGCGTGGTTGCTCCATGTCCCGGAGATCACCGCCGTGGTCGTCGGTCCGAGCCGCCTCGAGCACCTCGCGCCCGTTCGGGAGGCGCTCGACATCGAGCTGACCGACGACGAGCGCGACGCGCTGGGGAGAATGTTCCGATGACCCTGCTTGTCCTGAGCGACGACGACGTCCGCGCGACGCTCGACATGGCCCGGTGCATCGAGGCCATGGAGTCCGTCCTGGCCGGCCTCGCGCGCGGGGAGGTGTCCATGCCGCTCCGCTCGATCGTCCCGATCCCCGACGACGCCGTCCTCGGGCTCGGGCTGATGCCCGCCCACCGCGCGGGAGCCGAGCCCGTCGTCTCCCTCAAGGAGGTCGTCGTCGTCCCGGGCAACCCGGCGCACGGCCTCGACCCGCATCAGGGCGCCGTGCTCCTCCACGACGGGACAACGGGGCAGCTCGTCGCCGTCCTCAACGCCTCGCCGATCACGGAGATCCGGACCGCCGCCGTCTCCGCCGTTGCGACGCGGCTCCTCGCCCGGCCCGACGCGCGGCACGTGGCGATCCTCGGCTCGGGTGTCCAGGGTCGGTCGCATGCGGTCGCAATGCGCGAGGTGGTGCCCGCGGCGGAGCTCCGGGTGTGGAGCAGGAATCGCGCCCATGCCGAGGCGCTCGCGCTCGAGGCGCACGGCCTCGCCTGCGCGACCGTGGCCGAGGCCCTCGAGGGAGCGGACGTCGTCTGCACGTGCACCGCCGCCCCGGAGCCGATCGTCGCCCTCTCGGATCTGGCGCCCGGCGCGCACGTGAACGCCGTCGGCTCCTCCGGGCCGTGGGCACGCGAGCTCGAGGCGGACGTCGTGGCGGGGGCCTCCCTCTTCGTCGACCGACGGGAGTCGACGGTCAACGAGTCGGGGGACTACCTCGCAGCCGTCGCGGAGCGCGGGATCGGGCCCGACCACATCGTGGCCGAGCTCGGCGAGCTGCTCGTCGGCTCGCACGAAGGACGTCGGTCGGACGAGGAGCTGACGCTCTTCAAGTCGCTCGGGCTCGCGGTCGAGGACCTGGCCGCCGCCTCGCTCTGCGTCGACCTCGCGCGCGAGCGGGGCATCGGCGTCGAGGTCCCGTTCTGATCGGGCTCGACGCGATCGAGCGGGCGCGCAGCGCCACCGCCGGCTCCGTGCTGACCAGCCCGCTCGTGCGGCTCGAGGTCGACGCTCCCTGCGAGATCTGGCTCAAGCTCGAGTGCCTGCAGCCGATCGGGTCGTTCAAGCTCCGCGGCGCGACGAGCGCCATCCGGCAGGCCGATCCGGCCGAGTGGCGCGACGGCGTGTGGACGACGAGCGCAGGGAACATGGCCCAGGGGGTCTGCTGGGTCGCCCGGGAGCTCGGCGTGCAGGCCACGGTCGTCGCTCCCGACCACGCGCCTCGCGCCAAGCTCGACGCGGTCGAGCGCCTCGGCGGTCGCACGATCACGGTCCCGTGGGACACCTGGTGGGAGACGATGGAGGACGGCGCGTATCCGGGCCTCGACGGGTTCTTCGTCCACCCGGTGCTCGACGAGCACGTCATGGCCGGGAACGGCGTGATCGGGCTGGAGCTCGCCGAGCAGCTCGACGGCATCGACGCCGTCCTCCTGGCGTGGGGCGGCGGCGGTCTGACGACGGGCGTCGCGAGTGCCCTCGCGTCGGTGTCGCCCGCCACTCGCGTGATCGCCTGCGAGCCCGAGACCGGCGCGCCGCTCACCGCGTCGTTCGCGGCCGGTGCGCCGGTCGAGGTCGACTACCGCCCGTCGTTCGTCGACGGCGCGGGCTCGAAGGCTCTGCTCGCCCCGATGTGGGAGCGAGCGCAAAGGCTCGTCTCCGCCGCGACGGCCGTCCCGCTCCGCGACGTGGCCGACGCCGTCGCGCTCCTCGCGACGCGGGCGCGCGTCGTGGCCGAGGGCGCAGGCGCGCTGCCGGTCGCCGCGGCGCTCGCGGGACACGGCGGCACAGGGCGCGTCGTCTGCGTCGTCTCCGGTGGGAACATCGACGCCGAGCGGCTCGCGGAGATCCTGCGGGGCGGCGTCCCGGGCTGAGCCGACCGGCGGCCGCCCGCGGGCTCAGCAGCCGCGGCGGGCGGTCTCGGACACGGCGAGCTTGACCCACTCGAGCGGGATCCCGATCGCCGTTCGCCACCACGGCTCGTCGACGCCGTAGGCGGCCACGCGGAAGTCGCCGCAGCGCCGGAACGCACGCTCCGCGCGGACCGTCTCGTAATCCGACGTGACGAGGATCACCGTGTCCCACTTCTCGCGCTTCGCGAGGTCGGAGACCGCCCGGGCCTCGCCGACCGACGAGAACGGGCCGGCGTAGAGGCAGACGACGTCGTCGCGCTTGGCGCGGCAGAGTCGATTGCGGGCCTTGTCGGTGCTGTTGCGCTTCGCGGACACGACCAGCGTCGGCGCGATGCCGCCGCCGACGAGCGTCTGGGCGGCGGGCAGCGTCCCGCTCGAGCCGCTCAGGGCGACGACGGCGTCGGCGCCCTTCGGCAGCGAGTCGTCCTCGTGCCCGAGGAAGACCGGGATGCCGACGGCGTAGGCGATCGCGAGGGCGACCGCGCAGACGATCAGGAATCGTCGCATCGCCGCGAAGCGTGACAGGCCGGTCGGTCGACGCTCGGCAGGTAGAACACTGCGGGTGCGGCGCACGAGCATCCCCGTCGCAGCCGTTCGCCGCCTCGTCGTCGCCGAGCAGGGCTACGCGGCGCGGGCGCGGCGCGGCACGGCCACGGAGGTCGAGGCGGCCGTCCGCCGGCTCTCGTGCGTGCAGCTCGACTCGATCTCGGCCGTCGAGCGGAGCCACCGGATCGCGCTCGGCGCACGGATCGGCCACTACCCGCGCGACACCGTCTCCGGCCTGCTGGCACGCGGTCGCCTGATCGAGTACTGGGCGCACGAAGCCTGCCTCCTGCCCGCAGACGACTGGCCGCTCTTCCGCCCCGCCATGCTGGTCGGCGGGCGCCGCTGGTACGGCGAGGTCGACAGGACGCACCCCCACCTCCGCGAGCACGTGCTCGACGAGATCCGCGAGCGTGGGCCACTCGGCTCGCGGCACTTCGACGGCGCGGCCCGCAAGGGCGAGATGTGGGGCTGGAAGCCGGCCAAGCGGATGCTCGACCTGCTGTGGAACCACGGCGAGCTCGTCGTGGCCGGACGCCAGGGCTTCCAGCGCCTCTACGACCTGCCCGAGCGGGTGCTGCCGCCGGCGATCCTCGACGCGCCGAGCCCGTCCGAGCCGGAGAGGCTCCGCGAGCTCGCGCTCCGCGCGGTTCGCGCGCGCGGGGCGTTGACGGACGCAGGCGTCGTCGAGCACTGGCGCTTGAGGGGCGGGACCGCGCGGGTCCGCCCCGCCATCGACGGGCTCGTCGCCGACGGCATCCTCGAGCGCCTCGACGTCGCCGACGGAGGCGCCCCGGTCCTCGTCGCCGCCGGCACCGAGCTCGACCGTCCGGCGCCCACGGCGCCGGTGCTCGTCTCGCCGTTCGACAATCTGCTCTGGGACCGGCCGTTCGCGCGGCGCGTGCTCGGCTTCGATCACCTGATCGAGGTCTACAAGCCCGCGCCCGAGCGGCGGTTCGGCTACTACGTGCTGCCGTTCCTCCGCGGCGACAGCATCGTCGGCCGCGCCGACCTCAAGTCGGAGCGTGCGTCGGGCACGCTCGTCGTTCGCGCCTTCCACCGCGAGCCGGGCGTTCGCGCCTCGGCCGCCCTCGACGATGCGCTCGACCGCGCACTCGACCGGTTGCGGCGCGTGATCGGGCTCGAGACGGTCCTGCGATGAGGTCGGTGTCGGTCGCCGAGGCGCGGAGGATCGCGGTCCGCGCCCAGCTGCTCGACGGGTCGGCGACGGACGTGCGCTCGACGGTCCGCGCGCTCGGCTCGCTCCAGCTCGACCCGATCGCGACCGTCGCGCCTGCGCAGCATCTCGTCCTCTGGAGCCGGCTCGGCAGCTACGACGTCGCCGAGCTCGACCGCCTCCTCTGGGACGAGCGGGCGCTGTTCGAGTGGAACGCGTTCGTCTGGCCGATCGAGGACTACCCGCTCGTGCGGGCGCTGATGCGGCGGTGGCGGCGGTCGACGCGGTACTCGCACGAGCGCTGGGCACGCGAGTTCCTCGCCGAGAACGGCCGCTTCCGCCGGTACGTGATGCGCGAGCTCGAGGAGCGCGGGCCGCTTCTCTCCCGGGAGCTCGAGGATCGGGCCGTCGGCGAGCAGCGGAACCACCGGTGGTACGGCTCGCGTCGCGTCGGGCGGATGCTCACGGCGCTCCACCTGTACGGCGACGTCGCCGTCGCCGGGCGGCGCGGCGGACAGCGGCTGTGGGACCTCGGCGAGCGGTGGTACCCGTCGGCCGAGACCGTCCCGCTGCCCGTCGCGGAGCGCGCGCTCGCAGAGCGTCGCCTCCGCTCCCTCGGCGTCCGCGCACGCGCGGACGGGTGGGAGGCGCATCCGGACGCGGCCGACGGCGAGGTGCCCGAGCGCGCCACCGTGCTTTCGCCGTTCGACCGCCTCGTCCATGACCGCGACCGGGCGGAGGCGCTGTTCGGATTCCGGTACCGGCTGGAGATGTACGTCCCGAAGGAGAAGCGCGAGTACGGCTACTACGTCCTGCCGATCCTGGTCGGCGATCGGATCGTCGGGCGCGTCGAGCCACGCTTCGACCGAACGACCGGACGCCTCCAGGTGCTCGGCGCCTGGGGCGACACGTCGCGGCTCGACGAGGCGCTCGACCCCCTCGCCTCCTGGCTCGGCGCGGCCCGCTGAAGCGCCGCCGACGGCACTCTGGCCCCGACTACGATGGCCCCATGGACTTCGCCACGCGTGCGATCCACGCCGGGCAGGAGCCGGACACGGCGACCGGCTCCGTGGTCACGCCGATCTACCAGACCTCGACCTTCGCGCAGGAGGCGGTGGGCGTCAACAAGGGCTACGACTACGCGCGCTCTGCGAACCCCACGCGCACTGCGCTCGAGGACTGCCTCGCGTCGCTCGAGAACGCCGCGCACGGGCACGCTTTCTCGTCGGGCATCGGCGCGACGACGACGGTCATGCACCTCCTCGACCCGGGCGACCACGTCGTGTGCGTCAACGACGTGTACGGCGGGACGTACCGGATGTTCTCGCAGGTCTACGAGCCGAAGGGCTACCGCTTCACCTACGCCACACCGGAGGAGCTCTCGGCCGACCCGGCGTCGCTCGTGGAGGGCGCCAGGCTCGTGTGGATCGAATCCCCGACGAACCCGCTCCTGAACGTCGTCGACATCGCTGCCGTGGCGGCCGCAACGAGGGCTGCGGGAGCAGTGCTCGTCGTCGACAACACCTTCGCGACGCCGTACCTCCAGACGCCGCTCGACCTCGGCGCCGACATCGTCCTGCACTCGACGACGAAGTACCTGGGCGGGCACTCGGACGTCATCGGCGGCTTCGCCGCGACGAACGACCCGACGATCGCGGAGCGCCTGCGGTTCCTCCAGAAGTCCCTGGGAGCCGTGCCCGGGCCGTTCGACGCGTGGCTCGTGCTGCGCGGCGTGAAGACCCTGGCCGTCCGCATGGACCGCCACTGCCAGAACGCCCGCAGCGTGGTCGGGTTCCTCGCCGAGCACCCGCGAGTCACCGGGGTGCTGTGGCCCGGCCTTCCCGACCATCCCGGCCACGCGATCGCCGCGCGGCAGATGCGCGACTTCGGCGGAATGGTGTCGTTCCTCGTCGAGAGCGAGGAGGAGGCGGTCGAGCTCGTCGCCCGGACCCGCGTGTGGACGCTCGCCGAGAGCCTCGGCGGTGTCGAGAGCCTGATCGAGCATCCGGCCCGCATGACGCACGCCTCGACGGCGGCGGGGCCGTTCGCGGCACCGTCCAACCTCATCCGACTCTCGGTCGGGATCGAGTCGGCCGCCGACCTCGTCGACGACCTCGCGCGGGCGCTCGAGTACGCCACGTCGACCGCCTGACGAGCCCCGCACAGCATCACGACGGTCGCTCCGACGCCCGGCAATCGGTGTCAGACACTGTGTTCTGTCAAGGGGAGGCGTGCCGACTTCGCGCCGACGGCCCACGCGTAGGCAGACGAGGAGCGTGTCTGACACCGCTCCTCGTCTGCCGTGCGCGCACGCGCCGCGGAGTGGCCGGAGATCAGCCGTTGTTCGCGGAGATGCGGAACTGCGCGCCGGTCGGGTCGGCGACGGTCGCGAGCCGGCCGTACGGGGTGTCCTCGGCCGGGCGCACGACGCGTCCGCCGAGCTCCTCGATCCGTGCGATCGCGGCGTCCGCGTCGGGCACGGCGAAGTAGACCGCCCAGTACCCGGACTCGTCGCCGGGGTACGGCGTGTCGTCCATGATCCCGGCGAGCTGGCCCTCGCCCTCGCCGAGCGTCGTGTAGCGGAACTCGTCCGTGTCGCTCATGACGTGCGTGTCCCAGCCGAAGACGTCGCGGTAGAAGGCGACCGCCGGCTCGTAGGCACGCGTGTGGAGCTCGAACCAGGCCGGCGTGCCGGGCTCACCGGTCACCTCGAAGCCCTTCATCTGGTTCGGCTGCCAGGCGCCGACCATCGCGCCGCCGGGATCCTTCACCAGGGTGGAGCTCCCGTTCTCGCCGACCACCATCGGCTCGAACGCGACCGAGCCGCCGTGCTCGGGCGTCGCCTTCGCGACCGCCTCCACGTCGTCGGTCAGGAGATGGACGCCCCAGGCGTCCGGCAATCCCTGCTCGCCGTCGTTGCGCATGCAGCCGCCGACGTGCCTGCCGTCCTTCGTGAACGTGAAGTAGCCGCCGAAGCCCTCCTCCGGCGGCTCCGCGTTCCACCCGAACAGGTCGCGGTAGAACGCCGTCGCCTTGTCCGTGTCCGTGCTGTACAGGTCGATCCAGCACGGAGCACCGGTAACGAGCGTCGGTGCGGGCATGTGTGCCTCCCTTGTCGGTTGTCCCGTTCGCGGCTGATGACCGCCGGGCCGCGCGGAAGTCATCGCCCACCCACGAAGCTACAACCGGCGTCCGGGCCGCCACGGTACGGCTACCACGAGTACGGTCTCGAAATGGCCCCCGAGCCCCTCGACCTCCTCCACTGCGGCGACCCGCGGCGGATCGCCGCGTATCTCGTCGAGACGGACGACGGGCTCGCGCTCTTCGAATGCGGGCCGACGAGCTGCCTGCCTGCGCTCCACTCGGCGCTCGAGGCGCGGGGACTCGAGCTCGGCGACGTGAAGCACCTGCTCCTCTCCCACATCCATCTCGACCACGCCGGAGCGGCTGGGGCGCTCGTCCGCGAGAACCCGGAGCTCACGGTGCACGTCTCCGAGATCGGCGCCCCGCATCTCGTCGACCCGAGCCGGCTCGAGGCGAGCGCGCGCCGACTCTACGGCGAGGGGTTCGACGAGCTCTGGGGAGCGCTCGTGCCCGTGCCGGAGGAGAACGTCCGGGTCGTCGACGAGCGCGTCGTCGGCCTCGAGTGCTTTCCCGCGCCCGGCCACGCCTGGCACCAGGTCTCGTACCTCCACGAGGACGGGACCCTCTACAACGGCGACGCGGCGGGCGTCCGCATCGCGCCCGGCCGCTTCGTCTTCGCACCGACCCCACCGCCCGAGATCGACCTCGACGCCTGGGAGCGGACGATCGACGAGATCGAGCGGCGCGCGCCGGCCCGGCTCGCGATCGTGCACTTCGGCGTGTTCGACGACGTCGGGCGTCACCTCGCCGCGCTCCGGGAGGCGCTCCGCAGCTGGGCGGACCGCGTGGGCCACGGGATGGACGAGCCGACGTTCGTCGCGGCGGCCCGCGCCGACGTCGCCGCTTCCGACCCGGACGAGGCGGATGCGTACGACCGCGCGGCGCCCTACTGGCACTGCTACCTCGGTCTCGAGCGGTACTGGCGCAAGCGGCTCGAGGCGGTCCCGGCGAGCGAGCCCGCGGCGTAGACCCGGGCCGCGAATCGGAGACTCGCGTCGTGGACGAGCTCGAGCGCATCGCCCTCGCCGCGTACCGTCCGGTGTACGGCCCGGATGCGATCGACGTCGCCGGAGCCACCTGCCTCAGGGCGCCGTACGCTCCCGACTCGCCGATGCTGAACCGCGTGGTCGGGCTGGGCGTCGACCGGCCGGTCGCCGAGGCCGAGCTCGACGAGGCGCTCGGCGCCATGGACGACTCGACGTTCTACGTCGGCGTCTCCCCGTCCTCGGACCCGGCGCTCGACCGTCTCCTCGAGGCTCGCGGGCTCGAGGAGGGTTGGGGCTGGATGCTGTTCGAGCGCGCGCCCCTCCCCGCGCCGGCCGTCCGGACGCCACTCGCGCTCGGCGAGGTGACGAACGACGACGCCGACGAGTGGGCGGCGGTCGTCACCGCGGGCTACGGGCTTCCGGAAGAGTCCGCGACCCGGCTCGCCGCGGCGCCCGGCTCCGGCGGCTGGACGGCGTTTCTCGCCCGGGACGGCGACGAGCCCGCGGCCGCGGCGGCGGTCTGGGTCGACCCGCCCGCCGCGTACTTCGGCTTCGCCGCGACGCTTCCCGAGCATCGGGGCAAGGGCGCCCAGGGCGCGCTGTTCGCCGCGAGGATCGAGCGGGCCCTCGCGCTGGGATGCACGACCCTCGTCACCGAGACGGGCGAGCTCCGCGACGGAAGCCCGAGCTCGTCCTACCGGAACATCCTGCGGCTCGGATTCGAGCCGCGCCACGTCGTCGCCAACCGCCTGCGTCGGCGTCCGGGCCCGGGTGAGTCGCGCAGCTAGACCGCGTTCGCCTGGAGGTCGTCGAGCGACGAGAACTCGAGCGCGAGGGCGTGCGTCGCCTCGAGGACGACGGGCGGGGCGACTCCCGCCTCGAACGCCTCCTGCCAGCGGTCCGCACAGAGACACCAGCGATCGCCCGCGACGAGCCCGCCGAACCCGTACTCGGGACGCGGCGTCGCGAGATCGTTCCCCACCGATGCGCTGAAGGCGAGAAACTCGTCCGTCATCACGGCGCACACCGCGTGGACGCCGAGATCCTCGCCGCCCGTCCGGCAGCTGCCGTCGCGCCAGAAACCGGTCAGCGGCACGAAGCTGCAGGGCTCGAGCGGTCCGCCGACGACGTTCGTCCCCTCCACGCGTGGAGACTCTACGCCCAGCCGGTCACGAGCCAGCGCCTCCGGGCGAACCGCGCCCCCATCGTCGCGGCGCGCGCGGCGATGAGCACCGCGATCGCCACCCACGCGCCACGCACGCCGAGGTCGCGCCCGACGACGATCGCCAGGGTCGCGGCGCACGCGACGAAGGCGACCGCCATCGAGCCCGCGATGAAGCGGACGTCGCTCGCGCCGATCAGGATCCCGTCGAGCGCGAACACCGCGCCGCTGAGCGGCTGCACGAGGGCCAACACGGGCCACAGGAGCGCGCACTGGGCGAGCACCGCGGCGTCCTGCGTGAAGACGTGGGGCAGCACGTCCCGCAGCGAGAGCAACGCGATCGAGAACGCGGCCCCGAGGGCGATCGAGAGGACGATCATCCGCACGCTCGCGTCGAACGCACGCTGCGGCCGCCCCGCCCCGAGCTCCCGTCCGACGATGATCTGGCCGGCGATCGCGACCGCGTCGAGCACGAGCGCGAGGAACAGCCAGAGCTGGAACGACACCTGGTACGCGCCCAGCTCCGCGTCGCCCATCCGCGCGACGACGGCGCCGGCGAGCAGGAACGCCGCGATCAGGGCCGTCGTCCGAAGGAAGATGAACGCCCCGACCGACAGGAGCCGCAGCGCGAGCGAGACGACGGGCGCCAGATCCGCCCGACCCACCCGGCGCGCGACCAGCCAGATGAACCCGGCGCCCATGCACGTCTGGGAGATGGCCGTCCCCCACGCCGACCCCTCGATCCCCCAGTCGAAGCCGTAGACGAAGAGCACCTCGAGGACGACGTTCAGGCTGTTGCCGACGACGATCAGGACAAGAGGCGACGTGAGCTCCGAGACTCCGCGGAGGTACCCCTGGCCGCCGAGCGCGAGGAAGAACGAGGGCACGCCGATCGCCACGATGCGGAGGTACGTCGCCGCGTAGTCGGCCGTCTCGCCGTCGACGCCGATCAGGCCGACGATCGGCGTCGCCAGCGCGGCGACCCCGACCGCGAGGACGACACCGATCCCGAGCGAGAGCCAGAGCGCCTGCGCGCCGAGCCGTCGTGCGTCCCGCTCACGGCCCGCTCCGCCGGCGCGGGCGACCTGTGCGGTCGTCCCGTACTGCAGGAAGTTGAAGATCGCGAGCACCGAGAGCGCCGTGGCAGCGGCCCCGAGCGCGGCGAGCTGCGAGCGGCCCAGGTGCCCGACGATCGCCGTGTCGACGAGGATGTAGAGCGGCTCCGCGGCGAGCGCGCCGAGCGCCGGCAGCGCCAGCCGCAGGATCTCGCGGTCGTAGGCGGAGCGGAGCCGCATGCGGTTCGGCCGCTAGGTGGGCTCGCCGCGCCGCACGACCCGCGCACCGCTCGACTGCTGGAGCGCCTTGATCACGATCTCGTCGATGTTGACGTGGAGCGGACGGGTGAGGGCGAAGAGGACGCAGTCCGCCACCTCCTCGGGCGTGACCGGGTCGACGCCGTCGTAGACCGCGTCCGCCTTCTCCTGGTCGCCGTAGAAGCGGACGAGGGAGAACTCCGTCTCGACCAGGCCGGCATCGACGGTCGTGACGCGGATCGGACGACCGAGGAGGTCCTCGCGGAGCGCGTAGCTGAACCCGCGCACGGCGAACTTCGAGGCGATGTACGACGCCCCGTGCGGGTACGCCTGCCGGCCCGCGACGGAGCCCATGAAGAGGATGTGGCCCTCGTCCCGCACGTGCGGCAGGCACAGGCGCGTGATCCGCATCACACCGTCGACGTTCGTATGGACGACTGCCTCCTCGTCCTCGGGCCGCGACTCGGAGAACGGCGCACGGCCGAGCGCGAGCCCGGCGTTGTTGAAGAGGATGTCGATCCCGCCGAGCGCCTCGACCGCGGCATCGACGAAGGCACGGCTCGAGGACTCGTCCGTGACGTCGAGCTCGAGTGCGACGTCGGCGTCGATCCGCCCGGCCCGGCGCGCGCCACCGGCCACGAGCACCCCGGCGTCTCGGAGCCGCCGCACGGTGGCCGCGCCGATCCCGGACGACGCCCCGGTCACGACTGCCGTCTTGCCGCGAAGCTCCACGAAGCGGAGCCTAGTTTGCCGCGGGACGCAGGGGTGTATAACCCCTCGATGGCCGCCGTCTCGTTCGAGGCGATCAAGAAGGTCTACCCGGACGGAACGCTCGCGATTCCGGGATTGGATCTCGACGTCGTCGACGGTGAGTTCATGGTCCTCGTCGGCCCTTCGGGCTGCGGCAAGACGACCGCACTCCGGATGGTCGCGGGCCTCGAGGAGATCTCGGGCGGCGTGCTCCGGATCGGCGATCGCGTCGTGAACCACGTGCCGTCGCGCGATCGCGACATCGCGATGGTGTTCCAGAGCTACGCGCTCTACCCGCACCTCTCCGTCTTCGAGAACATCGCCTTCGGCCTCCGCGTCAAGAAGGTCCCGAAGGACGAGATCGAGCGCCGCGTCCAGGACGCCGCCCGCGTCCTCGACCTCGAGCCGTTCCTCAAGCGCAAGCCGCGCGCGCTCTCCGGCGGCCAGCGCCAGCGCGTCGCGATGGGCCGCGCGATCGTCCGCCAGCCACAGGCGTTCCTCATGGACGAGCCCCTCTCGAACCTCGACGCGAAGCTCCGCGTCCAGATGCGCGCGGAGATCGCGCGGCTCCAGCACGACCTCGGCGTGACGACGATCTACGTCACCCACGACCAGGTCGAGGCGATGACGATGGGCGACCGCGTCGCGGTGATGCGCAAGGGCGAGCTCCAGCAGGTCGCCGACCCGCAGGAGCTCTACGACCGGCCCGTCAACCTCTTCGTCGGCGGCTTCATCGGCTCGCCTGCGATGAACATGGTCGAGGCCCGGCTCAGCCGCTCGAACGGGCACCTTGTCGCCACGACCGGCTCGCACGCGATCACGCTCGACGACGAGACGATCGCGACCCGTCACGCGCTCGAGTCGTACGTCGGCTCCGACGTCATCCTCGGGGTTCGGCCCGAGGACCTCGAGGACGCGGCGCTCGCGCCCGACACGCCGGCCGACCGCCGTCTCACGGGAACCGTCCGACTTCGGGAGTCGCTCGGCTCGGAGGTGATGGTGCACCTCGAGGTCGACGCGCCGCCCGCCCTCACGGAGGATGTCCGCGAGCTCGCCCAGGACATGGACGCCGTCGCGATCCAGAGCCTCGACGACGACGCCGACAAGACGACCTTCGTCGGCCGTTTCAACGCGCGGTCGCGGGTGCGGGAGGGCGAGGTCGCGGAGGTCGCGATCGACACCCGCACGCTCCACTTCTTCGATCCCGGGACGGGTCTCGGGATCTACGACACGACCCGACCCAAGGAGGACGCATGACACGGTTCCGCCTCGTAGTGACAGGGGTCTGTATCGCAGCGCTCGCAGCCACGGCCGCGGCGACGGCGTCGCAGGCGAGCCACGCCAAGCAGTCGAAGCGCGAGGCCGTCTCGGGGAGCGTCTCGATCATCGGGATCTGGACAGGCCCGGAGCAGAAGCGGTTCCAGGCGGTCCTCGACGGCTTCCAGAAGCTCTACCCGAATGTGAAGGCGAAGTACACGTCGGGCGGCGACAACACCCCGACGATCCTGGCGACGGCGATCCAGGGCGGCAACCCACCCGACCTCGCGTCGATCGGCCAGCCCGGGCTGCTTCGCGACTTCGCGAACCAGGGCTCCATCAAGCCGATCCAGTTCGCCCGGGCGACCGCCGCACGGAACTACACGCCCGACTGGATCAAGCTCGGCACCGTCAAGGGGAAGCTCTACGGCCTGTTCTTCAAGGGGGCGAACAAGTCGACCGTCTGGTACTCGACGTCGGCCTTCAAGGCCGCGGGCGCCAAGCCGCCGAAGACGTGGCCGGCGCTTCTCAGCGCGGCCAACACGATCCGGGCGTCGGGCACCCCGGCCTTCTCGATCGGGGCCGCCGACGGCTGGACCCTGACCGACCTGTTCGAGAACATCTACCTCAGGCAGGCCGGGCCCGCGCGCTACGACCAGCTCACCGCGCACACGATTCCCTGGACGCATCCGACGGTGAAGGCCGCACTCAAGACGATGGCCTCCGTGCTCGCGTCGAACAACATGTACGGGGGGACCTCGGGCGCGCTGCAGACGGACTTCCCCACCTCGGTCAACAACGTCTGGGCGAAGCCGCCGAAGGCCGCGATGGTGATCGAGGCCGACTTCGTCCCCGGAGTCGCGACGACGAAGGCGGCGGCGATCAAGGACTACAACGTGTTCGAGTTCCCGTCGATCGGCGGCTCCAAGCCGTCGGTGGTCGGCGCCGGTGACATCGTCGTCATGTTCAAGGACAGCCCTGCCAGCCGGGCGCTCGTCACCTACCTCGCCAGCCCGGCTGCGGCGACGATCGCGGCCAAGTACGCGCCGGGCTACTCGTCTCCGAACAAGAACGTCAAGCCGAGCGCGTACTCCGACGTGCTCAACCGGGCGACGGCGATCCAGCTGGCCCACGCGAAGACCTTCCGCTTCGACCTCTCCGACCTCCAGCCGTCCGCATTCGGCGGGACGGTCGGTCAGGGCGAGTTCAAGCTGTTCCAGGACTTCGTCAAGAACCCCTCCGATGTGAACGGGATCGCCGCGCAGCTGGAGGCGGCCGCGAAGAAGGCCTACAAGTAAGCCGCGGGTGACGTGAGCGCGACCGTCCACCCGGAGTCCGTCCCCGAGCTCAAGGAGCCCGGCCGCTGGCGGCGGTATGCCGTCACGGCCGGGTTCCTCGCCCCTGCGGCGGTCATGCTCGGGGTCTGGGTCGTCTACCCGACGATCTACACCGCCTGGCGGAGCCTCTACGACCGCTCGGGCGACAACTTCATCTGGTTCGACAACTACAAGACGATCTTCACCACCGACATCCTCGTGACGGCGGTGAAGAACAACGCCCTCTGGGTGGCGGTCGTGCCCGCATTCGTCACCGCGATCGGGCTGATCTTCGGCGTCCTGACCGAGAAGATCAGCTGGTCGGTGGCGTTCAAGACCGCCGTCTTCATGCCGATGGCGATCTCGCTCTTCGCCGCCGGCGTGATCTGGCGGATCATGGATCAGAAGGAGCCGGAACGCGGCACCGTCAACGCGATGATCGGCGTCGTCTCCGACTGGGTCAACCCGCCGGGCCCGCTGCCGTCGGCGTTCTCGGCGAGCCCGACCCTCACCGGCTCCGACAGCCAGGGCTTCACGCTCCGCAGACCTGTGGCGCCGGGTGGCACCGCCCTGATGCCGCTCACCGGCATCCCGCCCGAGGACGTCCCCGCGGGCGCCGAGCAGGCGGTTCAGCCGGAGCCGCAGTCGGGCGGAATAACGGGCGTCGTCTGGCGGGACTTCAAGCCGGGCGGTGGGACGATCGGCAAGGTCGAGCCGCAGGAGCTCGGCTTGCCCGGCGTCACGGTGGAACTCCTCGACAGCGGCGGAGCGCAGGTCCGCTCGACCACCACCGACCCCGACGGAACCTTCGCATTCGAGAAGCTCGCGCCCGGCGCCTACCGTGCGAAGATCGGCGCCCAGACGTTCCAGGCACCTTTCGAGGGCATCGCCTGGCTTGGCCCGAGCCTCATCACCCCTGCCGCGATGATCGCCTACATCTGGGTGTGGGCAGGCTTTGCCATGGTGGTGATCGCCGCGGGCCTTGCCGCGATTCCACGAGACACGCTCGAGGCGGCGCGTACCGACGGCGCGACGGAGTGGCAGGTCTTTCGCCGCGTCACCGTGCCGCTCCTCGCACCGGTCCTGAGCGTGGTCTTCATCACGATGCTGATCAACGTCCTCAAGGTCTTCGACATCATCCTCTCGGTCGCGCCCGGATCGGTGCAGGACGACGCGAACGTCATCGCGCTCGCAATGTGGCGCACCTCGTTCGGCGGGGTCAACGACTTCGGGCTCGGGTCGGCGATCGCCGTCTTCCTGTTCCTGCTCGTGATCCCGATCCTCCTGCTCAACGTGCGACGCTTCCGGAGGGAGGTCTAGTGGCCGTCGCCGCAGAGGAGCTTCGTGAGCGCCCCGTCGTCGTCGAGGAGACCGTCGCGCGGAGGATCGGCCGCGCCGCCACACGGCTGCCGATCCACCTGATGCTGCTCTTCATCGGGCTCCTCTGGCTCCTCCCGACGTTCGCCCTCTTCATGACGTCTCTGATGACCCCGGAGGACTACAACTCGTTCGGCTGGTGGAAGCTCCTCTCCAAGCCGAGCCTCGCGACGTGGGACAACTACTCGAGCCTCTGGCACGACAGCGACATCCCGCACGCCCTCTGGGTGACGCTCCTGATCACGATCGGCGGCACGATCCTGCCGATCCTGATCGCGTCGCTCGCCGGCTACGCGTTCGCGTGGCTCGACTTCCCGGGGCGCGACTGGCTGTTCATCCTCGTGATCGCGCTTCTCGTGGTGCCGCTCCAGATGGCGCTGATCCCCGTCTTCAAGATCTACAACACGCTCGGGCTGTTCGACACGATCCTCGGCCTCGTGCTCTACCACACGGCCTTCGCGCTCCCCTTCGCGATCTTCCTGCTGCGGAACTTCTTCCTCGGGATCCCGAAGGACGTGTTCGAGTCGGCGCGGATCGACGGCGCCTCGGAGGCGCGCATCTTCCTCCGGCTCGTGCTCCCGCTCGGCCTCCCCGCTATCGCGTCGCTCGCGATCTTCCAGTTCCTCTGGGTCTGGAACGACCTGCTCGTCGCCCTGACCTTCGGCCGCGAGACGCAGCCGATCACCGTCGCCATCTTCAGCAACGTCCGCCAGTTCGGCAACAACATCGAGCTCATCGCGCCCGCCTCGTTCATCTCCCTCGCCATCCCGCTCGCCGTCTTCCTCGCGTTCCAGCGGTACTTCACGCAGGGGCTGCTGGCGGGCTCGGTCAAGTAGCCGGGGTGGCCGACGTCGCGATCGTCGGCGGCGGGTTGGCCGGCTTCGTCGCGTACCAGACGCTTCGACGAGGCGGCCTCGAGCCCGGCGCGATCGCCGTCTTCGACCCCGACCCCGATCCGGTCGCGACCTGGCGGCCCCGGGCCGAGGCGATCCGGCAGGCACGGATGCGCTCCGAGAGCGACGGCCATTGCTACCCGGCGTCCTTCCCCGGCCTGGCGCCGCGCGAGGCAATGCGGCGCGGAAACCTGACCCCGCTCGCGCAGACCGTCTGCAACCGCTACCGGCCGACCGTGCGCGAGTTTCTCCGCCACGTCGACGAGCTGCGCGAGCGAAGCCGCTGGGACGAGAGCGTTCTTCCCGTCTCGCGTGGCCACCGTGTCGCCGGTCGAGGGGGGCTTCGAGCTCGACGGCGCCCGCTTCCGGCACGTGCTGCTCGCGCCGGGCCACCCCGGCCTCTCGCTCCCGAGCGAGCTCGGGAGACGACACCCGGGTCGTCCACGCGTACGAGCCCCACGCCTATGCGTCACGCGTCGCGATCGTCGGGGCGGGGATGGCAGCCGCCACCGAGTGGCTCAACGCGCTCGACGCGGGAGCGGAGGTCGTCTCGGTGCGCCGCCGCGAGCCCCTCCGCCGGCCGCTCAACCTCCCCCGGCCGCTCTTCTCGAAGCGCGGCCTGCGCCGGTTCCACGCGACCCCGCCCGCGGAGCGCGCCGCCCTGCTCGCCGAGCTCTCCGCGCCGTCATACCCGCCCGGCCGCGCCTGGGACGAGCCGGTCGAGCGGGCGGCCGAGGAGGGCCGCTTCCGCGTCGCCGCCTCCGTGAACGGCGAGGAGGAGGTGATCTGCGCGACCGGGTTCCAGCGCGGCTACGTCCACGATCCCCTGCTCCGGCGCCTGGCGTCCGAGCACGGCGTCGCCACGAGCGGCAGGTGGCTCGTGCTCGCCCCCGACTCGACCGTCCCCGCGCTGACCGACGAGACGCGGACGCTCGGTGTCGCCGGCGTCCAGGCGCAGTGGGCCTACCCCGCCTCCGACACGCTCGCCGGGATGAAGTACGCCGCCCGCAGATTCGTCCGCAGGGTGAAGGCATGTCGTACACGCTGAGGGGCCGCCTCGAGTCGCGCCTCGCGGCGTCGATTCTGCCGTTCCTCGCGGCGTGCGCTCTGTCGCTGGGCCTCGGCGCATGGTGGCCGCTCGAGCTGGCCGGCGCGATGATCGGCGCCGGGCTCGCGCTCGACGTCGGCCTCTACCACCGCCTGCTGCCCTACCAGCCGGCGTGGGCCGCGCTCCCGCTCGGGCTGCTCGAGCTGACGGCGACCATCGCGCTCGTCCGGGTGTTCGACGTCGCGGCGCCGCTCGAGCCGGCGCTCTGGTTCTTCTTCGGCTCGTGGGTCCTGGCACAGGTGCTGGCGCACGCCGGCTGGCCGCTCGCGCGGCTCACCTACGCCGAGGACGGGGGCGAGCTCGGCCGCGGCGGCCTGGGGCTCTTCGTGCTCGCCCCCGCCGCCCTCGTAGTGGTGCTCGGCACGGCCGTTGCGACGCAGCCGCCGACCGTCCGCCTCACCGCGGGCGTGCACCAGGGCCCGATCGTGATCCGAACGAGCCAGGTGCTCCAGGGCGAGAAGGGCGCGATCGTCAGGGGCGGGATCGTGATCCGCGCGAGCGACGTCACGATCCGCGACGTGGCCGTCGTCGGGGGCGAGTACGGGTTCGACGTCGAGCACGCCGACAACGTGCGGCTCGAGCGGGTGTCCGTCTCCGACGCAAAGCTCGACGGGATCCACGCGCGCCGCTCGTCGGTCACCGTCCGCGACTGCCGGATCGACAGCGTCGGCAACCGCTGGGCGCAGGGGATCGACATCTCGTTCTCGTTCGACAAGCACCCGAGCCGCGTGACAGCCTGCACCGTCGTCGGCGGCATGGAGGGGATCGTCACGCACTTCACGATGGCGCGAATCGACGGGAACCACGTGAGCCGAACGGCGCTCAGGGCGATCTCGATGACCGAGATGTCGATGGGCGAGATCTCGGACAACGAGGTCTGGGACGCCCTCGGGATCGGGATCTTCTGCAACGACATGTCGATGTGCGACGTCGACGGCAACGTCGTCGTCGCCACCCGTCCCGACCGGGCGTCGGGCGACACGGCCCGGATCGGCTACGGCGTGCTCTCGAGCTACCACGCCGAGGTCGAGCTCGGCGACAACGAGCTTCGTGCGAACCCCGTGCCGGTCGGCACCGTGGCCGACGCCCACGTCGTTCGCAAGTAGCCGAGGCGAATGCCGCCGAGGCTTCAGCTCCAGGCGCGCACCGGTCATCCGGACTTCCTCGACCTCCCGTGGGAGCAGCCGCTCGAGGAATGGGGCTCGAGCCGGCTCGTCCGCGTCGTCCGCGGGATCGGCCGCCACGTCGTTCGGTTCGTCGACTACGACGGTGCCGTGTATGCGCTGAAGGAGCTGCCGGACGAGGTCGCGCGCCACGAGTACGGGCTCCTCCGCGACCTCGGCACCGCGGAGATGCCGGTCGTCGAGGTCGTGGGCGTGGTCACCCGGGACGACGAGGCGCTCGATGCGGTGCTGATCACCCGGCATCTCGACTACTCGCTGCCCTTCCGCACGCTCTTCTCGGGCCCCGGACTTCCTGACCTCGGCGACCGGCTTCTCGACGCCGGCGCGGAGCTGCTCGTGCGGCTTCACCTGGCGGGGTTCTTCTGGGGCGACTGCTCGCTGTCGAACACGCTCTTCCGCCGCGACGCGGGCGCGCTCTCCGCCTACCTCGTGGACGCGGAGACGGGCGAGCTGCACGAGACGCTCACGGACGGCCAGCGGGAGCACGACCTGCAGATCGCAGAGGAGAACCTGACCGGTGAGCTCGCGGACGTGGCCGCCGAGATGGGCCGACCGCTCGCCACACCGGCGGAGGAGACGAGCGCGGGGCTCGTCGCCCGCTACCGGCTGCTCTGGGACGAGCTCGTCCACGACGAGCTGTTCGGCCCGGACGAGCGGTACCGGCTCCACCAGCGTCTCCACCGCCTCAACGAGCTTGGCTTCGACGTCGAGGAGCTGGAGCTCCTCGCGGCCGACGAGGGGTACCGGCTTCGGCTTCACCCGAGGGTCGTCGAGCCGGGCCACCACCGACGCCGCCTCCTCACGCTCACGGGGCTCCACGCCCAGGAGAACCAGGCCCGGCGGCTGCTCAACGACCTCGCCGGCTTCCGGGCGGGTCTCGAGCACGACGAGGGCAAGCCGCTGCCCGAGACGATCGTCGCGTTCCGCTGGCTCGCCGAGGTGTTCGAGCCTGCGATCGCCGCGGT
>CAWBVO010000020.1:0-46483 GCA_963792245.1 uncultured Actinomycetes bacterium
GATGCAGCGTGTGGGAGCTGCACCACCGGCAGTACTTGCGCAGCTCGACCCGGTCGGGCGTGTTCCGCTTGGACTTCTGTGACTGGTAGTTGCGCCGCTTGCACTCGGTGCAGGCGAGCGTGATCGCGACTCGGACTCCGGTGGCCATTCTTCTCTCGTTCTCGTCGGGGCGGAAAAGGCGAAGGGGAAGGTAGCGGCGGTAGGACTCGAACCTACGACACGCGGATTATGATTCCGCTGCTCTAACCAACTGAGCTACGCCGCCGAGCCGTGCGTGAGTGTAGCAACGCCGTTCCAGGCTCCGGGCCGCTCAGGGGCTCAGGTGAAGGTCAGATCGCAGTCGAGCGCGTCGAGGTCGGAGCCGGCGTCCGAAACGGCAGCCCGCGCCGCGAGCCCGATCTCCAGCGCGGCCTCGTGGAAGACGTCGCCGCCCGGCCGATAGTCCGCCGTGAACTCGACCGCGCCGTTGACCTCGAGCACGACGAAGCCCTCGTCGGTCGGCAGAAGGTCAACCCGCGAGCACGGTCCCGAGCACCCGCGTTCGCGGCGAGCGCCAGCCCGATCGCGGCAGGCGGCGGTGTGACCGCGACCCGCTCCGCGGCCGGCGCGGAGCGTTTCGTGCGCCACTCGCCTCCAGCGGCTGCACGCCGGTGCCCCGCGCCGACGACCCGAGGAATATCTCCCGCGACGACGAGCCGCAGGTCGTGTCCGACGAGGTGGCGCCAGCTCCTTGGAGGATCGCGCCGTGCGCGCGGTACCACTGAGCGTGGCGGACGCGGTCGAGCTTCCTCGTCGAGCGCCGCTCGGGTGGTGCAGGCGCGACGGAGCGACCCCAGCTCCCGTGCCGGGGCTTGACGACCGCGGGCGGCTGGATCGACGGCGGCGGCGGACGGTCGCCCCGCACGGACCACGTCGCGGGTGCGGAACCGCAGCCCGGCGCAGGAGCCGGGCCGTGAGGAGCTTGTCGTGCGCCGCCAGGAGGGCGCCTGCGGGGTTCAGCACCAGTGACGCCGCGCGCCGCGAGCACGCCGAGCGTCCACAGGCCGTCCTCGACGCCGTCCAGCGTCGGTCGAACGTCCAGGCGACCGACGGCCACGTCTCCACCATGGAGGCGCTCGAGTGCCTCGACCGGTCTCATGGGGACGAGATCGACCCCGTGGACGCGGGCCGCCGCGAGCGCGAGCGTGGCGGGGCTCGGGTCGGCGGACACCAGGGCGACGCGCACACCCGGAGTGAACAGAAGCCGCATACGGCGCGGCAAGGTCGTTCACCACACCGCCACCACGCCCCAACCGGTCGGCGGCCGGCGCCCTGGAGCGCCGGCCGTCCGCCGGCCGTTCTAGGATCCCGCTCGTGATCAGGGTGCCGCCGCAGCGGGGAGGCTGGCTCGAGGTCGTGTGCGGACCGATGTTCTCCGGGAAGAGCGAGGAGATGATCCGACGCCTCCGACGCGCGGAGATCGCGGGGCAGCGCGTGCTTCTGTTCAAGCCGCGCATCGACGACCGCTATGACGCCGCCGACGTCGTGAGCCACGCCGGCGTGCGGATGTCGGCCGTTCCCGTGGACGGCTGCGCCGAGCTCGTCGCACGCGCCCGGGGCTGTGACGTCGTCGGGATCGACGAGGTGCAGTTCTTCGAGCAGACGATCGTCGACGCCGCGCTCGCGCTCGCCGACGGAGGCGTGCGCGTGGTCGCCGCCGGGCTCGACCAGGATTTCCGGCGCCGGCCGTTCGGCCCGATGCCCGAGCTGCTCTCACGAGCCGAGCTCGTCGACAAGCTGCAGGCGGTGTGCCACCGCTGCGGCGGCCCGGCGTCCACGACGCAACGCCTCGTGGACGGCATGCCCGCGCCGTACTCGGGCGAGACGATCGTCGTCGGCGCACGCGACAGCTACGAGGCGCGCTGCCGCGACTGCCACCAGGCAGGCACGGACGCCGTGCAGCTCGTCGCCTGACGGCGGCGCGGCTCCTCGTCGGTCCTCGCACGGTGCGCGCGGGGCCGGTGGCCCCGAGCGCACCGTGCGTGACCTGCCTTACTTGAGGCCGTTCGCCTTGAGGAATGCGTCGGCGATCTGGGCCGCCGGCTTCTGATCGACGTACACGGCGGTGTTCATCGCGAGCATCGCCTTCAGGGTCAGCTTCCTGCTGACCGCGTTGAGCGTCGATGTGAGCTTCGACCCGTACTCCGAGACGAGCTTGTTCGAGACGATCGGGACGACGTTCTGGAAGCCGAAGATGTTCTTCGGATCCTTCAGGACGACATACTTGCTCGTCGCGAGCGGCGGATCGGTCGAGAACACGCCCGCCGCCAGCACCTTGCCGTCGTCGAGCAGCTTGTAGGCGCTGATCCCGGCGAGCGGCGTGAACTTGACGTCCGTGACGCCGTACTTCTTCTTCATCCCCACGAGCCCGGTCTCCCGCGTACGGAACTCCGGGAACGCGGCGAGAGTGAGGTCGGGGACCTTCTTCAGATCCGAGACCGACTTCAGGCCGTACTTCTTCGCGGTCGTCCGGAGCACGGCGACCGCGTCGACGTCCTGGAACGGCGTCATCGGGAGGACGGTGTAGCCCTTCGCTGCGTAGAGCTTCTTGACCGTCGAGTACGTCGCCAGGGCGGAGGCCGGGAACGTCTTCTTCTTGAAGGTCACGGTGTAGGCGATCCCCACGTACTCGGGATAGAGCGTGATCTTCCCGCTCGTGAGCGCCTTCTGGATCAGCTCCGTGGAGCCGATGTTCTCCTTGTACGAGACGTCGAGGCCCTTCGCCTCGAGCGCCTGCTTGTACAGCTCCCCGAGCACGAATGCCTCACCGAAGTTCTTCGTGCCGACGATGATCGGCGCCGCCGTCGACTGCGAGCTTGCGGCGGTCGCCGAGGCGGCTCCGCCGAGGATGATCGCGACCCCGAACGAGATCGCGAACGCCGCCCTCGCGGCGCGCCGGGTGTGTTTGCGGATCATCTTTCCTCCGTTCGCTCGTTGACCCCGGACGCCCTCGACCTTACAGAGTCGAGCCCTTCGTCCTGGGCTCCGAGACCAGCATCGTGTCGCCGACGCGACGCCCGCGCAGCGGCCGCGGCGTCACGCCGCGCTGGACGAGCGCGACGACACCGTCGCAGGCGAACGCGAGCGCCGACACGAGGATCGATGCGCCGATCACTCCTTCGATCCCGTAGCTCGCCTGGTTGACGATCACGTCGCCGAGCCCGCCGCCGCCCGCGATCGCGGCGATCGTCGCGGACGCGACGACGAACACGACCGCCGTGCGGATCCCGGCGAAGAGCAGCGGCGAGGCGAGCGGCAGCTCGACCCGTTGGAGGATCTGGCGCTCGGTCATCCCCATGCCGCGGGCGGCCTCCACCGTCTCCGCGTCGACCTCGCTCACGCCGACGTACGCGTTCGTGAGGATCGGCGGCACGGCCAGCACGACGAGGGCGATCAACACCACGGTGAACCCGACCGGGAGAAAGACGATGCAGACCGCGATCACCGCCAGGGTCGGCAACGCGCGCCCGATGTTCGCCACGTTGATGGCGACGAACGAGTAGCGGCGGAGATGGCCGAGCCCGATCCCGATCGGCAGCGCGACGAGGAGCGCCACCCCGATCGCCGCGGCCGAGAGCTCGAGCTGCTCGACGGTCTTGTCCCACAACAGCCCGGGGTTCTCCTCGATGAAGCGGAGCGCGTCGCCGAAGACCGAGATATCCCCGATCACGGCCGCGTCCTCACGCGCGTCCACGGGGTCAAGGCCCGCTGTGCGAGCACGAGCAGCCCGTCTGCCACGAGCGCCAGGCCGATCGCGAGGAGCGCCGTGACGATCAGCTCCGTGTTGAAGAACTGGCGCAGCGCCAGGAAGATCGGGCGCCCGAGACCCTCCGGGATCACGAACGCCGCGACCGTGGCCAGCGCGATGGTCGAGACCGTCGCGATCCGGACCCCGGCCATGATCGCCGGGAGCGCCAGCGGCAGCTCCACGCGCCGGAGGACCTGGAACGAGCCCATCCCCATGCCCCGCGCCGCCTCGAGCACGTCCGCGGGGACGGAGCGGAAGCCGGTGAGGAAGTTTCGGAACAGGATCAGCAGCGTGTAGGAGACGAGAGCGACCTCCACGGTCGTCACCGTCAACCCGGTGACCGGGACGAGCAGCTGGAAGAGCGCGATGCTCGGGATGGTGTAGACGAGCGCCGAGACAAGGTCGAACGGGCGCTCGAACCACGGCCGATGCCGCGCGAGGAGGGCCGCGACGAACGCCAGGACGAAGCCGATCGCGACCGCGATGATCGTCAGCTTGACGTGTTGGAGGAGCGCCGGCTGGAGCACGGGCCCCCAGTTGTCCCGCACCCAGTCGGGGCAGAAGAGGCGGTTGTCCTGCACGCAAGAGCTGGCCTCGCCGAAGTCGGGGATCACGGGGCCCGACTGCGCGACGATGCCGCTCACGACGTGAGGTGCTCCGCCAGCGCGTCGAGGCCGAGCGAGCCGCGCGGCGCACCGTCGCCGTCCAGCACCACAACGACGCGCGTTCCCTCGCTGAGCATCAGCGACAGGGCGTCCCGGAGCGTCGTCGACCCGGCGAGTGCGGGGCCGCGCGCGCCGTCGAGCGGCCCGAGCGGGAGCTCGTCGAGCCGCGTGAGCGAGAGCCGCTTGAGACCGCGGTCGGCTCCGACGAAGTTCGCCACGAAGTCGTCGGCCGGCGAGGCGAGGATCGCCTCGGGCGTGTCGTACTGCGCGAGCCGTCCCCCCGGGCGCAGGATCGCGATGCGGTCGCCCATCAGGATCGCCTCGTCGATGTCGTGGGTCACGAAGATGACCGTCTTCCGCACCTCGCCGTGGATCCGCAGGAGCTCGTGCTGGAGACGCGTGCGCGTGATCGGGTCGAGCGCGCCGAAGGGCTCGTCCATCAGCATCACCGGCGGGTCGGCGGCGAGCGCGCGGGCAAGACCGACGCGCTGCCGCTCGCCCCCCGAGAGCTGCGACGTGTAGCGGTCGCGATAGTCAACCGCGGGCAGCTCGACCAGGTCGAGCAGCTCGTCGACGCGCTCGTCGATGACACCGGAGCGCCAGCCGAGCAGTCTCGGCACGGTCGCGACGTTCTCCGCGACGGTCATGTGGGGGAACAGCCCCGTCTGCTGGATGACGTAGCCGATGCCCCGCCTGAGCTCGGTCACGTCCCGGTCGCGCACGCTCTCGTCGCCGATCCGGATGTCTCCTTCCGTCATGTCCACGAGACGGTTGACCATCTTCATCGCGGTCGTCTTGCCGCCCCCGGAGGGCCCGACGAGCACGCAGATCTCGCCGGCGGGAACGGTCAGCGTGAGGTCGTCGACCGCCGGCGCCGCCCGCCCCGGGTAGCGCTTCGTCACGTGGTCGAAGACGATGCGAGCGGCGGCGTCGGCCACCGGCGAAGCCTACGCGCCGGAGTGCCTGCCGATGCCGCGCGCAGCGCCGGCAGCCGTCGCGAGGACGACCGCCCCGGCGGCGACGAGCACGATCGTCCCGCCGGGCGGGAAGTCCGCGTAGTACGACACGCTCAGCCCCACCAGCACGGCGAGGAGGCCGATCGCCGCGGACAGCGCGAGGGTGGAGCGGAGACTCCACGCGACGCGCTGCGCCGCAATCACCGGGAGGACCATGAGCGCGGCGATCAGCAGGATCCCGACGATCCGCATGGAGATACCCACCGTCAGCGCCGCGAGAACGGCGACGACCGTGTTGAGGAGCGCAACCGGGGCCCCGGCCACGCGACTTCCCTCCTCGTCCAGCACGACCGCGACGAGCCCGCGATACAGGAGCGCGACCGCGGCGAGCGCAAGGCCGCCGAGCACGAGCACGACCCAGAGGTCGCCACGCGTGACGGTCAAGATCGAGCCGAAGAGGAACTGGAAGAGGCCGACGTCGAACCGGTTCGCGCTCGAGATCAGCACGATGCCGAGGGCGATGCCGGTGTAGAAGACGAGCGCGAGCGCCTGATCGCCGCTCGTCCCGCCCCGTGAGCGCAGCCACTCGATCGCGAATGCGCCGACGACGGCGAAGCAGAGCGCCGTCAGCACGGGCGAGATGCCGAGCAGGTAGCCGGCGGCGACCCCGGCGAACGCGACGTGGCCGAGGCCGTCGCCGACGAGCGACTGGCGCCGTTCGACGAGGAAGAACCCCACCGTGGGGGCGAGGATGCCGACGACGATGCCGACGGCGAAGGCGAGGCGCATGAACTCGAGCTCGAGCATCAGTGCGCGTGAGAGGGGTCGTGCCAGAGCGCGGGCAGGTCGTGCGGATCCCCGTCGAAGACGATCCCGCCTCGCACGAGAACGAGTCGCGAGACGACGTGCTCGACGGCGCCGAACTCGTGCGAGACGTAGAGGATCGTGACGCCGAGCTCGTCGCGGAGCCCGGCGAGGAGCGCCGCGAGCGATTCCTGCGACTCGGCGTCGACGCCGGTCGTCGGCTCGTCGAGCGCGAGGAGGGTCGGCTCGGCGGCGAGTGCGCGCGCGATGAACGCGCGCTGCTGCATCCCGCCGGAGAGCGTCCGGAGCGGCGCGTCGGCCCGGTCGCCCAGCCCCGCGCGCTCGATCGCACGTGCCACGGCGGCGCGATCGTCGGCGCGGAGCGGGCCGAACGGCCCCCGGACGGCGAGGCGACCCGCCCCGACGACCTCGCGAACGGTGACCGGCGTCGCGGAGGCGAGCTGGGCCCGCTGCGAGACGTAGCCGATCCTCGGGAGACCACGCGCTCCGGGTGGCGCGCCGAACAGCCTGACGCGCCCGGTCGTCGGGCGCTCGAGACCGAGCGCGAGACGCAGGAGCGTCGTCTTTCCGCCCCCGTTGGGCCCGGCGATCCCGAGGAACGCCCCCTGCTCGACCCGTAGCGTCACCCCGTCGAGGACCGGCGGCCCACCGCGATAGGCGAACGTGACGCCGTCGAGCTCGACGGCCGGGAGGTCGGGGGCTACCGGCATCCGAGCGCTTCGCGGAGAACGGCGAGGTTGCGGTCCATGACGCTGAAGTAGTCGGAGCCCGCGCGTACCTCCCCCTCCGTGAGCCCCTCGAGCGGGTCGAGCACCGCCGTCCCGACGCCGGCCTCGCGCGCGACCGTGTCGGCGAGCGCCGAGGAGGCGAGGGTCTCCGAGAAGACCGTCGTCGCGCCGGTCGCGCGAACCGCGTGCACGAGCCGCTCGACGTCCCTCGGTCCGGGCTCGGCCTCTGGCTGGAGGCCGACGAGCGGCACCTGTCGGAGCCCGTACCGGGCGGCGAGATACCCGAACGCGGCATGGCTCGTCACGATCTCGCGGCGCCTGCACCGCGCGAGCCCGCGGCGGTAGCGCGCGTCGAGCGCGTCGAGCCGCCGGACGAGGCCGTCCGCGCCGGCAGGGCGACCGAGCGCCCGGGCGACTCCGCGTGCGATCGCCGCGTACCGGATCGGATCGAGCCAGACGTGTGGGTCGAGCCCCTCGCCGCGCGCGGGAGCCGCACGGAGATCGACGCCGTCGAGGACGTCGAGCGACCGCCCGCCCCGCCCCTCGGCCGCCTTCTGCACCGAGGGCTGGAACCCGTCGCCGACGTACACGAGGAGCCTTGCCTCCTGCACGCGGCGGACGTCCCGGGGCGTGAGCTCGAGGTCGTGCGGCTCGGCGCCGGGCGGCGTGAGGTTCACGACCTCGGCCGCAGGACCGGCGATCTGGCGCGCCGCGTACGCCAGCGGATAGAAGGCCGCGACGACGGCATCGCCCTCCGTCGCGTCGGCGCCGCACCCGGCGAGGCCGAGCACCAGCCCCGCCACGCACAAGAGAACGATTCTCGAAAACACGGGCGCCGAGCCTAGCAAATCGATGAGAATCGCTATCGTTTTTGACGTGACCGCGTGGAGCGACCGGGCATTCGAGGGAATCCGTGCCGCCGGGCTCCGCCGCGGGGGCGCGCGGCGCGCGGTCGTCGAGTTCCTCGACGTCCAGGGATGCTGCAGGTCGGCGCAGGAGATCCACGACGGGATCGCGGCGGCGGGCGACGCCGTGGGCGTCGCGAGTGTCTACCGCGCACTCGACACCCTCACCGAGCTCCACCTGGTGCAGCGCGTCGACGCGGGTGACGGGATCGCGCGATTCGAGCCGGCCCGCATGGACCGGCATCACCACCACCATCTCGTGTGCGACGACTGCGGGAAGGTCGAGCCGTTCACCGACGAGCCGCTCGAGCAGGCTCTGCGCGGCGCGGCGGGACGTCTCGGCTACGCCCTCGAGCAGCACGACGTCGTGCTCCGGGGCGCGTGCCAGGAGTGCCGCAGCCCGGCTGCGTCGCCGTCCGGCGCCTGACCCGCCCCGTCGCGGCGCGGCTCGGCTACTCCACGGCGTCCGGCCGACCGGGGACCGCCGCATGGGCCAGGGCGACGGCCGCGCGGCGCTCGGCCGTCAGCTCGCGGACGACGATCTGCACCGAGGCCGTGAGCGGGACGGCGATGAGGGCGCCGACGACGCCGAGGAGCGCCGCGCCGACGATGACGCTCGCGATCACGAAGAAGCCGGAGATGTCGGCGGCCCGCCCCTGGATCGTCGGCTGGAGCACGTAGTTCTCGACCTGCTGGTAGACGATGCAGACGGTCAGCATGATCAGCGCCTGCGGGACACCCTGGGTGAGGGCGACCAGCGAGAGGACCACCGCTGCGAGCGTCGCACCGACCTGCGGGATGAGCCCGAGCAGGCCGGCGATGATCCCGAGCGCGAGGGCGAACGGGACGCCGACGCTGCAGCCCGCCTCTTCTGGCGTCAGCCGGCGACCGGCGCAGCCCGGGTGATGCGGACGTCCCCGGACACCGTGCGCACCCGAAGCTCGACCTGGCCTTCTGCGTTCGCGGTCGCGCCTCCCACCTCGAGGTCGGACGTCACCGAGCCGCTGACCGACTGGACGTCGATCCAGAGCGCGAGGCCCGGGCGCGTCGCCACGCGGACGTCTCCGGACACGCAGCTCACCCGGGTGCCGCCCTCGACCGCGTCGAGCTCGACGTCGCCGGAGACGGTGGTCACCGCCGCGAGCATGGTCGTCGAGCCGAGCCGGACGTCGCCGGAGACGGTGCTGACGGTGCACGGGCCGACGACGGAGCGGACGGCGACGTCGCCCGAGGCCGACTTGGTGGTGAGCGAGCCGGATACCGCTCCGGCGACGAGGTCGCCGCTCGCGGTCGTGAAGGAGAGCGACGCTGCGTCGCCGGCTGTCACGTCGCCGGACGCCGACCGGACGGCCGACCTCGCCGAGCGGCCCGCGCGCGTCGAGGTCCGCGCTGTGGGTCGTGAGCTCGAGGTCGGCTGCCTCCGGACAGCGGATCGCGACGAGCAGCTCGGGGCTCCGTCCGAAGATCCCGAGCCGTCCCTCTCGCTTCGGGACGCGAACGGACACCTCGTGCCGCCCGCCCCGCTCGACCGCCTCGATCCGCGTCTCGGCCGCCGCCTGGACCGAGGCGTCGTCGCCCCGGATCGGGGTCACCGAGATCTCGACGCGGGGCTCGCCCCAGGTGCCGACGGTGACCGCGCCCGCCGGGACGATCAGGTCGAGCTTGACGTGCCCCGGTGTCTCGAACGTCGGCACGGCCCTAGCGCAGCCCGAACCGGGGCGGGACGGAGGGACGCGAGTCGACGCGACCGTCGCCTCGGCGAGCCGGGCGGCGGCGCTCGACGGGATCGGGGTCGAAGGGGCCGAAGAGCGCGAGCGAGAACATGTGGTGCTCCTTTCTTCCGTTAGCTCCGGGCGAAGCCCTGGAGCCGGTTGGACGAACGCCGCGCTGCACGCGGCTCGAGCGCTCGGGCGAGCGCCCGGACGATCCAGGCGTTGGTGGAGACGGCCTCACGCGCCGCGGCAACCTCGAGGCTCGCCTTGAGCCCCTCGGGCAGCCGCAGTGTGATGCGGGCGCTCAGGTCGTCGCCGGGGGCCGGAGGCTCCTGCGGCGCGAGCGGCTCGTCGACGAACACGAGCTCGGGATCCCGCCCGGCCATCCGGACCTCGACGTGACCGACGTCGAGCTGCGCGTTCAACGAGAGCGCGGCCTCCGAGAGGAGGTCGATCAGCCGTAGCCGGAGCGACGGCTCCGCCGCATCCGCGACCCGCCGCCACCGCTCGGCGAGCTCCTCGTCCCCGAGCGCCGCGACGACGTTGACGAGGTCGCGCTTGATCGCATCGATGTGCAGCTCCATGGGCAGCAGTATGACATCAAAATGATGTCTGTCAAGTGCAACGTGGTGTCGATCGCGCGGCACAGGTGACGCTTCGAGGTCGAGAACCCGCATGGAGGGCGGAAAACCGAACAATCGCCGCCGCGCGCATCGACTACGCTTCGCAGCGCCCGGCTCGCGGCAGCAGGCCCGCCGGGAGATCGTCCCGCCCCGTGGACGCGTGTGGCGGTCGCCTGTACGACACCGTGTCGAGGGACACGGCGAGGAGTGCTCCCGTGACGAACGTCGACCCCCCCGATCTCACTCTCTGGCCGACCATTCGGCACCTGTACCCGCTCTGGAGGGCGCAGTGGCGGCTGGCCTCGATCGGGCTCGCCTGCGCGCTGGGGTTCACCCTGCTCTCCCTTCTCATCCCGATCCTCGTCCAGCGGACGATCGACGACGCGATCGACGGCGGCGACACGTCGCTCCTCGTGCCGTACCTGGGTGCGATCCTCGCGGTGGCCACCCTCCGGTTCGGGATCAACTTCACGCGGCGGTACGCAACCGCGCGGATCGGCGTCACGGTCGAGGCCCGCCTGCGCTCGATGCTCTACGACGGGTACCTCCGCTACCCGCGCGCCTTCTACGACCGCCACGCGACCGGCGAGGTCATCTCCCGCGCCACCAACGACATCTACCCGGTCAGGTACTTCATCGGCTGGGGCGTCGTGCAGGCGATCCAGAGCGTGCTGATGCTCGTCGGCGCCGCGATCGTCCTCACCGTCGTCAACTGGCAGCTGGCGCTCACCGCCGCGGTCGCGATGCCGCCGATCGCCGTCCTCACCTACTTCTTCGCGCACCGCGTCTTCCCCATCTCGCGCGAGGTGCAGCGGAAGAAGGGGCACCTGACCGAGGCGTCGGACGAGGCCGTCGTCGGGATCGAGATGGTGCAGGCGTTCGGCCGGGAGGACGACGTCCGCGACCGCTTCCACGACCGCGCGGAGGCAGTCCGCCACGAGACCATGCGCCAGGCGTCCGTCGAAGCACGCTTCCTGCCGGGGCTCGTGTTCCTGCCGACGATCGGGATCGCCGCAGTCCTCTTCGTCGGCGGCCGCGAGGCGATCGCCGGAAACCTCACGATCGGCCAGTTCACGCTGTTCATCACTCTCCTGCTGCAACTCGTGTGGCCGCTCGAGGCGCTCGGCTGGATCATCAACCTCGCGCAGCGCGCGACCGCCGCGGCGTCGCGGAGCTTCGCGTGGCTCGACGGGATCCAGTCGCTGCCCGAGCCCGTGGAGCCGGTGGCGCTCCCGGCCGGGCCGCTGCCGGTGCGCTTCGAGGACGTCCACTTCTCGTACCCCACGGGGACCGAGGTGCTGTCGGGGATCGACCTCGATGCAGCCCCCGGGGAGATCGTCGCCGTTTGTGGGCCGACCGGCGCCGGGAAGACCTCCCTTCTCCATCTCCTCCCGCGCTTCTACGACCCCACCGCCGGGCACGTGCGCCTCGGGGGGGTGGACGCACGGGATGTGGAGATCGCCGAGCTGCGCAAGGCGGTGGCGATCGTCACCCAGAAAGCCGTCCTGTTCTCGGTGCCGCTGCGGGACAACTTGCTCGCCGCGCGACCGGACGCGGACTGGGCGGACGTCCTCGACGCCTGCGAGGCCGCCGGCGTCTCCGAGTTCGTCGACGACCTGCCGAACGGCTACGACACGCTGATCGGCGAGCGCGGCGTCAACCTCTCGGGCGGCCAGCGCCAGCGGGTGGCTCTCGCGCGGGCTCTGATCGCGGGCTCGCGCGTGCTCGTCCTCGACGACCCGATGTCGGCCGTCGACACCGAGACCGAGCGTCACCTCGTCGAGAACCTCCGGCCTGCGGTCGCGGGAAGGACCGTGCTCATCTCCGGTCAGCGGCTCTCCACCGTGCTCGTCGCCGACCGGGCCGTTGTCCTGCGCAACGGGAAGATCGTCGAGCAAGGGCTGCCCGACGACCTCATCCGCGCCGGTGGGCCGTTCGCCGAGCTCTTCGGCGAGGAGGCGCTCGCCGCATGAGACCTCGCCGAACCGGGCTCTCGCGCCTCTGGCGCTACACGGAGGGCCGGCGGCGGCGGCTGTCGGTCGTGCTCGCCCTGGCCGCCGTCTCGGCCGCCGCCCCCGTGGCGATGTGGCACATCGTCGGCGACGCGATCGACAACGGCATCGTCGCCGCGGACAGCAGCCGGTTGACCAAGGACGTCGTCGCGTACGTCGCGATCGGGGTGACGGCCTGGCTCCTCGGCACCGCGACGTGGCTGATGCTTGCCCACGTCGGCCAGCGGATGGTGCTCGAGCTGCGTCGCGACCTGTTCGAGCACCTCACCTCGCTCTCGCTGCGCTACTTCTCCGAGCAGAAGGCCGGCTGGATCATCGCGCGTCTGACAAGTGACGTCGACGCACTGTCGGAGGTGCTCAACCAGGGCCTGACGACGCTCGTCGTGAACACGCTCACGCTCGTCGCCGCGATCATCGGCCTGTTCCTGCTCGACTGGCGCCTGGGCCTCGTCGCGCTGCTGGTCCTGCCGCCCGGCATCGTGATCACGCGCTGGTTCCAGCGGCGCTCGCACGCTGCGTTCTCCGACGTCCGCACGCGGATCGCCTCGGTCACGGCTCAGCTCGCCGAGTCGGTCGCAGGCATGGCGGTCGTCCAGGCGTTCAACCGCGAGCGCGCGTTCCAGCGGGAGTTCGAGGAGCTGAACGAGGCGAACCGGGTCTCCAACACCTACGCGCAGAAGCTGTCGTCGGTCTTCTTCCCGGCGATCGAGCTGCTCGGCGTCATCGCACAGGTCGCGGTGCTCTACGCGGGTGCGCTCATGATCGAAGGGGGAAACCTCGAGATCGGCACCCTGATCGCGGGCGTCGGGATGCTCTCGCTCGTCTTCCAGCCGCTCCAGGAGCTCTCGGAGCTGTACGGGCAGGTGCAGGCGGCGAGCGCCGCGATGGAGAAGATCGCGACCGTGCTCGACGCCGAGCACGACATCGTCGATCGACCCGGCGCGCGCGACCTCGGGCGGATCGACGGTCGGCTCGATCTCGACGGCGTCGTCTTCGCGTACGGCGCGGAGCCGGTCATCCACGGCCTCGAGCTCGAGATCCCGGCCGGTGGCTGCATCGCCCTCGTCGGCGAGTCGGGCGGCGGCAAGTCGACGACCGCGAAGCTCGTGGCGCGCTTCTACGATCCGGCGCGGGGTGCCGTGCGCATCGACGGCACCGACCTCCGCGACGTCCGGCTGCGCTCGTACCGTCGCCAGCTCGGCGTCGTCCTGCAGGATCCGTTCCTCTTCAGCGGGACGATCGCGGACAACATCCGCTTCGCGCGGCCGGACGCGACCGACGACGAGGTCGAGGCGGCGGCGCACGCGATCGGCGTCGACCGCGTCGCAGCCCGGTTCGAGGACGGCCTCGACCATGTCGTCCGCGAGGGCGGCGCGGGTCTGTCGGCCGGCGAGCGCCAGCTGATCTCGATTGCCCGCGCGCTCGTTGCCGACCCCCGCATCCTGATCCTCGACGAGGCGACCTCGAACATCGACCGCCCGACCGAGGTCCTGATCGAACGCGCCTTCGACACGCTCCTGCGCGGCCGGACGTCGATCATCATCGCCCACCGGCTGACGACCGTCCGGCGTGCGGACGAGATCCTCGTCATGGAACGCGGCCAGATCACGCAGCGCGGCACGTACGACGACCTCGTCGCGGTGGAGGGGCCGTTCCGCCGGCTCGCGACAACGCTCGACGGCGTCAACGCGCGCCGCGCCGCTTGACGCCGCTCTCAGCGCGTCACCGGCGCGGCGCTCTCGCCTGGACCGAGCAGGCGGCGCGGTCCGTGCGCCTACGCGGCTTCCAGCACCCAGGCGTTGTCGCGGAGGATCGGCGTCTCCGAACCGGTCGACGCGATCCCGTCGACGTCGACCTCGGCGCCCCCGACCATGAAGTCGGTGTGTACCGCAGAGACGTTGACTCCGGCCTCGATCAGCCCCTCGGTGCCCAGCCCCTCCGCACCCTCGACGGCGAACGGAAGGCCGCTGCCGTAGGCGATGTGACAGGCGGCGTTCTCGTCGAAGAGCGTGCTCTTGAAGACGAGGCCCGTCTGGAAGACGCGCGACGCACCGTCGACGAGCGCGACCTCGCCGAGAAACCGGGCGCGCTCGTCGCTCGCGAGCTGCGTGCGAATCATCTCCGCGCCGTCGCCCTTCGCCTGCACCTCCACGATCTCTCCTCCCTCGAGGCGGAGCTCGAGCCCCTCCACGAGCGCGCCGACCCCCGGCAGGAGGAGCGGGTACGTCGAGCGGACGACACCGTCGGCCCGGCGCCAGTCGGGCGTCGTGAAGACCTCCTCGGTCGGCAGGTTCGGGATGTGCTCGATCCCCGTCTCCGTCTCGAACGTCGCACACATCCAGCGCGAGTCGGGGAGCAGCCCGACGACCAGATCCGTTCCCGGCCCCCGGAACCGGATCGCGTCGAAGCGCGCGGCGTTCAGCGCGTCGGCACGCGCCTGCAGCGTCTCGGCATGGCGGCGCCATGCGGCGACGGGATCGTCCTCGTCGAGACGCAGAGTGGTCGCCACCGCGTCCCAGAGGCGGCCGACGTCGGCCTCGCCGAGCACCACCTCGGCCCAGCCCGGCGTCGGGGCCGGGACGATCACCCAGTTGGTCTTGCGGCCCGTGACGACGGGGAGGTAGAGCGCCCGCATGTCCGTCGGGTCGGACCTTGCGACCGCGGCGGGGTCGAGCCCGTCGAAGAGCGTCGGCTCCGGGTCTCCCGCGAGGGAGATGATCGCGGGACGTGTATCGCCCCACGTGCGAACCCAGTCGAGGATGTGCTCCGGCGTCACGCCGACCTCCGCCTCGGGGCCGAGCTCGATCGCGGCCTTCCGGAGGTGGAGGTCGGTGATCACCGGCAGGACCCGCCTGGCACCCGCCCGGAGCGCCGCGCGCGCGACGGCGCGCGCGACGGGCGTGTGCTCGACGAGATAGATGAGCACGACGTCCTGGCCGGGCTGGACGTTGGCACCCACGCGGACGGCGAGGTCCGCGAAGCGGTCGAGGCGATCGTCGGGCGTCACCGCGCGCGACGATACAGCGTCTCGCCCACGCGGTGTCCGCGGGGCTACTCGCCCCAGTCGAAGTCGCGCGAGCGACCCCAGAGCCCGTCGTCGAGCGCTGCGCCCTCGACCGTCTCGTCCTCGCCCGGCCACGGGAGCGGCTGGCTCGGCTCGGGCGCGGCGACGCCCTCGAGGGTCTCCTCGAGGCGGGCCTGCTCCTCGGACTTGAACAGCGGGTGGTTCTCGAACGGATCCTCGATCGAGTACCGGTCGAGCGGCATGTCGCCGTCGAGAGCGGCGTTGCGCTGCTTCAGATCGAGGTGCTCCTGGATCGCGCGGGCGAGCGAGGAGGCGTCGTCCTCCGCACTCGCGTCGGTCGTGAAGGGGTTCTCGGGAATGCTCGTGTCGACTGCCATTGGTTCTCCGTTGATGCGTTCGGAAGGTTCGCGGGCCACGCCGCAGTGTAGCCGGGGGCCCCTACGACGAGCCCCCGAGAGCCGTCCGGACGATGCGGTCCTGCTCGACCTGGTGCGCGGTCGGATAGCCCTCGCTCGGGCTCGCCTTCCACGTCCGTCCGACGTACTGGAGGCTCTCCGCGCTCGAGGCGCGCACGGTCTCCTCGAGCCGGTGGCGGATCGACCTCCAGGGGCCCATGTTCTGCGGCTCCTCCTGGGCCCAGACGACCTGCCGTAGGCGCGGATACCGTCCCAGAAGCTCCGCGACCGCGTCTACGGGGAAGGGGTACAGCTGCTCGACGCGTGCGACCGCAACCCCGGTCGACGTCTCGTGGAGCTCGTGGCCGACGATGTCGTAGTAGAGCTTTCCCGAGCAGAGAACCAGCCGCTCGACGTCGTCGTGGCGCGATCCGGGATCGTCGAGCACCGGGTGGAACGCCCCGTGGGAGAGCTCTTCGAGCGTCGACGAGGCCTGCTTCAGACGGAGCAGGCCCTTTGGGGTCATCACGACGAGCGGTCGGGCGACGGCGTCGAGCGCCTGTCGGCGGAGCAGATGGAAGAACTGCGCCGCCGTCGTGCAGTTGCACACGCGGATGTTGTCCTGGGCCCCCTGCTGCAGGAACCGCTCGAGCCGCGCGCTCGAGTGCTCGGGGCCGTTCCCCTCGTAGCCGTGCGGAAGGAGCAGCGTGAGGCGCGAGGTCTGGTTCCACTTCGACCGGCCCGCGACGACGAACTGGTCGATCACGATCTGCGCGCCGTTGACGAAGTCGCCGTACTGCGCCTCCCAGACCACGAGGGCGTCCGGCGCGGCGCCGGAGTAGCCGTACTCGAAGCCGAGCGCCGCGTACTCCGAGAGCGGCGAGTTGTGGACCTCGAACGAGGCGTTGGCGCCCGGCAGGCCCTGGATCGGAGTCGCCGTCTCGCCCGTCTCGGGGTCGTGAAACACCAGGTGACGGTGTGAGAACGTCCCCCGCTCGGTGTCCTGCCCGGTCAGGCGGACGGGGATCCCGTCCTCGAGGAGCGACGCGAAGGCGAGCGCTTCGGCGTGACCCCAGTTGATCCCGCCGTTCTCCATCGCGTCCCGCCGGCGGTCGAGCTGTCGAGCGAGCTTCGGGTTCACGGTGAATCCCTCGGGTACCGAAAGCAGCTGCGCGTCGAGCGCACGCAGCCGCTCGCGCGCTACGGCGGTCTCGACCGCATCGGCGGTACCCGTGGTCGAGACCGGCTCCGAGGGGGGTGACGGTGGCTCCGCGATCGACGCACGCAACCGGTCGTGGGCCGCTCGAAGAGTCGCGGTCACCTCGTCCACGATCGCCTCGGCCCGCTCGGCGTCGACGACGCCCTCGTCGACGAGCCGCGCGGCGTACTGCTCGCGCACCGTCGGCTGCAGCTGGATCCGCTCGACCATGAGCGGCTGGGTGTAGGCCGCCTCGTCCTGCTCGTTGTGGCCGAAGCGGCGATATCCCACGATGTCGACGACGAAGTCGTGCCCGAACTCCGCGCGATACGCGAGCGCGAGCGCGACTGCGCTCAGCGCCGCCTCGGGGTCGTCCGCGTTGACGTGGACGATCGGGATGTCGAATCCCTTCGCGAGGTCGCTCGAATAGCGCGTCGAGCGGCTCTCGGTGGGGTCGGTCGTGAAGCCGACCTGGTTGTTCGTGATGAGGTGGAGCGTGCCCCCGGTCGAGTAGCCCTCGAGGCTCTGCAGGTTCAGCGTCTCCGCGACGACGCCCTGGCCCGCGAAGGCGGCGTCGCCGTGGATCAGGACCGGCAGCGCGACGCTCGGGTCGTGGAGGCCGGCGCGCTGCGAGCGGTCGGTCTGCTCGGCACGCGTCCACCCCTCGACAACGGGATTGACCGCCTCGAGATGGCTCGGGTTGGGGATGATCGTCACCTCGATCTCGCCCGCCGGGGTGACACGCGTCCCCGACGCGGGCAGGTGGTACTTGACGTCGCCGCTCCCGCCCTCGGGGTCGACGACGAGCGCGTCGTAGGAGCGCTCACCCTCGAACTCGCGCAGGATCGACTCGTACGAGCGTCCGACGGTGTGGACGAGCGCGTTGAGGCGACCGCGATGCGCCATGCCGACGACGACCTCGTGAGCGCCGCCCTCGGCACCGAGCTCGATCGCCTCGTCGAGCATCGGAATCAGCACGTCCAGGCCCTCGAGCGAGAACTGCTTCTGCCCGAGGAACGAGCGGCGGAGGTACTGCTCGAAGCCCTCCACCTGGGCGAGCCGACGCAGGAGCCGCTCTCGGCGCTCCGGGTCGAGCCGGACGCGGAAGCGACCGGACTCGATCGCCTTCCGGAGCCAGACCCGTTCGGCGTGGTCGGAGATGTGCTCGATCTCGTACGCGCTCGACCCCATGTAGACCTCGCGCAGCCGCGGCAGCGCTTCGAGGAGCGTGTCGCCCGGGACGTAGAGGCGAAGGAGGCTTGCAGGGATGCGTGTCTGCAACTCGGGCGTCAGGGCCGGGACCAGCCGGGTCTCGTCGAGCGCCGGGTCGCCCATCGGCTCGGAGCCGAGCGGATCGAGGCGCGCCGCGAGATGGCCGTGCATCCGGTACGCCTTGACGAGCGCCATCGCGGCAGCGACCCCGCCGAGGAGGCCGGCGTCCTCGGGCTCCGCGGGAGCCGGAGGCACGGGCGCAGGCGCAGCCGCAGCACCGTTCCCCGCACGGCCGTCGTCCGCCGCCTCCACGGGCGCGGGCCCGGCCTCGAAGATCCGTCGCCATTCGGGCGGGACGCTGGCGGGAGCGTCGAGGTAGTCCTCGAGAAGTTGCGCGACGTACGCGGCGTTCGGTCCGATGACGTCGGTCGATGCCATCTCCGACGTGTTGTAGCAGCGAGGTCGGCGGCTCCTCGCCCCCTCGGAGCTCAGTCGCGCGGGCTCAGAGGAGCGGGCCGTCGGTGACGATCGCGACGACCATGCCGACGACCCACGCGACGGCGCCGAAGAGCGCCGCCTTCAGCGCGAGGGACTGGTAGCGCTCGCTCATCCGGGCCGACACGAGCGCCGCGATGATGGCCACGGGCACGAGCCTGGCGGGATGCGCGTGGAGCTGGAGGATGAGGCCGAAGCCCATCGCGATCGCCGAGAGGACGATCGAGCCGACCGCGAGCAGCCCGGCGACGGTGTCGACCGCGGTGCTCCGGTCGTCCCGCGGCTGGTCGAGCGAGCTCACGACCGCACCTCGGCCCTCGTCGCGTGAGGCCGAGACGGGGCGCGCGGACGGACGCGGGCCCCGCGCCTGCCGCCGGACGGGCGGGCGCGGCGCGGCGGACGCGGCGTTCGGACCACCGGCGAGCCGCCGTCCGGGGTGTCGGACACCCCGACCGCGACGGCCGGGTGCTCGTCCCGGGGCTCGGCGCGAATCGCCCACCAGACGACCATGCAGAGGTACACGATCGGGATCTTGAGCAGCACGAGCATGAAGACGATCTCCCAAACCATGCCGTTCGAGTCTACGCGATCGGCGCGGCGATCGATGACGCGCGCAGGCAGGCACGGGCCGGGAGGGGGCGAACAGAGGGCTTGCCACCCTTCACACCGCCCTTACGCGGTGGGGCTACCGTGCCCGCGACCCGAAACCGCCCAAGGAGGTCCTCGTGCGTTTCATCGTCCGCCTGATCGCCATCGCGTGTCTCGCCGGCGCCGTGCTCGTCCCGACGGCAGCCTCAGCCGATCGCATGTGGGTCGGCTTCCACGACGACCCGATGTTCCGCTGGGACGGCACGCGCCTCGATGCCCTCGACCGGGCGCGCGCCAACAACGCGGCGATCCTGCGGACGATCGTCGACTGGTCGCAGGTGGCGCCCGAGCGTCCCACCCAGGCCAGCGACCCGTTCGACCCCGTGTACAAGTTCGGCGACATCGACGAGTTCGTCCGGAACGCCCAGCAGCGCGGCATGGAGGTGGTGATCACCATCTGGGGCACCCCATCCTGGGCCAACGGCGGCCAGAAGCCGCAGGCGATGCCGACGAACATCGCGGACTTCCAGGACTTCGCGCGCGCGGTCGCAGCCCGGTACTCGGGCCGGTACGCGGGCTACCCGTTCGTGCGCTTCTTCACGATCTGGAACGAGTCCAACCTGGCGACGTTCCTCGTCCCGCAGTTCAACTCCAGCGGCAAGATCGTCAGCCCCGCGAACTACGCAAAGCTCGCACGGGCGGGGATCGCCGGGATCCGCGTGGGGAACTCCCGAGCCCAGGTCGGGATCGGCGAGACCTCGTCGAACGGCCGCGACAAGCACCGTGCCGGGCTCACCGACACCGTCGCGCCCGCGACCTTCATGAAGGGCGTCGCGGCGGCGCTCAAGGGCGTGCGGTTCGACGCCTGGGCGCACCACCCCTATCCGTTCCCGGTCAACCAGAAGCCGACTCAGCTCGTCCGGTACCCGAACGTGACGCTCAAGAGCATGCCGCGCTTCGAGGCGGACATGGACATCGCGTTCAAGCGCAAGGGGATCCCGATCTGGATCACCGAGTACGGCAACGAGACGAAGCCCGGCGAGCCGAAGGGCGTCACCGAGGCGCAGCAGGCGGTGTACCTCCCGCAGGCGATCGGGATGGCCCGGAGCGATGCGCGGGTGCAGATGTTCGTCTGGTTCGTCATGCAGGACTCGCAGGGGAGCCTCTGGCAGAGCGGGATCTACCGCCAGGACGGCACGGCGAAGCGGGCGCAGCCGGTCTTCCGGAAGACGGCGGCGCCGCTCAACGCCGTCAACGGCAAGCAGACCGTCAAGGGCGGCACGAAGAACCCGCAGATCACCGTCTACCTGCGCGAGTACTGCGCGAACAACCCCACGGGCACGACCGTCGGCTACACGATCCGCAGCTACCAGGGAAAGAAGCTCGTGCAGGTGTCGCAGGGTGCCTCTCCGCTCGGGATCGACTGCACGGTGCGCCCGCGCGTCGCCAAGCTCACCGTGGCGAAGAAGACGACCTACCGCGTCACGGTGACCGCCAACACGGCGACCACCGCGGAGGTCCTCCGCACCATCACCATCGTCGGCGCGTAGCTCCGACCGGCTGTGGGGCGGGCGTCTCGGCCCGCCCCACGGCTACCCGAGCCAGGCCTGCCGTCGATCGCCACCACCGCGGCGGGCGTCTTTCCCGCGAGTGGCCGCAGTCGGCCACAGTCGTCGTTCATGGAGCCGAGGGGGCTCGAACCCCTGACCTTCTGGCTGCCAGCCAGACGCTCTCCCAGCTGAGCTACGGCCCCGGAGCGCTCGATTGTAGACGCTGGCGACCGACGCGACCTCGGACGGCTCGCGCCGGCCCAGGCGCGCCGTCGTGTCCGACTCCAGTCGGACACCACGTCCTCGACCAGCCGCCGCCCTACGCGGTCGCGGCCTCGAGCTTCGGGACGTCGTCCCAGAGCTCCTCGAGGCGGTAGTACTCGCGGGTCTCCGGCGTGAACACGTGGAGGACGACGTCGAGGTAGTCGTCGACGATCCAACTGGCCTCGGGCATACCGCTCGACGATCGCGGCGTCAGCTTCGCGTCGCGCTTGAGCGTCGCGTACACCTCGTCGTGGACCGCCTTCGTGAGCCGGGCGTTCTTCCCGGTCGCGATCACGAAGTAATCGGTGTAGTCGCACACCGACCGCATGTCGAGGATGGCAACGTCCGTCGCCAGCTTCTCCTCGCAGAGAGCGGCGATACGGCGTGCAGTTTCGAGCGATGTCAGGTTCGGGTCGTCCCTTCGAGCGGATCGCTCCCAAGCATACCCCCCGCCTCCTGCGGGTCAACGGGCCGGTAGAGGCGCAGCCGCGTGATCTCCGCCTCGACCGGGGCGGACACGAGACCGCCGATCGGCTTGCCGGCGGCGACCCGGGCACGGATGTCGGACGACGAGACCGGCAGTGGCTCGATCTCGAAGAACGCGACACGCCCGGGACGGCCGAGCAAGCCCAGCACACGGTCGAGCCGGGCGCGGTCGACGCCGGGGCGGGTCGCGACGCCGAGCCGCGCCAGGTCGAGAACCCGCTCGGGATCCTTCCAGGAGAGGATGCCGGCGAACTCGTCCGCGCCGACGAGGAAGACCGGGTCGGCGAGCGCGAGCGCCACGAGCGAATCGACCGTCCGGGCGAAGGGATCGAGCGACACGTCCGCCCGGTCCAGACCGCCGAACGCGAGCCGCGCAAGGGACAGACGGACCGGCGCAGGCGTCCCGACGTCCTTGTGCCCCGGCTCCTCGACCACCCGCACGAGCAGTCGCTCGAGCCCGAAGTGCGCGATGCCCGCCCGCGCCAGCTCGACATGGCCGACGTGCGGGGGATCGAAGGCGCCACCGAAGACGCCGATGCTCACGGCTCCCACTCGAGCTCCTCGTCACCGATCTCGACCAGCGTCCCGGGCCGAACACCGGCGTCGCGCAGCGCGTCCTCGAGCTCCGTCTCGCCCGGGACCTCGCCGACGACACGGAAGCCGCGGTCGGTGCGCAGCACCCGGTAGGAGCGCCGCGTCGGCGGCGTCGGGCGGTAGTCGAGGAACGCTGGCAGCACGGCGTCCTCCTCCTCCGAGAGGTCCGGAGCAGCGGGGCAAAGAGCGAAGAGCGCGCGCTTCAGATCCTCGATCCCCGCACCCGTCGCGCAGGAGACGCGATGGACGGCGACGATCCTCGGGTCCTCGACGGGGAAGGGCACGGAGCCGGGCGTCAGGTCGGCCTTGTTGAGGACGACGACCTGCGGCCGCTCGTCGAGGCCGGCCCCGTAGAGGGCGAGCTCGCGGTCGATGGTCGCGAACCGGTCGCCGGCGTCGCCCTCCGACCCGTCGATCACGTGGACGAGGAGCCGTGCGCGCTCGAGGTGGGCGAGAAAGGCATGACCGAGGCCGACACCGTCGCTCGCACCCTCGATCAGCCCGGGCACGTCGGCCACCGTCAGCTGCGACCCGTCCGGCGCCTCGACCGTGCCGAGCACCGGCTGGAGCGTCGTGAACGGGTAGTCGGCGACCTTGGGCGTCGCGTTCGAGATCCGCCTCAGGAGCGACGACTTCCCCGCGTTCGGAAGGCCGGCGAGCGCGGCGTCGGCGAGCAGCTTCAGGCGGAGCTCGAGCTCCCGCTCCTCGCCGCGAAGGCCGGTCTCCGAGAACCGCGGCGTCTGGCGCGTCGGAGTCGCGAAGCGGGCATTGCCTCGTCCTCCCCCTCCGCCCCGGGCAGCGACCACCCGCGCGCCGGGCCGCGCGAGGTCCGCGACGAGGACGCCTTCGTCGTCGGAGACCTGGGTACCGACGGGAACCGCGAGCTCGATCGGCTGGCCGTCCGCGCCGTGCTTGCGCGCGCCGCGCCCGTTCCCACCGCGCCCGGCGGCGAAGAGCCGCCGCCCGCGCAGCGACGAGAGGTCGCGCAACGATGCGTCGGCGACGAGCACGACGTCCCCGCCCCGGCCGCCGTCGCCGCCGTCGGGCCCGCCCTTCGGCACGTACTTCTCGCGCCGGAAGCTCAGCGCGCCGTCACCGCCGCGACCGGAGCGGACGACGACGCGAGCGCGGTCGTGGAACACGTTGTCCCCGATGCCGCCGGCGCCGGGCGGCGCCCGTCGTCAGGCCGTCTCGGCGGCGGGTGCGACGGACACCGAGCGCCGCTCGCCGCTGCGATGGAACGCGACGACGCCCGGGCGCAGCGCGAAAAGCGTGTCGTCGCGGCCGATGCCGACGCCCGGCCCCGGGCGGAAGCGCGTGCCCCGCTGGCGCACGATGATCATCCCGGCCTTGACCTCCTGGCCCGCGAAGATCTTGACGCCGAGCCGCTGGCTCGCTGAGTCGCGGCCGTTCTTCGACGATCCCAGACCCTTCTTGTGTGCCATCAGTCTCCCGCCTCCTCGGCGATCGCTGCCTCGAGCGCGGCGATCGCGCCCTTGCGCTTGCCGTGCGCGTGCTCGTACTCGAGCGCGGCCGCCCGACCGTCGGCGCCCCATGTCGAGGCCGCCTCCTTGACCTGGGCGACGGTGAGACCCGCGTAGCCCTCCGGCAGCGCCCCCGAAGCCGTCGGCGTCTCGTCCGCCTTCTCGGCCGGCGCAGGCTTTGCGCGCTCGCGCTTCGAGCCGCCTGCGCCGATCGACTCGATCCTGATCCGCGTCAGTGAAGCGCGAAACCCCGTGTGCCGCTTGTACCCGGTTCGCTTCTTGTACTTGCCGATGCGGATCTTCGGGCCCTTCTCCTGGGCGAGGACGGTCGCGGTGACGACGACGTCCGGCGGGGCGATCTGCGGGTCGCCGGAGCCGCCGGAAAGCAGGACGGTCGGCGTGAAGGACGCGCCGTCCTCGAGCGCCAGCCGATCGACGAGCAACCGCTCGCCCTCGCGGACGCGGTACTGCTTCCCACCGACGGAGATGATCGCGTAGCTCATGCTCGAGGCCTTCTGACGAGGAAATCGCGGGCAAAGCCCGCGAGACGCCGGATTGTAGCGGACGACGTGGGCCGGGGTGGCCGGCTCACGGCCTCCGGTCGAAGTCGCCGATCCACTCGGACATCGGGACGTAGCCGCCCTCGGAGCCGTCGGTCGGCTCCGCGGTCGTGACCGGCGCGACGTCCGGGTCGCCGTTGGCCTGCGCCTCGACCGGCTCCCCGAGCGTCTCGACGGCCGTTGCCGTCTCGGCGACCGCCGCCGTCTCCACGTCGGTGTTCGGCGACACGCCGTCGCCGTTCGTCGCAGCCGGCTTCTTCTTCCGGTTTCGGCCGCCGCGCGACCCGCGACGCGTCCGCTTCTTGGCCGCCGTCGGGGGCCGATCGTCCTCGTCGACGGCTTCGTCGCCCGCCGCCCCTTCCTCGGGAGCGGCGGCGGCGTCGCCGGGGGCGACGTCCGAGACCGCGCCTTCGGCGGAGACCGCGCCTTCGGCGGCGGCGGCGTCGCCGGAGGGGACGTGGATCCTCGGCGCCCGGCGCGCGGGAGGCTCGGCGACTGCCTCCTGTCCGTCGACCGCCGCCGGCGACACGTCGGCATCTGCCGGGAGGTCGTCGGCCGACACCACGCCATCCGTGGCCGCTTCGCCGTCGACCGCCGCCGGCTTCTTCCGCCGCCTGCCGCCGCGCGAGCCGCGGCGCGTGCGCTTCTTCGCAGGCGTGCGGGGCTCACCGTCCTCGGCCGGAGCATCCTCGCCCGCGACCGCCTCCGGCTCGTCGGGCTCGGCGGGCTCGTCGAGCTCGTCGATCTCGTCGATCTCGTCGAGGGCGACGTCCTCGTCGCCCGCGACGGCGTCGTCGGCCGCGAGCTCCGAGGTGGCCTCGACGGCCGTTGCCTCGTCGGCCTTGCGCCGTGCGGGCGCGCGCGTCGGCTTCTCGGCCTCGCTCTCGAACGTGATCGGAGCGACGCGCTGCTCGCCCGCCGCGAGCGTCGCGAAGGCCGTCCCCTCGAGCACGCGCCCGACGGTCACCTTTGCCTTCCTGCCGACGAGCCGGGCCGCCTCCGCCACGACGACGTCGAGGCCGTCGAGCTTCCCCACCCCGGCTGTGCCGTCGTGCAGATCGATCTCGACGAGCTTCAGCTCGACCTCGGCCCCTTCGGCGACGGGCGAGGCCGGCGCCAGGTCGTCGCGACGGCCCTCGGCGAGGACCTCGAAGTGGTCGAGGTGCGCATGACCCTCCGCGGGTACGAGGTAGAAGCGCCGGCGGGCTGCGTCCTCGAGCGCGGCGAGCCGGGCGCCGCCCGCGCCCGCGAGCAGGGCGAGCGTCCTCGGGTGGAGCGCGATTCGGTACGCCTGGATCCGTGACCCCGCGCCCGCCGCCGCAAGGGCCTTCAGGCGGCGCTCCACCTGGAGCGCGACGGTCGCATCCGAGACGACGATCCCGTCGCCTCCGCAGGTGGGGCACTTCCGGGTCATGACCTCGCGCGGGCCGTCCGTGACCTTCTGGCGCGTCATCTCCACGAGCCCGAGGGGCGAGATCTCCACGACGTACGTCTTCGTCCGGTCGCGCTCGAGCTCCGTCCGGAACGCCTCCTCGACCGCCTGACGGTTCTTGGGGTTCGCCATGTCGATGAAGTCGATGACGACGATCCCGCCGATGTCGCGGAGCCGCAGCTGCCGCACGACCTCCTTGACGGCCTCGAGGTTGTTCTTGACGATCGTGTCCTCCAGGCGCTGGGTCGAGCTCTTCGACCGCGAGCCGACGAAGCTCCCGGTGTTCACGTCGATCACGGTGAAGGCTTCGGCGTAGTCGAAGATGAGGTACCCACCCGAGGGCAGGTCGACGCGGCGGTTGAGGGTCGACTCGATCTCCTTGTCGACGCCGTACTGAGTGAAGAGCGGCTCCTTGTCCTTCGTCCGATGTACCCGCTCGATCATGTGCGGGGACGTCTTCTTGAGGTAGCCGACGATGCGCTTGTACGTGCGCTCCGAGTCCACGTGCGCCGACACGAAGTCGCCTGCGAAGAGGTCGCGCACGATCCTGAGCGGCAGCTCGGCCTCCTGGTACACGAGCTCGGGGCCTGTGGCGAGCTTCTGGCGCGCCTGGATCGTCTTCCAAAGGCGCTGCAGGAAGACGAGGTCGCGCTCGATGTCGTCGGCCGACGCCCCGTCCGCCGCGGTGCGGACGATGACGCCACCCGTCGACGGCGCGATCCTCTTCAAGATCTCCTTGAGCCGCGTCCGCTCGCCGTCCTCGAGCCGGCGGGAGACGCCGAGGCCCTCGCCGTTCGGCACGTACACGAGGAAGCGCCCCGGCAGCGAGATCTCGGTCGTGAGGCGCGCACCCTTCGTCTTCATCGGGTCCTTCACCGCCTGCACGAGGATCTGCTGACCTCGCTGGATCAGGTCCGTGATCTTCTTCCCGTGCCGCTTGCCCTCGAGCTCGGGGACGACGATCTCGTCGACGTAGAGAAAGCCGTTCTTCTCCAGCCCGATCTCGACGAAGGCCGCCTCCATGCCGGGGAGGACGTTGTCGACTCTGCCGACGTAGATGTTCCCGGCGATCGAGCGGCGCTCGGGCCGCTCGAGGTACACCTCCGCGACGCGGTCGTCTTCGAGCAGCGCGACGCGCTGCTCGCCGATGTCGACCGAGATGAGGAGCTCGCGCTTCGCCTGCGGCAGCGGCGCGCGCCGCGGGACCTGCCGCCGACGCTCACGCCCGCCCGAGCGTTGACCGGAGCGGCTCCGCGAGCCCTTCTCGGAGGTCGTGCGCTTTCGCGGGGCCGCCTCGTCCGGCGCCGCCGCCGTGCGGTCGTTCCCGGGCTCGTCCGCCTGAGCAGTCGTGCCCGGCTTACGTCGCCCGCTTCCCCCGCGACTCCCGCGGCGCCTGCGCTTGCGTGCGGCAGCGGCGTCGGTCGGGGTCGTTTCTCCCTGCTCTTCGGCCTCCTCGGCGGCGAGCTCCTCAGACGGAGCCGTCGTCTCCTCGGGTGCCGTGACGGCTTCCGCCGCCTGTTCGTCCTTGCGTCGTCGAAATCGAAACCAGGGCAATCCTCGTGTCTCCTCGTGTAAGCGCGCGCGGGCGCACGACCGCAGGAGCGGAGCGCCTCGCGCAGCGTCGGATGGCAAAATCCACGGCCATAGCCTGACGCAAGGCTATCAGCGCTCCCGGTGGAGGAAGGTCAGGCAGCGGCGGGACGCAGCCGGGCACGTCGCGCCCGCACCGCCCGCAGGCGCTGGGAGAGCCGCGCCCACGCCCAGGGCTCGAGCTCCTGGTAGCGACCGTCCCCCTGCCCACGGGTCGACTCGAGGTACTCGAACCAGGCGTCCGCCTCCTCGATCTGCAGCAGTTCCTCTGCGAGCTCCGTATCGGGCACCTTCGACCTCCGCGTCGGTGAGACCGTGATCGGGTGCGATCCTAGGACCCGGACCGGACGGAGCCGCTACCGGCCGCGGAACGCGCGGTCGAGACGGCGAAACGCTGCTGCCAGGCCGAGCGTCGCGCCTGCGGCAACCGCGCCGTCGAGGACGCGTCCGCGCATCGGCAGGTGGCGGACGAGCGTCCGGGCGGCAAGCCCCGTCGCGAGCGAGGCGGCCAGAGCGCTCCCGACTGCCTCCGCCGTGGCGCGCGGGCTCTCCGGCGCCGGGCGCCCGTCCGCTACCGACACCTCCGACAGCATGCGGGCCTGGGCGAGCGCAAGGAGCGGCAGATGCGGCTCCTCCTTTCCCATCGCCAGCGCACCGGCGGCGAGCGCACCGTCGACCACGCGGCGGTTCTGCACTGCGTCGCGCAGGACGGGAAGCGACGCCGAGAGGCCTGCGGCGTCGCGTCCGAGCGCAGCGGAGAGCGCGCGCGCGATGCCGGCGACCGGGAAACCCCGACCGGGCTCGCAGTCGACGACGTCCGTCGCGAGGACGTACGGGAGGCTCGCGGAGCTGTCGCCGGTCTGGACGGCGATCACCGGGACGAGCGCGCGTGTCGCCGACCGGAAATCCGCCTCGTCCGCGGGCGTCGCCGGGCCGGCGACGACGCAGACGAGCGCCACCGCGTCCGCCGGATCGCCGTGCGTCCGCACGAGCGACGCGCCCCCCGGGTCGGCACCCGCCCGCAGCTCTGCGGCGAGCTTGTCGGCGAGGATGCCGCGCACGAGGATCGGCCCGGTGGCGGTGCCGGTCGTCCGCGCGTGGCGCGCGAGCGAGACGACGTCGCGAGGCCCGATCCCGACCGGCGTCACCGCAGGTGCGCCTCCGGCCGGCCGCGGACGTGGATCGCCTGGAGGATCCCGATCGCCAGGAGGTTCGCGACCATCGACGACCCGCCGACCGTGACGTAGGGCAGCGGGATCCCGGTGACCGGCGCGATCCCCATCGTCATGCCGACGTTCACGAAGACCTGGAAGAGGAAGGCGAAGACGATTCCGCCGGCCACGACGGCGCCGTACATGTCGCCCGCGACGGTGACCACCCGCAAACCCCTCCAGACGACGAGGAGGTAGAGCAGGAGGAGGATCGCGGTGCCGAAGAAGCCGCGCTGCTCGGCGAACGAGGCGAACACGAAGTCGGTCGCGTGCTCGGGGAGGTAGTCGAAGCGTGTCTGGCTGGCCTCGTCGACGCCGCGGCCGTCGATCCCCCCGGAGCCGACCGCGGTGATCGACTGCGTGACGTTGTACGTCAGCCCGCTCGGATCGGCGGCGGGATTCGCGAAGCCCGTGAGGCGCGCCGTCTGGTACGGCTTCAGCACCTCGACCCCGGCCGACGGGAGGAACCAGAGAACGCCGAGGACGAGCGTGGCGGCGAGCGTCCCGAGCACCGCGAGATGGATCCAGCGGACACCGGCGACGAAGAGCACGGCGGAGAACGCCGCGGCGTAGACGAGTGCGGTCCCGAGGTCGGGCTGGAGGAACACGAGGAGCATCGGCAGCGCACCGAGCGCGAGCGCGGTGGCGACGGTTCGCAACCGCCCGAGCTCGCGCTGCCTCTCGACGAGGAAGCCCGCGATCGCGAGGACGAACAGCACCTTGCCGAACTCGGAGGGCTGGAACTGGAGCGGGCCGATGTCGATCCAGCGCTTCGAGCCGCGAACCGCCTCGGCGAACCCGAAGACGAACACCATCAGCCCGATCGAGATCGCGTACACGACACGCCAGTGGCGCCGATAGAGGCTCGGCGGGACGAGGACGGCGACGACGAGCCCGACGCCGCCGAGCGCCGCGGCAATCGCCTGACGCGTCACGAAGTACCCCGGGTCGCCGGCCACGTCGAACCGTGTGATGCCGGCCACCGCCCAGAGGCCGTACCCCACGAGCGCGGCCGCGGCGAGCAGGAGCACGACGTCGAGGCGGCGGACGAGCGAGGCGACGTCGACCGCGTCGCGGCGGAGCGGCAGACGCTGGCGCCCGGCGTGGACGATCATCAGTCCGTGCTCACGAGGGTCTGGTCGCCGCCCGCGACGCCGAAGAACTTCTCGAAGACGCGGAGCGCTGCCGGCGCGGCCGCCGTCGAGCCGTGGCCGCCGTTCTCGATCACCGCGCACACGACGATCCGCGGCGCTTCGGTGAGCGCCGGCCCGTAGCCGCACCACCACGACTGGTCCTCGGTGTGACCCGCCGGGTACCCGGGCACCTGCACGACCTTCTCCGCGGTGCCGGTCTTGCCCGCGATCGGGATGGGGAAGCTCGCGAACACGCCCGACGACGTCCCGTAGGTCGAGTGGGCGGCCGAGTACAGGCCGTCGCGGATCACCTGGAGCGCCGCGGGGTCGACGCCGACCGGCTTCGGGGGGTCCGGAGCGAAGCGGCGCTCGACGACCGGGGACTGCCCGTTCGGAGCCGCTGTCTCGACCTGGGAGACGACGTAGGGCGTGACGAGCTTGCCGCCGTTGGCGATCATCGCGTAGAACCGCGCCATCTGGAGCGGCGTCACCTGGACGTCCTGCTGGCCGATCGAGAGCTGGATCGAGTTCCCGGGGTTCCAGGCGCGATCCCAGTCGCTCTTGAATGCCTTCTTCCGCCAGGCGGGCGTCGGCACGAGACCGGTCTGCTCGGCGCCGAGGTCGAAGCCCGTCGGGACGCCGAAGCCGAACTTCCGTGCCCATTGCTGCATGCGGTTCCGGCCGCGATCTCCCTCGAGGTAGAACTGGTAGCCCAGCTGGTAGAAGTACGTGTCGCACGAGCGAGCGAGCGCCTCGACCAGCGTCATGGGCTGGTTGACGTACGGATCCCAGTTGCGGAACTCCTGCTTGTCGAGGCCGTACGTCGCGGTTGGCGTGCACTGGAGCGCCTGGTAGGGCTGCAGGACGTGCTCCTGCATCGCCGCGAGCGCGGTCACCGGCTTCCAGGTCGACCCGGGCGGATAGATGCCGCTCGTAACGCGGTTGATGCCCGGGTAGTTCTTCTCCTTCGCGACCTTGTCGTTCACGAGGGGCTCGATCTTCTTCGGGTCGACGCGGCCCACGTAGACCGAGGGCTTGTACGTGGGGCTCGACGCCATCGCGAGCACCGCGCCGTCGTTCGGGTCGATCGCGACGATCGCGCCGCCGTCCGCGGAGTAGGACTTGTTGGCGATCGCCGTGCGGATCCCGTAGCGGAGCGCCTGCTCGGCCGCGCGCTGGAGACCCATGTCGATCGTCAGCCGCACCGCCTTCCCCGGCCTCGCCTCGCGCCGGAGCTGGAGCGGGCCCTGCGGACGGCCCATCGAGTCCACCCGGATCTCCGCCTGCCCTGCGTCGCCTCGCAGGTACTCGTCCTCGCGCGACTCGACGCCGGTCTTCCCGACCTTGTCGCCCGGCTTGTAGACACTCGGGCGGCGGTCGAGCTCGCCCTGTGACACCTCCCCGACGTAGCCCAGCACCTGGGCGGCGAGCGCCTGGTAGGGGTAGTGGCGCAGGTAGGTCTGCTGGATCTGGACGCCCGGGAACTCGGGCGCGTGCTCGTAGAGGTACGCGACCTGGTCCTCCCCGACCGCCGTCTTGACGGTGATCGGGTTGAGCGGGTCGCCGATCCGCTCGTCGACCTCCTTCGCGAGCCGCAGCGGCGGGACACGGAGCACGGTCGCGAGGTGCTTGATCACCGCGTAGCGCCGGTTCGCCGGGAGGTCGCCGACCCAGAGCTTCACCGCCGTCCCGGCGACGTTGTCGACGATCATGCGGCCGTGGCGGTCGAGGATCGTCCCGCGCGGGGCCTCCAGACGGATCGTCCGCAGCTGGTTGCCCTGCGCCTCGGCGAGGTACCGCTCGCCGGAGAGGACCTGGAGCGACCAGAGGCGGAAGAAGAGCACCGCGAAGATGGCGAGCGCGACGACACCGAGGACGCCGACCCGGAAGGCGAGCCCCGGCGTGAGCCGGTAGGGCGCCTCGACGCCGGGGTCCGGCGGGAGGAATCGGCTCGAGGGAGCGCGCGGCTCGCCGTAGGGCGTATGCGTGCTCACACGAGCTCCACCTGGCGCGCACGCTCGAGACCCTGCGGGGCGGAGAGCATCGCGTCGGTGAGGCGGATCACGCCGAGCGCGAGCACCGCGGCGAGGATCGCGCTCGGGACGGCGGTCACGAGCGCGTCGCCCGCAGCGACCGGCTCACCGAGCAGGAAGTGGAGCGCCACCTCGCCGAGGCCGGCGAGGATCGAGATCGCGAAGGCGGCGAGGGCGGGTGCGTAGCGTCGCCCGCGACCCGTGGTCTCGCCGTAGCGCCCGGCCCAGTACCCCGCGAGCGTGAGGACGATCGAGGTCGTCCCGAGCGTCCCGAGTGTCATGACGTCGACGAGGATGCCCCCCGCGAAGCCCGCGACCGCTCCGGGGATCGAGCCGGCGGAGAGCGCGATGCACACCACGGTGACGAGCAGCAGGTCGGGCTCGGCCCACAGGAGCCGCGTGCCACCGAGCACCGTCACCTGGACGACGGCCGCGACGAGCAGGAGCGGCGCGATCCGCAGCGCGAGCCTCACGGCGCGGTCGCCCCGCGGTCGACCGGGATCAGGACGAGGACGGCCTCGAGGGCCGAGAGGTCGGCGAAGGGAGTCACCTGCACCTGTGTGTAGAGGTCCGTGTCCGTCCGCCCCACGCTCGTGATCCGTCCGATCCGGACGCCGCGCGGGTAGAGGGAGGAGAGGCGCGGGGAGCTCCAGCCGGAGGTCGCGACGGTGTCGCCCACCCGGACCCGGGCCTCCTTGGGCACGCGGTCGAGGCGAAGCGGCGCGCGCGGCCCGTCGCCCGAGCGGACGATGCCGAAGGCCTGCGTCTCGACGTCGAGTGCCGAGGCCGCGCTCGCGTCGTCCGTGAGGAGCGTCACGCGCGCTGTCCGCGAGCTGACGCGACTCACTTTCCCGACGAGGCCGTCCTGCGTGACGACCGGGTCGTCGACGCGAATCCCGTCCTTCCGGCCGGCCGCGATCACGATCGCCTGGGCGTACGCACCGGCCGGCCGCGAGATCACCGCCGCCGCAAGGCCGGAGTACCCCTCGGGGAACCGCGGGCCGTTGCGGTACTGCAGCAGCCGGCGGAGCGTGGTGTTCTCGCGGAGCGCGAGGCGGCGCTCGGCGACCTGCTGGCGCAGGAGCTCGTTCTCCCGTTCCAGGCGCGCAGCGTCCGAGCGCGCGTCGACGAGGCTGCTTGTCCACCCGTACGCGTCGCGGAACGGCTTCGCGACGCGGTCCGCCGCGACCTGGAACGGCCGGAGCACCGCGGCGCCGGCGCTCTGCGCTCCCGCGAGGGGCCCGTCGCCGTTCTCGCGGAACGAGACGGTCACGAGGACGAGCGAGAGCAGCACGAGACCGCCCACGACGAGCCGGCGCCGGAGCGACGCCGTGGTTCGTGTCGAGAGCTTGCCGTCGGTGTGGCGCCGGACGCTCACGCCCAGCACCGCGGTCCGTGCGGTGCGGTTCCGGGGCACCGGGGAAGAGTACCGGCCCTCGGCGACGCCTTTATTGCGTTACGCCTGCGGCGCGAAGCCGGAGGAATCCGCGTCTCCGGCCACGATCGCGCGGCTAGCGGCGCGAGCCGTTTCGGCGGGCGCGCGCGCGGTTGGAGCGGTGGATCGCCTCGAACTCCTCCAGGCTGCGACCCGAGCCGACCGCGACGCAGGTGAGCGGGCTCTCGGCGAGGTGGACGGGCATCTGCGTCTCGTGGCGGAGCCGCTGGTCGAGGCCCTGGAGGAGCGCGCCGCCGCCGGCGAGCACGATGCCGCGGTCCATGATGTCCGCCGCGAGCTCGGGCGGGGTCTTGTCGAGCGTCGACTTGATCGCGTCGACGATCTGCGACACCGGCTCGTCGAGCGCCCGGCGGACCTCCTCGGAGGTGATGACGACCGTCTTCGGGAGGCCGGTGAGCATGTCGCGTCCGCGCACCTCCGCCTGCACCTCCTCGGCCATCGGATGCGCCGAGCCGATCTCGAGCTTGATCTCCTCGGCCGTCTGCTGGCCGACGAGGAGCTTGTAGTCCTTCTTGATGTGGTTGACGATCGCCTCGTCCATCTCGTCGCCGCCGACGCGCAGCGACTGCGAGACGACGATCCCGCCGAGCGAGATGACGGCGACCTCGGTGGTGCCGCCGCCGATGTCGACGATCATGTTCCCGGTCGGCTCGGCGACCGGTAGACCGGCACCGATCGCGGCGGCCATCGGCTCCTCGATGAGGTAGGCCTGGCGGGCGCCTGCCGAGAGCGTCGCCTCCTCGACCGCGCGCTTCTCGACGCCCGTGACGCCCGACGGTACGCAGACGACCACGCGCGGGTGCGCGAAGCGGTGCTGGTGGACCTTCTGGATGAAGTGGCGAAGCATCTGCTCGGTGACGTCGAAGTCGGCGATGACGCCGTCCTTCAGGGGGCGGATCGCGGAGATCGACCCCGGCGTGCGGCCGAGCATCCGCTTCGCCTCGACGCCGACGGCGTGGACGTCGCCCGTCCGCTGGTCGATCGCCACGACCGACGGCTCGGACAGCACGATCCCGCGCCCGCGGACGTAGACGAGCGTGTTGGCGGTGCCGAGGTCGACGGCCATGTCGCGGCCGCCGAAGCCGGTCATCGAGCGGAAGAGGCTCACGGAGGGCGAGTGTAGCGACCCGCCCTTTGCAGGGACGTTCCGCGAGAGGTGCACGAGATGTGAGAATCGCGGCGATGGCGGTGCAGAGGCCCGAGGAGATGAACGCCGCGTTCGGGGAGGCGGTCGGCTCGGGCGACGTCGAGCGCGTCCTCGCGCTGTACGAGCCCGGCGCGCTCCTCGCGCCGCGTCCCGGCGCGCGCGCACGAGGGATCGACGAGATCCGCACGGCCCTGGAGGAGCTTCTGGCACTTCGGGGCACGATGCGGTCACGCAACGTCTGGTGCATGGAGGTCGGCGAGCTCGCGCTGCTTCGAGGCGAGTGGCACCTCGAGGGAACTGCGGCGGACGGCTCCCCGGTCGAGCTCTCGTCGCGGACGGCCGAGGTCGTGCGCCGCCAGGAAGACGGCAGCTGGCTGTACGTGCTCGACCACGCCTTCGGCGACGACGACTGAGCGCTCAGCGCCCGAGGAGATGCGGTGCGCGCAGCTCCAGCAGGCCGAGGAGCAGCGCCGCGGGGAGGCCGACGACGTTGAGGTAGTCGCCGTCGATCCGCTCGACGAGCCGTCCGCCGAGCCCCTGGATCGCGTAGCCGCCGGCGCGGCCCTCCCACTCGCCGCTCGCGACGTATCGCTCGAGCTCTAGCTCGTCGAGGCGGCGGAAGGTGACCCGGGTCCCGGCGTGCTCGACCGTCTCGCCCTCCTGCGTGATCAGGCACACGCCGGAGAGGACCTCGTGTGTGCGCCCGGCGAGGTCCCGGAGCATCGCGCGCGCGCCGTCCTCACCGGACGGCTTCGCGTACACGCGCTGTCCGAGGTGGACGGTCGTGTCGACGCCGAGCGTGATGTGGCCGGCCTCGTGCACGGACCGCGCCTTTCCGAGCGCGTGCTCGCGCACGAGCGACACGGGGTCGGCGTCGGGTGGGTCGTGCTCGACGTAGCGGGGCTCCGCGAGCTCGAAGGGGATCCGGAGCTGCTCGAGGATCGCCCGCCGCTGCGGCGACGTCGAGGCGAGCACGAGCCGCGGCGTCAAGACGGCTTCGCCGCGACCCAGATCTCCTCCACCGGCCACTTCCTCGACCACGCCGCCGAGAACGTCACGTAGTACTCGTGGTCGGTCGCGTCGTCGGGCGCATACAGCTCGACGAGGTCGACGACGTCGAAGCCCGTCCCCCGGAGGAGCCGGAACAGCTCGCCGTGCGGCAGGTGCCACTCGACGCCTTCCTCGTCCGGCCATTCCATCCGGCCGAGCCCGCGCTGTGGCCGCACGAGCGCCTCGGCGGGCGGCAGCTCCTCGTCGGGTGCGCAGAGGATCGAGAGGGTCGAGTTGCGGAGGAACCAGAGGCGCCCCCCGGGCCGAAGCAGCCGGAAGGCCTCGGGGAGCCAACGGTGCGGGTCGCACCAGATGCTCGCGCCGTACTCCGAGATCGCGAGGTCGAAGCTGTCGGACGGCAGCGGGACGTCCTCGGCGCTCGCCTCGACGAGCGGGAACACGATCCCCGTCTCCTCCTGGCAGCGACGCGCCGTCGCGAGCTGCGCCGGCGTCACGTCGACGCCGACCGGCCGCCCGCCGCGCCGCGCCAGCCACGCGGAGAGATACGCCGTACCGCAGCCGAGCTCGACGACGTCGAGCCCTTCGACCTCGCCGAGCGTCTCGACCGACGCCTCGGGAAGGCCGAACACGCCCCAGGTGATGTCCTCGCGCGACCACTTGTCGCGCGCGCTGCGGTCGGTGTACTCCGCGTTTGCCTGCGTCCACGCGTCGCGATTGCGCCGCGCGTCGTCCGAGATGCCGGACATCGGACGCTAGAGCAGGCCGTCGGGGAAGAACAGCCCGAGCTCGCGCCGGGCGCTCGCCCGCGAGTCGGAGCCGTGGACGACGTTCTCGGAGAGCAACGTCGCAAGGTCGCCGCGGATCGTCCCGGGCGCCGAGTCGGCGGGGTTGGTCGCCCCCATCAGGCCGCGGACGCCTGCGATCGCGCCCTCGCCGCGGACGGCGAGGGCGAGCACGGGCCCGGAGGTGATGAAGTCCACGAGGTCGGCGAAGAACGGCTTGCCGCGGTGCTCGGCGTAGTGCTCGCGGCCGAGCGGCCGGGACACCTTGAGCAGGCGCGCGCCGCGCAGCTCATAGCCGCGCCGCTCGAAGCGGGCGACGATCTCGCCGCAGAGACCGCGGCGGACGCCGTCCGGCTTTACGAGCACGAGCGTGGTCTCGACGGCCATCGACGCGCGACTCTAGTCGGTTCGGCGCGGACGACGCAGGCGAAGCGGCTGCAGGATGTCCTCGCCGGTGACCACCCCGGGGGGGACGGGCGTCGCGCAGTACGGGCACACCTGCCAGATCGGCTCGAGCGGTGAGCCGCATTCCTCGCACGCCTGCTTGAGGCGCGTGGTGCAGACCGGGCAGACGAGAAACGACGTGTCGACGACGCCACGGCAGACGGGGCACCGGAGGTCGCGCTCGGCCAGCTGCTCCTCGATCGCGAGAAGCTCGAGCTCGCGCTCGCGGACGTCCTCGAGGTACTCGGGCGGCCGGAAGAGCATGTAGATGAGGGGACCGAGGAACGGAGGGATCGCTCCGAGGAGCGTGGCGATCCCGACGAGCCACGGGTCCTCGATCCGCCGGCGCGCGTCCTTGAAGACCCAGTACGCGGTCGCGGCCCAGAAGACGAGTACGAGGACGAGCCCGACGTTGCGCGACACGGTCCACGCGCTCGAGTCGAAGAGGCTGTCGGCGGCGACGGTCATCAGAGGAGGAGCTTGCCGAGGATATACCCGACCGCAAAGGCGGTTCCGACGATCACCAGCAAGACCGCCAGCGCGAAGGTCAGCACCGTCATCCGCTCGCGCATGCCGCTCCTCACTCCTCCGCCGCGAGGTCCGCGAGGAGGTACAGCGATCCCGTCACCAGCACGGGCTCGCCGACGGCGTGCGCCAGGGCGAGCGCCTCGTGGGGGTCGTCACGCACCTCGACCCGCTCGAAGTGGGCGGCGGCGCGCGCCGCCAGCTCGTCCGCGCCCAGCGCGCGGGGGCTCGACGAGCGGCACGCCACGAATCGTCGTCCGACGGCGGCCAGTGCCGCGAGCATCGCGTCCACGTCCTTGTCGGCGAGCATCGAGGCCATCACGGTGTAGTCGTCCGGCGGCAGATGCTCCACGAGCCACCGGACGCCGCCCGGGTTGTGCGCCCCGTCCCGGATCTCGCCCGGGCGCCGTTCGAGCCGGCCCGGAAGCGTGACGCGCTCCGCGGCGGCGCCGTCGACCGGCTCGCCGAGGAACGCGCCCGCCGCGGCGAGTGCGACCGCGAGCGATCCGGACGTCTCGACGAGCACGCGCCCTGCGCCCGCGGCGCGCGCGAGCTCCTCCCACTCCGGCTCCCCGAGCACGACCGTGCAGCCGGGCCGGGTCACGGCGAGCTTCTCCGCCGCGATCGCCTCGCGCGTCGTCCCGAGCACCTCGGTGTGCTCGAGCGAGACGTTCGTCAGCACGACGACCCGGGTGGCGTCGAGGACATTGGTCGCGTCGTGGCGCCCGCCGAGGCCGGCTTCGATCGCCGCCGCTTCGACGCCGGCCGTGCGGAAGGCGACGAGCGCCGCCGCGGTGAGGACCTCGAACTGCGTCGCGGTGAGGCGTTCGGCGGCGGAACGAACAGCGCCGAGCGCAGCGTCGAGGTCGGCCTCCCGGCCGTCGACGCGGATGCGCTCCGCCCACGAGCGGACGTGCGGCGACAGGTACGCCCCGACCCGGAGCCCGCGGTCGCGCAGGAGCTCCTCGATCATCCGCGTCGTCGTCGACTTGCCGTTCGTCCCGACGACGTGCACAGCGGCCAGGCCCGCCTGCGGCTCGCCGAGCCCGGCGAGCAGCGCGTGCATCCGCTCGAGGCCGAAGCCGTCCTCGGGCCACGGCGACAGCGCCTCCAGCCACGCGACGTGGCTCATCAGCGCTAGACGCCGAGCAGGTCGAGCTCGCGCCGGTAGCGCTCGAGCTTCGCCCGCTCGCCGTCGACGACGTCGGCCGGCGCGTTCGCGACGAAGCGCTCGTTCGCGAGCATCCCCTCCGCGCGCGCGATCTCCTTCGCCAGCCGCGCGCGCTCCGCCTCGACGTCGCCGGCCGCCTGCCGCCGCTCGGGCCGGACGACCGCGGCGAAGATCCTGCGCTCCTCGTCCGAGCCGAGCTCCACCTGTACGCCGCTGCGGCGGAACACCTGGGCCGCCTCCTGGACGCGATCGAGCGCGCCCAGGGCCTCGGCGTGCGTCGGGTCCGGCTCGGGCCACGGCGACACGATCAGCCGCCCTTCCCGCGCAGGGAGGTGCGACCAGATCTCCTCGGTGACATGCGGCATCAGCGGGTGGAGCAGCGAGAGCAGGGCCTCGAGCGCGGCCAGGGCGGTCGCGCGGCAGTCCTCGTCGCCGTCGTACAACCGCGGCTTGACGGCCTCGGCGTACCAGTCGCAGAAGTCGTCGAACGTCAGGTGGTACAGGACGCCGGTCGCGGCGGCGAAGTCGAACCGCGCCCAGTCGTCCTCGAGCGCCGCCCGCGCTGCGTCGAGGCGCGCGAGGATCCAGCGCTCTTCGAGCGAGGCCGGCCGCCGGGCGGGCTCGACGCCCTCCGCCTGCTGGAGGACGAGGCGCCCGACGTTCCACAGCTTGTTCGCGAGCTTGCGGCCCTCCTCGATGGCGCCGACCGCGTAGCGCACGTCCTGGGTCGACGAGATCTTGAGGAGCCCGTAGCGGGTCGCGTCCGCGCCGTGCGCGTCGATCGGCTGCATCGGGTCGACGCCCGTGCCGAGGCTCTTCGACATGCGCCGGCCATCGGCGGCCAGCACGGTCGAGTGGATGAGCACGTCGGTGAACGGGATCTCGCCGAGGAGGAAGAGACCCGAGAAGATCATCCGGTTCTCCCAGAGGCGGATGATCTCGCGCGCCGTCGAGTTGACGTCGCCGCGGTAGTAGCGGTCGAGCTCGGGGGTGTCGGCCGGCCACCCGAGCGTCGCGAACGGCCACAGCGCGGACGAGAACCACGTATCGAGCACGTCGGGGTCGCGCTCGAGCTCACCGGCGCCGCACTCCGCACAGGCGTCGGGCGGCGGCCAGGCGCACGTCAGGTGGCCGTCCGGGCACGCCCAGATCGGGATCTGGTGGCCCCACCAGAGCTGACGGGACACGCACCAGTCCGGCGCCTCCTCGAGCGACTCGATCGCGAAGCGGTGCTGGCTCTCCGGGTGGTAGCGCACCTGCCGCTCTCGGAGTGCGTCGATCGCGGGCCGCGCGAGCCCTTCCATCGCGCACCACCACTGCGGCGAGACGAGCGGCTCGATGCGAGAGTGGCAGCGCTCGCAGGTGCCGACCGAGTGTCGGTACGGCTCGCGCTTCTCCACGAGCCCGCGCTCGTCGGCCCACGCGACGACCCGTGCGCTCGCCTCGGCCTGCTCGAGCCCTTCGAACCCCTCGGCGACCATCCGGCCGTCGGGCCCGATCACGGTCAGCGTCTCGAGCCCGTGGTCGCGGCCGATGTCGAAGTCCATCGGGTCGTGACCCGGTGTCACCTTCACCGCCCCCGTGCCGAACGCCGGGTCGACGCGGGCGTCGGCGACGACCGGCACGCGGCGCTCGACCACCGGGACGATCACCTCCCGGCCGATCGCGTGGGCGTAGCGCGGGTCGTCGGGATGGACCGCGACCGCGACGTCGGCGAGCAGCGTGGCCGGCCGCACGGTCGCGACGGCGACCCCGCCGTCACCATCGGCGAACGGGTAGCGGATCGTCGTCAGGATGTCGTCCATCTCGACGTGCTCGACCTCGAGGTCGGAGATCGCCGTGGAGTGGTAGGGGCACCAGTTGACGATCCGGTTCGCGCGGTAGATCCAGCCGGCCTCCCAGAGTCGGACGAAGAACGTCATCACCGACTCGACGTACCGGTCGTCCATCGTGAAGCGCTCGCGCGAGTAGTCGAGCGAGGCGCCGAGGCGCCGGTACTGGCCCATGATCGTGCGGCCGGTCGTCTCGAGCCAGCGCCACGTCCGCTCGAGGAACGCGTCGCGGCCGATCTCCTGGCGCGACGTCCCCTCGGCGAGCAGCTGCTTCTCGACGACGTTCTGGGTCGAGATCCCGGCGTGGTCGTAGCCGGGCTGCCAGAGGGTGTCGAAGCCGCGCATCCGGTGCCAGCGGATCAGGACGTCCTGGATCGAGCCGTTGAGCGCGTGGCCCATGTGCAGCTCGCCGGTGACGTTGGGCGGCGGCACGCAGATCACGAACGAGGCGTCGCGGCGCCGGCCCGCACCGGCCGCATAGAGGCCCTCGGCCTCCCACGCCTCCTGCCAGCGGCGCTCGACGGCGGACGGGTCGTAGAGCGAATCCATGGGGGCGAAGTCTAGGGAGCGGGTGTCGGACCGAAGTCCGACACCGGTCGAGCCTCGGTGTCCGACTTCAGTCGGACACCTCGCGGGAGAGCACGAGGATCGTGCTCGTGGCATGCGCCAGGAGCCGTCCCTCGGCGTCCTCCAGACGGGCCTCGGTGGTGACGACCGTCCGGCCCGCGTGGACGACCGAGCCGATGCACCGCACCGTGCCGGTGTCGGCGGTGATCGCCCGCGTGAAGTTGGCCTTGAGCTCGAGCGTCGTCCAGTGTGTGCCCGCCTCCGCCGTGGACACGAATGCGGTGCCCATCGTCGAGTCGAGCAGCGTCGTGGCGAAGCCGGCGTGCACCGTCCCGATCGGGTTGTAGTGCTCCTCGCCCGGTAGCGCCTCCCACACCACGCGCCCGGCGCTCCGCCTCGACGAGACGCATGCTCATGAGCGCGGTGATCGGCGGCAACGCGAGCTCACCCGAGATCATGCGTCGGAGCATCTCGAGGCCCGGAAGCCCGGACGCGACGATCAGCGCCTCATCGGGGTCGGACCACGAGAACGTGCGTGAGCGCGGCTTCGCCACCGAGACGCGCGTCAGGCGGAGCCGTCGGCGACGGCGTCGAGCTCGTCGTCCGGCACGCCGTGCGTCACGAGGGTCGGGTTCAGGCCCTTCGAGATCGTCTCGCGCGTGATCACGCACTTCGTCACGTCGCGGCGGGACGGCAGCTCGAACATCACGTCGAGCAGCGCTCCCTCGATGATCGAGCGCAGCCCGCGGGCCCCCGTCTCGCGCTCGAGCGCCCGGTCGGCGATCTCCCAGAGCGCGTCGTCGGTGAAGACGAGCTCGATCGTGTCGTAGCCGAAGAATCGCTGGTACTGGCGCACGAGCGCGTTCTTCGGCTCGGTGAGGATCCGTACGAGGTCGTCGCGGCGGAGCTGATGCACCGCGGAGACGACGGGGAGGCGGCCGATGAACTCGGGGATGAGGCCGAAGTTCATGAGGTCCTCGGGCATCACCTGCGTGAGCAGCTCGGACGACTCCTCGGCCCGCTTGGAGCGCACCTCGGCCCCGAAGCCGACCGCGTTCTTGCCGATGCGCCGCGCGATGATCTTGTCGAGACCCGCGAACGCCCCGCCGCAGATGAAGAGCACGTTCGTCGTGTCGATCGTGAGGAACTCCTGGTGCGGGTGCTTGCGGCCGCCCTGCGGCGGCACCGAGGCGACCGTGCCTTCGAGGATCTTGAGGAGCGCCTGCTGGACGCCCTCGCCCGACACGTCGCGCGTGATCGACGGGTTGTCCGCCTTCCGGGCGATCTTGTCGACCTCGTCGATGTAGATGATCCCGGTCTCGGCCTTCTTGATGTCGAAGTCGGCGGCCTGGATCAGCTTGAGGAGGATGTTCTCGACGTCCTCCCCGACGTACCCGGCCTCGGTCAGCGCGGTCGCGTCGGCGATGGCGAACGGAACGTTGAGGATCCGCGCGAGCGTCTGCGCGAGCAGCGTCTTGCCGCACCCGGTCGGCCCGAGCAGCAGGATGTTCGACTTCTGCAGCTCGACGTCCGCCTCGTCCGTCTGCCCCATGCGGACGCGCTTGTAGTGGTTGTAGACGGCGACGGCGAGGATCCGCTTCGCTTCCTCCTGCGAGACGACGTAGTCGTTCAGCACGGAGTAGATGTCCCGGGGACGCGGGAGGTTGTCGAGGTCGAGCGTCGTCGGCGACGTGAGCTCCTCGTCGATGATCTCGTTGCAGAGATCGATGCACTCGTCGCAGATGTAGACGCCGGGACCAGCGATCAGCTTCTTGACCTGACGCTGGCTCTTCCCGCAGAAGCTGCAGAGCAGCTGCTCGTTTCCCTCGCTCGCTCGGGCCACTGGTCTCCTCTTTTACTCCGATTGCGCGGGTTCGGCTACCCCGGGTGCGTCCTCGTACGGGGTCAGCGGTGCGTGATCACGCGGTCGATGATCCCGTACTCGGTCGCCTCCTCGGCGGTCATGAAGTAGTCGCGATCCATGTCCGTGCGGACCCTCTCGACGTCCTTGCCCGTGTGGTGGGACATGATCTCCTCCAACTTGCGCTTGAGGGCGATCGTCTCCCTCGCGTGGATCTCGATGTCTGACGCCTGACCCTGGTAGCCACCCCATACCTGGTGGATCAGGATCTTCGAGTTCGGCAGCGCCGTCCGCTTCCCTTCGGCGCCCCCTGCGAGGAGGAGCGCACCCATGCTCATCGCGATCCCGACGCAGGTCGTCGCCACGTCCGGCTTGATGAACTGCATCGTGTCGTAGATCGCGAGGCCGGAGTACACCGAGCCGCCCGGGGAGTTGACGTACAGGTTGATGTCCTTGTCGGGGTCCTCGGACTCGAGATGGAGCAGCTGCGCGATGATGAGGTTCGCGATCTGGTCGTCCACCTGCGTCCCGAGGAAGATGATCCGTTCGTTGAGCAGCCGGGAGTAGATGTCGAACGACCGCTCGCCGCGCGACGTCTGCTCGATCACCATCGGGATCAGGGGGCTCATCGACTCTCCTCGCTTCCGGGGGTCCACAACTTCGTCTCGCCGGCGGGCTTCTCCTTGTCCGGCGTCCAGATCGCCTCGCGGGCCGCATGCGCCTCCGGCGCGATCGGCTTCACGTCCGCAGCGAGGCGCTCGAGCGCCGCGCGCATCCGGAGGTCCTCCCTGAGCGCCTCCTGGTGCCCGTGCGCCCAGATGTCGGCGATCATCTCCTCCGCGTCGTCGCCCGACGCCTCCGCCTGCTCGCGGATCAGGTCCTTCACCTCGTCGTCGGAGACGACGAGGCCGGCCTTCTCCGCGACCGCCTCGAGTGCGAGCTCCCGCGCCACCGACTGCGCCGCCTCGGCGCGGATCTGCGCGGTGAGCAGCTCGGGCGTCTGGCCGGTCGCCTGGAAGTACGCCTCGGGCGACAGCCCGCGGTTCGAGAGCGAGCGGACGAACCCGTTCAGGAGCTCGCGCGCGCGGGTCTCGACGAGCGGTCCGGCGCCCTGGACGTTCGAGGCGCGGACGAGCTCGTCGACGGCAGCCGCCCTGAAGGCGGCGTCGATCCGCTCGTCGACCGCGGCTCGGACCCGCCCCTCGATGTCCGCCCGGAGCTCCGCCAGCGTGTCGAACTCGCTGGCCGACCGGGCGAGCTCGTCGTCGGCCTCGGCCAGCACCTTCTCGTTGACGTGCTTCAACGTGACGTCGACGGTCGTCTCGCGCTCGTCGGCGAGGTCGTACCGGACCTTCCGCGTGTCGCCGACGCTCGCGCCGATCAGCGCGGACTCGATCTCGGGGACGAGGCGTCCCGACCCGAGCTCGACGACGGTGTCCGACTGACCCGTGCCGTCCGCCCCGGCGAGGTCGACGACGACGGTGTCTCCCTCCTGCGCCGGCCTGTCGTCGGCGGGCACGAGCTCGGCGATCGAGCTCCGCAGGGCGTCGATCTCCGCCTGGACGAGCTCGTCGGGCACGCTCGACTCGGCGCGGGGAACCTCGAGCGTCGTCCAGTCGACGATCTCCGGCGTCGGCTGGACCTCGACCGTGGCGCTGAAGCTCCACGGCTCCGTCTCGGTCTCGGGCAGCTCGAAGTCGTACTCGGGTGTCGCGACAGGCCGGAGGCGCGAGCGCGCAGCGGCGTTCCAGAACCATCCGCCGATATGCGACTCGACCGCCTCGACCCAGAGCCGGTCGCGGCCGACGTTCGCGAGCAGGACCTGGCGCGGCACCTTGCCCTTGCGGAAGCCCGGGATCCTGACCGAGCCCTCGAGATCGGACGCGGCGTGCTCCACCGCGTGCTCGAGCTCGTGGGGCGACACGTCGATCGTGAGGCGAACGCGGTTGCCGCCGAGCTCCTCGACCTGGGCCATGCCCGGATTCAAGCATTTGGCGTGACTCCTCCCGCGCAGCAGTGGCCGCCCGACGGTGGGACGCAGTGCGGGCGAGAGGGGTCGAACCTCCAAGGGACTCACGTCCCACCGGGACCTAAACCCGGCGCGTCTGCCAGTTCCGCCACGCCCGCGGGGCGGGCGTCAATCTACCGCCCGAGCAGGAGCCCCACCGTCTCGCGAACCGAGTCGATGACCAGGCCGGCCAGCGCGATCAGCGCAAACGCCGCGAAGGCGGCGAACGGCTCGTTCGTCTGCATGACGAGCAGCGCGCAGAACGCGCCGACGACGACGCAGGCGGTGGCGAGCGGTCGGCGGGTCCTCGTCCCGAGTGCGAGGCCGGTGAGGAACACGAGCCCGAACACGACGATTCCCACTGTCATGGCCGGAGCGTAGGACCCGGTCCGGACGGAGCGGTCCCCTCCGCGGCATCGTGATCCGCCGAGTGATGACGATCGCGGCATATCCCGGCTTCGACGGGCACACCCCCGAAGCGGCCTGCTTCGCGGCCTGGGCGGCCGAAACGTGCTGCGATGGCCCCGGGAGGAGTCGAACCTCCGCTCGCAGGTTCGAAGCCTGCCGCTCTATCCGCTGAGCTACGGGGCCGGTGCCACCCGATCGTAATGACGGGCAGAGAGGTGGCGGACGGGACTCGAACCCGCGACCACCGAGACCACAATCAGGAGCAGGGCATCACGGTACCTCTCCTGGCGTGAGTTCATGCGGTTTTCGCCCGTCTGACATCACCTCGCATCACCCGTCTCAGGCTGGTGGTTGCCAGGGAGTTGCCAAGGCGGTTGCCACGCAGGCCGAGCGAAAGTGTCCGAGCGGGCAAGCGTCATCGGGCGACGCTCAGTCGCGCCGAGGGGATGGCTTCTGCAGATCGGGTGACGCTCGATCCCTCCCCCGGAAGCGAGAACCATTCACCAGACGACCTCACCCCCACGCCGCTTACCGCCCGCCACAAATGGCGCGAGAGCCGCTCACCACCCGCGATGTCCTCGAACGCACCGCCCTTCGGCACAGCACCGGCTTCACGCCACGCGAGCTCGAACCGTGAGAAAGAAATCAGGCCGAGGCCATGAGAGCCCGCCGCGGAGGTCTGGCGGCGAGCGCAATGGTCGCGGCCGCGAACGCTCGACCAGCGATGAATATGACACGACCGCCCGGTCTAAGAGTTCACACAGCCGGAGCAACACAGACAAGGAGACTCGAACATGCCGCGGTACCTGATCTCGTTCGACGACGGATCGATGGATCACATCCGCGAGGAGGACTGGCCGGCGGTCGGTGAGGCGTCGCGCGCGGTGGTCCGGGAGATCAAGCAGGCGGGCGCTTGGATCTTCGGCGCCGGGGTCCTGCGTCAGCAGGCGAGCATCGTGTGGACCGACGGGTCGGTCGCTGACGGCCCCCTCCCGGAGACCAAGGCCGTGGTCGGCGGCTTCTCGATCATCGAAGTCGCCTCACGCGAGGAGGCGCTCGCCTGGGCGGCCAAGTCGCCGAGTCCTGCCGATGTGCCCAAGAGGTACGCGAGATCATGTACGACCCGGAGTCCTGAGGCCCAGACCGGAGCAGCTCGACCAGCGACCGCGTCTCCGGGTCACGTCGGCCCACGCCGCGTCCATGACCATCCGGCTCCCCTGGCCGGGCGCGACTGCGTCGCCGGTCGCGGTCAGGGCACGGTGCGGCGCATGACGCAGTTCCCCGTGCCCTTGCTGCGGACGAACGTGAAGCCCTCCTGCTCGAAGAGGCTGCGCGTCCCGTTGTAGAGCACCGCGACGGCCGCCTGCCCTCGGGGTCGTGCGGGTAGCCCTCGACGACGCCGCCCCCCGCCGCCGCGACCAGGTCGAAGGGCCCTGCAGCGCGACGGCGGACAGCCCGCGCCGCCGGTAGCGCTTGTCCACGAAGATGCAGGTGATCCGGTAGTCGGGCAGCACGTCGAGCTCCGCCTCGTACTGCTTGCGGTGGTAGATGTTCGGCAGCTCGGCCGGGCTGCCGTACTCGCTCCAGGCCACCGCCTCGTCGCCGTCGAAGACCAGCGCGGCGTGGGCCCGCCCCTCGTCGACCAGGCGTTGCTTGAGGGACCGGTTGGCGTCGTCGCGTGCGTCTTCTCGGCGCTCATCGTGTGGAAGTAGGTGCACCAGCAGCCACCGAAGACGCCGTTGTGGCGTTCCACCAGCTCGGCGAACCCGTCCCAGGTGTCCGCCGCCAGCGCTTGACCACGTACTCGC
>CAWBVO010000021.1:0-96483 GCA_963792245.1 uncultured Actinomycetes bacterium
GGCGATTCTCGCACGCGTTTGGGGCGCAGCGCACCTCACCACCGCGGCAGACCGAAAAGCTCAGTAGTCCGAGCGCTCGATCAGCTCGATGCGGTAGCCGTCCGGGTCCCGCACGAAGCAGAGGAGCGAGCCGCCCTCGCGGATCGAGTACGGCGGCCGCTCGGGCTCGATCCCCTTCTCGGCGAGCGCCGCGAGCGTGTCGCCCATCGACTCGATCGTCAGCGCGATGTGCCCGTAGGCGGTGCCCAGCTCGTACGAGTCGACGCCGAAGTTGTACGTCAGCTCGAGCTCGGGCTGCGGCTTGCCCGGGACGCCGAGGAAGTAGTTCATCGCCTCGTCGCGGATCGGCAGCTCGCGTCGCTTCTCGAGCCCGAGCGCCTCGTAGAAGGCGATCGACCGCTCGGGATCCGTGATGCGGTAGCAGGTGTGGATCAGCTCCATGCGGAGAGCCTATCGCGGGAGTGTGGGTACCCGAACCGCGGTGCGTGCTCTCGCCGGTAGCCTCGAAAACGTGAACGCGCGCGCGCACGGCGTCAATCCCTGGCTCGTCCTCGTGCTCGTCTGCCTCGCGCAGTTCATGGTGATCCTGGACGCGACGATCGTGAACGTCGCGCTGCCGTCGATCCAGGCCGACCTCGGCCTGTCGGAGTCGGGCCTCCAGTGGATCGTCAACGCCTACGCGCTCCTCTTCGGCGGGTTCCTCCTGCTCGGCGGTCGCGCCGGCGACCTGATCGGGCGCAAGCGGGTGTTCCTCGCCGGCCTCGTGCTGTTCACGACCGCCTCGTTCGTCTGCGGCATCGCGACGGGCGAGACGATGCTGATCGTCTCCCGCGGCATCCAGGGGCTCGGCGCCGCGCTCGTCTCGCCGGCGGCCCTGTCGATCGTGACGACGACCTTCCGCGAGGGCTCGGAGCGGACGAAGGCGCTCGGCGTCTGGGCCGCGATCGCAGTCGGCGGCAGCGCGGTCGGCCTCGTGCTCGGCGGGTTCCTCGTCGAGACGTTCTCCTGGCCGTGGATCTTCTTCGTCAACATCCCGGTCGGGATCGCCACCTTCGTCTTCGCCCTGCGCTTCGTGCCCGAGTCGAAGGACGAGCATGCGCACAAGAGCTTCGACCTCGCCGGGGCGACGACGGTCACCGCGGGCCTGATCGCGCTCGTCTACGGGATCGTGCGCTCGGCCGAGCTGGGCTGGGGCTCGGGCGAGGTGCTCGGCTTCCTCGCTCTCGCCGCGGTGCTGCTGGTCGCCTTCGTCCTGATCGAGCGGCGCTCCGCGGAGCCGCTCGTGCGCCTCTCGATCTTCGCCGTCAAGACCGTGCGCGGCGCGAACGTCGCGATGTTCGTCGTCGCGGCGGGCCTGTTCGCGATGTTCTTCTTCAACACGCTGTACCTCCAGCGGGTGCTCGGCTTCTCGCCGCTCGAGGCGGGCTTCGCATTCGTCCCGTTCACGCTCGGCGTGATCGCGAGCGCCGGTTTCTCGCAGAAGCTCGTCCCCGCGCTCGGCGCCCGCGACGTGCCGCTCATCGGCCTCGGGCTCGCGTTCGTCGGTTTGCTCACCTTCCTGCGCCTGACGCCCGACTCGTCGTACCTCACGGGCCTGCTGCCCGGCATCCTCCTGACATCGCTCGGGATGGGGCTCGTGTTCGTGCCGATCACCCTGATCGCGACGAGCGGGATCCCGGCGGACGACGCCGGCCTCGCCTCCGGCCTGTTCAACACGTCGCAGCAGATCGGCGGTGCGGTCGGGCTGGCCCTGCTCTCGACCTTCGCGACCAACAAGACGTCCGACGCACTCGCCTCGTACGGACGTGCGCCGACGAAGGCGGAGCAGTCCCAGGCGCTCGTCGACGGGTTCCACGTCGCCTGGCTGGGAAGCGCCCTCCTGCTCGGGCTCGCCGCGGTGCTGCTCTTCGTCCTCCTGCGCCGGCGCGACGTCGTCGCGGTGGCCGAGGGACAGATCGCGCCCGTGGCCGCGTAGCGTCGTCGTCGCGCGCCGTCAGGCGCGGACCGCGGGCTCGGGTCGCTCGACGACGTCGTCGAGGGCGTGGCGCAGGCCCAGCGCGAGGGCGCCGGTCAGCACCGCTGCCTCGCCGAGCGTCGACACGGCGATGCTCGGCGGGTACGGGACCCATTGCTCGAGCAGGTCGCGGACCGGTTCGAGCAGGAGATCGCCGTTGCTGCCGAGGCCCCCGCCGAGCACGACGAGCGAGACGTCGGTGACCGCCGCCACCGGCACGATGTGCAGAGCGATCCGGCGCGCGACCTCCGCGACGACGGCTGCGGCAAGCCCGTCGCCCGCCCGCGCGGCGGAGAAGATGTCGCGGGCGCCGAAGGGTGGCGCGAGCGTCGTCGGTGCCCCGTCCTCTGCCGCGAGACGCGCGGCGAAGGCCGACACCGCGCCGGCGCAGGGGTCGACGTCCTGCTCGAGCCCGCCGAACGAGAAGTCGACCTCTCCCGCCGCGCCGTTCCGGCCCCGGTGAAGCTCGCCCCGGAGCACGAGCCCGGCGCCCATCCCCGTGCCGATCGACAGGAAGAGGAAGTCGTCGACGCCGCCTGCGACGCCCCGCCACTGCTCCCCGAGCGCGGCGAGGTTGACGTCGTTCTCGAGCCACGCCGCGAGCCCGAGCCGCGCCTCGAGGGCGTCCGCGAACGTCGCGCCCTCGAGCCCGGCGACGTTCGTCGCGAGCGAGATCGTGCGCCGCTCCGGGTCGACGACGCCGGGCACGCCGACGACGACGCCGTTCAGGAGCCCGTCGTCCAGGCCGGTCGCCTCGACGAGCGCCGACCGGAGCTCGGCGATCTGGGCGAGGACGCGCGAGGCGTCGGGATGCTCGATCTCGACGTCGAGGCGGGCCCTGACGTCGCCGCGGAGGTCGCAGATCGCACCGCGGAGGAAGCGACCGCCGACGTCGAGCCCGAGCGCGAGCGCCGCCTCGGGGACGGGCTCGAAGAAGACCGCCCCGTACCGCGGGCCGCTCGGCCCCTCGGCGGCCTCGCGGACGAGCCCCGCGGCGAGGAGCGACTGGAGCGCGAGCGACACGGTCGGCTTCGAGATCCCGGCCCGGCGCGAGATCTCCGCGCGAGAGATGGGGGCGCTCGAGCGGATCGCCTCGAGCACCGTCCGCAGGTTCAGGTGCTTGAGGAGCGGCGGAAGCGCCGGGGCGGAGACGTGGGATTTCGGATTCATGGGTGTTCTCGGATGGGATCCTAACCAGGTGAGCAGAACAGCCCTGAGTCCTTGACTCCGAGGGCCACCAAGTCTAGGGTGCCGATTCGTAAAGTTTCCTAACCTCGCTGCCGCGGAAACGGGGTCGAGCGAGGAGATCCCCAGCGACCGTCCAAGGAGGAGGTCCCGATGAGACGCAAAGCGACGATCGTCGTCGCTCTCGCAGGTCTTGTGCTCGCCGCCGCGATCGGAGCGACAGGCACGTCGGCGGCACCGCAGCGTGGCGCCGCAACGAAGCTGACGATCTGGGTGGGCTGGAGCGCCGGTCACGAGCTGAAAGAGTTCGAGAAGGTGGTCGCGGAGTACGACCAGAAGAACACGAACGTCGACATCGACGTCGTCGGCGGGATCAGCGACGACAAGATCATCGCCGCGATCCGCTCGGGCAACGTCCCCGACGTCGTCAGCTCGTTCTCGTCGCAGAACGTCGGTGTGTACTGCCCGACCGGCGGCTGGGTCGATCTCGCGCCCTACCTCAAGCAGGACAAGATCAACGTCAACATCTTTCCTGCTGCGTCGCGGTACTACACCCAATACAGGGGAACGCGTTGTGCGCTGCCGCTGCTCGCCGACAGCTACGGCTTCTACTACAACAAGAAGCTCTTCAAGCAGGCCGGGCTGACCCGCCCGCCGAGGACATTTTCGGAGCTCACCGCGTACGCGAAGAAGCTCACGCAGCGAAACGCCGACGGCTCGCTCAAGGTCGTCGGCTACGACCCGAACCCGTTCTTCTACCACGGCGGCGCGGGCATCGGCGCCTACGGCGCGCTGATCGGCGCCACCTACTTCGATAGCGCGGGGAAGTCCAATCTCTCGCGACAGCCGGGGTGGACACGCCTGCTCAACTGGCAGAAAAGCCTCATCGACTACTACGGATACGGCAAGCTCGTCCGCTGGCAGACCGGAGCCGGCGACGAGTTCTCGGCTTCCCACGCGTTCGAGACCGGGAAGCTGGCAATGATGCTCGACGGTGAGTGGCGTGTCGCGTTCCTCAAGAACGAGCATCCCGACCTCGCGTACGGCACCGCACCGATGCCCGTGGACAACGCACAGCCGTCGCGATATGGAGGGGGCAACGTCAACGGGACGATCATCGGCATTCCCAAGGGCGGCGGGAACCGAGACGAGGCGTGGAAGCTCGTCAAGTACCTGACCACGAACGACCATGCGCTCGCGAAGTTCTCGAACGGGATCCGGAACGTCCCCTCGACGGTCAGCTCGTCCAAGTCGCCCGAGCTGCTCCCCGATGCGCATTTCAGCACGTTCCTGAAGGTGTTCACGAACAAGAGCTCGACGACGACGCCGATCACACCGATCGGTCAGGACCATCTCCAGACGTTCTCCAACTTCCTGGCGAAGTGGTATGCCGGCAAGGTCGGCAATCTCCAGGCGGGTCTCGCCGCGGTCGACAAGACGATCGACGCGAAGATCGAGCAGGCCGGGAAGGGCGGGGGCGGCGTGCCGTGAGCCTCACGCCGGTCGCGGCGGCCGGGGCTTCGGCCCCGGCCGCGCCGGCACTCGCTCGTCGGCGTGCCAGGAGCCGGGCCGCGTGGCGGCGCAGGCTCGTCGTGCTCGCGTTCCTCAGCCCCTGGATCGTGGGCTTCACGGTGTTCTTCGGCTATCCGCTCGTGATGATCGGGTATCTCTCGTTCACGCACTACGACCTCCTCAGCCCCCCGCGCTGGATCGGTCTGGCCAACTACCGCTATCTCCTCGGCGAAGACCCCGAGGTCTGGCCGGCCGTGCGAAACACGTTGTGGATCATCGCCGTCGCAGTCCCGCTCCAGGTGCTCTTCGCGTTCGGCATCGCTGTGATGCTCACGCGCGCACGACGTGGCGTCGGGGCGTTCCGTACCGTCTTCTACCTTCCGGCGCTCGTGCCGCCGGTCGCGGCAACACTGGGATTCGTCTACCTCCTGAATCCAGCCACCGGGCCCGTCAACCTCATCCTCGGCAAGCTCGGGGTCGAAGGGCCGCTGTGGTTCAACGACCCGGGATGGGCGAAGCCGTCACTGGTGATGCTCGGCCTGTGGGGGATCGGCAACACGATGGTGATCTTCCTCGCCGCCGTGCTCGACGTCCCGAAGCATCTCTACGAGTCGGCCGACCTCGACGGGGCCGGGCCGTACCAGCGAATGCGCTGGGTGACCCTCCCGCTGATCAGCCCCGTGCTCCTGTTCGCCGTGATCCTGGGGGTGATCCAGGGGCTCCAGTACTTCACCCAGGCGTATGTGGCGGCGAGCGTCGCGGCCGGACAGGCCTCGCAGGCAGGCGGGACGAGCACCCTGGAGCTCGGGTATCCCGAAGGGTCGACGCTCTTCTATCCGATCCTCCTCTACTACCACGGGTTCCGGTACTTCCACATGGGCTACGCGTCGGCGATGGCGGTGCTGCTGCTCGCCGTCGCGTTCGCGCTCACACTCGTGATCATCCGCGGCTCCAGCCGCTTCGTGCACTACCAGGGGGCGGCACGGTGAGCACCGCCGACCTGCCGGTCGAGGCCGTTCCCGCAGCGCGCCGTCGCCCCCCGCGGGCCGTCCGACGGCGCCGGCTGCTCGTCTCGATCGCCGATCACAGCCTGCTGATCGCTGCCGCCGTGATCTTCGCCGCGCCCGTCGTGTTCATCGGCCTCACGTCGCTGATGACGAACGACCAGGCGCTGTCGTCACGGCTTTGGCCGGAACCGTTTCGCTGGGAGAACTACGTCGACGTCTTCTCCAGCGCTCCGCTGTGGCGCTGGGCGCTCAATTCGTTCATCTACGCGACCCTCGCGACGCTCGGTCTGCTGCTGTCGAGCGTCCCTGTCGCCTACGCGTTCGCGCGACTCAAATGGCGCGGTCGGGATGCGATGTTCCTGATCGTCCTCGTCGCCCTCATCCTGCCGCCCCAGATCACGGTCGTCCCGCTGTACGTGATGTGGGCCAAACTGCACCTGGTCGGGACGCTCTGGCCGCTGATCATCCCGAACTGGTTCGGAGACGCCTTTGCGATCTTCCTGCTCCGCCAGTTCTTTCTCACCATCCCCGAGGAGTACCTGGACGCCGCCCGTGTGGACGGGTGTGGCGAGTTCCGGATCCTCACGACCGTCGTGCTCCGTCTGGCCAAGCCGGCGATCGCCGCAGTCGCGCTCTTCTCCGTTCTCTACACGTGGAACGACTTCTTCCTGCCGCTGCTCTACACGAGCGAGAACCCGGACAGCTGGGTGACGTCGATCGGGTTGTCGCAGTTCCGGAACCTCCACCAGGTGCAGTGGAACCTGACGATGGCCGCGACGCTGCTCGTGATGCTCCCGGTCGTCCTCGTCTTCTTCCTCGCCCAGAAGGCGTTCGTCGAGGGCGTGACGCTGACAGGAGTCAAAGGATGAAGCTCGCCGTGATCGGCGGTGGGTCGACGTACACGCCCGAGCTCGTGTCCGGGCTCTCGCGCGAGCGAGCTCGCATCCCGATCGACGACCTCGTCCTCCACGACGTCGATCCCGAGCGCCGCGCGGTCGTCGGGGAGATGGCCGCGCGCATGCTCGAGCGTCAGGGATTTCCCGGCGCGCTCACCGTCACCGCCGACCTGGACGCCGCGGTCGAGGGTGCGTCTTTCGTCCTGCTCCAGCTCCGGGTCGGCGGGCAGGCGGCGAGGCTCGGGGACGAGACCGTCCCGCTCGCCTGCGGGTGCATCGGTCAGGAAACGACCGGCGCCGGGGGGTTCGCGAAGGCGATGCGCACCGTTCCCGTCGTGCTCGAGATCGCCGACCGAGTGCGCGCGCTCGCGCAGCCGAACGCGTGGATCGTCGACTTCACGAACCCCGTCGGGATCGTCACGCGCGCGCTGCTCGACGCGGGCCACCGCGCGATCGGCCTGTGCAACGTCGCGATCGGCATCCAGCGCGAGGTCGCCCGGCTGCTCGAGATCGCTCCGGAGGGGGTGCTCGTCGACCACGTCGGCCTGAACCACCTCACGTGGGTGCGGCGCGTGGTCGTCGACGGGCGGGACGTGCTCCCCGAGCTGCTCGAGACGCACGGCGATGCCCTCGCGCGGCACGCGGGTCTTCCGCTCCGGCTGCTCGAGGAGCTCGGCGCAGTGCCGTCCTCCTACCTGCGCTACTTCTACGCCCACGACATCGTCCTGGCGGAGCAGCGCGAGGGCGTGCCGCGCGCCGTGGAGGTCAGCGAGATCGAGGCGCGCCTCCTCGACATCTACCGCGACGCCGAGGTCTCCGAGAAGCCCGCGCTCCTCGAGCAGCGCGGCGGGGCGTTCTACAGCGAGGCGGCGACGGCTCTGATCGCCTCGCTCTCGGCCGATACCGGCGACGTCCAGGTCGTCGACGTCCGGAACGGCGGGGTGGTCGCAGGCCTCCAGGACGACGACGTGGTGGAGCTCCCGGCGCGCGTCGGCGCGGGCGGGGCGGTGCCGTTGCCCCAGGCCCCGCTCGCGCCCGAGCTGCTCGGGCTCGTCCAGCACGTCGCGGCCTACGAGCGGCTCGCCGCCGAGGCAGCGGTCACGCGGAACCGCGTGACCGCCCGGAAGGCGCTGCTCGCACATCCGCTGATCGGGCAGGACGCGCTCACCGGAACGCTCCTCGACACGCTCCGCCTGGACGAGCCGGCGGCGGTGGGAGGCTCGGGGCGATGAGCAATCGGATCGTCCTCGCGGTCGACGGCGGCAACTCCAAGACCGACCTCGCGCTCGTGCGGGAGGACGGCAGCCTGCTCGCCCACGCGCGCGGCCCCCTCTCCTCGCCCCACCACCTCGGGCTCGACCGGTCGGTGGCGCTCCTGCAGGATCTCCTCGACGAGGCGCTCGGCAGCGCCGGCCTCGACGGCTCTCCCAGGGCCGCCGTCGCCCAGGTCTTCCTCGCCGGGGTGGACTTCCCGGCCGAGGAGGACGCCCTCCATGCGGCCCTCGAGGCGCGTGGGTGGGCCGACCACCTCGAGGTCGGCAACGACACGCTCGCCGTCCTGCGGGCGGGCACCGAGCGGGGCTGGGGCGTCGCCGTCGTGTGCGGCGCGGGCATCAACTGCGTGGGCGTCGCGCCCGACGGGCGGAGCGTTCGCTTCCCGGCGCTCGGCCGGATCACCGGCGACTGGGGCGGCGGCTACGACGTCGGCCTGGAGGCGCTCTACGTCGCGGCGCGCGGCGAGGACGGGCGGGGGCCGCGAACGAGCCTCGAGCAGGCCGTCCCGCGCCATTTCGGCCTCGAGCTCCCGAGCACGCTCGCCCTGGAGATCCACGCCGGGCGGATCGCCCAGCGGCGGATGATCGAGGTCGCGCCGGTGGTCTTCGCCGAGGCCGCCCACGACGGGGTCGCGGCGGCCATCGTCGCGCGCCTCGCGGAGGAGATCGTCGCGCTCGCCCGCGCCGCGCTCGCCCGGCTCGGGCTCGAGCGGAAGGCGGTCGAGGTGGTCCTCGGCGGCGGGCTTCTTCGCTCGGGCGACCCGCGGCTGCTCGCGGCGGTCGAGGAGGGGCTCGCGGCCGTCGGCAGCGCCGTCACGGTGCACCCCGCGACGGCACCGCCGGTCGTCGGGGCGGCGCTCCACGGGCTCGACCGCCTCGGCTCGAACGACGCCGCCAAGGAGCGTCTCCGGCGGGAGCTCACTGCCGCGGTCGACCGGGGACGGGAGCCGCGGTCCGCGGGTGCCGCCCTGGAGGCCGGTCGTGGCTGACATCCGCTACGAGGGCGCGACGCGCATCTACCCGGGGAGCGACGTCGCCGCAGTCGACGCGCTCGACCTCCACATCGCCGACGCCGAGCTGATGGTCCTCGTCGGGCCGTCGGGCTCGGGCAAGTCGACGGCGCTCAGGATGCTCGCCGGCCTCGAGGAGGTCGACGACGGCGGCATCTGGATCGGCGGCCTCGACGTGACGTACGCGCGTCCGAAGGACCGGGACGTCGCGATGGTGTTCCAGAACTACGCGCTCTACCCGTACCTGACGGTCGCGCAGAACATCGCGTTCCCCTTGAAGATGACGAAGATCCCGCGTCGCGAGCGCGATCTCCGCGTGAAGGAGGTCGCCGAGCTCCTCGGCCTCTCGGACCTGCTCGGCCGCAAGCCCGCACAGCTCTCCGGCGGGCAGCGCCAGCGCGTCGCGATGGGGCGCGCGATGATCCGCTCCCCCAAGGCCTACTTGATGGACGAGCCGCTCTCGAACCTCGACGCGAAGCTCCGCGTCCAGATGCGAGCCGAGATCGCCGAGCTCCAGGCGCGGCTCGGGGTGACGACCGTCTACGTGACGCACGACCAGTCCGAGGCGATGACCCTCGGCCATCGCGTCGCCGTCCTCCGCGACGGGCGGCTCCAGCAGTGCGCGCCCCCCAAGGAGCTCTACGACCGGCCTGCCAACGCGTTCGTCGCCGGCTTCATAGGATCTCCGGCGATGAGCCTGCTGGAGGTCCCCCTCGGTGGCAACGGGTCGATCGACGTCGCCGGCGTCCCCGTGCCCTGTCCCGCCGACGTCTCGGCCGCCGCCACCGCGCGCGGTCTCGACCGGGTCGTCGTGGGGCTGCGCCCCGAGGCGCTCCGCCTCGCGTCGAGCGGCATCGCGGCACGCGTCGAGGCGGTCGAGGTGCTCGGCGCGGACGCGTACGTCTTCTGCACCGCGGAGGTGGCCGGTGCGGAGACGCGGCTCGCAACGCGCGTCGAGTCGAACGACGCACCGGCCCGTGGCGACAGCGTCCGTCTTGCCCCGCGCGGCCAGGCGCACCTCTTCGACCCCGTCAACGGCGAGCGGCTGGGATCATGACGACATGAGCCGCGACGCACCCGTCCCGGACGGCATCGCCGTTCCCGCCGCGCCGTACTCCCCGGTCGTCCGGAGCGGTGACCACGTCTTCACCGCCGGTCAGGTCGCGCACGCGCAGGACGGAACGATCGTCGCCGGCGGCATCGCCGAGCAGACGACCCAGACGCTCGCGAACGTCGGAGCCTGCCTCGCGGCCGCAGGCTGCGGGCTCGACGACGTGCAGAAGGTCAACGTCTACCTCGCGGACCTCGCCGACTTCGCCGCCTTCAACGACGTCTACCGGCAGACGTTCTCGCCCCCGTACCCGGCGCGCACGACGGTGCAGGTGGGGCTTCCGCCCGGCCTCCTGATCGAGGTCGAGGTGGTCGCGCGGCTCCCAGGCCGGTGACGCTGCTCGACACGCCGGTTGCCGTGGTCGATCTCGACCGGCTCGACCGGAATCTCCGGCGCTGGCAGGACCACTGCGACCGGGTCGGCCTCGCAAACCGACCTCACGTCAAGACCCATCGCTCGGTCGAGGTGGCCCGCCGTCAGCTCGAGCTCGGCGCCCGCGGGATCACCTGCCAGAAGCTCGGCGAGGCCGAGGTGATGGCCGACGCGGGCGTCGACGACATCCTGGTCCCGTACAACATCCTCGGCGCCGAGAAGCTCGAGCGACTGGGCGCGCTCGCAGGCCGGGTGCGGCTGACCGTCAGCGTCGACGACGAGGCGCTGCTGGACGGGCTCGCGGCTGCAGTCGACGGGCCGGACGAGCTCGACGTCCTCGTCGACTGCGACACGGGGCTCGGCCGCACGGGCGTCCGGACGCCGGAGCAGGCATCGCTGCTCGCCGAAGCGGTCGCGCGTCGCGACGGGCTCCGCTTCGCCGGCTTCCTCACGTATCCGGCACCCTCCGGCGCGGTCGCCTTCCTCACCGCGGCGGCCGAGCGTGCCGCACGCGCGGGGCTCGAGGCCGAGGTCGTGTCCGCGGGCGGGACGCCGGGGATGTGGGCCTCGGGGGAGCTACGACCGACGGTGACCGAGTATCGCGCGGGCACGTACGCCTTCCACGACCGCTCGACGGTCGCGGCCGGCGCCGCGAGCATCGACGACGTGGCCCTGACCGTCCACGCGACGGTCGTCAGCCGACCTGCCGCCGAACGGGCGATCCTGGACGCCGGGAGCAAGAGCCTGAGCTCGGATCCGGGCCCCGCACCGGGGTTCGGGACGATCCTCGAGGCGCCGCAGTCGACGATCGCGCGGCTGAGCGAGGAGCACGCCGTGGTCGAGCTGGCGGCCGGCGAGACGCTCGACCTCGGCCAGCAGGTGCGGATCGTCCCGAACCACGCCTGTGTGGTCGCGAACCTCGCCGACGAGCTCGTGGCGGTCGAAGCCGGGAGCGAGCCGCGTTCACTGCCGGTCGACGCGCGCGGGCGCTCTCGCTGACCCGCCGCGCGGCCGGGCGCTCAGATCCCGCGGTCACCCCACTTCATCCAGGTCGCGAGCGCGAACGGCACGCTCGCGAGGACGGCGACGAAGCCGAAGACGATGTGACCCGTCGTGAACAGTACGACGCCGACGACGACGACCGCGACGAACACGCCCAGGGCGACGAGGAACGCCATTGCCTCTCCTTCTCTTCGGGTGGCCGTGAGCCTACTTCGCATCTGGGACGAAGCGACGGTGCGCCTCCCGCCCTTCCGCATTCGAGCCCATGACGACCCGCTCGGGGTCACCGCTCGTGTCGAGCGATCGGCACGACGTCGGTGCAGCTCGACCCGTGACGAACGGTCTCCGACACGGGTCGGCCGTCCCGGCTCAGCCGTCCAGCTCGTCCTCGAGCAGGCCGAAGAGGATCCCGTCGACCCATTCCCCGTCCCGCCAGTAGGCGCGGCGGCGGACGCCTTCCCGCACCCAGCCGGCCCGCTCGGCGTGCCGCAGCCCACGGTCGTTGAACGCGTACACCTCCATCTGGAGCCGGTGAAGCCCCAGATCGCGGAACAGGCGGGTTTGCAGTGCCCGGGAGGCGGCAACCCCGACGCCTCGCCCGCGTAGGCCCGGATCGACGGCGATCCCGCTCACGGCCGCGATCCGCGAGCGGCGGTTGACGAGCTCCCACGTCGCGGTGCCCGCCCGCTCGCCGTCGAGCTCGAACACGACGACGCCGTAGGCGTCCGGCTCGGCCTCCGATCGCGCGATCTGCTCGACGAAGGCGTCGACGGTGACGACCCGGCCCGCCGCGAGGTACGACGCGACGTCGGGGTCGGTCGCGAGACCGACGAGGAACGGGATGTCGTCCGGAACCGCCGCGCGGACGGAAACCGTCATGTCGCGAGGCTCGGCCGTCGGAGCCGGGCCCCGGTCCCGAGGGCCGTCCCGCCGAGGATCAGGGCGAGCCCCGCGACCGCCGTGGCGGTCACCGGCTCGTCGAGGATCAGCGTCCCGTAGACGAGGGCGAACGCCGGCACGAGATACGTCACGAGGATCGCGCGCGACGCGCCGGCCCGCGCGATGAGCGTGAAGTAGAGGAGGTAGGCCAGGCCCGTCCCGAGGGCCCCGAGCGCGACGATCGCCGCGATCGCCTTCGCCGGCGGAGCCTCGGACGGGAGCTGCGAGAGCGCCAAGGGCGCCGCGAGAAGCGTGCCGACGCACAGCTGGCCGATCGTCACCTCGAGCGGCGCGAACGACCGGACGGCGCGGCCCGCGTAGAGGACGGAAACCGCGTAGCACGTGGCGGTGCCGAGCACGGCGAGCGCCCCGACGAGCTCGCCTCCCTCCTGGACGCCGACGAGCAGCGCCACGCCGAGAAACCCGAGAGCGACGCCGACGAGGCGGAGCCCTCGCACGCTCTGGGACGGGTCGATCCGGGTTGCGAGCACGACCGTCAGGATCGGCGCGGCCGCCTGGATGACCGCCGCCAGCCCCGAGTCGATCCGCGTCTCGGCGAAGGCGAGCAGCCAGTACGGCACAGCGTTGTTGAGCGTCCCGAGGACGAGGAACGGCACCCACATCGCGCGCACGTCGGGCATCGCTCCCCGGGCGACGACGATCGGGAGCAGCACGAGCACGCCGACGACGAGCCGACCCAGGACGACGACGGCGGGCTCGACCTCCTCGACACCGAGCTTGATGAAGAGGAACGACGCGCCCCAGATCGCGGCGAGGGCGAGCAGGAGCGCAACGTCGCGACGGCCCATCGCGCGCGACGCTACCTGGGTGGTCATCTGCCCCGGGTAGACTGGCGTCCTGAGCTCGATCGCGGAACAGCCGCTCCATCGTCAGCTCGGCCTCACGGACGGGGAGCTCGCCCGCATCGTCTCGCTGATGGGGCGCGAGCCCAACCATTTCGAGCTCGCCGTCTTCTCGCTCCTCTGGTCGGAGCACTGCGGCTACAAGCACTCGGCGCTCCTGCTGCGCCGCCTGCCGAGCGACGGGCGCAGGGTGCTGCAGGGCCCCGGCGAGAACGCAGGCGTGCTCGACCTCGGCGACGGTCTCGCCGTCGCCTTCAAGGTGGAGAGCCACAACCATCCGTCGGCCGTCGAGCCCTTCCAGGGTGCGGCGACGGGGGTCGGCGGCATCCTGCGCGACATCTCCGCGATGGGCGCCCGGCCGGTCGCGCTCCTCGACGGGCTGCGGTTCGGCGCGCCGGACGACCACTTCTCCCGCGCCGTCGCAGGCATCGGGCACTACGGCAACTGCGTCGGCGTCCCGAACATCGGGGGCGAGGTGGTATTCGACGAGCCCTACGGGTCGAACTGCCTCGTCAACGCGATGTGCGTCGGCCTCCTGCCGGTCGAGCGCCTCGTCCGGGCCAAGGCGACGGCCGCCGGCGCGCTCCTCGTCCTCTACGGCGCGACCACCGGTCGCGACGGGATCGGAGGCGCGTCGGTCCTCGCGAGCGCCGAGCTCGGAGAGGACGACGCCGACAAGCGCCCGACCGTCCAGGTGGGCGACCCTTTCACCGGCAAGCGGCTGATCGAGGTGTCCGTCGAGCTCGTCGAGCGGGGCCTCGTGCTCTCGCTCCAGGACTGCGGCGCGGCAGGACTGGCGTCGTCGCTCTCGGAGATGGCCGCCGACTACGGGATCGACGTCCACCTCGACCGGGTTCCTCAGCGCGAGGACGGGATGGAGCCGTGGGAGGTGATGATCTCGGAGTCGCAGGAGCGGATGGTTGCGATCGTCGCGCCGGACCGCCTCGCGGACGTCGAGGCCGTCGTCGACCGCTGGGAGCTCCATCGTGCCGTCATCGGCGAGGTGACGGACAGCGGTCTCCTGCGCGCGCTCTGGGAGGACGACGAGGTGGGTGCGATCCCGGCGCGCCTGCTCACCGACGAGTGCCCCCGCTACACCGTCGAGCGCGAGCCGCGCGTGCCGCCGCCGGAGCTGCCGACGGCCGTCCCTCCCGTGCGAGAGGCGCTCGTCGAACTCCTCGCGTCGCCCGCGCTCCGCTCCCGCGCCTTCGTCACGCGCCGCTACGACCAGCTCGTCCAGTCGCGCACCGTGCGCCGGCCGGGTCTCGACGCCGGCGTGCTCCGTCTCCGGCCGTCGTGGCGGGGCCTCGCCGTGACGCTCGACGGCCAGGGTCGTCTCGGGACGCTCGATCCCCGTCTCGCGGGCCAGCTCGCCGTGATCGAGGCCGCACGGAACGTCGCGACGACCGGCGCCGAGCCGCTCGGCCTCACCGACTGCCTCAACTTCGGGAACCCGGAGAAGCCGCAGATCGGGTGGGAGCTCGCGGAGGCGGTCGAGGGCATGGCGCTCGCGTGCGAGGCGCTCGGCATCCCGATCGTGTCCGGCAACGTGTCCCTCTACAACGACACCGACGGCCATTCGATCCCCCCCACCCCGGTCGTCGGCTGCGTCGGGCTGGTCCCGGACGTGAGGCGGGTGCCGCAGGGGTGGCGGGAGGGCGACGCGATCCTCCTCGCGCGGTCTCGCTCCCCGATCACCTTCGCCGGCTCCGAGGCGCAGGCCCGCTGGGGGTCGCTGGGCGGCTCGCCGTCGATCGACCTCGTGAGCGAGGCTGCGCTCGTGCGCCACACGCGCCTGGCCGCGCAGCATGCCTCGCTCGTCCACGACGTCGCCGAGGGCGGACTCGCCGTCGCCCTTGCGGAGGCGGCGCTCTGGAGCGGGCTCGGCGCCGAGCTCGATCTCGAGGACGACCCGCTGACGCTCTTCGGTGAGGTCGGCGGACAGGTCGTCGTCGCCCTGGCAGACGACCAGATCGAGCCCGACCCGACCGGGTCCGACGTCTCCGTTCGCCGCATCGGCACGGTCGGCGGCGACGCGCTCTTCGGGCTCCCGCTCGACCTGCTCCGGCGCGCGCACGAGGGCGGCGTCTGATGTGCGGCGTCTTCGGTGTCCGCTCGTACGAGCGAGACGTCGCGCGCCTCACGTACTTCGGGCTCTTCGCGCTCCAGCACCGCGGTCAGGAGTCCGCGGGCATCGCGGTGTCCGACGGCGGCCGCGTCACCGCGCTCCGCGAGATGGGGCTCGTCCCTCAGGTGTTCGACGAGGAGAAGCTCTCGGCTCTGCCCGGCGAGGTCGCGATCGGCCACACGCGCTACTCCACCACCGGCGGTGCGTTCTGGTCGAATGCGCAGCCACTCGTGCACCACGGCGCGGCGCGCACCGTGGCGCTCGCGCACAACGGCAACCTCGTGGATCCCACGCCGCTGCGCGACGAGCTCCTCGCCGCGGGCGTCCGGATCGCGTCGACCTCCGACACGGAGGTGATCGCCGCGCTGCTCGGCCGCGACCCGGCGCCGCTCCCCGAGGCCGTCGCGGCCGCGATGCAAAGACTCGAGGGCGCCTATTCGACCGTCGCGATCGCGGACGGCACGCTCGTCGCGTTTCGCGACCCGCTCGGGATCCGGCCGCTCACGCTGGGCCAGATCGGGGACGACTGGGTCGTGGCGTCGGAGACGTGCGCGCTCGACCTCGTCGGTGCCGACTTCGTCCGCGACGTCCTCCCCGGCGAGGTCGTCTGGGTCGACGACGACGGATGCCACTCGGCGCAGGCGATCCCGCGCGGCCGCAGCGCCGCGTGCATCTTCGAGCACGTGTACTTCGCACGGCCGGACTCGAACCTCGGCGGCACCGGGGTCCACGCGGCCCGCGTGCGGATGGGCGAGCGGCTCGCCGAGGAGGCGCCGGCCGTCGCCGACCTCGTGATGCCGATCCCGGACTCCGGCACGCCCGCCGCGATCGGGTTCGCGAAGCGATCGGGGATCCCCTACGAAGAGGGCCTGATCAAGAACCGCTACGTCGGCCGAACCTTCATCCAGCCCGACCAGGATCTGCGGCGCCAGGGGATCCGGCTCAAGTTCAACCCGCTCGACGAGATCTCCGGCAAGCGGCTCGTGGTCGTCGACGACTCGATCGTCCGCGGCAACACGATGCGGGCACTCGTCCAGATGCTGCGCGACGCAGGCGCGACAGAGGTGAACGTCCGCATCTCGTCGCCACCCGTCGTCTCCCCGTGCTTCTACGGGATCGACATGGCGGACGGGTCCGAGCTCGCCGCCGCGCACCGCTCGGTCGAGGAGATGTGCGAGCACATCGGCGCCACGAGTCTCCACTACCTCTCGCTCGACGGCATGCAGTGGGCGACGGCGATCCCGGAGGACGAGGTCTGCCGCGCCTGCTTCACGCGCCACTACCCGACCCGCATCCCGGCGGAAGGGCTCGCGGCAAAGAACCGCTTCGAGTCGGCCGCCACCCGCTGAGGCCACGCCGCGGCGCCCTGCCGGCATCACGAAGGTCGCCGCCCGTGACCGCCTCGTCGAGCACCTCCTGGCGGCAGGCGAAGGGGCGATCCGTGCGGTCACGGAAGCCCGGGACGCCCCGCCGGAGGGTCGACTACGCTCGCACCGTGCCGCCGGACGACCAGACGTACGCAGCCGCAGGGGTCTCGCTCGCGACGGCCGAGGCCGTCGTCGACCGCCTTCGCGCGGCCGTCGACTCGACCCGGACGAATGCCGTCGTCGGCGCGTTCGGCGCCTTCGCCGGTCTCTACGCGATCGACGAGAGGCGCCTGCTCGCCGCCTCGACCGACTCCGTCGGCTCGAAGCTCGTCCTCGGCCGGCGCGCGGGTCGGCTTCGCTGGTGCGGCGCCGACCTCGCCGCGCACGGCATCAACGACGTCCTCACCACGGGCGCCGAGCCGCTCTTCTTCCTCGACTACGTTGCTGCGAGCACGATCGAGCCGGAGCAGGTCGTCGAGCTCGTCGAGGGGGCGGCCGAGGTGTGCCGCGCGGCGGGATGCGCGATCCTCGGCGGCGAGACGGCCGAGCTGCCCGGGATCTACCGCGACGAGGAGGTCGACTTCTGCGGGACGGTGGTCGGCCTCGTCGATCGGGCCGACCTGGTCGACGGCTCGCGCGCCGCCGAGGGCGACGTCGTCCTGGGCCTTCCCTCGGCGGGAATCCACGCGAACGGGTTCTCGCTCGTCCGCCGCATCGTGGGCGACGGCCCGTTCGACGCCGACCTCCTGCTCCCGCCGACCCGGTGCTACCTGGACGACGTTCGTGCGCTTCGGGCGCGCGCCGACGTCCGCGCGCTCGCCCACGTCACCGGCGGCGGCATCGCGGGGAATCTCGCGCGTGCGCTGCCGCCCGGGATCGGCGCGGTGCTCGATCCGGCAGCGTGGGAGCGGCCCCCGGTGTTCGCGTGGCTCGCGGAGCACGGGATCCCCGAGGACGAGCTCCGTCGCGTGTTCAACATCGGGATCGGGTACTGCGCCGTCGTCCGGGAGCGGGACGTCGCCGCCGGCGACCTCGTGATCGGCCGGCTCGAGGCGGGCATCGAGGGCGTGGGATGGTCGGACGCGTGATCGGGGTGCTCGTGAGCGGCGAGGGGACGAACCTCCAGGCGCTGATCGACGCCGAGCTACCCATCATCGCCGTCGCGTCGAACCGGGCAGGCGTGCGGGCGCTCGACCGCGCCGGCAGCACCGGCATCCCGACCGCCGTCTTCGAGGCCGCCGCCTATCCGAGCCGCGAGGCGCGGGACGAGGCGATGGCGCACTGGCTCTGCGACCGCGGCGTCCGGCTCCTCGTGCTCGCCGGGTACATGCACCTCCTGCGACCGCGCTTCTTCGAGGTCTTCGGACGCCGGGTCGTCAACACGCACTCGGCGCCGTTGCCCGCGTTCCCGGGCGCGCACCCGATCGAGGACGTCCTCGCGGCAGGCGTCACCGAGACGGCCGCGACCGTCCACTGGGTGGACGAGGGCATCGACACGGGGCCGGTGATCCGGGCAGAGCCGGTCCCCGTCGTGCCCGGGGACACCCCCGCCACGCTGCGAGCCCGCGTCCAGCGGGTCGAGCATCGCATCCTCCCCCAGGTCGTGAAGGAGCTGATTGCCGCATGACGATCCGCCGTGCCCTGCTCTCGGTCTACGACAAGACCGGTCTCGCCGCCTTCGCGCGCGAGCTCTCCGGGCTCGGCGTCGAGCTGCTCGCGTCGAGCGGCTCGGCCAAGCTGCTCGCCGACGAGCGCATCCCCGTGACCCCGCTGGAAAGCCTCACCGGGTTCGCGGAGCTTCTCGGCCACCGGGTCGTGACGCTCCACCCGGCCGTGCACGGCGGGATCCTCGCGCGGCGCGACATGCCGCAGGACATGGCGGAGCTCCGGGCGCACGGCATCGAGCCGATCGACCTGGTCTGCGTCAACCTCTACCCCTTCGAGCGCACGGTGGGGCGCCTCGACGTCGCGTGGGAGGACGCGATCGAGCAGATCGACGTCGGCGGGCCCGCGCTGCTGCGGGCCGCGGCGAAGAACCACGCGCACGTCGTCCCCGTCTGCCGTCCCGAGGACTACGAGGGCCTCCTCGCCGAGCTCCGCGCAGGCGGTGAGATCGGGAGTGCCACGCGGCGCACTCTCGCCGCGCGCGCGTTCCAGCGCACCGCCGCCCTCGACGCGGCCGTCGCCGGCTGGCTCGGCCGCGACGACGGGTTCCCCGAGACGTACGTCCCGGTCTTCGAGCGCTACATGGACCTCGCGTACGGCGAGAACCCGCACCAGCGGGCGGCGTACTACACGCAGAAGGGCGCCCGGACGCACCTCCTCGCGCGGGTCGAGCAGCTCCAGGGCCGCCCCCTCTCGTTCAACAACCTCGCCGACCTCTCGGCTGCGCGGCTCCTGATACTCGAGCTCGACAGCCCCGCGGCGGTGATCGTCAAGCACGGAAACCCCTGCGGGGTCGGGCTCGGTGAGAGCGTCGACGAGGCGTACGCGAAGGCGCTCGCGTCCGACCCGGTGTCCGCCTACGGCGGCGTCGTGGTGCTCAACCGCGCGGTCGGGCCCGCGCTCGGCAAGACCCTGGCCTCGCAGTTCGTCGAGGTCGTGTTCGCCCCGGGGTACGACGAGGCGGCACTCGAGGAGCTCGCGACGAAGGAGCGGGCCCGCGTGCTGGTCGACGGCGAGCGGCGGGCGTTCGTCACGAGCGAGCGAGATTTCCGCCGCGTCCTCGGCGGACTCCTCGTCCAGGACCGCGACGCCGAAGGCGACCCGCTCGACGCCATGGACGTCGCCTGCGGCGACCCCGATCCCGCGACGTGGGAGGAGCTCCTCTTCGCGTGGACGGTCGCGAAGCACGTGACGTCGAATGCGATCGTCGTCACCCGCGGCGGCCAGACGCTCGGGATCGGCGCAGGCCAGATGAGCCGCGTCGACGCCGTCCGGCTCGCCCTCGACAAGGCGCGCGAGCACGGGCACTCGCTCGAGGGGGCGGTGCTCGCCTCCGACGCGTTCTTTCCGTTCGCGGACGGGCCGAAGCTCGCCCTGGAGGCCGGAGTCCGGGCCATCATCCAGCCGGGCGGGTCGAGGCGCGACCCCGAGGTCCTCGACGCGGTCCGCGCGGCGGGGGCGGCGATGGTCCTCACCGGTCGTCGCCACTTCCGGCACTGAGCCGCACGACGCGGTTCGGGATTCGTTAGGGAGCGGCGTCCCGCCGCGCAATGCTGCTACCGTCCCGCGGTCGCTGACACCGACGGCAGGCCGCGCGATCGGCGCAGTCTCTCCTCGACGCCGTCCCGTGTGCTCTCGCCCTGCCGATGCCTCGTCGCCTCGCCATTCCCGTGATCGCGTGCCTTGCAGCGCTCGTGGGGCTCCCGTGCGGAACCGCCCGGGCCGACGTGGCGGCACCGATCCGCGGCATCCATCTCGACAGCCCCGTCCGGTTCGTCCTCCCGCGGAAGCCGGTGCGGATCCCGCTCGGTGCGCGCGCGGTCGAGGTCGCGCGCTCGCAGCTCGGCGTCCCCTACGTCTGGGGCGGCGCGTCACCGACGGGATTCGACTGCTCGGGCCTCGTGATGTGGGTCTACGGACGGCTCGGCGTCGACCTGCCGCACAACGCAGCCGCTCTGTACGGCGCCGGGCGGCCGGTGAGGCTCTCGGCCATGCGTCCCGGCGACCTCGTCTTCTTCAGCGGCCTCGGCCACGTCGGCCTCTACGTCGGCCACGGCAGGATGATCCACGCGCCGCATTCCGGCCGCACGGTCGAGATCGAGAGGCTCGACGCGCGCTCGGCCCCACCGGTCGGCGCGCGCCGGGTCACCTGGCACTGAGCGGTCGATAGGCTTGCGGCCGCATGGGCGTAGGCTCGACGGAGCTCATCGACGAGCGGAGGCGGCGGCATGGCCGCCGCCGGGAGCGGGAATGACCCGCGACTACCCGACCCTCCTCGACCTGGTCGGCGGGACGCCCGTCGTCCGGCTCGTCTCCTTCGGCGCAGAGACCGGGGCGACGCTGCTCGCGAAGCTCGAGTTCATGAACCCGGGTGGATCGAACAAGGACCGGATCGGCCTGGCGATGATCGAGGCGGCCGAGCGCGACGGGCGCCTGCGCCCGGGCGGGACGATCGTCGAGCCGACCTCGGGCAACACCGGTGTCGGGCTTGCGATCGCGGCCGCGCACAAGGGCTACCGCTGCATCTTCGTGATGCCGGACAAGATGAGCCAGGAGAAGATCTCGACGCTCCGGGCGTACGGCGCCGAGGTCGTGATCACGCCGACCGCGGTCGACCACGACTCGCCGGAGAGCTACTACGCGGTCTCCGACCGGCTCGCCGAGGAGATCCCGGGTGGGTTCAAGCCCGACCAGTACTCGAACGAGGCGAACCCCGAGGCCCACTACCGGACGACCGGCCCCGAGCTCTGGGAGCAGACGGGCGGGGAGGTCGACGCGATCGTCGTCTCGGTCGGCACCGGAGGCTCGATCTCCGGCATCGGCCGGTACTTCAAGGAGCGCAAGCCGGAGGTCCGGATCGTCGGCGCCGATCCGGAGGGCTCCGTCTTCACCGCCGACGAGCAGCACCCGATGCACCCGTACCTCGTCGAGGGCATCGGCAAGGACACCTGGCCACGGACGCTCGACCCGTCGATCGTGGACGAGTGGGTGCGCGTCTCCGATCGCGACACCTTCCTCACCGCCCGGAGGCTCGCGCGCGAGGAAGGGCTTCTCGTCGGGGGCTCGTGCGGCTCGACGGCCTGGGCCGCGCTCCAGCTCGCAAAGGAGCTCGGCCGCGGGTCGACGATCCTCATGACCTTCCCGGACGGCGGCCGCTCCTATCTCTCGAAGCTCTACGACGACAACTGGATGCTCCAGTACGGCTTCATGGAACGCCGCGCGCCCGTGCCGAGCGTCGGCGAGGTCATCCGCGGCAAGGACGCCGACAACGGCTCGGTGCCGGAGCTCGTCGTGGTCGACGCCCACCGGAAGGTCGGGGCCGCGATCGATCTGATGCAGCGCTACGGCATCTCGCAGCTCCCGGTCGTGCGGCACGAGACGGCCGCCGAGCTGACGGACATCGTCGGGTCGATCCAGGAGCGGAGCCTCCTCGATCGGGTGTTCCGGAACCCCGACGCGCTGAACGACGACGTGGCCGTCGCGATGCAGCCGCCGCTCGCGACGGTGGACGCCGGCGCGTCGGTCGACGAGGTCTTCGCCGAGCTCAGCGGCTCGGGCGGAGCGGTCGTCGTCGGTCGCGCGGGCAAGCCCGTCGCGATCCTGACCCGCTCCGACCTGCTCGAGTTCCTCGCGGCGCAGCGCACGCACGTCGACGCCTGACGCGGCGTCGCACGGCTACGCCGCCCGGCGCTCGCCTTCCGCGACCTCCGACGACACGTCCGCCTCCTCCCGCGCGGCTCCTCCTCCCTCGTGGCGCGCGGTCACGACGACGGCGCCGACGATCAGTGCCGCACCGGCCAGCGTCGTCGGAGCGGGGCGCTCACCGAGCAGGAGGGCGCCGAGCGCGACCGCGACGAGCGGGTTCACGTACTGGTGCGTCACGACCTGCGAGATGGGCGCGTTTCGCAGAAGCCACGCGTAGGCGCTGAACCCGACGACGGATCCCACGATCGCGAGGTAGGCCCAGGCGGCGACCGGCCCCGGCTGGAGCGCGTCCGCATCGACCCGCCCCGCCTCGCCCGCCACGAGGCCCGCGGTGACGAGCACGAGCCCCCCACCCAGCATCTCGTACACCGTCGCCACGAACGGATCGGGAGGAAGCGCGAGACGGCGTGCCACGAACGAGCCTCTCGACCAGGAGAGCGAGGCGCCGAGCATCACGAGCAGGCCGATCGCGACCGAGCCGCCGCCGAGACCGTCGGGGCCAACCACCAGCGCGAGGCCGGCGAGGCCGACCACTGCGGCGAGGATCGTCGCGCGGGGGACGCGCTCCCCGGCGAGCGCGCGCCACACCACGATCTGGAGCGGGACGGAGCCGGCGATCATCGCTGCGACCCCGGAGTCGATGCGTGTCTCCGCAACGTGGACGAGCCCGACGCCGAAGGCGAGCAGCGCGACGCCGAGCGCCGCCGCCGAGAGCATCTCGCGCCGGCCGACGCGAAGCGAGCGCCGCGCGACTGCCAGGATCCCGGCGAGCACCACTGCCGCGGCCAGGAACCTCGTGCCCGCGGTGAGGAAGGGCGGGAGCGTCCGCACCGCGATCTTGATCCCCAGGTAGGTCGATCCCCAGACGACGTACACGAGCCCGAGCGCGGCCCAGAGCTCGATCCGCGCGCGGCTCACGTCGAGTGGCACGCGCGGTCACGGCGCGCGAGGTCGCTGGTGGAGGCGGCGGCGAGCATCTACGGTTCCAACGATGGGCGTCCTCGATTCCATCCGGCGGCTGTTCGGCCGCGCCGACCGCGCGATGACCGAAGCCGACTACGCGGCGCTCGACGCGGTGCACGACGTCGAGGATCGTCTGGACGGCGCGACCGGCGGCCGCTTCTACGACGCCGTCGAGAAGGCGGACGAGGAAGCGGGCGAGCTGCTCGACCGGCTTCACCTCGACGGTGAGCCCGAGACCCGCACGCCGCCTGCGGACAGCTGACCCCGCCGCGATTTGCCCTTCGGTGCGAGGCCGCCTAGGGTGGAGGCCATGGGAATCCTCGACAAGCTGCTCGGCAGGACGAAGGACACCGGATCGGACGTCGCCGACAAGACGGAGGACGCCGCGGGCGACGCCGCCCACAAGGCACATGACGTCGCGGACGACGCGACGGAGAAGCTCGACGGTGCCGCGGACGACGTGGGCGACGCCGCCGGTGCCGCCCACGACGCGGCCTCCGACCCGACCGGCTCCTGATCGTCCCCAGGCGCTAGCGCAGACGCTTCGCCCGTCCCACGAACGAGGCCGCGTGGCCTCGCTCGTTCGCGCGCTCGAGCGCGTCCACGTCGAGCGCGCCGATCCGGTGCAGTAGCTCGAACTCGTCGCGAAGGTGCGTCCGCATCATCTCGGGGCCGTCGGTCGCGATCGTGAACGGCACCCCGTGCTCGACGAACCGTTGGAACGTCTCGCGCACGGCATCCTCGTCCGCGAGCGCCTTCGTCAGGAGGTTGGAGGTCGGGCAGACCTCGAGCATCACCCCGGCGTCCCGGATCAGCGCCATCAGGTCGGGGTCACCGGCGGCGAGGATGCCGTGCCCGATCCGGTCCGGCCGGAGCGACTCGACGACCTCCCCGATCTCCTCGGCGCCCGTCTCGCCCTCCTCACCGACGTGGATCGTCACGCCGAGACCGGCGGCCCGGGCCGTCTCGACCATCGGAGCCACCTGCGTGTAGTCGTAGCGGAGCCCGCCGGGGCGCGGGCCGGCGATGTCCACTCCGACGACGCCGCGGCTCGACCAGTGGATCGCCTTGTCGACGATGATCTCGTTCTGCCGCGCGTCGAACGTCCGGTCCATCATCAGGATCAGCCCTGCGTCCACCTGGGGGTACTCGAGCCGCGCGAGATCGAGGCCGCGGATCGCGGCGAGGATGATGTGGTCGAGGTCGCGCTCGCCGCCGCGGTTCCGCTTCATCGGGTTGAAGCGGAGCTCGAGCGTCGTGATCCGCTGCGAGCGGTACGCGCCGCCGATGGCAGCGTGGACCGACCGCTCGACCGCGAGCGGCGAGGACTGGATGAGCTCCGTCCAGTGGTAGATGGCGTCGAGCTCGTCGAGGCTCTCGACCCCGCGCGGGTCGGAGACGGTCACGAGCGCGTCGAACGCCCAGTAGTCCTTCACCGGCAGCGCGATCCCCTGCTCGTGCGCGAGGCTCCACATGATGTCCGACGCGACCGACCCGCCGAGGTGCGTGTGGAGCTCGGCGAGGCCGACGTCGGCGAGGAGCATGCGGCCGAGTCTACGGCGCGGACGCCGTGGCCCCTGCGACGAGCTCGCGCAGCGGCCCGATCCACTCCGGGTCGACCATGTGCGGCACCGGCGTGGACAGCCGGAGCACCTTCGCGCCGGCACCGGCGAGCATCTCCTCCGCCTCGGCCGCGAACTGCGCCGGGATCACGGGATCGAGCGAGCCGTGCGCGATCGCGACCGGGACGTCCTGGAGGCGCGTCGGGTCGAGCGGCCACCCCTCGACACGCGGCATGAACCCGGACATCGCAACGAGCGCAGCCGGGCGCGGACGGTCGGGGCCGAGGCTCATCGCGTAGCTCATGACCGCCCCCTGCGAGAAGCCGCCGAGCACGACGCGCTCGATCGGCACCGGGAGGTCGTCGAGAAACGCGGCGAGACGGGGCGCCGTCTCGTGGAACGTCGGCGGATCGGGTGTCGGGATCCCGCCGAGCGCGTACCAGTGCCGTCCGCCGGGCGGGAGGCGGTGCGGGCCGCCCGGCGTGACCCCGAGCAGCCTCCGGTCCGGGTCGAGCAGGTCGAGGAGCGGATACAGGTCGTGCTCGTCGGCCCCGCGCCCGTGGAGCAGCACGAGCGCGCCGGCCGGAGCCCCCGCAGGCTGGCGCCAGTTCGCTGCGAGCGGCGCATCCGTCACGCGGGCCACGTCGCCCGGGGGGCCGGAAGCGGCGTCAGGGCGGGCTCGATGCGGGCGCGCAGGTGCTCGAAGGCAGGCGGCAGGATGAGAGCCTCGCCGAGGTGCTCGGGGTCCTCGTCGACGCCGAAGCCCGGGCCGACCGTCGCCAGCTCGAAGAGGACGCCGCTCGGCTCGCGGAAGTAGACGGAACGGAACCAGAACCGGTCGATGACCGGCGTCGGGTGCATGCCGGCCTCCGCGACCCGGCGCCGCCATGCGTCGTGGTCCTCCATCGAGGTCGCCCACGCGACGTGATGCACGGTGCCCGCACCGGGCAGGCCCGCGCCTGCCGGTGGCGCGTCGTAGCCGAACCGGCCGCCGCGCGTCGGGCCCCTGGCCTCCCACCCGCCACCCTCGACGGCCTCGAGCTCGAGGACGTCCTCGAGCAGGCCGCGGCTGCGTTCCGCGTCGCCGGCGAACGCACGCACGCCGTCGAATCCCTGCAATGCGCTCTGCGCGGGGATCTCGGGATGCCGGGCGACGAGCGGCTCGTCCTCCGTGTCCGCGACCACGAGCTCGAGCGCGAGCCCTTCCGGATCGGCGAACCGCAGCCGGCCGGGTGTCCGCATCGCCCCGATTCCCTCGCGTTCGAGCCGCGCCTCCCAGAACGCGAGCGCGTCTTCCCCGGCCACGCGGAACGACACCGTGTGCACCATCCCGGCCCCCGCGCGTCCGCGGCGCGCGCCCGGATACTCGAAGAAGGTGATGTCGGCGCCCGGGCTGCCGGCCTCGTCCGCGTAGAAGAGGTGGTACACCGTCGGGTCGTCCTGGTTGACGGTCTTCTTGACGAGCCGCAGCCCGAGCACGCCGGTGTAGAAGCCGACGTTCCCCGGCGCGTCGCCGGTGATGCACGTCACGTGGTGAATGCCGTCGAGCCGCACGCGCGTCGGGCCTCCCGGGTCGTCCGTGTTTCGCGAGATCGTGTCCCTCGTCCCGCCTTTCGAGTATCATATATTTGCAGATGCAAACTTCTCGGCACAAGGAGCTCTCCCCGCTCGAGACGGCTGCCTGGGCCGGCTTCCTGACGACCCACGCTGCGCTCGTCCGGGAGCTCGACCGCGAGCTCGAGGCCCAGCACGGGCTGCCGCTCACGCAGTACGAGGTCCTGCTCCATCTCGACCGTGCCCCGGACCAGCGGCTGCGCATGAGCGAGCTCGCGCGGTCGGTTCTCCTGAGCCAGAGCGGCGTAACGCGGCTCGTCGACCGCCTCGTGGCGCGGGGCCTCGTCGTCCGCGCACCCTGCGCCGAGGATCGACGCGTCCTCTGGGCGCAGCTCACGGAGGAGGGCGGCCGCCGCCTCGCCGAGGCGCGTCCGAGCCACCTCGCCGGGGTGCGCGCCCGCTTCCTCGACCGCTTCGACGAGGAGGAATTGCGCGCGCTCGCGGCTGCCTGGGAGCGCTTCGGCCCGCAGCCGCCGCCGTGCGGATGACGACGGGCTTCGGGCGCGAGCCCGGATCTGCCTTGTAGGCTCCCGGCGTGAAGATCGGCATCGTCGTGCCGTTCTCGTGGTCGTTCTGGGGGGCGGTCGTCGAGCACGCGGAACTGCAGGCGGCGGCGCTCGAGGCCCGCGGCCACGAGGTGAGGCTCGTGATGGGCAACGACCCTCCCGGCCAGTTCACCCGCGCGCTGCACCCCCGCGTCGGTCGTCACGGCAACCCGCCCGCGAACGTCATCCCGGTCGGACGGTCGGTGATCGTGCCGGCGAACGGCTCGTTGCCCAACATCGTTCTCAGCCCGAGGTCGATCTTCCGCGTCCGACGGGTGCTCGAGCGGGAGCGCTTCGACGTGCTGCACCTCCACGAGCCCATGACTCCCGCAATCTGCATCGCCGCCCTCGCGCTCGCGAAGGGGCCCGTCGTCGCGACGCACCACGCGTCCGGCGACCTCGGCTGGATGCGGCTCGGGATGCCTGCGTGGAGCTTCCTCATGGACCGCGTCGATCAGCGGATCGCCGTGTCGCAGCGAGCCCGGGACTCGGCCGACCCGTGGCTCGGCGGCCCGTGGGAGATCGTTCCGAACGGCGTCCTCATCCCCGACCGGGCCGACCCCGGCGGTCGTGAGCACACGGTGGTCTTCGCCGGACGCCATGAGCCGCGCAAGGGCCTCCACGTGCTGCTCCGCGCGTGGCCCGAGCTGCATCGCCGGACCGGTGCGCGGCTCGTCGTCGCGGGCGCCGACCCGCTGGCGGTCCGGCTGCTCCTCGCCCGGCTGGCGGTGTCCGATGCGGGAATCGACATCGTCGGGTTCCTCTCGCAGGACGCGCTCACCGACCTGCTCCGCTCGACGAAGGCGCTGCTCGCCCCGTCCCTCGGCGGCGAGAGCTTCGGGATGGTGCTGACGCGTGCGTTCGCGTGCGCGACCCCCGTGGTAGCTTCGGATATCGAGGGCTATCGTGAGGTCGTGACGCCGGAGACGGCCGTCTCGGTCCCGGCGGGCGACGTCTCCGGGCTCGTCACCGCGGTCGAGAGCCTTCTCACCGACGAGCCGCGGCGCGCCGCGATGGGCGCGGCGGCCAGGCAACGCGCGGAAGAGCATTTCGCCTGGCCGGACATCGCGCGGCGACTCGAGGAGATCTACGAGCGCGTCACGGATCGACCGCGATCCGCCGAGGTCGTCGCGGCATGACGCGCCTCGTTGCGCTCGCCCGGAATCCATGGGCGCGAGGCCTGTTCGTCCTCGCAACCCTCGTGCTCGCGATCCTCGCCGTCTGGTGGCGTGGGCCGGACTGGAACACCGTGTACCACGCGTTCGACTTCGTTCGCTGGCGTTGGGTGATCGTCGCGGTCCTGCTCAACCTGCTCTCCGTGATCGCCCGCGCGTGGGCCTGGAACCTGACCATCCGCCATGCGATGCCGCCCCCCTTGCCGCCCTTCCGGCAGGTCTTCTCGGCATTCGGCGTGGGGCTTCTGGGCAACGCCGTGCTGCCGGCGCGCGCCGGCGAGCTCGCCCGCGTGGCCGTCCTCCGCCGCCACCTTCCGCACGGAAAGGGGACGAGCGCGACGCTCCTCGGCACGGTGTTCGCGCACCGCCTGTTCGACCTCTTCCCGATCGCGCTCCTCGTGGCGTACGTGATGGCGACGGCGAAGCTGCCGCACTGGGCGGTCACGGGGGTCGTCGTCGTCGGGCTCGTCGGGCTCGGCATGTTCACGGTCGCGGTGGTTTCCGCTCGACGGGCCGACGGCAGCATGCCGCACGGCCAGCAAACCGCCCGGCGGCTCCTCGCGATGGCGCGGCAGGGCCTGGCCGTGCTTCGGGCGCCGGCCTCCGCGGTCGCGGCCGTGTTCTTCCAGACGCTCGGCTGGACGTTTCAACTCCTCGCCGTCTGGGTCGTCACGCTCGCGTTCTCGCTCGACGTCCCACTGCCCGCGGCGGCACTCGTCCTGCTCCTCATGAACATCGCGACGGTGTTCCCGCTCTGGCCCGGGAACGTCGGGCTGCTCCAGGCGGCCGTCGCGCTGCCGCTCGCCCAGTACGGCGTGGCCTACGGGACGGGCTTCGCGTACGGGCTCGTGCTCCAGGCGGTGGAGATGTCCGTCGGCGTGGGCGTCGGCCTCGTGATGCTCGCGCGAGAGGGCCTCTCGCTCGCAGCCCTCAAGCGGATGGAGGACGAGCAGGAGGCGTCGGCAGAGGACGTTCTCGAGGACCTCCCCGTCGAGGAGCTCGACGACGTGGAGGCGATGGAGGAGGAGACGCGCCCGGTTCTCACGCAGGGGCGTTCCCGGCGCTGAAGGCGCCGAGCCGCGCGGCGACCACGGTGTCTGCGGCCGCGGCCGCAGGGGCGTGGCCGGTCACCGCCGCGACGAAGGGCCCGCGCGCCAGCGCGACGAGCTCGACGTCGGTCACCGCCAGCGCGGTTGCAGTGCGCGGGACGTCTCGGAGCAGCGCGATCTCGCCGAACCCGCTCCCCGGCCCGAAGCGCCGGCCGAGGATCTCCACCGTCCCCGCCCTGACGACGTAGAACCGGTCGCCGGCCTCGCCTTCGCGGAGAATCGGCGTCCCCGCGCGAAACGGCGCGTCGATCGCCTCACGCGCCAGCCGCTCGAGCACCGGCTCGGGAAGCGCCGCCAGCATCGGCACGCGGCGCAGGAGCGAGGTCGCCTCGGGCGCGGCCGTCGCCCGGTCGAGCGCCCGGAGCCGCGGCCGGGTGAGCAGGGCGAGCACCGGCAGCACCAGCCCCACGGCGACGAGGGCCGCCTTGGCCCCGACCAGCGCGATCAATCCAGGCGCGAGGAGCGCTCCGAGCCCCAGCGAGGCGAGCAAGAGCCCGTCGAGCGCGCCGAGCGCGCGGCCGAGCACCGCGTCCGGGACGGCGCGCTGCATGATCGTGACAGCGTTCACGTCGACGATCGAGTTGCCGATCCCCAGCACGCCGAGCGCGACGACGGCGAGCACGGTGCCCGGCGCGCCACCGATGAGCACGAGCGGCAGCCCGAAGAGCGCCAGGCCGATCGCGAAGTCCCGCGCCAGCCGGCCCCCGCCCGCGAGCACGAGCGCGACGAACCCGCCGATCAGGCCCCCCACGCCGATCGCGGCATACAGCAGCCCTACGCCCGCCGCCTCGAGGTCGAGCAGCTCGAAGGCCGTCACCACCACGAGCACGTTCAGCGCGCCCGCGACGAGGGTCTGCGCGCCGTAGAGGCCGACGAGCGTCCGCAGCGTCGGCTCGCGCACGATCGTCGCGATGCCCGCGAGCACCGCCCGCTCGGCGTCGGCCGCGTCGACCGACGTGCTCGGCTCGCGCGGCATCTCGAAGCGCCGGAGGCCGACGACGAGCGCCGCCGACCAGAGAAACGTCAGCCCGTTGACGGCGAACACGAGCTGCGGGTTGCTCACCGCGAGCAGGAGCCCGCCGAGGGCGGGCCCGAGGAACGTCCCGACGCTCTCGATCGTGCTCGACGCGACGTTCGCGGCGGTGAGCTCGGCGGGTGTCCGCGTGAGGCCCGGAAGCAGCGCCGCCTTCGCGGGCCGGAAGACCGTGCCGACGACCTGCGACACGGCGACCGTCAGATAGACGGCGGGCGCAGGCCCGTCGGCCGCGATCACAGCTGCCGCGACGAGCATCAGCGCGAACCGCGCCAGGTCGCTCACGATCATCACGGTCACGCGCGGGAAGCGGTCGACGAGCGAGGCGGTGAGCGGCGCGGCGAGCGCCGCGGGGACGAGGCGGATCAGCCCGACGAGACCGACCGCCGGCGCCCCTCCCTCGTCGTACGCGTACACGCCGAGCGCGACGAGGTACGCCCAGCCGCCGAGGATCGAGCCCGCCCAGGCGAGCTGGAGCCGGCGGAGCGGCGGGCTCGCGAGCACGTCGCGGAGCGAGCGCAGCGCGGCCCGTGCGCGCCCCCCGGCCTCCTCGACCACCTCCCCGTCGTCCATCCTTGCCAACCCCACCACAAATGCGGGAAGATTTCAGGAGCCCCACGCGTCAGGTGGGTGAGATGCCATTCCCGGCATCTCTCGAAAAGGAGAACGAACGATGTCGGACGAGCGCGAGAAGATGGACTCAGAAGAGGCCGAGAAGGTCGACGACCACGATTTCGAGGGACATCGCATCGTGGAGTCGAGCGGCGAGCCCGGCGTCGACGTCGACGGCCGGCACGGTCGACGTCGATCGCGTGGACGCCGAGGGCACGGTCGACGTCGACTGACACGAGGTTTTGGGGGCGCGGGCCCGGCACGAGGCGGCGCCGGGCCCGACCGCACGTCAGCGCAGGAGCCTCTCCAGCGCTTCGAGCAGCTGCAGCCCGGCCTGATCGTCGTCGGCGTCGTCGAGGAGGCCCGCGACGCGCGCGACGAGCGACGCGCTCCCGTCGTCTCCGAGCGCCGCCTGCGCACGCCGCGCTCGGAGCAGCAGGTCGAGGGCGATCGCAGCCTGGGTGGAGAAGCGCGACAGCAGCTCGAGCTCCGCGAGGCCGAAGGGCCGGTCGGGCGCCCGATCGAGCACCGACAGCACCCCGAGCGCGCGCTCGTCGTGGAGGAGCGGGGAGGCGACGATGCTCGTGGGGACGTAGCCGGTCGACGCCGCTCGGTCGCGGGAGAAGCGCGGATCCGTGCCGAGGTCGTCGACGACGAGCGGCTGGCGGGTGACCAGGGCGAAGCCCGCGATGCCCGTGCTCGACGGGAAGCGGGAGCCGACGAGCGTCCCCTCGCCCCGGCCCGCGACCGCCTCGAACACGAGCTCGTCCGCTTCGTCGTCGAGGAGGAAGATCGAGGCTGCCTCTGCGCCGAAGATCGAGCGGGCGACGTCGACGATGGACTGGAGCAGCTCGCGGAAGGTGTCCTCGTCGCCGCCGAGCATCCCCGAGGCCGCATCGTGCCGCCTGCGCTCGAGATCGTCGCTCACTGGCCTGCTCCGACGTGGCTCATCGCGGCACCTCCGGTGTTCGTCGCGGTCAGGTGGAGCACGCTCTTCAGCTGGTACGGCGTCAGCTCGGGGTGCTTTGCGAGGACGAGCGCGGCGACGCCCGCGATGTGCGGCGCCGCGAAGCTGTTTCCGGTGCAGCGAAGCGTTGCGCCGCCCGGCCACGCGACCTCGACGTCGACGCCGCGCGCAAAGAGCTCCACCGGCGGATCGGGATTCGCGTACCAGATGAACGGATCGCGCTCCTCGTGGCTTCCGACCGAGATGACGGACGAGAACCGCCATGGATAGCTGTCCACCGGAAGGTTGTGGGCGGACGCAACGAGGATCGTCCGGTTGAAGTACGCGAGGTCGGCGAGCTCGTGGAGGTCCTCGGCAAAGCGCCGTTTCGTGGTCGAGAGGCTGAGGCTGATCACCCGATGGCCCGACTCGATCGCCTGACGGAGCCCCGCGAGGATCAGGTCTGCGGCGCCCGTCGCGCCGGCGCCGAGCACGCGCACGCTGTGGAGCCTTGCGCCCGGCGCGAGCGAGCGAACGATCCCCGCACACGCAGTGCCGTGGCCGCACACATCGCCGAGCTCGTCCTCGACGATCGACACCTCCTCGCCCTCGCGGACGACGGCGAGCGCGCTCGCGAGCGGCCCGACGAGCGGATGATCGGGGTCGACCCCGCTGTCGACGACGCAGACGTCGACGTCGCCGACCGAGCCGCCGAAGGCCCACTCGCGCGTCACGATCGCACGCCAGGCCTCGTCCGCCTGGATCACCGGCGCCTCGCCGGGCGGCATGCTCCACGCCGGGACCGGGCGCGCGCTCACCGGCAGGAAAGCGCGACCTCGCGCGCCGCGGTGGCGGCGCGCGCCGCGAGCTCGGCCCGGTTGGAGAACACGCCGTCGGGTCGCGTCGCCAGGTTGACGTGGACGAGCTCGGCCGCGGCCACGCTTGCGCCCTCTGCGAGCGTCGCCGCGGCCCAGGCGTCCGCGCGCACGGACACGGCGCCGTCCCGCGCCGCGAGCGCCGCCAGCGCGGCGACGTCCGCCGCCACCTCGGCGATCTGGAGCGGCACCTCCGCCGCCCGCCGCAGCGCGCTGCCGAGCGTCGCGTCGTGGTCGGGCGCGCGGAGCTGCTCGACGGCATACGCGTACGCGCGGTGGTCGTCGTCTGCCAGCAAGAGCGCGCGATCGCCGAGGGCGGCAGCCTGCGCGGCGATCCCGGGCGCGTCCTCCCAGTCGCCCGAGACGCGGGCGACGAGGCGGACGAGGCCGGCGGCCATCGTCGTCGCGAGCGCCGCCGCGGAGCCCCCGGCTGGTCCCGCGCCGACCCGGGCCAGCTCGTCATGGAGCTCGCCGACCGCCAGGCGGGCGAGGCTCAAGCCGGTCGTGGCGCCGCTCACGGAGCGAGGCGGCGGCGCAGGTGGGCGACGACGACGGGTGTCGGCTCCACGCCTTCGGCGCGAAGCATCGCCTCGAGGTCTGCGACGGCCAGCGCTCGAGCGCGCTCGTCGCTCTCGATCCGCTCGACGATCGTCTCGAGCTCGAGCCGCACGGCCGGAAGCTCCTTCGCGGCCTGCACCCACCCTGCGGGCACTGCGGGCAGCGCCCGCAGCAGCTCGGCGATCTGTTCCTCGGAGGTCGTCATCGTTGTCCCACCTGTTCACCTGACGTCGTGGGCGTGCGTTTTCTTCCCGCGCGGTCGCCCCCGGGGTCGAGGACGTCCCGGAGCCGCGACAGGCAGCGCGCGATCCGGCTCGCGATCGTGCCCGGCGGGAGGTCGAGGTCGGCGCCGATCGTCCGGTAGCTCTCGTCGCGGCAGAAGAAGCGGTCGAGGATCTCGTGGCATTCGACCGAGAGGCGGTCGAGCGCCGCGTGCACGGTCAATGCCTCGTCGAGCCGGGCGACCCCGTCGTCGACGTCCTCCGGCACCTCGTCCACAGGCAACTCGCGGCCGGAGCGCCGCAGCGTGTCGACCGCGCAGTTGCGGGCGGTCTGGGCGATCCACGGCCGCAGTGCGTCCCCGTCGCGGAGCGTGTCGAGCCGCTCGAAGGCGCGCGCAAAGACCTCCTGGAACACGTCCTCGGCGTCGTGGGAGTCGAGCCGGTAGACACGCACGACGATCGCGTGGACGTAGCGCGCGTAGCGGTCGACGAGCGCCTCCCAGGCCTGCTGGTCGCCGGCGCGGCAGCGCGCCACCAGCTGGGCGTCCGACGCGGCGTCCACCGCGGCCCGTTCCCTACCGGTGCTCGGCGGCGCGGAGCCGCTCGGCGAGCAGCTCGAGGAGCTTCCACGTCACGGTCGGCCGCGACTCGGCGAAACTCCGGAAGCTCCAGACGGGCAGGGCGTACGCACGCAGGAGCGACGTTGCGGTGACCGTCGCCGAGCGCGCGGACTTGTCGACGAGCGCGATCTCGCCGAACGACGCGCCGGGCCCGAGCGTCCCGACCGTCTCGCCGCCGACCGAGACCTCGGCGGTGCCGCTCTCGACCACGAAGAAGTTGAGGCCGCCTTCGCCCTCGGTCGCGATCGCCTGGCCGGACTCGAACTCCCGCTCGATGAAATCGGTCGCCAGCTGGGCGACGGATGCGTCGTCGAGATCGGCGAAGATCGGGATGTCGCGGATCAGATCGGGGCTCGGTTGCGCCATCGCGGCGACCTTACCCTGCCGGCGCGCCGCTGTCATCCCCGCCGTCGCGGCGCGAGCCGTCGGCGAGCCGGAGCTCCTCGATCTCGAGCTGGGCCCGGTCGAGCCGCTCGAGGCACGCGCGATGCAGCTCCTCTCCCCGGCGCCAGAGGGCGAGCGCCTCGTCGAGCGGGACGTCGCCGCGCTCGAGCCGCGCGACGAGCTCGTCGAGCTCGCGCTGCAGCTCCTCGAACGACCGCTCCGCGCTCACGGCCGCACCTCCTCGACGCGTGCGCCGAGCCCGCCCCGGGCGAGCGTGACCTCGACGACGTCGCCCGCCGCGACGGCGCCTGCGTCGCGGAGGACTCCGCCGCCGCCGCGGACGATCGCGTAGCCGCGGGCGAGCGTCGCGTGCGGCGAGAGCGCCTGCAGGCGCGCGGCCGAGCGGTCGAGGGTCGTTCGCCGGCGCTCGAGCAGGAGAGCGGGCGCGGCGGCGAGCCGCTCGCGGCTCCGGACGAGCCGCGCGTGATCGCGCTCGCGGATCCGGGCGGCCCCCGCACCGAGCCGCTGACGGGCGCGCCCGATTCCGGCCCGGAGCTCGTCGAGGTCGGGGACGACGAGGCGCGCGGCCGCGGTCGGCGTCGGCGCGCGGACGTCGGCCGCAAGGTCGCAGAGCGGCTCGTCCTGCTCGTGGCCCACGGCGGACACCACCGGGACGGGGCACGCCGCGACGGCGCGGACGACGCGCTCGTCGCTGAACGGGAGGAGATCCTCGAAGCTGCCGCCGCCGCGCGCGAGGATCACGACGTCGACGCCGTCGGCGGACGCAAGCCGCGCGAGCGCGCCGACAATGGCTGCCGGTGCCGCCGGCCCCTGCACGCGGGTCTCGGCGATGACGAGCCGAACCGCCGGATAGCGGGTCGCGACGGCGGCGATCACGTCGCCCCGAGCAGCCGCGTCGACGCCCGTCAGAAGGCCGACCGCGCGCGGGAAGCGCGGCAGGCGGCGCTTCCGCTCGGCCGCGAACAGCCCCTCGTCCTCGAGCGTGCGGCGCAGGAGCGCCAGCGCCGCTGCGTGATCACCCGTCCCGACGCGCTCGAGCGCGGCCAGCCGCAGGCTGACCTCGCCGCGAGCCTCGTACAGCGAGAGCGAGCCGTTCGCCTGGACGCGCTCGCCCTCCCCGAGCGCGGGCTCGATCAGGTCGAAGCGCCGCCGAGGCATGGTCGCGGCGAGGCACGCCCCGGTCCGCCCGTCCTTGAGCGTGAGGAAGACAGTGGCCCAGGCGGGGCTCCGGCGGAGCTCCGAGATCTCGCCCTCGACCCACACGTCGCGGACGCGCCCGACGTACGTCGCGAGCCGCCGATTGAACTCTGCGACCGTGTAGACCTTCCGCTCCGCGGCGCTGGCTTCGTGCACGCACGCCAGCGTATGCGGCACGGGCCGCGCCGGCGAGACTGCTGCGCTAGAGCAGGATCTCGGCTGCGGTCACGGGGTTGCAGCCCTGGCGGACGAGCTGGACGCACGCGTGGAGGTCGGCATCGCTCGCCGCGAGCCGCTCGGCGAGCGGCAGCGGGAACCCGGCCTCGATCAGCACGTGCAGGCGCCAGCTCTCCACCTTGGACTGCTCGTCCTCGCGCCACACGGGTGTCTCGATCGCCTCGGCCATTGGTGCACGATGCTTCGTGCTGCCTTTGACGATTCCTACCGCCGGAAAGTTGGCGGAAAGTGTCCGGGACCGGCCTCAGCGGGCGTCGAGCCGCTGGGCGAGTTCCTCCCGGGCGAGGATCTCGATCGTCCGCTCGAGCTCGCGCTGAAGACGGGTGGCCGCCTCTTCCCTGGCCTCGCGGAAGCGCTCGTCGAGCGCCTGCATCGCGATCTGCGCGTGCCGCTCGACCTCCCGCTCGGTCACCCGCGCGAGCCGCTCGGTCTGCCGGCGCTCCCACTCGACGAGGACGACGTCGAGCCTGGCGCGAACGTCGGTCTCGGCCCGCTCGATGGACTCGGCGACCGCATGCTCGCGCTGCCGGAGCCGCTCGGTGATCTCGTCGATCGCGCGGCGGCGCTCGAACGTCTGCGACTCGAGCTCGTCGAGCGCCTCGGTGACAGCCTGTCCAGCCGCACGCTCGAGCTCGTCACGGAGGCGCGCGACGGTCTTGCGCTGCTCGTCGGCGGTCGACCCGAGCTCCGCCGACTCCCTCTCGAGGCGAGCCTCGACGTCCGCGATCGACTGGCGGTAGCGATGGCCCAGCGCGGCAAGCTGCGCCTCCAGATGGCGCTGGGCGCGGTCGAGGTCGTCGGAGACGGTGCGCAGGCGCTCCTCGAGCCGGCGCTCGGTGCGTCCGAGCTCGTCGGCCAGCGACTCCCCGGTGCGGCGCTCCCAGTCGGCGAAGGCGAGGCGCCGCTCCTCCGCGAGGCGACGCTCCTCGGCGGTGAGCACCGATGCGGTCTCGGCGCGCTCGCGCGCGAGCACGCGCCGGATCTCCTCGATGTGGGCTGCCGTCTCCTCGGTGACCGCCTCGCGCACGGCCGCGCGTCCTTCGGCGACGAGCCGCGTCGTCTCGACCGCGGACGAGCGCGCGCGGCGCAACGCAAGCCACAGCGTTGCCACGAGCAGCAGCGCCGCCGCCAGCGCTGCGGCGAGGATCCAGACGGCCACGTCCTGCAGGGTAGAGGGTCGCCCCTAGGCGCGCAGCGCGACGAGGACGGCGGCGACGAGGACGGCAGAGGCCGCGAGCAGTCGCAGGGCGTTCTCCGATGGCCCCACGAGTGACTGACGCGTGAGCACGAGCCGCGACCCGTCCCCGAGGACGATCTGCCCGTCGATCGACGCCGCCTCCCGGCGAAGCCGCCTGACCGGCGTCGAGAGCTGCCGCTGCGCCAGCGAGAGGATGGTCGCCCAGACGGCCGCGAGCACGGCCTCGAGCCGCAGCGTCCCGGTCTGGGCGACGAAGGCGGTCAACACGGGGAACGCGCCCCAGGCGAGCGCGAACCCGGCGCCGTTGTGGAGCCTGCCGCCGAGCAGCTCGAGGTTGTACGCGGGGACGAGCGCCGCGCCGACGATGACGAGTGGCACGATCCAGAGGGTCCGGTCGAGCGCGACCGCGATCCCGATCGCCGCGGCGACCGTCACCGAGCCGACGGCGAGCGCGACGAGGACGCTCGAGGGGATCTCCGTCCGCAACGGCCGCCCGTCGAGCTCGTCGAGCGCGTGGGCGCCGACGCCCATCGCGAGCGCGAACGCGACCACCGTCCATCCGAGCGTCGGCCAGTCGACGCTCGCGGCGAGGCACCCACCGACGACGACGTACGACAGGTGCCAGGCCGTGTACGGCACGTGCAGCAGCGTCACGTAGTCGCGCCACCCGCCGGGCCGAAGCGCGTAGAACGCAGGCGCCGTCTCGCGGGCGTCACCGCTCGCCCGAGCCGTCTCGTGGCTCGTCGTGCGACCCTCCTCGCTGCTTCGTGGCTCTGCCGGCAAGGACTGCCTCACGCCCGCCCCGGGCTCCCAGCCGTCGCCGGACGATCCCGCTCGACGCCGGCCTGCCGCTCCCCCCAGACGACGACTCCCCCGCCCAGGCTGAGGCGGCGGAGCCGGACGTCCGCGATCCCGGCGTCGCGCCAGAGCACCACGAGCGCCGGCGCCGGGTACGCCGCGTGGAACCGGCGGATCGACGGGCCGAGGAAGCGCCCGACCTCGTGCCAGCCGGGCGAGATCACCCGGCCCGCGAGTGGAAGGCCGACGCCGACCCACACGTCCCAGAGCGGTCTCCAGATCCCGCGGGGAAGGCCGAACTCCAGCATCGCGATCGTCCCGCCGGGTCGAACCACGCGCGCGAGCTCGCGCATCGTCGCGGCGGGGTCGTCCACATAGCGGAGCAGGTAGGTGAACGTGAGATGGTCGAAGGACGCGTCGGGAAACGGCAGGTCGTCCGCGGAGCCTTCGACGAGCTCGACGCGACCGGCGAAACGCCTCTGCGCGAGATCGAGCATGTCGGGGCTCTGGTCGAGCCCCGTGACCTCGAAGCCGCGCTCGAGCAGCGCCGCCGCCACGAGCCCGGTCCCGGTGGCGACGTCGAGAACGCGCCCGCCGCCGGACGGGAGGCGCGAGACGAGGAACCGCCGCCAGCGTGGGTCCTGCCCGAACGAGAGCACCGCTCCCACGCGGTCGTAGGTCGGGCCGAGCGGCGCGAACAGCGCTCGGGCGTGGCGGCGTCGCTCGGAGAGCATGCCGCCGTATCCTGGCACGGTGGCTCTCGCCGACGACCTCGAGCGCATCGCGACGACGGCGGCCGACCGCGCAAACGGCGACGGGAGCACCGTGAGCGGGGTTCTCGCGGCCGAGCCGGCGCCCGGGCGCCGCGTGTACGTCTGCGCCTTCGAGACGGAGGCCGGCGCGCGCACCTGGCTTGCGCTCGACGACGAGGGCGCTCCCGTGACGTCGCAACGGGACGTGCGGGACGCCGTCTCGATCGCGGCGCTCTGCGAGGTCGCGGAGGAGTCCGCCTTCCCGGGCGACCTCGACGAGCTGCGCGCGCAGCTCGTGGCGCTCCGGATCACCGAGAGCCCCGACGGGATCGACGAGGCCGAGGACGCCGCGCGCGCGCTCCAGCACGTCATCGGCGCCCCTCCGCACCTCGCCTCGCCCGCGCGGCTCGATGCGATCGGCCAGGCCGTACGGCGGCTCGAGCTCGCCCTCGATCCCGCGGTGCCCTCCCCGTTCACGGCGGCGATGCGAGGTGCGACCGAGGTCGCCGACGCGCTGTGGGCCGACGTCGAGGCCGCCTACAGGGGCGAGCTCGACTACCCTTGAGGCATGGAAGGCGGTGGCTTCTTCCCGTTCGGCGGCGACCCGGAGGAGATCCTCCGCGGGCTCCGCGACTTCGCCGAGCAGCAGGCCGAGGGCGTCAAGGACGCGCAGCGCGAGCAGTTCGCGACGTTGACCCTCTCGACGGCCGTCGATCTGACGCAGGCGGCGCTCGCGCAGGTGGCGCCGTCGGGGACGGTCGACGAGCAGGCGCTCCAGCTGCGCGACGCGATGCGCGTGCTGTTCCCGGAGGCGGTCGCGCTCGTCTCCGCCGCCCGCCAGGGCTTCATGCGCGAATAGATCGCGGCCGGTTCGCGGGCGGTCTACGGCTCGGTGTGCACGACCACGGTGGCGATGCCGGGATACGCCGCGCGGATCCGCTCGGACACGGCGGTGGCGCGGTCGTGTGCGTCGGCGAGCGGCGTCGAGCCGTCGACCGCGAGCGTGACCAGCACGACGAGGCCCTGGTCGGTCTCGAGCGTGCGGAGTGCGCGCGGCGGGCCGCCGGCGAGCTCGACGATCTCGCGCTCGATCCCCGCGAGCTCCTGCGTGGTGACGCGTCCGGGCGCTCGCTCGGCGAGCGGCTCGAGGTGGGTCTGGACGGCGCGCACCTCCGGGACGTCCCGCTCGATCGCGCGCTCGACCTCCTCGGCGAGCGCGTGCGCGACGGCGAGGTCGAGGTCGCCCGGGAGCTTCACGTGGAGCGACACCTCGAGCCCTTCACCGGTGTCGATCAGGACGAGATCGTGAAGCTCGCGTACCTGGGAGACGGTCATCGCCGCCGCCCGGACGCGCTCGCGGAGCTCCGCCTCCGTGCCGGTCGGCTCGACGTGGACGACGACGTCGCTCTCCGGGAGCGCGCGCTGGACAGCCGCCTCGACGCGGTCGGCGACGGCGTGCCCCTGCCCGACCGCGGCACCGGGCGAGACCCCGATCACGACGTCCGCGAACGTCCTGCCTCCTGCCTGACGGAGCCGTAGGCGGCGGACGCCGACGGGGGGGTCGAGTCGCTCGATCGCCTCGCGCGCGGCCTCGACCGCGTCCGCGGGGGCGCGGTCCATCAGGACGTCGACGTTCCGTCGGATCAGGCGCACGGCGGCGGCGACGACGAGTACCGCGACGAACAGGGCCGCGATCGAGTCCCCCTCCGGGAATCCCGCGCGCGCCGCGACGAGACCTGCGAGGACGGCGATCGTCCCGAGCAGGTCGGTGCCGAAGTGGACGGCGTTCGAGAGCAGCGCCGCGCTCGCGTAGCGGCGCGCGGCGCGATACGAGACGAGGGTGCGGGAGACGTCGATGGCGATGACGACGAATACCGCCGCGAACGCCCACCAGGCGGGCTCGACGTCGAGCTCGATCCAGCCCGCCAGCCGCGCCACCGCGAGCCCGGCGACGACGAGCGACACGAGGATCAGGAACGCCGCCTCGGCCAGCGCGGCGAGATGCTCGGCCTTCCCGTGGCCGTACAGGTGACCTTCGTCGGCCGGCTTCGTCGCGATTCCCACGGCGAACAGCGTCAGCAGCGCCGCGACGAGGTCGGTGCCCGAGTGCGCGGCCTCGGCGACGAACGCAAGGCTGCCCGCAGCGAGGCCGGTCACGAGCTTGATCGCGATGAGGGCCACGGCGGCAACGACCGACGCCATGGCGGTGCGGCGGAGCGGCGACATGGGCGCGAACGCTACTCGGAGGGCGGGGTGGCGACCGGTGTGGCCGGGCGTCGCCGACGCGCGACCAGGATCCCGGCTGCGATGAGCGCGCCGCCCGCCAGCTCGACCGGGTCGAGCGTCTCGGAGAGCAGGACGACGGCGATCGCCGCGGCGAGGAACGGCTGGAGGTTCGCGGCGAGCGTCGCGCGCGCGGGCCCGATCCGGTCGAGCGAGCGGAACCAGAGCTCGTTCGTCAGGACGAGCGGGCCCGCCGTCGCAAAGAGCAGGAGCGCCCAGATCTCCCAGCCCAGGTGCCAGTCCTGGCTCGACATCTGCGGGGCGGCGGTGAGCGCGATCAGGACCCACGCGCTCCCGAGGACCACCGCGCTGATGCGGGTCGCGGAGTAGCGGCGCATGAGCTGGGCGACGAGGATCGAGTACCCCGCCCACGTCGCCGCAGTGATCACGCCGAGGAGCACGCCGCCGAGATCGCCCGAGATCTTGCCGCCCGCACCGAGCGCGACGAGGCCGACACCGCCGAAGGAGAGGAGCGCGCCGGCCCAGAAGCGCGGGGGAAGCGTCTCGGTGCGGAACGCGAGCCCGGCGAGCGCGGCGAAGATCGGAGTCGCGCCGAGGATCAGGCCGAGCACCGAGGCGGACGCCTTGTCGAGCGCGTAGACGAAGCCGATCTGGTTGACATAGACGAACGCGGCCGCACCGGCGATGAGTGCCAGGTCGCGCCGCTCGACGCGGAGCGAGCGCTCGACGAGATACGTGATCGCGACGAAGACGACGACGGCGAGCCCGTATCGCACGGTCGCATAGGCGAGCGGTTGGAACCCGTGGGTGAGGATGTAGCGGCTGACGGTCAGGTTGAGCGACCAGAGCCCGATCGTCGTGAGGAGCATGAGCTCGACGGTCGACGGGCGGCGCACCCGCGCGACGCTACAGGCGGGTCAGGGGGAACGACGCGATGTCCGGGGGCGCCTCGGACCAAGCCGGGCGGTGGGATCGTCGACGGCGCGTACCGGGCGTACGGGCCGTGGACGAGCGTGCCGCTCCCGCGCGGCGTCCGAGGCGTCATCCGGTTCGCGACGGCTCCCTCTGACCCGCCTGGGTTAGGCTTCCCGGCCGATGACCGAGCCGACCGTCGACGACATCGACGCCCTCGTCGGGCCCGCCACCCCGCACTTCGCGTTCCAGCTCCGCGCGCGTGTCCGCGAGCTGATCCACGACCTGCCCGAGGACGACCCGGTGCGGCGCTACGGCGAGGAGAAGATCGACCTGCTCGACCGGCTCGGGTACGCGTCGACGAAGTCCGAGAACGCGGAGCCCGAGTCCCGCGACCGGATCGGGTGGGAGACGATCCCGTCGTCGGCGACCGCGTCGGACCCCCTGCCGCGCGGCGAGCGGTGAGCCGGCCCGGCAGGCGCGTTTTCGTCACCGGCGGGTCGCGCGGGATCGGCAGGGCGATCGCCCTTCGCCTCGCGCGCGAGGGCGCGTCGAGGGTGGCGATCGGCTACTTCCGCTCGGACACGGCGGCGGAGGAGACCGCGGACGAGCTCCGCGCCCTGGGCGCCGAGCCCGTCCTCGTGCGCGGGAACGTCACCTCCGCGCGCGTCGAGGAGCAGGTCGCGGCCCTCGGGCCGCTCGACGTGCTCGTGCACAACGCGGCGACCGGCGTCATCCGGCCGGCGCTCGAGACCGAGGACAAGCACTGGGACTGGACGCTGAACGCGAATGCGCGCGCGTTTCTCGCGCTGACGCGGGTCGTCGCGCCGACGATGCCGGAGGGATCGTCGATCGTCGCGATCTCGAGCCTCGGGTCGATCCGCGTGCTCGAGAACTACACGCTCGTCGGGACGTCGAAGGCGGCGCTCGAGGCGCTCGTCCGCTACCTCGCGGTCGAGCTCGCGCCGCGCGGCATCCGCGTGAACGCCGTCTCCGCCGGCGTGGTCGAGACGGGCGCGCTCGAGCACTTCCCGAACCGGGAGGAGATGCTCGCCTCGGGCGCCGGGAACCCGGCCGGACGGCTCGTCACGCCGGACGACGTCGCCGGCGTCGTCGCGTTCCTCTCCTCCGCGGACGCCGAGATGATCCGCGGGCAGACGCTCGTGATCGACGGCGGCTGGTCGCTCCCCGCGGCCTGACGACGCGTGTGGTGAACCACACAACTCCCCGTCGACGCAAGCCAGTCGTGATGCCCAATCGCGCGCGTCCACAACAGCCATGCAGCTGCGACCGCGACAGCCCGACGCGAAGCGGCGGCCTTCAGGGATTTGCCCCGCCGCAGGCGGGGATCGAGCCGCGGGATTCGGCTCCTGCCGAATCCCGCCTGGCGAAACAAGCATTGGTCCTCGACTGGGACGGGACGGTGACCGAGCGGGACACGCTGCACATGGCGATCGAGCGGTTCGGCGATCTCGAGGTCTTCCACGGGCTGGAGGACGAGCTGGGGCGAGCCCTGACGCTCGACGAGGTGATCGCTGCCGAGATGGCGACGATCCGCGCGCCCCGCGAGGAGGTCGTCGGGTTCCTCCTCGAACACGTGCGCGTGCGCCCCGGGTTCCGCGAGCTGGTCGCCGAGCACGACCCGCTGATCGTGTCGGCCGGCTTCCACGAGCTGATCGACCCCGTCCTCCGCCGCGAGGGGATCGAGGTCCGGCTCGTCGCGAACCACGTCGACGCCGACCCCGAGGGCTGGCGGGCCACGTTCCCCGAGGGGCCGATCTGTCCCGTCTGCAGCGAGCGCTGCAAGCGCGGGGCGGTGGACGGTCTCGCCCGGTTCGCATACGTCGGCGACGGCGTCTCCGACCGCTGCGTGTCGCTCGCCGCGGAGCGCCGTTTCGCGCGCCGGAGCCTCGCCGTCTGGCTCGACGAACGTGGGGTCGCGTACGAGCCCTTCGACGACCTCCACGCGGTGCGATCCGCGCTCGCAGCGCGGTAGCGCTATCCGGGTGCCGCGGTCGTCCCGCCGACCCTGAGGGTCGGACGGAAGACGTAGCTCGGGAGCGTCTGCCCCGGGTCGTCGACGAGCGCCTGGAGCGCCTCGATCGCGGTCTCCGCGATCTCGTCGATCGGCTGCTCGACCGTCGTCAGCGCCGGCTGAGTCCACGACGCCGCCTCGATCCCGTCGAAGCCGACGATCGAGAGCTCGTCCGGGACGCCGAGCCCGAGCGTGGCCGCCTCCTGGAGCGCGCCGATGGCCATCAGGTCGTTCGAGCAGATCACCGCGGTCGGGCGGTCGCCGTTTGCGGTGTGGACGAGCGAGCGGAGCGTTCGGCGGCCGCCGTCCACCGTGAAGTCGCCGTGCGCGACGTCGCGCGAGGCGTCGAGCCCGGCGGCGCGGAGGGCGTCCTCCCGCCCGCGCGCCTTCTCCCGCGTCGGGAGCGAGAACTCGTCGCCGGCGACGAAGCCGATCCGGCGGTGACCCAGCTCGAGGAGGTACTCGGTCGCGATCCTCCCCGACGCCCGCTCATCGACGCCGACCGACGTCACGGGCAGCGACTCGGCGCCGCCGTTGACGAACACGAGCCGGGCGCCCTGCTCGAGGAGCTGCGCGTAGTGCGAGTGCTCGCCGCGCACGTCCGTGATCTCGGAGCTGATGAAGACCATCCCCTCGACGCGCCGCTCGAGGAGCATGTGCACGTAGTCGAGCTCCCGCATCGCGGTGCCCGCCGTGTTGCAGAGGATCGTGGCGTAGCCCGCGGCGGTCGCCCGCGTCTCCATCGCCTGGGCGAGCGTGGCGAACACCGGGTTGCCGAACTCGGGCACGAGCAGGCCGATCGCGCCGCTCGGCTCGGCGCGCCCGGGAGCGACGTAGAGCAGGTCGCGCATCGCGCGCTCGACCCGGGTGCGCGTCGCGGGACGGACGACGGCGGAGCCGCTCAGCACGCGGGATGCGGTCGCGACGCTAACTCCTGCACGCTCCGCGACGTCTCTGAGAGTGGCGCTCTTGGTGGGCGGAGCGCCTACTTTCACGGTCGGGTAACTGTTTTCCATGGTCGGTGTCGATGCTATCTCAAGTCCCACGGGAAATCACGCTTGCCGAGCCGACGGAGAGCGAGTACTCTGCGAGGCCGGTGTTTCACACTAATGAAACGTGTTTCGCGCGACGTCACGCGACGTCGGCGAAGTCTCCAAGGAGGGAGCACATGCTGAGCACCAAGACGGCGGCGCGCACGCTCGTCGCCCTGGTCGTCGCCTCGCTCGCCGCGATCGCGTTGACCGCGACGGCGTCGGGTGCCGACGCCACCACCATCCGGATCTGGACGGACAAGGACCGCCTCGCCGCGGTCACGAAGGTCGCGAACGCCTGGGCCGCGTCCAAGGGCGCGACGGTCGAGGTCGTGCAGAAGGACTTCGGTCAGATCCGCGACAACCTGAAGACCGTCCAGGCGGAGACGGCCCCCGACGTGATCGTCGGCGCGCACGACTGGATCGGCGAGCTGTCCGCGAACGGCTCGATCGTCCCGCTGTTCCCGTCGACCGCGACGAAGAAGCAGTTCCCCGCCTACGCGCTCGACGCGTTCTCGTACGGCACGGCGATCAAGAAGCTCTACGGCGCGCCGGTCGCCCTCGAGAACATCGCCCTCGTGACGAACACGAAGCTCGCCAAGGTCCCGACCACCTGGGCGCAGCTCCAGGCATCGGCGCTCTCGACGAAGAAGAAGACGAAGGCGGCGGTCGCGATCTCCGTCCAGCAGGGCGCGGGCGGCGACGCGTACCACATGTACCCGCTCTTCTCGGGCCTCTGCGGCTACATCTTCGGCAAGAACGCCGCGGGCAACCTCGACCCGTCGAACATCGGCATCGCGAACCCGAAGTTCATGAAGAACGCCGGGCTGATCGACCAGTGGAACAAGCTCGGCCTGATCCGCTCGAGCGTCGACTCGTCGATCTCGCAGGATCTGTTCCTCAAGGGCAAGACCGCGTTCTGGTTCACCGGGCCGTGGAACCTCGACACGCTCAAGAAGTCGGGCCTGTCGTTCTCGGTCTCGTCGTTCCCGACGATCGGAGGCACGGGCTGCAAGTCGGTGCCGTTCCTCGGCGTGCAGGGCTTCATGGTCACGAAGTTCGCGGCCTCGCACAACGTCGAGAGCCTGGCCAAGGACCTCGTCTCGAACTACATGATGCAGACGGGCCCGCAGCTCGAGCTCGCCCTCTCGAACGGCCGGTTCCCTGCGAACCTGACCGCCGCGAAGCAGGTGAAGGACCCGCAGCTCAAGGCGTTCGGCGCGGCGAGCACGGGCGGCGTCCCGATGCCGAACATCCCGCAGATGAACTCCGTCTGGGGTGACCTCGGCGCCGCGTGGGTGCGCTCGACGAAGGGCAGCGGCTCGATCCCTGCCAAGCGCTCGTTCCTCGGCGCCTCCCGGAGCATCGCGCAGAAGATCGGCTAGCTCGATGTGAAACAGTGCGGGCGCCGTGAGGCGCCCGCACTTTTCCGTCGACCCTCGGCCGCTCGCACCGTGAGCTCCGGCGCCGCGACAAACCGCACCGCGCGCGGGGTGACGGTCCCGCCGCCCTCGCTCCTCGCGCGCGCGGTCCCGGCGTTCTCGGGCACGACCGGGCTCGTCGTCAAGCTCGTCCTGCTCGGGATCGCCAACGCGATCGGCCTCTGGGCCATCGTCGCCCTGCTGGGCAACGAGAACTGGATCGCGGCGCTCTGCGTTCTCGCGGCAACGCTCGGGATCGACGCCGTCTACCTCCTGCCCGTCCGCGGGCTCGTTCCGGCGAAGTTCCTCGTGCCGGCGACCGTCTTCCTGATCGGGTTCCAGCTGATCCCGATCGTCTACAACGCCGACGTCGCCTTCTCCAACTGGTCGACGGGTCACAACCTCACGAAGGAGGAGGCGATCCAGACCATCGAGGAGACGTCGCTGGCGCAGCCGGCGAACGGCGCCTTCTACACGATGACCCCCGCGCGCGACGAGAGCGGGAACCTCACGCTCCTCCTCGTCGAGGAAGGCAGCGGCAAGGCCTACGCCGGCAACGAGGAGGGGCTCACGCCGCTTCCCGCGCCGGACGTCACGGTCGCGAACGGCGCCGTCACTGCGGCGCAGGGCTACGACGTCTTGACGGGCGACGAGCTCGCCGGGATCGACGAGGAGCTCGCCAGGCTCGTCGTCCCCGCCGGCGGGAACTCGTTCGTCCGTGCCGAGGGCCTCTCGACGGCGCTCGAGCTCCAGCCGACGCTCCGCTACGACCCGGAGACCGACACCTTCACGAACATCGAGACCGGTGTCGTCTATTCCGACAACGGAAAGGGTGCGTACGCGGACCCTCAGGGCCAGGAGATCGACCAGGGCTGGCGCACCAACATCGGCTTCGCGAACTTCAGGGACATCTTCCGGAACCCGCTCGTGCGCGACCCGTTCCTCTCGACCTTCGTCTGGACGTTCACGTACGCACTGCTCTCCGTCGTCCTCACCTTCTTCGCCGGGCTGTTCATCGCGATCGCGCTCAACTACGACGGGCTCCGCTTCCAGCGGCTCCAGCGCTCGATCCTGATCCTCCCGTACGCGATCCCGGCGTTCCTGTCGCTGCTCGTCTGGCGCGGGCTCCTGAACGACGACTTCGGGGTCGTCAACGCGATCCTCCCGGTCGACGTTCCCTGGCTCTTCGACCCGTTCTGGGCGCGCGTCTCCTGCCTGCTCGTCAACTTCTGGCTCGGGATCCCCTACATGTTCCTCATCTGCACCGGTGCCCTCCAGTCCATCCCCGGGGAGATGGTCGAAGCCGCGCGCGTCGACGGCGCCTCGGGGCTCCAGGTGTTCCGCAAGATCACCCTGCCGCTGCTGCTCGTCGCGGTCACGCCGCTCCTGATCGCCTCGTTCGCCTTCAACTTCAACAACTTCAATGCGATCTACTTCCTCACCGAGGGCGGCCCGTACGGCGAGAACCAGTCGGTCGCCGGCGCCACCGACCTGCTCGTGAGCTACACGTACAAGGTCGCCTTCCAGACGGGCCGCGGCGGCGACTTCGGCCTCGCAGCCGCGCTCTCGATCCTCATCTTCCTCATCATCGGCACGATCTCGGCCGTCACGTTCATCCGGACGAAGGCCCTGGAGAGCATCGCGTGACGAGCGGCGCCGAGGGAATGGCCCCCGACGCGACCGCGGCCGAGCGGGCGCTCACGCTCGCCCTCGAGACGGCGGCCGGCGCCACCGAGTCGCCCACGCCCGAGCGTCCCCCGTTTCGCGAGGTGTGGTGGCGCTACGTCGTCGGACTCGTCGCGATGGCGTTCGCGCTCTTCCCGGTCGTCTACATCGTGTCCGCGGCGTTCAACCCGGTGCCGTCGCTGAGCACCGCGTCGGTCATCCCGAGCGGCGTGACGCTCGACAACTTCCGCGCCATCCTCTCCGACCCGAACGAGCCCTTCCCGCACTGGTACGTGAACACGCTCATCGTCGCGACGACGACTGCGGTCGTGACCGTCCTGCTCGGGGCGCTCGCCGCGTACGCGTTCTCCCGCTACCGGTTCAGGGGACGCCGCTTCGGGATGCTCTCCCTGCTCCTGATCCAGATGTTCCCGCAGTTCCTGGCCGTCGTCGCGATCTACCTGATCATGCTGGACGTCTCCGACGTCTTCCCCGGGATCGGCCTCAACACGCGCACCGGCCTGATCCTCGTCTACCTCGGCGGCGCGCTCGGGGTCAACGCGTGGCTCCTGGTCGGCTTCTTCAACACCATCCCGGCCGAGCTGGACGAGTCGGCGCGCGTCGACGGCGCGACCCCGGCCCAGATCTTCTGGGGGGTCATCCTCCCGCTCGGCGCGCCCGTGCTCGCCGTGATCGGGCTGCTCTCGTTCGTCTCCTCGCTGAACGAGTACATCATCGCCTCGCAGCTGCTGCAGGCCCCCGACAAGTACACGCTCTCGGTCGGCCTGTTCGGCTTCGTGTCCGACCAGTTCGGGCAGGAATGGGGGCCGTTCTGCGCCGGCGTGGTGCTCGCGGCCCTCCCCGTCGTCCTCATCTTCATCGTCCTCCAGCGCTGGATCGTCGGCGGGCTCACCCAGGGCGCGGTCAAGGGATGAGCGACACGCTCGCGGCGCCGCACCACGACGGATCCGCGCTCTACGTCCTCGAGACCCCGGCGGAGCTCGGGGACACGACGACCGTCCGCCTCCGGGTGCCGCGCGGCGCGGCGCTCGACGCGGTTGCCGTGCGCTACGTGCGGGACGGCGAGCCGCATGTTGCGGCCGCAGAGGTCGACGAGGAGAGCGAGCACGAGACGTGGTGGCGCGCGTCCTTCCGGGTCGAGAACCCGGTGACCTCGTATCGCTGGCTCCTGTCCGGCGGCACGATCGGCTACGGCTGGGTGACCGGCGAAGGGCTCGTCGGGCACGACGTCCCGGACGCCGACGACTTCGTCTCCGCCGTCGGCGACGACGGTCCGGCCTGGCACGCGGACGGCGTCGTGTACCAGGTCTATCCGGACCGCTTCGCCCGCTCGGGCATCGCGCGAACGCCCCCCGCGTGGGCGGTCCCGCGCGACTGGGACGAGACGCCGACCGGCTTCGGGCCCGACACGCCGCTCGAGTGGTTCGGCGGCGACCTCCCCGGCGTCGAGGCGCATCTCGACCACCTCGACCGGCTCGGCGCCTCGGTGCTCTACCTGACGCCGTTCTTCCCCGCGCGGTCGACACACCGCTACAACGCGACCTCGTTCGACGAGGTCGACCCGCTCCTCGGCGGGGACGAGGCGCTCGTCTCACTCGTACGCGCTGCGCACGCGCGGGGGATCAGGGTCATCGGCGACCTCACGATCAACCACATCGGCGACGACCACGGCTGGTTCACGAGCGCCCTGGGCGACGCGGACGCGCCCGAACGCAGCTTCTTCTGGTTCGACGAGCGACTGCCCCACGGCTACGAGGCTTGGGCCGGCGTGCGCACCCTCCCGAAGCTCGACCACCGGGCCGACGGGCTCCGTGAGCGGATGCTCGGGGGCGCGGAGGCCGTCGTCCAGCGGTGGCTCCTCCCGCCCTTCGACCTCGACGGCTGGCGTCTCGACGTCGCGAACATGGCGGGCCGCCACGGGGAGGTCGACGTCGCGGCCGAGCTGGCGCGCGCGGTCCGCGCCGCCGCGGTCGAGGCGCGACCGGACGCGGTGCTCGTCGCAGAGCACTCGCACGATGCGCGGCCCGACCTCCGCGGCGACGGCTGGCACGGGACGATGGCGTACATGGGCTTCACGCGGCCGGCATGGAGCTGGCTCCGCGGCGACGAGCTGCCCGCCGAGCTGCAGCTCGGGTTCCTCGGCCTCCCGGTCGGGGTCCCGCGCCTCGACGGCCGGGAGATCACGGCCACGATGAAGCGCTTCCGCGCGGGGATCCCGTGGCGCTCGGTGCTGCACAGCTGGGTGCTCCTCGACAGCCACGACGTCGCGCGCTTCAAGGTCGTGAGCGGCTCCCGCGAGCGCCACCTGGTCGGCATCGGCCTCCAGATGACGACGCCGGGCGTGCCGATGGTCTTCGCCGGCGACGAGCTCGGCCTGGACGGCAGCTGGGGCGAGGATGCGCGGCGGCCGATGCCCTGGGACCGCCCCGAGAGCTGGGATCGGGTGCTTCTCGACGCCTACCGCACGCTGATCGGCCTCCGGCGCTCGCTCCCGGCGCTGGTCCGCGGGGGCATCCGCTTCGCCCAGGTCAGCGCGGACGCGATCGCCTACCTGCGCGAGACGCGGGACGACCGGCTTCTCTGCCTCGCGGTGCGCGCGTCGACGGACGACGTGCGCCTATCCCTCGCCGGGCTCGGCGCGGCAGGGCTCGAGCCGCTCTACGGCGGCGACGCGCGGATCGAGGCGGGCGATGCGGTCCTGCCGGGCGACGGGCCCGCATTCCACGTCTGGAGACTTCGATGAGCGAGGAGCTGCCCCATGGCTGAGGTCGTGCTGCAGGACGTCGACAAGGTCTATCCCAACGGCTACCACGCCGTGAAAGACCTCTCCCTCGACGTCGAGGACGGCGAGTTCCTCGTCCTCGTCGGGCCCTCGGGGTGCGGGAAGACGACCGCCCTCCGCATGGTCGCGGGCCTCGAGACGATCACCGACGGCAGCGTCTCGATCGGCGGCAGCGTGGTCAACGACATGACGCCGAAGGAGCGCGACATCGCGATGGTGTTCCAGAGCTACGCGCTCTACCCGCACCTCTCGGTGGCCGACAACATCGCCTTCGGGCTTCGGCTGCGACGGACGGCGAAGAGCGTGGTCGACGAGCGGGTGGCATGGGCGGCGAGGCTCCTCGACCTCACGCCGTACCTCGACCGCAAGCCGAAGCAGCTCTCCGGCGGGCAGCGCCAGAGGGTGGCGATGGGCCGCGCGATCGTCCGCGAGCCGAAGGTCTTTCTCATGGACGAGCCCCTCTCGAACCTCGACGCGAAGCTGCGCGTCCAGATGCGCGGCGAGATCGCGAAGCTTCAGCACGAGCTCGGCACGACGACGATCTACGTCACCCACGACCAGGTCGAGGCGATGACGATGGGGCACCGCGTCGCCGTGATGTACCAGGGCGCGCTCCAGCAGGTCGACGCCCCGCAGCGGCTGTACGACGAGCCCGGGAACATGTTCGTCGCGGGGTTCATCGGGACGCCGCCGATGAACATCCTGGCGGGGGACGTCCACGTCGCCGACGGGAAGGTCACGATCTCGGTCGGCGGCCAGGAGCTGCCCGTCCCCGACGCGACGCTCGACCGCTACCGCGTCCTGGCGAGCTACAACGGCCGCTCGGTCGCGATGGGGATCCGCAGCGAGGACCTCCACCCGATCGCCCTGCAGCCCGGGCTCCCCCGGGTCACCGCGCGCCTCGAGCTCGTCGAGGCGCTCGGCTCCGAGACGATGGCGTTCTTCCGCATCGATGCCCGCACTGTCTCGAGCGGCGCCGGGTCGACGGGCGACGCGGTCGAGGATGTCATCGAGAAGGAGGGCATCGCCGCCTCGCGGCCGAATCTCGTCGCGTCGTTCCCGCCGCGCGTCGCGCTGCGGCTCGACGAGCAGGTCGAGATCGGGGTCGACCTCGAGCACGCCCACTTCTTCGACGAGGAGACGGGTGCGGCGCTGCGTTAGCCCGCTCGCCGGCCGCGCCCGCGGCCGGCGGCGCCTGCTCGGTATCGCCACCGTCCTCGCCGCCGCAGCCGTCGCGGGAGCGGCCCTCGGCGCCGACGGCGCCGCGCCGCCGACCGGCGAGCGCCTCGCGCAGCTCTCGGCGCCGCCGGCCGCGAGCCCTCTGGCCACCCAGCGGATCTACTTCCTGATGACCGACCGCTACGCGAACGGCGACCCGTCGAACGACCGCGGCGGGCTGACCGGCACCCGCGCCGCGACCGGATACGACCCGAGCGGCGCCGGCTGGTTCCACGGCGGCGACCTCGCCGGGCTGACGGGCTCCTGCGAGTCCGACCCGCACGGCCTCGCCCGCATCAAGGCCCTCGGCTTCACCTCGATCTGGATCACGCCTCCTTTCGGCCAGAAAGCCGTCCAGGGCGACAGCGCCGCCTACCACGGGTACTGGATCACGGACTTCACCGCGCCCGACCGGCACCTCGGCACCGCCGCCGAGTTCGGCGCGATGGTCGAATGCGCACATCGGCTCGGCCTCGAGGTGATCCTCGACGTCGTCGTCAACCACACGGCCGACGTCATCTCCCTGACCGGCGGGAGCGGCGGCTACGTCGGACCCGAGCAGGTGCCGTATCGCGACTGCCGCGGGAAGGCGTTCCACCCGGCTGCGTACGTCGGCAAGCCGTTCCCCTGCACCAGCGCCCGCACGATGCCGCGGGTGCCTGTGCTGCTCGGCGCCGACCGCACCGCGAAGAAGCCGGCGTGGCTCAACGACCCGACCCGCTACCACGACCGCGGCGACATCGACTTCTCGTCGTGCAACGAGACGTGCCTCGAGCAAGGCGACTTCTTCGGCCTCGACGACCTGTTCACCGAGCGGCGCGACGTCGTCCGCGGCCTCGTGGCCGTCTACGCGGCCTGGATCGAGCGCTACAAGATCGATGGGATCCGGATCGACACGGCGCGCCACGTCAACGCCGCGTTCTTCCGGCAATGGCTCCCCGGGATCCGCGCCGCGGCGCGTCGGGCCGGGGTCCGCGATTTCGCCGTCTTCGGGGAGGTCTTCGACGCCGACACGCTCGCGCTCTACCCCTTCGTCCGCGACCGCGGCCTGCCGAGCCTGCTCGACTTCCCGCTCCAGGACCAGCTCGTCGGCTACGCGTCGGGTGAGCGGGGCTCGAAGGGCATCGTGTCGGTGCTGTCCGACGACGACTACTTCCAGCTCGGGAACGGTGTCGCCTACACGCCGCCGACGTTCCTCGGCAACCACGACATGGGCCGCGTCGGGCTGCTCCTCCGGCAGCGCTCGGGAGACGACGCCACCCTGCTGCGCCGCGACCTCCTCGCGCACTCGCTGCTCTACCTCCTCCGCGGCGCGCCGGTCGTCTACTACGGCGACGAGGTCGGGATGATGGGCTCGGGCGGGGACAAGCTCGCCCGGCAGGACATGTTCCCCACCCGGGTGGCCGAATGGCGGACGGAGGCGCGCGTCGGCGCGACCCCGATCGGAGCCGCCTCGTCGCTCGACGTACGCGATCATCCGCTCGAGAGCCTGCTCGAGCGGCTCGCCGCGCTCCGGACGGCGCACCCCGCGCTCGCGACGGGGCCGAGCGCCGTGCGGTTGGCGTCCGGACCGCTGCTCGTCGTCAGCCGGTTCGACCGCGCGACCCGGCACGAGTACCTCGCCGCATTCAACGCCGGGACGCGCCGTGCGAGCGCGACCGTGCAGACCGCGACCCCGGGAAGCACCTGGTCGACGCTTCTCGGCGAGCCGGTGCCGGCGCAGACGAGCCCGGCCGGGAAGCTCACGCTCTCGATCCCGCCCCTCGCGGCGGTCCTGCTCCGGGCGGACGCCGCGCTCCCCTCGCGCCCGCCGGTGCGGCCGACCCTCGTCGTGCGTCCGGACGAGCTCACGGACCTCGTCCAGGCCCGCGCGACCGTCGCGACGCTCGACCCTGTGCCCGTGGCGTTCGCCGTGCAGCGGGGAAGCAGCGCCTGGACGCGGGTCGCGGCCGACGACTCGCCCCCCTACCGGGGCTTCCTCGAGCCGAGGCAGTTCCGCCGAGGCGAGCGGGTGCGAGTCGTCGCCCTCGCGCGGTGGCCGGACGGCACGACGACGGTCTCGCCCGTCGTGACCGCCGTCCCCCGACCACGCTGACCGGCACGTAGCATCCGCGCCCATGGCGGCGCACGTCGACGATCCCGGGTCGACGCGGGATCCAAGCGGCCGCCGCCTCGCCTACCTTCCCGCCGCGGTCCTCGGCAACGGCTCGCTGCTCGTGACGCTGTCGGCCCGCGGCGAGATCGAACGGATCCTCTGGCCGCATGTCGACGGGCCCGACAACGTCAGGACGCTGCGCCTCGGCCTCGCGGGACCGGCGGGGGTGCGCTGGCTCGACGAGCACGCGGAGGGATGGAGCCAGACCTGGGAGGGCGACGCGTCCGTCCTGCGGACGACGGTGTCCCTGGGCGGCCAGACCGCGGAGATCGTGGACGCGGTCGACCCGGACGAGCCCGTGCTCGTGCGACGGGTGGTCTCGGAGCCGGCCGTCCTCGTCGTGTCGGTCGAGCCGTCGCTCGAGGGCACGGAGCGCCCGACCGGGGCGTTCGTCGACCCGGCAACCCGAATCGTCGTGCTCCACCGCCGGCGTGCCGCGATCGCCCTCGCCGTCGATCGGCCCGGCGCGGAGGTCGAGGTGCGCTCCGCCGGCGGCGTCGGCGACGACGTGGCCCACGTGGCGCCGATCGAGGCCCGCGTCGAGGTCGGGTACGAGGGAGTCACGCATCTCGTCGTGGCGCTCGGAGCCGGCCCCTTCGAGGCGCTCGACCGCGCGCGGCGCCACCTCGCCCTTGCCGCGTCGGCAGCCGCGCGCCGCGGGGCCGCCGACGAGCGTCTCCTCTCCCGCACCGCTGTCGGCTCCGGCTCGACCGACCTCGACCGGGCGCTGCAGCGCTCCGTCCTCGTCCTCGCGCAGCTCGCAGACCGGACGACGGGTGGCGTCGTCGCAGCGCCGGAGATGGACGAGGGATTCATGGAGTCCGGCGGCTACGGGTTCGTGTGGCCGCGAGACCTCGCGTACGTCGTCCTCGGCCTGCTCGCCGCCGGATGCGACGACCTCGCCGTCGCCGCCCTGCGGTGGCTCGCGCGGACGCAGGCGCCCGAAGGCCTGTGGCTCCACCGCTACTGGACGACGGGCGAGCCTGCGCCGTCGTGGGGCCTTCATCAGATCGACGAGACAGGGGTGGTGCTCGTGGCGGCCGAGGCCGCGTTCCGGGAGCTCGGGGACGAGGCGCTCGACGCCGGCCTCTGGCCCGTCGTGCGCCGCGCCGCCGACCTCCTCGTCTCGTTCGTCGATCCGGCAACGGGCCTACCGCGGGCGAGCATCGATCTCTGGGAGCAGCACGACGCGCAGCACGCCTACTCGGCGGCGGCCGTCGTGGGCGGGCTGCGCGCCGCGGCACTCACCGCCGCGCGACACGAGCCGGCGCTCGGCGACGTGTACGCCCGCGCCTCGTCGGAGATCGCCGCCGCGCTCGACAGGCACCTCTGGGACGACTCCCTCGGGCGGTATCGGCGCGCGGTGAGCCTCGGACGGACAGACCGATCGGGCGGGCCGGTCGGCTCCGCGTTCGACCGCTCTCTCCCGTACCCGAACCGGCGGGTCCGGAGCATGGACGAGGCCGACCCGCGCCTCGACAGCGCGCTGCTCGGCCTCGCGTGGCCGTTCGCGCCGTTCGGCGGCTCGGCCGAGCGGGTGCGGGCGACCGTGGATGCCGTCGAACGGGGCCTCGCGACGCCCGAGGATGGGTTGCGGCGGCACGAGGGGGACACGTACGGCGGCGGATACGAATGGCCGCTCGCGCGTCTCTGGCTCGGCCTCGCGCGCCGGGCACTCGGCGACGGCGAGGCCGCCTCGCGCGCCGTCGCCCAGGTGGTCGGACGGCGGACGGCGCTCGACCTCCTGCCCGAGCAGGTACGCCCGGACGGCAGCCCGGCCTGGGTCCTGCCGCTCGGCTGGAGCCACGCGATGCTGCTCGTCGCCGCCCGGCCGGAGCTGGAGCTGATCCGGATGCTGCGAGAGGAGGATGCCGGCGACGGCCGAGGGGGATGACCGCCGCCGGGCTCTCCCAAGAATAGTTCGTGAACGGCACGTGGGGAAGACGCCACTAGAGATCGCGCGTCTACGATCGCGGGCGTGACGATCCGGCAAGCCACGCGCGACGACGCGGCCACGCTCGAGCGGCTCTGGCGCGCGTTCGAGGGCGAGGTGCCGCCGCCCCCGCACAGCGACCACGATCCCGAGCAGGAGCTCGAGGAGATCCGCGAGATCGTCGACGCCGGCCTGGCGTTCGTCGCGGAGGACGAGACCGGCGCCGTCGGGTTCGCCCTGGCACGGCGCACCGGCGAGCGCACGAGCCGCCTGACGGATCTCTACGTCGCTCCCGACGCGCGCCGCGACGGCGTCGCGGCCGGTCTCGTCCACGCGGTGGTCGAGGCGCTCGCGCCGCAAGGTGTCGAGCACCTCGATCTCGAGGTGACGGCGTCGAACGCCGGCGCGCGCGCCGTGTACCACCGCTGGGGCTTCGGAGAGGAGACGGTCGTCCTCGTGGCAGCCGTGTCCGCGCTGCGCGAACGCCTCGCTCCGGGCCGCCACGCCGAGTCGTTCGCCTCGCTCCACGTGCAGACGGACTCGATCGGCGACGTGGAGCGCGCGGCGCGCGCCTTCGCGCCCCGCATCGGGTCGAGCGGCACGAAGGTCGTCGGACCCCGCAACGGCTGGGTGGCCGTCTACGACGAGGTGATCGACCGCGACCCGACCGCCCTCGTCCGGTTCGCCCGCGAGGTCTCGTCTCGCATGGGAACCGTGGTGGTCGCGCTCTCCCTCGAGGTCGACGAGGTCGTCCGCATGGTCGCGCTCGAGCGGGGCGGGATCGTGGACGAGTACCTGTCGGTCCCCGAGTTCTACGGCGCCCTCGCGCCCGGGGACGTGATCGGGATGGCCGCGAACCCGACGGTCCTCGCCCGGCTGACGGGCGCCGACCCGCAGCGGGTGCGAACCGCCGCGCCGACCGCCGTTTCGCCCGCCGACCTGCCGCCCGCGCGGGAGATCCTCGCGGAGCTCGCGGCCGCCCTCGGGCTCGAGGGCGCGCTGCACGGCCACGCGGGCGCCGACGGGTAGCCTCAGTGGCGTGCTGACGCTCTACGACGCGCCCCGTTGCCCGTACTGTGCACGCGCGCGGATCGTGCTCGCCGAGAAGTCGATTCCGTACGAGACGGTGACGATCGACCTCGCAAGCCGGCCGGACTGGCTCGTCGAGCGAAACCCGCCCGACGGGCGTGTCCCCGTGCTCGAGGAGGACGGCTGGGTGCTCCCCGAGTCGGTCGTCATCGACGAGTACCTCGAGGAGCGCTTCCCCGAGCCGCCGCTCCTCCCCGCCGATCCCGGCGAGCGGGCGGTCGCGCGGTTGCTCGTGTTCCGCTTCGACGACCTCGGCAAGCCGTACTACGCGCTCCGGCGTGGCGCGGACGACGCGCACGAGCGCCTCGACGACGTGTTGACCGGTCTCGACCGGACGCTCTCGGCGATGCCGTTCCTCACCGGGCGGTCGTTCGGCCTCGCGGACGTCGCCTACCTCCCGTGGCTCCTACGCCTGCGCGACCTGATGGGCTTCTCGCTCGACGGGTACGCAACGCTCACCGCCTGGGTCGAGCGCTGCTCCGAGCGCCCGTCCGTCGCCGCCGAGGTGGAGACCGTCGCGTCGCTCGCCGTATGAGCGACGTCACCACGGAGGAGGTCGCCGCACGCCTCGGCGAGCCCGGCCTCGTGCTCCTGGACGTGCGGAGGGCGGACGAGTTCTCGGGAGACATGGTGGCGCCGTGCGACCCGCGTCCGGGGCGCATCCCCGGTGCCCGCAACATCGACGTCACGCGCCTCCTCGACGCCTCGGGCCCCGCGGCCGTCCGGGAGCTCGTCGGCGCCCCCGAGGGCGCCGAGGTGATCGCGTACTGCCACTCCGGGAGCCGCTCGGCCCTCGCGGTGAGCGTGCTCGCGGCCGCCGGCTACGCGGCGCGCAACTACGTCGGCTCCTGGCACGCCTGGTCGCGTGACCCCGACCTCCCTGCCGAGAGCGGCCCTACCCCCTGAGGCGGCCGGCCTCGTCCAGGAAGGCGTTGCAGAGCGCACGACCGTGCACGTTCCACGTCTCGAGGTTGTGTGCGGTGTCCGCCTCCACCTCGACGACCGGCTTCGGCAGCTCCGCCGCGCCCTCGACGAACCAGTGCGCGAGCATCGTCCGGTCGACCTCCGCGTGGAACTGGATGCCCCAGGCCCTCTCGCCGAGCCGGTACGCCTGACGCGCGGCCGCGCTGGAGGCGAGCTGCACGGCGCCCGCCGGTAGCTCGAACGTGTAGTAGTGCCACTGGAAGGCCTCGAGCCGATCCGGGAGGACGCCGAGCACGGGGTCGCGTCGGCCGTCCTCGTTCACCTCGACGACGAACCACCCGACCTCCGCGCTCGGCGCCGAGCCGACCCAGGCCCCGGCGGCGCGCGCCATCAGCTGCGCACCGAGGCAGACGCCGATCGTCGGCACGCCGCCGTCGAGCGCCCGCTCGATGAACGAGACCTCGTCTCCCAGCCACGGATGCTCGGCGTCCTGGTCGGGATGCATGGCGCCGCCGAAGATCATCACCGCGTCCCAGGCGCCCGGGTCGCCGGGGGCCGCCTCGCCGTTCGCGACGACCCACCGGTCGAGCTCGTCACCCCGTTCGACGACGGCTCGCTCGAAGATCCCGCCGCCGCCCGTCACGGCCCCGTCGTGGACGACCGAGAGCACGCGCATCCGGGCGACTGTAGCCGTCGGCGCGCGGTGGAGCAGTGGTCGATCCGCGCCGTGCCGCCGACGTCGGTCAGAACAGGGTGAGCTCGGTCGACGGCGGCTCGGTGCCGCCGGTCGCGGCGATCCCCGCCTCGTCGAGGAGGCCGCGGAGCAGCTGCGCGCTCCGCGGCGCGAAGTCGTCTCTGTTGTTGTTGAACATCGCGTAGACCTCGTCGGCCTCCTCGGCGAGGCGCGCGAGCGGCCCCACCCACTCCGCGAGCTCCTCCTCGGAGTAGAGCCAGTCGAACCGGTCGGCGGCGATCCCGCCCCGCACGTTCCACGTCTGCGCGTTCCGTCCGTGGAAGCGGACGTATGCCACACGGTGCGTCGCCGCCGCGACCCGCGGCGAGACGTTCGACGCTCTCGTGCGCGGGCTGTCGAGCGACACGTACGCGAGTCCTTGCTCCTCGAGGAACGCGAGCGTGTCGGCGCGCTCGGCCTCGTCCATCCACGAGCGGTGCCGGAACTCGACGAGCGGGACGAGCGGCTCGAGGCGCCCACGCGCCCGCGCGAGCTCGGCCTTGGCCGCGTCCGACTTCGTGAACCGGGGGTGGTACTGGAGCAAGACGCCGCGGAGCTTGCCCGACAGCTCGAGCGGCTCGAGGGCGCCGCGAAACTCCCGGAACGCCGCGTCGGTGGGCTCTCCCTCGTGCCAGGTCATCGCCGCCGACGCCTTGACGTGGAAGGTGAACCCGTCGGGCGTCCGCCGTGCCCAGCGCTCCGTCACCGCCGGGTCGGGGAGCGCGTAGTACGGCGAGTCGACCTCGACCACGTCGAATCGCTCCGCGTAGAAGCGAAGGCGCTTCTCGGCCGTCGACACACCGCGCGGGTACCACGCGCTGAGCAGGCCCTCGTCCGCCCAGCTGCACGTTCCGAGCCTCACGACGGCCGGCATGGCCCGACGATAGTGCTGCGCCACGCCGACAGCGACCGCTCTTGCGCGCCGCCCTGCACGAGGCGCCCCGGACCCCGTATCGTTTCAGGTGGGAAGACGATGCCGACGGCATCGGGGAAGGGGGAAAGTGGGTATCACAGAGAGTACGATCGACACCTCCTCGTCAGCAGATCAGACAACGATCGGCAACGGCGAGGGAACCCTGGGCGACGACATCGTGGCGGCGCTCCTGCCGGCACGAGCTTCGACCCGTGAGGTGGCCGCGCCCCCCGCGCGGCAGACGTGGGAGTACCGTACCGAGCTCCTGGAGCGGGGTTTCCTCGGCTGGCGCAGCGAGCAGCTCGATCTCCGCGCCCTGCAGGAGCGGTTGGACGAGCTCGGGCAGGACGGCTGGGAACTCGTCCATGCCTCGTGGAACCACCGCGTCCGCAGCCGCCACGGCGGCCACGTGCTGCTCTTCAAGCGCCAGAAGGCCTGAGAGGACGGCACACGCGACTCGAACCGCCCCGCCGCGTCGGGGCGGTCGTCGCGGAGCACGTCAGTCGCGCATCGCGATCGTCGAGTCGGCGGCGACCATCCCCGCGTTCAGCTCGTGCGCCCGGACGACCGACCTCCCGAAGGGCACGAGCGCCGCGCCCGCCATCTTGATGTCCGCGATCCCGAGCGGGATGCCGACGATCGTGAGGCAGAGGGCGATGCCGCTGACGAGGTGGACGAGGGCCAGCCACCAGCCCGCGAGCACGAACCAGAGGACGTTGCCGACGGCGCTCAGCGTCCGCATCCTGTTCGGGCTCTCCACGAGAGCCCAGCCGAACGGCCAGAGGGCGTACCGCGCGAGCTTGAGGGACTGCTTCGCGAACGGCAGGCCGACGATCGTGATCGCAAGGAGGATCGCCGCGAGCAGGTAGCCGAGCGCCAGCCAGAGCCCCGCCAGGACGAGCCAGATCACGTTCAGGACGGTCTTCACGCGGCTTCTCCTCGCGTCTGGTGTCCGAGCGCCGTCGCCCGCCCGAGCGTACCCGGACCTGCAGGCCGCTACTGCTTCGAGACGGCCTGGCGGTGGAACACGAGCCGCTGGAGAAGGATGAAGGCCAGAAGCAGGAGGCCGACCACGATCTTCGTCCACCACGAGCTCAGCGTGCCCTGGAACGTGATCAGCGTCTTGATCAGCCCGAGCACCAGGACGCCGAGGAGCGACCCGAGAAGGTATCCCGTGCCCCCGGTGAGGAGCGTGCCGCCGATGACGACGGCGGCGATCGCGTCGAGCTCCATCCCCACTGCCAGGCTGCCCGAGCCGGACAGCATGTAGAAGGAGAGGAGGATCCCGCCGAGGGCGGAGCAGGTGCCGCTGATCGTGTAGACGAGCACCTCCGTGCGCGCCACCGGGAGTCCCATCAACACCGCCGACTGCCGGTTCCCGCCGATCGCGTACACCGTGCGACCGAACGAGGTGAGATGGAGGAAGTAGAGCCCGATCGCCACCACGACGAGCGACAGCACCGCTCCCATCGTCAGGAAGAGCTCCCACGGCAGCGCGAGGGAGTAGCCGGCAATCCGGGTGAAGGACGGGTTCGTGATCGAGATCGCGTCGACGGTGATCGCGTAGCAGAGCCCTCGTGCGAGGAACATCCCGGCGAGCGTGACGATGAAGGGCTGGATCTCGAAGAAGTGGATGATCGACCCCATCGCGAGGCCGAGGGTCGCCCCGACGAGCAGCACCACGGGGAACACGGCGTAGGCGGGCCACCCGTGACCGGCGAGCTCGGCGCACAGCAGCGTCGACAGCGCGACGACGGATCCGACCGAGAGGTCGATGCCCCCGGTCAGGATCACGAACGTCATCCCGACCACGGCGACGAGCAGGAAGGAGTTGTCGACGAACAGGTTGAGGAACACCTGCCCGGTCCCGAAGTAGGGGTAGTGGAGCGAGCCGGCCGTGAACATCGCCACGACGAGGCTCAGCGTCACGAGCACCGGCACGTACCGCACCGGGATGCGGCGGTGCGGCGTGCCGAGCCGGTCGCGGGCGTTCTCGACGGTGGTCATGCCGGGACGTCCACGGCACGCTCGGGGGGCTGGGCGCCGGGCGGCGGGCGATCACCGGTGCTCACGCGCCGGCGGCGCGGCTGGACGAGCTTGGCGCGGAAGGCGGGCGACTGGGCGAGGCAGACGGCCGTCACGACCAGCGCCTTGAAGAGCAGCGTGGTCTCCGGGGGGACGCCGATCGAGTAGATCGTCGTCGTCAGGGTCTGGATCAGCAGCGCGCCGACGAGGGTGCCGGCGAGGAAGTAGCGGCCGCCCCGGAGGGCGGTGCCGCCGATGACGACGGCGAGAATCGCGTCGAGCTCGAACCAGAGGCCCGCGTTGTTGCCGTCCGCGCCCTTGATCCCGGAGCTGACGATGAGCCCGGCGATCCCCGAGCAGAGACCCGAGAACGCGTACGCGAGGATGATCAGGCTTCGGGAGCGCACCCCGGCGAGGCGGCTGGCCTCGGCGTTGCCGCCGACGGACTCGATCAGGAGCCCGAGCGCGGTCCTGCGGGAGAGCGCGGCGGTCAGGCCGTACATCGCCGCCACGAGGTACAGCGCGAACGGCAGGGCGAGCCAGTACCCGTTCCCGATCAGGTTGTAGGGGGAGCTGTTGATCGTGACGATCTGACCCCCCGTGATCAGCTGCGCGATCCCGCGCCCGGCGACCATCAGGATGAGGGTCGCGACGATCGGCTGGATGCCGACGACGGCGACGAGCATCCCGTTCCACACCCCAAGGGCCGTCGTCAGCGCGAGCGCCACGGTGATGGCGCCGAGCACACCGGCGACGCTGTTCTGGTTCGAGAGATCGCTGATCAGGACGCACGCGGTGGCACCCGAGATCGCCACGAGCGCGCCGACCGACAGGTCGATGCCGCCGGTGGCGATCACGATCGTCATCCCCAGCGCGACGAGCATCGGCGGGGCGCCGAAGCGGAGGATGTCGACGAGGTTGCCGTAGAGGTGGCCGTCCTGCATGCGGAGCGAGAAGAAGGCGTGCCCGAAGAACAGGTCGACGAGCAGCAGGGCGGCGATGGCGATGAGCGGCCAACTGAGGCGACGGAGCCCGGCGCTCATGCGGCCTCCCCGCCCGCGATCGTGTCGACGAGCCTGTCGAGCGTGGCGTCGGCATCGTTCTCGATCTCCGCGACGACATGCCTGTCACGCAGCACCGCGACGCGGTCCGAGAGCCGCAGCACCTCCTCGAGCTCCGCCGAGACGAACAGCACGGAGACGCCGTCGTCGCAGAGCGACAGCACGAGCCGCTGCACCTCGGTCTTCGCTCCGACGTCGATCCCGCGTGTCGGCTCGTCGAGGATCAGCAGGCGCGGCTCGGTGAGGAGCCAGCGCGCGAGCAGGACCTTCTGCTGGTTCCCCCCGCTCAGGAACCCGACGACGGCGTTCGGATCCGCGGGGCGGATGTCGAGCGCCCGGATCCACTTGGCGACCAGCTCGTCCTGCCGCCGGCGGGGGATCGGCCTCGTCCAGCCGCGGCCGGCCTGCATCGCGAGGATGATGTTCTCGCGCACCGTCAGCTCGTCGACGAGGCCCTCGGTGCGCCGGTTCTCGGGACAGAAGGCGATGCCGCGGGTCGTCGTCGAGCGCGGGCTGCGAATCGACACCTGCTCGCCGTCGATGTAGAGCCGCCCCGAGTCGGCCTTGTCGGCGCCGAAGAGGAGCCGCGCGACCTCCGTGCGGCCCGAGCCGAGCAGCCCGGCGAGGCCGACGACTTCCCCCTGGCCGACCGCCAGGTCGAACGGCGCGATCGCGCGCTTGCGAGAGACCGCCTTCGCCTCGATCACCGGAGCCGCGGTGGCCCGCTCGCGACGTTCCCGACCCGGACGCCGTTCGAGCTCCTCGAGCGACTCGAGCTCCCGCCCGAGCATCTTCGAGACGAGCTCCGACCGGGGGAGCTCGCTCGTCTTCCACTCGCCGACGAGCTGCCCGTTGCGAAGGACGGTGATCCGCTCGGTGATCTCGTACACCTGCTCGAGGAAGTGCGAGATGAACACGACCGCGATCCCTCGCTCCTTGAGCCCGCGGATCAGGGTGAAGAGCTGCGCGACCTCGTCCTGGTCGAGGCTCGACGTCGGCTCGTCGAGGATGAGCACGTCCGCCGAGATGTCGATCGCGCGTGCGATCGCGACCATCTGCTGGACGGCGAGCGACTGCCCGCCGAGCGGCGCTCGGACGTCGACGTCCACCCCGACGCGCTCGAGCGCGTCCGCTGCGCGTCGACGCACCTCACGCCACATGATGTGCCCGAAGCGGCGTGGCTCGCGGCCGATCGAGATGTTCTCGGCGACCGAGAGGTTCGGGCAGAGGTTCACCTCCTGGTAGACCGTGCTCACCCCGGCGCGCTGCGCCTCGAGCGGATGCGCAAACTCGACGCGCGTCCCGTGGAGCTCGATCTCGCCGGCATCCGGGAAGTACACGCCGGTCAGGACCTTCATGAGCGTGCTCTTCCCGGCGCCGTTCTCGCCCATCAGCGCGTGGACCTCACCCGGGAGCAATCGGAAGTCGACCGCGTCCAGCGCCTTCGTGTCACCGAACCGCTTGTCGATGGCACGCATCTGGAGAACAGGTGTGCTCATGGTGTCCGGATGCCCCGCGACGCTACCGGGGGAGAAGGAGGATGACAACCCCCGGTAGCGCCGCGTCTCGCGGGTTCTCAGTACTTGCGCTTCGGCAGAGCGGCCTTCGCCTGGGCGGGCGTGAAGGTCGTCTCGACCGTGACGATCCGCTTCGGCACCGCCTGGCCCGCCTTGACCTTCTTGACGAGCGACATCAACTGCGGCCCGAGCAGCGGGCTGCACTCGGCGATGAAGTTGATCTTCCCCTGGGACAGGGCGACCATCCCGTCGTGGACGGCGTCGATCGTGACGATCTTGATGTCCTTGCCCGGCTTGAGCCCGGCCTCCTCGATCGCCTCGATCGCGCCGAGGCCCATGTCGTCGTTGTGCGCGAACAGGAGGTCGATGTTCGGGTTCGCCTTGAGGAACGCGGCCATGACTTCCTTGCCCTTCGCCCGTGTGAACTCACCGGTCTGCGAGGCGATGATCTTGAGGTTCTTGTTCCCCTTGATCATCTGGCGGAAGCCCTTCGCCCGGTCGATCGCGGGGGAGGAGCCGGTCGTGCCCTGCAGCTCGACGATGCGCACCGGCTTCGTCGCGCCCTTGTACTGGTCGGCGACCCACTTGCCCGCGTACCGTCCTTCCCGGATGAAGTCCGACCCGAGGAACGTCTTGTAGAGGGTGGGGTCCTTCGAGTCGACGGCGCGGTCGGTGAGGATCACCGGGATCTTGGCGCGCTTGGCCTCGCTGCAGCACCGCGTCCCAGCCGCTCGCGACGACCGGCGAGAACGCGATCACGTCGACGTGCTGCTGGATGTAGGACCGGATCGCCTGGATCTGGTTCTCCTGCTTCTGCTGCGCGTCGGAGAACTTCAGGGTGATCCCGGCCGCCTTCGCCGAGGACTGGATCGACTTCGTGTTGGCGGTGCGCCAACCGCTCTCGGAGCCGACCTGGGAGAACCCGAGCGTGACACCCGCCGTGCTGCGCTGCGTCGTTGCAGGCTTCCCGGCTGCCGTGCCGGCGAGCGCGGCGGCGAGCACCAGGGCGACGCTCGTCGAGGTAATTGCGAACCACTTCTTCGACACCGTTGAACCTCCTTCGGTTCGGGGTGAATGCCGAGCTGATGATCGTGGCATGCGGCGCCCGATGTTAACGCGCACACCGTGAATGTCAAGGGACCCGGGGTGCAGATGCGCCTCTTTGTCGTGTTAGCGCTCAATCTGTACCCTGCACGATTGTGGACGCAGCCGATCAGCGACGGCAGAGCACCACCACGCGACGCAAGCCTGCGGTCATGGCCGACGTCGCGAAGCTCGCGGGCTTCTCACACCAGACCGTGTCCCGCGTCATCAACGGCAGCTCCCAGGTCCGACCGGACACCCGCGAGGCGATCCTCGAGGCGATGCGCCTGCTCGACTACCGCCCGAACTCGATGGCGCGCGCGCTCGCGACCGGACGGTCGCGTACGCTCGGGGTCGTCGGGCTGGACACGACGCTCCACGGGCCGGCGTCGACGCTCTTCGGCATCCACCGCGCCGCACACGAGGCCGGGTACTTCATCTCGACCGTGAGCCTCCAGACGCTCGACCGGGCGTCCGTGCTCGAGGCGTTCGAGCGGCTGCGCATCCAGGGTGTCGAGGGAATCCTCGTCATCGCGCCCCGGACGGAGGCCGCACACGCCGTGCTCCAGCTCCCCGAGGACGTCCCGATCGTCGCGGTCGAGGGCGGTCCGGAGACCGGCGTGCCGCTTGTCGCCGTCGATCAGGTGGCCGGCGCGGCCGCCGTCACCCGGCATCTGCTCGACCTCGGCCACCGCACCGTCTGGCACATCGCGGGCCCGGACGACTGGTTCGAGGCGCGTCAGCGCATCGTCGGCTGGGAGCAGACGCTGCGCGCGGCTGGAATCGAGCCCCCCGAGCGGCTCGCCGGCGACTGGAGCCCCGCGTCCGGGTATGCGCTCGGGGCGCGCCTCGCGGCAGACCCCGATGTGACCGCCGTGTTCGTCGCCAACGACCAGATGGCCCTCGGCCTGCTGCGGGCGCTCCACGAGGCGCGGCGGTCGGTCCCGGGCGACGTCGCCGTGGCGGGGTTCGACGACGTGCCCGAAGCCGCGTTCTTCACGCCGCCGCTCACGACGGTGCGCCAGGACTTCCTCGAGGTCGGGCGCCTGAGCTTCCACCTGCTGCTGGAGGAGATCGAGAGCGGCACGCGCTCGTCGAGTCGCGTCACGGTGGCGCCCGAGCTCGTCGTGCGCGCCAGCACGACCACCGCCTAGCGTTCTGTTCGCGCTCACATGGCCGCTGTCGTCCACGGCCTTGACCGATGCCTATGTTGGCGTTAACATCCCGCGCCCATGCACGTCGTCGGGATCGACTTCGGGACCCTTTCGGCACGCGCGGTCGTGGTGTCCGCAGAGGACGGCACCGTCCTCGGGTCGGCGTCGCACGCGTACCGCTCGGGCGTGATCGAGCGCGCGCTGCCGGCCACGGGCGCGCCGCTTCCGGCGTCGTGGGCGCTTCAGGACCCCCAGGACTGGCTGGACGCGCTCGCCGCCGCGGTGCCCGCCGCGGTCGCAGACGCCGGCGTCGACTCGGCGACGATCGTCGGGATCGGAACCGACTTCACCGCCTCGACCCCGCTTCCCACGACGCAGGAGGGGATGCCTCTCTGCCGACTCGCACAGTTCGTCGATCGCCCCCACGCCTACCCGAAGCTCTGGAAGCACCACGCGGCCCAGCCGCAGGCCGAGCGCGTCACGTCGGTGGCGGCGACGCGCGGCGAGCCGTGGCTCGCGCGCTACGGCGGCCGCATCTCCTCCGAGTGGCAGTTCGCGAAAGCCCTTCAGGTGCTCGAGGAGGATCGCGAGATCTACGAGGCGGCCGGCCGCTGGATCGAGGCCGCGGACTGGATCGTCTGGCAGCTCTGCGGCCACGAGACACGGAACGTCGTGCACCGCCGGGTACAAGGGCCTCTACCAGGACGGCTCGTACCCCTCGGCGTCCTACCTCCAAGAGCTCGATCCCGACTTCGTCGACGTCGTCCCACGGCTGCTCGAATGGCCGCTCTCGCCGCTCGGCGGGCGCGCGGGCGACCTCACGCGCGAAGCGGCACGGACGCTCGGGCTCCCGGAGGGGATCGCGGTCTCGATCGGGAACGTCGACGCGCACGTCACCGCGCCGGCCGCGTGCGCCGTCGACCCCGGGCACATGCTCGCGGTGATGGGCACCTCGACGTGCCTCGTCATGAACGGCGAGCGCCTCGCCGAGGTGCCGGGGATGTGCGGCGTCGTCGAGGGAGGCATCACCGCCGGCCTGCTCGGCTACGAGGCCGGCCAGAGCGGAGTCGGCGACGTGTTCGCCTGGGTCGTCGACCGCCTGCTGCCGGCCGCCTACCGCGACGCCGCGGCGGCGAGAGGGCTCGACCCGCACGACCACCTCTCGGCGCTCGCGCGGCAGCAGGCCCCGGGCGACCACGGCCTCGTCGCCCTCGACTGGCTGAGCGGCAACCGCTCGGTCCTCGTCGACCACGAGCTGAGCGGCGCGATCGTCGGTCTCACGCTCGACACGAGGCCCGAGGACATCTACCGCGCGCTCGTCGAGGCGACCGCGTTCGGGGCGCGCACCATCGTCGAGACGTTCGACGACGCGGGGGTCCCCGTGCGCGAGCTGACCGTCGCGGGCGGGCTCGTCAGGAACCCGTTCGTGATGCAGGTGTACGCCGACGTGCTGCGGCGTCCGCTCCACGTGGTCGAGTCCGACCAGGCGCCGGCGGTGGGCTCGGCGATCCACGCCGCGGTCGCCGCGGGCTGTCACGCGGACGTGCCGGCGGCGGCAGCGGCGATGGGTCGCGCGCGACGCGACGGGTTCCTCCCCGACTCCGGCTCGGCCGATCGCTACGACGAGCTCTACGACCACTACACGACGCTCCACGACCGGTTCGGCCGCCGAAGCCCGATGATGCACCAGCTGCGAAAGCCCGCGGGACACCGCCGCCCCGAGCGGGTCGGCGCCGTGGCGGCGCTCCGCTCCGAGCTCGCGCGGCTCCACGCGGAGCTGCCGCGACACGGCCTCGTGAGCTGGACGAGCGGCAACATCTCGGCCCGGGTCCCGGGCGAGGAGCTGATGGTGATCAAGGCGAGCGGCGTCCCGTTCGACGAGCTCACGCCCGAGACGATGGTCGTCTGCGACCTCGCCGGGAACGTCGTCGAGGGCGACCTCGCGGCGTCGAGCGACGCCGCGACCCACGGCTACGTCTACCGCCACCGCCTCGACGTCGGAGGAGTGGCCCACACCCACAGCCCGTACGCGACGGCGTTCGCCGCTCGCGGCGAGCCGATCCCGTGCGTGCTCACGGCGATGGCGGACGAGTTCGGCGGGGAGATCCCGGTCGGGCCGTTCGCCCGGATCGGCGACGACGAGATCGGCCGCGGGATCGTCGACCTGATGGCCGAGCACCGATCGCCTGCGATGCTGATGCAAAACCACGGCGTCTTCACCGTCGGCGGCACCGCACGGGATGCCGTCAAGGCGGCGGTGATGTGCGAGGACGTCGCCAGGACCGTGCACCTCGCCCGGGCCCTCGGAGAGCCCGTGCCCCTGACCCGAAAGGACATCGATGCCCTCTTTGACCGCTACCACACTGTCTACGGCCAGCGCTGACAGCACGGTCGCGCTTCCGCGCATCGGCGTCCTCGGGGTGATGCAGCGCCTCTACGACGACATGCTCCCGGGGATCGGCGAGCGCCAGGCCGCCTATGCGCAGGAGCTCGGTGCCGCCCTGGACGGCGCAGCCCTCGTCACCGTGACGCCCCCCGTGAAGGACCGGGAGGACATCGAGCGGGCGATGCGCGAGCTCGAGGGTCAGGATCTCGACGGCCTGCTCGTCGTGATGCTGACGTACGGCCCCGCGATGAACATCGCGCGCGCGCTCGCCGACACGCGGCTTCCGGTCTGCATCGCGAACACGCAGCCTGTCCCCGAGGTGACGGACGCCTGGGACATGGCCGACCTGACGTACAACCAGGGGATCCACGGAGCCCAGGACACGGCGAACGCGCTCGTCCGCTCCGGACGGCCGTTCGCGGTCGTCACGGGCGACTGGCGCTCGGCGTCCTTCGGCGAGCAGATCCGGCGCTGGTCGAGCGCGGCGGCGGCCGCGACCCGGTGGCGACGTCTGCGCGTGGCGATCTTCGGCTACGGGATGAACGGGATGGGCGACACGCGGGTGGACGTCCACACGCTGCTCGGCGCGCTCGGCCCCCAGGTCGACGCGGTCGCCCAGGGCGCGCTCTACCGAGCCGCCCAGGAGGTCGACGGCGCCGACGTCGAGCGTCTGATCGCCGACGAAGACCGCCGCTTCGAGATCGACCCGCGTCTCGGCGCGGAGGAGCGGGAGGACCATGCCCGGCTCCAGCTCGGCCTCGAGCGGCTGCTCCGCGAGGGCGGCTACGGCGCGTACTCGACGCATTTCGACGCGATCGCGCACGACGGCCGCTTCACGCGCCTCCCGCTCGCGGCTGCCTCGAGCCTGATGGCCGCGGGCTTCGGCTACTCGGCAGAGGGCGATCCGATGACCGCCGCGCTGATGTCGGCCGCGCAGACGATGCTCGGGACGACGCAGTTCACCGAGATGTACGCGATGGACTTCGCGCGCAACGCGTTCCTGATGAGCCACATGGGCGAGGGCAACTGGGCGCTCGCCCGCCAGGATCGGCCGGTGCGCCTGATCAAGCGAACCCTCGGGATCGGCGGGCTCGACGATCCGCCGACCTTCCTCTTCCAGTACGACCCGGGTCCGTGCACGCTCGCATCACTGCTCGCCCTCCAGGACGGCCGCTTCCGGCTCGTCGTGTCAGAGGGCGAGATCCTCGACACCGACGAGCTGCCGGGCCTCGAGATGCCGTACGGCTTCTTCCGGCCGGCGACCGGCGTGGAGGAATGCGCGAACGGCTGGCTCCGGGCAGGGGGCCCGCATCACCAGGTCCTGAACCCGGGCCACCGGGCGGCCGACTGGCGGACGTTCTGCGAGACGACCGGCATCGAGCTCGTGACGGTGTAGGCGCAGGCGGCGACGGGCTGGGCGTCAGAGCTCGCGGGCGCCGCCCGCGGCAACCCCGACCCGGGCCGTGGCGGAACCGCTGTATGCCGCGACGATCTCGTCGGTGAAGCGCGCGGCTCGCTCCGACGGGACGAGGGCGACGATCGATCCGCCGAACCCCGCCCCCGTCATGCGGGCGGCGGACGCGCCGAGGCCGTAGGCCAGCTCGACCAGCTCGTCGAGCTCGGGCGTCGAGACCTCGAAGTCGACGCGGAGGCTCTCGTGGGCGTCCCGGAAGATCGTGCCGAGCCGGTCGGCGTCGACCGGCTCCGATCGCAGGACGCGGACGACCTCGCGCACGCGCTCGTTCTCCGACTCGACGTGGCGGACGCGGCGCCGCGCCACCGGGTCGTCGGCACCGGCGAGCCCGCGCTCGAGCTCCTCGCGACGCGTCGCGTACGCGGAGTGCTCGAGACGTCTCCTGACGCCCGAGTCGACGACCACGAGCGCGTGACCGGCGGGGAGCCGCACGTGCTCCCAGCGCAGCGACTCCGTGTCGAGCAGCACCGCGTGGCCGGGTCGTCCGAGGATCGAGGCGGCCTGGTCCATGATCCCGCACGGGACGCCGGTGGCTCGCGTCTCGGCGTGCTGGGCGACCTCCGCGAGCTCCAGCCCCCCGAGCGCCTCTCCGGGCACCGCCGTCAGGGCGAGCCCGAGAGCGACGCCGAGCGCCGCGGACGACGACAGGCCGGCTCCGATCGGAAGCGTTGTCGTGATGGTGGCCTCGAGGCCCGTGACCGGGAAACCCCGCGCGGCGAGCTCGGCCGCGACTGCCTCGGCGTAGCGCTGTGCGTCGCCGTCGGACGAGGTGACGCGCAACGGCCCGCCCACCTGCGTCACGCGCAGCGTGACGCCGAGATCGAGGGCGACCGGCAGGACGAGACCGCCGCTGTAGTCGGTGTGCTCGCCGATCAGGTTCACCCGGCCCGGCGCCCAGAACGTCCGCGGAAGCGGTTCGGCTGCGGACATCGGCGTGATCATCGTGCATCCGACGCCCCGCGCGCCGGCCGTCGGGTGGCGTGTGTTCGGCCGTGGGGAGTTTGCGCCCCGGCAGGCCGGGTAGCCGACGGGTGCCATCTCCGTTCGACGAAGGAGGAACAATGCGAACGACCGTCGACATGTGGACCTACCGCGAGGGCGTCTCGTCCAGTGACGTCTCGCCGATCAACGTGGTCGGCTACGGCGTCGAGGCGAGCGACGGATCGATCGGGAAGGTCGACGACGCGACGTACGAGCTCGGCTCGTCGTACATCGTCGTCGACACCGGACCGTGGATCTTCGGGAAGAAGGTCATGCTCCCGGCGGGAGTCATCCAGAGCGTGGACGACGACGAGGAGAAGATCTTCGTCGATCGGTCGAAGGACGAGATCAAGCACGCTCCCGAGTTCGACGAATCGATGATCGCCGACGAGCAGTACCGCACGAACCTGGGGTCGTACTACGGGGGCCCCGACCACTGAGGCACCCGCCCAGTGGAGGTCGTGGGGAGGTCGCGCCGCCGCGCGGCCTCCCCATGCGCTCGAGGCCTCTACCGGACGACGCGGGCTGCGCCGCCGCGCATGACGTGCTCGACCTCGGCGAGCGTCGCCATCGACGTGTCGCCGGGCGTCGTCATCGCGAGCGCACCGTGGGCGACCCCGTACGCGAGTGACGTCTCGAGATCGGCGTCCGTCAACAGGCCGTAGACGAGGCCGGAGGCGAAGGAGTCCCCGCCGCCGACCCGGTCGAGGATCTCGAGGCCTCGCATGGCGGGACCGACGACGAAGGCGTCGCGACTGCTGCAGACGGCGCTCCAGTCGTTCACCGTCGCGGTCCGCGCCTCGCGGAGCGAGGTGGCGACGAGCACGAGGCTCGGGTTGTCGGCGAGCACGCGCCGGTGGAGCTGGTCGTACACCGCGACGTCGAGGTCGACATGCGACGCGTCGACCCCGTCGAGCGAGTATCCGAGCGCGGCGGAGAAGTCCTCCTCGTTGCCGAAGAGGACGTCGACCTGCCCGACGAGCTCGCGGTTCGTGGCCGCAGCCGCCTCGGGCCCGCCGATCGCCTTCCACAGCGACGGCCGGTAGTTGAGGTCGAACGAGACGATGGTGCCGTGCCGTCGAGCGGCGGCCATCGCCTCGAGCGCGAGCGCCGCGGCCCCCGCGGACAGCGCCGCGAAGATCCCGCCGCAGTGGAACCACCGGGCTCCGTCCGTCCCGAAGATCGCGTCCCAGTCCACGTCTCCCGGCCGCATCGCAGCCGCGGCGGAGTGACCGCGGTCGGAGCACCCGAGCGCCGCGCGCACGCCGTAGCCCCGCTCGACGAAGTTGAGGCCGTTGCGCACGTCGCGACCGACCCCGTCGTACGGCATCCAGGCAATGTGCCGCGGGTCGACGCCACCCTGGAGGATCAGGTCCTCGAGCAGCCGTCCCACGGGGTTGTCGGCGAACGCCGTCACGATCGCGGTGCGAAAGCCGAAGCAGCGCCGCAGCCCGCGGGCCACGTTGTACTCGCCGCCGCCCTCGGACACGGCGAACGTGCGGGTCGTTGCGATGCGCCCGTCGCCGGGGTCGAAGCGGAGCATCACCTCGCCCAGGGCGACGAGGTCGTAGCGGCAGTCCTCGGGTGGCCGCACCGCGAGGAGGCTCACGCCGGCACCGCCTGCGCGACCTGCCCTGCGGCCTCGCGCGCGCGCCGCTCGATCTCGTCGAAGCGCCCGTCGCGCAGGAGCGCCGGCTCGCAGACCCAGCTGCCGCCGCAGGCGAGCACCGACGGCAGCGCGAGGTAGTCCGAGAGGTTGTCGGGGCCGATGCCTCCCGTCGGAACGAACCGAACGTCCGGGTAGACGGCCGACACCGCCTTGACGAAGGCCGGGCCGCCCACGAGCGAGGCCGGGAAGACCTTGAGGACGCGGCAGCCGAGCGCCCGGGCATGCTCGATCTCCGAGGGCGTCGCGACGCCCGGGACGAAGGGCACGCCGGCCCGCGCCGCCTCCTTCACCACCGCGTCGTTCGTCCCCGGCGCGACGGCGAACCGCGCGCCCGACTCGACCGCCGACGAGAGCTGCTCCGGACCGAGGACCGTCCCGGCGCCGACGAGGAGCCCGTCGATGTCCGCGACGCGGCGGATCGCCTCGCCGGCCGCAGCCGTCCGGAACGTGATCTCGACGGCGGTCAGACCGCCGGCGAGCAGCGCGCGACACGCACGCTCCGCGTCGTCCGCGTCCGACACGGTGAGCACGCAGACGACCCGCACCACCGCGAGCCGCTCGAGCACGTCGCTCACCGAGCCCGGCCCCTCGTCCATCCCGACACGCCTTCGTGCGGCGATGATCCCGGCTTCTTCATCGTCGCCGGATTCTAGGGTCGCTCCTGCGCTCACACGTCGTTGGCGATGGTGAACGGCAGCACGCGCCTGCCCGTCCGCCCGTTGAGGCTCGTCGCCTCGACCTCGAGGACGTACCCCGCGTCGGCCAGCAGCCCGGTGCTCCACGTCCGGGCCAGGAAGAAGCGGTAGAGGCCCGGCCGGCCCGCACGGTTCTGGCGCGTGCCCGGCGCGTAGACGCGCGGGTACGCGTCCCGGGGAAGAAGCGTCTCGGCAAGGTCGATCGGCGTGTGCCATGGCCGCACGGTGCGGGAGCCGCGCCGGACGCGCCAACGGAGCCGTGCCGGCGTGACGGGAAGCTCGTCCCAGGGCGCGGGCACGGGGAGCGGCGGCATCTGGTGTGCCTCGGCGATCACGTCGACGGCGCCGGCGACCGCCGCGGGATGGAGGACGCGACCCTGGCGCGACAGCACGATCCGGGTCACCTGCGGCGCTGTCGCGTCGCGCCAGGGAGCGAGCGCCCCCGGGCGCAGCGGGTCGCGGTACAGCCCTGCGCGGCGCTCGGCGAAATGGACGTGGAGCCACGGCGCCTCGACGTGCCCGAGCAGCTGATGCTGCGCGACACGCTCGTGGTGCGCGACGGCCGGAATCACGTGCCAGTAGCCGAAGTGGAGGTCGCCGTCGGCGACGGACAGCGACCGGCGGCCCTCCAGATGCACGACGCCGCGGCGCACCGCGTACACGGGCGTGCCGTTCGGCGCGGAGATGTCGATCCCGAAATGGAACGCCCGCGACGTCCCGGAGATGCGCGGATCGTTGAAGTAGCCGCGCACCGGGTGCGACCGGTCGAACGGCTTCAGCGGCCACGGGTACACGCTCCGCAGTATCGCCCTGGACGGGGCGCTGCTGCTCAGCCGCGAGCCGTTGAACCCGCTCCACGAGCTCGCCCCGTTCGGCCGTCTCGAGCGGGAACCCGCCGCGGCACGGCGACGTTCCGTCGCCTGACCGGAACCTCCGGCACGATCCGCGTCTCTCTCGTCTGAGGCGCGCCCGAGCCAGGGCGCCTTTGTTAGCGTCGGCGCTGGACCTCTAGGGGAAGGAAGGTCGCACCTCATGGACGAGTTCCTCGAAAGCGCGTTGCCCACGGCCCGCCATCGTGGTGGTGGGGGCCGGTTCGTTCGATGCCTGATCGTCCTTGCGGCCGCGCTCGTGGCGACGGTGTCGGTCGTAGAGGCCGGTGCCGCCGCGCCGGCGCCGACCGAGCCGGACTTCGGTCCCAACGTGATGGTCTTCGACCCCAGCATGTCGACGAGCCAGATCCAGGCCGCCGTCGACGCGGTCGCCGACCAGCAGGTGCCGAACCAGTTCGGATCAGAGCGCTATGCGCTGCTGTTCAAGCCCGGCACCTACGGCACGGCTGCCGAGCCTCTCAACTTTCAGGTCGGCTACTACACCGCCGTGGCGGGTCTCGGTCTCTCCCCGAACGACGTCGTCATCAACGGGTCCGTCTACGTACGCAACCAGTGCGTGGGCACCAGCTGCGTGGCGCTGAACAACTTCTGGCGGTCCTTGTCGAACCTGACGATCAACGTGACGACCCCGGACTTCGGCTGCTACAGCGGCGAGTTCTGGGCGGTGTCGCAGGCCGCCCCGATGCGTCGGGTTCGCGTCAACGGGCTCGCCACCCTGATGGACTACTGCACGGGTCCGTCGTTTGCGAGTGGCGGGTTCATCGCCGATTCAGAGTTCGACGGCAGCACCGTGGTCAACGGCTCCCAGCAGCAGTGGCTCGTCAGGAACAGCACGCTCGACGGCTGGACCAACGGCGTCTGGAACCAGGTCTTCTCAGGCGTGGAAGGCGCGCCCGCCCAGTGCTTCCCCGCTCAGGGATCGTGCGGCGGCCCGTACACGACGCTCGCGACCAGCCCGGTCACGAGAGAAGCGCCATATCCGTACCTGGGCTCGGACGGGCACTACAACGTCTTCGTCCCCTCGGCGCAGCAGAACTCCGTTGGCACGACGTGGAGCGGCGGGGCAACTGCCGGCTCCTCGATCGCGATCGACCAGTTCTTCATCGCCAAGCCGAGCGACGACGCGAAGACGATCAACAACGCGCTCGCACGCGGCCAGAGCCTGATCTTCACGCCGGGCATCTACCACCTCGATCGAAGCATCGACGTCAAGCGTCCCGACACCGTCGTGCTCGGCCTCGGCTTCCCGACCCTGGTGCCCGAGAACGGGGTCACTGCGATGACAGTCGCCGACGTGAAGGGCGTCAAACTCGCCGGCCTGCTGTTCGACGCAGGCACGGTGAACTCGCCGGTGCTCCTGCGGGTCGGCACCCCGCAGGCTCACAAGAGCGACCCGGCCGACCCGACGACTCTGAACGACGTGTTCTTCCGCATCGGCGGGGCAACCCCCGGCAAGGCCACGAACAGCCTGATCGTGAACAGCGACGATGTCGTGCTGGACGACATCTGGGCCTGGCGGGCCGACCACGGCAACGGTGTCGGCTGGACGGCCAACACCGCCGACACCGGCGTGATCGTCAACGGCGACAACGTGACTGCGTACGGCCTCTTCGTCGAGCATTACCAGAAGTACGAGGTGATCTGGAACGGGAACGGCGGAAGGGTCGTCTTCTTCCAGAACGAGATGCCGTACGACCCGCCGAGCCAGGCGGCGTGGATGGAGGCTCCCGGCGTCAACGGCTGGGCGGCGTTCAAGGTCGCCGACACCGTGACCAGCTTCAGCGGATACGGCATGGGCAGCTACAGCTTCTTCAACCAGGGCGTGGACATCTTCGCCGCGAACGCCTTCGAGGTCCCCGCCGCCCTCCCGGCGTCGAGCCTCCACGATCTGCTCACCATCTTCCTGGATCCCAGTGTCGGGAAGGGTGGCATCCTGAACGTGATCAACGGCACGGGCGGCTCGTCGACCATCGCCAACCCGGATGTCCCGGTCACCGTGGTGAGCTACCCGTGAGGTAACCCCCGCTCAGCCGATCGGACTGCGGCACCGAGCCGTTCCGCGCATCCCGGCGTCTCCGTGCGCTCGACGCGGTTCGCCCCGGCGCGGGGGCTACCATCCCCGCCCGCAGTTCAACCGAGGAGGAAGCACGTGCGGCGATATGGGGTTGTATTCGTGCTGGTCCTGTTGTCGGTCGCTGTATGGACGTCAGCGGCTTCGGCGATCAAGAGCCCGCAGACGTTCAGCCTGCTCGAACAGGGCACGCCGAACAGCGATCAGCCACTGGGCGATTTCACGTTCGACCGCCCGCCTGCCGGCGGTGACCGGATCGCGTTCACGAACGAGCTCTACCGATGGAAGGGAACCAAGAAGGGCGCGAGGGTCGGCCGCGACCAGGTGATCATCACCTTCGTCACCGGCTTCGGAGCCGACCTCTCGAAGAAGGCGACGGCGCTGTTCAGTGCGCAGGTCTTTCTGCCGGGGGGAACCATCTTCGCCGAGGGGTATGGGCGGGTGAACCCCAACGGCCCGTCGAGGTACACCTTCCCGATCCTGGGTGGCACGGGCACGTACGCGAACGTCCGCGGCTATGTCAACGTCCACGATCTCCGCGACGACAGGACCAACATCCAGTTCCACCTCCTGCCGTAGCCCAAGGCCGAGCGGAGGGCCTGCGACGGGCAGGCCCTCCGGTCGGTCACGCTCCGCGAAGGCGGCTAGAGGCTGGGCTGACACATGGGTCTCCACTGCCGAAGCAGGTGGCCACCACCCTCCCCGATACAGGTGCCGGGGCGATGCCCGGTGAGGGACGGCTCGGTCGAGCCTCGCGTCGTCGCCTACGGCGAAGCTGTCAGCTCCACATCGAGTTGCCGCTGCATGGCCGCCCAGTCGAGGTATGTGTCCTTTCGCGCGATCAGACCGTCGGAGACTGCGATCACGTCAACGCCCTCACACGCGAAAGGCTTGCCCTCCGCGGTTCCGCTCATCCGATACTCGCTGACGAAGTGTCCATCGCCGATGTAGACCCTGCTCTTCTCGAAGCGGAGGTCGGGCGATCGGGCGAGAGAGGCGGCAAATGCCTCGCGCGCCGCCGCGAGTCCCGTCGCAGGCTCGCTGAACCCATGAAGATGGAAGACCGTGTCGTCGGTGTGCATGGCGAGGATCGCGTCGAGATCGTGCTTCGCCCAGGCGGCGCCGTACCGAGCGGCCAACTCTTGGGTTGCTTCGATGCTCATCGAGTCCCTTCTGGTCGGGTTCGAGCGAACGTAACAGACTCGAGTTCGGAGAAACCCGCGACGAGACTGGCTCCGTACTGCTGTCCCCCAGGCACCCTCCCGGTCGCGGTTGCGGGTCGCGGCGCCTCGAGCTCACGCGGCTAGAGTCGTCGAGTGCCCACGACACCTTCCCGCTCGACCGCGCGACCGACGCCCTTCACGCGCTCGCCACCGAGCACATCCGCGGCAAGCTGGCGATCAGCGCTGGGTGAGCACGCGACTATCTGCCGGGATCGAACACACCCCCGGGCAGACGTCGCTTGAGACTCGCCGAGCATGGGCCGAAAACCCGTGCTCGTCCTCTGCGTGTTGCGTTACGGCGTTGACGGGTGCGCCGGACCGACGGGCGTGTCGATGAACTGGCGGGCGAGGCCCTGGATCAGCTCCCGTAGCTCCGGGTGCTGCTCTGGCTGCCAGCCGTCGGAGAGCTCGTCGAGCCGGTCGCGTCCGCAGCTGATGAGGGTGTCGAGTGTCTGGTTGCCGCTTTCGGTGAGCGTGCCACCGCCTTCGATGAACCCGGAGTCGACGAGTGTCCGCTGTGCGTTGTCGAGCAGAAGCGGGTCGATCGCGTAGTGGTCGGCGAGTGCGTGGACATCGATGCCCGGGTCGCGGTTGAAGCGTCCCAGCAGCCAGATCGCCTCCGGCTCCAGGTCGACACCGGCGCGAGCGGCAAGGCGTTCGAGGATGCGGTTTGCCTGTTCGCGGCGGGTGAGGATGCTGAGCTCGCGGGCGAGCTCGGCGAGTGGGTCGGTGTCCTTGGGAACCGCGAACGCCTCTCCGACGCCGGCGGTCGCAACGGTGTCGCGGAGCGGCAGCTCTTTGATGAACCAGGTGAGCGCGAACGCGGCCACCCCGATCGCTGCCGCGACGAGGAAGACGACGTTCAGCGAGTCGGTGAAAGCGTCGACGTAGCTGTCGTGAACAGCCGGGGGAAGCTGTGCAAGCGCAGACGGGTCGAAATGGCCGGCGCCGGTGCTCGCCTGTCCCGGGAACGCCTGTGCCAGGTTCTGTGTCAACTGGCTCGCGAAGATCGCGCCGAGTACGGACGCACCGAAGGAGCCACCGATCGAGCGGAACAGCGTCGCGCCCGAGGTCGCGACACCGAGCTCGCTGTATGGGACGGCGTTCTGGACTGCGAGCACGAGCACCTGCATCACGAGGCCGAGCCCGAGACCGAGCACGAACATGTAGGCCGAGGCGGTCGCGACGCTCGTGTCGGCATCCATCAACGAGAGCAGGTAGAGCCCGACCACCGTCACGGCGGTGCCGACGATCGGGAAGATCTTGTAGCGGCCACTCCGCGTGATCAGCTGCCCGGATCCGATCGAGGCGATCAGCAAGCCGCCCATCACGGGCAACAGCTGCAGGCCGGACTGGGTCGGGCTGGCACCGTTGACGACCTGGAGGAAGAGCGGCAGGTAGGTGATCGAGCCGAACAGCGCGAACCCGATGATCAGCCCGACCAGGCTCGTCGTCGTGAACACACTGTTGCGGAACAGCCCCAGCGGCAGCACCGGTTCCGCAGCTCGCCTCTCGGCGAAGACGAAGCCGACGAGCGAGACGGCCCCGATCACGCCGAGCCCGACGATCTGCGCGGATCCCCAGGCGTAGGTGTTGCCGCCGAGCGTCGTCAGGAGCACGATCGCGCTCAGCCCGGTGGCGAGCAGGCCTGTCCCGAGATAGTCGATCGTGTGGCGCACTCTCTCCACGACCGACGGCAGCGTCAGCGCAAGCACGACGAACGCCGCGATGCCGAGCGGGATGTTGATGAAGAAGATCCAGCGCCATGAGAGATGGGTCGTGAAGAAGCCGCCGATCAGCGGACCTGCAACGCTGGAGAGACCAAAGACCGCGCCGAAGATGCCCTGATAGCGCCCACGTTCGCGCGGTGGCACAACGTCCCCGATCGTCGCCTGGGCCGACACCATCAGACCGCCGCCCCCGAGCCCCTGCACCGCCCGGAAGGCGATCAGCTCGGGCAGGTTCTGCGCGATGCCGCAGAGGACAGAGCCGAGCAGGAACACGACCAACCCGACCTGGAGCACGATCTTGCGGCCGTACAGGTCGCCGAGCTTCCCGTAGAGCGGCGTCACGATCGTCTGCGCCAACAAGTACGCCGTCACGACCCAGCTGATGTGGTCGAACCCCCCGAGCTCTCCCACAATCGTCGGAAGCGCGGTCGAGACGATCGTGCCGTCCAGCGCCGCCAGCAACATCACCAGCACGAGGCCGGAGAAGACGACGTAGATGTGGCGCGAGCCCTCTTCGTCCGAACCGACAACTGCGGGCGTCGACCCGGGCACCAGCCGAGCCTAGCGCAGGAGAGCGCCACCCAAACGTCGACGTCTTGAGCCGTCTCAGACGGTCACCGGGAACACGTCAGCGGCACGGGTGCGACGGGGCGCGAGCCGCTCGGCTGAGCGAAAGCTGTGCCGCGGGCAGCTGCGTGCCGTAGACGGGCGAGGGAACGTGGGCACTGCGCGATCGAGTGCTGGTCGCGGATTCACCCTTTCCTGCAGCTCAACGATGTGCTGAGCGCGCCCTCTGTAGTGTCCGCCTCGGATTCACATGAGAAGACGCATGCTGCCCAGGTCGTTCCCGGTTCTGGTCGTGGGGTCCGTGTCGGTCGCCGTGTTGGCGGTCTTTGCAGCGACCGCGGTCGCGACGAGCTCGCAGTCAACGGTGGTGAGCTCGCTGCCCGGCAAGATTTGGGTCCTTGCCTCGCTCGCGGGGAAGACACCCGTCAAGGGCACGGAGCTCACGAGCGAGTTCACGGCAAAGCGCCGTGTCTCCGGGTCAGCGGGGTGCAACCGCTACACCGGCACCTACAAGGTGTCCGGGAGCACGATCCGGATCGTGCCGCTCGCCACCACGCGGAAGGCGTGCGCCGAGCCGATCGAGCGCCAGGAGACCGCGTTCCTGACCGCTCTCTCCCGAGCGCGGAGCTTCGTTGTCAGCGGAGCGACCCTGACGCTGAAGTCGGCGGGCGGTCAAGGACTCGCGACGTTCAAGGCCCAGACCCAGGCGCTGGCGGGGACGTCGTGGGACGTGCTCGCCTACAACAACGGCAAGCAAGCCGTTGTGAGCGTGCTCGCAGAGACGAAGCTCACCGCGGCGTTCGGGAAGAGCGGGGGCCTGACGGGCTTCGCCGGCTGCAACGACTACAACGCGAGCTTCAAGGCGAACGCCCCCAAGATCTCGATCGGCCCGGTGGCCTCGACCAAGAAGTACTGCGAGCAGCCAGCAGGCGTCAGCGAGCAGGAAACGAGCTACCTTGCCGCGCTCGAGACCGCCGCCACCTACCGGGTCGAGGGCTCGCGGCTCGAGCTCCGCACCACCGACGGGGCCCTCGCGGTCGAGCTCCACCGAAAGTAGCGCGACGTCGCCGCGCCTCTCGGTGCGGTGACCACTTCGTCCCTTTCGGCCGGGCTGCTTGCACGCCGCTTGCACCATGTCACGGAGACTCGCCGGTCGGCCGCGTGCAGCAGCGCTGTGCCGTCCTGGCAAGGGGACTGCCGCGGCTGTTCGCTCAGCCGAGCACACGGTCACCCTGCGAGCGAGATCCCGACGATCCAGGCCACGCCCGCAACGGCCACGACGGTCGCCGTGAGCGCGGCGGGCCACGAGAAGCGACTGGGCAACAGCATCCGCCACAGCGCCAGGGGTAGGCCGAACGAGGCAACGAGCCCGACGGCGAGGGCGAGCAGGTACGCCGTGCTCGGCTCTCCGTCGCGATCGCCGAACCCGTCCCGTTCGAAGAGCGCCGCGACGAGGACGCCGATACCGCAAAGCGCCCCGAGCGCCAGGCCCACGACGACGGTCAAGACCCGGACGGCGACCACGCCGGCATCTTCGTCGCGGATGGCGCCATGCGCCAGGGCACCCAACCCCGCCGAGAGGAACACCTGAGCGCGCGGCAGATCGGGGTACCGCGCCAGGAATCGAGCGCCGACTGCACGCCTGCTGTCGGCCGCGTCTAGATCACGTCGCGGGGGCGATTCCGCCCTGCAGCAGGTACAGGCGACCCGACGTCACACGGGACCGTCCAAGCTGTGCCAGAACCAACGTCGCGGCCGCACCGTCTGCGTAGGACTTTGCCCATCTGTCGGTGAGACCGAGGGACCCCTTTGCGGTCGGATGCCAGCCACTTGCCGCAGCCCGTCGAGCGAAGTACTGGAAGACGACGCGAGGGGGTTTTGCGTTGCGGAAGCTCACGACGACGCTCGGGCCGGCCCATCCACCGCTCCCGAACCCTGGTTTCCGATATCTCGCGGCAGTTCGCCGCACCCGAACCATCGTCGAGGACATCGGCACGCCGGCGAAGACGCTGTCGTTGCTGAGTTCTCGGAGCCGCTGCCCGTTGGGATCACCACCCGTTGACGACCCACACCCGGACACCAGCACTGCGAGCAGGAGAAGGCCCACTGAACCCGCCGATGTCTGTCGCGCACACGCAGTTTCTCGCAAGGGCCGCTCGCGGCGAGCGGCTGCCATTCGCCGTTGCCGAGATGGATGACCTGCTCGTGGCCGAGGACGCTGGGCGAACCTCACCCGAGCGCAGAACATGCCTGCAGGGTGACGGCCCTTCGACCCACGGGTCGTCGCCCGACCGCGCAGCCTCAAAGGTTCTTGCTCATGACGATCGCGTTCTCGCCATAGCCGAGCGACCGGTAGAGGTTACGCGCGACCTCGTTGCCGCCGAACACGTTCAACGCGACGCGGTCCAACCCGCGGCGGCGCGCTTCCGATTCCGCGAGCAGCATTGCCTGTTTTCCGTAACCGCGACCTCGATGCGCGTCCTCTACGTGGATGTCGTAGATCCAAAGCTCGGGCCCTCTCCAGCTCTGGCGCTCCGCAACCCAGAGCTCGCCCACGTCCTCGCCGCCGGCTTCGATGACGAAGACCGACTGGCCGGCGGAGAGCTGATCCGCGGGGAAGAGTTGCTCTGTGTCCGCGGCCGCCTTTCGTCCCGCATCGTCTTCCGAGATCCCGCCGTTTACCGCCATGTCACGCGTGTAACCGTCCCGAATCCTCGGGAGCCAGCGTGCGAACTCGTCGGCATCCATCGGCCGCAGCGTGACCACCACGCGGCCACGATACAAGCGTCAACCGGAGGACTCGGCGCGCGCAGTGTGTGACCGCAGCTGACGCGACCGACCCGATCTGTTATCACCTGCGCATGCGTTGGCTGCGTGGGCTCCTCGCCGCCGTCGTCACGATTTCCGCGCTCGCCGTCGCTGCGACCGGTTCCGCTGCGCCCGGATGTCCCCCGACGGTGCCCGACGCTTTTGGCCCGTTCGGGCGCGGGATGCCGCCCGTCCGCGCGAGCATCGGCGAGGGGCATGTCCTGACCGGCGTCGTCGTGTCCTCGCTCGACTGCAAGCCGATCCGTGGTGCGCGGGTCGAGCTGTGGCAGGCGAACGCGAAGGGCGTCTACGTTCGCGCCCTCAGTGGGACCGTGATCACCGACCGAAACGGCCGCTTCCGGTTCCAGGGGCCGTATCCGGCTCAGTACGAGGGGACGCCGCCGCACATCCACCTGCGCGTCATCGCGCCCGCGCACGAGGTGTTGCTGTCGCGCTTCATCCCCGCGCCCCGCGCGCGCCGGGGATCGATCAAGCTCGTCCTCGTGCCGCAGGCCGTCTAGGAGGGCTTGGCGAAACGGTCCCCGCTCCCAGGGCGCCCGCCGCTGCCCTGGGGCCATGGTTGCTGTTTCGCCCTCCTAGCCGCCGCTGATCGCGGCGATCACGTCGACCCGCGAGCCGGGCTCGAGGGCGGTGTCGAGCCCGGCCCGCTCGCGGTCGACGTAGACGTTGATGTGCGTGCGGAGCGCCGGCCCGGGCTCGCAGAGCCGGTCGCGGAGGCCGGGCCAGCGCTCGTCGAGTCGGTCGATCACGTCGTTCACGGTCGCCGCGTCGACCTCGAGCCGTCGCGGGAGGTCGGCGTAGAGCGACGGGAGCGTGGGAGGCAGGCGGACGTCGGCCATCTACGCGGCCACCGCCACCTCGACGGACGCGATCGCCGGCAGGTAACTCGCGATCTCCGTCCAGGTCTCGCCCTCGTCGGCGCTCGCGAACACCTGGCCGGTGCTCGTGCCGAAGTAGAGGCCGGGGACGTCGAGCGCATCGATGGCCATGCCCTCGCGGAGCACGCCCAGGTGGGCGTCCTCCTGCGGGAGGCCGCGGTCGAGCCGCTGCCATGTCGATCCGGCGTCCCGCGTGCGCCACACGGCCGCCTTGCCGTCCGGCATGCAGCGCCCGTGCCCCGGGTCGAGCGGAATCACGTAGAACGTGTCGCGGTCGTGCGGGTGCGCGGCCGCCGCAAAGCCGAACTCGGTCGGCAGGCCCTCGCTGATCTCGACCCACGACTGACCCGCGTCGTCGCTGCGGTGCATGCCGACGTGGTTCTGCTGGTAGAGGCGGTCGGTGTCGACGGGGGACATCACGAGCTTGTGGACGCAGTAGCCGACCTCCGGGTTCTCGAGCGGCCAGTCGGCGCGGAGGCCCTTGTTGCGAGGCGTCCACGACGCTCCGTCGTCGGTGGTCTCGAAGATCCCGAAGCCCTGGACGATCGCCCAGAAGCGCGAGGCCTCGTCGGGGTGCGGAAGGATCGCGGGAAGGCCGAGGTGGCCCGGCGGCTGGTTCGTCGGGATGTTCCACTCGTCGCGGCCCGGCAGCCCGTCGAGCGTGGTCTTGAGCGACCAGGTCGCGCCGCCGTCGCGGCTCTCGAACACGCCCGCCGACTCGGCGCCTGCGAGGAGGCGCCCGTGCGCGGCGGTCAGCCCGGAGACCTTCGACAGCTTGAGGTCGCCGTCCTCGCCGTACGAGAGGCCCTCGCTCGAGAGCTCCCAGTTCTCGCCGAGGTCGGAGCTCCGCCAGACACCCGCGCCGTGCCACTCGCTCGCGCACGCGGCGAAGAGCGTGCCGGTGGCGGCGTCGTGGATCGCGTGGTAGACGGGCCAGCCGTCGCAGAACGGGCCTCGCATCTCCCAGTCGCGCCGGTCGCCGTCTGACTCCAGCAGGAAGCACCCCTTGCGGGTGCCCACGATGACGGTTACGGACGTTGGCATCGGACCTCCTCGGTATCGGCTCGCACGGCCTGTGCACCCCTACGACGAAGCAGCCGCTGGAATCTCATCGGTCGGCGGCCGGCGGTGTTCCGCGCTCTGCCGAGACTGCGAGCCGCTTCGTCCGGCGGGAGTACGGATCGATTGCCGAATTCTCGACCTCTCACGGTTACGGTCCCGGTCGGAAGAGGCCTATTCGCGGCGAGGCACGGAGGTGCGCCAGCGGCGATCGCGGGGGCGCGTGCCGTCGCCCGAGGACTGGACGTAGGTATCACGCGGCCCGGAGTCAGCCGGCGTCGATGGCGGAGTACAGTCGCCATTCGCCCGGGACACCTTTCAGTGTGTGCAGGCCTCGGTCTTGGAATCCGATGCCCGAGCCGGCGACGAGATCCTTGACGGTGCTGGTCACGAGCACCTCGCCGGGTTGCGCCTGCGCCGACACTCGTGCGCCGATGTTCACGGCGAGGCCGCTGAGCTTCTCGCCGACGGTTTCGCATTCGCCCGTGTGCAGCCCGGCGCGCACTTCCAGACCGAGATCGAGAACGGATCTCCCGATCGTCGTCGCGCAGCGGATGGCGCGGATCGGCCCGTCGAACGCAGCGAAAAAGCCGTCCCCGGCCGTGTCCATCTCGCGTCCGCGGAAGCGGTCGAGATGAGAGCGGACCAGCGAGTGGTGCCGTCGGACGAGGTCGGCCCAAGCGCGATCGCCGAGCGCTGCCGCCTTCGCCGTGGAACTGACGATGTCGGTGAAGAGGACGGTTGCGAGCACGGTGTCCGGCTCGTGTCCCTCACGCAGCGAACTCACGAACTGCTCGACTTCGTCATACACGCGATCACCGAGGAGGGAGACCATGTAGTCGGGGCCCGGCGCCTCGATTCGCCGCGCGCCGGGTATGCGCGCCGTGACGTATTCGGCTTCGCTGCGGGCGGAAGGCATGTTCAGAACGAGTGTCGGCACGCGGATCACCGACAGGACGTCGCGCACGTCGACGTCGGCCGCCATCCGGCGAATCGTCAGGGCGGCGCCGGGACTCGCACCGAGCCGCCGATTGCGCGCGATCGTCCGGATGAACTCCGCATCGTCGGCCAGCGAAGGGGCCATGACGCGTGCCCACTCGACGACCTCGTCGGCCGTGCCCCAGCTGGCGATGAGCTCGTCCAGGCCGGTGCCGAGCCCCTCGTCGAGCGGTTGCGCCCACGGGTAGTCCGGCGCCGCGGTGCCTTTCGCGACAGGGTTGTAGAGGACGAGGCCTCGGGTGCGCTCCGGATACGTGGCCGCGAACAGCAGGCACATCGAGGCTGCCTCGAACGTTCCGAAGAGGACCGCGCTCTCCGACCCGATTGCGTCGAGCACCGCGCGGAGGTCGTCCATGCGCGTCTCGAGGGTCGGCGCCTCGCGCATCCGGTCCGAAAGGCCGGTACCGCGCCGGTCGAACATGACATGACGCGAGAACGAGGCAAGCCGGTCGTGGAAGGGGCGCCAGTACGGGCTCTCGAGCTCGAAGTCGAGGTTGCCGGCGAAGCCGTGGACCGCGACGAGGTCGATCGGCCCGTCACCCAGGACGGAGTACGCGATCGCGACGTCGCCACTTCGGGCGTAACGGATGTCGGGTGCCTGCACCAGCACAGTCTTGCGCGTCGGTTGGTTGCGTGGAGCAGGGTGGGCGCAAGCTCGCCGCAACCGAACTCGCTCTCCAGAGCGGCTCGGTCAAGCCGAAGACGTCTGGCGAATTTCGCATCACGCCTCTAGCCAGGCGCTCGTACACGCGAGCGAGTGCGCCCCCGGCAAGAATCGAACGTGCGCACGCGGTTGAGGAGGCGCGTGCTCTTCCGCTCAACGATGCGGGATCGGAGCGCTGCGCGCCACCCCGCACCCCCTCGACGATGGCCGGGTCGGCGGCGAATCTCCAGCATCGAGGACGAGCTTGCGATCTCGACCGGCGTCTCGGCCCGATCGACCGCCTGGCCGAGGATCAGGGCTTCTGATTCGGGCTCTGCGGCTACGCCTCGTGCTCGCGGAGGAGCTCCGCCGACTTGGGCGGACCCTGCGTAAACCCGGCTTCCTGAAAGATCGCCGGGACCTCGGGGTCCGACGTGAAGCTTTGCCACCCCGCCTCGTCCCAATCGAAGATCGCCCAAACCCGGTCGCTCTCATTTGGATCCTGAAAGACGTGCGATCCCTTGCAACCGTGCTGCTTTCGCTTCTCAGCGCCCTTGGTCGAGAAGGTATTCCAGAAGCGGTCGAAATCCTCGATCTTCGCCGTTGCCAGGACCATCTCTCTCCTCCTTGTCGTAACGGGTGTCGTACGACCTCCACCCTATGCCCCGCGTCGTCGCCGTACGGTCCTCCGGGCCGCTCGACGCAGGGTTACGCGAGCGATCGGCGCGACAGTCGCGCTTTGTCGAGCAGAGCGCTCGTGGGCCGAAGGGATTTGGGCGCTCAACTCCATGGCAGGATGTCGGCGTGCCCTGCAACTGTTGTGTCGGTGACGCGCTCGACATCTTCAGCGAGAGGAGCGCTCGACGCGAGCTGCGGCGCTATCTACGCCGGGGACTCGGGGGCGCCGACGCCAAGCTGATCGCGGCGTGGGCCGAAGAGGGCGGACTCGCCGAGGCCGCTGTCCTCGAGGTCGGTGGGGGAATCGGTCAGGTGCAGGCTGAGCTGCTGCGTCGTGGAGCTGCGAGCGGGCGAGTGGTGGAGGTCGTTTCCGGGTACGAGGGCGCGGCTGCGGAGCTTGCCCGTGCTGTCGACGTCACCGAGCGCACGTCGTTCGTGGTCGCGGATCTCCTCGAGTCGCCGGAATCGGTCGACCCGGCGGACATCGTCGTCCTTCGCCGGGTGGTGTGCTGCTCGCCTAGAGGTCCCGAGCTCCTTGGCATCGCCGCGAGCAGGGCACGACGGGTGCTGCTCGCCAGCTACCCGCGCGATCGGGTAGCCAACCGACTGTTTTCGCGGATCGAGAACGCTGTGTTCTGGCTGATCCGCAAGCGGTTTCGCTCGTTCGTCCACCCGCCCGAGGAACTGGAGCGTGCCGCTGCGCGCCAGGGGCTCCACCGCACACGCACGTCGCGCGGCATCGTCTGGGAGACCGCACGGTTCGACGCCGCGCGCTCCTGACGAGTCACAACGCGACGGCAGCCCGGGCGACCGTCCGCGGGTCCGCGAGCCGCCTATCGTGTCCGTTGTGACGACGCCTGATCCCATCACCTTCCTGATCGCCGTCGCTCTCGCGGCAGCGATATCCACCGGCGTGTTCGTCCACGCGACCAAGCACGGAAGTCGTCACGCGACGGCTTGGGGTGTCGCCGCCTTCCTTGCTGCCGGTGTCGCGGTGCCCGTGTACTTCATCCGGTACTGGGCGCGGCGCTGAGGTCGCAACCAGACCCCGGCCTGGCGACCGCGTCTCCCGATGGGTTCTCCGTGGCTCCCGCGGGCTTCCGTCGAGCCGCGAGCGGTCGGTGCGGCCCTGGGGCTTCCGGACTTCGCACCGGGAAGAACACGGGCCGCGGCCGAGGCCGCGCTGCCGTCCCCCACGCGCCCGCCACACCCGACTTCCAGCCCGACCTCCGCCCAACCTGGAAGGCGACCGCGACGTCGTTGGCCCAGGCTTCCGGCCCGTGGAACCGTGCGCCGAGGTCGTGCTGTATCGGCAGGCCAAGGAGCGGAAGCCTCAGCCGACCGCGCAGCCCCGCAGGCCAGGTAGTCACACGCCGCCCGGTGCTGTCCTGGCCGACCGATCGGCCAGAGGCTACGCGTGGCCCGCGGCGCAGGATGAGCGTCCCGTCCGCGCAACAGTGCCTTCCTCGACCAGCGTCAGGCGCAGGAGTCGGATCGCCTGCGCGGCGTCGACGTGGCGCCCGTTCGAGGGCCGCTCGTCGCAGCCCGCTGCCCGCTGGTTACGGTTGCCGCATGAGCGCGCGCCTGTTCGCGATCGGCTGGCTGTTCCACCTGAAGACGCTCACGACGTCGATGTTCTTCGTGCTCGTCTCGGTGCTCCAGCCCGTGATCTTCGCCTCGATCGCCTTCTTCATGGTCGAGTCCGGGAACCAGGCCGGCACCCTCCTCTACGTCGCTCTCGGCGCGGGGTTGATGGGGATCTGGTCGGCGACGCTGTTCGGCTCCGGCGGCGCGATCCAGTGGCAGCGCTGGCAGGGGACGCTCGAGCTGATGGTCGGGGCGCCACCGCCGCTCGTCGCGATCCTGCTGCCGCTCACGGTCGCGACCGCGACGATCGGGATCTACTCCGTCGTCGCGACGCTCGCCTGGGGCCGACTCTTCTTCGGCATGCCCCTCGACTTCGCGCATCCCTTCCAGCTCGCACTCGCCCTCCCGACGACGATCCTGAGCCTCGGCATGCTCGGCCTCCTGCTCGCGTCGACCTTCGTCCTCTATCGGCAGGCGAACGCCTTCTCGAACCTCCTCGAGTACCCCGTCTGGCTGGCCACGGGCCTGCTCGTCCCGCTCTCGCTCCTGCCCGGATGGGTCACGCCGATCTCGTGGATCCTCTCGCCGACCTGGGGGATGCGCGCCGTCCGCGAGGCGGCGTTCGGCGGCGATGCGTGGCCCGAGATGGCGGTGTGCGCGGCGCTCGGCCTCGTGTACCTCGGCCTCGGCGCACTTGCGCTCCGGAACTTCGAGCGGCTGGCCCGCAGCCGGGCGACTCTGTCCCTCACGTGAGCGCCTCCGCGCGCGTCTTCTTCGTCGGCGGCGCGATCTCGTACCGCGCGCTCTTCAACTGGATCCAGCCGGGGATGTACGTCGCGACGATGCTCGGCAGCCCGCTCTTTCAGATCCTGTTCTTCACCTACCTCGGCCGCTACGCGGGGTCGCAGGACGACGCGTTCTTCATCGTCGGCAACGCCATCCAGGTGGCCGCGATGGCCGGCATCTACGGGATGACGATGGGGATCGCGAACGAGCGCCAGTTCGGGACGCTCCAGCAGCTGCTCGCGACGCCGGCCAACCGGCTCGCGATCTTCTCGGGCCGCGCGCTGCCGTTCATCGCGAACGGCCTCGTGGTCTCGGCGTTCGGCTTCGCCGTCTCGTGGCTCCTGCTCGACTTCCGGCCCGCGGCGGGGAGCGTCCCGCCGCTCGCCTTCGCCGTGCTCGTCACGACCTGCTCCTGTGTCGCCCTCGGGATGCTCATCGGCTCGATCGGCCTTCGCGCCCGTGACGTCTTCTTCGGCGCGAACCTCGTCTACTTCCTGATGCTCCTCGTCTGCGGCGTCAACGTCCCGAACGACGACCTGCCGGGCTGGCTCGCCGCCATCGGCCGCTGCCTGCCGCTGACCCACGGGATCGAGGCGGCGCGGGAGATCGCGGCGGGGGCGGGGCTCGGCGACGTCGCGAGCCTGCTCTGGACGGAGGCGTTCATCGGCCTCGCCTACGCGACCGTCGCCTTCGGCCTCTTCCGGCTGTTCGAGACCGAGGGCCGCCGCAGGGCCTCGCTCGAGGCCTACTGAGCGGGCAGGCGTAGGCTCCGCGCGTGGAGACCGGGCTCGCCGGCAAGGGCGTCGTCGTGACCGGCGCATCGGGCGGCATCGGAGCGGCGTGCGCGCGCGCGTTCGCCGCCGAGGGCGCGCGCGTGCTCGTGCACCATCACCGCGGCGAGGAGCGCGCCCGCGCGCTCGCCGACGAGCTCGGCGGCGCGCCGCTCGCCCGGGCCGACCTGACCGACGAGGCCGAGGTGGACCGGCTCTTCGCAGACGCGCGCGAGGCCCTCGGCACGGTCGAGGTGTGCGCCGCCGTCGCAGGCGTCTACCCGTCCGAGGACGTCCCCACCTGGGAGCTCGACCTCGCGCGCTTCGAGCGGACGGTCGCGCTCAACCTGACCGCCACGTTTCTCACCGCGCGCGCGTTCCTCCGCGGGCTCGTCGAGGCGCAGAGCGAGGGGGGCGCGCTCGTCCTCGTCGGCTCGACGGCGGGACGGTTCGGTGAGGCCGGCCACGCCGACTACGCTGCGGCGAAGGCTGCGATCCAGGGCGGGCTGCTGCTCTCCCTGAAGAACGAGGTCGCCCGCCTCGGCCCGCGTGTCCGCGTCAACGCCGTCGCCCCCGGCTGGACGGTGTCGCCCATGACCCGCGGGATGCTCGAGGACGACGACGTGCGCCGGATCACGCGGACGATGCCGCTTCGCAAGGTCGCGACCCCGGAGGACGTCGCCGCGCAGGTCGTCGTCCTCGCCTCCGAGCGACTGTCGGGCCACGTCACCGGCGAGCTCGTCACCGTCGCCGGCGGGATGGAGGGCCGCGTCGTCCATCCCGATGCGTAGCCGCCGGGGACCGGCCTTCAGGTGCGGTTGGAACCTGCCGATGCAGAAGGAGCTCCTGGTCGGGAACTGACGGCAATCACTTCCTGGGCCGACGGAGTGGAGACCGGGGCGGCGATGGCCGCCCCCTCTCCGTCTCAAGGGCTCTTTGCCGCAGAGGGATTACCCCGGAGGGGTGATATGCCGGGGGTCGCGACAGGCCGATGGACGCTTCGCTCACCGGACGCTGCTCAGGCGCGAGGGGGGACGGCTCCCATCGCTTCGGGGTCGTTCGTGTCGGAGCGGGGCCCGGCGGCAGCCCCGCTTCGCCCGATCCCCGGGCGACGACCGGGACTACAGTCGAAGGCATGAGCCGGTTTCTCGAGCGCCTGCGCAGCGGCGCGCCGATCGTCGCCGACGGAGGGACCGGCGCGCTGATCTCCGAGGCGGTCCACGGGCTGCGTTGCCCCGAGGAGGCGAACCTTCGCTCGCCGGAGAGCGTCGTCGCGGTGCACGCGAGCTACATCGCCGCGGGGGCGGAGCTCATCGAGACGAACACCTTCGGCGCGAACCGGCGCAAGCTCGCGCGCGTGCTCCTCGACGGCGACTTCGAGCAGATCAACTCTGCGGGCGTCCGACTCGCCCGCGAGGCGCGGGAGGTTGCCGGCCGGGACGTCTTCGTCGCGGGGTCGATCGGGCCGCTGGGTGAGCTCGAGGTCTTCGACGCGGCCGAGCACGGCCCGCTGTACGCGGCGCAGGCACAGGTGCTGGAGGGGCGGGGGGTCGACCTGTTCATGGTGGAGACGTTCTTCGACCTCGAGGAGCTCGTGGTCGCGGTCGGGGCGGTCCGCGGCGTCTCGTCGCTCCCGATCGTCGCCCTCCTGACGTTCGACGACGACGCCGAGATCACGGGCGGGGTCGGGGCCGAGGCCGTCGCCCGCCGACTGGCGGGGCTCGACGTGGCGGCGATCGGCACGAATCACGGCGCCGGGCCGACGGTGGCGTTGCGAGCGCTCCGGGGCATGGCCGGCGCCGGGATCCCGCTCGCCGCGCTCCCGAACATCGGTCTCGCGAGCCTCGCGGGCGGCCGGGTGGTGTACCCGCACTCGACCCCGGACTACTTCGCGGAGTTCGCCGTGCAGGCGGTCGACGTCGGAGCGCGGATCGTGGGCGGCTGTTGCGGGACCACGCCGGCGCAGATCGCGGCCGTCCGCGAGGCGTTCGACGCCGGCCGCGCCCCGCGCAGGTCGATCGAGGTCGACGAGCCGGAGCTCGTGCTCGCGCCGGCCGCCCGCGAGGGGGAGACGGGTCTCGAACGCGCCCTCCGCGCGGGGGAGTGGGTCGTCTCGGTGGAGCTCGACCCTCCCAAGGGCGGCTCGCTCGACGGCCTCGTCGAGATCGCGCGGGCGATCCATGCCTCCGGCCACGTCGGCTTCGTCGACGTCAACGACAACCCCATGGCCCGCGCACGGATGAACGCCCTGATGAGCTCGGCGACCCTCCAGCGGGAGGCCGGGATCGAGACGATCCCGCACGTGACGCCGCGCGACAGCACCGTGATGGGGCTCGAGGGAGTCCTGCTCGGCGCGCACGCGGAGGGGGTGCGGAACGTCCTGGCGGTAACGGGCGACCCGCCGCACGTCGGCGACTACCCGGGGTCGCGGGGCGTCTACGAGGTCGACTCGATCGGGCTGGTGCAGCTCCTGTCGTCCCTCAACCGCGGCGAGGACTACGTCGGCAAGGGCATCGACGCGCCGACCTCGTTCTTCGTCGGCGTCGCCGTCAATCCGTCGGCCGACGACCTCGACCTCGAGCTCGAGCGGTTCCGTCGCAAGGTCGACGCGGGCGCCAGGTTCGCGATGACTCAGGCTCTCTTCGACGTCGACCTGCTCGACCGCTTCGCCGAGCGACTCGGCGGCGCGTGGCCGGTCCCGGTCCTCGCCGGGGTGTGGCCGCTCCGCAGCCACGCGATGGCGCTTCGGCTGCACAACGAGGTCCCGGGGATCAGCGTTCCCGGCACCGTGCTCGACGCGCTGCAGGACGCCGGCGCCGACGCGCCGGCGGTCGGACTCGAGCTCGCGCGAGGGCTTGTCGAAGGCGCTCGCTCACGCGCCGCGGGGATCTACGTGATCCCCCCGTTCAAGCAGCCGCTCGCGGCGCTCGACCTGTTCGACTGACGCCGCGTCCACCGCCCTGGAAACCGCCTCGGGGGTGCTCTACCCTCCGGGCACGCGTTCGGAGGGAGGGCCAGGTGGATCGACCCGATGACGCTGCGGCAGGCGCGCCCGACGCGGGGGTGGCCGGGTGACGGTCGCGCGCGGGGACGACCGAACGCGCGGCGATCCGCGCGCGTACGACTACGCGCACCCCACGCGCGCCTGCGACGTCGTGATGAAGGGGGGCATCACGAGCGGCGTCGTCTACCCGCATGCGCTCTGCGAGCTCGCCGTGACGTACCGGTTCTCGAAGGTCGGCGGGACGTCGGCGGGGGCGATCGCCGCCGCCGCGGCCGCCGCAGCCGAGCACGGCCGTGAGCGGCGTGGCTTCGAGAAGCTGGCAGCGCTCCCGGCGTGGATCGGAGACGGGGACAACCTCCTCGGGCTGTTCCAGCCGCAGGTGGGAACACGCCGGTACTTCCGGCTGCTCACGGCCGGCGTCGGCCGGACGGGCATGTCGAAGGGGATGCATGTCGCCGGAGCAGCGCTCGTCGGCTTCCCGCTCACCGCGATCGCAGGCGTCGCTCCCGGCGTCGCCCTCCTCGTGCTCGCGCTCTGGGCGGGACAGGGAGCGCTCGCCGTGTGCGCAGTCGTCGCCGGGAGCCTTCTCGCCCTGCTCGGGCTCGCACTCGCGCTCGGCGCCCGGGTCGCCTTCGGGCTGCCACGCGCGCTCGGCCGCAACGGGTTCGGCCTCTGCTCCGGTCTCACGGCGCACCGCGGGACACCCGGCCTGACACCGTGGCTCGCAGATCTCCTCGACGACCTCGCGGCGAAGGACGACGAGGGCCCGCTGACCTTCGGGGACCTCCGTGCGAAGGGCATCGATCTGCAGGTGATGACGACCAACGTCACCCACCGGCGTCCCCACCGGATGCCGTGGTCGAGCCGCGAGTTCCTGTTCGACCCCGCCGAGCTGCGCCTGCTCTTCCCGGAGCGGGTCGTTGCGTGGATGGAGGCTCATCCGCCACCGGTGGGCGAGGGTCGATCGGCGGATCGGATGCGGCGTCGCCTCGACGCGCTCGCGCCGCTTCGCCCGCTCCCCGAGCCCGACGACCTTCCGGTGGTCGTCGCGGCGCGGATGAGCCTGAGCTTCCCGCTCCTGATCGCGGCCGTTCCGCTCCACGCGCTCGACATGACGTCCCGCTCGACCCGCGCCGCGCTCGAGGCCGTCGAAGAGGGTCGCGCTCCTCCCCAACCCCTCGTCGCCGGCGTCTGCTGGTTCTCCGACGGCGGCATCGCGAGCAACTTCCCGGTCCACTTCTTCGACACGCCGCTCCCGACGCGGCCGACCTTCGCCATCGACCTCGACGGCTTCCACCCCGACCACCCGCGACGGGCCGACGAGGTGGCGAACGTCTACCTGCCCTCGTCCAACGCGGGCGGGCTCCTCGACACCTGGCACCGAATCGAGCCCGAGCCCGGGATCCGGAGCCTCACCGGGTTCGTCTCGGGGATCGTCCGCACGATGCAGAACCACGTCGACGCGACGCTCACGCACCAGCCCGGATACCGCGACCGGATCGTCCATGTCCACACCGCCCCCGACGAGGGCGGGATGAACCTCGCGATGCCGCCGGACGTGATCGAGGCGCTCACGCGGCGTGGCCAGGCGGCCGGGCGCGCGCTCGTCGAGCGGTTCGCCGAGACACCCGGCACCGCGCCGGGCCTGTCCTGGGACAACCACCGGTGGGTTCGCTACCGGAGCACGCTCGCGGCGCTCGCCGAGCAGCTCGAGCGCCTCGCCCAGGCGTGGCAGGAAACGCCCGACGGCGAGCGGTCGTATCGGGAGCTGGTCGACCGCGGCGGTGACGTGGGCCCGGCGGGGTATCGGTTCGCGTCCGAGGAGCAGCGCGCGCTGGCGCTGACGTTGACGGAGCTCCTCGCCGAGGCCGGGAGCCGCTCGGCGGACGCAGAGGCGCCACTCGATCGCGGCTCGCCGCGGCCGGAGGCCGTCGCGCGCATCGTCCCCGGCGACTGAGCTACCGGGCGACGCAGGCTGTCTCGAGCGGCGGCCCGATCGCCGCGAGCGCTCCCTCGACCTCCTCGTTGGTCACCGCGAAGCCGTCCCCCGAGCCCTGGCGCTGGCCGAACAGCGTCGCGAGGACGCCGCCGTCGCGGCTCACGACCGGCCCACCCGAGTTGCCCGGCTTGACGTCACCCCGGAGCGCGACGATCGACCTCGCGAGCTCGATCCGGCCGTAGGCGTCACGCGAGCCGATCGTCGCCTTCCGGCCCATGCGCACCGGTATCACGCGGTACGGGCCGTTCTCGGGGAACCCGAGCAGCGCGCCCGGTTCGCCGCGCGTCGGATCGACGCGCACGAGCGGCCTGCCCTGGAGCCCAGGGACGCGGAGGATCGCCACGTCGTTGTGCGCGTCGAACGAGACGACGCGTGCCTCGTAGCTCCTCCCGCCCCGCCGGTCGACCCGGGGGGCGTCGATGCCGGCGACGACGTGCGCGTTGGTGACCACGAGACCGGGCCGCACGATCCAGCCGGAGCCCTCGATACCGAGCCCGCACGCGTAGCCGGTGATGCGCACGACCGACGGGCGCGCCGCGCGGACGGCGGGAGCAACGACGATCGTCGGGTCCGGAGGGGCGACACCCGCCGCAGGCCCCGCGATCGCCGCGAACGGGTCGATCCGCTCGACGGCCCGCATGACGGTCGCCGGCGGCAGCGCCTCGGTGAGCGCGGAGACGACACGCGACTCCTGCGCAAGCCGCCGCGCCTCGGTCTGGCCGGGGAGGTAGAGCAGGGCGGCACCGAACACCCAGCAGATCGCGAGGCCCGTGAGGAGCCCGAGCGCGCTGCCGCCCGCGGAATCGAGCCAACGCAGCGGCGGCAGGATCGAGATCAGCCTCCGGGCGGAGCTTCCGATGAAGATCCCCGCCATCTGTCCGAGCATCCCGCCGATCGCCGCGCCGCCGAGCGCGACCAACGGGACGTACGGGCTGGCGTCGCCGACGATCTCCGGCGCGAAGCGCGCGCCCACGAGAGCCCCGAGCACGAGACCGGCGAGCGAGAGCACCCCTGTGATCAGCCCGCGCCGGAACCCGCTGACCGCGGTCAGCGCGATGACGCCCACCGCGATCCAGTCGGCGATGTTCACCCTTCAAGTCTGCCCGCACCCCCGGCCCCCGCACCAGCGATCCGGCGCGCGGCTACAATCTCGCGGCGCTCGGGGGCGTAGTTCAGTTG
>CAWBVO010000022.1:0-30740 GCA_963792245.1 uncultured Actinomycetes bacterium
TTCGGCTAGCCCCGCGCTAGTGTCGAGCCCGTGGAGGGCTTGACGCGATTCGTGCTCCGGCATCGGTACGCGGTGCTCGTCTCCTGGCTGGTCGTGTTCGTCGTCGCCGGGTGGGCATCGTCCCAGCTCTCCGGCCTGCTCACGAACCGCTTCACCCTTCCGGGCACCGACACGCGCCGGGCCGAGGTGATCCTCCAGGACCACTTCGGGCAGCCTCGACGGGCTCGTTCACGATCGTCGTCCGGAGCGACGGCACGGCCGCGCGCTGGTGCCCGAGGTGCGCGCGGCCGCCGAGCGCGCCGTCGGAAAGCTGCCGACGAGCCGCCTCGTCAGCGTGCTGCCGGTCACGCAGGATGTCACGGTCGCCCAGATCGTCTCCGATCTCGAGCCTGCCGACTCGAAGAGCCGGACCGATGACATGCGCGCGGCGATGGGCTCGATCTCCGGCGCGACCGTCTACCTCACGGGGCAGGCGGCGATCGAGCACGACCTCGACCCGGTGTTCGGCGAGGACCTCGTGCGGGGCGAGCTCATCGCGCTCCCGATTGCGCTGCTCATCCTCGTCTTCACGTTCGGGACGCTGGCGTTCCTGATCCCGTTCGCGTTCGCGCTCGTGACGATCCCGACGACGCTTGCGATCATCTGGGTCTTCGCGAACTTCATGGAGCTGTCGACGTACCTCCAGAACCTCGTCTCGCTGATCGGGCTCGGGATCGCGATCGACTACTCGCTCCTGATCGTCTATCGCTTCCGCGAGGAGCTCGCCCGGGGCTCGTCCCGGGACGAGGCGATCGTGACCACGATGGCGACGGCCGGCCGCGCAGTCGTCTTCAGCGGCACGGCGGTGGCAATCGGCCTGGCGATGCTCGTCTTCATGCCGCTGCCCTTCATGCGCGGCTTCGGGATCGGGGGCCTCTTCATCCCGGCCGTGTCCCTGCTCGCCGCCGTCACGTTCCTGCCGGTCGTGCTCTCGCTGGTCGGCACGCGCCTCGACCGTGTTCGCGTCCTGCCGCGCAGCTGGCTCGAGCGACGAGCGGACACCGAGCACGGGTTCTGGGCCGTGCTCGCGCGCTTCATCATGCGCTACCCGAAGACGGTCGCGGGCGTGACCGCCGGCTTCCTGCTCCTGCTCACGCTGCCGCTCCTCGCGCTCCAGCTCGGGCCGGGGTCGAACGAGGGCATCCCGCGCAACCTCGAGGCGGTTCGGGGATACGACGTCCTCAGAGCCGCCGTGGGGGCAGGCGCGGTCGCACCGACGAACGTCGTCGTCGACACCGGCCGCACAGGCGGCGCCGAGGATCCCGGGGTGACAGCCGCCGTCGACCGCCTGAAACGCAGCCTGGAGGCCGATCCGCAGGTCGCCGTCGTGCGCTTCGGCGACACATCGCAGTACGTCGACCCGACGGGCCGCTACCTGAACGTCGAGGTGGTCGGCGAGCAGGACTACGGGAAGCCGGAGAGCCTCGCGTTCGTGTCCCGTCTTCGCGACAAGCTCGTCCCGGCGGCGGGGTTCCCCGAGGGCGTTGCCGTCTACGCGGGGGGCGGCCCGCCGGGCGGCAAGGACTTCCTCGACCTCACGTACGGCTGGTTCCCGTGGCTCGTCGCCGCGGTTCTCGTCGCGACGTTCGTGCTGCTGATGCGCGCGTTCCGCTCGATCGTCCTCCCGCTCAAGGCGATCGTCCTCAACCTGCTGTCGATCGGGGCGGCCTACGGGCTGCTCGTCGTCGTCTTCAGGTGGGGCGCCGGCGAGTGGGCCGGGCTGATCCCCTACGACCAGATCGAGGGCTGGATCCCCGTCTTCCTCTTCGCGATGCTCTTCGGGCTCTCGATGGACTACGAGGTGTTCCTCGTCTCGCGGATGCGCGAGGAGTGGGACAACGGGGCCACGAACGAGGAGGCCGTGGTGCTCGGGCTGACGAAGACGGGCCGGCTCGTCACGGCGGCGGGGCTGATCATGTTCGCCGCGTTCATGGGCTTCGTGGCCGGCTCGATCGTCGGTCTGCAGCAGTTCGGATTCGGGCTCGCAGCGGCGATCCTGATCGACGTGACGATCGTGCGTGCGCTCCTCGTCCCGAGCGCGATGAAGCTGTTCGGCAAGTGGAACTGGTGGATGCCGGACGGCCTCGCCAGGCTCGTCCGCGTCGAGCCCTCACCGCTCGGGGAGCACCAGCCCGCCCTCGGGCCCAGCCACCACTAGCCGGGCCGCGCCGCTCAGCCCAGGAGGCGGACCTCCTCGCGCCGTTCGCGCGCGAAGAAGTGGATCCCGTCGTCGAAGCGCACCCAGTTGCAGCGCATGCACATGACGAGCGAGTGCGTCCGGGCCGAGTCGGCGAGAAACCGGACGCCGCGGAGCAGGTCGCCGTTCGTCATCCCGGTGGCGACGACGATCACGTCGCCTGGCGCGAGCTCCTCCTCGGTGAAGACATGCCCGATGTCCTCGATCCCCACCTCGTGCGCGGCGTCGATCTGCGAGCGCGTGGTCGGCCAGAGCTGGGCCTGCATCCCGCCCCCGAGACAACGGAGCGCAGCCGCGGTGAGAACGGCCTGCCGCGTGCCGCCGATCCCGATCGCGAGGTGGTCGTTCGTGCCGCGGATCGCGGCGGAGATCGACGCGGTCACGGTGCCGTCGCCGATGAGCTTGATCCGCGTGCCGGAGCCGCGGAGCTCCTCGATCAGGTCATGGTGGCGCGGACGGTCGAGCACGAGCGCCGTGATGTCGAGGGGCTGTCGCCCGAAGCTCTCGGCCACGTTCTGGACGTTCTCGGCGACGGGGCGGTTGAGGTCGATCACCCCGCGGGCGCGCGGTCCGACCGCGATGGAGCGCATGTACATGTCGGGCAGCCGGCGGAGCGCCCCCTCGGGCGCGACGGCGAGCATCGCCATCGCGCCGACGCCGCCGCGGGCGACGACGCCGCGCCCCTCGATCGGATCGAGCGCGAGGTCGACGCGCTCCCCGCCCGCACCGACGCTGCCTCCGGGCGTGAGGGCCTCCCCCGAGCGCGAGCCGAACACGACCTCGCCGTCGATGGGCAGGTCGTCGAGCGCCGCCTTCATCGCGCTGGCAGCCGCGTCCTCTGCCGCCTCCTCGTCCGCACGGCCGAGCCAGCGGGCACCCGCGAGCGCCGCCCACTCCGTGGCCTTTGCGTACCGGGTGCAGAGGCAGTCGGCCACGCACCCGACTCTAGATCACACGCGTGCGAGCCGGTCGGCGGTCGAGAGGACGAGATCGAGCACCTCGCCCATGGCCTGGTCGAGGGTCGCGTTCATGATCACAGGGACGTCGCAGCGCCGCGCGCGCTCGATCAACGAGGCCTGGATGAGGCGGATCTCGGGCATCGCGTCGATGTACCGCTCGAGCGGCCGGAGCCCCTCGGTCGCGTAGTCGCGCACCCAGAAGTGACTGCGGTGGAGGTCCTCGTCCTCGATCGCCACGAGGCACTGGACGACGATCGCGCGACCGCGGTCGACGTCGACCATGCCCGGGACGAGATGGACACCCTCGAGGACCATCGACCAGCCCTCCGCCAACGAGCGGTCGATCGCCGCATCGACGCCGACGAGCACGTTCCGCGTCTGGTCGAGGAAGCCGAGCAGCCGTGCGTCGCCCGCCTCGTCCTCTTCCGCCTTCGTAAGGGCGAGCCCCGCGTCGAAGCTCGAGTAGTGCACCGAGGGCATGAACGCCGGCGAGAAGAAGGCCCGCATGGTCTGGCGGATGAAGTCCGTCGACGTCACGCGGGTGATGCCGAGGCGGTGCGCCGCCTCGGTGGCGATCGTCGACTTTCCCGTGCCGGTCGCGCCGCCGACGAGGAGGATGATCGGGACGTCGAGCTGACGGAGCGCGTGCAGGCGACGGAGGCGCCGCATGGTGCGCCCTCCCTCGGCCTCGCCGAGGACCTCGGCCGCGAGATCCGCAAGGCGGTCGAGGTCCAGCTGGTCGGTGCCGCGCTCGGCCATGTCCGCGTCGGCGCGCCGCGTCAGCTCGTACGCGCGGGTCACCGTGAGGCCGGTCGCGGCGAGCGCGCGCGACATGAGGCCCTTCGACCAGGGCGGTCCCTCGTCGCCTCCGAGCGGAAGCGGCGCGAGGTAGCGGCGCTCGCTCACCGCGCCACCACGGGAACGCGCTCGACTGCCTCGACGGCGAGCCGGTCGAGCGCGTCGTCGAGCGGCTGCTCGCCGGGGAGCGGCACCACGTCGGTCGCGGCGACGACCACACGGACGCCGCGGCGGGTGGCCTCCTCGATCACCACGTCGACCGCGGCCGCCTTCAGCTCGACGACGAAGACGTCGGCGTCGGCCGCGGCGACGTCATCCCGCAGGCGGGAGCGGTCGGAGAGGTTCCCGGACACAGAGACGACCCGTGCTCCGTGGGCCTCCTCGAGGTGCGATGCGAGACGGTCGTGCGTCGACCGGGGCGCCGTGCAGAAGAAGGCGACGCGCTCGCCGGCGACGTCGTCGAGCGGCCGCGGCCGCAGGACGGTGCGGATGAGCGGCGCCCACGGCCGCACGTGCGCCCGGAGCGCCTCGACCAGCGCCGCGTGGGGAGCCCCGTCCTCGGCCATCGTGACGACCACGAGATCGGAGATGCGGGCGCGGTACGTGTTGAGGTAGCCCGCCGCGACGTCGACCGGCTGCGACGCCGACGCGACGAGCACGAGCCTGTCGGCGGCGACCGGCGGCAGAGCTGCGCCGCTCCCGTCGAGTAGGACGAGCTCCGCGCCGAGCCCGCTTGCGACCGCCACTCCCTCGACGACGTTCGACACGGCGACGGCTCCGGCGAGCCCGCCGCCGCAGCGGCGGCAGCCCACCGTGGTCACCCCGGCCACGACCGCCGTCTCCAGGTGGTCCGACGCGGCGTGTCGCCCCTCGCGCGACAGCTGGAGCAGGGACTCGACGGTCGGGCGGACGACCACGACCTCGGGCTCGGGCGGCCCGCCGCGCCCCATCGCCACGACCACCGTCCGCCGTGTCGCCGCGAGGCGACGGGCGATGTGCCCTGTGACGGCGGTCTTGCCCACCCGCTTGCCCGTGCCGATCACCCCGAGCGTCGGGACGTCCACGAGGGCCGCGGGCGGCGGGTCGAACCGGAAGTCTGGGCCTTCGTAGGGAAGCCCCAGCGCGAGCACGCGACCTGCAAGCGCAAGGCGCTCGGGTGGGCCGAGAACGGGCTCGTCCGACAGGTCGAGGACGAGGTCGGGCTGATGCCGCTCGATCGCCGCCTCGACCGACGGCTCGAGCGGGACGCCGTATCCGTCCGCCTCACCCCGGAGCTTCTCGGTCCCTCCGACGAGCACGGCGCCCACCACCAGGTCCTCGATCTCCTCGAGCGCCGCGCGGACGACGGGAGGATAGTGCTCGCCGTCCACGATGGCGACGACGCGTCTCATCTTCGCGTCGTCACCTCCTCCTCGATGCGGCCGGTGTACTTCTCGTACGCGAACGTCTCCGTCGAGAACTGGATGATGCGCTCCTCGCCGTGGAACGGGTGACGCCGGGAGATCGACACGTGGCTCCCGTTGATCTCGACGACGTTGTAACAGGGCCTCGTGTTTCCCCGGAGCCGCAGGGACGAAACCGTCCCCGTGTTGACGACGAAGAGGTTCTCGAGGCGCCATGCGTACGGCACGTGCTTGTGCCCGGAGAGGACGAGGTGGACCCGCGCGCGGAGCAGGCACTCGATCGCGTCGCCCGCGTCGTAGACGACGTTCCGTTCGCGGCCGGTTCCCGGCACGGGGAGCAGGTGGTGGTGGAGCACGAAGATCCGGAACGTGGAGGGCTCGGCGCCGAACTGCTCCTCGATCCAGGGGTAGCGGCCGCGGCCGATCTGCCCGTGGTCGAGGTCGGGCTCGGTCGAGTCGACGGCGACCACGGTCACGCCGCTCTTGCGAAGGACGGAGGCGCGGTTCCCGAACAGCTCCTCGAAGTGGACGTAGCCGACGTTGCGCGCGTCGTGGTTCCCGGGCACGACGACGAACGCGTCGCAGTCGAGGCGGTCGAGGTACTGGCGGGCCACATGGTATTCGTGCTTGAACCCGAACGTCGTCAGGTCGCCGGTGCAGATGACCATGTCCGGGCGAAGCTCGTTGATCTCCGAGATCGCCCGCTCGAGCAGCGCCGCCTCGAAGTACGGGCCGCCGCAATGGAGGTCGGAGAGGTGGGCGATGCGGAACGTGCGCTCGGCGAGCTCCATCGGTCGCAGTCTACGGCGACGTCCGGGGCGCTCGCTACCCTCGGGTAGGTGCCGGAGACACCCTTGGAAACCGTGTCGTTCCAGGCATATCGCGGCTCGACGCCGCCGCGCTTCGTCAACGACGCCGAACGCGAATGCGCGCAGATCCTCGACTGGTACGCCGTGCCATGGGAGTACGAGCCACGGTCGTTCGTGCTCGAGCGCGACGCCGAGGGGCGCGTGACGAGCGCGTTCACGCCCGACTTCTACCTCCCCGACCAGGACCTCTACATCGAGGTCACCGTCATGAAGCAGTCGCTCGTGACGCGGAAGAACCGCAAGCTGCGCGAGGTTCGCCGGCTCTACCCCGAGATCCGCGTGAAGCTCTTCTACCGCCGCGACATCGAGCGCCTCGCGCAGCGGTACCGGCTGCGGATCGCCTCGTGAGTGGGTCGAGCGCCGTGGAGCGCCTCCGGGACGCGGGGCAGCCCATCGGCGACATCTACCTCCGGCGCGACGAGATCGCGGCGCGCGTGACGGAGCTCGGCGCGGAGATCGCCGAGGCGTACGCGGGGCGGGTGCCCGTGCTCGTGGCGCCGCTGAAGTCGAGCGCCGTGTTTCTCGCCGACCTCTCGCGCGCCCTGCCCCTCGATCACGAGCTCGATGTCATCGAGCTCGCGCCGTACGGCAGCGGTCGCTCGGGCGGAGGCGTTCGGCTCCTCAAGGACCTCGACTGGCCGCTCGCCGGCCGCGACGTGCTGCTCGTCGAGGACGTCGTCGACACGGGTCTGACGCTGGGCTTCCTGACGCGGAGCTTCGCCGAGCGGCAGCCGGAGAGCCTGGCCGCCGTCACCCTGCTCGACCGGCCGTATCGCCGCCTCGTCGACGACATCCCTCTCCACCACGTCGGCTTCACGGTCCCCGACGAGCTGTTCGCGGGCTACGGCCTCGGGCTCGACGAGCGCTGGCGCGCGTTGCCCGATCTCCATCTCGTGGTGGCGGACGAGCTGCCTGCCGCGATCGACGCGGCCTAGAGGTATCCGAGCGGGTCGACCGCGGCGCCGTTCACCCGCACCTCGAAGTGCACGTGCGGTCCGGTCGAGTTGCCGGTGTTCCCCGAGTACGACACGACCTCCCCGCCCGCGACCGACCGACCGACGCCGACCACGAGCGACGAGTTGTGCGCGTACGCAGTCGAGAGCCCGTTCCCGTGGTCGATCACCACGAGATTCCCGTACCCGCTCATCCAGCCGGCGTAGATGACGACGCCCGCCGCTGCGGCCTGGACAGGCGTGCCCTCGCCGACGCCGATGTCGATCCCCTCGTGCATCCGGCCCCAGCGCACTCCGAAGCCGCTCGTCACGGGCCCCGACACGGGCCACGCGAGCGCGCCGGTGCCCGCGGGCGCGCTCACGGCAGCCTGTGTCGCCGCGCGCTGCTGCGCCTCGCGGATGCGCGCCGCGAGCGCGGCGCTCTGGTCCTCGAGCGCGTCGATCTCGGCCAGCGTCGACTCGCGGTCGGCGCGAATGCCCGCGAGCGTCGCGGTCTTCTCCTGCCGGGCGGCGACGAGTGCGTCGCGGCTCACCACGAGCCGGGTCACGATGCCTCGCTGCTCGGTCGTCGCCGACGCGACGGTCGTCTCCACCTGCGCCGCCTCGACACGCGCGGCTCGCGTGCGGCGGCGCGCGTCCGCGACGCCGTCGCGGGCGGATCTGACCTGCGCGGCGATGCGCTCGTCCTGACGCCCGATCCGCCCGAGAAGATCGAGGTTGTCGAGGAGGTCGGCGAAGCTGGCCGTTCCGAGGACGAACGCGAGCGTGTCGGGGCCGTCGGTCATGTAGAGCTCGCGGACCCGCGCCTCGAGGCGGACGAGAGCGACGCGGTACTGGCCGCGAAGCCGGCCCAGGCGAACGGTCTGGTCGGCGATCGTGCGATCGAGCGTCCCGAGCCTGGCGCGCGCCGAGACGAGCTGACTCTCGAGGACGTGGAGCCGCGCCCGCTGCGCGTCGACCCCGGCCTGGAGGTCGCGGACGCGTCCCGCGACCGCGCTCAGCTCCTCGGTGAGGACGCCCGCCTGACGCCCGGCGTTCGCGGCCTGCCCCCGAAGGGTCGTGATTCGGGTGTCGACGCGCGCCTTCTCGGCACCGGTATCGCCCGACGCAGGTGCAGCGGCGAGGAGGAGCGAGAGCGCGAGAAGGCCCGCGGCGACTGCCTCGAGGCCCGCTCGACGACCCATCATCCGCTTTTCGCGGTGCCCCTCCCCGTCCCTTCCCGGGCGGCGCCGCGGAGACGGTCGAGGGCGCGAAGCGCCTCGGCCGCGTCGCGGCGGATGACGCCGACGACCGCGCGGTAGTCGTCGTCGGAGATCCGGCCCGCGCGGTGGTCGGCCTCGAGCTCCTTCAGCGCGGCGAGGGCCCGGTCGCGCTCCTCCTCCGCGTCCAGACGTTGCCGCTCGGCGGCATCGAGCTCGTCGAGCGCGTCCGACTGCGGCGCCGGCTCGTGCAGGAACGGCAGAGCGACCACGACGACGCCCGCGACGGCGAGCGCCGCGCCGAGCAGGAGCCAGAAGCTCACGTCGTGGCGGTGCCGTCGGCAGGCTCGCCCTGCCGCGCGTAGCGCGTCGCCAGGCGCCGCTCCTCGCGCGCGTCCGGCCAGAGCGTGATCAGCGAGCCGAGCACGAACACGAGCCCCGCGAGCCAGATCAGGTTCACGAGCGGCTTGACGAACACGCGGAAGAACACGGTCCCGTCGTCGTTGACCTGCTCCGCGATCACGAACAGATCCTCGCCCGTGAGCAGGTCGGAGCGGATCCCGACCTCGTTCGACACCTGCTGCTCGACGCTGTAGGCGTTCTTCCCCGCCTGGACGGTGCCGAGCGAGTCGCCTCCGCGCCGCACGTCGAGCACGGCGCGCACCTCGGTGGCGTTCGCCCCCTCGCGCTCGGTCAGGTCGCGGTAGGTCAGCGTGTAGCCGCCGACCGCGAGGGAGTCGCCCCGTGCGAGCCGTCCCTCGACGACCGAGTCGTACGCGCTCGACCCGGCGACCCCGATCGCCAGCAGCACGATCGAGGCGTGGACGACGTACCCGCCGTAGCGGCGCCGGTTCCGGCCGACGAGCCGGCCGAACGCCGTCGGGATGCCCTCGCCGGTGAGCGCGCGGCGCGCCGCCGTCCCACGCGCGAACTCCATGCCGATCGTCGCGAGGACGAACGCCGAGAAGGTGTACGCGACGAGGCCCGGGATCGACGAGCCGGAGCCGAGCAGGATCAGCAGCACGCCGGTCGCCAGCGCGATCGCGGCGGGCCACATGAACACCCGACCGAGCCCGCGCAGCGACGCGCGCCGCCACGCGACGAGCGGCCCGATGCCCATCAGGAGGAGGAGCGGGAGCCCGAAGATGCGCAGGAAGAAGTCGTAGTAGGGCCGTCCGACGACGACCGCCTCCCCCCGGACGGCCTCCGAGAGGATCGGCCAGGCCGTGCCCCACAGGATCGTCAGACAGAGGGCGACGAGGAGCAGGTTGTTGTAGAGGAACGTCGCCTCGCGCGAGACGAGCGACTCGAGCCGCGCGCTCGTCCGGAGCTGGGGCAGCCGCAGCCAGATCATCGTCACGGAGAAGACGACGGCCATCACGATGAACGCGAGGAACCACGGCCCGATCCCGCTCTGCGTGAACGAGTGGATCGAGCTGACGACGCCGGAGCGCGTGAGGAAGGTCCCGAAGAGCGAGAGGCAGAACGCAAGGCTGACGAGCGTGACGTTCCAGACGCGGAGCATCCCTCGCTTCTCCTGGATCATCACCGAGTGGAGGAACGCGGTCGCCGCGAGCCAGGGCATGAGCGCGGCGTTCTCGACAGGGTCCCACGCGTAGTAGCCGCCCCAGCCGACCTCCTGGTAGGCCCAGTGGGCGCCGAGCAGCTGCCCGATCCCGAGCGCCGTCCACGCGACGATCGTCCAGCGGCGCGTTGCGACGATCCAGCGCTCGTCCGTGCGGCCGGAGAGAAGCGCCCCCATCGCGAACGCGAACGGCACCGCCAGCCCGACGTAGCCCAGGTAGAGGAACACGGGATGCGCGACCATGTACGGGTTCTGGAGGCTCGGATTGAGCCCGCTGCCGTCCGCCGGGGCCGGGATCGTGTCGAACGGGCTGGAGACGGCGACGAGGAGCCACGTGAACCCGACGGCGATCCCGCCGAGGACCGGCGTCACCCAGACGACGAGGTCGCGTGCCCGCTTCCCGGCGATCCAGATCGCGAGCGCGGAGTAGCCCGTGAGGACGAGCAGCCAGAGGAGGAGCGAGCCTTCCTGGCCGCCCCAGAAGGCCGAGATCTTGTACGGCAGCGGGAGCTCGCGGCTCGAGTGGTCGGCGACGTACGCCAGGGAGAAGTCGTTCCTCACGAAGCCCGCGACGAGCACGGCGGTCGCGACGACCGTCGAGAAGAAGGCGGCGACGAGCGCGTTTCGCGCAGACAGTGCGAGCCGGCGCCGACCGAGCGCCGCGGCGGCGCCGCCCGCGACGAGCGCGTAGAGCGCGAGACCGAGGGTGACGATGAGCGCGGCGCGACCGAGCTCGGCCATGGGTCAGGACTTCGCGGCCTGGTACTTCGACGGGCACTTCGTGATCATCGATCCCGGTGTCGTCACGAAGGTCCCGTTCGGGTGCTGAGTGCCGGTGACCACGACGTCGCGGCCGGTGCGAAAGAGGTCGGGCACCGAGCCCTTGTAGAGGACCGTCACGTGCTGCTGGTCCGCGCCCTGGATGTCGCGGAGCACGAAGCGCATGCCGGCGCCGTGCGGGTCGCCGGTCGGCGTGCCGACCACACGGCCCGCGAGCGCGACCTCGCCGGTCTTCGTCGCCAGCTCGCTCGGTGACACCGACGGCGTTCCGTTGCCGGCGAGCGAGGTGTAGACGAGAAAGACGGCCAGCACCGCCGCGACGGAGAGGGCGATCACGAGCCGGGCGGGTGACGACGTTCGCGTCACGCCGACAGTCTAGAGACGTCCGCCGTCAGAGCTTGGTTGAAGCAAACACAAGCTCTTCGCGCCGAACGCGGCGCAACGCCCGGGTCCGGGACGAGCGCGTCGCGACGGCGGGCTCGCTACGCCTCGGCGGCGTCGCGCTCGCGGCGGCGCGGCACCTCGTATCCGTGCTCGAGGCAGAGCGACCCCGGCGCGTCCTCGACGAGCGCATCGCAGTAGCCCTTGCCGTACGCGGCCCGCATGAACGCCGAGACGACCTCGAGACTCCATTCGGAGATGTCCGCCGCCTCGCGCCAGAGGTCGGTGAGGCGAAGGTCGATGTCGAGCTCGAGGAGGTCGATTCGTGTGGGTTGGCCCATACCGCGAGGGTACGGGCGACGTCGGACGACATCATCGGTTTGCAGGGGAAAGCGCGGCGTCCGTTAGAGTCGCGCGATGGGCAGGATCCGGGTCGGGCCGGCGCGCATCCCCGATCGCGAGAGCCCGGAGCGCGCGGTCGAGCTGCTCGTCGAGCGCGGATACGACGCCTGTGAGATCGACTTCGAGTCGGGATTCTGGATGGACTACCCGTGGGCGGAGCGGCTCGGCGAACTCGCGCGTGAGCACGACATCGCGCTCTCCGTTCATGCGCCGCTCTTCGGCTGGGTCGGCCATCTCGAGACGAGCGGGCGGAAATGGTCGTCCGCGCTCGGCGCGCTCGATCGGAGCGCCGGGATCGCGGCCGCCTGCGGAGCGGAGGTGGTCGTGTTCCATCCGGGGTTCCTCCTCGGCCGGAGCCGCGAGGACTCGATCGATGCCGTGGCGGAGCAGCTCGCGCTCGTCCGTGAGCGGCTCGAGGGGAAGGATCGCGCCGTGCCATTCGGGATCGAGGTCATGGGCCGCGTGCGCGACCTCGGCTCGCTCGCGGACTGCGTCGAGATCAGCCGCCGAGCGGGCTGGGTGCGACCGGTGATCGACTTCGCCCACATGCACGCGACGAGCGACGGGGCGTTCGTGGCACCGGAGCCGTTCCGCGACGCGCTCGAGCTCGTCGACGGCGTGCTCGCGGACGGTGTGCCGTTCCACGTCCACTTCTCCGACATCGCGTTCGCGAACCGCAACGAGACGAAGCACCTGCCCTACGGCGACGGCACCTTGCGGGCCGACCCGCTCCGCACCGCGCTCGACCCGTTCGACCGCCCCGCGACCGTCATCTCCGAATCCCCGGACGAGGCGTCGTCTCAGGCAATCCGCGCTGCTCTCACCGGCTAGGAGGAGCCGCACCCGCGCCCGGGCCGGCCTCTCAGATGATCCGGGCCGCGCCTTCCGGCTCGAGCAGCTCGTCGAGCCGCTCCTCGAGGGCGGCCGCCTCCTCGCCGCGGCCGCGGTCGCGGAGGAACCGCGCGTACGCAGCGAGCGGCTCGGGCTCCGAGTTCCGGTAGTCGGTGGACGCGAGCGAGTCGATGGCGCTCCGGAGGAGCAGCTCGGCCTCGTCGTCCCGACCCTGGGCCGCGCGCACGAGCCCGAGCACCATGCGAACGTTCGACCGGGACATCGTGTCCTGCATCCCGACGGTCTCCACGGCCGAGAGCGCCCAGCGCTCGGCTTCCTCGACGTGGCCCTTTGCCAGCACCAGCTCTGCAAGCGTCCGCTGCGCCTCGATCACCTTCGCCCGTTCCTGGAGCGAGAGAAGCGTTCGCACCGCCTCGCGGACGATCTGCTCGGCCCGGTCGGGGTCGCCGCCCTGCCACACGGCCAGGCCCTCGAGCTGCTGCGTCCGCCCCGCGTCGGATGCCGCCCCGACCTCCTCGAAGAGCCCGCGCGCGGTGCGAAACTGGCGCTCCGCCTCGTCGAAGAGGCCTCGACGGAGGTTGACCGAGCCGCGGACGCGGGCCGCCCAGGCGGCGGCCGAGAGGCTGCCGCTCGACACCGCCAGCGCGGCCGCGTCATCGAGCACCGCGTCGGCGCGGGTGAGCTGCAGGCGCGCCAGGTGCGCGGCCGCGACCTCGCTCAGCGCAAGGCTCTCGAGGTCGGCGCGGCCGGCCTCGCGCGCGATCTCGAGCGCCTCGCCGGTGTAGCGCTCGACGCTCTCGAGGTCTCCCTGCCACCAGCCGACGCTCGACAGCAGCGTCAGCGCCTCGGAGCGGGCGTCGCCGGGCGCGTCGGCCAGGAGCTCGAGCGCCTCGAGACCGAGTGTCCGTGCCTCCTCGACGTCGGCGTTCCGGTTGAGCACGATCTCGGCGAGCTGGGTGAGGGCGAGACCCTCGACGGTGCGCTCGCCGGAGGCCTTTGCACGTGAGCGGACATCCTCCATCTCGACGGACGCCGCGGGAAGCTCCCACAGCCGCCACGCGGCCCTTGCGGCCTGGAGCTGGCGGTCGAGGCTCGGCTCCAGCTCGATCGCACGCAGCAGCAGGCGCCGCGCGGTGCGATTCGCCTCACGGTCGAGCGCCCGGCAGCCGGCACGCTCGAGAGCCTCGGCGGCCTCGGCCCGAAGCTCGGCGGGGATGAGCCCGTCGAGCTCCGCCGAGAGCGAGGCGGCGCGCTCGAGGTGGTAGGCCTGCGCCTCGATGAGCTCCTCCGTCGACCTGGTCTGGAGCCACGCTGCAAACGCGCGGTGGAGCCTCGCCCGCTCGCCCTTGCCGAGACCGCCGTATGCGACGTCGCGGATCAGGACGTGGCGGAACCGGAACGCAGTCTCACCGGAGATCGTGGAGATCGGCTCGCGGGTGAGAAGCTGGCGGTCGACGAGGTCCGAGAGTGCCGCGTCGACGTCGAGCGTCGGGTCGAGCTCGGCGACCGCGCCTTGCCAGAAGACCCGGCCGACGAGCGCGCCGTGACGGACGACCGACCGCGAATCGGGCGGCAACCGGTCGATCCGCGACGCAATCAGAGCCTGCACCGTGTCGGGGATGCGCACGGCGACCCCATCGCGCCGCTCGGTGAGCATCCTGACGGTCTCCTCGACGAACAGGGGATTGCCCTCGGTCTTGTCGAGCAGCGCCTGCCTGACGTCCGGCGGCAGGACGGAGTCGGCGACGAGGGCGTCGACGAGCACCTCGGTCTCGTCCTCGCGAAGCGGGCCGAGGTCGATCGCGATCGACCGTCGCCGGCCCCCTCCCCAGCCCGGCCGGGTCTCGAGCAGCTCGGGCCGTGCGAGGCAGACGATCAGCACCGGCGCGTCGTCGATCCTGTCGGCGAGATGCTCGACGAGGTCGAGGAGGGGCTCCTCCGCCCAGTGGAGATCCTCGAACCCGAGCACGAGCGGCTGCGCCTCGGCGAGGTTTGCGGCCCACTCCTGCGCGGCCCAGGCGATCTCCTGACCGCGCCGGCCGCCGGAGACGGTGTCCAGCACGCCCGATGCGAGGCCGAGGAGGTCGGCCACGGCGTCGCTCGAGCAGGCCTCGCGGAGCTTGTCGAACGCCTCCTCGGGCGAGTCGTCCGGCGAGATCCCGGCCGCCGCCTGCACCATCTCCGCCAGCGGGCGGTACGCCAGCCCCTCTCCGAACGGGAGCGATCGCCCCGTCAGGACCGTGGTGCGCTCGAGCCCTGCGAAGAACTCGCGCGCGAGGCGGCTCTTGCCGATGCCCGGGTCGCCGAAGATCGTGACGAGCTGGGCGCGGTGATCACGCACCGCGCGGGCGAACGCGTTGGCGAGGAGCTCGAGCTCCTCCTCCCGTCCGACGTACGACGCAACGACGTTGAGCGGCCGGCCCGTCGGGCGCTCGGTGCAGACCACGCGCCTGACGTCGACGCCCGCCGCAAAGCCTTTGAGCTCCCGCTCGCCGAGCGGCTCGGTGACGACGCCCGCCGCGAGCCCCGCGGCCGTCGGCCCGATCAGGATCTCGCCGGGATCGGCGGTCTGCTGCAGGCGCGCGGCGACGTTGATCGCCTCCCCGGTGGCGAACGTCGAGTCGCCGTCCTCGACCACGACCTCACCGGCCTCGATCCCGATCCGGACGGGGAGCTCGCCGTCGCCCGTCTCGACGATCGCCATCGCGGCGCGGACCGCGCGCTCCGCGTCGTCCTCGTGGGCGACGGGTACACCGAAGACCGCGAGCACGGCGTCCCCGGCGAACTTCTCGACCTTCCCGCCGTACGCGTCGACGTGCTCCTTGACCCGTTCGAAGAAGCCTGTCACCCGCCGGCGCGCGATCTCCGGGTCGTGGGAGGCGACGAGCGCCGTCGAGTCCACCAGGTCGACGAACAGCGCCGTCGCGAGCTTTCGCTCCATGGGTGAAGTCTAGGTTCGCGCGCGCCGGTCGAGCGGGCGGTTTCCCGCACCCGTGCGGCGCCTCGGCACTAGCATCCGGCGCGATGCTCGACCCGAAGGTCTTCAAGGCGTACGACGTCCGCGGCGTGTACCCGACGGAGATCGACGAGGACGGCGCGTACCGCGTCGCGCGAGCCTACGTCGAGCACTTCGCGCTCCGGACGATCGCCGTCGGGCGCGACATGCGCCTGAGCGGGCCGTCGATGACGGGCGCGACGATCGAGGGTGCGGCGGACGGCGGGGCCGACGTGATCGACATCGGGATGGTGGGCACCGAGATGCTCTACCACGCCGTCGGCGAGCTCGACCTCGACGGCGGCATCGCCGTCACCGCGTCGCACAATCCGGGCCAGTACACGGGGATGAAGATCGTGCGCGCGGGGGCGCTCCCCGTCGGCGGCGACTCCGGCCTCGAGGAGGTCCGGCAGCGCGCCGAGATGCCGTTCGGCACCGTGGCACGCCGGGGGGAGGTTCGGCCGACCGACATCTGGGACGGCTTCGTCGCGAAGACGCTCTCGTTCGTCGACCGCGACGCGATCCGGCCGCTCAAGGTCGTCGTGGACGCGGCGAACGGGATGGCCGGGGCGATGCTCCCGCCCGTGCTCGACCGCCTCCCGCAGCTCGACGTCGTCCGCTGCTTCTTCGAGCCGGACGGCGCCTTCCCGAATCACGAGCCCAACCCGCTGCTGCCGGAGAACCGCACCTTCATCGTCGAGCGAACCCGGGCCGAAGGTGCCGACCTCGGCGTGGCGTACGACGGCGACGCGGATCGCTGCTTCTTCGTCGACGACACAGGCGAGTTCGTTCCCGGCGACTTCGCGACCGCCCTGCTCGCCCGAGCGATGCTCGAGCAGGAGCCGGGCGCGCGGATCATCTACGACGTCCGGGCGAGCTGGGCGGTCCCGCACGCGATCGAGGAGGCCGGGGGCGTCCCGCTCGTGAACCGCGTCGGTCATGCGTTCATCAAGGAGCGGATGCGCGAGGTCGACGCGCTGTTCGCCGGTGAGGTCTCCGCGCACTACTACTTCCGCGCGTTCACCCGCGCCGACACGGGGGTCGTGCCCTTCCTCGTCATGCTCCAGCTTCTCTCCCGGTCGGGTCGGAAGCTGTCGGAGCTGCTGGCGCCGTTCCGGGCGGCCTACTTCCTGAGCGGGGAGATCAACACGCCTGTCGCGGACGTCGACGGCAAGCTCCGCGAGATCGAGGAGCGCTACGCGGCCGCGGGGGGGCGGATCTCGCATCTCGACGGCGTCTCGGTCGATTTCGACGACTGGCACTTCAACGTCCGACCGTCCAACACCGAGCCGCTCCTGCGGCTCAACCTCGAGGCGCTCGACGAGCCCGAGATGGAGCGCAGGCGCGACGAGGTGCTCGACCTGATTCGTTCCTGACACCGACCGAGAGGACGCGCCGTGGCCACACTGCTGCAGTTCGACTTTCCCATGGCAGGCCCATGGGGAGACGAGATGGCGGAGGCGTTCGGCGACCTCGCCGGGATCATCGGCCGCTCGCCGGGGCTGCGCTGGAAGATCTGGACGGAAAATCCCGAGGAGGGGCTCGGCGGCGGCATCTATCTGTTCGAGGACGACGCCTCGGCGCTCGCGTACATGGAGGAGCAAACGGCGCGACTCGAGGGATTCGGGATCACGGACGTCCGTGCGAAGCTCTTCCACGTCAACGAGCCGCTGACGGCGATCACCGACGGCCCCGTCTGACGTGTCGCGCGCGCCCGAGCTCGGCCGGCTGACGTCGCGCAGGCCCCCGTTCAAGTACTCCGCGCTCACGCGCGTGTGGTTCTCGGACACCGACGCGCAGGGGGTCGTCTACTACGGCCGCTACCTGCCGTACTTCGACCACGCTCGCACCGAGTACCACCGGCACCTCGGACCACTGCACGTGGACGGGTCCGAGTTCGTGATGCGCGCGTCGAACGTCGAGTACCACGCCCCCGCGCGCTTCGACGATCTGCTGGAGTGCTTCGTCCGCGTCAGCCGCCTCGGACGGACGAGCGTCACGTACGAGTGCGTCGCGATCCGCGTCCCCGGCGACACGTTGATGGTGACGGCGACGCAGACGCTCGTGCTCGTCGATCGCGACTCGCGGCGCCCCGTCCCGATCCCCGAGGCCGCCCGCGCCCCGATTCGCTCGTTCGAACGGCCCGACCTCGAGGAATGAGCTCGGTCCACGCCGGCGCGCCCATCCGGGCAGCCCGGTTGGGCGCGACTCGGCGTTTCCCCTCCCCCATACGCCTTGTAGTGGCGATCGAGAGGGGTGTCATCCCTCGTTCCAGGGATCGAATCCCCCGAGCGAGGTACCCCCTGGCTCCGGGCTCTATCCCTCGAACGAGTGATCCGCGCGCATCGCGCGGACGAGATCCACGGCGTCCGAGCGCTCCACGGCGCCCTCGACGCGGACGGTCGTCCCGTCACGGTCGACGAGGAGCGTGTTGCCTGCAAGCCACCCGCGCTCCTCACCGACGAGCCCGTCCGGCCTGAGGAAGAGCGCGACGTGGGGCCCGCCCTCGAGCCAGACGGCCGCGTCCCCGTCGACCTCGAGTCGCTCGACGACGGTCGACTCCCCCGCGAGCTTCTTCAGGAGCGCCGGGTCGCCGACGCTGCCCGGGAACTGGGTGACCAGCAGGCGAACGTCCCCACCCGCGCCGAGCCACACGTAGCTCACGCGAAGCCCGCGCGCGACCCTCACCTCGTCCGGGGCCGGCTCGCCGTCCGGCGGGTCGGCAAACCGGAACCCGGCCTGCGCCCGGGCCGCCGCGATCGTCGTCCGCGCGCCGAGCACGCGGAGATCCCGTGCGGGTGTCAGGCTCGGGAGCTCGTCCACACGGACGATGCGGGCACCGCCGACGCCCAGCCAGTCGAGGATCGCCGTGCGGGCGGGCGGCACCGCGAGGACGGCGAGGAACGTCGCGACCAGGGCCAGGGCGACGGCGATCGCCGTTCGCCGACCCGCACGTCGGACGCGACGCGGAGGGGGCACCTCGAGGCGCCCCATCACGATTGGCGCGACATCCGGCGTCTCCGGCCACTCGACCCACGCCGCAAGCGCCTGAAGCTCCCGCTCGAGCCCGTTCATGCCACGTCCTCCCCCACGAGCGCCCGCAGGCGCTCGAGCGCCCGGGACGTCCGCGACTTCACCGTTCCCCGGCGGACGCCGAGGACGGCGGCGGTCTCCTCCTCGCCGAGCTCCAGGAGGAACCGATGGACGAGAACCTCGCGGTCTCGCTCGTCGAGTCGCGCGAGCCCGTCCACCAGCACGTCGCGCCGCTCGTGCGCGAGAGCGGTCGTCTCGGGGGACGGAGCCGCGTCCCCCGAGACGACCGCACCCGCGCGCAGCGCGAGCCCCGCGCGCCGCCCGGCCGACCGGCGTCGGTTTCGCGCTTCGTTCGCGACGATCTGGAGCAGCCAGGGCCGAAACGGGGCACCGTCCCGGAAGCGACCGAGCGCGCCGTACGCCTTGACGAACGCGTCCTGTACGGCGTCCCTTGCGTCGTCGGGGTCGCCGGCGGCGACAAGCGCGACGCGGAACGCGATCCCCTGGTGCATGCGTACGAGCTCCTCGTAGGCGGTCGCGTCCCCGCGCTTCGCGCGCGCGACGACGGTCTCCTCGTCCAGTGGCCGGCTCTCCACTCGCTCCCTTCTACACCGGGCGCCCTCCCCCGGTTCCGGTAGCGTCGGCTCGGAGATGAGCGAAAGCTGGACGAGCCTCCGCGTGGACGAGGTGCCGTCGATCAAGGTGGGCGGCGCGCTGCGGTGGAAGCCGATCCGCCGCACGCTCGGGATCGAGGCCTTCGGCATGAACGCGTATACGGCCGAGAACGTCGGCGAGGACGTCGTCGAGCGCCACAGCGAGGAGAGCCTTCGGCACGAGGAGGTCTACGTCGTCCTCGCCGGCCGTGCGACCTTCGAGCTCGACGGCGAGACTCTCGACGCTCCGGCCGGGACGATCGTGTTCCTTCGCGACCCCACGGTGCGCCGCTACGCGACCGCGGCCGAGCCGCAGACGACGGTGCTCGCCGTCGGCGGCAGGCCGGGAGAGGCGTACGCCCCGTCGGCCTGGGAGTGGTACTTCGAGGCGGAGCGCTTCCGCAATCCGTTCGACCCGGAGGCGGCGCTCCGCCTGATGGCCGAGGCGAACGAGCGCTTTCCCGGGCATGCCGGGGTCGTGTACTCGACCGCCTGCTGGGAAGCACTCGCGGGCCGGCCGGAGGACGCATGGGCAAGCCTCGAGCGGGCCATCGAGCTCGATCCGAGGTCGCGCGAATGGGCGCTCCGCGACGACGACCTCGTCTCGATCCGCGACCGCCTCGAGCCGGGCGCCTGACGGCGGCCTCGGGTCGGACTCCCGGGACGCAACTACAGCCGTTTCCGAGCAGTTGCGGCCCGCGAGCGGGACGCCGTGGCGTTCTCCCCGCCGAGGCGGGGACCCGGTCCCGACCTCGGGTCGGATCGCCAGGACGCGGCTGAGCCCGTCCGAGCAGTTGCGGCCCGCGAGAGCAGGACGCCTTCAGGGATCTGCCCCGCCGAAGGCGGGGATCCCGGCGGCAGGAATCCGCTCGGCGGATTCCTGCTCGCGGACAAACTCAGCCGCCCGGCGTCATCCGGTAGGCGTCGAACACGGCGTCGAGGTTCCGCAGCGCGGTGAGCAACGACCGGAGCGCCTTCACGTCGCCGAGCTCTGCCGTGTACCAGTTGCGCGCCATGCCGTCCTCGACGGAGCCGCCGTAGGAGACGATGTTCGCCCCGTGCTCGGCGAACGTCCGGGCGACGTCCTCGAGCAGGCGCGCGCGGTCCCAGCCGTCGACCGCGATCTGGACGCGGAAGCTCGACGACGTCGTGCCGCCCTCCCACTCGACCGGCGTGAAGCGCTCGGGGTTTCGCATCAGCGCCTTGACGTTGGGACAGTCCGCGCGATGGATCGTGATGCCGCGGCCGAGTGAGATGTAGCCCTGGATCTCGTCGCCGGGCACCGGGGTGCAGCATTTTGCGAGGCGGACGAGCACGTCCTCGACGCCGGGGACGACGACGCCGATCGAGTCGCCCTTGACGATCCGCTTGCGCGCGGCCGGCTTGGCCGTCACGAGCGGCTCGTCGGTCACGTCGTCGACCTTCAGCCGCTGGAGCACCTTGTTGACGACCTGGCCGGTGCCGATCTTCCCCGAGCCGAGCGCGAGGTAGAAGTCCTCGGCCTTCTTGAAGCCCAGGTCGCGGATCACCGAGGCCAGCACGCTCGACCCCTGGAGCTTGCGGTACGGCAGGTTCTGCGCCTTGAGCGCCTGGTCGAGCGCGTCGCGGCCCTTCTGCTCGGTCTCTCCGCGCGTCTCGCGCTGGTACCACTGGCGGATCTTGTTGCGAGCCCGCGACGAGCGGGCGACGGCGAGCCAGTCGCGCGACGGCCCGCGCCCCGACTTCGACGTCAGGATCTCGACGAAGTCGCCGTTCTTCAGGCGGTAGTGGAGCGGGACGATCCGACCGTTCACCTTCGCGCCGACGGTGCGGTGGCCGACGTCCGTGTGGACGGCGTACGCGAAGTCGATGGGGCTTGCACCTGCCGGCAGCGTCTTCACCTCGCCCTTCGGCGTGAAGACGTAGACCTCGTCGTCGAAGAGGTCGGTGCGGAGCGTCCGCATGTATTCGGCGGCGTCCTGCTCGTCGCCCTGCCAGTCCATCAGCGAACGGACCCAGGTGAGCCATTCGTCGTCGCCCTTCGCGGCCTTGCCGCGCTTGTAGACCCAGTGGGTGGCGGCAGCGATGCCGAACTCAGCCTCCCGGTGCATCTCCCGCGTGCGCACCTGGATCTCGAGCGGCGTGCCCGACGGGCCGATCACGGTCGTGTGCAGCGAGCGGTAGCGGTTGAGCTTCGGCATCGCGATGAAGTCCTTGAACCGCCCCGGCATCGGCTTCCAGAGCGAGTGGACGAGCCCGAGCGCGCCGTAGCAGTCGCGCGTCCCTTCCTCGCCCGAGCGGTCGACGATCACGCGCATCGCCGTGAGGTCGTAGATCTCGTTGAACTCGCGGCCCTTCCTCACCATCTTGTCGTAGATCGAGTAGAAGTGCTTCGCGCGGCCGGAGATCGTGGCCGGGATGTCCGCCTTCTCGAGCTCGAGCCCGAGGATCGTGGCCGCCTTGTCGACCTGCGCCTCGCGGTCGGCGCGCCGGTCGGCGACCATCGCCTTGATCTCCGTGTACTTGCGTGGATGGAGCGTCTGGAACGACAGGTCCTCGAGCTCCCACTTGAGCGCGTGGATCCCGAGCCGGTGCGCGAGCGGCGCGTAGACCTCGAGCGTCTCCTTCGCCTTCTGCACCTGCTTCTGCTTGCCGAGGTACTCGATCGTGCGCATGTTGTGCAGCCGGTCGGCGAGCTTGATGAGGATGACCCGCACGTCCTGCGCCATCGCGACGATCATCTTGCGGTAGTTCTCCGCCTCGGCCTGCTCGCGGCTTGAGAACTGGATCCGCGTCAGCTTGGTGACCCCCTCGACGAGCTGGGCGATCTCGGGGCCGAACTCCGCGCGCACCTCGTCGAGCTCCGTGTCCGTGTCCTCGACGACGTCGTGGAGGAGCGCCGCGGCGATCGTCTGCTCGTCGAGATGGAACTCGGCGCAGATGCGCGCGACGCCGTACGGGTGGTGGACGAACGGCTCGCCCGAGCGGCGCACCTGGCCGCGATGACGCTCTTCCGCGAACGCGAACGCGCGTCCGATCAGGCCCCGATCGACGTCCGGGTTGTACGTCTCGATGCTCGCGAGCAGCTCCGCGACGAGTCCCTCGCGGTGCTGTTCGGTGTCGATGACGGCCATGAGCTCAGTGTACGGGCCGGGGCTGCGGATTCCCCCAAATGGGGGGAGGAAGAGGGGGCGGACAGACGAAGGATGAGGACATGCGGCTTCTGCGGGACTATCTCGAGCGGCGACGACTGCGGCGGGTGCTCTTCATGCTCGCGACGACGACCCGGCGCTGACGCCGGCCGCGCGGCGGCGGAACCGGTCTCTCAGGCGGCGAGCGGAAGCTCGAGGCTGCCGCGCTCGAGGATCGCCCGGAAGCTCTGCGACTCGAGCAACTGCCGCCGGGCGCCCTCGCTCAGGCCGAGCTCGGCGAAGATGCGACGCGCATCGGGCGTCCAGGCGTCCTCCCCGGCCCGCCACTGACCCGCAAGCCACGTTCGGAGCTCCTCGTAGGCTCCGGCCGCGTCGAACACGCGGCGCACGACGAGCTGCGGCGCGACCGTGCCGTTCCAGCGGTTCTCCTTCAGCCGGAACGCAACGTCGAAGCGACGCGGGCTCTGAAGCCGATCGAGCTGACCGCCCTGGCCGAACGCGATCGCGGAGCCGCCGTCGTGGCCCTGCTGGCGTACGCGGAAGCGGAGATGCTTCCCCTCCCCCACCGTGCTGGCCGCTGTGGCCTCGACGCACGCGACGAGAAGCGTCGGCTCGGGGTTTCCGAGGCCGAACGGGGCCAGGCGGTCGAGCTCCTGCGCGAGGTCGAGCGTGAGGGCTCCGGCGGGCACGATGGCGTCGACGGTCGTGAGCGGCCGCAGGTCGGCGTCCGCGAGCACGGTGTCCGCGTGGACCCCGAACGCGTCCGCGAACGCATCGAGCTGCTCGGTTGCGATCGTGAGGCCGGCCGCTGCGCGATGGCCGCCGAACCGCTCGAGGTGGGACGCGCACGCCGCGAGGCCGCCGTGGAGGTCGAAGTCGGGAATCGAGCGGCCAGACCCCTTCCAGCCGTCACCGCTCCTCGCGACGAGCACGACGGGACGCTGGAACCGCTCGACGAGCCGGGAGGCGACGATCCCGATCACGCCCTCGTGCCACTCCTCGCTCCACAGGACATAACCGCGGCGAGCACGTGCCTCCGGCGACCAGGTATCGACCGTCGCCAGCGCCTCGCGGAGGATCCGCTCCTCGACGCCCTGCCGCTCCCGGTTCAGGTCCTCGAGCGTGGACGCCAGCTCGCGGGCGCGAACGCGGTCGTCGGTCAGGAGGAGCTCGAGCGCGACATCCGGTCGTCCGAGGCGGCCGGCCGCGTTGATCCGCGGCGCGAGGCGGAACGCGACTGCGGTCGCGTCGACCGCCGCCGGATCCACCCGCGCCGCCCGCATCAGCTCCTGCAGGCCGGGACGGCTCGTGCGGGCCATCGCACGGAGGCCGGCCGCGGCGAGCGCGCGGTTCTCGTCCACGAGCGGGACGACGTCCGCGATCGTCGCGAGGGCGACGAGATCGAGGACCCGCGCGAGCGCGGGATGGTCGTCGCCCAGCAGCGCCCGTGCGAGCGTGTACACGACGCCGGTGCCGCAGAGCTCCGGGCACGGATAGTCGGACGGGCGGGTGGCGACGATCGGGCAGTCCGGCAGGGCCTCGGCGGGCCTGTGGTGATCGGTGACGATCACGTCGAGCCCGAGCTCGCGCGCCCGCGCGACCTCGTCGACCGCCGTGATGCCGCAGTCGACGGTGAGTACGAGGTCGACGCCGTCCTCCGCGAGCTGCTCGATGGTCTCGGGGGCGAGGCCGTAGCCCTCCTCGAAGCGGCTCGGGAGCCGCCACTCGACCGTCGCGCCGAGCTCACGCAGGACGAGCACGGCGACCGCGGTCGCCGAGATCCCGTCGACGTCGTAGTCGCCGTGGACGCAGATTCGCTCCTGTGCGGCGACCGCCGACCGGATGCGCTCGACCGCGAGCGCGACGTCGCCGAGCGCAAGGGGGTCGTGGGCCGGGGGCTCCGCCGCGAGGAACGCTCTCGCCTCCTCGTGGTCGTCGAGCCCGCGGCGCACGAGCACCGTCGCCATCGTCTCGCTCACCGCAAGAGCGCTCGAGAGGGCCTCCACACGGCTCCAGTCGCACGGTCGGGTGATCCAGCGGCCGTCCTGCATCGCCCAGTCGACGGTACGGAGACCGTCGGACGGCGCGAGCTACGGCTGCGGCTCGCGTCGTTCCCGCAGGACCTGCATGACGATCTTGACCCACAGCATCACGACGGCGACGGTGGCCCCGACCACGCAGATCGCGAGCGGCGCGAACAACGCCATCTGCTCGAGCGAGTATTTCGTCACGGCGGCGCCCACCAGCCACACGACGAGCACGACCGCGACGACCGCGGGCACGACGAGGCGATTCCTCACGCCCGCAGGCTAGCCTGCGCTCAATGCCGGAGCCGTCGACCAACTACTCCTCGGGGGACTCGTACATGCTCGAGTTTCTCGGCTACCGGTTCTCGTTCGGCGCGCGCGACTTCGAGGAGCGGGTCGGCGCCGCCGCCGTGAAGCTCGGGCTCGTCCCGTCGAACGATCTCGACGAGGAGGAGGTGGCCGACCTCGTCGAGCTCGCGGCGGACGGGCGCATCGCCGAGGCGCGGAGCCCGCTCGGCGCCTACCTCGTGCGGCACTGGGAGAGGATCGCGCTCGTCGACGGCGAGTCGCTCGTGTACTGGCTGCGGAAGCTCGTCTTCCGCGGCGCCTACCTCGACCACAGGGTCAAGGAGGGGCTGCTCGAGGTCGTCTGGGAGGACGGGAGCGGCGAGTTCGCGTACGCGGAGCCGGCCGGCGGCCGGGCGCTCCTCGAGCTCGCCCCGACGCCGTCCTGGCGCGCGCTCCAGTTCCGTGGAGGCGACCGGTGAGCGCGGGGCGAGGCTAGCGGGCCGGGGCGTCGCCGACGCCCGAGAAGCCGAACACCTGCTCGTGCGCCGGCGCTCCGATCCGGAGCTCGCGGATCGCTCCGAGCGGGATGATGAGCTCCTGCGGCTCGTCGTCCTCGCCGTGCGGGCAGAAGCTGACGAAGCCGAATCCCGGCTCGGACGAGAGCGTCTTGAGCCGGTGGAGAGAACCGTCGACGAGCTCGACGCTCACCTCGGCCTCTTCGAGGGCATGATCCTCCTTGAAGGCCTCGACGCGTCGCAGGATCCGCTGGACGAGCTCCTCGAGCGGCCCCGCCATCGCGGGCGTCCAGATCACACCGCTCAGAACAGGCTCCCATCGCCGCGCGTCGACCCGATGTGGGCTCGCCCCAGGTCGGTGATCACGCGCCCGCGCGGTGTCCGCTGGAGGAACCCGAGCTGAAGCAGGTACGGCTCGTAGACATCCTCGATCGTGTCCGTCTCCTCGCCGAGGGCGACCGCGAGCGTCGACAGGCCGACAGGGCCGCCGCCGAACTTCAGGGCCACCGTCTCGAGCAGCTCGCGGTCGATCCGCTCGAGCCCCTGCCTGTCGACCTCCAGGAGGTCGAGCGCCTCCTGCGCGACCGCAGCGGTGATCGCCCCTGCGTGCCGCACCTCGGCGACGTCCCGCACGCGGCGCAGGATGCGGTTGGCGATCCGCGGCGTGCCACGCGAGCGCGAGGCGATCTCGTCGGCAGCATCGTCGGCGATCTCGACGCCCAGGATCCCGGCGGACCGGCGAACGATCGTGCCGAGCTGCCCCGGGTCGTAGTAGCCGAGCCGGAAGGTCATCCCGAAGCGGTCGCGGAGCGGCGTCGTGAGCAGCCCGGTGCGGGTCGTCGCGCCGACCAGGGTGAACGGGGGCAGGTCGAGCGTCAGCGTCCGTGCAGCGGCGCCCTGCCCGAACACGATGTCCAGCCGGAAGTCCTCCAGCGCCGGGTAGAGGATCTCCTCCGCCGAGCGGGTGAGACGATGGATCTCGTCGACGAAGAGCACGTCCCGGGGCTCGAGGGCGGTGAGGATCGCGGCGATGTCCTTCTTCTCGAGCGCGGGGCCGGCCACGGTGCGGAGCCCGACGCCGAGCTCCTCGCGGACGATCTGCGCGAGCGTCGTCTTGCCGAGGCCCGGCGGGCCGGCGAGAAGCACGTGGTCGAGGGCCTCGTCCCGCGCCTTGGCCGCGTCGAGGGCGATCCCGAGCTGCTCCTTGACGCGCTCCTGTCCGACGAAGTCGTCGAGTCGGCGCGGTCTGAGCGAGCGCTCGGCCTCGGCGTCCTCGGGCCGCAGCGCGGGCGCGAGGAACTGGCTCATGCCGCGGCCCCGCGCAGCGCGAGTCGCACGCGTTCCTCGGCCGGGAGGTCGGGGTCGACGTCGGCCAGAGCGCGCTCGGCGTCGAGGACCGAGTACCCGAGCTCCACGAGCGCATCGCGGGCGACGAGGTGGCCCGGCGTCTCGCCCGCCGTCGAGAGCGCCTGCGCCGAGTCGCTGCCGACCTTTTCCTTGAGCTCGAGGACGATCCTTTCCGCGGTCTTCTTGCCGATGCCCGGGATTGCCTGGAAGCGCGCATGGTCGCCGAGCACGATCGCCTTGCGGAGCTCGGCAGAAGGCGAGCCGGAGACGACGGCGAGAGCCACCTTCGGGCCGATGCCCGACACCGTCAGCAGGTGGACGAAGAGCTCGCGCTCGTCGGCGTCCGCGAAACCGTAGAGCTGGAGTGCGTCCTCGCGCACGTGGAGGTACGTCTCGACGGTGATCTCGGCGCCGGCCGTCGCCCGCCGCATCACCCCCGGCGTGGCCGCAACGAGATACCCGACGCCGTTGACGTCCAGCACGAGGCCGTCGGCCGAGCGTCCGGCGGGGTGCCCGCGCAGTCGAGCGATCACCGCCGTCTCCTCACGACGCCAGCCGCGCGAGCGGCGGCATCGAGACGTGGCAGATCGCCACGGCCAGGGCATCGGAGGCGTGCGAGGTCTCGATGTCCGAGTCGAGCGAGAGGATCATCCGCACCATGCGCGCCACCTGCTGCTTGTCCGCCCGCCCGTAGCCGCACACGGTCTGCTTGACGCGGGCCGGCGCGTACTCGGTGCAGGCGAGGCCGGCAGACGCGGCCGCGACGAGCGCGGCGCCGCGCGCCTGTCCGACGAACAGCGCGATGCGGGCGTCGGCACCGACGAACGACTCCTCCAGCGCGACGGCGTCCGGAGCGTGCTCCGAGATGAGGACGGTGACCCCGTCGAAGATCTTCCGGAGCCTGAGCTCGGGTCGTTCCCTTGCGCCCGACGTCCAGCACCCGTGGTCGATTGCCCTGATACGCCCGTCGCTTTCGTGGACGATCCCGTACCCGCATGCCGCCGTCCCTGGATCGATGCCGAGGACCTTCACGTGGAGAGGGTACGCAGCACCCCGGACGACTACCGTGCCCGCGTGGAGATCGTCGACCTCACGGCATTGGACGGGCACGGTCCTGCGTGGGGCGTCGCAAGCGGCGACCTGAACGCCACTCTCCTCGTCTGGCGTGCCGGCGAGGGTCAGCCCCGGCATGTCAACGAGAGCCGCGACGTGGCGCTCGTCGTGCTGGCCGGATCGGGAACGTTGATCGTCGACGGCGCCGAGCACCCGCTCGCGGCGGGGACGCTCGCGATCGTGCCGCGCGGGTCGACGCGGAGCGTCGTCGCAGGCCCCGACGGGCTTCGCTGTCTCACGGTGCACCGCCGGCGCGGCGGGCTGGCGATGACCGATTTCCGCGGTGCTGGTGTCGGGCTTCACCCCGACACCTGACGCCCACGTTGAAGGTGCGCGACTCGAAGTCGGACACCCTGGAACCGGTGCCGGGCGCTCAGCCGGCGACGGCCTCGAGCACGGCCTCGGGGATGTCGAAGTTCGCGTAGACGTCCTGGACGTCGTCGTTCTCCTCGAGCCCTTCGACGAGGCGGACGACCTGCTTCGCGGTCGACTCGTCGGCGATCGCGACAGTGGTCTTCGGCACCATCGAGAGCCCGGCGGACTGGAGCGCGTAGCCGGCGGACTCCAGCGCGCTCCGAACGCCCGTCAGGTGCTCGGGCGTCGAGGAGACGACGAACGACGTGCCGTCGAGCTCCACGTCCTCGGCACCGGCGTCCGCGGCCGCAAGGACGAGCTCGTCCTCGTCGATCCCGTCGGACTCGAGAAGCACCACGCCGCGCCGCTCGAACTGCCACGCGACGGCACCCGTGGCGCCGAGGTTGCCGCCGTGCTTCGTGAACAGGTGCCTCACCTCGGAGGCCGTGCGGTTGCGATTGTCGGTGAGGGCCTCGACGATCACGGCGACGCCCTCCGGGCCGTAGCCCTCGTAGACGACGGTCTCGAACGTCGAGCCGTCCGTCCCCTCACCGGCGCCCTTCGCGATCGCGCGCTCGATGTTGTCCTTCGGCATCGAGTACGAGCGCGCCTTCTCGATCGCGTTCTGGAGCGCGAGGTTCGACCCCGCATCGGAGCCTCCCTCCTTCGCCGCGACCATGATCGCGCGCGAGAGCTTCGAGAACAGCTTCCCGCGCCTCGCGTCGGCCGCGCCCTTCTTGTGCTTGATCGTGGACCACTTGCTATGCCCCGACACTCGTCGCCTCCGTCACCAGCTCGAGGAATCGTTCGTGGATCCGGGGATCGTGCGTCAGCTCGGGATGGAACGAGGCGACGAGCACACCGCCGTCCCGAAGGAGCACCGGCTCGCCGTCCAGCTGGGCGAGGACCTCGACGCCGGGCCCGACGTCCCGGACCCGCGGGGCGCGGATGAAGACCCCGCGGAACGGCCGGTCGCCGTCCCCGAGATCCAGATCCGCTTCGAAGCTCGCGACCTGGCGCCCGTAGGCGTTCCGGGCGACCTCGAGGTCGGCGAGCCCGAGGTGGGCGCGATCGACGAGGATCATGCCCGCGCACGTCCCGAGGATCGGGCGGCCGAAGGACCGGATCGCGTCGTCCAGACCGTAGAGCCCTGCAAGTCGGGCCATCGTCGTGGACTCGCCTCCTGGGATGACGAGTCCGTCGACGTCGTCGAGCTGCTCCGGCAGGCGCACCTCGACGACCTCTGCGCCGGCACGGCGGAGTGCCTGCACGTGCTCGCGAAACGCGCCTTGCAAGGCGAGAACGCCGATCCGGGGCTTCCGGTCCATACCGGCACGAAGTGTAGATCGGGGCCTTTGCCCCGCGGGGCGGCGCTACCAGCCGCGCACTTCGAGCCGCTCCCCTTCGGGGAGCGTGCTTGCGGAGATGCCGACCATCGGCTCGCCGAGGCCGGCGGAGACGTCCGCGAGGATCTTCGCGTCCTCGAAGTGCGTCGTCGCCTCGACGATCGCGCGCGCGCGGCGATCCGGGTCGCCCGACTTGAAGATGCCGGAGCCCACGAACACCCCGTCGGCGCCGAGCTGCATGCAGAGCGCCGCGTCGGCGGGCGTCGCGATGCCTCCCGCGGTGAAGGTCACGACGGGGAGCCGACCGTTCTCCGCGACCCAGCGGACGAGCTCGTACGGGGCGCTGTGATCCTTGGCGACCGCGTAGAGCTCTTCCTCGCGCATGCCGGCGAGCCCGCGGATGGCCCCGAACACGGAGCGCATGTGAGTGACGGCGTTGACGATGTCGCCGGTGCCGGCCTCGCCCTTCGTCCGGATCATCGCCGCGCCTTCGGCGATCCGGCGGAGGGCCTCGCCGAGATTCGTCGCGCCGCAGACGAAGGGAACGGTGAACGCATGCTTGTCGACGTGGTGCTCGACGTCGGCCGGGGTCAGGACCTCGGACTCGTCGATGTAGTCGACCTCCAGCGCCTCGAGGATCTGCGCCTCGACGAAGTGGCCGATCCGGCACTTCGCCATCACGGGGATCGAGACGGCCTCCTGGATCTCGCGGATCTTCTCGGGATCCGACATCCGGGCGACCCCGCCGTCACGGCGGATGTCGGCCGGGACGCGCTCGAGCGCCATGACCGCGCACGCGCCGGCATCCTCGGCGATACGGGCCTGCTCGGCGTCGACGACGTCCATGATGACGCCGCCCTTGAGCATCTCCGCGAGGCCCGTCTTGACGCGCAGCGTGCCGATCTCGGGCATGCGCGGAGTGTAGCCCGAGCCGCCCGAGGCGAGCCACGGGCGGCTGCACGCGTCATCGGCTGAGCGTCACCGGGCGCCTCCCCCTACCGCCGGAGGAGGCGCCCTGCGGGATCGGTCAGATCGGCCTCGAGGGCTCCCCGCCGGTGAGGTCGTCTGCCGCTTCGGCGGGCGGATCGGAAGCGGGCGCGCTGGGCTGCACCGGCGTCGGCTCCACGGGTGCGGACGCGGACGGAGCGGCCTCAGCCGGCTTGTCGTCGCGGTCGACGGCTCCCTTCGCCGCGGCGGCCGCAGAGCCAACGTGGCTTCGGATCTCCGCGAGCCCCTCTCCAGCCGCCTGCATGTTCAGCCAGGCGCCGACGACGATGACAATCGCGAGGAGTAGCCCGAGCCACGCCCAAAACGTGCGTCCGACGCCCTCGTTGGCGATCGAGGGGCCCGGTTTGTCGAGCCAACGGATGGCGACGAAGATCAGCAGGAGCACCGACAGGGCGGCAGTGATCATCGACGGCGTGACGCCGATCTCGACGTTGATGTTCACGAGTCGCAACGCCTGCCAGACGATTAGCGCGATCAGCAGAAGGCCGGCAAGGACTCCGATTCCGTTCCACA
>CAWBVO010000023.1:0-28149 GCA_963792245.1 uncultured Actinomycetes bacterium
GCCCGAAGACGATCACGAAGGTGTTTCACAACGGGGTCGAGCTGCCGAAGTGCTCCGTCAATCCAGCGTTCGCTCAGGGCTGCGTCGTATCGATCACGCCTCCGTCCTCGTCGTCCACGCGGTCCGAGTCGTCCAGTCAAACGCATTCTCCGCCCAGTCCCAGGATCTGGACGGTCGTCGCCGACGCACCGACCAACGGCCCCTGGAGCTGGTGATCTAGCCCACGCTCACGTCGTCCTCGGGGCGGCGTCGAGATCCTCGAGCCGGCGGAGGACGCCGGTCAGGACCACGACGCCGCCCTTCCGCTCTGCGAGGACACGGGCGTCCTCGAACGCCAGTCCGCGCCTCGTCGGGCGGCCGCCGGCCGCGAGGGCCTCGCCGAGCGCGACGTGACACTCGATCTGGTAGACGATCGCCTCGGTCGGTGCGAGGTACGCGAGCGCCTCGCGGGCGGAGGCCTCGGCCTCGGACGCCGCGTCCTGGCGGGCGAGGATGCGTGCGCGGACGTAGCGCCAGAGCCCCTGCGTCGCGACGTCGGCATCCGTCGCGAGCTCGCGGCTCCGCTCGCAGAGCACCGTCGCATCCTCCAGCGTCTCCGCGCTCGAGGAGCGTCTGCGCGAGAAATCCCGCCACGGTCGAGAGGACGTACTTCTCGCCCACTGCGTCGAGTGCCTCGTACGCGGCGCGCAGCTCGCGCTCGGCCGCCTCGAGGTCGCCGGCCAGGCGCTCGACGCTCGACGCCTCCATCCCGAGCCGGGCCCGTTCCATGTCGAGCCCGAGCTCCTCGAACAGGATCCGGCCGCGCGCCGCGAGCGAGCGCGCATGGTCGAACTCGCCCTGCATCGCATAGAGGCTCGCGAGCACCGAGAGGACGATTCCCTCCGACTGCCGATCGCCCGCGGTCAGCTCGATCGCGGCCTCGCACCGCGCGATCGCCTCGTCGACAAGGGTCGGCCCGAGCGCTGCCGCCGCCGCGTAGGTGGCGATCGCACGCCGCTCCTGGCGGACGTCCCCGGCGCGCTTGCGCGTGGTCGACTCGCGTGCCGCGACGCCTCCGCGGCATCGCCGAACCTGCATGCGATCCCCGCCACCCAGGCGAGGAGCCGCCAGGCCATGGCCAGGCCGGCCTCGTCGCCCGCCGCCTCGAACACGCCGATGGTCGACTGGATCTCTTCCTCGACGGTGCTCCGGTCGCCATCCCTCGGCGCCGGTGCGAAGGCGCACGAGGAGGAGCACGAGCCTGGCGCGCCCGGCGTCGGCGGGCGCTGCCTCGGCGTGCCGGATCGACTCCTCGAGGACGGCGGTCGCCTCGTCGAAACGGCCCATCATCAGGAGCGCCTCGCCGTGATCGGGAAGCAGCTTCAGGCGCTCGCGGTGATCGACGGGGAGCAGTGCCGCCGCCCGGCCGATAAGGGTCGCGGCGGCGGGGACGTCGCCGCGCGCGAACGCGCGTCGGCCCGCCGACGCGAGGCGGCGCGCCCCGTCCTCGCCGATCGCGCGGCCGCGATCGTCGAGCGGCCCGAGCTCGGAGAGGTACGTCCATGCCTGCTCGAGGTGGTAGCCGAGGATCTCCTCGAACTCGGCGCCGCGGTCGCGGTTGACCCCGTCGGCCCACACGACGAAGCGCTCGTGGAGATCCGCACGGCCCCGCTTGAGGATGCCGTCGTACGCGGTGTCGCGGATCATGATGTGCTGGAAGCGGTGCTGCGTCTCGTCCCCGTCGTCGACGCGGACGGACCAGGTGCTTCTGGGTCAGCGTCGCGATCTCCGTCATCACGCGCGATGACACGTCGGGCGGTGCGAGCGCCGAGACGGCGGCCTCGGCGAAGATGTAGCCGACCACCGAGGCCGGCTCGATGACCGAGCGCTCGTCGGGCTCCAGCGTGTCGAGGCGCGCCGCGAGGAGCGCCTGGATCGTCGGCGGGACGTGGAGGTCGGCGAGCGGGCCGGTCGCGTGCCACGTGCCGTCGCGGCGCTCGAGCGTGCCCTCGTCCACGAGCATGCGGAGGAGCTGCTCCGCGAAGAGCGGGTTGCCCTCGGCTGCGTCGACGATGCGGTCGAGCACCTCTGCCTCGACCGTTCCGCCCCCGAGCAGGCTCTCGACCATCGTCCGGCTCGCTTCGCCGTCGAGCGGCTCGAGGTCGATCCTCGTTGCGCGCGGCCCCGTACCCCAGTCGGGATTGGAGTCGCCGAGCGACGGGCGCGCCGCACAGAGGACGAGGACTGATGCGGCGTCGATCGACTGGACGAGCGAGTCGACGAGCTCGAGGAGCGACGGCTCCGCCCAGTGGATGTCCTCGATGACGAGCGCCACCGGGCGCTGTCGCGGCGACATGCTCGACGAAGCGGCGGGTCGCCCAGGCGAGCTCCTCCATCGCGAAGGTCTCGGTGCGGAGGCCGATCATGACGGCGAGCCGATCGGTCACGTCCTCGCCCGCCGTGCCCGTCAGGGCGCGGAGCTTTCCGAGCGCCTCTTCGGCGCCGTCGTCGTCGACGACGCCTGCGGCTCCCTTCAGCGCCTCGGCAAGCGGCCAGAACGTGATGCCGTCGCCGTACGGCAGGCAGCGCCCCTGGAGCACGAACGCCGTATCCGCGATGCGATCGAGAAACTCGGCGGTGAGCCGCGATTTCCCGACGCCCGCATCCGCGACGAGCGTCGCGAGGCGTGCGGAGCGGGTCGTGACCGTCTCGGCGAAGATCGCCTCGAGCTTCTCGAGCTCGCGCCCGCGTCCGACCAGCGGCGCGCGCCCGTCCGCCGTCCGCCTCTTGCGTGTCCCTCACGCCGACCAGTCGGTACGCCGGCACGGGCTCCGACTTGCCCTTCAGCTCGAGCGGCTCGACCTCCTCGACCTCGACCGCGTCGCGGACGAGGCGGTAGGTGAGCTCGCCGAGGAGGACTTCACGCTCGCCCGCCGCCTGCTCGAGGCGCGCGGCGACGTTGACCGCGTCGCCCGTCACCAGTCGCTGGCCGCTCGTCGGGTCTCCGGCGACGACCTCACCCGTGTTGACGCCGGTCCGGTTCGCCAGCTGCACGCCGTAGTGGCGCTGGAGGTCGACGTTGATGCGCTCGAGCGCCGCCTGCATCCCCGCGGCAGCCCGAACGGCGCGCAGCGCGTCGTCCTCGTGGAGTCGTGGGAGCCCGAAGACCGCCATGACCGCGTCTCCGATGAACTTCTCGATCACGCCGCCGTGCCGCTCGAGCTCGTCGCGCATCGCGTCGAAGTAGCGCGTCATCACCTCGCGAAGCGCCTCGGAATCGAGCGCCTCGCCGAGGCTGGTGGAGCCCTTGAGGTCGGAGAACACGATTGTCACGACCTTTCGTGTCTCCTGCGGCGGCCGGGCCTCCGCGAGCTGGGTGCCGCACGCGAGGCAGAACCGGGCGATCTCGGGGTTCTCGACGCCGCACGCCGCGCACACCTTCATGCGGCGAGTCTACGAACCGGGGTGGGCATGGTCGGCCCGGCTGAAAGAATGCCGACATGGCAGCCGCACCGGCCGACGCGGTTCTCGCCCATGCCGCCGAGCTCCAGCGCCGCGACGAGGAGCTCGCGGGGCAGATCGAGGCCGTCCGCGCGCTCGAGGAGCGCGTAGGCGCTGTACGGGCGCGCGCCGCGTTCGTCGGGGAGGCGCTGGAGCGGATTCCGCTCGCGCGCGAGGAGGTCGCGCGTCGCCGTCGGGACGCGGACGCCGCCGTCGAGACGGCCGCCGCGGAGCTCGAACGCGCTTCCTCCCGCCTCGCGACGCTCGAGTCGAGCAGGCGGCGCTCCACCGACGAGCTCGAGCGGGCGCGCAAGGAGGACGCGACCGCGCGCGAGGCACTCTCCGATGCGGCCGCAGCGCGGGCGCGCTTGGACGAGCGCGAAGAAGCGCTCACCGAGGAGGAGTCCGCGCTGCGAGCGGAGAGGGGCGAGCTGGGACAGGCGGCGGTAGGCATTGCGTCCGAGCTGGAGGGGATCGAGTCGCGTGACCGAGGCGGCGAGAGTCGCCCCGGGCGAGACCCTCGCCGAGCTCGACGACTGGGGAGGGCGCGTTCGCTCCGCGCTGTTCGTCGTGCGCGGCACGCTCGAGGCGGAACGGGAGCGCGTCGTCGTGGAGGCGAACGCGCTCGGCGCGTCCGTGCTCGGTGAGGAGCTCGGTGCGTCCGGTGTCGCCCTCGTGCGTCGCCGGCTCGAAGCCGCGCTTCGAGGCTAGAAGGGGAAGCGCGCGTCCTCGGGCCTGCGGTCGAGCGCGCCCCCGTCCCTGCAGCTTCCGGGCAGCGCGTAGGCGGCGCGGATGACGTTTCGCTCCGACAGGCGCTCCGCGAGCGCGGTGCGCAGGATGCGCCGCGCCGTCGCCTCGGAGAGACCGAGGCGGAGCGCCAGCGGACCGGCCTCCTGGAGTGCGAGGCACTCCGTGACGCCTTCCCGGCGCTCGCCGCCGAGATGGACTGCCTCGTGCGCCAGCACGACGAGGGCGTCGGCCGTGCGTTGATCGCCTCGCCGATCGCCTCCGGACGCCAGGTCGTAGAGCGCCCGACAGACGTCGGGATCGAGGTACGCGAGGTGTGCACCCGGGAACGCGATGCCGAGGGTGTCGCTGCCGGCCCCGGTGAAGGCGTAGCCGTCGTCGCAGCGGATCCGCACCGGGCGCCCCGCGATGCGCGATGCCTCCGACGTGAGGCGCGCTTCGGTTCCTGTCCGGGTCTCGGTCGAGAGCGCCGTCCACGTCGCAGCGCGATCGCTGTGCGCGGCGAGGACGACGATCGCCGCAGCGACGACCGCGCCAATGAGCCAGCCGAGCCGCCGGCCGCGCCGCTCGGGGCGCTCGGGCGGCGGGAGGAGGCGGACGCCGTGCTCGTCCTCGACGAGCTCGCCGAAGCCGAGATCGGCGTCCTCGGGGCCGGGTGGGACGCGCGCGGAACGTTGTCTCGGCGCCTCCCGCCGGCCGCGGACGACGAACTCGACCTCCGCCGCGAGGAGTACGGCGATCGGGGCCCACACGGGGACCCACGCGCGCACGTCGTCGCTGAAGAGCCAGGCGACGACGAAGACGATCGCGGCCGCCCGGACGGCGGCCTGGAAGGTCGCGCGATCGACACTCGTCCGCATGGACGCAGGGTAGGCGGCGCTCTTCCGCCGGCGCCCGAAAGGCCGCGCGTCCACCGCCACGGCTCGGTTAGAGTCGCGCGCGTGCCCGCGACGCTGATGGACGGCAAGGCGCTCGCCGAGCGGATCCGCCGGCGCGTCGCCGGGGAGGTCGCGGAGCTCGGGCACGTGGGGCTCGCGACGGTGCTGGTGGGGGAGGATCCCGCCTCCGAGGTCTATATCCGCCTCAAGCAGCGCGCGGCGGCCGAGGCCGGGATCGACGCGCGCGACATCCGTCTCGACGCGTCGGCGTCCGAGAGCGATGTTCTCGACCTCGTGCACGAGCTGAATGCCGACGACGGGGTCGACGGCCTGCTCGTCCAGCTGCCTCTCCCGTCGCACATCGACGAGACGCGCGTCACGTATGCGGTGGCCCCGCACAAGGACGTGGACGGGTTCCATCCCGTGAACGCGGGCAACCTCTATCTCGGAACGCCGTTGCACGTCCCGGCAACACCTGCCGGCTGCATGGCCCTTCTCGGAGAGTACGGCGTCGATCCGAAGGGAAAGGACGCCGTCGTGATCGGGCGTAGCGAGATCGTCGGGCGCCCGGCTGCGATGCTCCTCCTCCAGGCGCACGCCACGGTCACCATCTGCCACTCCCGGACACACGATCTCGGGGCCGAGGTCGCGCGCGGCGACATCGTCGTCGCGGCCGTCGGCGTGCCGGGGATCGTCACGACCGACATGGTCAAGCCGGGCGCCGCGGTCGTGGACGTCGGTCTGACCCGGGGCGAGGACGGGACGATCCGCGGCGACGTCGATCCGGCGGTCGCCGAGGTCGCCGCGCTGCTGACGCCGATGCCGGGGGGCACCGGGCCGATGACGATCGCCTTGCTGTTGGAGAGCGCCGTGAAGGCCGCCAGGTACCGGCGCGGTCTCCTTGCGTACCCGACGCTCTGACGCTACGTTGTCCGCCGTTCCGTATCTTGCGTCGGCACGCCGACGCTGTCCTCAGGAGGGACGTTCGTTGTCTGTAGAGACGGGCACCGTCAAGTGGTTCTCGAACGAGAAGGGCTTCGGCTTCATCGCGCGCGAGGGCGCCGATGACGTCTTCGTTCACTTCTCCGCCATCGGCGGCGATGGGTACAAGTCCCTGGCCGAGGGCCAGAAGGTGGAGTTCGAGGTGGTGCAGGGGCCGAAAGGCGCCCAGGCCGCGAACGTGACGGCAGTCGACTAGGGGACGACGGTCGAGAGGTTCTCCGGCGGGCCCCACGAGGGCCCGCCGTCGTTTTCGGACGTTCTGGAAGGATGGACGCAGGATGGCGATCACACGAGAGCAGGTACTCCACGTCGCCCGGCTGGCGCGCCTCGACCTCGACGACGGCGAGGTCGAGCGGCTGACCGGCGAGCTCGGCGCGATCCTCGACGCCGTCTCCAAGGTTGCCGAGCTCGATCTGGAGAACGTGCCGCCGACGTCGCATCCGCTCGACCTCGTCAACGTGTGGGCCGAGGACGAGCCGCACGGGTCGCTCCCGCTCGAGGACGTCCTCCGTAACGCCCCGGAGTCGGAGCGCGGCCTCTTCAAGGTGCCGCCCACCGCGTGACCGGCATCGTCGACACGCTGACGCTGACGGCCGAAGACGCCCTCGGGCTCGTCGAGCGACGCGAGGTCTCACCGACCGAGCTCCACGCCGCGTACCTCGAAGCGATCGGCGCCCGGGACGACGAGCTCCACTGCTACCTCCGCACGGTCGACGAGGCAGAGGGGACGAGCATCCCGATTGCGCTCAAGGACGTGATCTCCACCCGTGGCGTCGAGACGACCGCAGGCTCGCGGATCCTCTCCGGCTACGTCCCCGTGTTCGACGCGACGGTCGCGGAGCGGTGCAAGGCGGCGGGTCTGACCCTGCTCGGGAAGACGAACACCGACGAGTTCGCGATGGGCTCCTCGACGGAGAACTCGGGCTTCGGGCCGACGCGCAACCCGTGGGACCCGGCGCTCGTCCCGGGGGGCTCCGGTGGCGGGACGGCCGCGGCCGTGTCCGCGGGCCTCGCGCCGTGGGGGCTCGGCTCGGACACCGGCGGCTCGATCAAGCAGCCGTCCGCGCTCTGCGGCAACGTCGGGCTCCGTCCGACGTACGGCACCGTCTCGCGCTTCGGCATCGTCGCCTTCGCGTCGAGCCTCGACCAGGTCGGCCCGGTCGCCAAGACCGTCCGCGACGTCGCCCTTCTCTACCGGATCATCGCCGGGCGCGACCCCGCCGACTCGACGACCGTCGAGCTGCCGGCCCCGGTCGAGCTCCCGACCGGCGAACGCCTCGACGGCCTCCGGATCGGCGTGCCGCGGCAGGCGCTCGCGCTGGAGGCGATCGCGCCGGGTGTCCGCGCGGCGTTCGAGGCGGTGCTCGAGCGTGCCCGGGAGCTCGGCGCGGACGTGGGCGAGTGCGAGCTCCCCCTGTCGTTCGACTACGGGCTCCCCTGCTACTACCTGATCGCTCCCGCGGAGGCGTCGTCCAACCTCGCGCGTTACGACGGCGTCCGCTTCGGCCGGCGCAGCACGGGCACCACGTACCGCGAGATGGTCGAGCGGACGCGGGACGAGGGTTTCGGCGACGAGCCGAAGCGACGGATCATGCTCGGCACCTACGCGCTCTCGGCCGGGTACTACGACGCCTACTACGGTCAGGCGCAAAGGGTCAGGACGCTCGTCGTCCGCGAGCACGCGGCCGCGTTCGAGAGCTTCGACGTGCTCGCCACGCCGACCTCGCCGACCGTCGCGTTTCCGATCGGAGACCGCGCCGCCGACCCGCTCGCGATGTACGCCTGCGATCTCCTCACGATCCCGTCCTGCCTTGCCGGCCTGCCGGGGCTCAACGTGCCGTGCGGGTTCTCGGACGACCTGCCCGTGGGACTCCAGTTGATCGGGCCGCAGTTCGGCGAGAACACGCTCTTCCGCGCGGGTCACGCGCTCGAGCGGGCGCTCGCGCTCGATCTCGTCCCGGGGAGGCTCCGCGCGTGACCTGGGAGCCGGTGATCGGCCTGGAGATCCACGTCCAGCTGAAGACGCGGACGAAGATGTTCTGCCGCTGCCCCGTCGGTTTCGGGGCACCGGAGAACACGCAAACGTGTCCCGTCTGCCTCGGATTCCCCGGTGCGCTGCCGGTGCCGAACCGCACGGCGATCGAATGGGTCGTCAAGCTCGGCCTCGCGCTCGGCTGCGAGATCGCCCCGCGGGCCGTGTTCGCGCGCAAGAACTACTTCTACCCGGATCTCCCAAAGGGTTATCAGATTTCCCAGTACGATCTACCGTCTTGCATCAATGGCAAGGTGATAGTGCCGTTGCCAGATGGTGAACATGAGGTCGGGATCGTCCGCGCGCACCTCGAGGAGGATGCGGCGAAGAACGTCCACGTCGGCGGCAGGACGGGCCGGATCGGCGGTGCCGACTACACGCTCGTCGACTACAACCGCGGCGGGACGCCGCTCGTGGAGATCGTCACCGCGCCGGACATCCACTCCGCGGAGGAGGCCAAGCGGTTCCTGCAGCTTCTCCGGCAGACGATCGTCGAGCTCGGCGTCTCCGACGCGGAGATGGAGAAGGGAACGCTGCGCGTGGACGCCAACGTGTCGGTGCGGCCCGACGGGTCGGACGAGCTCCGGACGCGGTGCGAGATCAAGAACATGAACTCGTTCACACACATCGCGCGGGGTATCGACGCCGAGATCGACCGGCAGATCGCCGTGTGGGAGTCGGGCGGCGAGGTCGAGCAGCACACCTACGACTTCGACGTCGCCACGGGGACGTTGACGTCGCGCCGGGCGAAGGAGGAGGCCGACGACTACCGCTACTTCCCCGAGCCCGACCTCGTGCCCGTCGAGCCGCCCGCTGACCTCGTCGAGCGCCTCCGTGCGGAGCTTCCGGAGCTACCCGCAGAGCGGATCCGCAGGGTCGGCACGGCGCTCGACCACGAGCGCGCGCTCGTCCTCGTCACCGGTGGGCTCGACGCGCTCTGGGAGGCGACCGTCGCGCAGGGCGCCGAGCCCGTCGCGGCGAGCAACGTCGTCGCGAACCAGCTCGTCGGAGCCGGTGTCGATCCGGCCGCCGTCGACCCCGCCGAGCTCGCGAAGCTCGTCGCCGCCCGCGACCGGATCCCCCGGAAGGCGTTCGACGAGGCGATCGCGATGGTCGGCGACCCCGGCTTCTCGGCCGCGCCCTACCTCGAGCAGGAGACGGTCTCGGACGCGGCAGCCCTCGAGCCGATCGTCGACGCGATCCTGGCCGCGAACCCGGCCCAGGTCGAGCAGTACCGAGGCGGCAAGGACGGGCTCCTCGGCTTCTTCGTCGGCCAGGTGATGAAGGAGACCAGGGGGCAGGCCGACGCCCGGGCGGTCAACGAGCTCGTGCGGGCGAAGCTCGAGGCGTAGACGCCGCGGGCATCGTCGCGCTACCGTCGGGACGTGCCCGTGTCGACCGAGAGCGGGATCAGCCTCGACGAGCTACGGCTCGCCGCGCGCAACCACGCGATGCCGCTGGAGGCGCTCCGCTGGCCGATCACGCCGGTCGGGCTCCACTACCTGCTCGTCCACTACGACGTCCCGCTCGTCGACCCGATCGCCTGGCAGCTCGAGATCGGCGGCGCCGTCGACAAGCCGTCGACGCTCCGGCTCGACGACCTGCGCAACCTGCCGGCGGTCGAGCTCGCCGTCACGATGGAGTGCGCGGGGAACGGTCGGGCGCTGCTCGAGCCGCGGCCGATCAGCCAGCCGTGGCTGTCGGAGGCGGTCGGCACGGGGCTCTGGCGCGGCGTCCCCCTCGCGGCCTTGCTCGACGCGGCCGTCCCGTCGGAGCGGGCCGTCGAGGTCGTCTTCACGGGTCTCGACCGCGGCGTCGAGGGCGAGGTCGAGCAGCGCTACGAGCGGAGCCTGCCGCTCGACGCGGCCCGGGACGCCGGATGCGTCCTCGCGTACGAGCTGAACGGTGCGCCGCTCCCACCGCAGCACGGGTTTCCGCTCCGGCTCGTGGTGCCGGGCTGGTACGGCATGACGAATGTCAAGTGGCTCTCCGCGATCACGGTCGTCGAGGAGCCGTTTTCCGGCTACCAGGTCGCAACGGGCTACCGCGTCCGCCAGAACGAGGACGAGGAAGGCCGACCGGTGACCCACATGCGCACGCGCTCGCTGATGGTGCCGCCCGGGATCCCCGACTTCCTCACGCGCGAGCGGATCGTCGACCGTGGTCCGGTCGAGATCCACGGACGCGCGTGGTCGGGCCGGGCGCCGATCGTTCGCGTCGAGGTCAGCGTCGACGGCGGCACGACGTGGTCCGATGCCAGGGTCGAGCGCGATCCCGACCACCGGTGGGCGTGGGCCGGCTGGTCGTACCGCTGGGAAGCGGCGGTCGAAGGGCGATGCACGCTCTGCTGCAGGGCGACCGACGAGACGGGGGAGACGCAGCCGCTCGAGCCCGAGTGGAACCTCGGCGGCTACGAGAACAACGCCGTCCAGCGCATCCCGGTCGTCGTGCGCTGAGCGTCCCACCCGGCGGCCCGGCCGCGCCGACCGTCCTGCGCGCACGTCGTTCGCTGGCATGATCCCCTCGCATGGCGCGCCGGTTGCTCGCGTGGCTCCTCGTCACTCCGCTCGCGGCCGCGGGCGTCCTCGTCGGCCACGCGCTCGCGTACGCCCTGACGGCCACCGACCCGGGTCCCGAGCACGACTACCTCGCGCACGTGCCCCAGGTGGTCGGGCTCCTGGCGTCGATCGCGCTCGCAGGCCTGGCGCTGCAAGACCGGAGCGTGCGGCCGCGTTCGACGTGGTGGTTCGTCCCCATGGCGCCGCTCGGGTTCGCCGTCCAGGAGCATCTCGAGCGATTCGTGCACACGGGACACGTGCCCTGGCTGCTGACCTCGTCGACGTTCCTCGTCGGGCTCGCGCTCCAGCTTCCGGTCGCAGCAGCCTGCGCCGTCCTCGTGCGGTTCGTCGTGGGGTCGGCGTCGTCCGCCTCGCGGCGGCGTGTTCCACCCGCTCCGCACGGGGCGTGGCTCCCGCTGCCCGCGCGTCCCCGATGCACCGTGCGGCGCGTCGATCTCCCGCGGCGAGGCGGTCGGGCGCCTCCGGCTCTCCTCGCGTCCTAGGCAGACCCGCCGCGCGACGAAACTCGCGCGGCCGACCAAGGAGAGCGATGAGACCTGCATTCATGCTGTTCGCCGTCTCCGCGAGCGTGCTCGCGCTCGCGGGCTGTGGCAGTGGAGGGTCGTCCGAGACGGACGCCGCCACCGACACCGGGGCGACCGCTCCGGCCGTCACGACCACCGAGACGCACGACGACGACCACCGACACAACCGCGGCGACGCCGACGACGATCGCGATCGTCGTCAAGGACGGCCGGCCGCAGGGCGGGATCGAGCGCCCGACCATCGAGAAGGGCGACAAGGTCGTCGTCGTCGTCCGGACGGACGCGGGCGAGGAGGTGCACCTCCACGGCTACGACATCGAGAAGCCCGTCACGGCCGGGGAGCCGGTGCGGATCCCCTTCACCGCAAACCTGCCCGGGCGGTTCGAGCTCGAGCTCCACCACCCCGACGCGCTCCTCGCGGTGATCGAGGTCCGACCCTGATCGGCCCCGGGTTCGTCGCACACGGCATCGGGGGGGTCCAGGACCTCCCCGTGCCGACGTGGCTGTTCTACTGGGCGGCGGCCGTCGTCCTCGTGGTGTCCTTCGTCCTGCTCGGCATCCTGTGGCGCAGGCCGCTCCTCGACCAGCGCGAGCGCGGCCGGCCACTGTCGGCGACGCTCTCCCGGATCGTTCTCGGGCCGGTGCGGATCGCGGTGCAGATCGTCTCCGTCGCATTGTTCGTCCTCGTCTGGGTGGCCGCGCTGTTCGGCAACACCGACCCGTTCCGGAACCTCGCGCCGACCTGGATCTACGTGATCTTCTGGCTCGGTGTCCCGGCGCTGACCGTTCTGCTCGGATACGTCTGGCGCGGTCTCTCTCCGTGGCGGGCAATCGCCGACCTCTTCGTCTGGCTGCGCGAGCTCGGGGGCAACGAGGCGAAGCCCCTGGCCGAGTACCCCGCGCGCTTCGGGCGGTGGCCGGCCGCGGTGGCGCTCCTCGCGTTCACGGCGATGGAGCTCGCGTACTCGGACCCGGCGAGCCCGCGCGCGCTCGCGTTCGCCATCGCGCTCTACTCCTACGTCGCGCTCTTCGGGATGGCGGCGTTCGGCCGCGAGACCTGGCAGGAGAACGGGGAGGGGTTCGCGGTCATGTACCGCTTCCTCGCGCGGATCGCGCCGTTCCACGCGCTGGACGGAAGGATCCGGCTGCGCTGGCCCTTCACCGGCCTCGCCGGGGCCGAACGCGTCCCGGGCTCGGTGGCGTTCGTCGCCGTGATGCTCGGCTCGGTCCTGTTCGACGGCTACAGCCGCACGACGACCTGGCAGGATCTCGCGGCGCGCGTCGAGAGCCCGTTCGTCATCGATCACCCGACGCTCGGTGAGCTGCTCGTCACCCTCCTGAGCCTCGGCGGGCTCCTCACCGGCGTCCTGCTCGTCGCCCTCGCCTACCAGGCCGCTTGCGCGCTCGCTCGTTGGACGGTGAACGCACCGCGGTCGCTCACGGGCGACTTCCTCCATTCGCTCGTGCCGATCGCGTTCGTCTACATGCTCGCCCACTACTTCACGCTGTTCGTGCTCCAGGGGCAGTTCGCGGTCCCGCTCCTCTCCGATCCCCTGGGTCGCGGGTGGAATCTGTTCGGGACGGCGCATGTCGTGCCGGACCTGACGGTCGTGCCGCCGAACACGACGTGGTACGTCCAGGTCGGCGCGCTCGTGGCGGGACACGTCGCCGGTCTCGCCGTCGCGCACGACCGTGCGATCACCATCTTCCCCGACCGGCGGGATGCGCTTCGGTCGCAGTACGCGCTCCTCGCGCTCATGGTGCTGTACACCGTCGGAGGCCTGTGGGTCCTCTCCCGCGGCTGATCGCGCACCACACGAGCGGCGTCGGCCTCGTGGTCGAGGCGGCCATTCTCGCGGTGGTCGTCGTCGTCTTCGGCGGGATCTGGCTCCGCGAGCGCCGGCGCCGCATCGACCGCTCGAGACGGGTTCCGGAGATGCGCGACTGACCGCAGGAGCTACCTCCGGCTGACGAAACCGCCGTAGAGCAGCGATGCCGCGACCGCCGTGAAGACGGCGCCGCCGCCCTGCCCGAGCCCCGCGAGGGCGCTGCCGGCCGCCGCGACGACGACGCCGGCGACGATGAGCGCGTTGCCGACCGGCCGCCGGCGGATCCCCGCGAGCGCGATCCCGACCGCCGCCACCGTGCCGGCCACGTTGCCGACGAGGGCGAGGGCGCGCGCCGGGAAGACGTCCAGGTGGGTCGACGCGTTCGGGATCGCGTCGCCGCCTACGGGCGGGTCGATGGGGACGGCGAGCGCGATCCCGACCGCGAGCCCGACGTAGACGAGCGCCACCGGGGCCGCCCAGCGCGCACCCGCCCGGAGCAGCGAGCCCGAACCGAGGAGCGCGGCGGTGAGAAGCCCGCCGAACAGGTAGTAGACCCGGAACGACCGATCGTCCCAGCCGGCGGCCGCCCCCCAGGCGAGCGCCGCCGACGCGGCGGCGAAGGCCGCAAGGGACGCTGCCCAGGCGAGGAGCTCGGCGTCGCGGCGCGCCCGGTACCGGCGCACGACGAGCGCAGCGAGCCGGAGCGACAGCAGCGCGGCCGCGAAGGGGGCGAGCACGTCCATGGCGCGACAAATGTACGTACCCTTCGCCGACACTCCGCCCCGGAAAGGCCCGCCCGTGACCCGCCGCCGCCTCTCACGAGCTCTCGTCGTTGCGACGCGCTGCGTGCGCCACGATCGCCGCCGCAGCGCTCGGCGCGACGGCGCCGGTGGATCACGCCGCCCAGGCATGGAACGTGCTCCCGCCCGGGCAGGCGGGCGGCGTCGCATTCACCCGGAATTCGACCGACCACGACCCGCCTGCCGATGCTCGAACGCGTTGCTCGTCGGGGCAAGGCGCTCCGCCACGGGCAAGCCGCTCCTCGTCGCCGGCCCGCAGGTCGGCCAGTACTACCCACAGATCCTGCTCGAGCTCGACCTCGACGGCGGTGGAGGCGCAGGGGACGCGGCGAGGTGCGCGGCGTCGCTCTGGTCGGCGCTCGACACGGCGACGGGACAGCTCGAGGCGACCCAGGGGCCCGACGCCTCGGCGTGGCACGCCGACGCGACCGCCGAGCGGATCAGCTTCGCGCCCGGGATCCTCGCGCGCACGATGCGCGGGTCGAACAAGCCGACGTTCCAGCAGGCGGTCACCTTCCGCTCGCATCGCTGAAGCGCGCGCATCCGGCGCCTCCTCTCGAGGGCCTGGGTAGTCTCAGAAACGTGACGCGCCCGCAGAAGCTGCTCACGCCGGGGCCGACCTCCGTGCCGCCCGAGGTGCTGCGCGCGCTGTCCGAGCCCGTCCTCCACCATCGCTCTCCGGACTTCGCGTCCGTCTTCGATCTCGCGCAGGAGCGGCTCCGCCAGGTCTTCCGGACCGAGAGCGAGGTGCTCGTCTTCACGTCGTCGGGCACCGGCGCGTTCGAGTCGGCGATCGTCAACCTCCTCTCGCCCGGCGAGCGGGTTGTCGCGGTCTCGCAGGGCGAGTTCGGCGAGCGCTGGCAGGCGATGGCCCGGGCGTTCGGATGCGACGTCGTACCGCTCGCATACGCGTGGGGCGAGGCGCCGCAGCCGGGCGATCTGCGAGACGCGCTCGCGCGGAGCGGCGCACAAACGGCGATCGTCGTCCACTCGGAGACGTCGACGGGCGTCGTCTGCGACCTCGAGCCGCTTCTTGCCGTGTGCCGCGACGCCGGTGTCCTGCCCGTGGTCGACGCCGTGTCGAGCCTGGGTGCCGTGCCGCTCGAGACGGACGCCTGGGGCGCCGGCGTCGTCGTGACCGGGTCGCAGAAGGCGCTCATGACGCCCCCCGGCCTCGCGTTCGCCGCCGTCTCGGACGCCGCCTGGGAGCGATCGGAGTCGGCGACGCTGCCTCGGTTCTACTGGGACTGGGCGCGCTCGCGGCGCGCGCAGGCGAAGCGCTCGACACCGTTCACGCCGCCGACCTCGACCGTCGTCGCCCTCGTCGAGGCGCTCGGCCTGGTGCTCGACGGCGGGCTCGAGACGGCGTTCGAGCGTCATCGCCTGCTCGGCCGCGCCTGTCGCGCCGGCATCAAGGCGATCGGCCTGGAGCTCTACTCGCCCGACGACGACAGCGCTGCGGTCCTGACGGGGGCCCTGACGCCGAAAGGCATCGACGCGGTCGAGCTCAGGCTCGCGCTGCGCGACCGGCACGGGATCACGATCGCCGGGGGCCATGGTGATCTCGTCTCGCGCCTGTTCCGCATCGGCCATATCGGGTGGGTCACGATCGACGACCTCGCGGAGGCGCTCGCGGCCGTCGAGGTCGAGCTCGCGGCGGCCGGGGCAGACGTCGAACCGGGTCTGGCGGCACCGGCCGCGCTCGAGGCCTTCGGCTCCGTCGCGCCCTCGCGCTGATGCGCGTCCTCGTCCGCGAGCCCATCGCCGAGGCCGGCATCGAGCTTCTCCGCGACCGCTTCGAGGTCGACGTCGACACCGAGACGCCGCTCGAGGAGATCGTCGACCGCTACGACGCGATCGTGATCCGCTCCGCGACGAAGCTCACGCGCGAGGTCATCGAGCGGGGAGTCCGCCTGAAGGTGATCGGACGGGCCGGCGTCGGGGTCGACAACGTCGACGTGGAGGCGGCCACACGGCGTGGCATCGTGGTCGCGAACGCGCCCGACTCGACGATCGTCTCCGCGGCGGAACAGACCATCGGCCTCCTCGTCGCGCTCGCCCGCAACATCCCCCAGGCGCACGCCGCGCTCAAGGAGGGCCGCTGGGAGCGGTCGCGCTACGGCGGGATCGAGCTCGCCGGGAAGACGCTCGGCGTCGTCGGGTTCGGCCGGATCGGGCAGCAGGTCGCACGGCGCGCGCTCGGGCTTGCGATGAACGTCGTCGCCTTCGATCCCTTCGTCGGGCGCGACCGGTTCCGCGACCTCGGCGTCGAGCAGGTGGAGACACTCGACGAGCTGCTCGCAGTGTCCGACGTCGTGACGCTCCACTCGCCGCTGACGGACGAGACACGCTGCCTCATCGATCGGGACGCAATCGCCCTCATGCGCGATGGCGCGAGGCTCGTCAACGCCGCGCGCGGAGCGCTCGTCGACGAGGAGGCGCTGGCGGAGGCGATCCGGTCCGGGAAGCTCGCGGGCGCGGCGCTCGATGTCTTCTCGGCCGAGCCGTACTCGGGCCCGCTGCTCGAGCTCGACAGGGTCGTCGTCACCCCGCACCTCGCCGCCTCGACCGGCGAGGCGCAGGACCGCGCGGGCGTGATCGTCGCCGAGCAGGTGGTGGCCGCCCTCGACGGCGCGACCGTCACGAACGCCGTCAACATCCCCGTCGTCGACCAGGCCGACCTCGAGGTGCTCGGCCCGTTCATCCCGCTCGCCTCGCAGCTCGGGCGGATCGCGGTCGGGCTCGCGGCCGGAGCGCCGCACCGCATCACGGTCGCCGCGCACGGCCCGCTTTCCGAGCACGACACCCGCCTTCTCACCGCCGCGGCCCTGAACGGCGCCTTCCAGGAGCGCGTCGACCAGGTCGTGAACGTCGTCAACGCCACGATGATCGCCGCCGAGCGTGGCATCGCGGTCGTCGAGGAGCGAAACCGCGCCTCGTCGGACTACACGAACACCGTCGAGGTGCGGCTCGTGTCGGACGGGGAGGAGGTGACGGTGTCGGGCACGACGATCGGCCCCGAGCCGCGGCTCTTCCTCGGCGGCGCGCTCGGCTTCGGGATCGACCTCGAGATCGCGCCGCACATGGTGTTCATCCGCTACCCCGACCAGCCGGGGGTGATCGGCCGCGTGGGCTCCACGTTCGGCGACGCGGGGGTCAACATCGCGAACATGGCGGTCTCCCGGACGACGGAGGGGGGCGAGGCGCTGATGGTCTTCTCGATCGACACCGCGGCGACGACCGAGCTCGTCGATCAGCTGCATGCGATGGGCTTCGACGACGTCCGCTTCGTCGAGCTCGGGTGAGCCGCAGCCCACGCCGGATGCGGGCTCGAAACAGCCGCGAGGTCGGCTGATGGACTGGCCGGAGTCGGTGGAGCGCGTGGCGGCCTTCCTGCGGGAGACGGGCGGGGAGGCACGGATCGAGGAGTTGCCCGCGGACACCCCCACGGCGCAGGCGGCTGCCGACGCCGTGGGCTGCATCCTGGGCCAGGTCGTCAAGTCGCTCGTGCTCGTCTGCGACGGCACACCGCTCGTCGCGCTCGTCCCGGGAGACCGCAAGGCGGACACCGGGAAGATCGCGCGGCTCGTGGAGGCGCGCCGGGTCGTGGTGGCGAAGCCGGACGAGGTCGTCGCCGCGACCGGGTTTCGTCCCGGCGCCGTCTCGCCGTTCCCGCTCGAGCGCGTGCCCGTCGTCCTCGTCGAGCGAACGCTCCTCCGGCATCGCATCGTCTGGGCCGGAGCGGGCTCGGAGCGGCACCTCGTGGCGCTCTCGCCGGCCGAGCTCGTCCGCCTGACGCGGGGGCGCGTCGAGGATTGTGTGCTGGAATCCGCATAATCGAGGAAAAGGCGAACGGAGGAGCGACATGCAGGAGACCGCGAAGATCTGGATGAACGGCGAGCTCGTCGACTGGGCGGACGCGACCGTTCACGTGGGTGTCCACGGCCTCCACTACGGCACCGGGGTCTTCGAGGGAATCCGGGCCTACGAGACCCCGAAGGGCCCCGCCGTCTTCCGGCTCGCCGACCACATGCAGAGGCTCCACGACAGTGCGCGCCTCCTCTACATGGAGCTGCCGTACTCCGTCGAGGAGCTGCGCGCCGCCACGCACGACCTCGTGCGCGCCAACGGGCTCCCGGCGGCGTACATCCGCCCGATCGCCTTCTTCGGCTACGGCTCGCTCGGCGTCCACACGCGCGGGAACCCGGTCGAGACGGTCATCATGAGCTGGCCGTGGGGCGCGTACCTCGGCGAGGACTCGCTCACGAAGGGGATCACCGCGAAGATCTCGTCCTGGAAGCGCGTCGGCCCGAACGTCATCCCGCATGTCTCGAAGGCGACGGGCATCTACCTCAACTCGATGCTGGCGACGACGGAGGCGCAGCGCGCCGGCTACGACGAGGGGATCCTCCTGACCGACGAGGGGTTCGTCGCGGACGGGCCGGGCGAGAACATCTTCGTCGTCAAGGACGGCCGGATCCTGACGCCGCCCCTCTCGACCTCGATCCTCCCGGGCATCACCCGCGACTCGGTGATCCAGATCGCCCAGGAGCTCGGGTATGTCGTCGAGGAGACCGACGTGATCCGCGCCGACCTCGCCCTCGCCGACGAGGTCTTCATGACCGGGACCGCCGCCGAGGTGACCCCCGTGCGCGCCGTCGACGACATCGAGCTCGGCGTCGGCGACGTGACGCTCGAGATCCAGCGCGCCTATCTCGACATGGTCAACGGCCGCTCCGACGAGTGGAGCCACTGGCTCGACGTGGTCGAGGTCGGCGAGTCGGTCGCGAAGGTCTAGACGCGCGCGCGGCGCGCAGCGAGCACGGTCGCGACCACGCGGTCCTGCTCCTCGTCCGTCAAGGCCGAGCCGCTCGGCAGGCAGAGACCGCGGTCGAACAGCCGCGCCCCGACGTCCCCGCCGTACACCTCGTGCGAGGCGAAGACCGGCTGCAGGTGCATCGGCTTCCAGAGTGGCCGCCCCTCGATGTCCTCGGCCTCGAGCGCCAGGCGGATCGCCTCGCGGTCGGCGCCGAAGGCGTCGGGGTCGACGACGACGCACGTGAGCCAGGCGTTCGACGTGCCGTGCTCCGCCTCCGGCATGAAGGAGATCCCCGGGGCCTCGGCGAGCAGCTCGCGGTAGCGGTCGCGGATGCGCCGGCGTGCCGCCACCCGCGCCGGGAGGGTCTCGAGCTGCGCGCGGCCGAGCGCAGCCAGGAGGTTGCTCATGCGGTAGTTGAACCCGATCTCGACGTGCTCGTAGTGCGGAACCGGCTCGCGCGCCTGCGTCGAGAGCTTTCGCGCGTGCTCGATCCAGTCGCGATCGTCCGAGACGAGCATCCCGCCGCCGCTCGTGGTGATGATCTTGTTGCCGTTGAACGAGAAGGCGGCAAGCGCTCCCTGCGCACCCGCGGGCGCGCCTCGGTACGTCGCCCCGAGCGACTCGGTGGCGTCCTGGAGGAGTACGACCTCGTGGCGCGCGCAGACCTCGCGGAGCGCGTCGTAGTCGCAGCACTGGCCGTACAGGTCGACCGCGATCACCGCGCGGACACGACCTCCCGCAGCGCGCCGGCTGGAGATCGCGCGGTCGAGGAGCTCCGGGTCGATCGTCCACGTCGCGGAGTCCGCGTCGACGAACACGGGGACGGCTCCCGTGTAGATGATCGGGTTGGCGGACGCTGCGAAGGTGAAGTCCGAGCACGCGACCTCGTCGCCCGGCCCGATCCCGAGGACGACGAGGGCGAGGTGCAGCGCCGCCGTCCCGCTCGAGAGGGCGACGGCGTACGAGGCTCCCGCGGCCGCAGCCAGTTCGTCCTCGAAGGCATCGACGTGCGGCCCGAGCGGCGCGATCCAGTTGGAGGCGATCGCCTCGGTCACGAGCTCGGTTTCGCGTCCGGCGAGGTGGGGTGGGGAGAGGTACACGCGCGCCATGCGGCCCGAGCCTAGCCGGGCCTCCGGGGTGCAGCGATACTCCCGGCATGTCGGGTCACGGGATGGTGTTCCTCGGGTTCGGGAAGTACGTGCGCGCCGACCGCATCTACGCCCTCGAGCCGATCGTCGGAGACGAGCGCGGGAGCGGGCGCCGAACGCTCGTCTGGGTCGAGGGTATCCCCGATCCCGTCGTGGCGTCGCGGACGCAGGAGACGATCCTCGAGGAGATCGAGCTCTACGTCGAGCCGTCGGCGGGCAGAGGCCGGCGGCGGCGCGACGCCGCGCTCAGCCAGCACCCGCGGCTCTTCGAGTCGGCCGAGTGACCTTCGACGAGCTCGTCGGCGGCGACGTCAACGAGGCCGCGCGGGGACTGATCGGCTGGACGCTCCTCGTCGACGGCGTGGGTGGGCGGATCGTCGAGGTCGAGGCGTACGACCAGGTGGACGCCGCGAGCCATGCGTACCGGGGCCTCACCGCACGGAACGGGGTCATGTTCGGCGAGGCGGGGCACCTCTACGTCTACCGCTCGTACGGGATCCACTGGTGCGCGAACGTCGTGTGCGGCCCCGTCGGTCACGCCGCTGCGGTGCTCCTGCGGGCACTCGAGCCGACCCACGGCCTCGACCGGATGCGTGTGCGCCGCGGCGTCGACGACGACCGTCTCCTCTGCGCCGGACCCGGCCGGCTCACGCAGGCGCTCGCAGTGACCGGGGAGTGCGACGGCGCGGATCTCGCCGCGCCGCCCTTTGCGCTCGTGCCGCCCGTCGAGCCACCCGCAGTCGTCCGGACGGCGCGCATCGGCATCACCCGCGCAGTCGAGCTCGAATGGCGCTACGTCGAGTCCGGCTCTAGCTGGTCGAGCCGCCCTTCCCGACGAGCAGCGTGAGCGGCAGGCCCGGCTGGGCTGCGACCCCCGCCTCGAGGCTCTGCTTCACGACCGTCCCCTCGGGCCCGTCCCCGAACACCACCTTCAGCTTCAGCTTCAGCTTGCGGCTGCGCTCCTTCGCCGCGGGCAGGCTCGAGCCGACGAGGTTCGGCACGAGCCCGTCCTGCGCAGCTGAGACCCAGAGGCGGACGGTGCCGTTCGCCGACAGGAAGCCGCCGCGCGGCGCCTGCTGCACGACCTCACCGGGTCGTGTGCGCGGCTTGGCCGGGACGTACACCACGTCGGCGCCCAGCGGGACAGAGTCGAGCGCGGCGCGCGCGGAGTCCACCGAGCGACCGACGAACACCGGGACGGACACCTCGTTCGCGTAGCACGTCGCCGTCGAGGCGGGCAGGCGGCCGGCGAAGTAGCTGATGACGCGCGTCGCCGGGCAGAAGCCGTTGTCGAGCCGCCACCGGCCGTTGCGGAACACCACACGCGCGCCGTACGTCGGCAGGTACGGCGGCGATGCGAACGACGTCGTCGGCGTCCCGGCCAGGGCGCGCCCCATGAACGCCTTCCAGATGAGCGCGGGGAGCGTGCCGCCAGCGACGGGCTCGCCGTGGAACTCCGTCTCCATCGGCTTGAGCTCGTTCGGGTAGCCGACCCATACCGCCGTCACGAGGTCGGGCGTGTAGCCGACGAACCACGCGTCGGCGTAGTCGTCGTTCGTACCGGTCTTGCCGGCGACCTCCCGTCCCGGGAGCTGGGCGCGCGTCCCCGTGCCCTCCTCGACGACCTTCTGGAGCACGGCCGTGAGGGTCTCGGCCTCGGCCGGGGTGAGCGCCGCGTGGTCGACCGGCGCGTTCTGTGCCACCTTGCCGCTCCGACGCGACCCGACGCTCTGCACGACGCGCGGCCTGTCCTTCATGATCGAGCCGTCCACGCGCTTCCCGTCGTTCGCGATCGTCGCGTACGCGCGCGCCATGTCGAGCGGGTTGACGGCGACGAAACCGAGCCCGATCGCGAAGTACGCCGGAAGCTTCGAGCGGATCCCGAGCCGGTGCGCGGTCTCGACGATCGACCGCGGGCCGACGATGTTCGTGAGCTGCGCGTAGACCGAGTTGTCCGAGTGCACCATCGCCGTCGTCAGGTCGATGCTCCCCAGGTAGCTGCCCTCGTAGTTCGTGACCGGCCAGATCCGATCGCCGGCGTCGATCGCGATCGGCTTCGACGTGATGTGCGTCTCCGGGGCGATGCCCTTGCGGAGCGCGGCGGCGAGCACGAGCGGCTTGAAGGACGACCCGGGCTGCCGCTCCGCCTGGGTGGCGAGGTTGAACTGGCTGCGGTGGAAGTTCGTGCCCCCGAACATCGCCTTCACCGCCCCCGTGTGCGGGTCGATCGCGACGAGCGCGGCCGCAGGCCCGTCCGGGTCGGGGAGGATCTTCTCGATCGCCTCGCGCGCCTTGTCCTGGAGGTCGAGGTCGATCGTCGTCGTCACCTCGAGACCGCCGCCGAAGACGCGCTCGGCGCCGTAGCGCGCGACGAGCTGATCGGTGACGTAGTTCACGAAGTACGGAGCGGGGCCCTGCGTGCCCGGGAGCCGGACGTCCTCCGGCTTCGGCAGCGGCGTCGCGTTCGCGCGCCGCATCTCGGCGGCCGAGATCCGGCCCTGGTCGTGGAGCTGCTGCAGCACGTAGGCACGTCGCTGGAGCGCCGCCGCGGGATGCTGCACCGGGTCGTAGAGCGACGGGCTCGCGGGGATCCCGGCCAACAGCGCCGCCTGCGGGAGTGTCAGCTCCGAGGCGCGCTCGCCGTGGAAGTACGTGCGCGCCGCCTGGAGGATCCCGTACGCGCCGTTCCCGAAGTAGATCGTGTTGAGGTAGGCGGTGAGGATCCGGTCCTTCGACCAGCGCTGCGTCAGCTGCCAGGCGAGCGCCGCCTCGCGCACCTTGCGGGCGATCGTCTGGTCGTTGCGGCTGTACGCGTTCTTGACGTACTGCTGCGTGATCGTCGAGCCGCCCTCGATCACCGCCTTGTTGCGGACGTCCTCCCAGGCGGCACGCAGGATCCCGCGGACGTCGACCCCGTTGTGCTCGAAGAACCGCTTGTCCTCGACGGCGACGATCGCCTGCTTCATGATCGGCGCGATCTGGTCGGAGCTCACGAGCACGCGGCTCTCGTCCCCGCGCAGGATCGCGAGCACGCGCTTCTGGTCGTTCTTCGGGTTCGGCGCCGCGTAGATGACGGTGTCCACGTCGCCGCGCCAGCTCGCGGGATCGAGCGCCACGAGCTCGCTGCGGATCGCGGTCACGAGGCCGTAGCTGAACGCCACGGCCGAGAGCGCGAAGAGCACGAGCGTGAGCGCCAGGAGCCGCGGCTTCCGGATCCGGCCGCGCTTGCGCGCTGCCTCCGTACGTCGTCCAAGCCGCACTGCGCCCGGGATTGTAGCCCGGAGCGGCGCATTCGGACCGCCCGAGGCGACCGGGTGGCCTACCCGGCCAGCACCGCGAGCAGCTCGTCGCCGTAGCGGTCGAGCTTTGCCGGGCCGAAGCCCTTGACCCCCGCGAGCTCTGCCGACGAGACCGGGCGCCGGCTCGCGAGCTCGTGGAGTGTCGCATCGTGCAGCACGACGTAGGCCGGAACGCCGTCCTCGCGCGCCCGCCGCGAGCGCCAGGCTTTGAGCTCGGCGACGAGCGTCATGTCGGCGGGCGTCGAGTCGGCGGCGCGGAACGACGGGAGCCGGCCGCCGGGGCGGGCCTGCAGGACGCGGAAGCCGTCGCTCTCCACCTCCTGGAGCGCACCGGCCGTCTCGAGCGCCCGCACCCAGCGCGTCACTTCGGCGTCCGACGCGGCGGCGAGGGCGCCGAACGCCGGCGAGCGCCGTGCCGAGGGCGGCGCCTTGACAGAGCCGCGGAGCATTGCGACGAGGCTGCGGCGCCCGAGGGGCCATGTCAGGCCGACGACCGCGTCGACGATCGCCCGGGCAGGGTCTTCGGGGAGCGCCCGAGCCGGAGCTGCGGGTCGTGCGATCTGGCGGGTGTGCGGTGCGCACACGTCGCAGGCACCGCACGGCGTCGCCAGCGACTCACCGAAGTGCTCCGCCACCTGGAGGTGGCGGCACCGCGTCGTCTCGGCGAACGTGACGATTCGATCCACGCGCGCCGCGGCGGCGCGGGCATAGCGATCGAGGAGCGTGTCGAGCGCCGCGCCCGCCTCCGTCCCGACGGGCAGCAGCTCGATCCGCATCGCGCGTCCGGCGTCGAAGCCCCGGCGGACGATGCCCGCCTGCTCGAGCATGCCGACGAGCACCCTCGGATCGTGCGTCCCGCCGGCCGCTTCGTCCAGCGCCTCCGCGGTGACGCTGCCGCCCGCGTCGCGCACCGCGCGGTAGACACGGCGCAGCACGTCGGGTGTCGGGACGTCGCCCAGCGCGAATCGGCGAAGCGACGCCGCATCGGCGTCGCCTGCGAAGAGCACCGTGTCGCTCGGTCGGCCGTCCCGCCCGGCACGGCCGACCATCTGGACGTAGCTCTCGAGCGAGTCCGGATAGTTGACGAGCGCCACGAGCCGGACGTTCGCCTTGTCGATGCCCATACCGAACGCCGTCGTCGCCACGACCACCGGCGTCCGACCGGCCACGAACGCCTCCTGGACGCGCGTGCGCTCTGCCGCCTCGAGGCCCGCGTGGTAGTGCTCGGCGCCGATCCCGTGGCCGCGCAGGGTGCGCGCGATCTCCTCGGTCGAGCGCCGCGACCGGGCATACACGATCGCGACGCCGTCCTCGATCCCCCGGACCCTCTCGAGGAGGCCACGGAGCCGCTCCTCGCCGTTCTCGGCCCGTTCGACGTCGTACCGGAGGTTGGGCCGGTGGACACTCGTGCGCACGGGCTCGAGGCGCCGGCCGAGCGAGTCGGCGATCGCCGCGGCGTTCTCCGGCGTCGCCGTGGCCGTCATCCCGAGTACCGACGGCTCCTCGAGCTCCTCGAGGGCCCGTCGGATGAAGAGGTAGTCAGGTCGGAAGTCGTGGCCCCACATCGACACGCAGTGGACCTCGTCGATCACGACGAGGCCGACGCCGATCGCGCGGAGGGTGCGGACGAACGACTCCTGGCGCAGCCGTTCCGGCGCCGCGTACAGGAGGCGCGTCTCGCCGGTCGCGACGGACGCGAGACGCGCGGCCGCGTCCTCCGGCGCGAGCGACGAGTTGACGAACGTCGCGGTCGCGCCGATCCGGGGCGGAAGCTTGTCGACCTGGTCCTTCATGAGCGCGATGAGCGGCGAGAGGACGAGCGTCGGCGAGTCGCGCAGCATCGCGGCCAGCTGGTACGTCAGAGACTTCCCGGCGCCCGTCGGCATCACCGCCAGCGTGTCGCTGCCGGCCAGCGCAGCACGTACGACGGCCTCCTGCCCCGGCCGAAAGTCGTCGAACCCGAAGAGCTCGCGAAGCGCGGGACGAAGATCGGTCACCCGAACGAGTGTACGGGCGGCGGCGGCGCGCTCCCGTGCCGGCTTCGTGCCGTGCCCGTCACGAGAGCGTGACGGGCACGGAGGCGATGACGGGCTTGCCGGTGGGCGCGGACGCGCCGCCGTCCTCCTCCACCGTCACCGCGACCACCGATCCGCGCCCGACCTTTCCGTCGACCGGAATCGTGAGGGTCCCGTCCGCGGGGGCGAAGAGCCCGGCCGACACCGGGCGGCCGTCGTCGATCACCCAGACCTGGTAGGTCTTGCCTGCGGGCACGGGCGGGACGTCGGAGACGACGAGCACCGCCCGGCCGTCGCCGTCGACGACGAGCCGTCCCGACGCGCCGGTCAGCGATGCCTCCGCCGCCGGCCGGGCGAGCACCCCCGCTGCCGCGCGCTCGCGGGCAAGCGCCGCGCGCGCCTCGTCGAGGTCGGAGGAGACCGACGCGCCCCAGAGGCCGAACGCGAGCGCCGCGACCGCGGCGACCGCGGCGGCGATCCCGAGCGCGGGAACGAGGCGCGACCTCCGTCGATCGTCGAGCGACACGACGTTCTGCGGCTCCGACCGAGCGGCCTCGAGGATCCGATCGCGAAGTCCCGGCGCAGGTTCCGGGCCCGCCACGGCGGTTGCCATCGTCGCGGCGACCTCGGTCAGCGAGCGAAGCTCCTCGCGGGCTTCCTCGGACGACGCGAGCAGCTCCTTCGCCCGAGCCCGGTCAGAGGCGTCGAGCGCGTCGAGCGCGTACCCGGCGATCAGCTCGTGAGTCTCGGCGTCCACGATCCCTCGGATTCGGCCTCGTCGAGCACCTCGCGCAGGCGCGCCAGGCCGGCGAACATCCTGCTCTTGATGGTACCCAGGGGCACTCCCAGCCTCTCGGCCAGCTCGGATTGCGAGTAGCCGCCGTAGTACGCGAGCTCGATCGCCTCGCGCTGTGCGTCGGGCAGCGCGCGGAGGGCGGCCTGCACGATCTCCCGCTCGAAGCCGAGCCAGGCGACCTCCTCGGCCGACCCGAGCGGGTCCGCCGCGTCCGGGTGCCTCCCAACCTCGAGCGGCTCGGCGCGACGCCGTTCCTCGCGGCGCACGATGTCGACCGCTCGGCGATGAACGAGGGTCACGATCCAGGTGCTCGCCTTCGCGCGCTCCGCCCGGTACGACGCGGCGGAGCGCCAGACGGCGAGGAACCCCTCCTGCACCGCGTCCTCGGCGAGTCGCTCGTCGCGCAGGATGCGATAGGCGATCCCGTACGCGACCCGCCCGACGCGGTCGTAGAGCTCACCGAGCGCGCCGTCGTCGCCGCGCGCGACGAGCGCGACGAGGGCCTCGTCCGAGAGGTGCGTGTGCCTGCGCAACGCCAAATCATCTTGGCGAATCCTGGCGCGGGTCGGAAGCGTGTCCACGAGCACGTCCCTGATTCGCCGCGAGAGCACGGGCGGTTCGCCGGTCCGAACCGGCGGGTCGAGCGCGTCGAACAAGCGCCCGACCAACCGACCACCGACCGGAAGGAGAAAGGACGATGCGCAAGAGCATCGCTGCTGCGGCGATCGCCGCCGTGGCCACCTCGGCCGCGATCGCCGGGGCCGTCGCGCTCGGCCCGGGGAACGGGACTGCGTCGAGCCATCGAGAGGCGCCGCTCATCGCGGACGACCCCTCGGCGGACCTCACCGACGTCTATGCGTTCCGCAGCCCCGACCGACCGGGCACCGTCACGATCCTCGCGAACGTGATCCCCGGGGAGGACCCCGCGGCCGGGCCGAACTGGTACACGTTCTCGCCCGGCGCGCGCTACAACCTGAAGATCGACACGACGGGCGACGTCCGCCCCGACGTCATCTACCGGTTCGAGTTCCGGCGCAAGACCGGCCCGTTCTTCCTCGGCGACACGGCCCAGCCGTTCACCGTCACCCGCATCGCCAAGGGCAAGACGACGGTCGTCGCGAGCGGCACGACGCCGCCGAACAACATCGGCCAGCGGTCGACGCCGGACTACCGGAGCCTCGTCGCCAAGTCACTCGTCTCGTTCGATTCCGGCGCCGCGAAGGCGTTCGCCGGGCAGCGCGACGATCCGTTCTTCGGCGACATCGGGGCGATCTTCGACCTCGTCGCGATCCGCAAGGGAACCGGAAACATGGGCGGAGGGAAGGACTTCTTCGCCGGCTACGGCGTCCACACGTTCGCCGTCCAGCTGCCGATCGCCGGCCTGACCGCCAAGAACGGGACGATCGGCGTGTGGGCCTCGGTCGACCGCCGCAAGGTCACGACGCGCGGTGCGACGACCCGGGACTCGGGAACGTGGGTTCAGGTCGACCGCCTCGGGAACCCGCTCGTGAACGAGGTGATCATCCCGACCGGGCTCAAGGACCGCTGGAACGCTCTCCAGCCGTGGAGCGAGTCTCAGTTCCGCGCCTACTACACGGAGCCCATCCTGGCCGCCGTGATCAACAAGCTCTACAAGCTCGGCGCGCCCGAGAAGGGCCGCGACGACCTCGTCGCGGTGCTCCTCACCGGCGTTCCCAAGCTCAACTACACGGGGCCGAAGCTCGCCGACGTGCTGCGGCTCAATCTCACCGTGCCCGTCGCGCAGAGCCCGAACCGGCTCGGCGTGCTCGGCGGGGACACGCAGGGCTGGCCGAACGGCCGCCGCCTCTCGGACGACGTGATCGACATCGCCGAGCAGGCGGTCGGCGGCTTCCTGAAGGACGTGAAGCTACCGCTCGGGGACGGCGTCAATGCCGACGACGTCCGCCCGCTCGACGCGTTCCCGTACGTCGCCGACCCGAAGGCCGGCTTCGACAACACGAAGGGCATCCAGAAGCCCTGATCAAACGCGGTGCCGGCCGTGCCTTCCCATGACGCACGGCCGGCACCGAACCGCTCGTCCACTTCCTTCGAACAACGGGCACCCATGACCTCGCCGACCCACCCCGACCACGGAGCCCGCACCGTCGACGTGGCGCCCACGAGACGACGGTGCGCACGATGAAGCGCAGGTCAGGGCTGCTCGTGGCGACTGCCGTGCT
>CAWBVO010000024.1:0-18475 GCA_963792245.1 uncultured Actinomycetes bacterium
TGCGGCGCGAGACGGTCGAGCGAGCCGAGCGACGCGGTCTGGTCGACGACGGACGGTTCGCCGTGCAGCGGGCGCAGCACCTGGCTGGGCGCGGTGCAGGCGACGCGCTCGTACGAGACGATCTGGCCCGACAGGGGATCGACGAGCCGGTCGCACGGTCGATCGTGGAGAGCTCGAGCCGGAGGCGGAACGCGCTGCCCGGATCGTTGCAGCACGTGGGCGGAGCCCGCGAACGATCCGCTACCTCGCGTCGAAGGGGTTTTCCGAGGAGACGCTCGAGCCTGATTGCGGAGATCGAGAACGGAGCGCTAGGATGATCGGGCTTCATCCGGATTTCCCTGGAAACGCGCAGTTCCGAACTCGTTGAAACCGTGACCGACGTGTCGACCACTCACCTCTCGAACCGCCAGGCGCGCACCGCGGGCCTGCGGGAGGGCTCGCCGACCTAGGCCCACGCAGCAGCGGACCGGTTCCCGCACGGGCGGGGACACCGGATGTGAGCAGCCGCGGCGTCGCCGCGGACAACTCAGGCTCCTGGAGGAGTGGACATGCTCACGGTGGTCGCGCTGGTCGTCGGGCTCGGGGTGGGTGCGGGGGTCACCGCCGCCTGGTTGCGTGCCGCGAGCGGCTCCGCGGTCCACAGGAGCGAGGAGGAGCGGCGCCGGATCGTCGCGGACGCCGACCGTGAGGCGGAGACGATCCGCCGCGAGGCGCTCGTCGAGGCGCGTGAGGGAGCGGTGAAGCTCCGCTCCGAGGTGGAGAACGAGGTCCGCGACCGTCGCGTCGAGACCGCGAAGGTGGAGGAGCGGATCGCCCAGCGCGAGGCCGAGCTCGACCAGAAGCTGATCGAGGTGACACGGCGGGAGCAGGGGGTCGGCGACCGCGAAGTCCACCTCAAGCAGCTCCAGGACGACGAGAAGGCGAGCCGCGAGCGGGCGATCGGCGAGCTCGAGCGCATCTCCGGCATGACGCAGGGCGAGGCCCGGACGGCGATGCTGGAGCGATCGCAGGATCTCGTCCGCCACGAGCTCGCACGCTCGGTCAGGCAGATGGAGGAGGAGGCGCGCGGGGAGGCCCGGCGACGGGCGCGTGCTCTCGTCGCGGACGCGCTGCAGCGGGTCGCCGCGAGTCACACCGCGGAGACGACGGTCACCGTCGTCGAGCTCGCGAGCGACGACATGAAGGGGCGGATCATCGGGCGCGAGGGACGCAACATCCGCGCGCTCGAGCATCTGACCGGTGTCGACGTGATCGTCGACGACACACCGCACGCCGTTGTGCTCTCGTCGTTCGACGGCATCCGGCGCGAGGTGGCGAAGCTCACCCTCGAGAAGCTGATCGAGGACGGCCGCATCCACCCGGCGCGGATCGAGGAGATGTACTACCAGTCGAAGGCGGAGCTCGACGAGCAGATCCACCAGGCGGGGATTCAGGCGGTCTTCGAGGCCAACTGCGGGGAGTTGAGCGAGGAGCTCGTGACGATCCTCGGACGGCTGCGCTACCGGACGAGCTACGGCCAGAACGTCCTGAAGCACACGCTCGAGGTCGTGCACCTTGCGGGGATCATGGCCGCCGAGCTCGGTGCGGGGGTCAAGACCGCGAAGCGCGCCGCGCTCCTGCACGACGTCGGCAAGGCGATGACCCACGAGGTCGAGGGCTCGCACGCGATGGTCTCGGCCCAGCTGGCGCGACGCCACGGCGAGTCGGACGGTGTCGTGCATGCGATCGAGGCGCATCACTACGAGGTTCAGCCCCAGACGGTCGAGGCGGTCCTGCTGATCGCCGCCGACGCGATCTCGGCATCGCGGCCCGGGGCCCGCGGCGAGAGCCTCGAGCACTACATCAAGCGCCTTGCCGCACTCGAGGAGATCGCGTCGTCGAAGGCCGGCGTCGCGAAGGCATACGCGCTTCAGGCAGGTCGTGAGATACGCGTCATCGTCGAGCCCACCGAGGTGGACGACGACGGGACGGCGCTGCTCTCCTACGAGATCGCGCGCCAGATCGAGGACCAGCTCGAGTACCCCGGCCAGGTGAAGGTGATCGTGATCAGGGAGTCGCGCGCGATCGAGGTGGCGAAGTGACGCAGCACAGCCTGGGATCGGGCGACTGACCGGCGCCCCACCGACGGACGGTCGAAGGTGTCGCCGCCCGACCTGACACGGCTCGCCGCGACCGCAGCTGAGGTAGCGGCCGAATGGGGCATCTCGCTTGGCACGCCGTATCGACTCGCGCGCTACTCCTATGTCGCTCCGGCAGGCGACGGGGCAGTGCTCAAGGTGACGCCGGTCGAGGACGACGAGGCGGACGAGGAGGCGGACGCGCTGGCGCTCTGGGCAGGCGACGGCGCCGTGCGACTCCTGCGGCACGACCCCACGCGGCGAGCGCTCCTGCTTGCTCGGGCACACCCGGGTGACGACCTCGCGTCGCTCCCCGAGCCGGAGGCGACGCAGATCGCCGTCGACGTCGCACAACGGCTCTGGCGCCCGGCGGACGCGCCATTTCGCTGGATCGGGGATCACGTCCCACGCTGGCTCGCCGCCGCGGAGGAGGCGTCGGGTCGGCGCCTGCTGCCGCTCGCGCGGAGGCTCTACGCCGACTTCGACGTCGGATCGCGGACGCTCGTGCACGGGGACTTTCACCACCACAATGTGCTGGCTTCGGGGGACACCCACGTCGCGATCGATCCCAAGCCGATGCTCGGAGAGCCCGAGTTCGATGTCGCCTCGTTCTTGTGGAACCCGCTGTCCTATCGGATGCTCCCCGACGTCACCGAGCGCCGGATCGCCGCTTTCGTCGCCGCGGGGCTCGACGAGCGTCGAATCCGCATGTGGGCGATCATCCGCGGCGCATACCTCGCGCCCGAGGAGGCGGTGGAGGTCCTGCGCGGGCTCCTCTACGCGTGGAACGGCGTCGTCCGGTCGAGGGCGGCGAGGCGCGCGAGGAGAGCCCGGCGGCCGGTGGACTGAAGCGGCGGGGCGTCCGGACGGCCGATCCGAGGCCGCAGGCTACCCTTGATCACCGTTCGCGATGGACAAGCGCTACCACGTCACCACGTTCGGCTGCCAGATGAACGCTCACGATTCCGAGCGGATCAAGGGCATGCTCGAGTCGCTTGGCCTGGGCGAGGCACCGAGGCCGGAGGAGGCCGACGTCCTCGTCTTCAACACGTGCACGATCCGGGAGAAGCCGGACACCCGGCTCGCTGCGTACCTCGGTGACGTCGCCGCCCGCAAGCGGCGGGACCCCGAGCTCGTGGTGGCGGTGGGCGGATGCTATGCAGAGGCCCAGCGCGACCTGATCTTCGAGCGGTACCCGTTTGTCGACGTGGCGTTCGGGCCAGGCTCGATCCCGCATCTTGGGCGGTGGATCGAAGCCGGCGGTCGCGCCGTGCCGCGAGGCCGGTTCGGCACGCACGACAGCTTCGCCGCCACCCTCCCGATGCATCGTGAGCGTCGATGCAGCGCGTGGGTCCAGGTCTCGATGGGGTGCAACTCCGTCTGCGCGTATTGCATCGTCCCCGCGGTGCGGGGCCGCGAGCAGAGCCGCCGGCCCGGCGACATCGTCGCCGAGGTGGAGGCGCTCGCCCGCGACGGCGTCAGGGAGATCACGCTTCTCGGTCAGAACGTCAACTCCTGGGGACGCGATCTCGCACCAGAGGTCATGACGGATTTCGGCGAGCTACTGCGCGCGTGCGACGCTGTGGACGGCATCGATCGGATCCGGTTCACGAGCCCGCACCCGAAGGACTTCCGCGCGCCCGTGATCGCCGCGATCGTCGAATGCGCGGCCGTCTGTGAGCACATCCACCTCCCGCTGCAGTCGGGCTCGACGCGCGTCCTCAAGGCCATGCGTCGCACGTACTCCCGGGAGCGCTACCTGCGGCTCGTGGCGGAGCTGCGCGATGCGGTTCCCGACCTCGCCCTCGGGACGGACATCATCGTGGGCTTCCCGGGAGAGACCGAAGACGACTTCGCGGAGACGCTCGCCGTGGTGGAGGCCGTCGGGTTCGACAGCGCGTTCACATTCGTCTACTCGCCGAGAGGGGGCACGGAAGCAGCATCGATGGACGACCAGGTGCCCGACGACGTCAAGCGGGCGCGGATGGAGCGATTGGTGGACGTCGTCCAGAAGGTGGCGGCCCGGCGAAACGAGGCGCGCGTCGGGCTCGTGGAGGAGGTTCTCGTCGAAGGCCCGAGCCGCACCGATCCAACGCTTGTCCGTGGGCGGACGCGGCGGAACACCACGGTCAACTTCGTCGGTTCGGCTCCGGTCGGGGCGCTCGTGCCCGTCGAGATCGAGAGCTCGACGTCGACCACGTTGAAGGGCCGGGAGACGACGCTCGTCGGGGTCTGACCTTCGGAGGAGCGTGTGAAGGATCGGCACACTCCGCCACGGTTCCGTGACGGACACATTCGTGTTTCCGCGTTAGGCTCGAAGCGTGGGGAGGAGGCCGGTGGCCCAATGACGTGGCCGGTTCGGACCTGTCGGAAACGGACAGCCCCGAGCGTTCGAGGCTCGATCGCCGCGGGCCGCAGGGTCGTCGTCCGCACCGCCGACGCTACCGATGCGCCTCGCGGCCGTCAGGCGGCGGCGCCCGACGCAGCGCCTGCGTTCGGTCGATGACGCAGCCCGAGGTCGTCGCCGTCTTCGGTCCGACGGCATCCGGGAAGACCGCCGTCGCCGAGGCTCTCGCCGACCGTCTCGGGACGGGGGTGGTCTCGGCGGACGCGATGCAGGTCTACCGCGGCCTCCCCATCCTCACGAACCAGCCCGCGCGGGCGACGCGTTTGGTCGCGGTCTGCGGCCTGGACGAGGAGATGAGCGTCGCGTCGTACGCGGCGCTCGCGCATCGCGAGGTCGATTCGCTCGTCGCCGAGCGCGGAGTCGCAGTCGTGTCGGGCGGGACCGGGCTCTACCTTCGCGCTGCGCTCGCCGACCTCGACGTCCCGCCGGCAGTTGCACCCGAGGCTCGCGCAAGGATCGCGGCCGAGGTGGACGCGGATCGCAACGCGGCGCACGGCCGGCTGGAAGGAGCTCGATCCGGGCGCGGCGACCGCCGTGCACCCGCACGACCGCAAGCGCCTGATCCGGGCGCTCGAGCTCGCCGAGACGGGCACCTCGCTCGTCGTGGGGCAGGACCGGCTCTGGTCGACGGAGACACGCCGTCCCACCGCGGTTCTGGGTCTGCAGGTCGATGCCGCGGTGCTCGACGCAGCGCATCCGCGCGCGGACCGTGGAGATGTTCACCCGCGGCGTTGTCGACGAGGTGCGGTCGGCCCTCCGGGCCGGCGTGTCGCCCACCGCCGCGAAGACGCTCGGGCTCGACGAGATCGCGCGTCTCGGTCCCGATGCCCTCGAGCCGATCGTCGCCCGGACGCGCCGCTACGCGGCGTACCAGCGAAAATGGATGCGTCGGATCCCCGGGGTCGTGCTCGTCGACGGAAACCGGCCTCCGGACGTCGTCGCGGACGAGATCCTCGCGCGTACGGACGGCTGAGGGCCGGCGCGACGCACGAGCCGGCAGCACGAGGTTCAGGCAGTGACCGCGGCCGTCCGGGCCGTTTGTCTAGCCTCCGGGCACGATGCGCTTCGAGAAGTGGCACGCCCTCGGGAACGCGTACGTGCTCGTCCAGCAACCCGACGCCGGCGCCATGACCCCGGAGCGCGCCCGCCGGCTGAGCGACGGCGACACGGGGATCGGGAGCGACGGGGTGCTCGAGGTCACCGCGCGCGACGGGGCGCATGCGGTCGTCCGCATCTGGAACCCGGACGGCTCGACCGCCGAGCTTTCCGGCAACGGGACACGCATCGCGGCGGCCTGGCTGCTGGGCGAGGAGGGCGCGGGCGAGGTCGAGATCGAGACCGAGGGTCGGCTCGTACGTGCGACCCCGGGCATCGGCAAAGGGATGGTCACCCAGGACCTCGGCACCGTGTCCGTCGCCGACGACGAGGTCCTCGACGTCGCCGGCGAGCGCCTCACGATCGTCCCCGTCGACGTCGGCAACCCGCACGCCGTCGTGCTCCGATACACGCTTTCGCGCGACGACCTCCTTCGCCTCGGCCCCGCGATCGAGACGCATCCCCGGTTTCCCCGCCGGACGAACGTCCAGCTCGCCGCGCCAGAGCCGAGGGACGTCGTGTCCGTGCTCGTCTGGGAGCGCGGCGCGGGGGAGACGCCGGCCTCGGGATCGTCGGCCGTCGCCGTGGCCGCGGCGGCGACCGCGCGCGGCTGGTGCTCGAGCCCGGTCCGTGTGACGATGCCGGGCGGATCTCTCGTCGTCACGGTCTCGGGGGGCAATGCGACGCTCGAAGGCCCGGCCGAGCGGATCTGCGTCGGCAGCACCGAGCTCTGAACGCGGCCTAGACGGCGAGCTCGAACTCGCGCAGAACGTCGTTCAGGCTGAGCCTGAGATCGTGCGACTCGCCGCGCCACCCGACGATGAGCGCGCACGAGAGCTGGTACGTCCCGGCGGGAAACTCCTTCGGACGGGTACCCGGCACGACCACCGCGCGCGGCGGGACCTCGCCCCGATACTCGACCGGCTCGGCGCCGGTGACGTCGATGACCGGGACGGACGCCGTGAGCGAGACGTTCGCGGAGAGCACCGCACCGGCACCGACCCGTACGCCCTCCGTGACGATGCACCTCGACCCGAGAAAGGCGCCGTCCTCGACGATCACGGGCGTCGCCTGCGGAGGCTCGAGCACGCCGCCGATCCCGACACCGCCCGCCAGGTGCACGTCCGCCCCGATCTGCGCGCACGAGCCCACGGTGGCCCAGGTGTCGACCATCGTCCGCGGCCCGATCCAGGCGCCGATGTTGACGTAGCCGGGCATGAGGACGACGCCCTCGGAGAGGAACGACCCGTAGCGCGCGACGCCCGGCGGCACGACGCGCACGCCGAGAGAGGGGTCGACGCGCTTCACGGGGATCTTGTCGAGGTACTCGATGCCGCCCGACTCCATCGGCTCGACCTTCCGGAGCCGGAAGTAGAGGAGGATCGCCTTCTTCGCCCACTCGTTCACGCGCCAGCCGTCCGGGCCGGGCTCGGCGACCCGCAGAGCTCCGCAGTCGAGGAGGGCTACTGCTTCCTCGATCGGGCCGGGGTCGAGCTCGCCACGCTCCCACAGTCCGTCGATCGTCTCCCTCAAGCCGCTCACAGCACCTCCTCGAGGATCTCCGCCGCCCGCGCGCACTCGTCCTCGGTGGGGACGAGCGCATACCGTACGTAGCCCTCGCCCGAGGGCCCGAGATACACACCCGGTGTCACGAGGACGCCGCGCTCGAGAAGCCGGGCTGCGTGGCTCTCGGAGGTCTCGCCCTCTGGCACCGCGATCCAGAGGTACATCGTCGCCGGTCCGCCCGCGTCGCGCAGGCCCTTGCGCCGCAGAACGCCGAGGAGAAGGTCGCGCTTGCGCCGATAGGCGTCTCGGGCGCGGGCCACGTGGGCCTCGTCGCCCCAGGCGACGACCGACGCGCGCTGGACGAATTCCTGTGGCGCGGTCCCGATGTTCGGCCTGAACTGCCGAAGCGCTCCGATCAGGGCCGGATCGCCGGCGACGAACCCGCTGCGAAAGCCGGTCATCGACGACCGCTTCGAGAGCGTGTTGAACGCGACGACGTTCGTCAGGTCCGGGAGCTGGAGGACGGATGCCGGCTGCGCCTCGAACCACAGCTCGGAGTACGCTTCGTCGGCCGCGAGGACAAAGCCCCGCTCGCGGGCGAGCGCCGCCAGCCGCGCGTAGTAGTCGAGCGAGGCGATCGCACCCGTCGGATTGTTCGGCGAGTTGAGCCAGACGAGCGCTGCGCGGTCCCAGACCTCGTCGGGGACGTGGTCGAGCGCCGGGATGAACCCGTGCCCCTCGAGGAGCGGAAGCTCGACGACGCGGGCACCGGCGAACGCTGCGCCACGGCCCGGGACGGGGTAGCCGGGCTCCGTGACGACGACGGTGTCGCGCCCGGCGGGGGAATCGAGCACCACCTGGGCGAACGAGAAGATCGCCTCCTTCGAACCGAGCGTCGGGACGATCTGGGAGCCGGGATCGAGCGCCACACCGAACCGTCGGCCGACCCAAGCGGCGACCGCGTCCCGCAGCTCGGGAAGCCCCACGGCGGCCGGGTACCCCATGCGCTCGCGGACCCCGTTCCTGAGCGCGTCCAGGATCGCCGAATCCGTCGGCTCGCGCGGATCGCCCATCCCGAGATCGATCACCTCGAGCCCTCGCGCTCTGCGCTCGGCGACGGCGTCGTTCAGCCGGACGAACGGGTAGGTGGCGGTGGCACGCAGGACCGGCGAGAGCGGCACGGGTGGACGCTATCCGAGCGCGACCCGGCGAAGAGCCTCGTACGCCGTCACGAGGGAGGAGATCTCGACCCGCTCGTCCTGCGTGTGCGCGAAGCGTGTCGCACCGGGCCCGAAGTTCACGGCGGGGATCCCGCGGGACGTGAAGTCGGCGACGTTCGTCCACGCTTGCTTGGGTGCGAGCGGGAAATGTCCGGCGTCGCGCAGCGCCCGGACGAGCGGCGCGTCGACGGACACGGCCCCCGGCGGCGAGTTGCCGACCATCTCGACCGTCGCATCCGTCGGAACGAGCGAGCGGATCACATGCTCGGCGTCCTCGGGCGTGCGGTCGGGTGGGTAGCGCAGGTTGAGGACGGCCTCCGCAGAGGCCGGGCACGACGTTGTCGGCGACGCCGCCGGCGAGCCGCGTGACGGAGACCACCTCGAAGAACGGAAGCCCATCGACGACGGCCTCGCGGCGCTCGTGGCCCGCGACCCGGGCGAGGCCCTCGATCGCTCGATGCAGCGCATTGTCCGCGAGCCACGGCCGCGCCGAATGGCCACTCCGCCCATGGAAGGTGACGCGCACCGTGAGGTTGCCGACGCACCCGGCCTGGATCTCGAGGTCGGTCGGTTCGAGCAGCACCGCGAGGTCGGCGTCCCGAACGGCCGCGCTGCTGTCGAAAAGGGCGGGGAGAGGGTCGTACGCCGGCGGCAGCTCCTCGCGGCCGAAGAGGAGCAAGGCGACGTCGACCGGCCCGGGGTCGCGCCCCGCCAGCTCGCGCACGAGCTCGAGCGCGACGGCCACGCCCCCCTTCATGTCGCTTGCGCCGCACCCGTGGACGGCTCCGTCCTCGATGCGGCCCGGGACGTTCTCCTGGGCAGGCACGGTGTCGTAGTGGCCTGCGAGCACGAGCAGGGGCGCCTCCGCGCGCCGTTCGCGAAGCCAGAGGAACGCCTCGTCACCCGCGAAGGCCTCGGTATACGGCTCGGGAACGAGGCTGCGCAGGCGGTCGCGGATCGCGGCCTCGTGCAGGCTCTCCGACGGGATGTCGACCAACTCGAGGGTCCGCTCAGCGAGTCGGTCGGCCAGCGTGCCCACCCGGCGAGCCTACCGCCGCGGGCCGGGACGACGGGCTCCGCATCCGGTCCGACGGGGCATACTTCGGCCGATGACGTCAGGCGAGCCCGAGCTCCGGGACGGCCCGGAGCCCGAACGCGGGGTGCTCCTGGCCGTGTTGCCGAAGGGCGTCGACGCAGAGGACGAGCTGGCCGAGCTACGCGAGCTCGCCCGGACGGCGGGCGTCCTGCCGGTGGCCGAGATCGTCCAGCGGCGGACGCGCGCCGACCCGCGCAGGTACGTGGGGAAAGGCAAGCTCGAGGAGCTCGAGACGGCGTACCGGGACCACGGGGCGGAGGTGCTCCTCGTCGACGACGAGCTCGCGCCCGTACAGCAACGCGCGCTCGAGGACGCCCTTTCCGCACGTGTCGTCGACCGGACGCAGCTGATCCTCGACATCTTCGCGCAGCACGCCGTCTCCGCCGAGGGGAAGCTTCAGGTCGAGCTCGCACAGCTCGAGTACAACCTCCCGCGCATGCGCGGCATGTGGAAGCATCTCGAGCGGCTCGGCGGCGGGGTCGGGACCCGCGGGCCGGGCGAATCGCAGCTCGAGAGCGATCGACGCATGGCGAACCGGCGCATCACGTTGCTGCGGCGCCGACTCCGCGACGTCGGCGCACACCGCGCCACGCGACGGAAGGCACGGGCTCGCTCGGAGACGCCCAACCGTCGCGCTCGCGGGCTACACGAACGTCGGCAAGTCGACGCTGCTGAACGCGCTCACCGGCGCCGAGGTCACCGTCGAAGATCGCCTCTTCGAGACGCTCGACCCGACGACGAGATCGTTCACCCACGACGGGAAGCGCTACCTCGTCACCGACACGGTCGGCTTCATCCGCCGTCTGCCGACCCAGCTCGTCGAGGGCTTCGCCTCGACGCTCGAGGAGACGCTCGTCGCGGACCTCGTCCTCCACGTCGTCGACGGCTCGCTGCCCGACGAGGTGCTCGCGGAGCAGATCGCGTCGGTCGAGGCGGTTCTGGCCGGGATCGGTGCCGGGGAGATCCCCGTCGAGCGGGTCGTCAACAAGGTCGACCGGCTCGACGTGCGGGGGCGCCGGCACGTCGAGAATCGGTTCCCCGACGCGATTCACATCTCCGCCGCCACGGGTGAGGGGATCGACGACCTCAGGGCGCGGATCGCGGAGCGCTTCGCCGACCGCTTCGACGACGTTCGCCTGCTCGTGCCGTACGACGAGGGCCGCGTGCTGTCCGACCTCTATGCGCTCGGCGCCCCGATCGACGAGCGCACGGACACCGAGGCCGGGGTCATGGTGCGTGCGCGACTGCCGCACCGCGAGGTGCGACGGTTTGCGCCGTATCTCGTCGCCGGCGTCGAAGCGGAACCCGTGCCGTGACGGCGACGACCGCCACCGCGCTCTCCGTCAAACGGTTGCGCCCGGATGCCGTCGTCCCCGCGCAGGCGTATCCGGGAGATGCCGGGTTCGACCTCACCGCATGTGAGCGCGTCGAGCTGGAGCCGGGTGCCCGGGCGGTGGTCGGCACCGGGATCGCCGTCGCGCTCCCACCGGGACACGCCGGCCTGGTGATCCCCCGCTCGGGTCTCGCGGCGCGGCACGGTCTGGGCAAGGTGAACGCGCCAGGCCTGATCGACGAGGGGTACCGCGGCGAGATCAAGGTCATCCTCCACAACACCGATCGCGACGCATCCTTCGTGGTCGAGCCCGGGATGCGGATCGCGCAGCTCGTCGTGGTCGAGCTGCCACGCATCGAGCTCGTCGAGGTGGACGAGCTCCCGGAGAGCGAGCGCGGGCCGGCGGGGCTGGGCTCGTCCGGGAGCACCTGACGGATGCGCCCCGAGCCACGGATCCGGGTATCCGCGCTCCTCTCGTGGCACGGATCGATCCTTCTGATCCGACACGAGAAGCGCGGACGCGAGCACTGGCTCCTCCCGGGTGGCGGCGTGCGGAGCGGTGAGACGCTCGTCGATGCCCTCCAGCGCGAGCTGTCCGAGGAGACGGGCCTCGTCGGCGAGCGCGACGAGCTCCCGGTCGAAGGACCGATTGCGATCGTCGAGTCGATCTCGCCCGAGCGAAGCCTCTGGTCGAAGCACGTCGTCCACGTCGTCTTCGCCGGGACGCTCGACGGGTCGCTCGAAGGCGCCGTCTCCAGCGACGAGGCAGTGCGCGGCCATCGGCTCTTCGCACCGGACGACCTCGACGGCGTTGCTCTGCACCCGCCGATCGCGCGATTTCTCGCACGGTGGCAGCCGGGTGACCCCTGCGTCTACCTCGGCGCGCGCTGGGCGGAGTAAGGCTCAGGCGGGCCGGCCGCCACGCCTCCGAGCTCGCTCGGCGGCGACGGCGTGCGCCTGGGTCTCGAGCTCGTCTCCGAGCGCGGCGAGAGGCTCGGGCTCATCGCCGGTGGCGTGCGCGACGGCCCATGACAGGATGAGGTCGGCGAGCCACGGATTGCGTGGGAGCAGCGGCCCGTGGAGGTACGTCCCGACCGCCCGACGGACCCGGCACCCTTCGAACCCCGACGAGCCGTCGTTGCCGTAGCCGGCCACGACGCGCCCGAGCGCCTCGGCGCCGTCGTCCAGGACCGTCCGGCCTGCATGGTTCTCGAAGCCGGCGATCGTTCGTCCGCGAGCTTCCGGCAACGTGCTCTCGAGGAGGACGTCGCCGATCATGCGCGTGTCGCCCGCAACCGTCTCGTGCGGGAAGAGCCCGACGCCCTCGAGCCACGATCCGTCGCGGCCCCGGTAGCCGCGCCCGAGGAGCTGATAGCCGCCGCAGACCGCCAGGAGCGCGGCGCCGGCCTCCACGGACTCTCGGATCGCACCGGCGCGTTCGGCGAGATCCGGCGCGATCATCGCCTGCTCTCGATCCTGACCGCCGCCGATGTAGAGGAGGTCGTGCGCGCCCGACACGAGCGCCGTCTCGAGCGTCACCGGCTCGACGGTGAGCTCGTGGCCGCGTGCCTCCGCCCGGCGCGTCAGCACCGCGATGTTGCCGCGGTCGGCATAGATGTTGAGGTACTCCGGGTAGAGGTGGCCGACCCGGAGGATCACGCGTCGTCGTCCTCCCAGTACGGGCGCGTCAGGCCGCGTGTCGTCGCGATCGCACGGAGCTCGAGCATTGCCGTGTAGGTGGGCAACACGGCGAGCTCGCCGCCCGCCGGGGTCAGCTCGAGCCCGCGGTCGAGCGCGTCCTCGAGCCCAGCCACGAGCTCGAGCCTCTCCAGGGGGAAGCCGGCGTAGGTGAATCGTAGGGCGAGCTCGGCCGCCCGCTCGCCGCTCACGACGATCCGGTCGGTGCGCTCGAGCAGGGGCTCGAAATCGACGTCCCAGATCCACGAGACGTCGCGACCGTCCGCGATCCGGTCGTTGAGCGCGACGACGAGCGTGGGGGGGACACCGCCGTCCTCGAGCGTGCGGATGGCCTCGTTCGCGCCGGCCGGGTTCTTGATGAGCACGAGGAGCACGCTCCGGTCGGGGACCGCGAAACGCTCGAAGCGGCCGAAGGCCGCGCTGAAGCGTCCGATCCCCGCGGCGACGTCGTCGAGCGCGATCCCGAGCGACAACGCGAGCGATGCAGCGGCAAGCGCGTTGTAGACGTTGTAGAGCCCGGGCACCGCGAGACGGACGCGTGCGCTGCCGGACGGCGCGTGCAGCACGAAGGAGACACCGTCGAGGCCGTCGGGCTCGATCTCGCGGGCGGCGACATCGAGCGCCGGCCGGGCGTGGCCGCACATTTCGCAGCGGTACGCGCCGAGGTGCGCGACGTAGGCGGCGTCGTACCGGTACGGGTGACCGCAGCGGACGCAGTACTTCGAGTCGGATGCGTGCTGCAGCACGGGGCGAGCACGCCGCGGGTCGTCGACCCCGAACAGGATGACGCGTTCGCGGCCCTCCGGGAGCGTGGCGACGAGCGGGTCGTCGGCGTTCGCCACCAGTGTCGTCTCGGGCGGAAGCTCCGCGACCGCGTCGCGCCATCGCTCGGCGATGTGCTCGAGTTCGCCGTACCGGTCGAGCTGGTCCCGGAACAGGTTTCCGAGGCAGACGGCACGCGGGCGCGTGCGGCGCATCATCTCCGGAAGGGCGAACTCGTCGACCTCGAGCAATCCGAGCTCCGCACCGTCCGCCGCGAGGAGCGTCGAGGTGACGCCCGAGGCGAGGTTGGCGCCCGAGTTGTTCCACGCGAGCCGGTACGCCGACCCGAGGATCGAGCTCGCGATGGCGGTCGTGGTGGTCTTGCCATTCGTGGCGGAGACGAGCACGACGCCTTGCGGGAGCCGGCCCGCGAGGAGATCGAGAGCTCCGGGATCGAGCTTCCAGACGAGCTTCCCGGGCAGCGTCGTCCCGCCCCCGCGACGGGCCGCGCGCGAAAGCCGGCCGACGAGCCGGGCCGCGGACGATTCGAGCGCAAGCCGTGCACCCATGCGCGCGAGGGTAGTGGAAACGATCCGCTCTGCCCTGATTGCAGAATGTCGAAAATGCTCTAGCATGATTGCATGGGCCGGCCACGGCGACGCCATCCTGCGCTCGAGGGCATCGACGCGGACGCGCTCGCCGCGTTCCGGACAGGTCTGCGGCGGCGCTACACGGACGAGGAGATCCTCGCCGAGCTGCGTGCGTCGGCGGATCGCCTCGGCCGCTCACCGACGATGCGCGAGTTCGCGGCCGACTCAGACGCGAGCGTGCACCCGCAGACGGTGATCGAGCACTTCGGCACGTGGAACGCCGCCAAGCGCGCGGCCGGGCTGCAGCCGCGCCGATTCATCAGCCGCGAGGAGCTCGTCGCGCAGCTGCGCGAGCTCGGGGATGACCTGGGGCGCACCCCTACGGTGCGGGACATCGAGGCGCGGCGTGGGCGGATGGCCTCGAAGTCGCTCATCTGGCACACGTTCGGCTCGCTTGCGGCCGCGCTCAAGGAAGCGGGCTTCGACGTGCCGGTCGGAGAGGAGCGGCTCGAACGTGCGATCGCCGACGGCGCGCTGCTCGCCCGCGAGCTCGGCCATCTCCCGAAGATGGCCGAGTGGAAGGACGCCCGCCGACGCGACGCGACGTTGCTGTCCGAATGGCAGGTCTACCGCCTTGTGGACGTGAACCCGGGCGCGTGGTCGGCGTTCCAGTTCCTCGTGAGCAGGCGCTTGCGCGAGGAGGGAGTAGAGGTCGGGCCCGACGGCTCCGTGTCCACGCCGTGAGACCGCCCGACGGCGCTGGCCGGCGCGGTCCGATCCGGGTTCAGCCCGGAGTGACCAGCGCCGCGAGCCGCTCGAGGCAGAAGCGCCCTTCGTTGGGCGCGCGGACGGCCGGCAGGACCCGGTCCTCGCGGTAGCTCCGATCGGGGCTCCAGCGGCGCTCGTCGACGAGGGCACCGTCGACGACGGTGAGGAGCCGTCCCTCCTCGACCTCCGTCTTCCGGAACGTCGTCCGCAGCGTCCGCTCGACGACCTCGAGCGCGGCGCGCGTCGACGCGAATACGAGCTCGTGCCTGCCGCGGGCGAGCCAGAGCGGGCGACCGACACCGCGCGCGACGTACAGGGAGTCGGGGTTGCGCTCGTCGATCCAGGCTGCAGCCATCGTGCCCACCAGCTGCTCCAGCAGCTCTGGGGAGGTACCGCCGGCGTCGACCAACGCGAAGATCGCCTCCGTGTCCACCGTCATGTCGGGGTGGTCTCGCGCGATCCCGTGCCGCGCAAGGAGCTCCTCGTCGTTCGCGATGATCCCGTTGTGGATCCCCGTCACCCGGCCGTGACGCACGGGATGGTTGTTGGCAGCGATCGTCGGGTGGCCCTTCGTGTAGTCGCGCACGTGGATGAGTGCCTGACCCGTCGTGGCGGGGAACGTCACGTCGTCGAGAAGCGCGCTCGCGCCAGTCTGCTGCTTGTGGACGACGAGGGGCCCGTCGGTCCGATAGGCGTAGCCCACGGCGTCGGCTCCGCGCTCCGCGATACCGGCGAGCAGGGCCTGCGCTGCGAGCGTTCGATCCACTCGCGACGCGTTGCCGAAGCTGTAGCCAGCGATGCCGCACATGTCGCCCTTCAAACGGTAGTCGGAGGACCGTGAGGATTCTGTTCGGATCATGCGCGGTATTTCCTGGCCGCGGGGACGGGTCTAGCCCTTCGGCGGTAGCGGTCAGGCCCAAGGGCCAGTCGCTGGTCCAGACCGCACGCTTAGGCTGAGCGCATACCTCAAGGGGGGGAAGCGTGCCGCCGATATGTCCTCCGTGGAGATGAACGCTGCGGAGCCTCTGTTCGACCGTGTTGCCGATACGCAGGACGACTACGAGACTGGTGAGCCGGTTCAGGACCCGCTCAAGCTCTACGTCCGCGCAATCGGTGACGGTCGCCTGCTGACACCTGCCGAAGAGCGGGAGCTCGCGCGGCGCAAGGACGAGGGCGACGAGGAGGCGCGCCGGCGACTGGTCGAGTCGAACCTCCGGCTGGTGATGTCGATCACGCGCAACTACACGCGGGCCGACGTTCCGCTTCTCGACCTGATCCAGGAAGGCAACCTCGGGCTGATGCGGGCCGTGGACAAGTTCGACTGGACGATGGGATTCAAGCTCTCGACGTACGCGACGTGGTGGATTCGGCAGGCCGTTCAGCGCGCGCTCGCCGAGCAGAGCCGGACGATCCGGCTCCCCGTCCACATCGCCGACCAGGTTCGCCGCGTCCAGCGGGCGAGGAGAGCGCTCGGCCAGCAGCTGAGCCGCGACCCGACGTTCGACGAGATCGCGGCGGAGACCGACCTCACACCGCTCCGCGTCTCCGAGCTCCTCGACCTCGTCCAGGACCACGTCAGTCTCGAGACGCCGGTCGGGGACGGCGAGAGCGTGATGAGCGACCTGATCGAGGATCCGAACGCCGTCGGGCCCGAGGCGGAGACGGCGCTTCGGTTCCGCTCGACGGAGCTCGCGCGCGCCCTGTCGCAGCTCAAGCCCCGGCTCCAGCGAGTGCTCGTGCTCCGGTTCGGGCTCGATGGATCGGGCGGCAGGACGCTCGAGCAGGTCGGCGTCGAGCTCGGCATCACGCGCGAGCGAGTCCGCCAGCTCGAGACGCGTGCGCTGCGGGAGCTGCGCCACGCGGCCCCCGGGCTCGAGCTCTACCTCCTGACGTAGCCCTAGCCCTGGACGGCCCGCATCTCCCGCAGCAGGGAGAGGCGGCGCAGGGAGTCGAGCTCGATCTGCCGCACCCGCTCGCGCGTGAGACCGAGCCGGTGGCCGATCTCCTCGAGCGTCCGCGGCTCGTTGCCGTCGATCCCGTAGCGGAGTGTCACGACCTCACGTTCGCGCTCGGGAAGCGAGAGCAGCGCGTCGTGCAGGGCACGCCGCCGCAGCTGCACGTCGACCTCGTCCTCGGGAAGCGGCGCGTCGCCCGCGACGAAGTCACCGAGGGTGGCGTCCTCGTCGTCGCCGACCGGAGCGTCGAGGCTTGTCGACGCGCGCGCCGCGGCGCGAACCTCGAGCACCTGCTCAGGGGTGAGCGACGCCTCGTCCGCGATCTCCTCCAGCGTCGGGTCGCGGCCGAGCTGCGTCCACAGGGAGCGCTCGGCGCGGTTGATCTTCTGCAGCCTCTCGACGATGTGGACCGGCATCCTGATCGTCCGGGCCTTGTCGGCGAGCGCACGAGCGACGGCCTGGCGGATCCACCAGGTCGCGTACGTCGAGAACTTGAAGCCGCGCCGCCAGTCGAACTTCTCGACGGCACGGATCAGCCCGAGCGTCCCCTCCTGGATCAGGTCGAGGAACGGTAGACCCTGGTTGCGGTAGTTCTTGGCGATCGAGACGACGAGCCGAAGGTTCGACTGGATCATCTCCTCCTTCGCGCCCGCGTCGCCGCGCTCGATCCGCTTCGCGAGCGAGACCTCCTGGGCGGCGGTCAGCAGCCGATGGCGGCCGGCCTCTCGGAGGAACAACTGCAGGGCATCGGTCGTCGACTCCACCGGGGTCGCAGACACGGCCGGACGCTCGACGCGGCCCACCTCGACGATCTCGATGCCGCGCTTGTCGAGCTCGCGCACGAGCGCCTCCTGCTCGAGCCCGGTCAGATCGTGCGCCTCGACGATCTCGTGCACGTCCGGTGCGCGGATCGCGCCGCGCTGCTCACAGGCGTCGAGAAGCGCCCGGAGATCTTCCTGGGCGAGTAGGCCCTCGATGTCGACGGTGGTCACGAGAGGCGGGGGATTGGCCCGTGCGTCGAATCGCGCTTCCCGTCGAGGTTCCCACAGTTGAGAGGGCACCGCAACCCCTTTTCCACAGCGGCATCCTCTAGCGCCCGACCCGATTCGTCCATAGTGTGCGACTCGAGGGGGGATGAAAGAGGAACGCTACGGAGAGCGACGACGAGCTCCTGCGCGCTGTGACGGGTGCGGGCGCACCGCCGACGAGGCCGGGATGACCGACCGCGGCTGGACGATCAGCCCGATCTCGGCTGCGCTCCCCGGGACCTACTGCATGCGATGTGCATCGGCGCTTCGGATGCTGGAGTGGTTCGTCCGCTGTGTCGACTGCGGCGCGGTCGTCGAGAGCGAGGTCGAGGCCGAGCGCCAGGGTTGGCGGTTCTTCGAGGACGAGCTCGGCCAGCTCGAGCCGCGCTGCGGGATCTGCAGCGCCGAGCAACGCTGAGCCGCCCAGAACGATCGCAGTCTGAACCGGAGGTCCACATCGCCATCCGGCGGTGGTGGACGCGACGAAATAGAACGTGATCGTCGCGGGCGGTTCGTTGTCGTGCGTCGAGCGGCTAGAGCGGGAGCCGCTGCCAGGTCGCGTATGTCGCGTATGCGAGCAGGGCGACCCAGACGAGTTGCATGATCCCGACTCCCGCCACGACGAGTAGGGTGCACGCGCGTTGGATCAGACGTCCGCCCGATCCGAACGGCTCAATGTCGTTCCGCTGATTCTCCTGGTTACCCTCGTCGTGCTGTGGGTCGCGTTGTTCGCCGTCGCAGCGCGCTGGCTGATGTAGCGCAGCCGACGGCTGCGCAACCGGCAGGTATGCCTCCATATCCGATCCCCCCGTCGTCCTCCCCTGCGCCGCGTCCGGCCGGCGCCTCCAGCTCAAGTAATACCACGCCGCGACGCCCGCGCCTAGTGGCTCGACGACCGGG
>CAWBVO010000025.1:0-208394 GCA_963792245.1 uncultured Actinomycetes bacterium
TCGTCCTCGCGACGATCGGCATGGAGTTCGCGCGTGGGACCGCGGCGCGCCGCGCGCTCACCGGCGAGGGCATCCCGACGGCGTTCGGCCGGCTCGTCGGCCGGAACCGGCGCCGCTACGGCGGGTACGTCGACTTGCACGCCTCGATCGTGCTGCTGGCGATCGGGGTCGCCGGGTCGAGCGCGTACGACTCGGTCGTCGAGGGACGGCTTCGAGCGCGGCGACTCCCTCGCGGTCGCGCGGCTACACGCTGACATACCGCGACCTGACCGAGCGCGAGGGGGCGAACGCCACCGAGGTGCGGGCCGTGCTCGACGTGCGGCGCGAGGCGACTCGCTCGGCACCGTCCAGGCGGGGAAGAACGCCTACAGCGTCGAGCAGCAGGTGTCGAACAAGGTCGGGATCCGCTCCGACCTGCTCACGGGCGAGGATCTGTTCGTGATCGCGGAGCAGGTCAACGACGACGGGACCGTGTTCTTCCGCGTGTTCGTGAAGCCGCTCGTGAACCTGATCTGGCTCGCGGGGCTCGTGTTCGTACTCGGCTCGCTGATCACGCTCTGGCCGGACGCGCGCGAAGAGCGGCGCCTGGCGACGCGCTATGCGCGGCAGGGCGAGCCTGCCGACGGCACCGCCACGACGTGAGCTTCTGGCTCCTGCTCGGCGCGGCGCTCGCCGTCGCGGGCGTCGTCGTGGTCGCTCTGCCGTTCCTGCACGAGCCGGCGCCGCAGTCGGACGCGCTCGACGAGCTCGATGCCGCCGAGCGGCAACGTCTGGAAGCGGAGGAGGAGCGCGACCGGGCCCTGGCCGCGCTGAAGGAGCTCGAGGCCGACCACCGCGCGGGCCGGATCTCCGACGACGACTACCGCGCGGTCGTCGGCGTCATCCGCCGCGACGCGGCCGAGGCGCTTCGCGCCCTCGACCGTCTCCGCGGCGCCGCCCGGGAAGGGACGGGGAGGGGCACCGCGAAAAGCGGATGATGGGTCGTCGAGCGGGCCTCGAGGCAGTCGCCGCGGGCCTTCTCGCGCTCTCGCTCCTCCTCGCCGCTGCACCTGCGTCGGGCGATACCGGTGCGGAGAAGGCGCGCGTCGACACCCGGATCACGACCCTTCGGGGGCAGGCCGCGGACGCCGGGCGTCAGGCGGGCGTCCTCACGGAGGAGCTGAGCGCGGTCGCGGGACGCGTCCGCGACCTCCAGGCCGGGGTCGACGCGCAGCGGGCGCGGCTCCACGTCCTCGAGGGTCAGCTCGTCTCGGCGCGCGCCAGGCTCGGGACGCTCGATCGCACGATCGCCGACCAGACCGTTCGCCTGGGCCGGCTTCGCGGCCAGTACCGCGTCGCTCTCGTCCGCCTCGAGGCGCGGGTCCGCGAGCTCTACATGACCGACGGCCCCGACACGCTCGCGTTCGTCCTCGGAACGGCCAGCTTCGCCGACCTCCTCGACAACCTCGATCTTCTCGGGCGGATCGGGCGTCAGGACGAGCGCATCGCCGCGCAGGTCAGATCCGCCCGCGACGGCGTCGCGGACGCGCGCCGCCGCACGCGAGCCGCGCGTGTCGAGGCGGCGCAGGTGGAGACGACCGTCGCGTCGGCGACGACCGAGCAGCGAGGCATCGTGACCCGGCTCGTGGTGAGCCGCGACGCACTCGTCGCCGCCCGGCAGGAGAAGACCGCGACGCTCGCGGGCATTCGCGCCGACCGCGAGTCGACGCTGGCCGAGATCGATGCGCTCGAGGACCAGAGCGCCGCGCTCGCGGCGCGCATCCGCGAGGCGCAGCAGCGCGCGGCGACACAGGCTGCCGTGAGCGCGCCCGCGGGCACCGGCGCGCTCGCGTGGCCCGTGTCGGGGCCCGTGACGAGCGGCTTCGGAGTGCGCTGGGGCCGGATGCACGAGGGGATCGACATCGGCGTCGGCGAGGGAACGCCTGTCCAGGCCGCAGCGGCGGGCGTCGTCATCTACGCCGGCTGGATGAGCGGGTACGGGAATCTCGTGGTGATCGACCACGGGAACGGGCTCTCGACTGCGTACGCGCACAACTCGTCGCTCGTGGTCGGCGTCGGTCGGTCGGTCGCGGGCGGGGAGGTCGTGTCGTACTCGGGGAACACCGGCAACTCGACCGGACCGCACGTGCACTTCGAGGTGCGGGTGAACGGCGCCGCGGTCGACCCGCTCGGATACCTCTAGGCCGCGTCGATCGCGGCAGGCAGCTCGTCCGCCACCACGAGATGGAGATCGGGCAACGCGCGCCAGCGCTCGTCGAGCCCGAGGCCGTAGCCCGCGAACAGCTCGTCGGGGACCGTGAAGCCGACGTGGTGGAGAGGGATGTCGTCGACGAGGCGGCGATACGGCCGGTCGAGCAGGGTGACGGCGGCCAGGCTCTCCGGCTGCCGCTCGGCGAAGCTCCGCGTCAGGAAGCCCAGCGTCAGACCCGTGTCGACGACGTCCTCGACGAGCAGCACGTCGCGGCCGGCGAGCGGCCAGTCGAGGTCCTTGAGGAGCCGAACGCCTCCGCCCGAGCGACCGCTGCCGTACGGCGCGAGCTCGATGACATCGAGCTCGTGATCGAGGGGCAGGGCGCGCGAGAGGTCGGCGAGAAACACGGCGCTCGACTTCAGCGGCGCCACGAGCACGGGCACCCGCCCCGCGTACGCCTCGGCGATCTCCGCGCCGAGCTCCGTCACGCGCGCCGCGATCTCGTCGCGCCGGAGGTAGATGTCGCCGATGGGCTGCCCCGCGTCCCGGAGGCGCTCCACGGCGCTCGACCCACTCACGAGGCGATCCGCAGCCGGTACCGCTGCGCGAGGCGCTCGATGTCGCGGCGGTAGAAGAGCTTCACGCGGATCTCGGGGTAGAGCCGGCGAACCTCGCGCAGCTTGCGGTTCTTCCGCGTCACGAGCGACTGCTTCATGACGGTGACCTCGATGTAGAGGTCCTGGTCGGGGAGGTAGAAGTCGGGCGTGAACGCGCTCGTCACGCGCCCCTCGGCGTCGCGCTCGAGCACGAACGACCGTGGCTCGTACTCCCATGGCACGGCGTACCAGTCGAGGATCTGCGCGCATTCGCGTTCGGCGTCGTTGACGAAGCGCGGCGGCGTCGAGCCGCGATATGCCTGGAACGACACGGTTTCCAAGGGTGTCTCCGGCACCTACCCGAGGGTAGCGAGCGCCCCGGACGTCGCCGTAGACTGCGACCGATGGAGCTCGCCGAGCGCACGTTCCGCATCGCCCACCTCTCCGACCTCCATTGCGGTGGCCCGTACTTCGAGGCGGCGCTGCTCGAGCGGGCGATCTCCGAGATCAACGAGCTTCGCCCGGACATGGTCATCTGCACCGGCGACCTGACGACGTTCGGGTTCAAGCACGAATACCATGTGGCCCGCCAGTACCTCGACCGCCTCGACTGCGACGCGTTCGTCGTCGTACCAGGGAACCACGACGCGCGCAACGTCGGCTACGTCCACTTCGAGGAGCTGTTCGGGAACCGCGCCTCCGTCCTTCGCAAGGGCGGCGTGACCGTGGTCGCCGTCGACTCGACCGAGCCCGACCTCGACCACGGACAGATCGGTCGCGGCCGCTACCCCTGGATCGAGGAGCAGTTCGGCGCCGAGCCCTCCACGTTCCGGATCTTCGTGCTCCACCACCACCTGCTCCCCGTGCCGGGAACCGGCCGCGAACGGAACGTCGTCTACGACGCGGGCGATGCGATCGAGTGCCTGCTCCGCGCGCGGGTCCACCTCGTCCTCTCCGGGCACAAGCACGTGCCGTACGCATGGCGCCTCGAGAACCTCTTCGTCGTCAACACGGGGACGGTTTCGTCCCTGCGGCTCCGGGGAAACACGAGGCCCTGTTACAACGTCGTCGAGATCAACGGGAGCCACGTGTCGATCTCCCGGCGTCACCCGTTCCACGGCGAGGAGCGCATCATCCAGTTCTCGACCGAGACGTTCGCGTACGAGAAGTACACCAGCCGCATCGAGGAGGAGGTGACGACGCGAAGATGAGACGCGTCGTCGCGATCGTGGACGGCGAGCACTATCCCCCCGTCGTCCGCGCGGCGCTCGAGGAGATCGAGGACCTGGTGGTGGGCGCCGTGCTCGTCGGAGGGACCGAGAAGCTCCGGGGTGAGGCGGACGGATACGGCGTCCCGCTCGAGCCGTCGGTCGAGGCGGCGATCGAGCGGCATCAGCCCGACCTCGTCCTCGACCTGTCGGACGAGCCCGTTCTCGGCCCACCCGAGCGCCTTGCGCTTGCAGGTCGCGTGCTCGCGCTGGGGCTTCCCTACGAAGGCCCCGACTTCCGGTTCGACCCGCCGCCCGCGGCGCTCGTGGATGTCCCGACGCTCGGGGTGATCGGCACGGGCAAGCGGGTGGGCAAGACCGCCGTCACCGGGCACATCGCCCGTCGCCTCGCGGCGACACGGCGGACGGTGGTCGTGGCGATGGGGCGCGGCGGGCCGCCCGAGCCCGAGGTCGTGGTCGTCCGCCCGACCGTCGAGTCCCTGCTCCAGCTGTCGCGCGAGGGGCGACACGCTGCGTCGGACCACCTGGAGACGGCGGTCGTGGCCGGGGTGACCACGGTGGGCTGCCGCCGCTGCGGCGGCGGGCTCGCCGGAGCCGTCGCCGTGTCGAACGTCGTCGAGGGAGTGGCGGTCGCAAGCGGGCTCGGCGCGGAGCTCGTCCTACTCGACGGGAGCGGCGCAGCTCTGCCGCCGGTCGCCGCCGACCGGCTCGTGCTCGTCGCGTCGGCGTCGCAGCCGGTCGACGTCGCGGCGGGCTACCTCAACACATACCGCGCCCGCATCTCCGATCTCGTGGTCGTCACGATGGCCGAGGACGGGGCTCCCCACGCGGCGCTGGTCGAGGCGCTCCGGGCGCACGTGCGGCCGTGGGCGCCGCTCATCCGCACCGTCCTGCGGCCGCGGCCGCTCGACGACGTCGCCGGCGAGCGCGTCGCCTTCTTCTGCACGGCGCCCCGGTCGACGCACGACCGTCTCGCATCGCACCTCGAGGAGGCCCACGGAGCACGGGTCGTCTCTGTGTCCGGGAACCTCTCCGACCGCTCCCGCCTGCGGGATGACGTCGCCGCGGCCGACGCCGACGTCTTCGTCGTCGAGCTGAAGGCGGCCGCGGTCGACGTGGTGATCGAGGAGGCGACCCGCCGCGGCGTCCGCGTGGTCGTCGCCGCGACCGACGTGGTGCCGCTCCCCGGCGAGCAGCCGCTCGACGATGCGCTCGACCGGCTCGCCGTCGAGGCAGTCGAGCGCGTTCCCGCGGTGGCGCGGTGAGCGAGCGCCGCTACCTCGCGCCGCTTCCGCTCGGAGGCGACGAGGGACCGCCCTGGTCGAAGGGCCTCATGTCGCGCGCGCTCGCCGCGACCGGCCTCACGGTGACCCGCGCGTACGAGCTGACGCGGCGCGCCGACGCGGACATGGCCGAGCGCGGCACCGACCAGCTGGACCTCGACCGCCTTGCGGATCTCGCGGCCGAGGTCCTCGGCGAGGCCGAGGGAGGGCGCACCATGCGGCGCCTCCGTCGCCTGCACGCGCTCCGTCAGCTCGACGTCCCGATCATCCTCCTCGTCGGCGGCGCGACCGGCACGGGAAAGTCGACGATCGCCACCGAGGCGGCGCACCGCCTCGGCATCACCCGCGTGACGTCGACGGACTTCATCCGCCAGACCATGCGGGCCTTCTTCTCGCCGGCGTTCATGCCCTCGGTGCACTACTCGAGCTTCGACGCGGGGCTCGCCCTCACGAAGGCGGAAGAGGACGAGGCGGGCGACGCACGGCTGCTCGGCTTCCTCGACCAGACGCGGAACGTGCTCGTCGGCGTCGATGCGGCGATCGACCGCTCGTTGGCGGAGGGCTGGTCGATGGTCCTCGAGGGTGTCCATCTCGTCCCGGGCATGGTCGACGTCGACCGCGGTCGCGCGATCGTCGTCCAGTGCCTCGTGGCGATCGAGGACGAGGACCTCCACCGCAGTCACTTCTGGGTGCGCGACTACGCGACCGAGGGGCTCCGGCCGCTCGAGCGGTACATCGACGCGATGCCCGAGATCCGCCTCATCCAGGCCTCGTTGATCGAGCGCGCGCGGCGCTGCGACGTCCCCGTGATCATGAACGCGACCCTCGACCAGGCCATGGGCGAGGTGCTCGATCTCGTCCTCTCGACCGCCGACCGGCTCGCACGCGTGTGATCTAGAGTCGGGTGCGTGGCCGACTGCCTCTGCACCCGGTACGCAAAGGCCACGGAGTGGGCGGCGCTCGCGGGTGCCCGCTGGCTCGGCCGCGCGGACGAGGAGGCGGCAGAGGACGCGGCTGCCAGCGCGATGAAGGCGGCGCTCGACGACCTGCCCATCGACGGCGAGGTCGTGTTCGGCTCGCGCTCGGGGGAGGCCCTCACGCCCGGAGGCAGCGTCGGTGCGGGCGGGGAGCGCGTCGACCTCGCGCTCGATCCGATCGAGGGACGCGGCGTCGTCGCCCGCGGCGGCGTCGGCGCGATGGCGATGCTCGCCGTCGCGCCCGAGGGGGCGCTCCGCCGGCTGCCCGACATGTACATGCGCTCCATCGCGGTCGGACCGCGCGCCCGGGGGGTGATCGACCTCAACCGCCCCGTCGCGGAGAACGTCCAGAACGTGGCCGAGAGCTTCGGGCGACAGCCTCTCGACATCACGGCGCTCGTGCTCGACCGTCCGCGCCACCACGACCTGATCGAGGAGCTCCGCGGCTCCGGCACGCGGATCAAGCTCATCGGCGACGGCACCGTGACCGCGTCGATCTCCGCCGCGATCCGCGGCACGAACGACCACCTCGCGATCGGGATCGGCGGCACGCGGCAGGCCGTTCTCACCGCGGCTGCGCTTCGTTGCCTCGGGGGCGGGATGCAGGCCCAGCTCTGGCCGACGACGCGCTCGCAGATCGACGCCGCGCACGAGGTGGGGATCGAGGACATCGGGCATGTCTTCACCGAGGAGGAGCTCGCGCCAGGCGACGTGATCGTCGTCGCCACCGGGATGACGAACGGCGACCTGCTCCGCGGCGTCCGGTTTCTCGCCGACTCGGCCCGGACGCACTCGCTCGTCATGTGCATGCGCTGCAACTGGGTGCGCTTCGACGACGGGATCCACTTCTTCGCGCGCGAACGGCGCGAGGAGGTCCGCCTCCTGGGCTGAGCGGCGCGCCCGGCTAGTGGTGGCTGGGCCCGAGGGCGGGCTGGTGCTCCCCGAGCGGTGAGGGCTCGACGCGGACGAGCCTGGCGAGGCCGTCGGGCATCCACCAGTTCCACTTGCCGAACAGCTTCATCGCGCTCGGGACGAGGAGCGCACGCACGATCGTCACGTCGATGAGGATCGCCGCTGCGAGCCCGAATCCGAACTGCTGCAGACCGACGATCGAGCCGGCCACGAAGCCCATGAACGCGGCAAACATGATCAACCCCGCCGCCGTGACGAGCCGGCCCGTCTTCGTCAGCCCGAGCACCACGGCCTCCTCGTTCGTGGCCCCGTTGTCCCACTCCTCGCGCATCCGCGAGACGAGGAACACCTCGTAGTCCATCGAGAGCCCGAAGAGCATCGCGAAGAGGAAGACGGGGATCCAGCCCTCGATCTGGTCGTAGGGGATCAGCCCGGCCCACTCGCCGGCGCCCCACCTGAAGACGACGACGAGCAGCCCGTAGGCCGCCCCGATCGACAGCAGGTTGAGGACGATCGCCTTGAGCGGGAGGACGATCGAGCGGAACGCGCGCATCAGCAGCACGAACGTCGCGACGAGAACCGCGGCGACGAGCCACGGGAACCAGCCGTACGTGAGGTCGAGGAAGTCCTTGCCGCCCGGCGGACCGCCCCCCGCGTAGACGGCAACGCCCTCGGGGAACCCCGCCGCCGGGACGACCTTGTCGCGGAGACGGGACACGAACGCGAGGCTCTCCGGCTTCCCGTAGTCCTGCTCGCCGACCACCTCGACGTTCAGGTAGCGGCCCGTCGGGTCGACGTACTGCGATGTGTCGCCGAAGCGCACGACGGCGACCTGCGGATCGGCCTCCAGGCTGCGTTTCAGGCGGTCCACGGCGGCTGTCACCCCGGGATCCTCGGCGCCGCCTGTGCGGCCGGTGTCGACGACGACGTTCGTCGGTGCGACCGCGCCTGCCCCCACGGCGGCTCTGAGGACGTCGTATCCCCGAACCGCCTCGAGGTTGCGCGGGATGCCCTCGTTCGACCCCGGCCCGAGCTGGAGCGCGAGAAGCGGCAGCGTGAGCAGGAGCAGGAAGCCGGCGGTCACGCCCGCGACCGTCTTCGGGTAGCGCATGATGAAGCGCGCGAGCACGGCCCAGAACCCGTGCTCGGTGTCCGCTCGTCGCTCCAGCCAGCTGCGCGGCAGGACGCGAACACGGTCGAGGCGCGTGCCGACCAGCGAGAGCACGACCGGCAGGAACGTGACGGCGGCGAGCAGGGACACGGCCGGGATGAAGAGGCCCCCGATCCCGAAGCCGCGCATGAAGGGCAGCGGCATGAAGACGAGCATCGCCAGGCCGATTGCCACCGCCGTGCCGCTGAAGACGACTGCGCGGCCGGCCGTCGCCATCGTGGTCACGATCGCCTCGTCCCGGGACGAGCCCCGGGCGAGCTCCTCGCGGAAGCGATAGACGATCAGGAGCGAGTAGTCGATCGCGATCCCGAGCCCGATCAGCGAGACGAGGTTCTGGAGGTACGTCGACAGCTCCATGAAGTTCGCGAAGACCCAGATGATCGCAAGCGTCGTCGGGATCGTCACGAGCGCGAACGCGAACGGGATCAGGAACGCCAGCGTCCCGAACGTGAAGACGAGGATGAGCAGCGCAATCGGGAGCGCGATGAGCTCGCCCCGCACGAGGTCCTCGCCGAACACCGGGTCGAGGTCGTGCTCGATCGCCGCCTGCCCCGTGAGGTAGACGGTCGCGCCGGAGATCGAGCCCATCGCCGCGCGCATGTCATCGGTCCGGCTCTTCGAGTCGGCAGGCTCGAGATCGGAGACGATCTGGGCGACCGTGACATCCTGCGTGACGGGCAGCACGCTGACGAGGCGGCTCGTCGGGAGCTTTGCGACGGCGCGCTCGGCGGCGGCGCGCACCTCGGGCACCAGCGCGCGTGCCATGTCGTCGCTTCGGACGACGATCGTGAACGAGCCCGTCGAGCGCTGCCCGAAGTGGTCCTGGAGGATCACCTCGGCCCGGCGCGTGTCGGTGCCCGGAAGGGTGAAGCGGTTCGTGAGCAGGCCGGAGAGCTGGGACGATGCCCACCCGGCGACGACGAACACGACCAGCCAGGAGACGAGCACCGCGTACCGATGCCGGAGGACGAATCGCGTCAAGCCCTCCACGGGCTCGACACTAGCGCGGGGCTAGCCGAAGCCGAGAATGAACTTCGCGTCGTCCGACATGCGGTCGGGCGTCCACGGCGGGTCGAATGTCAGCTCGACCTCGACCTGCTCGACCCCGGGCAGCGCGACGACCGCCTCGTGGATCGACTCCTGGATCATCGGCCCGGCCGGGCAGCCCATCGACGTGAGGGAATGGACGATCTTGACGCGATCGCCCTCGATCTCCGTGTCGTAGTAGAGGCCGAGCTCGACGATGTCCATCCCGAGCTCCGGGTCCTCGACCCCGTGCAGCGCCTCGACGACATCGTCCTTCGTAACCATTGCCGTACCGTACCCGTTCGCTCGCTCAGCCCGGGATCGCGAGGACGATCTTCCCGAGCTGCTCGCCGGCCTCGAGGCGCTCGTGCGCAGCCGCGATCTTCGCGAGCGGGAAGACGCTGTCGACGTGCACGCCGGCGCGACCCGTGCGGACGAGCTCGTACGCGCCGAGAAAGTCGTCGCGCGTGCCCATCGTGGATCCCATCACGGTCAGCTGCTTCCACCAGAACCGGTGGAGCTGCGCGGGAGGGTTCGGGCCGCTCGTCGCACCGCACACGACGACACGACCCGACGGCCGGACAGCCGCCAGCGACCGCGCCCAGGTCGCCTCCCCGACCGTCTCGACGACGACGTCGACGCCCTTGCCCGTGGTCTCGCGCACCGCCGCCACGACATCGGCTTTCGCGTGGTTGACGCCCACGTCGGCTCCCCATTCGACCGCCCGCGCCAGCTTGTCGTCGTCGCCCGACGTGACGATCGTCCGAACGCCCAGGGCGCGGCAGATCTCGAACGCCGCCGCGGCGACGCCGCCGCCGATCCCCCAGATCAGCACCCACTCGTCTTCCTGCACCGCGGCGCGCGTGACGAGCATCCTGTACGCCGTCTCGTAGACGAGGGGGAACGCAGCCGCCACCTCGAACGACAGCCCGTCGTCGAGCGGGAAGACCTGCGCGTCCCCGATCGCGATCAACTCGGCATGTGTCCCGTCGCAGTGCTCGCCGATCACGGTAATCGTGTCGCCGTGCTCGAGCCCGGGGTTGAGCACGACGCGCTGGCCCACGTACAGGCCATCGACTCCCTCGCCGACCGCCTCGATGACGCCGGCGCCGTCGGCGCCGAGGATGCGTGGCTTCGGGACAGAGGGGAGCCCTCTGCGCACCCAGACGTCGAGGTGGTTGAGCGACGCCGCGCGGAGCCGCACGAGCACCTCGCCCGGGCCGGCCACCGGGTCGGGGACCTCCTCGACCCGCAGCACCTCGGGTCCGCCGTCCTCGTGGATACGGGCGGCGAGCATGGCACGATCCTCTCATGACGGCGGACGAGCTGCGACGGCTGGCCGACGAGCTCGGGCTCGACGTCGTCGGCGCCGCCCCCGCGGCACCGTACGAGGAGACCGAGCGGCACATCCGAGACCGACGCGCCCGGGGGCTGTTCGGCTCGATGCGCTTCACGATGGCCCGGCCGGAGGTCTCGTGCCACCCGGAGACGCTCCTCGACGGCGCGCGGACCGTCGTCTCGGCTGCGCTCTGCTACTACGAGCCGGGCCCGTCTCCCGGGCCGGGCGAAGCGCGCCTCCCCCGCTATGCGTGGCGTGACAACTACGCGCAGCTCCGCGAGCGCCTCGACGCGCTCGGGCGGCGCCTCGGCGGTGCCTACCGGGTGCTGGTCGACGCCAACCAGCACGTCGACCGCGCCGGAGCCGAGCGCTCGGGCGTCGGCTTCATCGGCAAGAACACGATGCTCATCACCCGGACGCACGGGTCGTGGGTCGTGCTCGGCACGCTCGTCACCGACGTCGAGGTCGAGCCGACCCCTGCGCTCGACGCAGGCTGTGGCAGCTGCACGCTCTGCATCGACGCGTGCCCGACGGACGCGCTTCGGGCGGAGGAGCCCGGGGTGCTCGACGCCACGCGCTGCCTCTCGTACTGGACGCAGACCGCGGCGCCGATCCCGGAGGACGTCATGGACGCACTCGGCGACCGTGTCTACGGCTGCGACATCTGCCAGGACGCCTGCCCGTGGAACCGCGGCGTCGAGAGACGTCGCTCGGGGCTGCCGGCCTCGGACGACACGGAGCCCGTCGTCCGGCTGGCCGACTGGCTCGAGCCGGGCGGCCACGGGCTCGACGCCGTCCTCGAGCGGCTGTTCGTTCCGCGCAACGACCCGCTGTGGCTTCGACGGAACGCGCTCGTCGCGCTCGGCAACGACGCGCGACCCGAGGACATGCCGCTCGCCTCGTCCTTTCTCGACGATCCGGATCCCGTCCTGCGGGCGGTCGCCGGCCGCGCAGAGGCCCGGATCGAGGAGCGCGGCGCGTGAGCGCCCAGGGGCCGGTGGAACGGCTCGGCGTGATCGCCCACGAGCTCCGAAGCCCCGTCGCCGCGCTCACCGCCCTCGCGGCGGCCGGGCGGTCGGTGCCGCCGTCGGATCGGCCGAGGCTCGTGTCGCTCGCGGTCGCCGCGGCGCGGGACATCGAGCGGATCCTGTCCGACCCGGAGCTGATCTCGCTGCGGCTCGAGGCGATCGACGTCGGCGCGCTCGCTGACGGCCTGCGGACGGATGCCGTGACCGTGGCCGTCACCGGTCGCCCGCGCGTGGTCGGCGATCGGACGCGACTGCGCCAGATCCTCGCGAACCTCGCGCAGAACGGCCTGCGGCACGGCTCGAACGTCCTGGTCGAAGTGGGGGAGCGGGACGGCGTGGTCCTCGTCGACGTCGTCGACGACGGCCCGGGAGTGGAGGCGGGCGTCGACGTCTTCGCCCGCGGCTCGAGCAGCGCAGGGTCGTCGGGTCTCGGCCTTTGGCTCTCGCGCGCGATCGCCGAGGCACACGGCGGCACGCTCGATCTCGTCCCCGAGCCCGGCCCGGGGGCGCGATTCAGGCTTTCCCTGCCGTCCGCTTCCGCCGCGGGCTGAGCCCGAGCTCCGAGGCGAGCGCCTGGGCGCGAGCCGCAACCGCGCGGCGCATCGACCTGGGCTCGAGCACCACGGTCTCGCCGCGGTCGGCAAGCACCTCGGACAGCAGCCACTCCTCGGTCTTGAACGTGACGTCGGACACGGCGGTCTTGTCCGTCAGCGCGCGTGCTCCACGCTCGAGCTTCCAGCGCGCGATCGACGGAGCGTGGAGGAGGAGCGCGACGGCGGGCTCGGACAGGTAGTTCGGGTCGAAGCTCTCTCGCGGGTCGAAGCGCTCGCGGGTCATCCGCGCCGAGCGCATTCGGTCGAGACGGTAGGTGCGTGGCCCGTCCGCCGTCCGGTCCCACGTGTGGACGCGCCAGAAGGGAAGCTCCCGCTCGATCGTGTACGGCTCGACGAGCCGCAGCGTCGGCTCCTCGCCGCCCTCCTTGAGGTACTCGATCTCCACGATCCGGCGTTTCTCCGCGCCGTCCGCCAGCACCCGCACGAGCGCTGCCTCGTCCTCGCCCGCGCGGGTCGCCGCAGGGGAGGAAAGCTCGAACTGGCCGAAGGTCTCCTCGAGCTTCCGGCGCACGCGCTCGAGGGGTGTGTCCGCTTCGGCCGCGATGGTCGGCCCGACGTACTCGATCGCGAGCCGGATCGCGCGCGCCTCGAGCGGGGTCAGCTTGGGCGCCCTGCGGAAGACGTCGCCGTAGAGCTCCTTGTCGACGCGGACGCCGCCCGTGTCCTCGTCGACCATCGCGTAGACCGCGTAGCAGCCGCCGCCGAAGTTGACGAGGTTGAGGAGCGAGAGCGTGTCCTGGAGCTCCTCGCGCGGGATCGAGAATCGCTCGGCGAGCTCGTCGGCGTCGAGCTCTGTGCCGCGCTCGTCGCCGCAGGCGGCCAGAAGGTGGGCGAGAAGCGCCTGGAGGACACCGAAGCGCTCCGGTGCCACGGGACCGGCCGGCTGTCGCTCGACCGCGGGCTGCGCTTCGGCCCGGCGCTCGCGAGCAGGCTGCGGGGCCGTGCCCTTGTGCCGCTCGCGAAGCAGCTGCAACGCCTCGCGCACGCCCTCCCGCAGCTCGGGCGGGTCGAGCGGCACGGCCCTTCCGTTCTGCCGGAGGATCCAGGAGACGAGCGGCCCGAGCGTCGAGTATCCGGTCTCGAAGACGCCGTCGTCGACCGTCCCCGCATCGGCGAGCGTGCGGTCGACCCACCACGCGGTGTCTCCCTGGACCCCGATCCGCGCGATGCCCACCTGCGACCCGATCTGCCACGGCCGGGCGACGCGATGGGCCTCGACGTCGAACTCCGCGGGCAGCCGGAAGTCCCGCTCCCGTCTGGTGGCGAAGCGGATGTCCGAGCGGATGCGAGCGACCCGGAACGTCCGCGTCGCGTCACGGTCGAGGTCGTGGCCGACGACGTACCAGACGCCCTCGTCGAGGAGCAGGGCGTAGGGATTGAGACGCCGCTCCGTCTCGCGTTCGCGGGCCGGTGACCAGTAACGGAACTGGATCGTGCGCTGCTTCGAGATCGCCGACTCGAGCTTCGACAGCCGCGCCGCGAGCTCGGGTGAGTAGTCCGGCGCCGTGACGCGCACGCGCTCCGCGGTCGCGGTCGGTGCGTGGCGGAAGCCAGGACGGCCGAGAGCGAGGTTCTGGAGCGCGAGGCGGAGCGGCTCGGCGTAGGCGAACTTCCCCTCGAGCGCGTACAGGGCCGTCTGCAGCGCCGCGAGCTCGTCCTCGTCGAGCTCGAGCTGATCGAGGAAGTAGTGCTCCGAGCGAAGGGTGTACAGCTCCTCGCCCGTGAACTCGTCGCGCTGCGAGGTGAGCGGGACGCCGAGCGCGGTCAGCTCGGCCCGGTCCGAGTAGAACCGCCGCGCAAAGGCCTCGTCCGACATCTCCGAGTAGCCCTCGACGTTCCCCTTGACGTCGCGCGCCGTGAAGGGACGCCGCTCCGCCATGAGGAACGCGACGAGCGAGAGTTGGCGGATGAGCTTGTCGGCGTCGTGCGACATGCGGGCTCACCCTACCGGCGAGCAGGTCATCGGTGGACGCGCGCGACGGCGCGTCCAGGGCGTCGCGCCGGACGTCGGCCGGCGGTCAGGCCGCGGCCGCGGCGCGCGCCGGGAGCGCCCGCTCGAGGTGCTGGTGCGACGGGCAGTAGTCGCGGCTCGGGAGCGGCGTGCGCTGGCACGCCTTCCCCTTGCGCGTCGTGGCCTTGCAGCGGCTGACGCCGCCGTCCAAGAGCCCGGCCTCGAGCTGGGCCTCGATGAAGGCGACCGCCGCCGTCACACCCTGTTTCACCGCCCACGCGACGTGCGCCTGCGCGGTGATCGGGAAGTACCGCCGGATGTCGTGGAACAGCGTCCGGTCGGGATGGGCGAAGTACTGCGGATCGTGCGCGAGCCGCGACATCGTCTCCTCGCACTCGCAGAGCACTGCACGCCGGAACTCGAGGCGCGTCGGATGATCGACGTACGGATCGATCTGATCCTTGATCGAGCGGTAGATCGCCCGCGAGTACTGGTACATGCACGACTGCAATTGCGCGAGGTTCGCTTCCATACGGATCCGTCTCCCGTCCGTCGTTCTCGCGGCCGACAGTGCCTCCGAGGGCGGCCGGCGCCTTTCGTCGGCGAGTCTACCCGGTCCCGCGCCGTGTTACAAGCTGTGTCACTATCGTTGTCTTACTAGAGAACAGTAGAGCTCTCGATCAGGGCTCGATGCGCTGCACCCGCGCGCCCTTCACGGCGGCCCGCGCCTGCCGGAGCGAGCCGGTGGCTCCGGCCTCGTTGTCGTAGCGGCCGGCGAACGTCATCCAGTAGCCGGGCTGGAGGCTCGCGAACTGCGACGAGTCGAGCACCCCGACGCGGGTCAGGCCGCGGGACCTCGCCTCCTGCGCGACGGCGACGGCCTCGTCCCGGCCACGTGCCTTCGGGATCGAGACGAGCACGATCGTCCAGCCGCTCCGTGACCGCGGCCAGACCGCGAGCCGGCTCGCCGGCTCGACCGCGCGCGCCGGAACGGTGACGCTCCCGCCCGTGGCGGTGACGACCGTCTGGGTCGGCGCGTCGTCCGCCGCCACCGCGATCGCTGCCGCGGCCCCCGCGCACGCGACGGCCGCGAGGCCCGCTATCCGAAGCCGGAGGCCGCGGGGATCCGTCGGCGCAGGGCCGACGCCCTCCGCGTCGTGCTGCCGGAGGCCGCACTCGAGGCAGTACTCCTGTCCCATCGCGAGCGGAGCGCCGCAGCGCGGGCAGCTCGATCCCTCGCGACTCACGCCATCGTGTCCGCGCCGGCGCCCGCCACCGCGTCGAACGCCCGCCCGCAGCTCGGGCAGAAGCGGGCGCCGATGAGGATCGGAGCCCCGCACGTGCAGATCGCGTGCTGGCGCCGGCGCAGACCGGCGCCCTTCAGGTGCGCGTCGATCTCCGAGACGCGCGCCTCGACGGCCACGAGCTCGGCGCAGCGCTCGACGACGAGGGCCTCGTTGAAGTGGTCGCGCCGGTACATCTCGAGGGTCAGGCCGCCGAGGTCGCGGAGCCGGTCCTCGCGGAGAAGCAGGAGCGCGCGACGCTCCCGGCGGAGCTCGCTCGCCGCTGGCGCGGGCGGCTTCCGGCTGAAGAGGGGCACGACGGCAGGCTACAGCTGGATCACGACGAGGCGTTCCTCCGTCATCTCCCGGACGGCCCACGCGGGCCCCTCGCGCGTGTTGCCCGAGTCCTTGACGCCCCCGTAGGGCATCTGATCGGCGCGAAACGTCGGCGCCTCGTTCACCGTCACGCCGCCGAACTCGAGCGCGAGCGTCGCGCCGAGGGCGCGCTTCAGGTCGGAGGTGAAGATCCCCGCCTGAAGGCCGTACCGGGTGCCGTTCGCGAGCGCGATCGCCTCGTCGAGCGTCGCGTAGGGCTGGATCGTGCACACCGGGCCGAACGCCTCGTCGCAGGCGAGGTGCGTGTCGGCCGGCGGCCGCTCGACGACGGTGGGACGAACGAGCTCGCCTTCGAGCGTGCCGCCCGTGAGGATCGATGCCCCACGGCGCCGGGCCTCGTCGATCCACTCGAGCACGCGGTCGCGCTCGCGGGCGCTGATCAGCGGGCCGACGTCGGTCTCCTCCTCTGACGGGTCGCCGACGACGAGCGCCTCGACGCGGGGCACGAACGCGTCACGGAACGCGTCGTACACGTTCTCGTGGACGAAGATCCGCTGGACCGAGATGCAGCTCTGCCCCGCGAAGGAAAAGGCATTCGCGGCGCAGCGGGATGCCGCGTCGTCGACGTCGGCGTCCGCCTCGACGATGACCGGCGTCGCGTTCCCGAGCTCGAGGTTCACGCGCTTGCGCGGTGCGCGCTCGCGGATGCCCCAGCCGACCGCGCCCGAGCCCGTGAACGTGATGAGCGCGACGCGCTCGTCCTCCACGAGGACGTCGCCGATGTCGCCCGAGGGGCCGACGAGCACGTTGAGCCACCCGGGGGGAAGGCCCGCGTCGTGCTCCAGCTCCGCGAGGAGGAGCGCCGAGAGCGGCGTCTGCGAGGCCGGCTTGAGCACGACGGCGCAGCCTGCGGCAAGCGCCGGTGCGATCTTGTGGGCCACGAGGTTGAGCGGGAAGTTGAACGGGCTGATCGCGCCGACGACGCCGACCGGAAGCCGCACGGTGAACGCGAGCTTGCCCTCGCCTGCCTGCGACGCGTCCATCGGGACGATCTCGCCCGCGAGCTTTCGCGCCTCCACGGCCGCCATCGTGTACGTGGACATCGCCCGCGCGACCTCGACCCGTGCCGCCTTGAGCGGCTTCCCGGCCTCGGCCGCGATCTGCCGCGCGGCCTCGTCGGCTCGCCGGCCGAGCGCGCCCGCGACACGCACGAGGATCTCTGCCCGCTTGTGCGCCGGGAGCGGGTCGCGCATCGCCCGCTCGGCGGCGTCGACGGCCGCTCGGGTCTCCGACGCGCCGGCCTGCGCGACGCGCGCGACGACCGACCCGTCGTACGGCGACACGACGTCGAGCCACGCTCCGGTCTCGAGCCACCGCCCGTCGAGCAGCAGCTTTCTCTCCGCCGCCGTCGTTGCCATGGGACGCACTCTACGCCCGCCGCGCGGTGCTACGGTCACCCCATGACCGACGCGCTGATCGTCGACGCGGTCCGGACGCCGATCGGCCGCCGCAACGGCGCGCTCGCGGGCGTCCGCGCGGACGAGCTCGCGGCGCAGGTCCTGAACGGGCTCGTCGGCCGTCTCGACCTCGAGCCGGGCGAGATCGAGGACGTACAGATGGGTTGCGTGAGCCAGGTCGGTGAGCAGGCGCTGAACGTCGCCCGGATGTCGTCGCTCGTCGCCGGCTGGCCCGAGACGGTGTGCGGAACGTCGGTCGACAGGCAGTGCGGCTCCTCGATGCAGGCAGCCTTCAACGCCGCCGCCGCGATCCAGGCCGGGCACCTCGACGTCGTCGTCGCCTCCGGGGTCGAGTCGATGTCGCGGGTACCGATGGGCTCGAACCTGACGGCGGGTGGGTTCGAGGGCTTCTCGCCGAAGCTGTACGAGCGCTGGGAGGTCGTTCCGCAGGGGATCTCGGCCGAGGTCATCGCCGACGAGTGGGACCTCTCGCGCGAGGATCTCGACGCGTACTCCTACGAGTCGCACCGGCGCGCGATCAGCGCGATCGACGACGGCCGCTTCGAGCGCGAGATCGTCCCGGTCGAGGTCGGCGCCGGCGGTGCCGCCGTGCTCGTCGGGGTCGACGAGAACCCGCGTCGCGACACGTCACCCGAGAAGCTCGCGGAGCTCAAGCCCGCCTTCAAGGAGGACGGGAAGGTCACGGCCGGAAACTCGAGCGCGATCGTCGACGGGGCGGCGGCGATGCTCGTTGCGAGCGAGGCCGCCGCGTCGCGGGTCGGGCTCGAGCCGCGGGGGCGGTTCGTGTCGTTCGGCATCGCGGGGGTCGACCCGTACCGGATGCTCCACGGCAATCCGCCCGCCTGCGAGCGGGCGCTCGCGAAGGCGGGGCTCACCTGGGACGACATCGCCGTGATCGAGGTGAACGAGGCATTTGCGTCCGTCGTGCTCCAGTTCCTGAAGGACACGGGCCTCCACGAGCGCTGGGAGGCCGGCGACGTCAACCCCAACGGGAGCGGCATCTCGCTGGGTCACCCGCTCGGCGCCACCGGCGCGCGGATCACGGCCACGCTTCTCGCCGAGCTCGAGCGGCGCGAGGCGCGCTACGGGGTCGCCTCGATGTGCATCGGGCAGGGTCAGGCCATCGCGGCCGTCGTCGAGCGTCTCTGAGACGCGTGCCGTCCGCCTACGGCTCGTCGAGCTGACGCTCGACGTCCGCGCTCACGTCGCGCGCGATCTCGATGAACGCGCGTGCGGCGGGCGAGCGGTGGCGGTCGCGATGCCAGACGACGGCGACCCGTCGACGCGGGACCTTCGGGACGAGCCGGAGCGCCTTCACACGATCGTCCCCCGGGGCGATCGCGAGCAGCGGTGTCAACGCGACGCCGAAGCCGGCAGCGACGAGGCCCTGGAGCGTGCCGTTGTCGTCAGACCGGAACGCGTACTCCACGCCGAACCCGCGCTCGGCGAGCTCGCTCTCGAGGGCGACGCCGCTCGCGCAGGTGTTCGAGCCGATCAGCAGCTCGTCGCCGAGATCGTCGAGCGAGACGGACGACCGGTTGGCCAGCCCCCCGGTGGCGGGGACGAGCAGGACGTACGGATCGCTCATGAGCTCGAGCATCTCGAAGGGGCCGTCGGGGAGGGGTGGGCTGCAGAACGCGAGGTCGAGCGCCCCGGACTCGACGGCCGCGTAGAGCTCGGGGTCGGTCGCGGGCTCCGAGAGACCGAGCTCGATCCCGGGCCAGTCGGCGAGGAAGCGGCGCATGACCTCCGGCAGGACACGGGCGCCGACCGACTGGTACGTCCCGACCCGCAGCGCGCCCGTCTCACCCGCCCGGAGCGCGGCCATGTCCGCCCGGGCCGCCTCGAGTCGCGCGACGATCGCCTCCGCGTGGCGCAGAAGCAGCTCGCCCGCCTCGGTGAGGGAGACGGCGCGCGGGCCGCCGGGGCGCTCGATCAGCGTCTCGCCGACGATCTTCTCGAGCGTCGCGATCTGCTGGCTGACGGCCGACTGGGTGTAGCCGAGCCGGTCGGCCGCGCGGCCGAACGACCCCTCGCGGGCGACGGCGTCGAGGGCCGCGAAATGCCGCACCTCGACCCCGAGCCATTGATCAGGTTGTGTGATCGTACTCATGAAAACCTCGACTTGTCCTAATAGTACCCGCACAGCAGAATGCAGGCATGGCTATCGCACTGCTCGTCTTCGTTCTCGTCATCGGCCCGCTCGCAGTCCTCGCAGGCTGCGACTCGCGGATCGACGACGTCGATCGCCGCCGCCGCTACCACGGCTGAGACCGGCGGGTAGGGTCCGCGGCCGTGGCGTCGGCCGTGCAGCGGATCGGAGTCGTCGGCCTCGGCGCGATGGGGGCCGGAATCGCGCAGGTCGGGATCGAAGCCGGTTTCGAGGTCGTCGGCCGGGAGGTGACGGCAGACCTCGCCGACGCCGCCTCGGGGCGGATCGGCCACTTTCTCGCCCGGAAGGTCGAAAAGGGACAGCAGACGCACGACGAGCGCGAGGCCGCGCTCGGGCGCCTGTCGACGACGACCGACCTCGCCGACCTCGCGACGTGCGACCTCGTGATCGAGGCGATCGTGGAGGAGCTCGGCCCGAAGCGCGCGCTCTTCGTCGAGCTCGAACGGATCTGCGACGCGGGAGCCGTGCTCGCGACGAACACGTCGGCGCTGTCGGTGACGGAGATCGCCGCCGCGACGACGAGGCCGGATCGGGTCGTCGGGCTGCACTTCTTCAACCCGGCACCGCTGATGCCGCTCGTGGAGGTGGTGCGGGCGGAGCTCACCTCGGACGAGGTCGTGGCGACCGCGCTCGGCGTCGTCGAGCGGTTCGGCAAGGTCGCCGTGCCGTGCCACGACACACCCGGGTTCGTCGTCAACCGCGTCCTGATCCCGCTGCTCAACGACTGTGTCCGGGTGCTCGACGAGTCACGCGTCGAGCCGCAGGCGCTCGACGCCGCCATGACGAGCGGCGCCGCGTGGCCGATGGGCCCGTGCGCGCTCCTCGACCTCGTCGGGATCGACGTGCACGTCCACGCCTCCGAGGCGCTGTACGGCAGGCTCCGCGAGCCGCGGATGGCGCCCCCGCCCAGGCTCGTCGCGATGCGGGACGCGGGGCTCCTCGGCCGCAAGGCGGGACGCGGCTTCTACCCCTACGGCTGAGCCTGCCGGGTGGGCGGCGGGGCGGCCATCTCGACGCCGAGGCGTGTCGCGACGGTGGGGACGAGCGATCCCTGGACGACCACCGAGAACAGGACGACCACGAAGACGATCCCGTAGATCTCCGTGGCGCGGTCTGCGCCGCTCACGACGGCGAGGGAGGCGAGCAGGATCGGTACGGCGCCCTTGAGCCCGCTCCAGACGACGAACCCGCGCTCACCCCACGTCAGATCCACCGTCGCGAGCAGCGGCCCGACGACCACCGGCCGGATGACGAACCCGAGGAGTGCCGCGAGGACGAGCCCTTGCCACCAGAGCCCGGCGTCGCCGATCAGCGTGAGGTCGACGGTCAGCCCCAGAGCGACGAACGCCGCGAGCTCGCCGAGGTCGGAGAGCGCGGAGTGGAAGCTCCGGACCGCGCTGCGCGCGGGAAACTGCACGTCGCCTGCGAGGATCCCGGCGACGAAGACGGCGAGGAACCCCGAGCCGTGCGCGACGCTCGCCGTGCCGTAGACGACCCCGACGGCGAGGAGAACCGCGATCGGGTAGAGGGAGCTGTCCGGCAGCGGCGCGCGACGGATGAGCGCGATCAGCGCGACTCCACCGAGGACACCGACGGCGAGGCCGACGGCCATCTCGACGACGAACTCGTCGACCACCACCCACATCGAGGCGTCGTCGTGCGTGGCGAGCTCGACCATCCCGATCATCAGGGCGATCCCCACGGGGTCGTTGAAGCCCGACTCGCCCTCGAGGATCGTGCCGGACCGGCCACTCACCTCCTTGCCCGCGAGCACCGAGAAGGTGACGGCGGGGTCGGTCGGCGACAGGGCCGCACCCAGGAGCCCGGACACGATCCAGGAGAAGCCGAGGGCATAGTGCGCCGCCGCGGCGACGAGCGCGGCCGTCCCGAACGTCCCGATCACCCCGAGCACGAGGATCGGCGCGGCGCTCTCGCGGAAGCGGCGCATCCCCATCTGCGAGCCGCCCTGGAAGAGAATGACGATCAGTGCGAGGGTCGCGATCTTCTGGACGTCGTCGAAGGTCAGGATCGTCGCCAGGCGGTCGACGAGGTCCGACGCGGCCGCCGCCGCGACGAGGAGCAAGCCGGCGGTCGGGACGCCGAGGCGGCCGGCGACGACCCGGACGCCGATCGCGAGCATGAGCCCGCCCGACACGACGAGGAGCAGCCGTCCGAAGTCGACGAGTTCGTCCACGGGGCCGATCTTGCACGGCCCGGAGAGGTCGCGCGGACGGTGGCGTCCTTCTGCCCGCTTACACTTTCCTTACGCGCGTCTCACCCCGCACCCACGCCCGGTCCCGATACTTCGGGCACGTATGCGCCTCGCACTTCTGTGTGTCCTCGTCTCCGTGCTCGCCGTCCCCGCCGGGTGGGGCGCCGCGCGCCCTGCCGGCTCCCTCTCGGTCGAGAACGGACGGGGCTCGGTGGTGGTGACCGGGAAGGGCATCGTGATCGGACGGCTCGACCAGGGCGAGGTGAAGATCGTCGACCTCTCGCCGCTCGACCAGTGGAGCCCCCGTGTCAACGGCGTGCCGCGCGGGCGCACGGTCTGGCTCCGCGGCAAGGACGTCAACTTCTACGTCCCCGGCGGGCGCTACAAGATCACCGTGCGCGGCGAAGGGTTCTCGATCTCCGCCCGTGGCCAGGGAACCGTCGCTCTGACGGGGAGCCCGGACACGACGGGGGCGACGGGAACGTACGCGGTCGGGGACGCCGTTCCGGCGCCGATCCCGTCCGCGACCCAGAACGTCGCGTTCGGCGCACCGCTTACGAGCGACGCGGTCGCGACGAAGAAGGCGGTCGCTCCATGAGCCAGGCGCAGACGGTCCTCGTCGTCGAGGACGAGCAGTCGATCGCCTCGTTCGTCTCGCTCTACCTGAAGAACGCCGGCTACGGCGTTCGCGCGGTGGGGACCGGCTCCGGCGCGCTCAACGCCGTCGCGGCCGAGATGCCGTCGCTGGTCATCCTCGACCTGAACCTCCCCGACATGGACGGGATCGAGATCTGCAGGCGGATCCGCAAGAACTCGGACGTGCCGATCATCATGCTCACCGCCCGCGACGAGGACGTCGACAAGATCATCGGGCTGGAGGTCGGGGCCGACGACTACCTCACGAAGCCGTTCAACCCGAGAGAGCTCGTGGCCCGGGTGAAGAGCGTGCTGCGGCGGGCGACGTCCGATCGACGGATCGACGAGGGCGACGAGATCCGGCACGGCGACCTCCTGATCAACTCGGGGCGCCGCGAGGTGCTCGTCGGCGACGACGAGATCCAGCTCGCGCCCAAGGAGTTCGACCTCCTCTGGGAGCTGCTCGACCACCGCGGGATCGTGCTCACCCGCGACCAGCTGCTCGAGCGCGTCTGGGGCTACACGTTCGCGGGCGACACGCGCACCGTCGACGTCCACGTCAGGCAGATCCGCCGCAAGCTCGGCGACGCGTCGCCGATCGTCACCGTCTGGGGCGTCGGCTACAAGGTCGCGACCGAGCGGACGACCGCACCCGCCGCCTAGAGGCACGGTGCAACCCCCGCCGAGCTTCCGGGCTCCCCGCCGCGGCGTACGCTTCGCGGTGATGCCCGGCTCGCTGCGTCTCCGGCTGCCGGCGGTGTTCCTCCTCGGGATCGTGCTCGCCGGCCTCGTCTCGGCGTTGATCGCCGTCCAGCTCTTCTCGGGCTACACGCGCGACAGGTCGTACGAGGAGCTCGGCCGCGAGGCGCGGGGCATTGCGCGCCTCTACGGCGATGCGGCGCTGCGCGCGGCCGAAGAGGGGACGCCGGCGCCGGACTTCGCGCCCGAGGCGCTCGAGCTCGCAACCGGCGACCAGCTCTTCTACGTCGGTGCCCCCGCCTTCCCCGGGCAGGAGTCGGGTCTCGATCGCCTGCCCGAGTCGGCGGTGCCGCGGGCCGTGCTCGGCTCGAGCGAGCCGCTCAGCTTCGAGTTCCGGCCGCCCGGGCGCAAGCGCACCTACCTCGCCGTCTCCCAGCCGCTCCGCCTCGAGCGCGACGGACCGGCTCTCGGGGCAATCGTCGTGGCGAAGGCGCAGGATGTCGTCCGCGACCAGTGGGCGCCGCTCGTGACGCGGCTCGCGATCGCCTTCGCGATCGGCGGGATGCTCGCGTGGCTGCTCGGGGTCTGGCTCTCGCGCCGCATCAGCGCACCCGTCGAGGCGCTCGCGAAGGCGTCCGACGAGATCGCCCGCGGGAACTACGCGGTGCACGTGCCCGTCGGCCGCGGCGGCGACGAGATCTCGCATCTCTCGGAGCGGTTCAACGAGATGGCGGCGCGGCTGGCCGCGACGGAGGAGCGCGAGCGGCAGTTCCTGATGTCCGTGTCGCACGAGCTCCGGACGCCGCTCACCGCGATCCGCGGCCACGTCGACGCACTCCGCGACGGCCTCATCGACGATCCGGAGCTGATCGGCGCATCGCTCGAGGTCGTGGCGAGCGAGGCCACGCGCCTCGAGCGGCTCGTCGGGGACGTGCTCGATCTCGCCAAGCTCCGAGCGCACCGGTTCACCGTGCAGACCGAGGAAGTCGACATGGGTCGGCTCGTCGAGCACGCCTACGGATCGTTCAGTGACGAGGCGCGCCGTCGCGAGATCGACTACGACCTGACGAGCGCCGACGGAGCCCCCACGATCGTCACGGACGGAGACCGCGTCCTCCAGGTGATCACGAACCTGATCAAGAACGCGTTCCGGTGGACGCCCGACGGAGGGAGCATCGACGTCGTGCTCGAGTCGGCGAACGGCACGGTGCGGGTCGACGTCGTCGACACCGGGCCGGGGATCTCGCCCGAGGACGTGCAGCAAATCTTCAGCCCATTCGTCTCCCGCGACACGCAGGGCACCGGCCTCGGGCTTCCCATCGCGCGGGAGCTCGCGGGCGCGCTCGGCGGACACGTCGAGCTCGAGACCGAGCCGGGCCGGGGAAGCCGGTTCCGCCTCGTGCTGCCCGCGCGGCGACCCTGACGCCGACGGCGTAGAGTCGCGCCGCATGGCGGAGCCGGCGACAGTCCTCGAGCTTCCGCGCCGCCGCGCGACGGCCGTCGCGGCCTTCGTCGCCATGCGGCCGCGCCAATGGACGAAGAACCTCCTGCTGTTCGCGGGCATCGTCTTCGCCGCGAAGCTCGGCGATCCCTCCCGCTGGGCTGCTGCCGTCGCGGCATTCGCCGCGTATTGCGCGGCGTCGAGCGCCGCGTACCTCGTCAACGACGTCCACGATGTCGCCTCCGACCGCCTGCATCCGGTCAAGCGCTTTCGACCGGTCGCCCGCGGGGAGCTCGGGCGACGGGCGGCGCTCGCGCTCGCCGGCGTGCTTCTCGTGGTCGCGCTCGTGCTCGCAAGCTCGCTCGGCCCGGCGTCGCTCGCATGCCTCGTGGCGTTCGTCGGGCTCCAGGCGGCCTACTCGCTCGCGCTCAAGGCGTTCGAGCTCGTCGACGTGATCGCGATCGCCGGTCTCTTCGTGCTGCGCGCGGCCGCCGGGGCAATCGCCGTCGACGTCCGGATCTCGGAGTGGCTCCTCCTCTGCACCTTCCTGCTCGCGCTGTTCGTCGCGCTCGGCAAGCGGCGCGCGGAGCTCGGGCTCGAGGGCGTCAACGCACGGGCGTCCCTCTCCGGCTACAGCGTCCCGCTCGTCGACCAGCTGCTGTCGATCGTGGCGGCCGCGACGATCGCCGCCTACACCGGCTACACCCTCGCGGCCCACGACACGCGATGGCTCGTCGCGACGATCCCGCTCGTCGTGTACGGGCTCTTCCGGTACCTGCTGCTGCTCCACCGGCGCGGCCTCGGCGAGGAGCCCGAAGCGCTCCTCGTCGAAGACCTGCCGCTTCTCGCCACGGTCGCCGCGTGGGCGGCGGCCTGCGGCGTGATCCTGACCCTTACCTAGCGCGCTACGCCACCGCTGCCTGCTCCGCCGGCTGCGAGGCCGTCTCCTCCACCTCCCGGCCGGTCGGAAGCGGTACGACCGCCCCGTGGATCCCATCCTCGAGCCGCTTGAGCCTCCGGTCGACACCGGACCAGCCCGCGGAGACGAGGTCGACGAGGATCGCGAGATCGTCGATCCGCGCGTTCCGCTCGACGAGGAGCTCCTCCTCGAGGCGCTCCAGCCGCCGAAGCGCCTGATTCACACCGCCGCGGATCTCGGCCAGGCTCCGGCTGACCGGCACGACCTCGCGAGCGATGCCGTCGCGCACCGCGATCCCCACCTGCTTCGGCAGTGACGTCTCGAGCTCGTCGGCGACCTGCGCCAGGCGCATCACCTCGGCCCGCGCCCGTTCGAGCGCCGCGTCGAGTCGTGCTCCGGCGATGCCTTCCGTCCGCGCCTCTGCCACCCGCTGCCGTGCTCTCTCCAGCACCTGTTCGTCCATGGGGCAAGGATACTCTCGCGCAAGGATGAGGTCCTCGGAGCTCGACTACGACCTCCCCCCCGAGCTGATCGCACAGCATCCGGCGGATCGTCGGGACGGTGCCCGGCTGCTCGTCGCCGAACGCTCCTCCGGTGCAATACGCCACCGAGTCTTCGCGGACCTTCCCGAGGAGATCCGGGGTCATCTGACGGTCGTCAACGACACGCGCGTCGTCCCTGCGCGCCTGCATCTCCACCGTGAGACGGGTGGCGGGGTGGAGGTGCTGCTCCTCGAGCCACTCGGCGGGTGCGAATGGGAGGCGCTCACCCGTCCCACGCGTCGCCTGCGCGAAGGCGAGCGGCTCCGCCCGCCCGACCCGGCGGCGGAGGACGGCTCGGTCGAGCTCCTCGAGGCACTCGGCGAGGGGCGCTGGCGCGTCCGGCTCGCCGGAGCGCCGCGGGGCGAGCTCCCGTTGCCGCCGTACATCCACGCGCGGCCGACCGACCCGGAGCGCTACCAGACGGTCTACGCCCGTGACCCGGGATCGGCCGCCGCGCCGACCGCCGGCCTGCACTTCACGCCAGAGCTCCTCGCGCGCCTCGAGCACGAGCGGGTCACGCTCCACGTGGGGCTCGACACCTTTCGGCCGCTCACCGCGGAACAGCTCGAGGAGCACGCAGTCCACGGCGAGCGCTACCGCGTGGAGCCCGAGGCGTGGTCGCGCATCGAGGCGGCCGCCCGGGTGCTCGCGGTCGGCACGACGACGACGCGGGTGCTCGAGACCCTCGCGCGGGGCGCTCCGCTCGCAGGGCGATCGGATCTCTTCATCAGGCCGGGGTTCGCGTTCCGGCGCGTCGACGCGCTGCTGACGAACTTCCACCTGCCGCGGACGACGCTGCTCGCCCTCGTGATGGCCTTCGCGGGCGTGGAGCGGACGCGCGAGCTCTACGCCGTCGCGATCCGCGAGCGGTACCGCTTCTACTCGTTCGGCGACGCCATGCTGGTTCTCTAGGGTCGCCGGATGAGCTTTGCGGTCGAGGCCGTCGACGGCGCTGCACGGGCGGGCGTCCTCCGGACCGCCCACGGCGAGATCCGCACGCCGGCGTTCATGCCCGTCGGGACGAAGGGGACGGTCAAGACGCTCCTTCCCTCGGAGGTTCGCGCGCTCGGCGCGGACGTGATCCTCGGCAACACGTACCACCTCCACCTCCGGCCGGGCGAGGACGTCGTGGAGGACCTCGGCGGACTCCACGCCTTCACCGGGTGGGACGGGCCGATCCTCACCGACTCCGGCGGGTTCCAGGTCTTCTCGCTCCGCGACACGCTGGTCCGGGTCGACGACGACGGGGTCACGTTCCGTTCGGTCTACGACGGGAACGAGGAGCGCCTCACGCCAGAGGGGGTCGCCGAGATCCAGAGGCGGCTCGGGTCGGACATCGCGATGTGCCTCGACATCTGCCCGCCCGCGGACGCGCACCCGCACGAGCACGAGGAAGCCGTGCGCCGGACGCAGCTCTGGGCCGAGCGGCAGGTCGACGCCCCGCGCGCTCCGGGCCAGCTCCGCTTCGGTATCGCGCAGGGTGGCACCGACGCCGTGCTCCGCAGGCGGTCGATCGCGGGACTCCTCGAGCTCCCCTTCGACGGGTTCGCGCTCGGAGGGCTCGCGGTGGGGGAGAGCCGCGACGAGATGCTCGGTGCCGTCGGCTGGGCCGCACCCCTCCTTCCTGCAGGGCTGCCGCGGTACTTCATGGGTCTCGGCGACGCGGAGGGGATCCTCGAGGTGATCGCCCGGGGGATCGACATGTTCGACTGCGTCCTGCCGACGCGGACGGCGCGGACCGGATCGGCGCTGACGGCCCGTGGCCGCCTGAACCTCCGCAACGCGCGGTTCGCGCGCGACCCGCGTCCGCTCGAGGTGGGCTGCGGGTGCCCGGCCTGCACCGGTTTCTCGCGGGCGTTCGTGCGCCACCTCGTCAACCAGCAGGAGCTTCTGGGCCTGCGCCTTCTGACGCTGCATAATCTGTGGTTCACACTGCGACTGACCGCCGGCGCGCGGGATGCGATCACCCGCGGTGCGTTCGACGCCTATCGGGCGGACGCGCTCGCCTCGCTCGCCGCCGGCCCGGAGGAGGACCGTTGAACGGTGGCACCCTGATTCTGCTCGCTGCGATGTTCGCCCTGCTGTGGGTGCTCCTGATCCGCCCCCAGCGACGAAAGCAGATGGAGCAGCAACAGCTGCTCGCGTCGATCGAGCCCGGCGACGAGGTGCTCACGGTGGGCGGCATCTACGGCATCGTCACGGAGATCGACGAGGAAGACGACCTGATCGTCGAGATCGCGGAGGGCATCCGCGTGCGCGTCGCCCGCCGCGCCGCCGCCGGCGTCGTCAAGCCCGAGGACGAGGCCGACGAGGACGAAGAGGACGACGTGGAGGCTCTGGACGCCTCCGAAGATGAAGACAGTGTTGTCGACTCCGTGGAAATCGTGAAGACGGAGGCCTCCGAGGGGGCCGAGGCGCTCGACCGCCGCTAACCTGAGCGGCCGCAATGACCCGTCGCGCAGCAGTCTTCGTCGTCGCGCTCGTCGCCGCCGCCCTCGTGGCGGTTGGGCTGCTCGCGATCCCCGGGTCGCCCCTCGAGCAGCGGCCGACACTCGGCCTCGACCTCCAGGGCGGCCTCGAGGTGACCCTCCAGGCCGTCCCGCCGAAGGATCGGACGCTCACGAAGGAGGATCTCGACCGCTCGGTGACGATCATGCGGTCGCGCGTCGACAAGCTCGGCGTCGCGGAGCCGGAGATCCGGACACAGGGCTCCGACCAGATCTCGATCCAGCTCCCGGGCGTCAAGGACCCCGCGGCGGCGGCGCAGATCATCGGGAAGACCGCCCAGCTGGAGCTCTTCGACCTCGAGCGCGATCTCGTCTCTCCGTCGATCGACGCCCGGACGCGACAGCCCGTGGCGACCGCGAAGCTCTACGACCTTCTCGCGGGCCAGCAGGCGTTGGCCTCGAAGGGGAAGCCCGACACGTACTACGTCTTCCGCACCAAGGGGAAGACGCTCGTCCGCGGGCCGGTCTCCACGAAGGAGGCGGCGCTCGCGAAGTGGGGCGGGAAGCTGCCTCCGGGGCACAAGCTGTTCGCCGTCCCGCCGAACACGGTCGTCGTCAGCTGCGGCGCGGGCGCGGTCGTCTGCCCCGGCGTGGGCCAGACGAACCCCACGGCGCGGTCGTGGTACCTCATGCGGTACACGCCGCCCGAGGTCCCCGAGATGACGGGCTCGGACCTGAAGCTGTCGGGCACCCGCCAGGACTTCGACACGCGCACCGGCGAGCCGATCGTCCTCATGGACTTCACCGACAAGGGCGGGAAGAAGTTCGAGGACATCACGCGGGACATCGCGCAGCGCGGGAAGCTCCTCTTCAACACGGTCGGCGGCGGACAGGGCGATCCCAGCGCCTACCTACAGCACTTCGCGATCGTGCTCGACCGCGAGATCCAGTCGTGGCCGACGATCGACTTCGAGCAGTATCCCGGCGGGATCACGGGCTCGAACGGCGCGCAGATCTCGGGTCTCCAGAGCATCAGGGAGGCGAAGGACCTCGCGCTCGTGCTCCAGACGGGCGCCCTGCCGGTCGAATTCCGCACGCTCGACCAGACCGCGATCTCGGCCACGCTCGGTAAGGACTCGCTCCGCGAGGCGAAGCTCGCGGCCGCCGTCGGCCTGCTCGCCGTCGCGCTCTTCCTGCTCATCTTCTACCGCTTCCTCGGGCTCGTCGCGGTCGTCGGCCTGATCGTCTACGCCGCGCTCCTCTACGCCGCGATCATCGTCTTCAACGTCACGCTCACGCTCCCCGGCATCGCCGGCCTCGTGCTGACACTGGGGGTGGCCGCCGACGCGAACATCGTCATCTTCGAGCGCATCAAGGAAGAGGTGCGCGCCGGCAGGTCCGTGCGCGCCGCGATCCAGACCGGGTACACGAAGGGCTTTGCGACGATCGTCGACGCGAACGTCGTGACCGCGATCACCGCGCTCGTGCTGTTCGCCGTCGCGACGGCGAGCGTCCGCGGGTTCGCGCTCATGCTCCTCGTCGGTACGGCGATGTCGATGCTCACGGCGGTGCTCGCGACGCGCGCGCTCCTCGCCGTGCTCGCCGGATTCAAGTTGCTCGAGAGACCCGGGCTGATGGGCGCCGCCGGGGGCGGGATCCCCCGCTGGCTCAAGCTCGACTACATCGGGCGGCGCAACACCTGGTTCGCGATCTCGGGGGCCGTGGTGCTGATCTCCCTCGGCGCGATCGCGTTCAAGGGGCTCAACCTGGGGATCGACTTCCGCGGCGGCACCCAGGTGACGTTCGCGACGCCGGCGCCGGTCTCGCTCGAGACGGTGCGCGACGAGGCAGGGAAGATCGGTCACTCGGACGCTCAGATCCAGGGACGTGGGGCTGCCTCGGGGTCGTCGGGCGACTCGTACCGGAACTTCTCCGTCCGCACCGAGTCGCTGTCCACCAGCGAGGCGCAGGCCTTCCAGTCGAGCCTCACCCGTACCGTCGACGCCGAGTCGTTCGGGGTGAAGAACGTCTCTGCGAGCTTCGGCCGACAGATCGCGCGCGGGGCGATCCTCGCGATCATCGTCTCGCTTCTCCTGATCGTCCTCTACATCTCCGCGCGCTTCCAGTGGAAGTTCGCCGTGCCGGTGCTGATCGCGCTGGCGCACGACATCATCATCACGATCGGCATCTACGCCCTCCTCGGCCGGGAGGTGACGACCGCCACGGTCGCCGCGGTGCTCACCGTGCTCGGCTACTCGATCTACGACACGATCATCATCTTCGACCGCATCCGCGAGAACATCCCGCTGATGAAGCGCGCGTCGTTCCGCGTGCTCGGCAACGTCTCGCTGTGGGAGACGATCCCGCGGTCGCTGGCGACGACCTTCATCACCCTCCTGCCGATCCTCTCGCTGCTCCTCTTCGGCGGCGACACGCTCAAGGACTTCGCCTTCGCGCTGTTCGTGGGCATCGGCGCGGGCGCCTACTCGTCGATCTTCATCGCCGCGCCGCTCGTCGCGGTCTTCAAGGAGCGCGAGCCGGAGTTCGCGCGCCGGCGGGACGACGAGAGCGCCATCGAGGGCTCCGTCGGTGCCGCGCTGTTCGAGACGCCGTCGGCACCCGCCGTGCCGGAGGCCGGACCGGTGGCGCCGCTGCCCGCCCCGGCCGCGGCCGTCGCTGCGGCTCCGCCGAAGGGCACCGAGGGCTCGTCGCCGGCCCCCTCGGCCGCGAATCGCGAGCGGCGCCGTCAGCGTCGCAGCGGCCGCCCGCACGGCCGTCCTCGCTGAGCCGCATCGGCGGCAGGTCGAGGGCGGGCCGCGCGCGCCCGTAGAATGGCCCGGTGAGCCCCGAGCCCACTCGTGAGCCCCGGTCCGTGTCCGAGATCCTGCTTGCCGGGATCGGCTTGGCGACGACGAGCGTCGAGACGATGGAGGAGCTCGCAGACGACCTGGCTCGGAGGGTCGGCGTCGAGCGCGACGCGATGCGGCAGGCAGTGCGCGACACCGTCGCGTCGTGGCGGGCCGAGCTGGAAGGAGTCGGGATACGCAGGGACGAGGCGATGGAGCGCGCGCTGGCGCGCGCGGGGCTTGCCCGCCGCGAGGAGGTCGAGGACCTCGCGCTCCGCGTCGCCCAGCTCGAGCATCGACTGCGGCTGCTCGAGCGAGACCACGTCGCGTGACGATGCGACACTGAGTCGATGGCGGCCGACGGCCCGCAGCGGACGCTTTCGCGCGTCACGGAGATCGGGCGGGTCGCCACCCGGCACGGCTTCGGGTACCTCCTCGACCGGCGCCGGGCATCGGACACCGAGCTCGACGCGGATCGCGGCCGGAGGTTGCGCGAGATGCTCGACGAGCTCGGGCCGACGTTCGTCAAGTTCGGCCAGGTGCTCTCCACGCGCCCCGACGTCGTGCCGCCGGACATCGTCGCGGAGCTGCGCCAGCTCCAGGACAACGTCTCGCCGGTCCCGATCGAGGAGGTCGAGCGGGTCGTCCGCGAGGAGCTCGGCCTCACCATCGAGCAGGCCTTCGTCGAGTTCGACGAGCAACCGGTGGCCGCGGCCTCGATCGGACAGGTGCACCGGGCAACCCTGCCCAACGACACCCATGTCGTCGTCAAGGTGCAGAGGCCGAACGCGGCGCGCCAGATCGAGTCCGACCTCAAGCTGATGGCGTCAGCCGCCCGGGTCGCGCGCGAGCGCGTCCGCCAGCTCGACTTCATCGACACCGGCGAGCTCGTCGAGGAGTTCGGCCGCTCGATCCGGCTGGAGCTCGACTACCAGCAGGAGGCCCGGAACGCCGAGACGTTCCGGCGGAACTTCGCGGCGGACCCGCGGATCGCCGTGCCGCGGGTCTGGTGGCGATACACGACGGGGCGGCTCCTCACGCTCGACCGCCTCGAGGGAACGCACATCGGCGACCTCGACCTCGCGTCCTGGGAGGACGAGGCTCGCCGCGACCTCGCATACACGATGACCGACGCGTGGATGACGATGATCTTCCGGCACGCGTTCTTCCACGGCGATCCGCACCCGGCGAACATCATGCACCTGGAAGACGGCCGTCTCGGGCTGATCGACTTCGGGCTCGCGGGACGGCTCACCGACCTCGACATGGCCCGGCTCACGCGCCTCTTCGTCGACGCCGCGACCGAGAACGTCGGCGCGCTGCCGCGCCGCCTCTCGGACCTCGGCGTGCGGTATCCGCACGACCGCGAGGAGGAGCTGCGGGCCAGGCTCGAGGAGCTCTACTACCGCTACTACGGCTCCCGCCTCTCGGACATCGACCCGATCGAGGCGATTCGCGAGGGCCTCACCCTGATCTACGCGATGAACCTGCGGCTTCCGACGCGGTTCGTGATCCTCGACAAGGCAATCGCGACGCTCGGGTCGGTCACCACCGAGGTCTACCCCGAGTTCAACGTCTTCGAGGTCGCGAAGCCCTATGCAAAGCGACTCATCGCCGAGCGGTACTCGCCGCGGCGCATGGCGATCAGGGCGCGCGCCGAGGTGCAGGACATCGCGGAGCTGGCGCTCGAGGTGCCGCGACAGGTGCACGACATCCTGAACGAGCTGCGCGACGGGGAGCTGGAGGTGAAGATCTCGAACCCCGGGATCGACGACCTCGCACACCACATGGACGTCTCGGTCAACCGGATCGCCGTCGCGCTCGTCATCCTGGGCGGGCTCGTCGGCTCGTCACTGATCGGCGTCCTCGCGAAGGACGGCCCGCATCTGCTCGGGCTCCATCTCCTGTCCGTCGTCGGCTTCGTGATGTCCGGGGCGTTCGGGCTCTGGCTCCTCTGGGGCGTCCTCCGCTCCGGGAGGCTGTGACGGTCGAACGCGACCGCGTTACGGCAGGCGCAGGGACTCGACGGCGCCGCTCACGGTGAGACCGGGCTCGGGGCCGCCTGCGACCGCCCAGACGCGACCCGCGAGGGCGACGACGCCGAGCCCGTGGCGCGGGGTGGGGAGATCGGGGAGCGGCGTCCATGCGCGTGCGCCGGGACGCAGTGCCCAGACAGTGCGCTTCGTGCCCTCGGGCGCCTCGCCGCCGATCGATACCAGGCGCCCCGCGATGGCGGCGGCCCCGGTGCCGCCGCGGGCGTCGGGCAGGTCCGGAAGACGCGACCACCGCCCGGTGCGCGGATCGAGCGCCTCGACCGTCCGGAGGTTCGTGTCGATACCGGCGAGCCGACCGCCGATCGCATACACGCGCCCGGCAAGCGCGGTCGCGGCGAGATGCTCGCGGGGTCGCGGGCCCGGAAGGGTGCGCCAGCGGAGCGTGCGGAGATCGAGGGCGAGCGTGCGCGTCGCCAGGCCGCTGTCGGTGCGCCCGCCGACGACCCAGACGCGTCCGTCGGCGGTTGCCGTCGCCGCGGCGGCGGCGCGCTCCTCCGGCGGCGGCGAGATCCGGCGCCAGTCCTGTCCGGCGTAGAGGAACGCGGCTCGGAGGGGTCGGCGGTCGGCGCCGTACCCGCCGACGACGACAAGCCGACCCCTCCACGACGCGGCTGCCGCGTGGTCGACCGACACGGGCAAATCCGGAAGCCGCGACCACGTGTTCGAGCGGGGATCGTACGCATCGACGCGGCGCGAGTTGCCGCCGTTCGCGAGGAAGCCCCCGACGACGACGATGCGACCGGCGAGCGGGGCGGCCGCCACCTCCGAACGCGGCTCGCCGAGCGGCGCCCCGGTCAGCCACGTGCCGACCACGACGGCCGCCACGCCGACCGCGAGCATCTAGCCCAGCCAGGCGACGAGGAGGATGGCCACGGCGGCGATCGACGCGAGCGCGACCGTGACGACGTTCACGAGCAGCAGTCGCCGGAGCGTGGCCGCCGACATGCCGCCGGTCGTGGACGCGGCGCCGTTCTCCACCGGCCGGCCGAGCGCCGCCCCGAGACGCGTGATGATGTAGGCGTTGAGGCTCGTGCCCTCGCGCTCCGCAGCCTGTGCCAGCTCGCCGTGGAGGTCCGGGGGCATGCGGAGCAGGAGGCGCCCGCTTGGCGACGGCGTCTTGGGTCGGCTCTCCTCGTGAACCTCGGACGGAGAGGGCTGGGCACTCACCAACCGCCGAGTGTACGGTTTCGACGCGGTCCGCACAACGCGGCGTGTGGCCACGATCAGGCGGCCTCGAGTCGATCTCGCATCTTCGCGAGCGACGCCGACAGCACGCGCGACACCTGGACCTGCGAGAGCCCGACCTCGGCCGCGATGCTCTGCTGGCTCAGGTCGCGGTAGAAGCGGAGGGCGACGATCCGCCGCTCGCGCGGGCTCAGCGCGTCGAGCGCCGCGTGCACCAGCGCGCGCGTCTCACCCGCCTCGGCACCGAGACGCGCGTCGACGGCCTCGAGCAGGTCGGTCTCCGGCGTCGCGCCGGCCGTCGCGAAGGCACGTTCGCGGACGTGGCGGCGAAGCTCGCCGACGATGGTCGGGACGGCATAGGCACCCAGGTCGCTACCGCGCTCCTCCCGGAAGCCATCGACCGCCTTGATGAGGCCGATCGCACCTACCTGGACGAGGTCATCGATGGCATCGGCCGACCTCGAGAATCGACGCGCGAGGGAGTGGACGAGCGGGAGGTTCTGCTCGATCACCCGGGTCCGGGCGCTCCGGTCGCCGTCACGGTGATAGGCCGAGAGTAGCGCCGCGGTCGATTGCCGACGCCGTTCCTGCCCCTTGCTCCCCCGATTGACCAACCGATCCACCGCCTCGTCTCCGGGACAACATATCTCGCCGTCGTCCCGAAGTCCAGTGATTTACCGAAGAATGATGAATAAGAATTCGGAGATCAATGCATAGATAGGAATGCATGAGGTCGATGGCAGGATCTCGGGTCGCGACGTACCTCGCGGCCGCCACGATCGTCGGGGCCTCCGCGGCAGTCTGCGCACCCGACGCTCGCGGCGACGACGTTCTCGGCTCGCCCGCCGGCTCGCAGGTGACCGTGCCCTCGGTCGACGCGACGGTGGCAGCCGCCACCGACGCGGTCGGCGCTGCGACCGACCTCGTCGCAGGCGCCGTCGCCGCCCCCGCCGCACCGCCTTCGACGCCGGAGGAGGAGCCGGCGTCCGAGGGCGCGGCCGGCACCGACGCAACCGCCTCCCCGGCGCCGGCCCCGGCGCCTGCGGCCGCCATCCAGCCGCAGTCGAGCCTCGATCAGTCTGCACAGAGCCCCGAAACGACCGCTCAAGACCTCGATATCACGTCTTCGACGGCCGATACCGCGGGCGATACCGGCGCGCCGGCTCCGGCCGCGCCATCTGTGGCTCCGTCGTCGCCGGCGGTCGCCGTCCAGGCGTCTCCCACGAACGTGAACGTCAGCGTCCGGATCGGGAGCGCGGGCGACAACGGGCCAGTCACGCAGGTGAATGTCGCCACTGCGGCCACTGCCCAGGCCTCGCCCTCGACCGCGCCCTCGACATCCTCGGTCCCGACGTCGAGCTCGGGCACGCCATCGACTCCGGCGATATCACCGCCGGCCTCGGCCACGTCGGCCGGGCAGGACGCGGACGGCACGTGGACGTGGGAATGGGACTGCATCTCCTCTCCCGATTTCAGCGCGATATCGGGGGTTGGTTCCACGGATGATTCGATCCCGAGGAACTGGACGTGGATCTGGAACTGCGCTGGCAATGATTCCCAGTATCAAGGCGCAACATCCTCGCAGTATCAGCCGTCGAACGTCAACGTCTCGATTCGCGTCTCGAGCCCCGGAAACGACGGCCCGGTGAGCCAGGCGAATGTTGCGGTCGCGGTTGGTGCCGCGCCGGTCGCAGTCGATGTGCCGGAGCCGTCGTGGGGGTACGACCCGGGTCCTTCGGCGCCGCCGCTCACGCTGCCGGGCCTCGGCGCACTCCCGGCGCTGCCGGGCTTCGGCTCGCTTCCGGCGCTGCCGGGCTTCGGCTCGCTTCCGGCGCTGCCGGGCTTCGGTTCGCTTCCGGCGCTGCCGGGCTTCGGTTCGCTTCCGGCGCTGCCGGGCTTCGGTTCGCTTCCGGCGCTGCCGGGCTTCGGTTCGCTTCCGGCGCTGCCGGGCTTCGGTTCGCTTCCGGCGCTGCCGGGCTTCGGTTCGCTTCCGGCGCTGCCGGGCTTCGGCTCGCTTCCGGCGCTGCCGGGCCTTCCCGTGTTCCCGTCGCTCGGCGCGGTCGACGAGCTGCTCGCGCCGGTGATACTGCCGGTGGCAGAGGAGCTGGGCGCCTTGGCGCTCGGTGTCTCCACGCCGGCGGACATGGTCGCTGGTTCGACATCCGACGCAGCCGTGCTCGCATCCATGCGCCCTTCCATCGTTCTCGTCGGTCCGCTGGCCGCCCGACGCGGGGGCGCCTCGGCGGCGCTCGCGCTTCGCGCGGTTCCGTGGCTCGGCCGTCCGCGTGATATCAGCGGCAGCGCCGAGGCCCTCGGGACGTACATCGACGGGCAGGCGTCCTCTTCTGTCGCGCGTGCGGCAGGCGCGGAGGGATCGAGCGGCACGACGACTGATTCGCATCCCGCGCCGCGCTGGAAGGCTCCCGCACCGGGCGAGCGCGTGCCCGCCACGACCCCGTCGGGGGCGAGCGTCGCGCCCGCCGCCGGCGGGGGCTCGTCGGGCGGCGGGATCCCCATCTTCCTCGCTCTTCCGTTCCTGGCCGCGATGGCCGATCTGGCCAGGCGTGTCACGCTCGATCGCGTGGCACTGCCTTCGGGCCATCGCAGCCGCGTCCCCGAAGACCCGGGCTAGCGCTCCCTCCGTCCACGATCGCGCCGTGGAGCGCCGGCTTCGCGGCTTCCAACGGAAGGAGCAAGGTCCATATGAAACGCATGACCGCACTCCTCGGGGCGCTCCTGCTCGTGCTGGTGTTCGGCGCGAGTCAGGCAGTCGCCGCCGATGGAGGTGGTGCCGCACAAGGAGCGGGCCAGTTCGCAGGGAGCGGACAGACGGCCGGCGCCGGGAGCGGTGCCCTACAGGCGGGGGCGTCCAACAGCGGGTCGTCGATTCGCGTGTTGAGCCCCGGCAACGACGGGGCGGTCTCGCAGTCGAACTCGACGACTGCAGGCGCCCTCGCAGCGAACGGCAACACGACGAGCCAGAGCACCACCCAGTCGCAGTCGGGTGGGTACGGCTCCGGTCAGACCCAGATCGCCGGTCAGGCTGCGCAGAACAAGCAGGACGCGAACGCGGACGCAACCGCGGTCCAGCTCGCGCCCAGCAACGACGCGCAGTCGATCCGCGTTCTCAGTCCCGGCAACGGAGGCAATCTGACCCAGTCGAACTCGGCGACCGCCGGCGCGGCCGCCCTGAACGGCAACGAGACGGACCAGTCCACAGACCAGTCGCAGGGCGGCAGCGGTTACGGGTCGGACCAGACCCAGATCGCCGGCCAGGCGGCTTCGAACGACCAGAGCGCCGACGCGGATGCGACGGCGGTCCAGGTGAAGCCGTCGAACTCTGCGTCGTCGATCCGGGTGCTGAGCCCGGGCAACGACGGTGACGTCTCGCAGTCCAACGCGGCGACGGCAGTCGGCATCGCCGCGAACGGCAACTCCACGGACCAGTCGACCGACCAGTCGCAAGGCGGCGGTGGGTATGGGTCCGACCAACAGCAGGTCGCCGGCCAGGAGGCCTCGAACGAGCAGACCGCCGACGCGGACGCGACGGCGGTTCAGATCAAGCCGTCGAACACGGCATCGTCGATCCGGGTGTTGAGCCCGGGCAACGGAGGGAACGTCTCGCAGTCGAACAGCACGACCGCTGTCGCGGCCGGGCTGAACGGCAACAAGACCGACCAGTCTGTTGACCAGAGCCAGGGCGGCGGCATGGCGCCGACCACCCTGCGCGAGGACGACGGTTATGGGAAGTCCAAGCCGGACAAGGGCTCGGACGGCACGCAGATCGCCGGCCAGAGCGCGACGAACAACCAGAGCGCCGACGCGGATGCGACGGCGGTCCAGGTGAAGCCGTCGAACTCTGCGTCGTCGATCCGGGTGCTGAGCCCGGGCAACGACGGTGACGTCTCGCAGTCGAACGCGGCCACCGCCGTGGGTATCGCTGCGAACGGCAACTGGACGGACCAGTCGATCGATCAGAGCCAGGGAAGCGGCTCGATGGCTCCGGTGCGCGGCGAGTACCCCGGCGCGAAGTCCGGCTACGGCTCGGACGCCACGCAGGTCGCCGGCCAGGAGGCCTCGAACGAGCAGACCGCCGACGCGGACGCGACGGCGGTTCAGATCAAGCCGTCGAACACGGCATCGTCGATCCGGGTGTTGAGCCCGGGCAACGGAGGGAACGTCTCGCAGTCGAACAGCACGACCGCTGTCGCGGCCGGGCTGAACGGCAACAAGACCGACCAGTCTGTTGACCAGAGCCAGGGCGGCGGCATGGCGCCGACCACCCTGCGCGAGGACGACGGTTATGGGAAGTCCAAGCCGGACAAGGGCTCGGACGGCACGCAGATCGCCGGCCAGAGCGCGACGAACAACCAGAGCGCCGACGCGGATGCGACGGCGGTCCAGGTGAAGCCGTCGAACTCTGCGTCGTCGATCCGGGTGCTGAGCCCGGGCAACGACGGTGACGTCTCGCAGTCGAACGCGGCCACCGCCGTGGGTATCGCTGCGAACGGCAACTGGACGGACCAGTCGATCGATCAGAGCCAGGGAAGCGGCTCGATGGCTCCGGTGCGCGGCGAGTACCCCGGCGCGAAGTCCGGCTACGGCTCGGACGCCACGCAGGTCGCCGGCCAGGAGGCCTCGAACAAGCAGACCGCCGACGCAGGAGCGACGGCGGTCCAGCTCAAGCCGTCGAACACGAACCAGTCGATCCGGGTGCTCAGCCCGGGCAACGACGGTGACGTCACGCAGTCGAACAGCACCACGGCTCTCGCCGCGGCGCTCAACCTCGACAAGACGTCGCAGTCGATCGACCAGTCGCAGGCAGGCGGCGGCCACGGCGGCTCCGCCCTGCAGGTGGCGGGTCAGGGCTCGTGGAGCCGGCAGGACGCCGGGGCCGGGGCGCTCGCGCTCCAGCTCGGCGCGTCGAACGAGAACGCCCCGATCCGGGTGGGTAGCCCGGGCGGCGGCGGCTCGGTCGAGCAGTCGAACGACGTCACGGCGCTCGCCGTGGCGCTCAACCTGGCCGAGACGTGCCAGGCCCTGACGCAGGCGCAGGCGGGGCGTGGCTCCGACGAGCTCCAGGTCGTGGGCCAGGGCTCGTGGGGCGGCCAGCGTGGCGGTGCGTCGAGCCACGCGATCCAGGGAGGGATGCCGAAGAAGAAGCGCTAGCGCGGAAGCCGGAGAGGGCGGGCCCCGGAAGGCCGGTGGCCCGCCCCCCGGCGTATTGACACACGGTCGCCGACCAACGTACGGTGAGACTTCGAAAGGGAGGGACGTGGTGCCCATGCGGACATCGTCTCTGCGGCTCGTGCGCGACGCGCTCGTCGCGTGCGGCTGCGTGCTCGCGCTCGCGTGCCCGGCGGTCGCCTTTGCGGCCGAAGGGATACCGGTGCCCGGACCGGATGACCCGCCGGTCGCCTTCAGCTCCACGAGCACGAAGGCGACCTCGGCTCCCCGGGCGCCGACGCGGCAGACAGGGGCGGCCTCGACGCAAGCAGTGCCGACACCCGACGCGCCCGTCGTCGCGACCCCGACGGTGTCCAGGAAGGCGACCACGACCTCGACATCGCGCACGGCGACGAAGCGATCAGTCGAGGAGCGGCCGGCCACCACGCGCGCCTCGACCTCTCCGCCGCCGAGCTCGACCCCGTCGACGACGCCGCGGCCCGTTGCGGCCGCCGTCCGGCCGCGGGTGAGCGCCGCTCCCGCCCCGAAGCAGGCCGCGCGCACGGCCGCGCCGGCGCGGAAGCCGAAGGCGACCGTCCAGCAGCACCTGGCCAGGGCCCCGCACCGGACGGGCACGCCGCGCGACGCCGCACGCCCCGGGCTGGCCGTCGGCGTGCTCGCGCTCGGCCGCTCGGACGACGGGCCGAGCAAGGTCCTGCTCGTCGCCGCGGCCATCCTCCTTCTCGCCGCCGCCGTCGGGAGCACGGTGCTCGGCGTGGCGGCGCGGAGCGAGACGAGAGAGGCATGAAGGTCAGGACTCTCCTGGTCGCGCTGGCGGCGGCCACCGTCTGCGTCGCCCTTCCCGGCGCGGCTCGTGCGCTCGACCCGCCGTCGGCGAGCTGCAACGGCGGCGGGTGCGACGGATGGTTCACGTCGAACGTCTCCGTCTCGTGGTCCTTCAACTCGAGCGGCGCCACGGGCGCGAGCGGATGCGGAGGCGCGACCGTGACCGAGGACACGTCGGAATCGACGTTCACGTGCACGGTCAACTATGGCGGCTCGTTCGTCGGGAGCAGCGTCACGGTGCACAAGGACTCCTCGCCGCCCTCGGTGACGGGCGGCGCATCGCGCGGTCCCGACGCCAACGGTTGGTACACGAGCCCTGTCAGCTTCAGCTTCACCGGTGACGACGGCGCCTCGGGCGTGGCGTCGTGCACGTCCGGGACGTACTCCGGCCCGGACGGGCCGGACGTGACGGTGTCGGGGTCGTGCCGGGACAATGCGGGAAACACGGGGTCGACGTCGCTCAAGATCAAGTTCGACGCGACCGCGCCGACCGTCGCCGGGACGCTCGCGCGCAAGCCCGACGCGAACGGGTGGTACAACCATCCGGTGGACGTGGCCTATACCGGCACCGACGCCGGGTCGGGCATCTCGGAGTGCTCGCCCACCGTGAGCTACAAGGGGCCGGACGCCGACCCGGCGAAGCTCGTCGGCCAGTGCCGCGACGCCGCCGGTCACCTCAGCGAGCCGACGACGGTGATGCTCCGGTACGACGGCACGCCGCCGGCGCGGCCGAACCTCCGGTGGGCCCGTCGCGGCGGGACGATGTCGCTGTCGTGGACCGCGGGGAAGGACGTCGTCTGGACCAGGGTCCTCCGGGCGCCGGGGCCGAAGACCGCGAAGCCGGCGGTCGTGTACCAGGGCCGAAAGCACGCGTTCCTCGACAAGAAGCTCCGTACGGGCACCCGGTACTGGTACGAGGTGACGCTTGTCGACCGCGCCGGGAACGCGGCGTCGAAGACGATCGGCACGCGGCCGACTGGCACGCGGCCGAGTCGGGGGATCTTGGTCCCGGCCGAAGGCGCGGTCGTCGCGCGGCCGCCCGTCGTCCGGTGGGTGCCGGTGAGCAAGGCGCGGTTCTACAACCTCCAGCTGTGGCGGGGGAACGTGAAGTTGCTGACCACGTGGGTCAAGCAGCCGAAGCTCGCACTCCGCCAGCGGTGGACGTCGAAGGGCACGCGGCGCACCCTCGTCGACGGCAGCTACCGCCTCTACGTCTGGCCGGCGTTCGGAACGCCACGCGCGCCCCGCTACGGCAAGCTCGTCGGCCCGGTCTCGTTCGTGGTCAAGGGTCGCTGACGCCCGCGCCTGCATGCGCGCGGACGGCCCTGGCCGCACCGGACGCGTGTGCGCGAATCGTCACAAAGGCGCGACAAACGACACTGGCGTCGACCCCGCCGGCGCTCTAGCGTCGGCAGGGATGACAAGCACGAGCGCCGTACTCCTCGCCGAGCACGAGCCGGCCTCGCGGGAGCTCCTCGAGCGACACCTCCGCGACGACGGGTTCACGGTCTTCGGCGCAGCGTGGACCGCGCGGGCGCTCGACCTGGCCGAGCGCGTGTCCCCCGACGTCGTGATCGCGGGGGAGACCGATCTCTGTCGCCGGCTCCGCGCCGGTGAGCCCGGCCGCAGCTGGGACCGGAACGTGCCCGTCATCGTCCTGACCGATCCCGGTGCCGACGCCGTCGTGCGCGTCCGGGCGCTCGAGAGCGGCGCGGACGACGTCGTTCCGCGGGACGTCTACCTCGAGCTGCGCGCACGCGTCCGGGCCCTGCTCCGGCGCGCGACGCTCGGGCAGGCGGACGTCGTCGACGCCGGCCCGCTTCGAGTCGACCACCGGGCGCGGCAGGTTCGTGTCGGCGAGGTCGCCGTGCGGCTCGCAGGGCGGGAGTTCGAGCTCGCCGCGAAGCTCGCGAGCGACCCGAGGCGGGTGTTCACGAAGACCGAGCTGCTGCGCGACGTGTGGGGAATCCGCTCTGCGGGGATCCGGACGCGCACGGTCGACTCGCATGCGTCGCGGCTCCGCCGGAAGCTCGAGGCCGCGGGCGCCGAGAACGTCGTCGTCAACGACTGGGGCAGGGGATATCGGCTGCTCCTGTGAGCGTCCGCGCGCGAGGTGCGGCCGCGAGGCCGACACGACGTTCGGCCGCGGAGCAGGCCGCTTCAGGATGTGCCCGCCGCAGGCGGGATCGCCCGCGATTCCGCGGAGAGCTACAGGATCGCGCCCTCGAGCCGCAGGAGCTGCTCCTTGCGCGCGAGCCCGCCGCCGTAGCCGACGAGGTCGCCGGACGAGCCGACGATGCGATGGCAGGGCAGCACGATCGGGATGCGGTTGCGGTTCATGACCGTCCCCACGGCGCGCGAGGCGCGCGGGTTCCCGGCGCGCTCGGCGAGCTCGCGGTACGTGGCCGTCCGGCCGTACGGCACGTTCGCGAGCTCCTGCAGGACGCGTAGCGTGAAGTCGGGGAGGCCGCGCAGGTCGAGCTCGAGGTCGAACGCCGTCCGGCGGCCGCCGAAGTAGTCGTCGAGCTCGCGTCTCGCGTCGTCGAGCGCGCGCGGCGCGCGCAGCACGCGGGGGCCGGCGAGTCGGGCGAGCGACTCGAGCGCCCGTTCCGGCTCGGGGTCGAACGAGATCCGTGCAAGTCCGCGATCAGTGACGGCCGCGAGTAGGGGGCCGAGCTCGCTGTCGATCACGTCGTAGGCGGCGTCGAGCAGCCCGGCCCGCGACGCGGCGTCGCGGAACCGGCGATCGAGATCGGTGGGAACGGTCATGTGATCCTCCTTCGCAGCCGCCGGACGCCGGAGGACGCGGCCTGTCGGGCGGCGTCCTCGCTCGCGTCGAGCGCGGCGGCGATCTGGTCGTAGTCGAGGTCGTAGCCGTATCGGAGCACGACGGCGGCGCGTTCCTTCGGCGGCAGGGTGTCGGTGAGGAAGGCCAGCTCCTCGTAGGCGGGGCGCCCGTCGAGGTGGGGCAGCTCCGGGAGCTCTTCGGTCGCCTCGCCCGCTCGGCGATGGGTGTCGATCGCCACGCGAGACGCGATCGTCAGCACCCAGGCTCGGAGATGCTCGCCGTGGTGGAGCCGGTCGTACGCGCGGAGCGCGCGCAGGAACGTCTCCTGGAATGCGTCGTCCGCCCGCTCACGGCCGAGCCGGCTCCGAAGCAGCTGCAGCACCTCTCCTGCGTGCTCCGCGTAGAACGTCTCGAAGGGAGGGATCGCTGCCACGGTCGCCATCATCATGTGAAACGCGGGGGGCGGGAGGTGTGTGAGGCGTGGTACACACTTCGGTCATGCGCGTCGCTGTCGTCGGGCACGTGGAGTGGATCCGCTTCGCTCGGGTCGACCGCGTGCCGGTCCCGGGCGAGATCGCCCACTCCTTCGAGGACTGGGAGCAGGCGGGTGGTGGGGGAGGGGTCGCCGCCGTCCAGCTGGCGCTGCTCGCGGACGAGGCGCACCTCTTCACGGTGCTCGGCGACGACGAGCTGGGCCGCCGCGCGCGGGAGGAGCTCGGAGCCCGTGGCGTGGTCGTCCACGCCGCAACCGACGAGAGGCCGCAGCGGTGGGCCTTTACCCAGGTCGACGAGCGGGCCGAACGGACGATCACGACCGTCGGCGCGAAGCTGCGACCGCGCGGCCACGACGAGTCGCTCCCCTGGCATGAGCTCGCGTCGATGGACGCGGTGTTCTTCGTGGCCGGCGACGTCGACGCATTGCTGCATGCTCGCCGGGCCCGGGTGCTGACGGCGACGTCACGCGAGATCGAGGTGCTGCACCGAAGCGGCGTCAGGCTCGACGCGCTGATCGGCAGTGGCGAGGACGACGCCGAGCGCTATCGGCCCGGCGAGCTCGACCCCGAGCCGCGGCTCGTCGTCACGACGTCCGGCGGCCTCGGCGGCTGGGCGCGGCCGGGCGGCCCGTACACCGCCGCCGACCCGCCCGGGGAGGTCGTCGACGCCTATGGCGCGGGCGACAGCTTCGCGGCGGGCCTCACCTTCGCGCTCGGCACCGGGCTCGAGGGCCAGGAGGCGCTCGGGTTCGCCGCCCGCTGCGGTGCGGGGGCGCTGACCGGCCGTGGCGTCGCGCCCCGGCACGTGGTGCTGACGACGTAAGGGGACGCGTCGCGCATCAGGGGCCGAGCCCGACGACGAGCTCGAGCGTGCCCCTCGCACCCGGCGGGAACCGGATCGTCCCGGAGGCGGCGTCGAACGCGACACGGCGTCCGGACATCGCGACCCGGCGGACGTGCGTGCCGGCGGGAAGGCGGAGGCGGAGCCGAAGCGTCGGCGCAGGCGGGGCGTCGAGTCCCACCCGCACGATGTCCCCTCGCCGCGAGAGGACGTACGACACCGGCCCGAAGCTCGTAGACGCTCCCGTCACGCGGATCGTGGCTCCCTCGCGGAGCCAGGCCCGCGGAGTCGAAAACGCGAGATCGAGGCCGCTCGGAGCGCCGCGCGGCCCTCGGCGCTCATGGACGAGCGCGAGGCGGAGCGTCTCGAGGAAGGCGGTGCTCGTGCCGCTGTTCGGCGGGAGGTACATCGACCCGAGCCGCGCCGCGCGGAGCGGCGCGACCGTGGCAGCCTCCCCCGAGACGAACGTGTCGCGCGTCATCGCGCCCGCGAGCATCCCGTAGAGGCTCAGCACGAGCTGGTCCGGCAGGTCTGCGTCGGCGAGGAACCGTGCGACGTTGACGCCGTAGACCTGGTCGACTCCCGATGCGGCGGACGGCCCGCGTCCGTACAGGCGGCCGGCGTCGGCGCGTACGAGCCCGAGGAGCCGCGAGCCGTGTGCGCCCATGTACCGCCAGATGCCGCGCGCCGTCGGCCCGTCCGGGTCGAACAGCCCGGACGCGAGGACGTAGGGCATGACGAGGTTCCAGTACGAGCCGTCGCGCGAAGCGGTCAACGCCGCGTACGGCCGGGCGCGGTCTCCGAGCGCCGCGGGAACGAAGAGCGAGCCGTCGGCAAGTCTCCGGGTCGAGGCGCGCGCGGCTTGCCGGAGCGCGCGTTCGAGCCGGTCGGCTGCCCAAGTGGCGCGCGCTGCGAGCCGTGGGTCGTCGAGGCGCGACCAGACACGAGCCATCGCGAGCAGGCCCTGCCAGACCGTCGCCTGTCCATGGAGCCCGATTACGGGCCGAGTGACGTCGGACGAGAACGGCTCGCGGTCGAGCAACCCCGGCCCGGGGCCCCGGAGCTGATGCTCGAGCCGGCGCAGGACGGTGGTCAGCGCCGGCGTGATCCTGTCGACCAGTGCCCGGTCGCGGGTCAGCCGGAAGAGGTCGGCGGCCGCGACGAGCACCGCCCCGGCGCGCCAGTTCGTATACCGCGCGGGAAGGCGGCGCACCGCGAGGCGGAGGATGGCCTCGGAGACATCGGCGTGGCCGTACGCCGCGGTGACCCGCGCGGCGTCGAGCGCCTCGGCGAACGAGAGCTCCTCGTAGGGGTTGCCGACGCTGTAGCGCCAGGCGAGAGACCGTTGCTGGACCAGCAGGCTCCGCTCGGCGTCGACGACGCGTTGCTCCGGGACCTCGAAGGTGGTCCCGCGGGCCAGCGCGTCCTCCCAGAACCGCGACACCGCACCGCGCGCGGCGTCGTAGACGGCACCGTCGGGAACGATGTCGGCGCCGGCCCGGGCGTGGACCCATGCGACGTGGATCACCGCGGTTCCGCGGATGCGGTAGACGACGCCGCGTCCGTCGCGCTCCCCGGCGGCGTCGGCGACCAGGCGCGCGCCGCTCCCCGGCGAGGCCACGAAGCGGACCACCGCCGCGCCCCGTGCATGGGTTGCGTCCACACGGAGTCGCACGAAGCTCACGAGCGACCGGATGCCGGGGATCCGGCCGGCGAAGGACTCCTGCGCGTAGCGCGCACCGCGCGCGTCCAGGTACCCCGTTCGGAGCACGGGCAGCCACCCGCGCGCGAGCCGTGGCGGGCGCAGGCGCGCGAGACACGATCCATAGCGTTCGCGACCGTCCCCGACGAAGACCGTCAGGCCCGGACCGTCGGCGCGGCGCGTGCGGATCTCGCTCCCGTCGGCGACGTGGAGCGCGAACGCCTGCGGGCCGTAGACGGTGAACGGATACGCGAACGGGAGGTAGTACGCCCCCGAGAGGGTCAGCGGCCTACCGCCGTGCCCGACCGCGTACCAGAGGGGCGGTAGCAGCCTCCGTGCCGCCGCGTACGTCGGGCCCCGGCGCAGGGCGAGCAGCCGCTCGCCCAGGACGTCCCGCCGCGCCGCGAGCGCGTCGTGCAGTGCCGCTGCTCGGCCTGCGGGCGTCCGCGCCGAAGGGCACGTTGTCGTGGCCGCCGGACGGACGGCTCCGTTCCCGGCTCCCGCCCCGGCGACGAGGACGGCCAGCGTGACGAGTGCCGCCGCCGCGACCCGACGCGCTCGCCGACCCCGCCGCCGCGCGTGGCGTGGGGTCGAACCGGGCGGGCTTGCGTCGAGCGGGCCGCGCGCCGTCACCGCCTCGAGTCTCGCACCGGGTCGTTGCCCTGTGCAAACGGGCGCCAGGGTCTTGACAGTGGGGAATTGTGGCGTAAAGTGGGGACTCGTGGAGATCGCCAAGCGGATCGACCACAGACGCGGGCCATGTTCATCGGCACCTACGAGCACTCGATCGACGACAAGAGCCGGATCACGCTGCCGCGCCGGTTCCGCGACGCGCTGGGCGCCGGGGTGGTGCTCGCGCGCGGCCTCGACCGCAACGTCGCCGTCTACCCCCGGGAGACGTGGAAGGTGAGCGTCGAGGCCCGGATCTCCGCGCTCGACCCGCTCTCGCGCGAGGCGCGGGAGCTGCGGACGTTCTTCTTCTCGGGGGCGGCCGACGCGGATCTCGACGCGCAGGGCCGCGTCCTCGTCCCGGCCGCCCTCACGCGCCACGCCGCCCTCGAGCGGGAGGTCGTCGTGGCAGGGAACTACGACCACCTCCAGCTCTGGAACCCAACCGCCTGGGAGCAGCACCTCCATGCCGTCGAAGGGAGCGCCGAACATGCTGCCGAACGTCTTGCCGCACGCGGGCTCTGACCACGTCCCCGTCCTCGCGGAGGAGGTGCGCGAGCTCCTCGCCGTGCGCCCCGGGGACACGGTCGTCGACGCGACCTTCGGCGCAGGCGGCCATGCGCGCGTCCTCGCGCAGGACCTCGCAGGCAGCGGGAAGCTCGTCGCCATCGACCGCGATCCGGGTGCGAAGCCCTACTTCGACCGCTTCAAGGCGGGTGCCGGTGTCGAGGTGCGATTCCTGCGGGGCGACTTCGCGATCGTGCTCTCACAGCTTGCCGGGAACGGCGTCAAGGCCGATGCCGTGCTGCTCGACCTCGGCATCTCGTCGATGCAGGTCGACAGGCCGGAGCGAGGCTTCTCGTACGCGACGGACGCGCCGCTCGACATGCGGATGGACCCGTCCTCGGAGACGACCGCCGCCACGATCGTGAACACCTGGGACGAGCGGGAGCTGGTGACGATCTTCCGCCGCTACGGCGAGGAGCGCTACGCGACGCAGATCGCGCGCGCGATCGTCCGAACGCGTGCGGAGCGGTCGTTCACGCGCACGGGGGAGCTCGTCGACACGATCAAGCTCGCGATCCCGACGCCTGCGCGGTTCGGCGAGGGGCATCCGGCGAAGCGCGTGTTCCAGGCGCTCCGGATCGCCGTCAACGACGAGCTCGGCCAGCTCGAGGCGGCGCTCCCGGCGGCCCTCGAGATGCTCCGTCCCGGCGGCCGGCTCGCGGTGATCTCGTTCCACTCGCTCGAGGACCGCATCGTGAAGCGCTTCGTCGCCGCCGAGGCCAAGGGCTGCACCTGCCCGCCCGACTTCCCGGTGTGCGTCTGCGGGAAGGAGCCGACGCTCAGGTCGCTGACCCGGAAGCCCGTCCGACCGGGTGCGCAGGAGACCGACGTCAATCCGCGCGCTGCCTCGGCACGCCTGCGGGCGGCGGTGAAGGCCTGATGTCGACGATCGCGCAGCCCGCGCTCCGCCGGCCCCGCCTCGCGCGGGGCGCGTTCACGGGCGGCATCCTGTGGATCGTCCTGGTTGCCGCACTCCTCGCGGGAGTCGTCGCGATCAACGTCCTCGTCCTGCGGCTCAACGTCCGGCTGGACGACCTGCGCCACGACCGCGCCGAGCTGAAGGCGGAGATCGCGTCCACGCGTGCGCAGCTGTCGAGCGCGTCGGCGAACGCGCGCATCGAGACCGAGGCGGCGTCGAAGCTCGGGCTCGTCGAGGCCGACCCCAACACGACGACCTACGTCCGGCTCGCGCCGTGACGAACGACCGGCGGGCGAACTCCCGGATCCGCCTGCTGGTGCTCGGGTTCGCCGCGCTGTTCGCGGTCGCGCTGGGACGTGCGGCCTGGATCCAGGTCATCGACGGATCGGCGTATGCCGCGATGGCCTCGAAGCAGCAGCGGGAGACGATCGAGATCCCGGCGGGACGCGGCACCATCCTCGACCGGACGGGCGAGCCGCTCGCGATCGGCGAGCTCGCGACGACCGTGTACGCCGATCCGCGGCACGTCGTCTCCCCGCGGCGGGCGGCGATCAAGGCAGGGGAGACGCTCGGCATCGACCCGAACGCCGTCTTCCCCGGGCTCTCCGACCACTCGAAGCAGTTCGTCTTCCTCGACCGCAAGGCCGACCCGGCGAAGGCCAAGCTCCTCCAGCGGCTCGCGATCCCGGGGATCGGGTTCTACCCCGAGGAGCGCCGGACCTATCCGCAGGGGCGCGTCGCAGCCCAGCTCCTCGGCTTCGCGGGGACGGACAACCAGGGGCTCGACGGGCTCGAGCGCTCGCTCGACAAGAAGCTCGCCGGACGGCCGGGGTACGAGACGGTCGTCCGCGACCCGGCGGGTCAGGCGATCGACGTCGTGACCTCGCGCAAGGAGCGGCCGGGAAAGAACGTCGTACTGACCCTCGACCATCAGCTGCAGGCGACCGCCGAGCAGCTGCTCTCCTCGGCGGTTCGGCGCTGGAACGCGAAGGGCGCGACTGCCATCGTGATGGACCCGCGAACGGGTGCGATCCTCGCGATGGCGAACGCGCCGACGTTCGACGCGAACGACTTCTCGACCGCGCCGCCCGACGAGCGCCGCAACCGCGCAGTCACCGACCTCTACGAGCCCGGCTCGACGTTCAAGATCGTGACGATCGCCGGCGCGCTCGAGGACAACGTCGTGACGCCCGAGAGCTCATTCGTTCTCGCCCCGACGATCCAGGTCGCCGACCGCGTGATCCACGAGTCGCACGTTCGGGGCACCGAGCGCATGACGGTCCGGCAGATCCTCGCCGAGTCGTCGAACGTCGGGACGATCACGATCGCGAAGGACCGGCTCGGCGGGCCGGAGCTCTCCCGCTGGATCTCGCGCTTCGGCTTCGGCAGGACGAGCGGCTCCGACCTTCCGGGCGAGAGCGGCGGCATGGTGCTCCCGTACGACAAGTGGTCGGGCTCGACGATCGGCAACGTGCCGATCGGCCAGGGCATCGCCGTCACGCCGTTGCAGATGGTCAGCGCGTACGCGGCCATCGGCAACGGCGGCGTGATGTCGACGCCCCACGTGATCGCGAAGGTCGGCGGGAAGAAGGTGCGCCACGCGAAGGGTCGCCGGGTCGTCTCCCGCTACACGGCCGACCGGATGACGGCGATGTTCCGCGACGTCGTCCTCGAGGGGACGGGCACCGAGGCCGCGATCCCCGGCTACACGGTGGCGGGGAAGACCGGGACCGCGAACAAGGTCGAGAACGGACGGTACGTCTCGAAGTACGTCGCGTCGTTCGTCGGGCTCGTCCCCGCGCGCAATCCACGGCTCGCGATCCTCGTGATGGTCGACGAGCCGCACGGCCAGATCTTTGGCGGCGTCGTCGCCGCGCCGATCTTCCGCGACCTCGCGCGTTTCTCGCTCCAGTACCTGGAGGTGCCGCCGGACGCGCCGGAGCTGAAGGCGTCGACCGCGGCGTCGTCGCAGTAGCCGCACCTAGAATCGGGGCCGATGGAGCTCGACGCGCTGATCCGCGCGCTCGCGCCGGGTGACGTGATCGGGCGACGGGCCGTCGAGATCCTCGACCTCGCGTACGACACCCGCCGCGTGGGCGACGACACGCTCTTCTTCTGCGTGCCCGGGGCCCGTGCCGACGGGCACGACCTGGCGGCGGACGCCGTCGCGGCCGGTGCCGTCGCGCTCGTCGTCGAGCGCCCGGTCGACGTCGCGGTGCCGCAGCTCGTCGTCGAGTCCTCTCGTGCGGCGATGGCGGTCGCCGCCGACGTGTTCTTCGGCGTCCCGACCGAGCGGCTGACCGTGGCCGGGGTCACCGGGACGAACGGCAAGACGACGACCGCCTATCTGCTCCGCGCGATCCTCGAGACGGACGGGAGGCCGACCGCGATGGTCGGGACCGTCGAGTGGGTCGTCGGCGGCGTCCGGCGGCCCGCGCCGCACACGACCCCGGAGGCGATCGACCTGCAGCGGCTGTTCCGGGAGATGGTCGACGCCGGGGACGAGGCCGTCGTCCTCGAGGCCTCGTCCCACGGCTCGCACTATCGCCGCCTCGACCGTGTCCGCTTCGACGCGCTCGCGTTCACGAACCTGAGCCAGGACCACCTCGACCTCCACGGCGACATGGAGGAGTACTTCCAGGCGAAGCGGAGGCTGTTCACCGGTGTCGCTCCGCCGCCGGCGGCGGTGAACGTCGGCGATCCGTACGGCCGGCGGCTGGCGGACGAGCTCACCGGCGCGCATCGCGCTCCGGTCGTCACCTTCGGGCTCCGCCCCGAGGCAGAGGTGCGCGCCGACGGCCTCGAGCTCGGGGCCCATGGGTCGACGTTCACGGCCGCCGGCATCGCGATCGAGACACCGCTCCTCGGCGTGTTCAACGTCGAGAACGTCCTCGCTGCGGTGGCGGCCGCCACGCTGCTCGACGTCGACGACGAGACGATCGCCGCCGGGGTGGCGCGGGGTGGCCGGCGTACCCGGGCGGTTCGAGGCGGTCGAGGAGGGGCAGCCCTTCGCGGTCGTCGTCGACTACGCGCACACGCCGGACGCGCTCGCGACCGTGCTCCGCGCGGCGCGCCCGCTCGGCGACGGACGGCTCGTGGTCGTCTTCGGCGCCGGCGGCGACCGCGACCGCGAGAAGCGGCCGCTCATGGGTCAGGTCGCGCGCGAGCTCGCGGACAGGATCGTCGTCACGAGCGACAACCCCCGCTCGGAGGAGCCGCTCGCGATCGTGGAGGCGATCCTGCAGGGGACGGGCACGGACGTCGAGGTCGACCTCGACCGCCGCTCCGCGATCGAGGCCGCAGTGGGCGCGGCCGGCGCGGGCGACGTCGTCGTGATCGCCGGCAAGGGGCACGAGCAGGGACAGGAGATCGCGGGCGTCGTGCATCCCTTCGACGACCGCGACGTCGCCCGAGGCGCGCTGCGCTCGCGAGGGAGCGCCGGTTGACAGCGCTCATGGAGAATCGACGCACGGGTCCTTCGGCCGGCCGCGGGGCGCGCGCGTGATTCCCCTCGCGTGGAGCGAGGTGGAGGCGCTCGAGCTCGGGGACCTCCGCGGCCGGCCCGCCGACGGGGTGCTGCGACGCGTGCACGACGACTCGCGGGTAGCAGCGCCGGGGGACCTCTTCGTCGCCCTCAACACCGGCGTGCGGTACGTCGACCAGGCGCGTGCGGCGGGCGCGGCGACGCTCGTGCCGCGCGACCAGGAAGCCGCACTCGCCACACTCGCCCGCCGCGTGCGCGACCGCTCCGACGCCCAGGTCGTCGCCGTGGTCGGCTCGACGGGGAAGACGACCACGAAGGACGCGCTCGCGTCCCTCTGTGGAGGGGTGACGCCGACGGTCGCCGCGGAGGCGAGCCGCAACAACGAGCTCGGCCTGCCGCTCACGGTCCTCCGGCTCGAGCCCGACACGAAGGTGCTCGTCGCCGAGATGGGAATGCGCAGCCTCGGGCAGATCGCGGCGCTCTGCGACGTCGCCCGGCCCACGCTCTCCCTCGTTACGTCCATCGGCCCGGAGCATCTCGAGCTCGTCGGCACCGTGGCCGACGTCGCGCGCGCCAACGCCGAGGCGATCGCCGCCCTTCCGGCCGGCGGGGTCGCCGTCGTCCCCGGCGACGAGCCGCTGCTCGAGCCCTACCTCCGGGACGACCTCGACGTACGGCGCTTCGAGCGCAGCTCGGTCGAGCGCGACGGCGACGCGTGGGTGTTTCCGGTCGGTGCGGGGAAGGTTCGGCTCGAGCTTCCCTTCTCGCAGCGTCATCTCGCCGAGAACGTCCTCGCAGCGCTCACCGCCTACGACGCGCTCGGTCTCCCTCTCGACCGCGCGCGGGACGGTGCCGCCGCGATCAGCCTCAGCCGGTGGCGCGGCGAGGTGCATGAGCTTCCGGGCGGCGGTCTCGTCGTCAACGACGCCTACAACGCGAACCCGGTATCGATGCGGGCAGCCCTCCTCGATCTCGTCGAGCGTGCAGGCGCACGGCGCCGGGTGGCGATCCTCGGGGAGATGGCGGAGCTCGGCGACGAGAGCGAGCGGTATCACGCCGAGATCGCCGAGTTGCTCGACACGCTGGGGATCCAGGTGGTCGTCGCGGTCGGCGACGAGGCGCGCGGCTACCTCGCGGCCGCAGCGGGTGAGGCGCACGCCGTCCCGGATGCGGCGTCGTTCGACGCGATCGCGGCGGTGCTGCGTCCCGGTGATGCGATCCTCGTGAAGGGGTCGCGGGCGGTGGGGCTCGAAGGCATCCCCGACCGAATCCAGAAACACTCCGTCACATGGTGAGGGTCCTGATCGCGGGCCTCGTCGCGATGGTGATCGCCGTCGCGCTGGGCCCGCAATTCATCGAGTGGCTGCGCCGGCAGTCGATCGGGCAGCACATCCGGGAGGAAGGGCCCGCCCGCCACGTCGTCAAGCAGGGGACGCCGACCATGGGCGGCCTGCTCATCATCGTCGCGGCCTTCGTCCCCGCGCTCGTCGTGTCGCTCTACACCGTCCCCGGCGTCACGCTTCTCCTGGCGACGCTCGGCTGTGCGGCGATCGGCTTCGCCGACGACTTCCTGAAGGTGCGCAAGCGCCGTTCGCTCGGCCTGCCCGGTCGCTGGAAGATGGTGGGCCTGCTCCTGATCACGGCGGGCGTCGGCTGGGCGACGACGAGGATCGGCTACATGGACACGGAGATCTACTTCCCGCTGGTCGACGTGAACATCGACCTCCACTGGCTCTACTTCCCGTTCCTGTTCGTGGTCATCGCCGGCACGTCGAACGCCGTCAACCTCACCGACGGCATCGACGGGCTCGCCGCGGGCACGTGCGCGATCTCGCTCATCACGCTGCTCGCGATCGCGGCGATCGACTGGATCCGCTCGGCCGACCTCGTCGCCCAGCGCAGCGACGAGTACCTCGACCTCGCGATCGTCGCCGCGGCACTGATCGGCGGGGTGATCGGGTTCCTCTGGTTCAACTCGTTCCCGGCCGAGCTCTTCATGGGCGACACCGGGTCGATGGCGCTCGGCGGTGCGATCGCGACGCTCGCGATCCTGACCGAGACGGAGGTGCTGCTCGTCTTCATCGGCGGCGTGTTCCTGATCGAGGCGCTGACGTGGATGATCCAGATCGCGAGCTTCAAGCGCACCGGCAGGCGCGTCTTCCTGATGGTGCCGATCCACCACCACTTCGAGCTGAAGGCGTGGTCGGAGACGAAGATCATGGTGCGGTTCTGGATCGTCGGCGCGATCCTCTGCGCGATCGGCTTCGTCCTCTACTACCGCTACTACCTGCGGTTCCAGCTCTGAGGCGCGGGGTCAGCGGGATCCCCGCGGCACCGGTCGTCGTCGCCGTCTCGGTGATGCTCGTCTGGGGCGCGACGCCGATCCTCACGCGGATCGCGCTCGAGGATCTCGCGCCCCTGGTCGTCGCGACGCTCCGCACGATCGTCGCCGGGGCCCTCGCCGTGCCGCTTCTCGCGCATCTCGGCCAGCCCTTCCCCCGTGCCGCCACCTCGCGCCGCCTCCTGGCCGTGTCGGCGGCCGCGGGGTTCGTGATCTTCCCGGTCGTCTACACGGTCGGTCAGCAGCGGACGTCGGGCCTCCACGGGGTGATGATCCTCGCGGCGCTGCCGATCTTCACGGGGACGTACGCGAGCCTGGTCGCGAGGCGACGGCCGCGGCGTGCGTGGCTCCTCGGGAGTGCGGTCGCCCTCGTCGGCGAGGTCGTCCTCATCGGCGCCCGGGGTGGTGGGGGAGGGGACGCGACCCTCGTCGGCGACCTGATCGTGCTCGCTGCGGCGCTCGTGGTCTCTGCCGGGTACGTGGCCGGCGCGATGCTGCCGCCCCGCGGCGTGTCGAGCGCGGCCGCGACGTACTGGGGCGTCGGGCTCGGCGCGCTCGTGCTGACGCCGCTCGCGCTCGGGCTGTTCGCGGCGGACGGTGTACCCGAGGCGGGACCGGCCGCATGGGGCGCCGTGCTCTTCCTCGCCGCCGTCACATCGATTGCCGGCTACGTCGGCTGGTACTGGGCGCTTTCGCGAGGCGGCATCCAGCGGATCGCGACGCTCCAGTTCCTCCAGCCGCTGTCGGGGCTCGTGCTCGCGGTGCTCGTGCTGGGCGAGGGTGTCGGGCCGGGGACGGCAATCGGTGCAGCCGCCGTGATCGGCGGGGTCGTGATCGCACAGCGCGCGTAGCGGCTCGACCAGGGGCGGCTTCCTCCGGCCCCTACGATTCGCCGCATGGCGGGCCTACCGGACCGTGTGCTCGTAGTCGGGCTCGCCCGCTCGGGCACCGCCGCAGTCTCCGTCCTGCGGGCACGCGGGGTGGAGGTGAGGGGGTACGACGCCGATCCCGCGGTCGCCGCCGAGGCGCCCGACGCCGACCTCCGACTCGGTCCGTGGGAGGACGAGATCCTCGACGGCGTGGGCCTGCTCGTGAAGAGCCCGGGCGTGCCGTCCTCTGCGGAGCCGATCGTCGCCGCCCGCGCCCGCTCGGTCCCGGTGATATCCGAGATCGAGCTCGGCGCGCGCTTGCTGCCGAACCCGCTCCTCGGCGTGACGGGGACAAATGGGAAGACGACGACGACGGCGCTGCTCGGCGTGATCCTCGAGGCCGCCGGCTGGCCGGTCGAGGTCGCCGGCAACATCGGGCGGCCGCTGACGGCGCTCGTCGACGCCGTCGACCCCGACGCGTGGATCGTGTGCGAGCTCTCGTCGTTCCAGCTCGAGGACGTCGAGACGCTGCGACCGCGGGTGGCCGTCCTCACGAACCTCGAGCCCGACCACCTCGACCGACACGGGTCGTTCGAGGCCTACGCGGCCGCAAAGCTGCGTGCGTTCGCCCGTCAGGGGCCGGACGACGTGGCCGTCGTGCCGCACGGCTTCGGCCCGGTGCCGGGCGAGGCTCGACGCGTCGAGTTCTCGGACGACGACCCGTTGCCCGCCGAGCCCCGGTTGCGTGGTGCGCACAACCGCGAGAACGCCGCTGCCGCCGCCGCGGCGTCGCGGGCGATCGGTGTCCCGGATGCCGCGATCGCGGAGGCGCTCCGCGCCTTTCCAGGGGTCGAGCACCGGATCGAGGAGGTCGGCACGGTCGCGGGCGTCCTGTACGTGAACGACTCGAAGGCGACGAACGCAGCAGCCGCTCTGCGCGCGCTTGCGTCGTTCCCCGGGCGGCGCAAGCATGTGATCCTCGGTGGCCGCGGGAAGGCCGAGCCGTACGACGCGCTTGCGGCCGCGTGTGCGCCGGGCGACCGCGCGTACCTGATCGGCGAGGCGGCGGGTGACCTGGCCGCCGCCTTCGAGGCAGCGCACGTCCCGTATGTCGTCGAGGGCACGCTCGCCGCCGCTCTCGCCGCTGCGTCGCACGCCGGGTCGCCGGGGGACGTCGTGCTACTCACGCCCGCGTGCGCGTCGTTCGACCAGTTCAGGAGCTTTGAGCAGCGTGGGGAGGAGTTCCGGCGACTCGTGCAGAAGCTCCCGGGGTGGGGAGTAGACGCAGCGCCGACGGCGGGCAGCTCGAGCAGCGGCTGCTGATCCTCGTCACGCTCGGGCTCGTCGCGTTCGGGCTCGTGATGGTCTTCAGCGCCACCTCGGCGTCGGCGGCGCTCGGCGCCGGCGACCCGATGCGGTTCCTCGTGAAGCAGGGGCTCTACGCGGGGGCCGGCCTCGTGCTCCTCGCGGTGTTCACGCGCGTCGACTACCACGCGCTGCGTCCGCTCGCGCCGCTGCTGCTCGCCGCCGCGTTCGTCGGCTGCGTCGCCGTGCTCGCGGTCGCGCCCACCATCAACGGCGCGCAGCGCTGGTTCATCGTGGGGCCGATCAGCGTCCAGCCGGCCGAGATCGCGAAGCTCGCCATCCTCGTCTGGGCCAGCGCCGTCCTCTCGCGTCGTCCGGTTCCGAGGACCCTCGGAGAGCTGCTCAAGCCCGTGGGGATCGTCGTCGTCGTGTTCGGCGGGCTGATCGTGATCGAGCCCGACCTCGGAACGACGATCGCGCTCTTCGGGATGATCGCCGGCATCCTGCTCGTCTCCGGCGTGCCGTTCCGGCTCTTCGCGCTCGCGACGACGCTCGCGCTCGGAGCGGGCGCGCTCGCGATCTGGATGGAGCCGTACCGGCGCGAACGGCTGTTCAGCTTTCTCGACCCCTGGAAGGACGCACAGGGAGCCGGCTTCCAGAACGTCCAGGCGATCATCGGGATGGGGTCGGGCGGCGTCACGGGCGAAGGTCTCGGGCAGGGCATCCAGAAGGTGAACTTCCTCCCGGAGGCGCACACGGACATGATCTTCGCGGTGGTCGGCGAGGAGCTCGGGTTCATCGGCTCGTCACTCGTCATCGTCGCGTTCGCGGTGTTCGCCTGGGCCGGCTTCCGCGTCGCGCTCCAGTGCCGCGATCCGTTCGGCAAGCGCCTCGCGGCCGGGATCACGACACTGATCTGCGGTCAGGCGGCCGTGAACCTCGCGGCCGTGCTCGGCATCGCCCCCCTCACCGGAATCCCGCTCCCGTTCGTCTCCTACGGAGGCTCCTCTCTGCTGGTGCTGCTCTGCTGCGTCGGAGTGCTCCTTAACATCGCGGTGAATGAGCGCGTCGTCGAAGCTCGCCTGCGTGATCGCGGCCGGGGGAACCGCGGGTCACGTGAGACCCGCGCTCGCCGTCGGGGAGGCGCTGCGCGCACGCGGGCTGACGGTGACGTTCGCCGGAACACCCGACCGCGTCGAGTCGCGGCTGGTGCCTGAGGCGGGTTTCGCGCTCGACACCTTCCCGGTCTCCGGCCTCCCGCGTACGCCGAGCGCGGCGCAGCTCCGCGCGGCCTGGCGCGCGTCCGCGGCGCCGGCGCACTGCCTGCGCATCCTGGCGCGGCGCCGGCCCGACGTGGTTCTCGGCGCGGGGGGCTATGTCTCCGGGCCGATGGTGCTCGCCGCCCGGATGCGGGGTATCCCGTCCGCGTTGACCGAGGCCGACGCGCATCTCGGGCTCGCCAACCGGTTGGCCGCGCCTTTCGCGCGCAGGCTCTTCCTCGCCTACGCGATCCCGGGACGGAACGGCGACAAGGTGCGGGTCGTGGGGCGGCCGATTCCCGTCGCACATCGCGGCGCGAGCCGGGAGGAAGGGCGGCGCCGATTCGATCTCTCGCTCTCCGGGCCGGTCGTCGCCGTCTTCGGTGCGCTCGCGGGGGCGCGCTCCCTGAACGAGATGGCGGTTGCGGCCTGGGGCGCCGGCGGCCCGGATGTCCTCCATGTCTGCGGCGAGCGGGACTTCGAGTCGCTGCGCCAGCGGGTCGACCGGGAGGGGTACGTGCTGCTCGCCCAGACCGACCACTTCGGCGAGGCGCTGGCCGCGGCCGATCTCGCGGTCTCGCGCGCCGGCGGGACGGTCTGGGAGCTGGCTGCGGCGGGGATGCCGGCGATCCTCGTCCCGTACCCCCACGCGACCGCCGACCACCAGACGCTCAATGCCCGCCACTTCGAGCGCGGGGGAGGGGCGGTCATGGTGCCCGACGCGGAGGTCGACCGGGTCCCGACGCTCGTCGACCAGCTACTGCGCGACCCGGCCCGGCTGGCAGGGATGGGGGAGGCGATGCTCGCGCTGTCACGCCCCGACGCGGCCGACGAGATCGCCGACGAGCTCGTCGCCCTCGCCCGTGGTGGGAGATGACGTTGTGGTGAGTCACCACAAGCCGCTCGAGGGCCGGCGGCTGTACTTCGTCGGGATCGGCGGATCGGGGCTCTCCGCGTACGCGAACGTCGCGCGCGCGCTGGGCGCCGAGGTCCGTGGCTGGGACGCGCAGGAGACGATCTTCACCGAGACGCTCGGCGAGATCGAGGTCGATCTCGGCGGCGAGCCGCGTCCTCCCGACGCCTTCGAGGTCGTCGTGTCGACGGCGCACCTCGGCCGTGTTGCGGGCACGCCGAGGGCGGACTTCCTCGCGGAGCTCGTCGCCACGCAGCCGTCGATCGTCGTGACCGGGGCCCACGGGAAGACGACGACGACCGCGATGATCGCGTTCGCCCTGCAGGGAAGCGGGGAACGACCCGGCCTGGATCATCGGCGGCGTGGTGCCGCAGCTCGGCGGCAACGCCGGGACGGGCTCGGGTTGGCTCGTCGTCGAGGGGGACGAGTCCGACCGCTCCGCGTTCGCGCTCCGGCCCAGCGTCGCCGTCGTGACGAACGTCGAGCTCGACCACCACGCGACGTACGGCTCGACGGCCGAGCTCCAGGAGGCGATCGACACGTGGCTCGCCGGGGTGCCGGAGGTCGTCCGCGGGTGGGAGCTCGAACCGGTCGACTTCGCGCTCGCCGTCCCGGGCGAGCACAACCGCCGCAACGCCGCCGCGGCACTCGAGGCCCTGGTCCGGGTCGGGGTCGACCACCGCGACGCCGTGGCGGCACTCGCCCGGTTCGAGGGCGCCGACCGCCGCTTCCAGCTCGTCGGCGCGCGGGGTGGGATCGCGGTGGTCGACGACTACGGCCACAACCCCACCGAGCTCCGCGCGGCGCTCGAGACCGCCCGGCCGCGGACGACCGGACGGCTCGTCGCCGTCTACGTGCCCCATGTGGTCGAGCGCACGCGGCACCTGTACCGCGAGCTCGGCGAGGCGCTCGGCCTCGCCGACGTCGCGATCGTGACGGACTTCGTCGGGCGGAGGGACGCGCCCCGCGAGGGGGTCTCGGGCCGGCTTGTGCTCGACGCCGTCCCCGAGCCCACGCGGCGGATCTGGGCGCCGACGCTCGAGGACGCGGCCGGCCTCGCGCTTCGCGTCCTCCGGCCGGGCGACATGGTCGTGACACTCGGCGTCGGTGAGCCGTGGCGTGCGGCGCGCGCGATCGTCGACGGTCTCCCCGGGCCGGACGAGAGCTGAGCCGTGGTCGAGATCGAGACCGGCTATCCGTTGTCCAAACTGACGACGATCGGCACGGGCGGACCTGCCGCGGCGTTCGCCCGGCCCGAGTCCCTCGCCTCGCTGGAGGAGGTGCTGCGGTGGGCCGAGGAGCGCGAGCTGCCGAGCGTCGTGGTCGGCCTCGGCTCGAACCTTCTTGCCTCCGACGCGGGCGTCGAGGCGCTCGTGCTCCGCCTGGCGGGCGACCTCGCGACCGTCGAGCTCGACGGAGAGATCCTGCGAGCAGGAGGCGGGGCCGCGAACGCCGTCTGCCTCCACCGGGCGCGGGCGGCGGGTCTCGGCGGGCTCGAGTTCGCCTCGGCGATCCCCGGCACCGCCGGCGGCGGCGTGCGGATGAACGCCGGTGCCTACGGCTCGGACTACGCCGCGATCCTCGAGCGCGCGCTCGTCGTCTCGGCCGACGGCTCCGGCTGGCTCGACGCGGGCCAGCTCGAGCTCTCGTACAGGCACTCGGGGCTCCGGCTCGGGCAGGTAGTCGCGCGAGTCGAGTACCGCCTGACGCCGCGGCCGCCCGAGGAGATCAAGGTCGAGGTGGCCGGCCTCGTCGCGAGGCGCAAGGCGACACAGCCGACGAACAAGCGGACGTTCGGGTCGGTCTTCAAGAATCCGCCGGGCGAGATCGGCGCGGGCGGCATGCTCGAGCTCTGCGGTCTCAAGGGCCACCGCATCGGAGGTGCGGCGATCTCGCCGCGGCACGCCAACTTCGTCGAGAACGTCGATCGCGCGACCAGCGCGGACTGCCTCGCGTTGATGACAGAGGCGAGGCGACGTGCGCGCGACCGGTTCGGTGTCGAGCTGGAGCGCGAGGTTGTGCTCGTCGGCGAGGTCGGGGAGCCGGGCTGAGCCGAGGAGACCGCGGCCGGACGCAGAAACAGGCGCCTGTGGCCGGAAGGGGAAGATCGGGGCGCGCCGAGCGGCCGCATACGCGACCGGCGAGCGTCGTCGTCCCGTTCCCGCGTACGGCTTCCGGTGATCGCCTCGAGCTCGGCACCCTGCTCCCTTCCGGCCGCTCGCTCCTCGTGGCCTTCGCCGTGCTCGGCGGCGTGCTTCTCGCGATCCTTGTGGCGCGCGAGACCGCGCTCTTCGCCGTCCGGTCGATCGAGGTGACGGGTGCCGGCCCCGGCGTCGAGCGGCAGGTGGAGCGGTCGCTGCGCGACCGCGACGGGGCGAGCCTGTTCGGCCTCGACCTCGACGCCGCGCGCGTCGACGTCACCGGGCTGCCGACCGTCGCCTCGGTGAGCTTCGACCGCGCCTATCCCCACACGTTGCGCGTGGTCGTCGTCCCCGAGCGGCCCGTCGCAGTCATCCGGCAAGGCGCGGCCTCGTTCGTCGTCTCGCGCCGCGGACGGGTGATGGCGCGCGTCGATCGCACGGCGCGGCCCGAGCTCGCTCGGATCTGGGTCGCGAAGAGCGTCCAGCTCGAGCCCGGGAAGTTCGTCGACGCCGAGCTCGACACCGCCGTCCGCGCGGTCGCGCCGCTCGCCGGCATCCACTTCCCGAGCAGGGTCGTGTCGGTGAAGACGACCGACGGCCTGACCCTCCGCCTCCGCTCGGGGCTCGAGCTCCTGCTCGGGGACACCCGGGACGTCGCCCTCAAGCTCGCGGTCGCCGACCGGGTGCTCCGGGTGCTGCCGTCCGGCATGCGGTACCTCGACGTCAGCGTCCCCGATCGGCCCGTCGCCGGAGCGCAAAGCCTCGACTCTCAAGTCGAGGTCGAGACTTCGACCTCGACCGGGGCTTGAGCGTTGTGTTGACAGTGTCGACAAGGAATCCGTACCCTGGCTTCGAATCAGGGATCCGAGGCCCTTCCCGTAGCTCGATGAGAGCTTGACCCTCAGGCAGGTTGCGATGAGCACCCAGAACGGCAACTACCTCGCAGTGATCAAGGTCGTCGGCGTCGGTGGCGGCGGGACGAACGCCGTCAACCGCATGGTCGAGTCCGGTCTCACCGGCGTCGAGTTCATTGCGGTCAACACCGACGCGCAGGCGCTGCTCGACACCGATGCCGACGTCAAGATCCACATCGGGTCGAAGGCGACCCGTGGGCTCGGCGCCGGCGCGAACCCCGAGGTGGGCCTCGCGGCCGCGCAGGAGAGCCGCGACGAGCTGAAGGAGGCGCTCAAGGGCGCCGACATGATCTTCGTCACGGCCGGCGAGGGTGGCGGCACGGGGACAGGCGCGGCGCCGGTCGTGGCCGAGCTCGGACGGGAGCTCGAGGCGCTCACCGTCGGCGTCGTCACGAAGCCGTTCGCGTTCGAGGGGCGGCGTCGTGCCGATCAGGCCGACGGCGGTGTCCAGAACCTCCGCGACCGGGTCGACACGCTCATCGTGATCGAGAACGACCGGCTGCTCCAGGTGGTCGAGAAGACGACCCCGATCCTCGAGTCGTTCCGGATGGCCGACGACATCCTGCGCCAGGGCGTGCAGGGCATCACGGACCTGATCACGGTCCCCGGGCTCGTGAACCTCGACTTCGCGGACGTCCGGACGATCATGCGCGACGCAGGCTCGGCGCTGATGGGCATCGGCACGGCGCGCGGCGAGGGCCGCGCGACCGCCGCGGCGAACGCGGCGGTGTCGTCGCCGCTCCTCGAGACGACCCTCGACGGGGCGACCGGCGTGCTGCTCAACATCACCGGCCCCTCCGACATCGGCCTGTTCGAGGTCAACGAGGCGGCCGAGGTCGTGACGAGCCATGCCGACCCGAACGCCAACGTCATCTTCGGCGCGGTCATCGACGAGAGCCTCGGCGAGGATGTCCGCGTCACGGTCATCGCGACCGGTTTCGGCGGCGGACGTCCGCGCCGCAAGCGCGTGGAGCCGGCGGTGACGACCGGCTCGTCGGAGACCGTCGCGCCGAGCTTCGACCCGCGTCCCCGCGGGGAGGACACCGAGATCGACGTCCCGAGCTTCCTCCGCGACTGACCGAGCCTTCGCTCCGCGCCGGAGCGGCCGGGCTCGGCGCTGCTAGCGCGCGATCTCCCAGACGTGGCCGCCCGGGTCGCGGAAGCTCGCCGTGCGGATACCCCACGGCCGGTCGACCGGCCCGTTCAGCAACTCCACGCCACGGGCCTCGAGCGCCGCGCAGGTGTCGTCGACGTCGTCGACGGCGAGCGTGAACTGGTATCGGACGCCCGCGTCGGGTGAGGCAACCCGGGCCGGCGCGACGAGAGCCGGTGCCTCCCGGGCGTCGAGCAGGTTGAGCATCGTCCCGCCGAACAGGAACACCGCCGAGGCGCTGTCCTCGTAGTGGACGGGCAGACGGAAGACGTCGGAGTAGAAGCGCTTCGCGGCTGCCAGGTCCTCGACGAAGACGGTGATGGCCGCGATGCCGCCGGGCCACGATACGGACGGCGGGTCGCTCGTCGGTTCGTGCTCGCTCACGAGGGCTCCTTCCGGTTGGTGGTCGTCGATGGTTCGACCGGGCGCGGGGCGGAGACTCATCGGCGGTCCCGCACCCTCCGTGCGGCGTCCGCGCGTGCGGAATGCCCGGCGCTCGGCCGCGGTATTGTCGCGGCGTGAGCGCCACCCTGCGCCGAACGCCGCTGTACGAGCGCCACGTCCGGGCAGGTGCGCGGATGGTGCCGTTCGCGGGATGGGAGATGCCGGTGCAGTACGAAGGCGTCATCCCCGAGCATCTCGCTGTCCGCGCCGACGCCGGGGCGTTCGACGTCTCGCACATGGGACAGCTGCACGTCGAGGGGCCCGCGAGCGCGGAGTTCCTCCAGTCGCTCCTCTCGAACGACCTCGACCGGGTCGGCGACGGCGAGGCCCAGTACACGCTGCTGACGAACGAGCGCGGCGGGATCGTCGACGACCTCATCGTCTACCGGATGCGTCACGGCCACTACCTGCTCGTCGTCAACGCCGGCAACCGCGACGCCGCGTACGCGTGGCTGAAGGACCGGGAGACACGCGGCACCGAGGTGAGAGACGCCTCGGACGAGTACGCACTGGTCGCCGTCCAGGGACCGCGGTCGCTCGAGCGCCTCGGCCTCGACGCGGCGCCGGCGTTCACGCACGCGATGGGCGAGGTCGACGGCGTCGAGGTGATGGTTTGCCGGACCGGCTACACGGGCGAGATCGGCGTCGAGCTCCTCTGCGCGGACGACGACGGCGCAGCGCTGTGGGACGCGGTGCTCGCGCGCGGCGTGGCGCCGTGCGGCCTCGGGGCGCGCGACACGCTTCGGCTCGAGGTCTGCTACCCGCTGCACGGCAACGACATCACCGAGGACACCGACGCGATCTCGGCCGGGCTCGGCTGGACGTGCGCGCTCGAGACGGACTTCACCGGTGCGGACGTCCTCCGTCGTGTCAAGCAGGACGGGCCGGCCAGTCGGCTCGCCGCCTTCGTGATGGAGGAGAAGGCCATCCCGCGCCCGGGCATGGGCATCGAGGGCGGAGGCAACGTGACGTCCGGCACGCAGTCCCCGTCGCTCGAGGTCGGCATCGGCATGGGCTACGTCCCGGCCGCACGGGCCGCCGTCGACACCGAGCTCGTGATCGACGTCCGAGGCAAGCCACGGCGCGCCCGCGTGGCGGCGAAGCCGATCTACCGGAAGGAGCGCTAGGAGACCAGATGGCAGCGAGCGAGAGCTACCCCGACGACCTCCGGTACCACCCGGAGCACGACTGGGCCCGTGTCGAAGGCGACGAGGCCGTCCTCGGCATCACGTGGTACGCGCAGGACTCGCTCGGCGAGCTCGTGCTCTTCGACGGGCCCGAGGTCGGCGCCATGCTGAAGAAGGACGAGTCGTACGCGGAGGTCGAGTCGGTCAAGGCGGTGTCGGACGTCGTCGCGCCCCTTTCGGGCGAGGTCCTCGAGGTGAACCGGAAGGCGGTCGACGAGCCCGAGACCGTGAACGAGGACCCGTACGGCGGCGGCTGGCTGGTCCGCATCCGGGTCACCGACCCGGGCGAGGCGGCGCAGCTGATGGACGCAGGGGCGTACAGGGCCCATATCGCCGAGCTGTGACCGGAGACTGGCCGTGCGCCCGGGCATGACAACGACGGCGCCGCTTCGACGGCGGGGCTCATGAGCACCGCCGGCTACCTCTCGCTCACGCAGGCCGACCTCGCGGCGATGCTCGAGGCGATCGGGGTCGAGTCGATCGACGCGCTCTTCGAGCAGATCCCCGAGGGCGTGCGCTTCGGGCGCACGCTCGACGTGCCGGCCGCGCTCCCCGAGGCCGCGCTCGTGCGGCACCTCGAGGAGCTCGCGTCGAAGAACGCGGACACGACACGGGAGCTCAGCTTCCTCGGGATGGGGATCTACGACCACTACGTGCCGGCGATCGCGGACACGTTCCTCTCGCGCGGCGAGTTCCTCACGGCGTACACGCCGTACCAGCCGGAGATGAGCCAGGGCGTCCTGCAGGCGATCTTCGAGTACCAGACCGCCGTCTGCGAGCTCACCGCGATGGACGTCTCGAACGCCTCGGGCTACGACGGCACGACCGTCGCCGCCGACGCCTGCTTCATCGCGCGTCACCACACGGGACGCTCGAAGGTCGTGCTCGCCGAGACGCTCAACCCGCAGGTCCGCCAGGTGGTGAAGACGTATGCCCCGGGCTTCGGCATGGAGGTCGTCGAGGTGCCGCACGACGGCGGCACCACCGATCCGGCGGCGCTCGCGGCCGCGGCGGTCGACGCCGCCGCAGTCGTCTTCCAGCAGCCGAACGCGTTCGGCTGCCTCGAGCCCGCCCCCGACCTCGCCGCCGCCGCGACCGCGGCCGGCGCCCTCCCGGTCGCGCACGTCGACCTCGCCTCGCTCGGCCTGCTCGAGGCGCCGGGCAACTACGGCTGCGCGATGGCGATCGGCGAAGGGCAGTCGATCGGGAACTACCAGTCGTACGGCGGCCCGCACTACGGCTTCCTTGCCGCGGGGAAGGAGTTCATCCGCCGCATGCCGGGGCGGATCGTCGGCGAGACGACCGACCTCGAGGGGCGGCGCGGCTTCGTCCTCACGCTCCAGACGCGCGAGCAGCACATCCGTCGCGAGAAGGCGACGTCGAACATGACGACGAACCAGACGCTGCTTGCGCTCGCCGGCCTCATCACACTGTGCTGGCTCGGGCCGGAGGGGCTGCGGGAGCTCGGGGAGACGTGCACGGCGCTCGCCGCCTACGCGAAGGAACGGATCGCGCTGCCGCTCGCCTTCGACCGTCCGGCGTTCAAGGAGCTGGCGTTCCGAACGCCGATCCCGGCGCGCGAGGTCGTCCGCCGGGCGCGCGAGCACGGCGTCCATCCCGGCTACCCGCTCGGTCGCGACTACCCGGGCCTCGACGACGTCCTTCTCGTTGCGCTGACCGAGAAGCGGACGCCGGGGGACGTCGACCGCCTCGCCGAGGTGCTGGCGGAGGTTGCGCGCTGATGGAGCTGATCTACGAGAAGTCGCGGCCGGGGCGGCGCGCGGGTCGTGTCCCCACCTACGACCTGCCGGTGCCGGAGATCCCCGCGGAGCTCAGGCGAGAGGCGCCGCCGCGGCTGCCCGAGGTGCCGGAGAACGAGATCGTGCGGCACTTCACGGCGCTCGCCGACCGCAACTTCGGGATCGACACCGGCTTCTACCCGCTCGGCTCGTGCACGATGAAGCACAACCCCCGAGTCAACGAACGCGTCGTGGCCCTCCCCGGGTTCCGCGATCTCCACCCGCTCCAGGAGGACGAGGGTGCGCAGGGCGCGCTCGAGCTGATGTGGGAGCTGCAGCAGATCCTCGCCGAGATCGCGGGGCTCCCGGCCGTCACGCTGCAGCCCGCGGCGGGCTCGCAGGGCGAGCTCACGGGGCTGATGCTCATGCGCGCGGTGTTCGCCGATCGCGGCGAGCCCGGGAGGAACGTGATCATCACGGCGGACACGGCGCACGGCACGAACCCGGCGAGTGTCACCATGGCCGGATTCGAGCTCGGCAAGGTCGCGACGACCGACCGCGGCAACCTGGACCTCGAGGACCTCCGCGCGAAGGTCGACGACCGGACGGCGGGCCTGATGCTGACGAACCCCTCGACCCTCGGGCTGTTCGACGAGGGGATCGAGGAGGTCGCGAGGATCTTCCACGACCGCGGCGCGCTCCTCTACTACGACGGGGCGAACCTGAACGCGGTCGTCGGGCGCTCCCGCCCCGGCGACATGGGCTTCGACATCGTCCACTACAACCTCCACAAGACCTTCTCGCAGCCGCACGGAGGAGGGGGGCCGGGCGGTGGGCCGGTTGCGGTGCGGGCAGAGATCGAGCCCTTCCTTCCGTCGCCGCTCGTCGTCCGCGAGGGCGACGGCTTCCGTCTCGACCACGACCGGCCGAAGTCGATCGGCCGGGTGCGCGGGTTCGCGGGGCCGTTCGGGGTCTTCGTCCGCTCGTACGCGTTCATGCTGGCCTACGGCACGGCGCTGAAGGACATGTCCGATGTCGCCGTCCTGAACGCGAACTACCTTCTCGCGCGGCTCAGGGACGTCTACGACCTCCCGTACGACCGTCTCTGCCTGCACGAGTTCGTGCTCTCGGCGCGCACGCTCAAGCGCGAGCACGGGATCACGGCCCTCGACGTCGCAAAGCGGCTGATGGACCACGGGATCCATCCGCCGACGATCTACTTCCCGCTCGTCGTCCCGGAGGCGTTGATGATCGAGCCCACGGAGACGGAGACGAAGGAGCGGCTCGACGGCTTCGTCGAGGCCATGCGCTCGATCGCGGCGGAGGCGGCGTCCGAGCCGGAGACGCTGAAGCGCGCGCCGCTCACGCGTCCCGTGCGGCGGCTCGACGAGGTGAAGGCGGCGAAGGAGCCGGTCGTGCGGCACGCTTTCGACCACCCGGCCGAGGCGGCTAGGATCGAGAACGGATGACGACCGCCGCCGTCTCGCACGAGCTCGTCGAGCTCGCCCATGATCTCGCCCGCGCCGTCTCGGAGCACGACCTCGCGCGTCTCGACCAGCTGCTCGCCGCCGAGTTCACGCTCCAGGGCGCCGCGGGCCAGCTCGACCGCATCGAGTTCCTCGAGGCGGCGGCCGGGCCCTACGAGATCGACGAGTTCGCGTACGAGCAGATCGACCCCGAGATCTACGGCAATACGGCCGTGCTCGTGTCGCGGTACAGCCAGGTCGCCCGCTTCGAAGGCCGCAACCTGACCCACCGGATGCACGTCACGGACATCTGGACGCGCCGCGACGCCCGCTGGCAGGTCGTGCGGCGCCATGCCACGATCGCGGAGTGAGATGAGCGCGTCGGAGCCCGTCGCAAGCTCGCCGGTCGATCTCGAGGCAGCCCTCGACTCGATCCGCGCCGCGCCGCGCGACGAGGGCGTCGTCGAGCTGATCGTGCGGCGTCCGGCGGTGGACGAGCGCGAGGTGGTCGAAGAGGCGGAGCTCGATGTCGACGAGGGGCTCATCGGCGACAGCTGGTCGGCGCGTGGCCGCTCGGGCGGACGGCCCGCGAACCTCGACGCACAGCTCACCCTGACGGGTGCACGCGCCGTCGCATTCGCGGCGGGCACCCGCGACCGCTGGGCGCTTGCCGGGGATCAGCTCGTCGTCGACCTCGATCTCTCCGGGGAGAACCTCCCGCCCGGGACGCGGCTCGCGGTCGGCGGGGCCGTGATCGAGGTGACGCCCGAGCCCCACACCGGCTGCAAGAAGTTCGCGGCGCGCTTCGGCCTCGAGACGCTTCAGGCGTTCAACTCGCCCGAGGGCCGGGCCCTCAACCTGCGCGGGATCAACACCCGGGTCGTGGAGGGCGGCAAGGTCCGCGTCGGCGACCCGGTGCGCAAGCTCTAGCGGCGCGCAGGCTCGCGCCGGCGCGGCTCGGTCGCGAGCTGTCCGCACGCTGCGGCGATGTCGCGTCCCCGGGTCAGCCGCACCGTGGCCGGCACGCGCGCGCGGTCGAGCTCTCCCTTGAACGCCGCGATCGTGTCGCGCGACGACCCCCAGGTCCCCTTGTGATCATTCCCGGTCGGGTTGTAGGGGATCAGGTTGACCTTGAAGGCCTCGCGGCCGAGGAGCGCCGCGAGCGCCTTCGCCTGCGCGGGCGCGTCGTTGACTCCCGCGAGCATGACGTACTCGACGTACACCCGGCGGTTCGTCCGCTCCCAGTGGGCGCGGCAGAGCGCGAGCACCTCCTCGGACGGGTAGCGGTCGTTGACCGGCATGAGCTCGCTCCGGAGGCGCGGGTCGGCGGCGTGGAGCGACAGGGCGAGGCGGATGGGCTCGGTGACGTCCTCGACGAACCGGGTCAGGCCGGGGACCCACCCCACCGTGGAGATCGTCGTCCGCCGGTGGGTGACGCCCGTGTCGGGGAGGCGCCGGGCGGCGGCGAGGACGTTCTCGACGTTCATGAACGGCTCTCCCATCCCCATGAACACGACGTGGTCGACCCGCTCGGCCCGGCGGAAGTGCAGCACCTGATCGACGATCTCCCACGGCGTGAGGTTCCGCCCGAAGGCCATCCGGCCCGTCGCACAGAAGGTGCACGTGAGCGGGCAGCCCGACTGCGAGGACACGCACACGGAGCGCCGGCCGTCCCGGTAGCGCATCGACACCGCCTCGACCGGATGCCCGTCGTGCGTCCGGAACAGCGTCTTGACGGTGCCGTCGCGCGAGCGCTGATCGGTCTCGGCCGTGAGCGTCGAGAACGGGACGTCGTCCGTGAGCGTGTCGCGCACGGAGCGGGGGAGATTCGTCATCGCGTCATAGCTCTCGGCCCCGCGCGCCGTCCACTCCCAGACCTGCCGTGCCCGGTAGCCGGGCTCGCCGAGCTCCGCAAGGCGTCGCTCGACGACGGTGAGGTCCATGCGGCAACGGTAGCGTTCGCTCCGTGATCGACCTGCGCTCGGACACGGCGACGCGCCCGACGGACGGGATGCGCGCCGCGATCGCGGCCGCGGCGGTCGGCGACGAGCAGCGGCGCGAGGACCCGTCCGTCAACGCCCTGCAGGAGCGCGCGGCGACCCTGCTGGGACAGGAGACGGCGCTCTTCGTCCCGACGGCGACGATGGCCAACCAGATCGCCCTCAAGCTCCACTCCCGTCCTGGCGACGTCCTCGTCGCCGAGCGGCACGCCCACGTCGTGATCTACGAGTACGGCGGCGCGGCGGCGCATGCCGGCCTGATGGTGGAGACGATCGAGGGGCGCCGCGGCCGCTTCGGCGTCGAGGATCTCGAGGCCGTCACGGTGCCGAGCACGAAGTCGGCCGACCAGCGCCCCGCGGTGCTCGCCCTCGAGAACACGCACAACTCCTCCGGCGGCCGCTGCTGGCCGCTCGACGAGCTTCGGGCCGTCACCGCCGCCGCACGCGAACGCGGGCTCCGGACGCATCTCGACGGCGCGCGGCTCCTCAACGCCGCCGTAGCGACGGGTGTCGCGGCGGCGGAGCTGGGCGCGCCCTTCGACACCGTGACGCTCTGCCTCTCGAAAGGGCTCGGCTGCCCGCTCGGCGCGGTGCTCGCCGGCTCGCGCGAGACGATCGACCGCGCGTGGCGCGAGAAGCACCTCTTCGGCGGGGCGATGCGGCAGGCCGGGATCGTCGCGGCGGCGGGCGTCTACGCGCTCGACCACCACGTCGACCGGCTGGCGGACGACCATGCGCGTGCGCGGCGCCTCGCCGAGGGCTGGGAGGCGGCGGGGCTTCCGGTCGACCTCGATCAGGTCGAGACGAACTTCGTCCAGGTCGACGTCGGTGCGCTCGGGCTCGATCAGGCCGACGCTCTCGCGCGGCTCCGCGACGCCGGCGTCGGCCTGTCCTCGACGATCCATCCGACAATCGTCCGCGCGGTGACGCATCTCGACGTGGACGACGACGCGATCGACCGCGCGATCGAACTGGTGCCCCGGGCGCTCGGGACGCGTGTCGCCGCCTGACGCACTCGAGGGACGCGAGCTCGGGGAGCTGCTCCGGATCTCCCGGCGCGACGACGGCTCGCCGCTGAAGCTCTACGTGGCGACGTAGCCGCTGACGAGGGAGCCGCGCGCGTTCGCGGACGCTCCCTCGGAGTGATCGGTGCGGTCGCCGGCCACGTAGAACGCGACCACGATCACGGCGTAGGCGACGAGCAGCACGGCCCCGCGCGCGGGTGAGGCGCGCCCGCCCCACAGCGCGATCACGGTGACGGCGAGACCTCCTGCGAGCGCGAAGATCTCGACCTGCCGGAAGCCGAGGCTGAGCGGGTCGATGAGCCACGACAGGAGCGCAACCGCGGGGATGAGGAAGACCGCGACCTGCGCGGCCGACGAGAGGGCGATCTCGGCCGCGAGCTTGACCTTCCCGCGGCGCGCGACGATGACCGCCCCGCCGTGCTCGGCGGCGTTGCCCACGATCGCGACGATCACCGCCGCGACGAAGAACTCGCTCAACCCGACCTTGTGGGCGAACTCCTCGAGCGACCCCACGAGGATCTCCGCCACCAGCGCCGTCACGACGGTCGTCGCGGCGAGCACGAGGAGTGCGCTCCTAAGCGTCCACGCGTCGACCGCCTCGTCGGTCGCGACGTGCAGCTCGCGGTGGCGGCGGAGCGAGTACAGGGTCACACCGACGTAGAGGACGAGGAGCACGATCGAGACGGGGACCGACAGGACCACGATCTCGTGGCGGTTGGGGTCGCCGTGCCAGGACGGGATCGCCGGGATCAGGAAGAGCAGGATCGCCACGGCGATCGCGCCGAACGAGAGGAAGCTCGACACGCGATCGAGCTCGTCGCGCCGCCCCACGGCGAGCGAGAAACCGAGCACGAGCAGCAGGTTGCCGACCACCGAGCCGGTGAGCGACCCGCGCACCACCTCGGTGAGGCCGTCGTTGACGGCGATGAGCGCGATGATCAGCTCCGGTGCGTTCCCGAACGTCGCGTTGAGGAAGCCGCCGATCCCCGGGCCGGTGCGCTCGGCGGCGTGCTCGGTCGCCTCGCCGATCAGCCAGGCGAGGGGGATGAGCGCCGCCGCGGCCAGCACGAACTCGGCGGTTGCGCCGAGGTCGGTCGCGTAGTGGAGCACGATCGTGAGAGGGCCGAGAAGCAGACCCACGAAGAGGACGCGGCGGACCACGGGCCGGGAACCCTAGTTCGTCGCAGGCTCGTGCGATCCGGCGAACCGAGCGGACTACCCGTTTCGACGGGCGGCGTCAAGTCTTGCGCGAGCCGGTCCGCCCTTGACACCATCCAGACATGAGCGAGCTCGCTCCCCTCACCGAGGCGCCGGCGGAGATCCCACTTCGACCGCAGGACGAGCTCGAGTGCCGTCGCTGCGAGGTGCACTGCGACCGGGTCGTGTACCCCGCGGCGTGCATCGCGCGAGGGTGCCCCTTCGCCTACGCGTACGAGGCGTGGGGGCACACCTTCATGGGCTGCATGCAGAAGGTGTTCGACGTCGAGATCGACGTCGACGTGCTCGAGGAGCTCGAGGGTCGACGCGACGGGTTCGGCGCGATCAAGGCGCAGCGCGCCCCGCTGCCGATGTGCCACTCGGAGATCTCGGCCTGCTACGGGCACCGTCTCGACGAGCTCGGCTGCCGCAACCCGGAGTTTCACGAGGTTCCGCTCGAGCGCCCGAGCTTCCGCGTGTTCGCGCGCCTCGGCTGAGGCACGCCCTTCCCGCTAGCGACGTCGTTGCGCCGTCCGCCGCGGGCGCGCCGCGCGGCCCGCCTTGTGAAGCTGCTCGAGCAGGGCGAGCTCGCCGACGTACGTCCCGTCGGGGCCGGCCGTCTCGAGGATCGCCGGGAGACCCTGGAAGGCAGGGTGGGCGAGAAACGTCGCCATCCCGTCCGCGATCGTCCCCGCGCCGAGCGGGGCGTGACGGTCGCGGTTGGAGCCGAGCCCGACCTCTGCGTCGTTGACGTGCAGGCAGCGCAGTCGGTCGATCCCGATGCGGTCGTCGAGCTCGCCGACCGCGGCGTCGAGTGCCGCCCGATCCGTGACGTCGACCCCCGACACCCACCAGTGGCACGAGTCGAGGCAGATCCCGAGCCGCGGATGACCGTCGAGGCGGTCGACGATCGCGGCGAGCTCTGCGACCGACCGCCCGATCGTGCCCCCGGCGCCCGCGGAGTTCTCGAGCACGAGCCAGAGGCGATCGTCCGTCAGCTCGAGGAGCCCCTGCAGCGCCGGGACGACGAGGTCGAGCCCTTCGTCGAGGCCCGCGCCGAGGTGCGAGCCGACATGGAAGACGACGCCGTCCGCGCCGATCGCGGACGCCGTCTCGAGCGACGCCCGCAGCGCCGTCACCGACTTCGCGTGGACCTCGGGGTCGGGGCTCGCGAGGTTCACCAGGTAGAGCGCATGGCACACGACCGCCCCGATCCCGGCCTCCGCCCGTCGCGCGCGAAACCGCTCGAGCTCGTCCGCGGCGTGGGCCGTCGGCTTCCACATCCGCGGGCTCTGGGTGAAGAGCTGGAGCGCGGTGCAGCCGAGCTCCTCGGCACGGTCGACGGCGGTCGAGATGCCTCCTGCCGCGGAGACGTGGGCGCCGTACAGCACGCCGGCAACGCTACCGGGGTGCTGTCGATGCCGAGCCGCGTCCGGTTGTGCACCGTTTCATCCACAGGCGGTGGCGGCAGACGGGACGGCCGGGCCGGTGCGATCGCGCTCCAGGTTTTCCACAGGCTCCTCGCCGTGGACGCGTCGCCTCGCAGCCCAGCGCGAGCCGGGTCGGACGGCGACCGGCGACTACGCTGCCCCGCGTGGCGATGGCCGTCGTCGACCGCATCGGCGCGCTCCGCGAGCGCGACTTTCGGCTGCTGTTCGCCGGGACGACGATCACGACCGTCGGCGACCGGCTCGCGGGGATCGCGCTCGCCTTCGCCGTTCTCGACATCGGCTCCGCAACCGCGCTCGGGCTCGTCTTCGCCGTCAGGCAGGGCGTCCAGGCGCTCGTCGTGATCGGCGGCGGCGTCCTTTCCGACCGCATCCCCCGCAACCTCGTCCTCGTGGGCGCGTCGCTCGTCCAGGGCGTCGCGCAGGCGCTGACGGCGGCCAGCGTGCTCTCCGGCGTTGGCGGCGTCGGTGCGATCGTCGTCCTGCAGGCGGTGTACGGCGTCGGGCTGGGCCTCGTCCTCCCCGCCGAGATCGGGCTCGTCCCGCAGACCGTGAGCCCCGGAGCGGCTCCAGCAGGCGAACGCCCTGCAGGGTTTGACGCGAAACGTCGTCGGCGTGCTCGGGCCGGCGGTCGGAGGGGTGGTCGTCGTCGCGGGCGGCCCGGGGTTCGCGCTGGCGGTCGACGCCGTGAGCTTCTTCGTGTGCGCCGACCTCCTCCGGCGGATCCGGGTCGCGCCCCGCGCGGAAGCGGGGCACGGCTTCGTCCACGAGCTGCGCGAGGGGTGGCAGGAGTTCACCGCCAGAACATGGCTCTGGGCCTCCGTCGTCCTCTTCGGGATCGGCAACCTCGCGTTCGCCGGGTGGATCGTGCTCGGCCCGCTGATCGCGGACGAGCGCCTCGGCGGCGCGGGAGCCTGGGCCGCGATCCTCACGGCGAGCGGGGTCGGTGCCGTGGTCGGGGGCGTCGTCGCGATCCGGATCCGGCCACGCCGGCCGCTCGTCGTGTGCGTGCTCGCCGCAACCCCCCTCTCGCTGCAGACGCTCGCGCTCGCGGCGAGCGCGCCGACGGCGGTGATCGCGGCGGCGGCGTTCCTCGGCGGGATGGGCCTCGCCGTGCATCTGACGCTGTGGTTCACGGTGTTCCAGCAGCAGGTGCCGGAGCGCGCCCGCTCGCGGGTCGCCTCCTACGACACGCTCGGGTCGTTCGTGCTGATGCCGATCGGGATGGTGCTGGTCGGGCCTCTGTCCGACGCGATCGGCGTCGTCGAGACGCTCTGGATCGGCCTCGTCGTGATGTGGGCCTCCTGGGCAGCGATCCTGATGCTGCCGTCGGTGTGGGAGATCCACTCGCCGGAGCGCGTGGCGGAGCCGAGCGTCGCATGAGCAGCCACTAGCATCCGGCCTCGATGAGCGTCCGCGTCCGCATGGCCCCCTCCCCGACCGGGCTCCTCCACATCGGCGGGGTGCACACGTTCCTCTTCAACTGGCTGTTCGCCCGGCGGGCGCAGGGCGAGTGCCACCTGCGGATCGAGAACACGGACACGAGTCGCGAGGTGGAGGAGGCGACCGAGCAGATCCAGCGGTCGCTCGCCTGGCTCGGCATCGACTGGGACGGCCCGGTGACCTTCCAGCTCGACGCGATGGACCGCTGCCGGGCGCTTGCCGCGCGACTCCTCGAGGAAGGTGCGGCGTACGAGGACGAGGGGGCGATTCGCTTTCGGATGCCCGACGAGGGGGTCACCGGCTGGGACGATGCGGTGCGGGGCCGGATCGAGTTCCCGAACGACCAGCTGGAGGACGTCGTCATCGTCCGCTCCGACGGCCGTCCGACGTACAACTTCGCCTCGCCCGTCGAGGACATGGACGACGGGATCACGCACGTGATCCGCGGGGACGACCACATCTCGAACACGCCCAAGCAGATCCGGATCCTCGGTGCGCTCGGGCACGAGCCGCCCGTGTACGCGCACGTCGCGAGCATCCTCGGCACCGACGGGAAGAAGCTCTCCAAGCGCCACGGCGCCGTCTCGGTCGACGAGTTCCGCAACGCGGGATACCTCCCGGAGGCGCTCGTCAACTTCCTCGCGCTCATCGGCTGGGCGCCCGACGGCGAGACGACGATCATGACGCGCGACGAGATCGTCGAGCGGTTCACCCTGGACGCCGTGAGCGCAAGCCCGGGCACGTTCGACTATGCAAAGCTCGACTGGATGAACGGCGTCTACCTCCGCGCCCTGCCGGTCGACGCGTACGCCGACCGGCTGGTCGAGTTCATGCGCGAGCGTGGGAGCGCGTGGCCGGTCGACGGCATCCGGTCGGCGGCTCCGCTCGTCCAGGAGAAGATCGGCCGCCTCGACGAGTTCCCGGGGTTCGCGGGCTTCCTGTTCGACGACGTCGATCCGGACCCCGCCGAGCTCGACCCTCGCGTGCTCCGGGCCTCCGAACGCGCGCTCGCGGCGACAGAGCCGTGGACCGCCCCGGAGATCGAGGCGACGCTCAAGCGGCTGTGCGACGAGCTCGGAGAGAAGCCACGCGTCGTCTACGCGCCGATCCGCGTCGCCGTGACAGGATCGCGCATCTCGCCGGGTCTCTACGAGTCGCTCGAGCTTCTCGGCCGCGAGACGTCGCTCGCGCGGCTGCGGCACGGCGCGGAGGTCGGCGCGTGACGCTCGATCCGTGGGCGTACGAGCGCCGGCTGGACGGCTACCTCCAGGAGCGGTCGGAGGAGGCGCGGGCGGTGCGCGTCGGCGAGAAGGAGACGTCCGACCAGGCCGCGATCGTGGCGCGTCACGCCGACCTCTTCACACGTGAGCAGCTCGAGGCACTCGCCGCTGCCGAGTCTGCCGGTGAAGAAGCCGGGCGCGAGGAGATCGCGCGTCTCCGCCTCACCTGTCAGGAGGGGATCGTCGACCGCGAGCTCGCCGAGCGGGAGGACGCGCTCGAGAACGCGCTGCTCGCTGCACGCGTCGCGTGGAACGGCGACGCGCTGCCGCTCCGGTCGGCGCAGGCGCGCCTCGCCGTCGAGGCCGGATACGCCGACCGCGACGCCCTCGGCGCCGCCGTGCTCGAGGTGTCGTCGTCGTTCAACGACGAGCGTCGCGGGCTGCTCGCCGCGCGCCACGCACTCGAGGCCGACGTCACCGGGACCGTCGACCCCGTCGCGCGCAGCGAGTCGGAGAAGGGCGTTCGGCTCCGTCCGATCCTGGACGCGGTGGACGGCGCTCGCGTCGAGGGCTCGCCGGCATTCACGCCGCTCCGCGAGCGCTGGCTCGACCGGCTGCTGGGGCCCGAGCGCGAGGCGACGCCCGCGAGCGCCCACATGGCGTGGATCCGCCGTCTCTCTCCCCTCGAGGCGACCTACACGAAGGAGCGAGGCGTCTCCGTGTGCCTCGCGACCCTGACCGCCCTCGGCTTCGACCTCGAGGCCGAGCGCGGGATCCGCGCCGACCTCGAGGACAGGCCGCAGAAGTCGCCTCGCGCCTGCGTGATCGCGACCGACCCGCCGCGCGTCGTCCACCTCATCACGCGCGCCCAGGGAGGCCTCCACGACTACGAGGCGTTCCTCCACGAGGCCGGCCACGCCCTGCACTACGCGGGCTGCGACCCGGCTCTGCCGCTCTCCTTCCGGCGGCTCGCGCGCGACCATGCGCTGACCGAGATCTACTCCTTCCTGCTCGACTCGATCTCGGGCGAGCCCGGCTGGCACGCAGAGCACTTCGGCCTGTCGGACGAGGACGCGCGCACGAACGCCGAGGCGGCGCGGTTCTCGAACACGCTTCTCTTTCGGCGGTACTCGGCCAAGCTCGGGTACGAGATCGACTTCTGGTCGCGGTTCCCGACAGACGGCGGCACGCCCGCGGGGTACGAGGAGCGGTTGACGGCTGCGACGGGCATCCGGTACCCGGCGGCGAACCACCTCGCGGACATGGACGCGGGCTTCTACTCCGCCGACTATCTCCGCGCCTGGATCCGTGCTGCACAGCTCCGCGCGCACCTGCGTCGTGACGTGGGGGAGGACTGGTGGCGTCGCCCGGCCACCGGGGAGCTCCTGCGCGGCCTCTTCCGCGAGGGGACGCGCCCCACCACCGAGGAGATCGCAGAGAGGATCGGGTTCGACCCGCTCGACACCGGCCCCCTCGTCGCCGAGATCGGCTGAGCGACCACAGGAGGTGGCGTGCTCCCCGAGCGCGCCGGTCCGGTTCGAGGGGCTTCGAAGCCGGGCGCCGAAGGTCGAGGCAACACGCGTTCTGGGCACCGGTGTACGCGGCCGCCGCCGCTGCTGCACACCGCGGGTCACACGAGCGTTGTCGATGCGCTTCTCGCCCTCGAACGGGCGGTGCGCGCGCGGGGCACGTGACAGACGGCGAACTCCTGCTCTGCTCGCCGCGGGTACCGGCTACACGTGGGCCGCGAGCGTCGTACGCTGGAGCCGGCCCGACCGGAGAGGAGACGACGAAGCCCGATGAGCAGCCTCACAGACCTGATCGGCAAGGAGCTCGGCCCGACCGAGTGGTTCGAGGTCACGCAGGAGCGGATCGACGAGTTCGCGCGAGCCACCGACGACCCGCAGTGGATCCATATCGACCCGGTGCGTGCTGCGGACGGCCCGTTCGGGACCACCGTCGCGCACGGGTTCCTCACGCTCTCCCTCTGCGTGCCGCTGATGACGCAAACCCTCGCCCTCACGGGCTACCGGATGGGCGTGAACTACGGCGTCAACAAGGTCCGCTTCCCGGCGCCCGTTCCCTCCGGCTCGCGGATCCGCGCCACCTTCACCGTGCAATCGGTCGAGGAGGTGGCCGGCGGAGACCAGGGCGTCGTCCTGGCGACGGTGGAGCGGGAGGGCGGCGACAAGCCCGTGTGCGTGGCGGAGCTGGTCGTGCGGATGATCCGTTGAGCCGCTTCGCAGGGCAGACGGCGCTCGTCACCGGCGGCGCGAAGGGCATCGGCGCCGCGACGGCAGAGCGGCTCGCATCCGAGGGCGCGCACGTCGTCGTCGCCGACTTCGACGAGGCTGCAGCGGCGGAGACCGCGGAGCGGATCGGCGGGCGCGCGGTGCGTTGCGACGTGACGTTGCGAGCGGACGTCGAGGCGGCGGTCGCGGCCGCGACCGAGACGGGACGGCTCGACGTCCTCGTCACCTGCGCCGGGATCATCCGCGACAACCTCGTCCACAAGATGACCGACGACGACTGGGAGGCAGTCATCGCGACGCATCTCCGCGGCTCGTTCCTCGCCGCCCAGACCGCGCAGGCCGTGATGACGACGCAGGGGAGCGGGGCGATGGTGCTCATCTCGTCGACGTCAGCCCTTGGCAACCGCGGCCAGGCCAACTACGCAACGGCAAAAGCGGGCATCCAGGGGCTCACGAAGACTCTTGCGATCGAGCTGGGGCGGTTCGGAGTGCGCGTCAATTGCGTCGCGCCGGGCTTCATCGCCACCGCGATGACCCAGCAGACCGCCGACCGCCTCGGCGTCTCGTTCGACGACTTCCAGGAGGCGATCGCCGCGCAGGTGCCGCTCCAGCGCGTCGGGCAGCCCGAGGACGTCGCGGGCGTCATCGCCTTTCTCTGCTCGGACGACGCCGCGTACGTCAGCGGTCAGGTCGTCTACGTCCGCGGCGGCCCGTAGGTGCCGGAGGCCGCGCTCGTCACGGGCGCTGCGAGCGGGATCGGCCGCGCAGTCGCCGAGCGGCTGGTCGCGGACGGCTGGGACGTCCTCGCGGTCGACGTCGCGCCTGACGCCAACGGGCCTGGCGAGGCGTTCTCCGCGGATCTGACGACGCGCGCGGGCAACCGCGCCGCGGTCGACGCCGCGCTCGAGCGCTTCGGCCGCCTCGACGCGCTCGTCCCGAACGCCGGCTTCCAGCACGTCTCGCCTCTCGAGAGCTTCGACGAGGACCGGTGGGACGCTCTCGTGGCGCTTCTCCTCACGAGCCCGTTCCTGCTCGCCCGCTACGCGTGGCAGGCTCTCCGGGACTCGGGCAACGGCCGGATCGTGGTCGTCGCCTCCGTCCACGGTCTCGTCGCGTCGCCGTTCAAGGCCGGGTACGTGTCCGCAAAGCACGGCGTGCTCGGTCTCGTGAAGGCGCTCGCGCTCGAGGGCGCCGACGCGGGCATCCGCGCGAGCGCCGTGTGCCCCGGATATGTCCGCACGGCGCTCGTCGAGCAGCAGATCGCCGACCAGGCACGGGCCCACGGTCTGCCCGAGGATCGCGTGGTCGAGGACGTCCTCCTGGCCCCGCAGGCGATCAAGCGGATGCTCGAGCCGTCGGAGGTCGCGGACACGGTGGCGTATCTCCTCGGCCCCGGGGGCGCGCTGTTCACCGGCGCGCCGCTCGTCGTGGACGGCGGCTGGACAGCGCGCTGAGCTGCGCCCCGTTTTACGCGACGCTCACGAATTCCTGACAGTGCGGTGTTTCGATCGGCACGGAAGACGTCCACTCGGGAGGTGCCCGTGAACGCTCGGCTGCTCGTCGTCGCCTCGCTCCTGCCGCTCGCGGCGGTGCTCGTCGTCTCGACCGCGTTCGCTCGCTCCTCGGGGGGATCGACGTCGACCGCGCGGCTCGAGGGCGTGAACTTCGTCAGCCGGTGCACGTTCTCGCACACCGCGCCCGACGATCCGATCGTCTATCCCGGCAAGCCGGGGCTCTCGCACGACCACACGTTCGTCGGCAACACGACGACGAACGCGTCGTCCATGCTCTCCTCGCTCCTCGCCGGCGGCACGACGTGCCAGCGGCCGGGGGACACGGCGGCCTACTGGATGCCGACGCTCCTCGTCGACAACAGCCCGGTGACGCCGACGTTCGCGCAGATCTACTACCGGCGGAAGACGATGCGCCACGTCGAGGCCTTCCCGCCCGGCTTCCGGATGATCGCCGGGAGCGCGAAGGCGACCACGCCGCAGCCGCTGCGCACCACGTTCTGGAACTGCGGCGTGGACGGCGGCGTCGCGGCGCAGAGCACGGTGCCCGCGTGCCCTGACGCGGGACGGCACGCGCTGCGCCTCCATGTGACCTTCCCGAGCTGCTGGGACGGGAAGAACCTCGACAGCACCGACCATCAGAGCCACGTCGCGTATCCCATCGCAGGCCGGTGCCCGGCACGATTCGCACACGCGCTGCCCCAGATCTCGCTGATCTACCGCTACCCGGTCACCGGCGCGGGCGCCGTGACGCTCGCGTCGGGCAGCCCGTACTCGGCCCACGCGGACTTCTTCAACGCCTGGCGCCAGAGCGACCTGCAGGCGCTCGTCGACGGCTGTCTCAACGCGCTGCGCCACTGCCAGCGCGGCAACTGATTCGAGAGCGGGGTGGACCGGCCTTTCGTGGGGCTCCGGATCGCCGCGCCTGCCGCGCGCCTCCTCGCACAGATCCTCGACGACGCGGGCTTCGGCGAGACGGCGCGAAGATCTCCGAGGCGATCGCGGTGCAGGTCAGGACCGAGGCTCCCCACAGCCTCCTCGGTATTCCGGCGATCGGGCGCTCGCACGGCGGGGCGATCCGCCGCAGCGTGGAGCACGTCTGGCTGCAGCGCGACGATCTCTCAACGGAGTTCGCTGTGATCGTTGACTCCGGTCTAGACGGTTCTGACGCGTCGTTCCGGTTCGGTCGTCGTCGAGGACATCCAGCTCGACGAAGTCGAAGGGGCGGGTTCTCCCGGAAGTGGAACTCGACGGGTTGGACCGTTTCGCCACCGGCACGGCGAGGTAGCAGCCGTGGGTGGATCTGATCCATTCGGTCCCGTATGCCGCGATCGCGTTCCTTCTCGCAGCCATTGCGCTGTTCTTCGTCCCGCCGCGCTTGATGCGGCGCCCACGACGCGGCGCCGAAGGCTACGGGGCCGGCATGCGTACGTACACACGTCGCGTCGCCGTCTACCGCTCCGCCTCGGTCGGCCTGCTCATCCTCGCCGTGATCTCGTATCTGACGGCGTAACGGGTCGACGTCGACGCGAACACGCCCACGGACCGTCAAGAAACGCACGGCGAGCTTCGCTCGATCCGAGTCCCATGGCGGCGAGCACGACCCGCGTGCTCTGGAGGCCGCAACGTCCCGCTCACGACCCGCCGCCTGGCGTTGGCCCGGTGGGTTTCGCGCCGGTGAGCGGGCGGTGTCGCCGGGGGACGACGAGATGGACGATGCGTCGTCGTCCCGGCCAGCCCATCGAGACGTGGAGCGATTCGCGGTCCCATGTGACGTCCGTCAGGACGACGATCAACCCTAGAAGGGCGAGGGTGCGGAGGCGGGACGCGATGGCTGAAACGTACGTGGGGGTGCGCCGGCCCGCCGCGACAGACGATCGGCATTGACGCGAATCGCGCGCGATCTCCGCGATTGCACGGGCGGTCTCGCACGACCTGCTCGCCGATCCGCGGCGCCGGGGTGAGCTCACTGTCGATCCTGGCGAAGTGCGTCGCCGAGCGCTGTAGCGGGAAGGCCGAACCGGCCCCGGGTGATCCTGCCCGGGGCCTCGGGCACGGGCGCGACGTCGATGGGCGCGTCGTGCGATCGGAACCAGCCTGGCGCTGCGAATCCCTGGCTTTTCGGCTAGCGCAGGAGGTCGCCGACCGCAGCACGATCCGCACGCGGGCGGCATCAGGCGGCGGCTGCTGGGGAGGGACTGCGGTTACTCCTTCAGTCGATGCCGCCCGCACTGGATCCCGACTCCGCGCTGGAATGACTTCGCTCCCCGGCGCAGGTCTGCGGCGCACCTGCGCCGCCGCCCGCAGCATGGGGCGGATTCCCCGGGGGAGTGGGGAACGGGAACGAAGTCGAGAGTCACGATGACGCCGTCGCAGGACGACACGTCGCGCGCGCGACTGTGTCAGGCGTCGACCGGAAGTCGATCGCCCGCGACGACGACCAGGGCGTCCGCGATCGCCGCGCTTGAGGATTTGCGGCTGACGTGCGCAGGTACGTTCGCGCAGAACCCCGAGCCGTTCGCGTCTCACAGCAACGAGATCCCCGACGCGGTCCGCAGGCGCGTGGTCGAGCAGTTCCCGCGGCTGGGCTTCAAGCGCGAGTTCGCCGCGCTGTGGCGCGCGGAGGCCAGGCAGGTCCCTCGCGGCCGGGCGTGGTACCTGCACCGCTTCGCCGTCACCGACCTGAGCATTCGGATGGCGCCGTTCGGTTGACCGAGCACGGACGAGACGGCGCGAGCTCAGTGCATGCTTCGTCCGCTTCGTCGAAGGAGCGGCTTGCGGCGAGGCCGGCCGGGAGCGCGTCGTTCACGGCAGGCCCGCGCCGGCGTCGACGAACGCACCTCGAACCATCGCACGCGAACGCACGCCGCCTCTTCGAGCGTGACATCGAAGGCCGAGTGACGACGCTCAACCTCCTGCGACTTCGCGAAGACTGTCCTTGCTCGGGCACGAGCCATCTACCTCGGAGAGGAAGAGAACGCTGGGACGACCTGATGCCGCATGTCGCGGCGACGGCCGGCCCGATGGTGGACGAGATCCGCCGCGCAGCCTCGACCCCGACGCCTCCGGGCCGATCGAGGGAGGGCAAAGCCAAACCCGGCCTAGGTCCAGTTGCGGTCTAGCCGAAGAGTCGAGGACCGACGCCCGGCGTGCCGCAAACATTCCTCCACGGAGCATGTGCGACGCGCTCCATGCGCCGCGGGGTCTGCTGGTCACACCTGGGGGGAAACCATGGTCGACCGTAGACCCCGCGGCGGCCACGACGCCATCCGACCAGCGCAGAGGGGGATGCTGTCGCCTCGCCGGAGTCCGACACGGACGCGAACGGTCGGTTCAGCGGTTGCGCTGGCAGGCGTTCTAAGCGCCTCTATCGTTCTGGCTAAGGGAAGCGGTCTGCCGCGTTGCGGGGGAGGCGCTGGCGTGGCCGTAGCGCGGCCTGGTGTTAGGGGGTGAACAGCTTCCAGCCAGCCTCCGACGATCATCGCGGGGCGGCGGATGCCTGAACACACCGTTGCGACGCTCTTCGACGCTTACCTTCCTTGGTGAGCCGGCCCCGAGACTTGCACGGTGCCGCAGTGCGGTTCGACGCGGGTGTGCACGGGGGTTGCACCACCCGTTTACGCGGGGTCGGCCGGTCACGCTCGTACATGGCCTCGGGCCTGCTAAATCCCTGCTTACAAGCGCAAACCCCGCATGAATACGGGGTTTTGCAGGCGCTCCAGCTTGAGGTCGGGCTAAGGCCCATACGGGATTCGAACCCGTGCCGCCGCCGTGAGAGGGCGGTGTCCTAGGCCACTAGACGAATGGGCCGTGGCGAAGGCGGAGTGTAGCGGACGGTGCCTCGGCGAACGGCCGCGCAGGCGCACCTCCGGCGGGACGATCAGACGGTGGCGGGCGGCGAGGGGGCGAGGGTCGGATCGGGCTCGCGGGCGTCGATCCGCTCCTCGAAGCGCCGACGGATCTCCTCGCCGGTCGCGAGCAGGTCGTAGCGCGCGCGGCGCGGCGGGAGCTTCACCACGCGCACCGATTCGTCGCGGTCACCATGGCAGCGCGCATAGGCGGCTGCCTCGTCGAGAGGCCTGAGGCGGTCAGGCTTCCGCCAGAAGGGCACGTCGTTCTACTACCAGCGATCGCGCGTCGTGGGAACCCGGCCTACCCGAGCGGGACCGCACTTTGCGCACGTTTCGTGCAGGCCGTTCAATACCAGGGCTTGCAGGACCACGGGCTCCAGTCGCGGCCCGAGCGGACGAAGTACCGGTAGGCGGCTTGCGCCTGCTCGAGGGCAGTCTCGCCGTGACCGAACAGTTGTCGCTCGCTCGATCCCATCTGGAAGAGGCCGAGGTACTGGCCGTTCTGCGCGCTCACGCTGTACCCGGACTCGCAGCGTGCGACGCGCAGCGCCTCCCCGCAGTACGACCCGAAGACGTGACAGATCGCCTTCCGCGGCGAGTGCTCGAGCGACGCGAGGAAGCGCTGCTGCTCCGCCTGCGCCTTGTGCCGCGCGAGCTTCGCGCGGGCGTGAGCCGTCTTCGCGCGGGTCGCGGCCAACGTATGACGTGCGACACGGAGTCGCAGCGCGGCCTCCTTCTCGAAGCGCGGGTCGGAGAGGAGCCAGCGATGCTTCTCGAAGAACCGGATCACCGAGGTCGACCTCTCCATCGTGGCCACGTGGCGGGCGAGCTCGGAGCCGAGATCGGCGCTCGTGCCGGCCTGGGCCGCGGCGGGCGTGAGAACGAGAACGAGGGCGCACAGACCCGTTACCAGGGCTTTCAGGGAACAACCTCCGCGTCGGAGACAGGACAACGGCCCGCGCCGCAGTCGGGCTCAACGCGGAGAGCCCGGCGCGGCCGTTTGTGTCAGATCAGGCGAGGCTACCGGCGAGCACAATCGTTGCCTCGATCGCTTACCAAACCTTCACAAGGGCTGTTACAAGCGTTTTCGAGACGAACAACGCGAAACGCCCCTCGCGGGGCGTTTCGGAGGCTGCGGGACAGGGACTCGAACCCCAACTTCCGGACTCGCCCTTACGGGTGCCGACCAGCCCCGGTGCCCCGATGCCACTCTCTTGCTCGGTTCTGCCTGCGGAGCGCCCTTGTGTTCCCGTCCGTACTTGCGACAAACTTGCGACAAGGCAATCGTCGCCGAGATATGTAGGAGGCGTCGGGGGGAAGGTAAGTTCCGCCGGGGAGCCCCTGATCAGGAGCCGAACAGCCTTTGCTTTCGCGCTTCGAACTCGTCGGACGTGGTCAGACCGTCATCTCGAAGAGCCGCGAGTTCGAAACGCCTCGCTTGACTCGTGTTCTGCGAGGCGTAGCCTGCCGTGGGAACGGATGAAGAGGCTGTTCCAGAGGGTCGCGTTAACGGTAGGTGTGGCAGTTCTTGCACTACTCGCCGTTACGACCGCTTTGGGAGTTGGCTCAGAGGTTCGAACGCTTCCCATCGATCTCATAAGGCCGCCCCGTCTTGAGCCTGGCACCTACCAAACGCGCCCCGCATTCGTTCCCCGCACGACCTTCACGGTGGGCGAGGGGTGGGACGGCGCTCAGGAGACTCATTCCGCATGGTGCGTCGGAAAAGGGAGTTACCCGACGCCAGCATCCTTTCGTGAAGCGCTTGGCCCTATCCGGATCTGTGTGGTTCGACTGGGGCCTCCCTACAGCACCGCAATCTCGCGGTTCGAGGCGCTCACGACACTCACCGCCGGGGCGTCAAAGCCAATCCGAGTAGGCGGCTATCCCGGCGTCTCCTTCCGCGCAGCCGTGCATGGCGACCATTCCCTCCTACCCGGCATCGCACCGTTAATTGATCTTCTGCCCGGTGGGGAGCAGATTTTCCTCAACGTGCGCGGGAAGGCGGTGCTCCTGCTGATCGAGATCTCTCCCGGTACGCCAGGGGAAGGAGCGGTGCGCGGATTCCTGCGGACGATGAGGTTCCCGGCTTAGGGACGAGCGACGGGTCCGCCTCAGCCAGATACCGGCCGAGGTACTTGAACGCCGCCCCCGCAGGACGGCGCCCGCGGGGGCGAAAGACTGGCTGCGCGATTCGTTAGCAGTTCAGGCCGCGGGCGAACTCCTCGATTGCTTCGTGTGTTCCCGACCCGAGGAACGACCCTGGCCCTGCAGATGAGTTCGGGTTGCCCGATGGCCCAGCTACACCGCTCTCCTGGTTGATGGCCGCGATGATCAACCCGTTACAACTCGGGTTCCCGGCGACGGGCTCCGGACTATTCGCTGGGCTTGCTGCCCAGGCTGCTGCTGTCCACCCACCCATTACTCCCGCAGCTACTAGAGGAGCTACCAGCCCCGTCATGCGCCGCATCACCGCACCCCTTGTCACCTCAGCCTGTCGGCTGAGCAGTCGACAGAAGAACAGATACTTCACTGCTTGCACCAATAGTGTCAAGGCTTTCCGCTACGTCCGCTCAAACCTGTCGGTCGCGGGTCGCCGCATAACCGTCTGGCTGCCGTTACTTCGCCCGGCAAGGCGTCACCGTCGGCACCGACCTAGCCGCGCGCGGAAGACTCCCTACATTCCGCGCATCATCAAGTCGCGCTCGGCGAGGCGTGCGGCGACCTGGGCGACGTCGCGCTGGCCCCGACCGGCTTGTCTCCACGCCAGGGAGTCAGGCCGTCCAATCTTGCGATCCGAGGATTGCGACTCGGCCAGTTGGGCGAGCCCGAGGCTCTTGGCGTGACCAACACACGTAAGAGGAGGCGGGGTTACGGGAATTGCAACGTGGCGAGCAGCTTCTCGGCGTAGGGGACGAACGTCGGGAACGTCTTCTGGGCCGGGTAGTGCGGCTGCGGAAAATCGGACTCCAGGTAGATCAGAACGGTCTTTCCGCGCACGTCGATCGCCATGATCCGTAGGAGCTGGCCCTTCCCCAGAAACCGGTTGTCCAACCCCTCGTGATTCAAGGTGACCTCGCAATAGCCGCAATGGCGTGGGGTCGTGAACGGGGTCAATGAGATCCCTGTGCTATCCGGATCCTTGCCTGTGATCGATGCGTCGAACGCCAGGCCACGGAACCCGGCGACCCGCACGGGTTTGATCGCACTGACCCGCATCTTCGGAGTGGCGTGCAGACGCCCGATCGTCTTGGCGACCGAAGGAGTGGCACGGGTGCTCGCCTCCAGCGTGATCGTTCCGCGGCCGTGCAGGGGCACGTTCCCTGTCGTGAGGTGGACTATCTGTACGAACCTGTAGGCCCCGCCTTGTAGCTGCACGCCCAGCCACCGGTCGTCTGTTGGTCGGAAACGCACTGGCAGCGCAAACGTGGTCGGGGCATACGTGACACCGCGGGTCAGCGCTCTTCCGTCCGGTACGCCGAGGCTCTCGTGCGGGTCGCCCCCGTTCAGCAGATCGGCAGGGCTCTTGGCGGCCGCCCACGGTAGGAGGATCAGGCAAAACACTGACGAGCCGACGATGAAAGCGACAACGCGCTTCGGCGTCATTGCACGAACCTCCACGTTGGCCAGTTAGCTGTCAGCTACTCCTTGGCATAAGCGAGCGGACATTACTCTCCCGTGAGCGGCCAGTGGGGTTGACGACCCAGCCTTCTCACTCGAAGGTTCGTCCTCGAACGACGGGGAGAGGGGATACAAAACGGGGGAGCTTTCCGTCCATGCGGCTTACGGAAAGTGCGGCAGTGGTTCCCGGCACCCGGCCGGGTCGTGACCGCAACCCTCTCCCCAACCCAATGGAACACGCTTGAACGCCAAGCCGTAGTCAGGATCCTGTCGTTTCCGCCCTCTTCGCTCGCTCACCGAGCCTGACACGCAGCTCCCGGACCGTCGGCGACTCGCCGCGTCACTACGTCGGGTGGACGATCTCTACGACGACCTCGTATCGCACACCTGCGGCGGCCGCAATTTGGTCGAGACTGTGGCCAGCGGTGAAGAGTCGGCGGATCTCGTCGCGCCACTCGCGCTCGGCCCGCGTGCGTCGCTGGGTGATTCTCCGTAGCGCGTCCAATTCGTCCGCCATGCCGAACGAGGGATGGTAGGCAAGGACAGGCGTTAGCCGGACAACCCGAGCTGCGTAGTCGAGCCCTACGTGGGGACGGTGCACAGCGCATGTCCAGCGAACCTCCAGTTCGCCCATCCACCCTGTGGGCGCAACTCCACATGGTCGAGCGGTCGAGAAGGAGGCGGGGCATGTACGACATCACCAAGACACGGATGCTGCTGACAATGGCGGTCTTCGCCGCGGTCGCGGCGCTGTGTGCGGGCGGGGCGAACGCGATGCGGCAGGGCAACGGCGGCACTGACAGCGGTTCGCGGCCCGCGGCAGTTGCGGCGACGGTCGACCCGCTCGCGGTAAGCCTGCTCCTCGCGCAGGGGTACACAAAGCCTCAGGTGGAGGCGTGGACGGTCGGTGCTTGCTCGCACGGGGTGAAGCCGGCGGCGTGCTTTGGGCCGACGAGCGGGATTTTCAACGACCGCGCCGCGAAGGTCGATCCGCTTGCGGAGAGCTACCTGATCCGGCAAGGCCTCTCCCCGAATGACCTTAAGTCCTGGACCGTGGGCGCATGCTCCCATAAAGTCCAGGCCGCGTCGTGCTCCGCGATGCTCAAGCCGACCGGGGACACGGCAGCCCCCCGGGGTGGACAGGTGTCGCTGGGGCTAACCGGCGACTCGGCGCTCACGCGGGTCTCGGCCCCCGAGCCCTTGGGCCTGACGGGCGACGCTCCGGTGGAACGCGTCCCCAGCGTGACCCAGGCACCCGTGACGTCCGGCAGCAACGACGTTGACTGGTCGTCGTTCGGCCTGGGAGCCGGCCTCGGCGCTCTGGTCGCCGCTGGGATCGCCGGCGTCTGGGTGACCACCCGACGGCGCGTTGGTGTTGCTCTCCCGTAGCGACCGTTCGACACCGGAAGCGAGACGGGGCGGATCCGAAAGAACCGCCCCGTTTCGCTTGTCGCTCGATCCGGCCTAAGGGGCCCGCGTACCGCTGACGTTCTGCTTCGACCGGACCTTGAAAACTCACCTCCCGGCGGGGGGCCTACCCACCGTTCGTCCGGAAAACACGGTGTCCCGGCAAGCCCGGCTAGGCGCGGGCGGTGGCGGCCTTCGCCGTCTCACGCTCAGTGGCCGTCTTGAGCGCGTTCACGGCGTTCGCGAGGTCGCGCTCGCTCGCGACCAGGAACTGCTCGATCTTCCCGTGCCCGTCTGGCACGTAGAAGCTAATCGCCCGCTCTCCGAACATGGCGTATCGGATTGTCTTCCCGGCGTACTTCACGATCTCGCATCTCTCGCTCTTGGCCAACTCGGCCGGGAGGGCGTGCAGCGCGGCCCGTGAGTGTTCGATGAGCGCCGGGTCGACCGACTGCGTCGTCTGCTTCGTTGTGGGCTTGGTGGCCACGATGACCTTCTCTTTCGCGCTTCGCGGACCCGGCCCGAGCATCGAGCGTGTCATGACGCGACTGCCCAGCCGGGACCGCGCAGCAAGCAATGGAGGGTGCGCGTCATGGCAAGAGCCACGCTAGTAGGGGTACTCAGCTCGGGGCATCGGTAGTTGTACGCACGCTCGCCAGCGGAACTACGGCCGTCCCCGAGCTGGCAACCACGCCTAGCCCGACCGCGATCATCCCTCCGGCGGTATCGCAACCGGCAGCGTGTTGAGCGCCCGCGCACGCTCCCCGAGACGGATCCGCAGCTCGCCGACCGTCTGGTCGATCCCAATCCACTTGTTGACGGCGAGGGTGCGCAGAGCCTCCCGGACGCGAACGTATCCGCTGCCTCCTCCAGGGGCGACCCGGTGATTTGGCCGTGCATCCGCAGGTCCGCACCGACGCCGCCGGGCACCAGAAGCGTCCGGTCGCCGCCCGCCCCCTCGAATCTGCCGCCCACAAACACGGACGGGTCGTCGTTCGCGAACGCCCCCAGCACCGCGACAAGAACGCCGATGTCCATCAGCGTCCACGCGCCCGATCAGCGCAACCCGGTGGCGCACCTGACCCGGGACGAGCGACCGTCCACGTCGGAGCAGGCTCGCACACCGGCGTTCACGCGCAAGCAGCTGGCGCAGCTGTTCGCCGCCTCGGATCCAGAAAACAGGTTGCTGTGCCGGGTGCTGGCCGGCACGGGCTTACGGATTGGGGAGGCGCTCGGTCTGGAGTGGCGACACATCGACTGGAAGAACGGCGTCCTACGTGTCGATCAGCAGGCGACCCCGGACGGCCGGTTGAAGCGTCCGAAGACCGCCAGGGCTAGCGCGATGTGCCGCTCGACCACGTGGTCGCTGGCGATCTGCGCCGCCACCGCCTCGCGAGCCGCTACTCGCGCGACGGCGACCCAGTGTTCGCGTCCAATACCGGCACCGTGCTCCGCGTCCACAACCTGCGCGAGCGATCGTTTCGGCCACTACTGGAACGGCTCGGGTGGGCGAAGCAGGGGTTCGGGCTGCACTCGTTCCGCCGCTCCTATGTGTCGGCGCTGATCGCGAACGGGTTGGACGTGGCGAACGTGTCGAAGTACGCGGGCCACGCGTCACCGACGATCACGCTGGACAGGTACGCCCGTGAGTTCGAGGCGCGCAAACGCGACGACGACCGGGTGCGCGAGGTGACGGCGGGACTGTGGAGCGCGACCAGCGAACAGTGAACTTGCGACAACTTGCGACACGCGCCCTGACGCGGGTCGCCCTCAACGAATGAAACCCCCGCGATTGCGGGGGTTTCTCACCCTCAGGCTGCGGGACAGGGACTCGAACCCCAACTTCCGGAGCCAGAATCCGGCGTCCTACCATTAGACTATCCCGCAGGGCGTGGGTCGATTGTACCCGGCCCCGGCGGCCCCTTCAGATGTCGAGCCGGTACTCCTGGACGAGCCGCTTCTCCGCCTCGGTGTCGATGTGTGCGATGACCTCGACGTGGGGCTCGAGCCCCGAGCCGCGGAGCTTCGCGCGGAGGAGGCCGTCGATCTGGAAGAGCCCCGAGGAGTTGTTCATCACGATCTCGATCCGCACGGGCTTCACCTCGCCGTCGCCGATCAGGACCTCCTCGATGGCCGCCGCCGAGAGCGAGTGCATGGAGACGTGGCCGCGCTCGAACGGGATGCGCGAACGGCCCTTCGCCATGTCGAGTGCGTCGCCGACCCGGAGGATCCCGGCCTCGAGCGAGAGCGGCTCGCCGTCCGCGCGGTGGCTCGTGATCGCCTGGAGCACCTCGGAGACGACGACGGTGAGGTCGGGCTCGTCGTAGACGCCGTCGAGAAGCTCGCGGAGCTTGGGCTCGGCGAGGAAGAGGCTCCAGTCCTCGTGTCCCTTGCGGTGCACCGACATACCGACGCAGTGCAACAGCGCGGCGAGAACGACGACGACCTCGGCATCCTCTGCCTGCATCCCGTAGTCGCGCGCGAGCGAAGGCTCGATCCGATGCTTCGTCAGCTGGCGCAGGAGCTTGAGCGCGATGTTGGCGACGATCTGGACGTGGACCCACGAGTGATCGTTGATCTCCAGTCGCACGACCGCGTTGACGTTCGCGACGTGCCACCAGCCCTTGAGCTCCTTGTCGCCGTTCGCGCGCTCGAGGACGCGACGGAGCTTGCGGTTCCCCCGGTCGGGGAGCCGGATCCGCATGTGCTCGACCGCCTCGGCCGGCGTGAGGCGTGCCTCGCGGACGGCGTCGGCGGAGACGGGTGCCTCGATCCGCGCCTCGGTCTCGGGGTCGAGGGTCACGGCGCCGGCGGCGCCGTGACCGCATCGTGCTGCTCGCGGAGCCGGAAGTACATGATCGCGATCGCGATGGCGCTGAAGGGCGCGACGGCAGCCTGCGCCACGGTGCTGCCGATCAGGATCTCGAGAAACCGGGGCAGGAACGAGAACGCCGCCTGGAGGAGCGTCGTCGCGACGCCCGACAGCAGGCCGGTGATCAGCACGATGCCGAACACCGTCCAGCCGTGCCCTCGTACGAGCTCGCGCGACCGCCCGAACGACTCGGTCGCACGCCGTCTCTCGACGACGATCACCGGGGCGATGACGGCCCAGATCGTCAGGAGGAAGAGGCCCGGCACGATGAGCAGCACCAAACCGAAGGCGATGCCCAGGCCGGCGAGGATGCTTGCCACGAGAAGCGGGACGATCGCGGACGAGACACGCGCGAACACCTCCCTGATCGAGGCATCGAACGTTCCGTCGCGTGCGTCCTGGACCGCGTAGACGAAGGCGCCCTGGAGCCACGTCGTACCGACGACGACCGTGACGATGGCCAGCAAAGCGAGCACGAAAGCGGTTCCGTCGTTGTCGGCCGAGATCGCACTGACGACCAGCGCGTAGAGCAGGTTGATCGCGCCGAACACGACGATCGCGATCACGAAGAACCGTCCGAAGAAGCGGGTGAAGAGGGTCCAGGTCTCGTCGAGGACGGTACCGATGCTCACACCGCGATCCTATGCGACCGCGATGCGCTCGAGCTCGCGGCGGACGTGGGCCAGGGCCTTGCCGAGCCGTGCGCGATTCGCCTCGTCGTTGAGCCAGCCGCTCGCGCCCGACGGGTGAGGCAACGGGACCACCACCGCGTCGCCCAGCACATAGCTCTTCCCGACGACGTCGGTGAGCCGGCGCACGCCGAGCAGCTGGTGCGCCGCCGCGAGGCCGACGGTGACGACGAGTGTGGGGCGGAGGAGACGGAGCTCCTGCTCGCGCCATTCCGCACAGAACGCCTCTTCGACCGGGGTCGCGCGGCGGTCGCCGCGACCGGTGGCGCTCGGGCCGGGGAAACAGCGGGTGACGGAGGCGCAGTAGAAGCGCTCGAGGAAAGCGTCCTCGTCGAGCCGGAGCCAGCGGCGCAGGGTCGCTCCGGCGCGACCCTGCCACGGCCGTCCTGTCTCGGCCTCGACACGGCCCGGGGCGAGCCCGTAGAGGTATGCGAGCTGACCGGCGCGGCCGGCGAAAACCGGTCGCGGGTCGATCGGGAAACCAGCGTCGAGGCAGCGGCGGCACCGGGCGTTTCGACGCTGGAGCCCCGCGATCGACGGGGCGCGTGTCACCCGGGGGAGCGCACGACGACAAACCACGGGCCGGCGTGGAGGATCTCGCCCTCACCGAGCTCGCCGAGCAGTCCGTCCGGAGTGAACCAGCGCTTGTACACCTGCCAGGTCGAGCCGTCGCGGAGGACGCGCGTCGACCACTCCTCGTCGGTGTGGGCACGCTCGCGCGCCGCGTCGACGAGCACGATTTCGCGTCCCACACGACGCGCCTCCCGCAGGAAGACGATCCGCTGGCCGGCGTCCAGATGCCCGTAGAAGTGGCCGCTGACGACGCGGTCGAACGCGCCGTCGGCGAACGGAAGGGCGAGTGCGTCTCCCTCGACGAGGGTCGCCGCCGGGACCCTGCTCGCCGCAATCTCGAGCATGCGCGCGCTCCGATCGAAACCCGTGAGCTCTCCGCGCAGATGCTGCGTCAGGAAGCCCGTGCCGCACGCGACGTCGAGCGTTCGTGCCGGAGGCAGGGCGGCGAGCACCGCACACACGTCGGCGAGATCGTCGTCGAACTGCTCGCGTTCCCGGCCCGCGTAGAGCCCTTGACCGAGGTACCAGTCGTCGTACTCGGGCGCTCGCCGGTCGTAGTAGGCAGGAGCGGTCGGCTCACGCATCGGGTCGTAGGGTACGCGGGTGGCCCTCCTCGAGTCCGTGCCCAACGTCTCCGAAGGGCGCGATCCGTCGGCGGTGGCCGCGATCGCGGCCGCATTCGAACGCGCCGGAGCGCGCGCGCTCGACACGCACGTCGACGGCAGCCATCACCGCGCCGTGATCACGCTGGTCGGCGAGGACGAGGCGCTCGAGCGCGGGCTGGTCGCCGGAATCGACGAGGCCCGACGACGGATCGACCTCCGGCGCCACGACGGCGTCCATCCGCGCGTCGGGGCGGCGGATGTCGTGCCGGTCGTCCCTCTGGTCGCCGCCGATCTCGACCGCGCGGCACAGGTGGCGCGCCGGGTCGGGGCGAGCGTGGGGGAGGAGCTCGGGATCCCGGTCTTTCTCTACGGGGAGGTGGCCGGAGGGCGCCGGCCCGCATTCTTCCGGCGCGGGGGCCTCGACGAGCTCGCGCGGCGGAACGACGCCGGTGAGCTCGCGCCCGACTTCGGACCGCGGCGGCTCGATCCCGGAACCGGTGCGGTACTGCTCGGCGTCAGGAAGCCGCTCGTCGCCTTCAACCTCGAGCTTCGGGGATCGATCGAGGTCGCGCGGGCCGTGGCGGCGGCCGTCCGCGCCTCGTCCGGCGGGCTGCCGGGTGTCCAGGCCCTCGGTCTCTCGCTCGGCGGGGGAAGGGTCGAGGTCTCGACGAACGTCATCGACCTCGACGCCACGCTGCCCCATGCGATGGTCGCCCGAATCGAGAAGGAAGCCGTGGCGCGTGGCGCGGCGATCGGCCGCGGAGAGCTGGTCGGGCTGATCCCTGCGTCCGCCGTCGCGGCCGCGGCACGGGACGCCGGGGTCGCCGAGACCCTCGACGATGCCGGGGTCCCGACCGCTGCGGCGCTCGCCGCCGCGGCGCGCGCCCTGCGGCTCGATCGGCTGGACGACGATCGGGTCCTCGAGTGGCATCTCGCGCGCTTCGAAGACGCTCGGTAGGTCGGAGGGGCGCGTTGTGGTGCGCGTGCGGGCGCGCCGCTTCGTCGACCGGGGTTGTGGCACGTCGCCGTGGCACAGAGTCGACACGCGCACGGCACAGTCGCGCGGCTGGTTGGCCGATACCGTGACATCAGGGGGTCGTGCTCCCCCATTGGGGGGCGGCGCCGACGAGGCGTTGCGGTCGGGCTGCCCGCAGCCCCCGGACGCACGCAGCCTGCCATGCGTGCGCGCCCTAGCCCGACGGCGTGCGTGCCCCGGCCCCTCGCGGCCGACGTCTCCGGGGCGTGGTCGTGCGATTTGCCCGCTGATGCGATGCCCGAGTGTCGGGGCGGACATCGCCCGGCGCGCGTCTAGACTCGCGCCGTGCCGGCCGCTCTGGAGCTGACCGGGGAGAGCCTCGAGATCGGCGATGTCTGGGACGTCGCCGTAGGTGGTCGCACGGCCTTCCTCGGCGCACAGGGACGCGAGCGCGCCGCCGCCGCGCGGACGTTCCTCGAGACGCAGGTGGGTGACCACACCTACGGCGTCAACACCGGCTTCGGCCGGTTCGTCTCGGAGTCGATCCCGCCGGAGCAGGCGCCGGAGCTGCAGCTCCGGCTGCTGCGAAGTCACGCCTGTGGCGTCGGTGAGCCGTACGACGACGAGGTCGTCCGGGCGGCAATGCTCCTGCGCGCGAACACGCTGGCAAAGGGCTTCTCGGGCGCGCGCGTCGAGACGATCGAGCTTCTCGTCGACGTCCTCGGCGCCGGGATCGTGCCGTTCGTCCCCTCGCGTGGATCGGTCGGCGCCAGCGGCGACCTCGCTCCCCTCGCGCATCTCGCACTGCCCCTCGTCGGGGAGGGAGAGGCGACGATCGGCGGCCGACGCGTCGGCGGGGGTGAGGCGCTCGCATCCGCGGGGCTCGCGCCGATCACGCTGGCAGCGAAAGAGGGCTTGTCGCTGATCAACGGCACGCAGTTCATGACCGCGATGGCTGCACTCGCCATCGTCCGCGCGATGCGGCTGGCCCGCGTCGCAGATATCGCGTGCGCGATGTCGGTGGAGGCGCTGCAGGGGACGCCGATGAGCTTCCACCCCGCGATCCACGACGCTCGACCGCTGCCCGGCCAGCGGACGAGCGCCGCGACCCTGCGCGCGCTTCTCGCCGGCTCGGCGATCGTCGAGTCGCACCGCTGGTGCGACAAGGTGCAGGACGCCTACTCGCTCCGGTGTGCACCCCAGGTGCACGGCGCCAGCCGGGACCTTCTCGCCCACGTCGAGCGCACGGTTGCGGTCGAGCTGAACGCCGCGACGGACAACCCGCTCGTCCTTCTGGACGAAGGGCTGATCGTCTCGAACGGGAACTTCCACGGGCAGCCGATCGCGATGGGGCTCGACTGCCTCACGATCGCCTGCGCCGAGCTCGCGAGCATCAGCGAGCGGCGGACGGAGAGGCTCGTGAACCCGAGCCTCTCCGACGGCCTGCCGCCGTTCCTCGTCGCGCGGGACGAAGGGCTCAACTCGGGGTTCATGATCCCGCAGTACGTCGCCGCGGCGCTCGTCTCCGAGAACAAGTCCTTGAGCCATCCCGCCTCGGTCGACTCGATCCCGACCAGCGCCGGCCAGGAGGACCACGTGTCGATGGGCAACGGGGCGGGGCTCAAGGCGCTCCAGGTGGTGGGGAACGCGGAACGGGTGGTCGCGATCGAGCTGCTCGCGGGTGCCCAGGCGGTCGAGTTCCTCGCACCGCTCGAGCCCGGGGCGGGCGTGCGGGCGGCGCGGGCGTTCGTCAGGACGCTCTCCGACCGCGTGCGCGAGGACCGGTCGCTGTCCGCCGACATCGAGCGCGTCGCATCGGCGATCCGCGACGGCTCCCTCCTCGCCGGCGTCGCACACGACGTCCCCGAGGTGATGGCTTGAGCGACCTGCCGCCGCCAAGCAGGCCGTATCGCGGTGCTGCCCTTCTCCACGCGGTCCTCGCGGCCGTCATCCTCGTGCTTGCGGCTGCGACCGACGGCGACCTCGGGAAGGCGGCCATCGTCGCCGCCGGCTACTTCGTGGTCGCGACCGGCTGGAGCTGGTTCCGGTTCCGGCAGCGCGATTCCCGTCGCGCACCCGACCACCCGACGACCGGCGGCGGGACGAGCGCCGGCGACGGAGACGGCGGCCGATGAGCGAGAGCTCCGTCGAGGAGCTCGTCGGCGATCTGTCTGCGATCCGAGCGCCGCGCGGCCCCGAGCTGCGCGCCCGGTCGTGGCAGACCGAGGCGCCGCTGCGGATGCTCCTCAACAATCTCGATCCTGAGGTCGCCGAGCACCCCGAGTCGCTCGTCGTGTACGGCGGCTCTGGCCGTGCGGCACGGTCGCACCAGGCACTCCGCGAGATCGTGCGGACGCTTCTGCGCCTTGGCGACGACGAGACGCTTCTCGTCCAGTCGGGAAAGCCCGTGGGGGTCTTCCGGACCCATCCGGACGCGCCGCGGGTGCTCATCGCCAACTCGCTCCTCGTCCCGGCGTGGGCAACGTGGGACGAGTTCCGGCGGCTCGAGTCCGCAGGGCTGACGATGTTCGGACAGATGACCGCCGGCTCGTGGATCTACATCGGCACCCAAGGGATCCTCCAGGGGACGTACCAGACGTTCTGCGCGGCAGGCGAGAGGCATTTCGGTACCTCCGACCTCTCCGGGCGGACGGTGCTGACGGCGGGTCTCGGTGGGATGGGCGGCGCCCAGCCGCTCGCTGCGACGATGGCGGGAGCTGCCATTCTCTGTATCGAGGTCGATCAGCGGTCGATCGATCGACGACTCGAGACGCGATACGTCGACGAGCAGGCCGAATCCCTGGAGGACGCAGTCGCGCGGGTGCGGGCGGCCGCGGCCGCGCATCGCCCGCTCTCCGTCGCACTGCGCGGGAACGCCGCGGACGTCCTGCCTCAGCTCGCCGCCCGTGGCGAGGCGTTCGACCTCGTCACCGACCAGACGGCGGCGCACGATCCTCTCACCGGCTACGTGCCCGCCGAGGTTCCGTTCGAGGAGGCCGCGGCGTTGCGCGAGCGCGACCCGCAGGAGTACCTCCGGCTGGCGTCTGAGTCGATCGTCGCGCACGTTCGCGCGATGGTCGAGTTCGTCCGGATGGGGTGCTACGTTTTCGATTATGGAAACAACCTGCGAGGTGAGGCCTATCGAGCGGGGCTGAGCGATGCCTTCACATATCCGGGCTTCGTCCCGGCGTACATCCGGCCGCTCTTCTGTCGCGGTATCGGGCCGTTCCGGTGGGCGGCGCTCTCCGGCGATCCGGCGGACATCGGGACGATCGACAGAGAGCTGCAGAGGCTCTTTCCGAACGACGAGCTCCTCCAGCGGTGGCTGGTGCTGGCGTCCGAGCGGGTGGCGTTCCAGGGGCTACCGGCGCGCATCTGCTGGCTTGGCTACGGCGATCGCGCGAGGGCAGGACTCGCGATCAATGCGCTCGTCCGATCGGGTGCGGTCTCGGCGCCGGTCGTGATCGGGCGGGACCACCTGGACGCGGGGTCGGTCGCATCGCCGTACCGGGAGACGGAGGCGATGCGGGACGGGTCGGACGCGATCGCCGACTGGCCGATTCTCAACGCACTTCTCACCACCGCGGCAGGCGCGACCTGGGTCAGCGTCCACCACGGCGGTGGCGTCGGGATCGGAAACTCGATCCACGCGGGCATGGTGGTCGTCGCAGACGGGACACCGGACGCCGACCGGCGCCTCGAGCGCGTCCTCGCAGCCGACCCGGGGACGGGCGTCATGCGGCACGCCGATGCGGGCTACGACGAGGCGGTTGCGGCTGCGCGGCAGGGCGGGCTCGACCTGCCGGGCGTCACGTCGTGAGACGGCCGGGAGTCCCCGCGACGTGACCCGGCTCCTCATCCGCGACCTCGTGCAGCTCGCCACTCCGGCGGGCGCGCACGCGCCACTCCGCCGAGGCGAGCTCGGGGACGTCGAGGTGATCGAGAACGCGTTTCTCATCGCCCGCGACGGCCGGATCGAGGCGGTGGGAGCCATGCGCGACCTCCCGGCGCTCGCCGGCGACGTCCAGGATGTCGACGGACGCGGGCTCTGCGCCGTCCCCGGTCTCGTCGACTGCCACACGCATCCGGCGTTCGTGGGGGACCGTGCGCACGAGTTCGCGCTTCGTGCGGCGGGGGCGTCGTACGGCGAGCTCCTCGCCGCGGGGGGCGGCATCCTGTCGACGATGCGCGCGACGCGAGCGGCCGGCGGGGCGGCCCTCGTCGAGGCCGTCGTTCGCCATCGCGACGCGATGCTCGCGCACGGCACGACGACGTTCGAAGGGAAGAGCGGCTACGGGCTCGACCACGACACCGAGCTCGCCCAGCTCGAAGCTGTTCGCGCGGCCGACGGCGTCCCGACCTGGCTCGGCGCGCACGCCGTTCCGCCCGAGCACACGGGTGCCGACGAGTACGTCGACTGGCTGATCGAGGATGTGCTTCCGGATGCGGCGCGCATTGCGACCGCCGCCGACGTATTCGTCGAGCGGGAGACGTTCGGCGTCGACCAGGCCCGCCGGTATCTGGTCGCGTGTCGTGCGGCGGGGCTCGACCTGCGCATCCACGGCGACCAGCTCACGGAGATGGGGGCCGTTCCGCTCGCCGTCGAGCTCGGCGCGCGCTCGATCGACCACCTCGAGGCGACCGGCCGGGCGGGCGTCGCGCAACTCGCCTCGAGCGACGTGGTCGCCGTCTTGCTGCCGGTCGCCGCGCTCTACCTCGCACGGCCGATGCCTCCCGCCCGTGCGCTCGCGGACGCCGGGGCGGCGATCGCCCTGGCGACCGACTTCAATCCCGGTAGCGCGTACTGCGAGAGCCTTCCGGTCGTCTGCACCCTTGCGTGCACCCAGCTCGGCCTCACGCCGGAGGAGGCGCTCGTCGCATGCACGGTCAACGCCGCGTACGTGCTCGGCCTCGACCGGAACCGCGGTCGGCTCGCTGCGGGACAACGCGCGGACGTCGTGCTCCTCGATGCCCCGGACTGGCGGCACCTTGCGTACCACCTGGCCGGGAATGTCGTCCACACGGTCGTCCAGGAGGGTCGTATCGCCTTCCTGCGGGCATAATCGAGGCGATGGCGTCCCAGAAGCAGCGCCGCAAGCGTGCGAAGGAGAAGCGGCACGCCTACGACCTCGTCGAGATCGACGGGGAGGGGAACGAGACGGTCCTGACCGCGAGCGAGCTCAAGGCGGAGAGCCCGTCGGCGTCGAAGCCGACGTCGCGAGGGGGCCGGGCCAAGGGCGGAGCCCTGTCCGGGCGTGGAACGGCGCAGCCGCCGACGTGGAGTCGCGTCCTCAAGCGCGGCGCGATCTTCGCACCGATCTTCCTCGCGACCGTGATGCTGCTCGGCCGCGGACGCCTCACGCTTGCGGGTGCGATCGTGCAGACGATCTTCCTGCTCGCAATCTTCGTGCCGTTCAGCTACGTCATGGACCGGCTCGTCTGGCGCTCGCACGAGAAGCGACGGCAGCAGGCGAAGTCCGCACGCTGACGACGCGGAGCGGCGTCGAGGTCCTCCCGGATCCGGCTGCGGTCGGGGAGGTCGGCCCGCCGAGCGGTGAAGCGTCCTACGAGGTCTCGCCGCCCGGATAGTGGCCCGGTCCCGGCCATGGCGCGAGGATCAGGAGAACACGTGCTCCCTCCGCGCTGGAGACCGCGTGACGCTCTCCGGGCTCGAACGTCACGAGCGTCCCGACGACGCCGTCGACCAGCTGGTCGCCCGAGCGGATCTCCGCGCGGCCCTCGACCACGATCACCCACGCCCGCTCCCGCACCTGATGGTCGCTGAGCTCCTGCCCCGCCTCGAGCCGGATGGCGATTGCGCGTGCGCCGTCGTCGGTCGTGAGGACGACCGGGTCGACCGTTCCGCCGGGTGCCTCGATCGCCCTCAGGTCCCACGACTGCATGGCGGAACCGTATCGTGCCTCGGCTCGGGCCGAAACCGGAGCCGTCCGTAGACTCGCGGTCGTGCCCGCCGTGATCGACCAACTGCCGCTCGGACCCCTACAGACGAACTGCTACCTCGTACGAGCCGAGCGGGGCGCGGCCGAGGCCGTCGTGGTCGATCCGAGCGGGACGGCGACCGACATCCGGCTTGCGCTCGCCTCCCACGGCGCACGGTGTGCGGCGATCCTCGTCACGCACGGCCACTTCGACCACATTCTCGGCCTTGCAGACCTCGCGGAGGGCACCGGCGCGCCGTCCTTCGCACCCGCTGCCGAGCGCGCGCTGCTCGAGGATCCCGCCGCGTTCACTCCCCCCGGGCTGCACGTCCGGGCATGGACGCCGACCACGCTTCTCGAAGGAGGAGAGGCCCTCGACCTCGCCGGCATCCGGTTCGACGTCGTCGCGGTGCCGGGCCATTCGCCCGGCCATCTCGCGTTCGCCGTCGACGGCGCGCTGCTCTCTGGCGACGTGCTGTTCGCCGGGTCGGTGGGACGGACCGACCTCCCGGGCGGCGACTGGGCGACGCTGATCGGCTCCATCCGGAAGCTCGTCGGCGCATTCCCGGGCGACACGGTCGTGCACCCGGGCCACGGGCCGTCGACGACGCTCGACGCCGAGCTCGCGGGGAATCCGTTCCTCGCGGAGCTGCGGGACGAGCTGCGCGAGTCGGCGGGGTGAGCGACCGCGTGAAGCTCGAGCGGCCACGCGGCACCCATGACGTCGTCCCGGCCGAGATGCCTCGCTGGGACCACGTGACGGGCGAGATCGAACGGCTCTGCGGGCTCTACGGCTTCCGCCGCATCGTGACGCCGGTCTTCGAGGACACGGCGCTCTTCCAGCGGACGTCCGGCTCGGGCTCCGACGTCGTGCAGAAGGAGATGTACACCTTCTCGGACCGGTCCGACCGCTCGCTCACGCTCCGGCCGGAAGGGACGGCGCCGATCTGCAGGGCGTACGTCGAGCACGGGATGCACCGCGAGCCGCAGCCTGTGAAGCTCTTCACGATCGCCTCGATGTACCGCTACGGCGCACCGGGCCGCGGACGCTACCGCGAGCACTGGCAGGCCTCGGTCGAGACCCTCGGAAGCGACGATCCGGCGGTCGACGCCGAGCTGATCCAGCTCTACGACACGCTTCTCGCACGACTCGGGGTGACCCGGTACCACCTCGAGCTGAACTCGATCGGATGCCGTGAGTGCCGACCCGCGTACCTGGACGCACTCCGCGCCTGGCTCGAGGCGAACGGGGACCGGCTCGACGAGGAGACGCGCGCCAAGATCGGCGTGAGCCCGCTGCGCGTCTTCGACAACTACCTCGCGAAGCCGCCGGCCGTTCGGGCGGCGCTCGACGAGGCACCGAAGATCGGCGAGTCGCTCTGCGCAGCCTGCGTCGCGCACTTCGCCGCGGTCCGCGCTGACCTCGACGCCATGGACGTCGCCTACACGATCATCCCGACGCTCGTGCGGGGCCTCGACTACTACACGCGGACGACGTTCGAGTTCGTCGGGCCGACGGAGAACCAGAACTCGACGATCACCGGCGGTGGCCGCTACGACTACCTCATCGAGGAGATCGGTGGACCGCCGACCCCGGGGATCGGCTTCGGCGCGGGTATCGAGCGGCTGATCATCGCGATGGAGGAAGAAGGCGTCCCCGACGAGCCTCTTCCCGCAACCGACGTGTTCATCGCGCTCGACGAGGGCGCCCCCCGAGCGAAAGTCGCGCGCTGGCTCGCAGACCTCCGCCGTGCGGGGGTCGCCGCGCAGACCGACTACGCCGGCCGCTCGCTGAAGGGTCAGCTGACCCAGGCGCGACGCCTGGGCGCCGCACAGATCGTCGTGGTCGGCCGCGAGGGGGCGACGGTGCGCGTGGCGGGGGAGACGGACGAGCAGCTCGAGCACGACGAGATCGTCTCTAGGCTCTCGCCGTGAGCTGGAGGGACGTCATGTGCGGCGAGCCGAGGCTCGAGCAGGCGGGCACGACACTGACCCTCGCCGGATGGGTGGCGCGCCGACGCGACCACGGCGGCCTCGTCTTCGTCGACCTCCGCGACCGGACGGGCATCACGCAGCTCGTCGTCAACCCCGAGCGCGCGCCCGCCGCGGCCGAGCTGGCCGGCGAGATCCGCAACGAGTTCGTCGTGCAGGCACGGGGCGAGCTGGTTGCACGCTCGCCCGAGACGGTCAACCCCCGGATGCCGACCGGCGAGGTCGAGCTCGCGGTCGACGAGCTCACGATCGTCTCGCGCTCGACGCCGCTGCCGTTCCAGCTCGACGAAGAGAACGTCGACGAGACGCTGCGGCTGCGCTACCGCTGGCTCGACCTGCGCCGGGAGAAGCTCCAGAGGAACCTGCGACTGCGCGCGCAGATGGTCGGGATCATCCGCCGCCACATGGAGGCCGCGGGGTTCCTCGACATCCAGACGCCGCTCCTCTACAAGTCCACTCCCGAGGGCGCGCGCGACTTCGTCGTGCCGAGCCGCCTCCACAAGGGGCGGTTCTTCGCGTTGCCGCAGAGCCCGCAGATCCTCAAGCAGCTGACGATGATCGCGGGCTTCGACCGCTACTACCAGATCGCGATCTGCTTCCGAGACGAGGATCTCCGCGCCGACCGCGTGCAGGAGATCACCCAGCTCGACGTCGAGATGAGCTTCCCCGACCGCGAGGTGCTCTTCGCGCTGATGGAGGAGATGTTCGCGGCGATCTGGCGGGAGTGCCTCGACCTCGAGATCGAGACTCCGTGGCCGCGGATGACGTATGCGGAGGCCGACCGCCGCTTCGGGTCGGACAAGCCGGACACCCGCTTCGGGCTGGAACTCGAGGACGCGACCGAGCCGACGCGCGGCTCGGAGTTCGGCGTCTTCGCAGGCGCCGAGGCCGTGAGGTTCCTCCGCGTCCCGCGCACGTACTCGCGCGCCGAGCTTGCCGCACTGGAGGAGCTCGCGAAGGAGCGAGGAGCGAAGGGACTCGCGTACATCGTCCGCGACGCCGACGGCGAGCTGCGCTCCCCGATCGCGAAGTTCCTCTCGGAGGGGGAGCTCGCTGCGCTCGGGCCCGCACCCGGCGAGACCCTGCTCTTCGCCGCCGACACGTGGGAGACGGCCTCGCGGGTCCTCGGTCACCTCCGGCTCCACCTCGGGCGCGAGCTCGGCCTGATCGACGACTCGACGTTCACGTTCCTCTGGGTGACCGACTTCCCGATGTTCGAATGGGACGAAGACGAGGAGCGTTGGACGGCCGTCCACCATCCGTTCACGCGGCCGACAGACGAATGGCGGGAGGCGTTCGACGACGACCCGCGGAACGCGCTTGCCTACGCCTACGACATCATCGTGAACGGCAACGAGCTCGGCGGGGGCTCGTTCCGGATCCACGAGCCCGACGTGCAGGCGCGAGTGTTCGGCCTGCTCGCCCTGTCCGAGGCGGAGCAGCGCGCCCAATTCGGCTTCCTGCTCGACGCGCTCGCGATGGGAGCGCCGCCGCACGGCGGCATCGCGCTCGGGATCGACCGGATGACGATGGTGCTCGCGGGCGAGCCGAACCTGCGCGACGTGATCGCGTTCCCGAAGAACCAGGCGGGTCTCGATCCGATGTCGGGGGCCCCGAGCGCGATCACGGACGCGCAGCTCGACGAGCTCGGGCTCACGGTCGTGGCGCCTGAGGAGCAGGGCTGAGCGCGCGCGTCGTCGAGCGTCTGCTGTCCCTCGCGGCCGTCGCACTGCTCGCGGGATTGATCGCAGTCGCGGTCGTCGAGCGGCAGGATCCGAAGCCCGTTGCGACTCCGACGGGCGCGGTCGCCGCGGGAGGCGGGTGGTACGAGGCACTCGCCGCGCCGCGCCAGCCCGGGGTGGACGCGGAGCGGACGAGCTGTGGCCTCGTGCTCACCGTACGCTCGCTCGGTGTGACCCACCCCGTCCTTCCCTGCGGAGCGAAGATCCTGATCCGCTACGGCGGCGAGACGATCCTCACCGAGGTGATCGACAACGACCTCACCGCCACCGGCCGGCAGTTCGAGCTGACACCGGCGCTCGCAACCCTCGTCGGCCTCGACGGCACGCAGGAGGTGGACTGGCGCTATGCGACGCGCCAGTGAACGTTCAACCAGGGTCGACGAGTAGACTGGGGTCGCTCGACGTTGCGCGTGACCTCGGGCTCTCAACGTGAACCAACAATCACACGAAGGGAGCCCGGGTCCGGACGACGGTGTCACCGGAGTCCGGCAGGGCACCCACCTGGAGAAGCGGGTTCGCTTTTCCGGCCCGGGGTCACGCGGAGCGTCGGGTCCCTGCCCGTGAACGGGCCGATCATCGGCATCGACCACGTCCAGGTCGCTGCGCCGGAGGGATGCGAGGCGGAGGCGCGACGCTTCTACGGCGGGTTGCTCGGTCTCGAGGAGATCCCCAAACCACCCATGCTTGCCGCTCGCGGAGGCGTGTGGTACCAGGTCGGGGCGAACGAGTTGCACATCGGCGTCGCTCTCGACTTCACCCCTGCGACCAAGGCGCATCCGGCGTTCCGGGTCGCGTCGGTCACGGAGCTCGGGCGGCTGGCAGCACGGCTCGAGGAACACGGGATCGACGTCAGGCAGGCCGAAGTCACGGAGATCCCCGGGTCGACGCGCTTCTTCGTCGACGACCCGTGGGGCAACAGGGTCGAGCTCCTCGCCTGACACGCGCGCGGCGGGAGGACATCCAAGCCCCGCGGAAAAGCCTTGGGCAGAATCGGCATCGCCGTCCACGACGAAGGAGGAACGATGACTTCGATTCTCAGTTCCGTGACGCGCATTGCTACCAAGCGCCGAGTCGCGGTAATGCTCGTCGGCATCGGTGCGCTCGCCGCGTTCGCGCCGACCGCCTCCGCGCGGCTGCAGGCCGCGCCGACAAACAGCGTAGAGCCGACGATCTCGGGCAGCCCAGCCCAGGGTCAGACGCTGACAGCCGCCCCGGGCACCTGGACGGGCGACCCGACCTTCGCGTACCAGTGGCTCCGGTGCCCGCCGTCCGGTGGCGCGTCGGACGGGGCCGACTGCGCGACGATCGGCGTCACAACGGCCTCCTACGTCGTCGCCGCAGGCGACGTGGGCTTCCGGCTCCGGGTCAAGGTCACCGCGACGAACACTGAGGGCCAGACGGCCGCGACGTCCAACGCGACCGCGGCGGTCACGACGCAGGCCGGTCCGCCGAACACGGCACCGCCGACGATCACAGGCACGACCGTTGTCGGCGAGGCGCTGACGGCGAACCCGGGAACGTGGACCGGCGCGGGGATCACGTTCGCCTACCTCTGGTCACGGTGCGACGCGACCGGTGCCGCGTGCGTGGACATCACGACCGCGACCCAGAGCACGTACACGCTCGTCACGGCCGACGCGGGCAAGACGGTCCGCGTCAAGGTCACAGCGACGAACACGAGCGGCTCGAACGCCGTCACGTCCACGCAGACCGCCGTCATCACGTCGGGGGCCGCGCCGCCCAGCACGGGCTGCCCGACGGGCACGGGGCCGATCAAGGTCGACACCATCTCCCCGCCCGCTCGGCTGTTGATCGACAAGCAGCAGATCGTGCCGAGCCCGGTGACCAGGTCGACGCAGACGATCCGCATCCGCTTCCACGTCTCGGCGTGTACCGGCAGGTCCGTCGAGGGCGCGCTCGTCTACGCCACCCCGACGCCGTATCAGCAGTTCTCGGCGACGGAGCAGCCGACCGGCGCGGACGGTTGGGCAACCCTCACGATGCGGAGGCTCAGGTTCTTCCCGGCGAGCAACCAGCAGCAATTGCTCGTCGTCTTCGCCCGTGCCAGGAAGCCGGGGGAGGATCTGCTCGGCGGGATCTCGACCCGTCGGCTCGTCTCGTTCCCGGTGAGGCTCGGGGGCTAGTCCCGGCCTTTGGGCGTCGCGGGGGAGCCGGGCACGCCGGCTCCCCCGCGCCACGTCGTCGTCGAGGACGCCAGGGTCGCGCTTCCGGGTTGCGTTGCCGGGTCGCGGCCTTCGTCGCGGCCGGTGCCGCGGGGCGGGTCTGCGCACCCCGTCCATCTCGTCCTGCCGGCACGAAGTCGACACAAACGCGTGTTCCCTGCGTCACGGTTTGCCCGATAGCGTGACACCAGGGACACGGGAGTGCCCCTGGGGGCGGTTGGGCGGCATGGGGCGATCGCGCGGGGCGGTGGCACCGTCGGGCGTGGCGGCCGGCAGGGCAGGAGTGCGCGCGGGCGTGGGAGCGGTCGGAAGTGATGAGCGCGCGCGGGCCAGGCGAGCACGCCGAAACGCGCGCCCGTCGGAGGCCGCGAAGCCATTCGCCCGCCGGGCGTCCACCGCTCCCGGCGATAACCGCGCCCGACCACGAGGAGGGACGGCCGCGGTACGGCGCTAGCCTGGGACGCATGACCGTCGAGCTCGTCGGAGACTCCGCCCGCGGAGAGCGGTATGCCGCGGCGCGCCTCGTCGTGGACGGCGGGCGCATCGTCGAGGCGGATGCGCCCGGGATGGCGCGGTCGCTCGTCGGGCTGACGCTCCTCGAGGCCGCAGCGGTTCCGGGTGAGGTGCTTGCCGCGGACGCGGTGGCGAACGCGCTCGCACCGGTGGTTGCCGCCGGGCCCAGGCCGGGTCGCGTGGCAGTGGCGATGAGCGGCGGGGTCGACAGCGCGGTCGCTCTCCATCGAGCGGGACGCGAGGCCGTCGGCGTCACGCTGCGCCTCTGGCTCGATCCCCACGGCCCGGACGCGGAGCGCGCCTGCTGCTCGCCCGACGCGGTCGTCCGCGCCCGGGAGGCGTGCCACACGCTCGGCGTGCCGCACGTGACCCTCGACCTGCGCGAGGCGTTCCGCGACACCGTCGTGGGGGCGTTCGTCGACGGGTATGCGCTCGGCCTCACCCCGAACCCGTGCATGCGCTGTAACGGCGCGTTCCGGTTCGCGGCCCTCGTCGCCTTTGCCGAACGGGTAGGGGCATCCGTCCTCTGGACCGGCCACTACGCCCGAATCGTCGAGCGGAACGGGATGCGTCTCATCGCCCGAGCCGCATACGCCGCCAAGGACCAGTCCTACATGCTCGCGACCGTCGATCCGGCTCTGCTCGACCGCGTCAGCTTCCCACTGGGCGGCGACCCGAAGGAAGCGGTGCGCGCAGAGGCCGATCGGCTCGGTCTCGAGGCAGCGGGTCGCCCGGAGAGCCAGGAGGCCTGCTTCCTCGCGGGCGGGGACTACCGCGGCTTTCTCGAACGTCAGGGGCTCGGCTCCGTTCCGGGCGACATCGTCGACGAGCGTGGGTCGGTCCTCGGACGTCACGAAGGCCTGTGGCGGTTCACGCCGGGCCAGCGCCGCGGCCTCGCGCTCGCCGCGCCGGAGCCGCTCCACGTCCTGCGCGGAGAGCGCGCGACCAACACTCTCGTCGTCGGGCCGCGGAGCGCCCTTCGGGCGCGCCACGTTGCCGCGCGGGGAAGGCTGTACCAGCCGGTCGAGGCGGCGGAGGTCAAGCTCCGGTACCGCTCGGCTCCCGTCGGAGCGTCGGTGAGGACGACGGGAGACGGCTTCGCGCTCGAGCTCCACGAGCCGGTGGAGGCCGTCGCGCCGGGTCAGGTGGCCGTTCTCTACGACGCAGATGCCGTGGTCGGAGCGGGCATCATCGAGAGCGCAACGGGGTAGGATCCCGCCCGATGTCGCTCGCTTTCTCCGCAGGGGACGCGGCCTACTGGGGCCTCGCGATCTTCCTCGTCCTGCTCGGCGTCGGGTCTGTCTTCGCGCTCGTGAAGCTCGGGCGGATGTTCGACAAGGTGTCGTCGCTCGTGTCCGGGACCGAGCGCGACGCCTTGGCAGTCGTGGTCAAGACCGGCGGCACGGTCGACCGCGTCAACTACCAGCTCGACAAGCTCGACACCGTCACCGACAGCGCCGTCTCCGTGGCTGACAGCGCCGACACCGCCGTCCGCGCCGTGTCGACCGCGATCTCGAAGCCGGTCGAGAAGGTGTCCGGGTTCACCGCCGGGGTGGCGCACGGCTTCGCCGCGTTCCGGAGAAAGCGGAACTTCTCGGATGCGATGGACACCGCGAAGGATGCCGCGCGACGTCGCGAGGAGGACCTTGCCGAGGACATCCGGGGCGCCGGCCCGACGCCGACGACGAGCGTGCGGCCCGAGCCGACGCCGCCACCACCGCCGACCCCGAAACCCGCTCCGTGGCCGCAGCCGGCTCCGACCCCGAAGCCGGCTCCGGCGCCCATCCCGCCGGACGAGCCTCCACCAGGCGTCTAGCGCCACCGCGGAGATCGTCGAGGTCGACGCCGCCGGCGTCCTCCTCTCGCGCGCGCGGCCGGGCCGGTCGACGGTCTGCCGCTCGCCTTCTGGCACGGGCTCGGAATCTCCGCGAGCGGTGCGTTCTTCGACGTGGCCGCGCCACCGCTGGTCGAGGCGGGGTGCCGCGTCGTCGCCCTCGACGCGCCCGGGTTCGGCAGGTCGCCGGCGGTCGAGACCGACGCCTACGCGCTCGACCGGCTGGCCGGGCTCTGCCGGGCGGCCGCCGACGCCCTCTCGCTCTCGGAGCCGGTCCTCGCGGGTCACTCGTGGGGTGGCGCGGTCGTGGTGGCGGCCGCCGCGCTACGACCGCACGACGCGCGTGCCCTCGTGCTCCTCGACGGGGGCCACACCGATCCGGGCAACTGGCCCGACGCGCAGCCGGAGGCGTCCTTCGCCGAGTTGCTGGCGATGCTCGCCGCGGAGCCGCACCCGCCCACGTGGGACGCGCTCGCCGAGATCCTCGCCGAAAGCGGTGACGGGCAGGAGTGGACCCTCGCGGCGTGGCGCGAGGGGGTCGAGATCGACCCCCGGGACGCGAGCTTCGCCTGGCGTGCGGCCCCGGAGACGCTCGTCGCCGCGCGCATGGGACTCGTGCGCGAGCGTCTGAGCGACCGCTGGCCCGCCGTTGCGGCGGCGGGCATCCCGACGCTCCTGATCCTGGCCACCGAGCCCGAGGCGAGGGCGTGCTGAACGAACGGCTCCTGCCCGCCTTCGCGGGAGCAGTCCCGGAGGCGGACGTGCTCCGTCCCGGGTGCCGACACCAGGTGCTCGCCGACCTCGGCGTCCGTGCCGGCGAGCTCGTCGCCGACTGGCTGCGGGCGAAGGGCCTCGGGTAGCCCCGCGGTACGATCGTCCGATGCGCACGACCGCCGAGCTCCGCGAGGGATTCCTCGCGTTCTTCGAGTCGAAGGATCACCTGCGGTTCCCGTCGTTCCCGCTGATCCCGCCGCCAGAGGATCCCTCGACGCTGTTCATCTCGGCCGGCATGCAGCCGCTCAAGCCGTACTTCTCGGGTGCGAAGCAGCCGCCGGCGGCGCGGTTCACAACCGTGCAGAAGTGCCTGCGCGCGGGTGGCAAGGACACGGACCTCGACGAGGTCGGCCTCACCGCGCGTCACGCGTCGATGTTCGAGATGCTCGGGAACTTCTCGTTCGGCGACTACTTCAAGGACGGCGCCGTCGACTACGCCTGGGAGTTCGTGACGAAGAGGCTCGGCTTCGAGCCCGATCGGCTCTGGGCGACGGTCTTCGCCGGTGACCCCGGCCTCGGTCTCGGCGAGGACGAGGTCGCGGTTGCGGCCTGGCAGCGCAAGGGGCTGCCGCGCGAGCGGATCATCCCCTTCCCCCGCACCGACAACTTCTGGGGGCCGGCCGGCGAGACGGGCCCGTGCGGGCCCTGCTCGGAGCTCCACTACGACCGAGGCGTCGAGTACGGCTGCGGCCGGCCCGACTGCGGCCCGAACTGCGAGCGGTGCGACCGGTTCATCGAGTTCTGGAACCTCGTGTTCATGGAGTTCGACCTCGGCGCGGACGGCGCGCTGACGCCGCTCCCGGAGCAGAACATCGACACGGGGATGGGGCTCGAGCGCTGCGCGATGCTCGTCCAGGACGTCGAGTCGATCTTCGACACGGACGGCTTCCGGCTGATCATGGACTGGATCGCCGAGGAGTCGGGCGTCGCCTACGGCACGTCGCAGGAGGCGACGAAGGCCCACCGGGTGCTGTGCGACCACGGGCGCGGCGTGACGTTCCTCGTGGCGGAGGGCGTGACGCCGTCGAACGAGGGCCGCGGGTACGTGCTCCGCCGGCTGATCCGCCGCTCGGTCGTCCAGGCGAGGCGCATCGGGCTGCCTGCCGTGTATCCGCTGCCGCGGATCGTGATCGAGCAGGTCGGGCCGTGGTACCCGGAACTGGTCGAGAACGCGGCCGAGATCGAACGGGTCGTGAAGGCGGAGGAGGAGCGCTTCCGCGAGACGCTCGACCGCGGCATGAAGGAGTTCGACGAGCTGGCGCGCACCGACATCGGCGCAGCCGACGCATTTCGGCTCGCCGCGACCTACGGCTTCCCGATCGAGCTCACGGTCGAGCTGGCGCTCGAGCGTGGGCACACGGTCGACGTCGACGGCTACCGGGTCGAGATGGAGCGCCACCGCGAGATCTCGCGCGGCACGGGGGAGAAGGGTCTCGGGCAGCGGGCCGCGGACTTCGCCCAGGCGGCCGGCTTCGCGACCGAGTTCGTCGGGTACGCGAAGGTCGACGTCCTCACGCAGCTCGGAGCGCTCGAGGAGCTCGGCGACGGGACGTTCCTTGCGAAGCTCCGCGAGTCGCCGTTCTACCCGGCCGGCGGCGGTCAGGTCACCGACCACGGCTGGATCGAGCTCGACGGCGACGCGGCCGTGCGGGCGGAGCTGATCGACGCGTACCGCTTCGACGGCGACCAGGTCCTCCTGTTCCGCGGCGCCGGCTTCGCGACGGGCGACCGCGTGCGCGGCGTCGTCCCGTGGGGTGTCCGGTTCCCGACCATGGCGAACCACACCGCCACCCATCTCCTGCAGGCGGCGCTCCGCGAGGTGCTCGGCGAGCACGTCGTCCAGGCGGGCTCCGCCGTGCGGCCGGACAAGCTGCGGTTCGACTTCACGCACGGCTCGCAGCTGACCGCAGACGAGCGCGAGGCGATCGAGCAGCGCGTGAACCGGGCGATCTTCGCGAACGTCCCGGTGCAGACGTTCGAGACGACCCTCGACGAGGCGCGCCGCCTCGGCGCGATGGCGCTCTTCGGGGAGAAGTACGGGGACATCGTCCGCGTCGTCGACGTGCAGGGCGTGTCGACGGAGCTCTGCGGTGGCACGCACGTGCGCTCGACGGCGGAGATCGGCGCCTTCGCGATCCTCGGCGAGGGGTCGGTCGGCGGCGGGACGCGGCGGATCGAGGCGGTCACCTCGGGTGAGGCGTGGTCGTCGCTGCGCGCACGAGCTGCCGAGGCCGATGCGCTGCGCGGGGAGCTCGAGGAGGCACGACGCGAGCGGAAGCGCGCGCCCGAGGCCGCGACACCCGCCGCGTCCGACCCCGAGGCCGCGGTGTCGGCAGTCGACGGCGTCAACGTCGTCGTCCAGGCGGTCGAAGGATTCGAGGGCGATGCGCTTCTCGACCTCTCCGACCGGATGAAGCAGCGCCACGCCCCGGCGGCGGTCGTCCTCGGCTCCGCGGGGGACGGGAAGGTGTCGCTGGTGGCGAACTTCGACGAGGCGGTCGCGAGCCGCGTGAGCGCGGCCGACGTGATCCGCGGCGCGGCGCCGTACGTCGGCGGCGGCGGCGGCGGTCGGCCGACGATGGCACGCGCCGGCGGGAAGGACGCCGAGCGGCTCCCCGACGCGCTCGCGGAGGCCGAGCGGCTGATCCGCGCGGCCCTGTGAGGGCGCTCGCGCTGGACTACGGCGCCGCACGCACCGGCGTTGCCGTCTCGGACGCGACCGGGACGCTCGCACGACCGGTGGGTGTCGTCGAGCGCGCTGCCAGCCCGGAGGGCCTCGATCGGGTCGCGGAGCTCGTCGGCGAGCACGAAGCAGAGGTCGTCGTCGTCGGCCTGCCGCTCACGCTGCGCGGAGAGCACGGGGCGCAGGCGAGGGAGACCGAGACGTTCGTCGACGCGCTCCGCGCCCGGCTCGACGTCCCGGTCGAGATGGAGGACGAGCGGTTCACGACCGCGCTCGCACAGCAGACCGGTGGGCGCGCGCCGGAGGATGCGCTCGCCGCGGCGCATCTCCTCCAGGGCTGGCTGGACCGCGCCCGATGAGACGCGGGCTCGCGATCGGAGTCCTGGTCGTGCTCGTCGCCGTCGGAGCGTTCGCGGCGACCGCGTGGATCGCGGGCGGGGGCGACGATGCGCCGGCCGTCACGACGACGGCCGCGCCGCCGCCGCTTGCGCGGCTCACGATCATCTTCCCCGAAGGCTTCACGATCCGCGACATGGCCGACCGTGTCGCCGCGGTGCGCGGCATCGCGATCCGCAAGCGCGGCGTCACACCGCGCCTGACGCGGGAGGGATATCTGCGGGCCGTCGACCGCGCAGTTGCGCCACCGCGCTTCCGCAAGGACATGACGCGCGACTCGCTCGAGGGGTTTCTGTTCCCGGCCTCCTACGAGTTCACGCAGAGGACGACCGCACCCGAGCTCGTCGCAGATCAGCTCGCCGCCTTCCGCGACCGGTTTTCGACAGTCGACCTCGCGTACGCGCGCTCGAAGAACCTCACGCCCTACGACGTCCTGATCATCGCGTCGATGATCGAGAAGGAGACCGCCATCCCGCGCGAACGGCGGCTCGTGTCGGCGGTGATCTACAACCGGCTGCGCCACAGGATGCCGCTCGGCATCGACGCGACGATCCGCTACGGCCTCGACATCCCGGGGACGAAGTCCCTGACGAAGGAGGCGCTGCGGTCGCCGTCGCCGTTCAACACGCGGATCCACGCAGGGCTGCCGCCGACACCGATCGCGAACCCGGGCCTCGCCTCGATCCGCGCCGCCGCGAACCCGGCGCGCGTCGACTACCTCTACTACGTCCGCAAGCCGAAGTCGCTGTCGCACTACTTCACGGCCGACGAGCACGACTTCCTGCGGAAGGTCTGCGAGTACGGCTACGCCTGCGACTGAGCTCGCCGCGCGTGGCGGCGGACGCTCTCGCGCCGCGTGCGCACATGGTCGTGCGCCCGCTCGACCACTGCCTCGAACACGTCCGCGAGGTGGTCGGCCGGGTCGCGATCGGCGTTCAGCCACTCGGGAGGCAGGAGCTCGCGGCGCGCGCGCTCGTGCTCCCGACTCGCCTCGAACCGAGCGAGAAGCCTCCGGTCGACGTTGTCGACGTTCATGGAGGCGGTATCGACACAAAACCGCCGGGAGATGAGCCGGCCGGGCGGAGCGGGATACTCCCTCCGTGCGCGCCTGCACTCGCCCAGACGTCCGTACCCTCGGATGATCGAGATCCGCGGCACGACGACGCTCGTGGGGCTGCTCGGCTGGCCGACGTCGCACTCGCTCTCGCCGCCGATGCAGAACGCCGGGTTCGCGGCGCTCGGGCTCGACTGGGCCTACGTACCGCTCCCCACGCCTCCCGAGCGGCTTGGAGACGCAGTCCGCGGGCTTGTCGCCGCGGGCTTCGCCGGCGCGAACGTGACGATCCCGCACAAGGAGGCGGTGATCGGGCTCTGCGACGCGCTGGACGGGTTCGCCGAGCGCGCCGGCTCCGTCAACACGCTCGTGATCGAGGACGGGCGGGTGCTCGGCTCATCGACGGACGGGCTTGCGGTGACGTCGCAGATCGAGGCGTCGGGAAGACGCGCGCTCGTGCTCGGGACCGGCGGCGCCGCGAAAGCCGTCGCGGCCGCGCTGGAGGACGCGGGCGCCGACGTGGTCGTCGTCGGGCGGCGGGACCCGGGTTGGCCGCCCGCTCCCGCCCCGTACGACGTCCTCGTCAACGCAACACCGCTCAAGGACGAGGTCGTCGTCGAGCCGGTTCCCGACATGCAGGTCGTCGATCTGGCGTACAACGCCGACGGGCGCCCGACCGCGCTGATCGAGGCTGCGCGCGCAGCCGACTGCCACCCGTGCGTCGACGGCCTCGACGTGCTTCTCGCCCAGGGCGCCGCGTCGTTCGAGCGCTGGACGGGGGAGGCTGCGCCGCTCGTCGCGATGCGGGCCGCGCTCCGCCAGGGCTGAGCGCGGCCCGCTGCCGTCGCTCCGTGTCAGCCGAGCTGCGCGCGGATTGCGCCGGCCGGATGCTCCTTCGTGTGGACGTTGACGTAGAAGCCCGCGGGATTGCCGATGATCTCCGTGATCAGGGCCGCGTCGGCGTTCGTGCACCCGCTCGAGTTGCCGTCCGCGCCGGGGGCCGTGAACGGGACGACGACCGGCCCGTTGACTGCCGCTCCGCCACGGTGGATGTGCGCCGCGACTGTCGGCAGGGTGACGTTGGCGGCGTGCAGCCGGTAGCAGACCATCCCCGCGTCCTGGCGGACGCGGACCACGGCGGTCCCGGTTGCGTTCGGCTCGCTCGTCCCCTTGAGGTCGACGGCCACCACCCAGCCGAAGGATGCGGTCGACGTGCCGGTGAGCTGCCCGCGCACCGCGCCGCCCTGGAACTCGGCGGTATGGACGTTCACGTAGTACGACGCCGGCTGGGCCAGCATCGCCGAGACGACAGTCCGCGCGGCCGGGGCACAGCCGCTCGACTTGCCGTCCGCACCCGGGGTCGTGAGGGGTACGACGACGGGCCCGGCCACTCCGCTCGCTCCGCGGTGGATGTGAGCCGCCACGGCCGGCGCGAGATTCTCGACCGCGAGCTGGTAGCACACCTGCCCCTGCCCGGCGCGCAGCCGGATCGTCGCGGTGCCCGTGCCGACGGGATCGCCGGCCGGGGTCTCGGCCTCGCCCGTGAGGGCGACGTTGAACACACGTCCGCCGGCCGTCGCGGTCATCACGGCCTTCGGGCAGGCGCCGAGCGGCGTGCGGATGATGTCCGCTGCGTGCTTCAGGTGAGCGCGCAGCTGGCGGGCCGAGACGGCGAGCTTCACGTACGGCTTCGTCGCAGAGGAGGTCCGGTGACAGATCACCCGGGGCGTGGCGTTCGTTCCCGCGTTTGCGGTCGCGAGCGCCCCGCCCGCGAGTCCCATGACCAAGAGCAACAGTCCGAGGCGTTTCATCTCTCACTCCCTCCGGTCGGTTGCCTGCGTCTACGTCGCCGGCGTGACACCGGATTGCCGGACACGGCGACAGCCGTCCTCGGCCGGCCGGAGGCTGCGTAGGATCGCGGCATGGCGCTCCACCTCGTCACGGCCGGCGAGTCGCACGGACCGGCGCTCGTCGCGATCGTGACCGGCCTCCCGGCCGGGCTGCGGCTCGACAAGGAGGCGATCGACGGCGACCTTCGCCGTCGCCAGCAGGGGTACGGGCGAAGCCCGCGCCAGAAGCTCGAGTCGGACGAGGTCGAGGTGCTTGCGGGGCTGCGGCACGGCGAGACGCTCGGCACACCGCTCGCGCTCGTCGTGCGCAATCGCGACCACGCGAACTGGACGTGGGGGATGAGCCCGTGGCCGCCCGCGGGCGATTCGGCTCCGTCCGGGAAGGGCACGAAGCCCGTCACGCTGCCCCGGCCGGGGCACGCCGACCTCGCCGGAGTCCTCAAGTACGACCACGACGACGTCCGCAACGCGCTCGAGCGTGCCTCGGCGCGCCACACCGCCGTCCACGTCGCCGCCGGCGCGGTCGCGAAGGCACTCCTCCGCGAGCTCGGGATCGAGGTCGCCGGTCGCCCGGTCGAGGTCGGCGGCGAGACCACGGAGGAAGGGATGCGGGACGCGACCGACGCGGCGCGCGCCGATCGCGACACCCTCGGCGGGATCGTCGAGGTGGTCGCCGACGGCGTCCCGCCCGGGCTGGGCTCGTACGCGGAGAAGACCGACCGGCTCGACGCGCGGCTCGCGTTCGCGCTCATGGGAATCCAGGCGGTGAAAGGCGTCGAGGTCGGTGACGGCTTCGAGCTCGCGCGGCGCCGTGGCACCGAGGCGCACGACGAGATCTACCCGGGCCTCGAGCGGAGGACGAACCGGGCCGGTGGGATCGAAGCCGGCGTCTCGAACGGCGAGCCGATCGTCGTCCGCGCGGGGATGAAGCCGCTACCGACGCTCATGCGCCCGCTCGACTCGGTCGACCTCGAGTCGGCCGAGCCGGCGAAGGCGCTCGTCGAGCGCTCCGACGTGCAGGCGGTCGAGGCGCTCGCGGTCGTCGCCGAGGCTGCGGTCGCGTTCGAGCTCGCGCGCGCCGCCCTCGAGAAGCTCGGAGGCGATGCGATGGTCGACGTGTTCGCCGCCCGCGACGCCTATCTCGCGCGGATCGGCCGGCGGTGGCATCCCGGCCGCTGAACGCCCTCGGGCGGCACCTCGCGCTCGCCGGGTTCATGGGCTCGGGCAAGACGACCGTCGGGAGGGCGGTCGCCGCCCGTCTCGGTCGCCGGTTCGTCGACCTCGACGACGAGATCGAGGTCCGCGCGGGCGCAGCCATCGCCGACCTCTTCGCCGCGCGCGGCGAGCCCGGCTTCCGGGCGCTCGAGGAGGAGGTCGCCCACGGAGTGCTCCGCGACGGCGACCCTGCGGTCGTCGCGCTCGGCGGCGGCGCCGTCCTCTCGGAGCGGACGCGGAGCGAGCTCGCCGGACGCGCGTTCACGGTGCTGCTCGACGTCGATCCGGAGACGGCGTGGCTGCGTGCGGCGGGCGGCGACCGGCCGCTCGCGCAGGACGAGGACGCCTTCCACGCGCTCCACCGAGACCGCCAGCCGCTCTACGAGCACGTCGCCGACGCGCGGGCGCGCGACGTCGACGGGCTGCTCCTCGCGGCGGCCGGCGTGCACGTCGAGCTCGGGGCGATCGACGACCTCGGAGGGCTCGTGCCGGGCGAGGGGCCGGTGGAGCTCGTCGCCGACACGCACGTCGCGGGGATCCACGGGATACGCGCGCAGGTCGCCCTCGGCGCGCGGGACGTCGAGCAGCACGAGGTGCCGGCGGGCGAGGCGGCCAAGACGCCCGCCGTCCTCGAGCGTCTGTGGGCCTCGCTTCGGATCGGGCGCGACGGCTCGCTCGTCGCGCTCGGCGGCGGCTCGACGACCGACGTCGTCGGCGCCGCGGCCGCGACGTACATGCGCGGCGTCGCATGGACGGCCGTGCCGACGACGCTCGTCGGACAGGTCGACGCCGGCATCGGCGGGAAGACCGCCATCGACCTGCCCGGCGCGAAGAACGTCGTCGGCGCCTTCCACTGGCCCGCCCGCGTCGTCTGCGACCCGTCGCTCCTCGCCACGCTGCCGGACGACGAGCGGCGCAACGGGCTCGCGGAGGTGGTCAAGACCGGGCTCCTCGCCGGCCGGCCGCTGTGGGAGCTTGCGGAGCCGGACCAGGTCCGCGCCTGCGCGGCGTTCAAGGCGGGCGTCTGCCTGCAGGATCCGTACGACCGGGGCGCGCGCAACCAGCTGAACCTCGGGCACACGTTCGGGCACGCTCTCGAGGCGGCGGCCGGATATGCGCTCCCGCACGGACGGGCGGTCGCGCTCGGCCTGCTTGCCGCGCTTCGTCTCTCGGGTCTCCCCGACGAGGTGCGCGTCGTCGAGGACGTGCTCGCGCCGGAGCGGGCGAGGGTCGATCGCGACACGGCGTGGGCGGCTCTCGCCCGGGACAAGAAGGCCGAGCTCGGCTCGCCCCGGCTCGTGCTTCTCGACGCGCCGGGAGAGCCGCGCTGGGGCGTCGAGGTGGCCGCCGCCGACGTCCGTCGTGCGCTCGACGAGCTGATCGCGTGAGCGTCCCCGATGGTCGCCAGTAGCATCGGCGCGTGCGCATCGACGTGCTCAACGGCGTCAACCTCGACCTGCTCGGCCGGCGCGATCCGACGCAGTACGGCGATGGCTCGCTGCAGGACCTCGAGACGCAGGTGTACGCCTGGGCGCGGGAGCTCGGTCTGAACGTGCGCTGCCGGCAGACGAACCACGAGGGGGAGTACGTCGAGTTCCTCCATGCCGCCCTCGACAACGCGGATGCCCTCGTCGTCAACCCGGGCGCGTGGACGCACTACAGCTGGGCGATCCACGACGCGCTCGAGCCGTTCTCCGGCCCCGTCGTCGAGGTGCACCTCTCGGACGTCGAGGCGCGGGAGGCGTGGCGCCGGTCGAGCGTCCTCGACGGGCTGTCGACCGAGCGGATCGTCGGCGACGGGATCAACGGCTACCGGCGGGCGCTCGCGCTGCTCGCGGAACGGAGGGACGGATGAGTCGTATCGAGCGCCTGGCGGCCGGTCTGGACGAGCCGCTGCTCGTCACCGGGCTCGTCAACGTGCGGTACCTCTCGGGCCTCGAGAGCTCGAACGCCGCGATCCTCGTCGACCCGGCGGGAGAGGCGACGCTCTACACGGACTTCCGCTACGCGGAGGCGGCCTCGGAGATCGACGGCGTGACGTTCGAGCGGACTCCGCGCGCCGTCGTGCCGGCCCTCGCCGAGCTCCTGTCCGGGCGGCGCGTCGGGATCGAGGCCGCGCACGTGTCGGTCGCCTCGGCCGACATCCTGCGCGCCGGTGGCGTCGAGCTCGTGCCCACGACGGGGCTCGTCGAGCGGCTCCGAGCCGTGAAGGAGCCGATCGAGCTCGACGCGATGCGCCGCGCGGGCGCGATCTCCGACCGCGTGTACGCCGAGCTCGCCCAGCAGCCCTTCGTGGGGCGCACCGAGGCGGAGGTGGCGTGGTGGCTCGAGCAGGCATGGCGCGACGCCGGCGCCGACGGGCCGTCCTTCGACGGGATCGTCGCGTCCGGCGAGAACGGCGCACGACCGCACGCAAAGCTCCGCCGTGAGCCGATTCCCGCCGGCACGCTGGTCGTCGTCGACGCCGGCTGCTCGGTCGACGGATACGCGTCCGACTGCACCCGGACCTTCTTCACCGGCGAGCCCACGGGGCGCCTGCGGGAGATCTACGACCTCTGCCTCCGCGCGCAGCTCGACGGTCTGGCAGCGGTCCGCCCCGGCGCGGTCGGGCGGGACGTCGACGCCGCGTCGCGCGTCGCGATCGAGGAGGCCGGGCTGGGGGAGCGCTACGGCCACGGTCTCGGCCACGGCGTCGGTCTCGACATCCACGAGGAGCCGAACCTGCGGCCCGACTCCGGCTCCGTTCTCGAAGTGGGCAACGTCGTCACCGTCGAACCCGGGATCTACCTGCCGGGAGACGTCGGTGTGCGGATCGAGGACATGGTCGTCGTCACGGGGGACGGGTGCGAGCGCCTGACGAGCGTGACGAAGGAGCCCGTGGTCGTCGGCTAGGCTGGCCTCCGGTCGTGGCGGACATCGTCAACACGAACCAGTTCCGGAACGGGATGCACATCGAGCACCGCGGCTCGATGTGGCGCATCGTCGAGTTCCAGCACGTCAAGCCGGGCAAGGGAGGCGCCTTCGTCCGCACGAAGCTCAAGAACCTCGAGACCGGCGCGGTCGTCGACGACACCTTCCGTGCCGGGGAGAAGTTCCCGCGCGTCCACACCGAGGTGAAGAACGTCCAGTTCCTCTACGACGACGGGAGCGAGGCGCACTTCATGGACGAGGAGACGTACGAGCAGTTCGCACTCCCGCACGCAGAGGTCTCGAACGAGCTCGCGTACATGCTCCCGTCGTCGACGGTGCAGATCCTCCAGGTGAACGGCAAGCCGTCCGGGCTCCAGCTGCCGGCGTCCGTCGAGCTCGCGGTGGCGGAGACCGAGCCCGGTGTCCGCGGCGACACGGTGTCGAACGTGACGAAGCCCGCGACGCTCGAGACCGGGGCCGTCGTCCAGGTACCGCTCTTCGTCGACGTCGGCGAGCGGATCAAGGTCGACCCGCGCGAGTCGCGCTACATCTCGCGCGCCTGAGGCAGCGCGCGGTCCAGCGCATGATCGAGCCGCCGGCGCGCGGCGCGTCTGCGGCTCCTGCGCGCGAGTAAGCTGCCGCCGTGCCCCAGCTCTACGACACGACGATCCGGCTCCTGTCGCAGGAGCCGCTCGCCGGCCGAATCCCGACCGGCGACGTGCTGCGGGTCGCGGAGATCCTCGACGGCGCCGGCTTCGGGTGCCTCGAGGTCTCTGGCGGCGGCGTCTTCGACGCGTCGGTACGGCGGGGCGTCGAGAGCCCGTGGGAGCGGATCCGGGCGATCGACGCGCGGACGACGACGCCGCTCGGGCTCGCGCTCCGCGGGCGGTTCCTCGTCGGGTCGAAACCCGTGTCCCCCGACATCGTGCGCCGCTTCGTCGCCTGCGCGGCGGACAACGGGATCGACGTCTTCCGGCTGCACGACCCGCTGAACGACGTCTCGAACCTCGTCGAGGCAGGCGAGGCGATCGTCGGTGCGGGCCGCCAGCTGCACGTGGGCCTCGTCTTCAGCCCGGGGCGGGCCGGGGAGGTCGACGTCCTCGTCGAGCAGGCGCGGAAGGTCGGCGCCCTCGGCGCCACGCGCGTGCTGCTGCACGACCCGACGGGCGGGCTCCTCCCGCACGTCACGCAGGAGCTCGTCGAGGGCCTGCGCGAGGCGAGCGGGCTCCCGGTCGGTCTCTACATCCAGGCTGCGGGGGGCACGGCGCTCGCGAACGCGCTCGTCGCGACGCGCGTCGGGGCGGACGTCGTCGCGACCGCTGTCTACCCGCTCGCGCTCGCACTCCACCGCATCGCGGGCGAGTCGCTCGCCGAAGCGCTCCGCGGGCTCGACCGCGAGACCGGCGTCGACGTCGCGCGCGTGTGGGAGGCGTCCGACGTCGTCGACGAGCACATCGGCGACGAGCCGCTCGCGCCGCTCGCGCCGCGCATCGCGGTCAGAGCGGCGGAGTACGACCTCCCCGCCGGGCTCGTCGCGGCCCTCGACACGCACCTCCGTGCCCACGCCGCGGGGGATCGCCTGCTCGACACGTTGACCGAGGTCGTACGGATCCGCGAGGAGGCCGGCTGGCCCCCGCTCGCCGCACCGATCGGCCAGATCCTCGGATCGCAGGCGCTTCTCAACGTCCTCTCCGCGCGCCGCTACGGGACGGTGCTCGACGAGTTCCGGCTGCTCGTAACGGGCGCGTACGGGACCACGCCGGGCGAGATCGACCCCGCCGTCCGCCGGGCGATCGAGCTCCTCGGCGGCGACGCCCCGGCGCTCGACGACGACCCGCCGAGCGTCGAGGACGTGCGGGAGGCGGCCGACGGCCTCGCATCGTCCGAGGAGGACCTCGTGCTGCTCGCGATGTTCGGCGAGGAGGCGGAGACGCTCCTGCAGACGATCCGCCAGCGCCACTCGCGCGAGGCGTCGCTCCTCGGTGGCGACGTGGACGCGCAGCGTGGCGAGCGGATCCGGGAGCTCGTGAAGATCGTGCAGGAGTCGGGTGTCGGCGAGATCGAGATCGAGGACGAGGGGATGCGGGTGTCGGTCAGGCGCGCGGACGAGCCCGGGACGGCCGCGGTGCCCGCGGTCAGCGGCGTCGCGCTCGCGGAGGCCGACCTCGCTGCCGAGCGCGCACACGCCGTCGGGACGATCCGCGTCGAGTCGCCGATGGTCGGCGTCTTCTACCGGGCGTCGCAGCCGGGCGCGCCCCCGTTCGTCGAGGTGGGCGACGTCGTCGCCGCGGGGCAGACGCTGTGCGTCCTCGAGGCGATGAAGCTCTTCAACGAGCTCAAGGCCGACGCGGACGGGCGCGTGCGCACGATCCACGCGGACAACGGCCAGGCGGTGGAGTTCGGGACGCTCCTCTTCGAGCTCGACCCGATCGACGCTCCGCCCGTCGTCTGACGGTGTTCACCCGGGTCCTCGTCGCGAACCGGGGCGAGATCGCGGTTCGCGTGATCCGCGCCCTGCACGAGCTCGGCATCGAGGCGGTCGCGGTGTACTCGACCGCCGACCGCGACGCGCTGCACGTCCGCCTCGCCGACCACGCCGTCTGCATCGGGCCGCCGCCGGCCGCCGAGAGCTACCTGCGGATCCCGAGCGTCGTCGCGGCCGCCGGGACGACGGAGTGCGAGGCGGTGCACCCCGGCTACGGCTTCCTGGCCGAGAACCCCGCCTTTGCGCGGGCCTGCGCGGCCAACGACCTCGTGTTCGTCGGCCCGTCGCCCGAGGTCATGGAGCGCCTCGGCGACAAGGCCTCGGCGAAGGCGGAGATGCGCGCCGCGGGCGTGCCGCTCGTCCCCGGGACCGTGGGTTCCGCCACGCTCGACGAGATCCGCGACGCCGCGGACGAGATCGGTTTCCCGGTGCTGCTCAAGGCAACGGCCGGGGGCGGGGGAAAGGGGATGCGCCTCGTCGACCAGCCGGGCGGGCTCGAGGACGCGTACCTCGCCGCGTCCGCCGAGGCGGAGGGGGCGTTCGGCGACGGAACGCTCTACCTCGAGAAGGTCGTCGCACCGGCGCGCCACGTCGAGATCCAGGTGCTCTGCGACCGCGAGGGGCGCGTCCTGACGCTCGGTGAACGCGAGTGCTCGATCCAGCGCCGCCACCAGAAGCTCGTCGAGGAATCGCCGTCGCCCGCGCTGTCGCCGGAGACCCGCGAGGAGATGGAGGCGGCCGTGGAGCGCGCGTGCCGCGCCGTCGGCTACGAGGGCGCCGGCACCTTCGAGTTCCTGCTCGGCCTCGAGGGGGAGCCCTACTTCATCGAGGTCAACTGCCGGCTCCAGGTCGAGCATCCGGTCACGGAGCAGCTGACGGGCATCGACATCGTCCGGGAGCAGGTGCGGATCGCGGCGGGCGAGCCGCTCGCGCTCGCCGGTCGCGCGCCGCGCCGCGGCCACGCGATCGAGATCCGGATCAACGCCGAGGATCCGGCCCGCGGCTTCGTCCCCTCGCCGGGGGTCGTGACGCGCTTCCGGCCGCCGCTCGGACCCGGTATCCGGGTCGACACGGCGGTCGAGGAGGGCGCAGCGATCCCGCCGTACTACGACTCGTTGATCGCGAAGCTGATCGCGACCGACGACGACCGGCCGGCGGCGATCGCCCGCGCGGTGCGCGCGCTCGAGGAGCTCTCGGTCGAGGGCATCCCGACGACGCGCGAGCTGGCGCTCGACGTGCTCCGCTCCGACGGGTTCCGATCGGGTGCGTACTCGACCGGCTACCTTGAGGAGATGGAAGCGCACCTGCCCTCGCTTCGCCCCGCATGAGCGGGGAGACGACCCGGCCGCAGCCGGCGGCGAAGCCGGTCGGGCGCAGGCGGGCGCGCAGGCAGGCGCTCTTTCTCCTCTACCAGTGGGATCTGACCGGTCAGCCGCTCGCCTCGCTCTACGAGGGCGAGCCGGATGCCTTCGCCCGCGAGCTCGCCTCGGCGGTCGCCGCGTCCGCTCCGGCGCTCGACACGCGGATCAGCGCGGTCTCGGATGGATGGCCCGCCGAGCGGCTGGGTACGCTCGAGCGGAACGTCCTGCGGATCGGGGTGTACGAGCTCGAGGAGGAGACGGTGCCCGCCGACGTTGCAATCAACGAGGCGATCGTGCTCGCGAAGCGCTATGCGACGGAGGACGCCGCGCGGCTGGTCAACGGGATCCTGGGCCGGATCGCCAGGGAGCGCGGGTGACGGGCGGCTCGGAGGCGTCGCTCCAGCGCGCGGAGGAGCTGCTCGAGCGGTTACGCGTGCGCGTGGACGCGCTCGAGGCGAGCGCGGACGCCGGCGGGGACGTCGACGAGGCCGTCGACGGGCTCGCGGAGATCGCCGAGCTCGCGAAGGAGATCGAGGCCGAGGTCCAGCGCGCCCGCCAGGCCGCCGATGCGGGCGCCTGACGAGCTGCGGGCGCTCGTCGAGGCGGAGCTCGCGGCCTCGTCGTTCGCCGAGGCCCTCGACGGCCTCTCCGCCTCGATGCGCTACGCGCTCGAGGGCGGCGGCAAGCGGATCCGGCCGGTGCTGTGCCTGGCGACCGCGGAGGCGGCGGGTGGCCGGGCGGAGGACGCGCTCCCGGCTGCCGTCGGGCTCGAGCTCGTCCACACGTTCTCGCTCGTCCACGACGACCTTCCGTCGATGGACGACGACGACGAGCGCCGCGGCCGGCCGAGCGCGCACGTTGCGCACGGCGAGGGCGTCGCCCTGCTCGCCGGGGACGCGCTGCTCGCCGAGGGGCTCCGGCTCGTGCTCCGCTACGACCGCGTCGAGCCTGCGCGGGAGCTCGCCGACGCGACGCTCGGGATGATCGGCGGGCAGTACCTCGACGTCACGGAGGCGGATGTCGCGCTCGCGGACCTCCATCGGCTGAAGACGGGCAGGCTCTTCGCCGCCGCGGTCGGCCTCGGGCTCTGGGCCGCTGACGTCCCGCTCGGCGAGCAGCCGCCCTGGCGCGCGTTCGGCGACGAGCTCGGCATCCTCTTCCAGGCGGTCGACGACGTGATCGACGGGGACGGCTATGCGGCCGAGCTCGGCGCGGACGGCGCGCGCGACGTGGCCGCAGCCGCGGCCCATCGCGCGCACGCGCGTCTCGACGCGATCGACGCGGACACGTCGGTCCTGGCCGAGCTCGTCGACGGGCTCGCGGTCAGAACCGCATAGCGCGTGGCGAAGAAGCGCGTCGACGTCCTCCTCGTGGAGCGGGGCCTCGCGGAGAGCCGCGAGCAGGCGAAGGCGCTCGTGATGGCGGGGCTCGTGCCCGGGTACGACAAGCCGGGCCAGCAGGTCGGCGACGACGCGCCGCTCACGGTCGAGCGTCCGCCGCCGTTCGTCTCGCGCGGCGGTGAGAAGCTCGCGCACGCGCTCGACCACCTGGGAGTCGACCCGGGCGGGAAGGACTGCCTCGACCTCGGCGCGTCGACGGGCGGCTTCACCGACTGCCTGCTCCAGCGGGGCGCCGCGCGCGTCGTCGCGGTCGACGTCGGCTACGGCCAGCTGCACCCGCGGATCCGCGCAGACGGTCGCGTCACCGTGCTCGAACGCGTCAACGCCCGCCACCTGGACGCGCTTCCCTTCGCGCCGGAGCTGATCACATGCGACGTCTCCTTCATCTCCGCGACCCGGGTGATGCCGCCGGCGATCGCGCTCGCCGCGCCACGCTGGGAGGCGCTCGTCCTCGTCAAGCCGCAGTTCGAGGCGGGTCGGGCCGACGTTCCGAAGGGCGTCGTCCGCGACCCGGAGGTGCATCGTCGGGTTCTCCATGCCTTCTCCGGGGACGCCGCTTCGTGGGGTGCGCGCGTCGCGGGCGTCGTAGACTCGGGGCACCCGGGGCCGAAGGGGAACCGGGAGTTCGTCGTCCACCTGACCGCGAGCCAGGAGCCCCACGACCCCGATGAGCTCGAACGCCGGATCGACGCCGCCGTCGCGTAGCCGCCGGCAGCCCATCACGCGCGCCGCCCTCGTCACGCACGGCCGGCCCGAGCAGATCGGCGACGGGATCGAGCGGGTGGTCACGGTCGCGGGAGACGCGGGCGTGGAGCTGATCGTCGCGGCCGACGAGGCGGCGCGGCACGGGCTCGAGGCGTACGGCGACCCGCGCACGGCAGAGCTCGTCGTCGTGCTCGGGGGTGACGGGACGATGCTCCGTGCGCTGCGGACGTACCTCGGCTCCGGGGTCCCGGTGATCGGGGTCAACTTCGGCCGTGTCGGCTTCCTGAGCTCGATGCAGCCGGAGGAGCTCGAGGTCGGCCTGACCCGGGCCTTTCGCGGTGAGCTCGAGGTCGTCGCCCTGCCGACGCTCGAGGTCGTGAACGGCGACGAGCACGTCGCCGTCAACGACGTCGTCGTCACGTCGGCCGTCCTCGGCCGGATGGTGGAGCTCGAGTGGGCGGTCGGCGGCGAGGATCTCGGCTCGGTCGCCTGCGACGGCCTCGTCTGCTCGACGCCGTCCGGCTCGACCGCGTACAACCTCTCGAACGGCGGTCCGGTCCTCATGTGGGGGATCGACGCCATGACGACGACCTTCGTCGCCCCGCACTCGCTCCACGCGCGACCGCTGGTCGTCCCGCGCGGCAAGGACGTTCACGTGGTCAACCGGACCTCGGACGTGCCGGTCGTCGTGATCGCCGACGGCCATCGCCTCGGCGACATCGCGCCCGGCGGCACGGTCACCGTCCGCCTCGGGGAGGCGCAGACGTTGCTTGCGACCCTGCCGGACGCGACGTTCGTCAGCCGCTACCGGGAGACGTTCTCGGCGTAGGCCCCTGGCCACAGAGGGCCCGGTGTCGAGCGTCCGCCGCGGCTCGCGCACGCGCGTCGGGTTCGGACAGGTGCCGCGGGCGAGGCGCCGGTCTACGATCCATTCGTGCTGCGCAGGCTGCGGATCGAGAACCTTGTCCTCATCCGCGAGGCCGACCTCGAGCTCGCGCCCGGGCTCGTCGCCCTGACCGGAGAGACCGGCGCGGGGAAGACGATCGTCACCCAGGCGATCGGCCTGCTCCTCGGGGCGAAGGGCGACGCCGCCGCGGTCGGCGCGGCCGGCGCCGAGGCGTACGTCGAGGCGGAGCTCGACGTGCCCGACGGGTTCTTCGACGAGGACGGCCTCGAGGCACTCCGCGATCTGCGCCCGGACGGCGAGCCCGGCCTCGTCGTCGCGCGCCGCGTGAGCGGCGACGGCCGGTCGCGCGCGTACGCGTGGGGCCGAGCCGTCGCGCGGGAGGATCTGGTGGCCGCGACCGACCGGCTCCTCGCCCTGTCGGGGCAGTTCGCCCAGCGGCGGCTCGCGCGGCCGTCGCATCAGCTCGATCTCCTGGACGCATTCGCCGGGCCCCCACAGCGGCTGCGTCGTACCGAGGCGCGTGACGCGTGGAGGGCTCTCACGGCGGCGTCCCGCCGTGTGATCGAGCTCGAGCAGGGGGCGGGCGCGGAACGCGCCCGGCTCGAGGAGCTCGGAGCGCTGGTCGAGGACACCGAGGGTCTCGTGCCGGGCGAGGAGGACGCGCTCCGCGCAGAGCGCGAGCGGTTCCGCCACGTCGCGGACCTGGCCGAGGGGGCGCAGGCCGCTGTTCGAGGCGATCGAGCCGGACGACGGCGAGGGAGCCCGCGCGTTGACGGCCGCGGCCGAGCGGGCGCTCGCGCCGCTCGAGCGGCTCGCGACGGAGCTGCCGCCGCTCGCGGCGGAGCTCCGCGACCTCGCCGTCCGCCTGGGGGAGGTGGGAAGCGACCTCAGGCGCTTCGCCGACGCGCTCGACGCCGACCCGGCTCGCGCGACCGCGGTCGAAGAGCGCCTCGACCACATTGCGGACGTCCGCCGCCGCCACCGCGCGCCGACCCTCGAGGATCTCCTCGAACGCCGTGCCGTTGCGCTCGAGGAGCTCGACGGGCTCGGTTCGGACGGCGATCCACTCGATCGCGCCCGCAGCCATCTGGCTGCTGCCCACTCGAACTTCGACGCGGCCGCCGCCGCGCTCGCCGTGGCACGCCGTGAGGCCTCGGTCCCCTTCGCGGAAGCCGTCGCCCGGGAGCTCGCGGATCTCGGCCTGGGCGAGGGCGAGTTCCACGTCGAGCTGCGCGAGCGCGACGCGGGGCCGTCGGGGACCGACGAGGCGGTCTTCCTCGTCCGGCCCAATGCGGGGCTTCCGCTCGCACCCGTCGCCGAGACGGCCTCCGGTGGCGAGCTCTCGCGCGTCGCGCTCGCGATCGCAGCCGTCGCCGGAGGCGAGACCGTCGTCCTCGACGAGGTCGATGCCGGCGTCGGCGGTGTGACGGCTCACCGTGTGGCGGACGTCCTGCGCCGCCTTGCCGAGCGGGCGCAGGTTCTGACGATCACGCATCTTCCCCAGATCGCGAGCGTCGCCGACCAGCATCTGCGCGTCGAGAAGGTCCCCGGCGACCCGACGCACACGAGGATCGCCGTGCTCGACGACGCCGAGCGGAGAGACGAGCTGGAGCGCATGCTGGGCGGCGTGGAGTTCGTCAGCGGCGTGACCGCGGACCGCCCGGCGTGAACGGGGAGATCACGGGCCGGGCGCGCCTCGGCCGGAGGACGAAGGACCTCGTGAAGCGGCTCGGGCCTCAGGACGTCGCGATCGTCGACCATGCGGACATCGACCGTGTCTCCGCCGCGGAGCTCGCCGAGTCCGGCGTGCGTGCCGTCGTGAACATCGCGCGCTCCACGACGGGCCGGTTCCCGAACCCGGGCCCGCTCGAGCTCGTCCGCGCCGGGGTGCGACTCGTCGACGCGGAGGGCGCGCCGCTCTTCGAGGAGCTGTCCGACGGCGAGCAGGTGCGTCTCGACGGCGGCAGCATCTGGCGGAACGGGACGCTCCTCGCGGAGGGAACCGTGCTCGACGCCGCGACGCTCGAGGAGGCGTTCGCCGACCAGCAGGGCCGCGTCTCGCACGCGCTCCAGGCGTTCGCGGAGAACACGCTCCTGCACCTGCGGGAGGAGGCGGGATCGCTTGCGGCGGGCATCGACGTGCCCGCGCTCCGCACCCGCTTCCGCGACCGTCACGTTCTCGTCATCGCCCGCGGCCCCGGCTACAAGTCGGATCTCCGCATGGTGCGGCCGTACATCCGCGATTTCCGGCCCGTGCTCGTCGCGGTGGACGGCGGTGCCGATGCCCTCCGCGAGGCCGGGCTCGAGGCCGACGTGATCGTGGGCGACTTCGACTCCGTGTCGGACGCGGCGCTCCACGACGGCGCCGAGCTCGTGGTGCACGGCTACCCGGGCGGCGCTGCCCCGGGCACGGAGCGGCTGCGTCGCCTCGGTCTTGCCCACCACGTCGTGTCCGCGCCGGGGATCAGCGAGGACCTGGCGCTGCAGCTCGCCTACGAGAAGGGGGCGAGCCTCATCGTCGCCGTCGGCACGCACTTCAACATCGTCGAGTTCCTCGAGCGGGATCGAGAGGGGATGGCGTCGACCTTCGTCACGCGACTCAAGGTCGGCGAGTCGCTCGTCGACGCGAAGGGCGTCTCGCGACTCGTCTCCCGGCGGGTCGGGACGTGGCCGCTCGCCGTCTTCGCGCTCACGGGCGTCGTCGCGATCGTGGGCGCCGTGCTCGCCTCGCCCGCGCTCCGCAACGTCATCCAGTCGACGTCCCGCGCCATCGCCAACGGGCTCGGGTTCTAGGAGCCTCCGAGGCCGTCGCTCCACGGGCGAGCTACCGTGCCGCGAGATGTTCGACCTGCGCTACCACGTCGCGTCGCTCGCCGCCGTGTTCGTGGCGCTCGTGCTCGGGATCTTCGTCGGGGTCGGGCTCTCCGGGAAGGGGTTCGTCTCGGATGCGGAGCGGGAGAACCTCCAGGCGCAGATCGATGCTCTCCGCGGCGAGCGGGACAGCGCGGTCGCCCGCGCGGCGAGCGCCGACCAGCGCGGCGTCGACCTCGACGAGTTCGCGAAGACGACGTACCCGGAGCTCGTCGCCGGGATGCTCGAGGGGAAGGCGGTCGGGATCGTGTTCGTCGGCTCGGTCGACCAGGGGCTGGCCAACGCCGTCCGGCGGACGGTGGACGACGCCGGTGGACGGATCTCCCTCGTCCGCGCCCTCCGGGTCCCGGTCGATCCCGAGGCCGTCGACACGGCGCTCCGCGCCGACCCGGAGACGCGAGAGCTCGCCGGGAGCGACAACCGCGAGCGCCTCGGCCGCGAGCTTGCGCGGGAGCTCGTCACCGCGGGCCCGAAGCCCGTGTTCGACCGGCTCGCGCGGGTCATCGTCGAGGAGCAGTCGGGCGCCGCGGGTCGGCCCCTCGACGCGGTCGTCGTCGCGCGTCCGGCTCCGCCTCAGCAGGGAGAGACGCAGGATCTGCTCGCGGGCCTCTACAGCGGGCTCGCGGCCTCGCCGCTGCCGACCGTCGGGGTCGACACGACCGGCTCGCGGACGACGCCCGTCCCCGTGTTCCAGCGCCGGGGCCTGGCCACCGCCGGTGGGGTCGACGTCGCCGCAGGCCAGGTCGCCCTCGTCTTCCTTCTCGCCGGCGCTCGTCCCGGGAGCTACGGGATCGGCAACGCCGCGGTCGACGGGATCCTTCCGGCCCCTCCGCCGGCACCGGTCGCGGCCAAGGGGTGACGCGGCCCGGTCTGACGGTGCTCGTCGCCGCGCGGGACGAGGAGGATCGGATCGGGGCGACGGTCACTGCACTGGCCGCCGCGTTTCCGGACGCTGAGATCGTCGTCGCGGACGACGGCTCGCGCGACCGCACGCGTGCAGTGGCCTCGGGAGCGGGCGCGCGGGTCGTCGCGCTTCCCCGTCGCGGCAAGGGTCAGGCCCTGACGGTCGCCGAGCGAGCCTGCCGCGAGGGCCCGCTCCTCCTCTGCGATGCAGATCTCACCGGCGATCTGCGGCCGCTCCTGGACGCAGGGGCAGACGTCGCGATCGCCCGCTTCGCCCGACGCGCGGGTGGCGGTCTCGGTCTCGCGAAGGGCGTCGCCGGGGCCCTGATCGCATTTCGCGGAGGACGGCGCGTGGCGGAGCCCCTGTCCGGCCAGCGGGCGCTCTCGGTGCGGGCGCGGGCCGAGGTGTTTCCGGTCGCCGCCGGCTTCGGCGTCGAGACGCGCATGACGATCGACGCGCTTCGCGCCGGCCTCGACGTCCGCGAGGTCGAGCTCCACCTCGCGCACCGCGCCACGGGTCGCGACGTCGACGGCTTCGTCCACCGTGGGCGGCAGCTTCGCGACGTGCTCCTCGCGACGCTCCTCCCGCAGGCAACCAGCCACCGAGGATTACGGCTTCCGCTGGTCGGCGCCGTCGTGGGGCTCGTCGTGCCGTCCGTCGCACCCGTCGCTGCAGTGGGGCTCGCGGACGACCTCTGGAGCGGGCCCGAGCGGGGCTTCCGCGCGCATCTGCGCCGCGGCGCGACGACCGGGTCGCTCAAGCTCGTGGTCATCCCGCTCTGGGCGCTCTGGCGGACGCGCTCGGTCGGCTCCGCGGTCCTCGTCGGCCTCGCTGCGAACGTCGTGAACCAGCTCGACACCCGTCCCGGCCGTGCGCTCAAGGCCTTCCTCGTCGGCTCCGCGCTCCTCGGAGGCCGGCCGCGGAAGGGCCTCGTGCTGGCCGTCCTCCTCGCTCCCTACGATCTTCGCGAGATGAGCATGCTGGGAGACGCCGGGTCGAACGCTTTCGGGGCCATGCTAGGTTTGGAGTCCGTGAGGCGGTTGACCGGCCTGCGGAGAGCGAGCGCGATCGGCGCGCTCGCCGCCGTCACCCTCGTCGGCGAACGGCGATCGCTCGGGTCGCTGATCGAGAGGACGCCCGTCCTGCGCGACCTGGACTCGTTCGGACGGCACCCGTGAGCGACGGTCCCGCGACCCGCTACGTCTTCGTCACGGGCGGGGTCGTGTCGGCTCTCGGCAAGGGGATCGTCGCCGCCTCGCTCGGCCGGCTCCTGAAGGCGCGCGGCCTCCGCGTGCAGGCGCAGAAGTTCGACCCGTACCTGAACGTCGACCCCGGGACGATGAGCCCGTTCCAGCACGGCGAGGTCTTCGTCACCGAGGACGGCGCCGAGACCGACCTCGACCTCGGGCACTACGAGCGCTTCGTCGACGAGAACCTCTCGCGGAACGCGAGCCACTCCGCCGGGGCGATCTGGGACACGGTGCTCCGCAAGGAGCGGAAGGGCGAGTTTCTCGGCGCGACCGTCCAGGTGATCCCGCACATCACGAACGAGATCAAGGCCCGGATCAGGAGAGCGGCGAAGACGGACCCCGCGGACGTCGTCATCTCGGAGATCGGGGGGACCGTCGGGGACATCGAGTCGCTCCCGTTCCTCGAGGCCATCCGCCAGTTCCGGCGCGAGGTGGGAACGGAGAACGTCGTGTATCTCCACGTGACCCTCGTCCCGTTCATCGAGGCCGCCGGGGAGTTGAAGACGAAGCCGACGCAGCACTCGGTGAACGAGTTGCGCCGCATCGGGATCCATCCCGACGCGATCGTCTGCCGCTCGCGCGACCACCTGTCCGAGGAGATCCGCGACAAGATCGCGCTGTTCGCCGACGTCGACCCGCGCGCGGTGTTCTCGTCGCCGGACCTCCCGGACGTGTACCTCGTGCCCGAGCACCTGATGGCGGAAGGACTCGACACGTACGTCTGCGAACGCCTCGCGCTCGAAGCGCCACCCGCGGATCTCGCGGAGTGGCGCGAGCTGACGGAGCGGATCGCCGAGCAACGCGACGAGGTCGAGATCGCGCTCGTCGGCAAGTACGTGAAGCTCCACGACGCCTATCTCTCGGTCCACGAAGCCCTGAAGCATGCGGGCGTCGCGGCGGGCACGCACGTGCGTGTCCGGTGGGTCGACGCCGAGGACATGTCCTACGAGGAGGCCGTCCACGAGCTCGAGCAGGTCGACGGCGTGCTCGTCCCCGGCGGCTTCGGATCGCGCGGCTGGGAGGGGAAGATCCTCGCCTGCCGCGTCGCCCGCGAGCGCGAGATCCCCTACCTGGGCATCTGCCTCGGGATGCACGTCGCGGTCTCGGAGTTCGCGCGCCACGTGGTCGGGCTCGACGGCGCGAACTCGACCGAGATGGATCCGGAGACGCCGTACCCGGTGATCGACCTCCTGCCGGAGCAGAAGGAGATCGAGGAGCTCGGCGGCACGATGCGGCTCGGCGCGCAGGCTGTCGAGCTGGCCGAGGGGACGCGCGTCCGCGAGATCTACGACGACGACGTCGTGCACGAGCGGCACCGGCACCGCTACGAGGTCAACAACCAGTACCGCGAGCAGCTCATCGAGGCCGGCCTCGTCGTCTCGGGGACGTTCCAGGAGGGACGCCTCGTCGAGATCGTCGAGCTACCGGATCATCCGTGGTTCGTCGCGAGCCAGTTCCACCCGGAGTTCAAGTCGCGGCCCACGCGACCGGCGCCGCTCTTCCGCGAGTTCGTCGTCGCCGCGCTCGAGCGGACGCGCGCGCGCTCGGCGGTCGCCGCCGAAGCGCGCTAGGCACGCGCACGGCCTCGGCTCGTCCGGTTCCGGCGCAAGCCCGGCCGCCGGTCACGCGGTGGAACGATCGGCGCGCATTCGGCACGGTCTCGTGTCCCATCCGTACGGGTTTCGCGGTTAGGCTCGAAGCGTGGGGAGGAGGTCGGTGGCCCGGCACTTCGGGGCCTGGCGGATTCGGACACGTCTGTTTCGGGCATGGGAGGGGACACCGGGCTCCGCTCGGGCGGCGGTGTGACCCGCGTCCCGCGCCCGCCGTCCGGGGCGACGCGCGCGCGGCGGGGCCGTCCCGCGCCGCTCGTAGGATGGGCGCCGTGGAGCAGCCGCAGCTGACGTCTCGAGTCGTCGAGCTCTTTCTCGAGCTGTGCGCGATCCCGAGCCCGCCCGGTGAGGAACGGGCCGTGGCCGACCGGATCACGCGCGAGCTCGACGCGATCGGCCTTCAGTGGGACGAGGACGGCTGCGGGCCCGCGATCGGCTCGACGGCGGGGAACATCCTCTGCCGACTGCCCGGCCGTGGCAGCGAGGGAGGCGTCCCGCTCTTCCTCTGCGCGCACTTCGACACCGTTCCGCTCGACGGTGAGCTCGCGCCGGTTCTCGAGGAGGGGCTCGTCCGGAACGCGGGCGGCACGATTCTCGGCGCAGACGACAAGTCGGCGCTTGCGGTCATGGTCGAGACCGCCCGGCGGGTGGTCGAGGAGGTCCGTCCGCACGCCGGCATCGAGCTCCTGTTCACGCCGATGGAGGAGATAGGCCTTCTGGGCGCCGCCGCCTTCGACGTGTCCCGACTCGATGCGCGCATCGGCTACGTCTACGACCAGGCTGCACCTATCGGCGACGTCGTCGTCGGCTCGCCGACCGCGCAGGAGCTCGAGGTCGTGTTCGTCGGCCGCGCCGCGCATGCCGGGATGTACCCGGAGGAGGGCCGGTCGGCCATCGTCGCCGCGGCCCGGGCGATCGCGGACATGCCGCTCGGCCGCATCGACGAGGTGACCAGCGCGAACGTCGGCATCATCCGTGGGGGAACGGCGCGGAACATCGTCGCCGAGCGCTGCGTGCTCGACGTCGAGGTCCGTTCGCACGACGATGCCCGCGTCACCGAGGTCGTCCAGCAGATCCTCGACGCGGCCGCGTTCGCGGCGAGCCTCTCCGAGTGCACGCTCGAGACGCGGGTCGAGCCGAAGTACCGCGGCTACCGGTTTCGTGACGACGACCTCGCCGTCCGGCTCGCGGTCGACGCCCTCGGACGTGCGGGCTTCGACGCGCGCCTCGGTCTCTCCGGCGGTGCCGCGGACGCGAACGTGTTCAACGCGAAGGGGCTTGCCTGCGTCAACCTGGCCAACGGGATGACGGACATCCACACGCCGGACGAGCGCATCGCGGTCGACGACCTCGAGCGCATGGTCGACGTCACGCTCGCGCTCGTCGACGCCGCCTACGAGGCGCGCTAGTGCCCGTCGGGCTTCGCTGGGGCAGCGTGACGGCCGTCGGCGAGCGCCTCGACGGACTCGTCCGGCTCGAGGTCGACGGCGCGCCCTGCATCGCCTACACCCGGCTCACCGGCGACGTCGAGGTCGACGACGTCGTCCTCGTGAACGACCAGGCGGTCGAGCTCGGGCTCGGATCCGGCGGCTACGACGTGCTCTACGCGAACCTCACGCGCGGGCTCGGCCTCCCGGTCGACGAGGGGGCCCACGTCATGGCGCTCCCGTACGCGCCGGGGCAGCTCGCGACCCGCTTTGCGGAGGAGGACGAGGACGACGCGCCCGAGCGACTCGACGGCCTGCCCGTCGTGTGCGCCGGTCTCCACAGCCAGCTGGCGCCGGTGTGCGCCGCGCTCGCGGGACGCCGCGTCGCGTACGTCCAGCTCGCCGGTGGCGCGCTGCCACTCTCGCTCTCGAACACCGTGCGGGCCCTGAAGGCGCGCCAGCTGCTCGACACGGCGATCGCGGTCTCGCCCTGCCTCGACGGGGACGTGCAGTGCGTCACCGCGGCGTCGGCACTCGCGCACGCGGCCCGTAGGGGGGCCGAGGTCGTGGTCTGCGGGATCGGCCCGGGGATCGTCGGGACGGGCTCACGATGGGGGCACGGCGGCCTCGCGGTCGCCGAGGCGGCGAATACGGCCTCGGCGCTCGGCGGCGCCCCGATCGTCGCTCCGCGCGTCTCGTTTGCCGACGAGCGGCCCCGCCACCGGGGGCTCTCCCATCACACGCGCTCGGCACTCGCGCTCTGCCTCGGCGAGGTCCGGGTCGCGTGGCCCCAGGGTCTCCAGCGGCCGGACGACGTCGACGTCGTCGACGTGAACGCCGCCGGCTGGGAGGCCGCGTGCGCAGTGCTACCGCTCTCCCACATGGGCCGCGGGCCCGGCGAGGATCCGTGGTTCTTCGCCGCCGCGTTCGCCGCGGGGCGGCTCGCTCTGGCGTGACTTCGACCCGCTCCGGTGGTGCGCTATCGTCCCGCGCGCCGTGCGCATCGGGGTTGCGAAGGAGATCAAGCCGCAGGAGTACCGCGTCGCACTGACGCCGGCCGGCGCGCTCGAGCTCGTCCAGCGCGGCCACGACGTCGTCGTGGAGCACGGCGCCGGCGTGGGATCGGGCTTCGACGACGAGGCGTACACGGCGGTCGGTGCGCGCACCGCGGATGTCGAGGAGGCCTGGGCGTCGGCGGACCTGCTCCTCAAGGTGAAGGAGCCGATCGAGGCCGAGTACCCGCGGCTCCGTGAGGGGCTCACCCTGTTCACGTATCTCCACATCGCGGCGGACGCTCCGCTCACGAACGCGCTTCTCGCCTCGGGCGTCACCGGTGTCGCGTACGAGACGGTGGAGACGTCCGACCGCCGCCTCCCGCTCCTCGCGCCGATGAGCGAGGTCGCGGGACGGCTCGCCCCCCAGATGGGCGCCTGGGCGCTCGAGAAGGCGCACGGCGGCCGCGGCATCCTGCTCGGCGGCGTTCCCGGCGTCCCGCCGGCGAAGGTCGTGGTGCTCGGCGGCGGCGTCGTCGGCCTGAACGCGGCGATCATCGCGCTCGGCATGCAGGCGGACGTGTGGGTGCTCGACAAGTCGGTCGACCGCATGCGCGACCTCGAGATCGCCCTCGACGGGCGGGTGACCCTCGCAATGTCGAACCGCCTCCAGATCGAGGAGGTGCTCCGGGACGCGGACATGGTGATCGGCGCCGTCCTGATCCCCGGAGCGGTGGCGCCGAAGCTCGTGACGCGGGCGATGCTCGCCCTGATGCGACCGGGCGCGGCGCTGGTCGACGTCGCGATCGACCAGGGCGGCTGCTTCGAGACGTCGCACGCCACGACGCACGACGACCCGACCTTCGACGTCGACGGGATCGTCCATTACTGCGTCGCGAACATGCCCGGCGCGGTGCCCGTCACCTCGACGAAGGCGCTGACGAACGTGACGCTCCCGTACGTCGAGGCGATCGCCGACAAGGGCCTCGCCGGCGCGATCGCAGATGACCCGGCGCTTGCGAAGGGCGTCAACACCCTGGCCGGGAAGCTGACGTACGAGGCCGTCGCCGAGGCGCACGGCCTTCCCTACACCCGCCTCGAAGAGGCCGGGCACGCACTCGTCTGAGCGCGCCTAGGTCTGCGAAGCCCTGAGGTCCGCGATCAGCTCTTCGCCTTGGCCTCTGCCTCGGCGCGCTGCTGCTTCGCGCTCTCGGACGGAGAGACCTTGACGACCGCCCACGTGACGGACATCGAGAGCGCAAGGATCCCGCCGATGTACGCCGCGAGCTCCACCAGGCTGAGGACGGTGTCCATCGACGGACTAGGATAGCTCGCTATGCCGCGGGCCTGCGTGATCGTCCTGGACGCCGTCGGAGCGGGCGCGCTGCCCGACGCCGGCGATTTCGGGGACGAGGGCTCGGACACGCTCGGCAACGTGGCACGTGCGGTCGGCGGCCTCGACCTGCCGAACCTCGAGGCGCTCGGCCTCGGCAACGTGGAGCCGCTCGAGGGATGCCCACCGCAGCCGTATGCGCCGGCGGTCGCGGGCCGTCTCGTCGAGCGGTCGAAGGGCAAGGACACGACCGCGGGCCACTGGGAGCTCATGGGCGTCGTCACGCCGACGCCGTTCCCCACCTACCCATACGGCTTTCCCGACGACGTCATCGACCCGTTCATGAACCGCACGGGCCGCGGCGTGATCGGCAACAAGCCCGCCTCCGGGACGGAGATCATCCAGGAGCTCGGCGAGGAGCACCAGCGGACCGGCAAGTGGATCGTCTACACGTCGGCCGACTCGGTGTTCCAGATCGCGGCGCACGAGCAGACGATCCCGCTCGACGAGCTCTACGCCGGTTGCCGGGTCGCGCGGGAGATCCTGACCGGCAAGCACGCCGTCGGTCGGGTCATCGCCCGCCCCTTCGACGGCGAGCCGGGGCACTACGAGCGGACGCCGAACCGCCACGACTTCTCCCTCGAGCCGCGCCGCCCGAACTACCTGACGGCGATCCGCGAGGCCGGCGAGACGGTCTACGGCGTCGGGAAGATCCCGGACATCTTCGCCGGGCTCGACATCGACGAGTCGTTCCCCACGAAGTCGAACGTCGAGGGCATCACGCGCACCATCGAGCTGCTCGAGAGCATCGACGCGGGACTCGTGTTCACGAACCTCGTCGAGACCGACCAGCTGTGGGGTCACCGCAACGACCCCGAGAACTTCCACCGATGCCTCCAGGACTTCGACCGGAGGTTGTCGGACATCCTCGACGCGCTGCGCGACGACGACCTCCTGATCATCACGTCCGACCACGGCTGCGACCCGACGACGCCGTCGACCGACCACTCGCGCGAGCACGCGCTGCTCCTCGCCTACGCCGCGGGGAAGAACGCCGCGGGGAAGATCCACGAGAACGGCGAGTTCGCCGACGTCGGCGCGACCGTGTCCGCGTGGCTCGGCGCGAAGCACCCCGGGAAGGGCGCGCCCGGCCGGCCGATCGTCGAGCGGTGAGGGTCAACGACCCCGAGGCGGTCGCCCGGCAGTACGCAACCGAGGGAAACCTCGAGGCGCGGCGCTCGCTCTACGCGAACGCCGACGGCCCGGACCCGCGGGAGCTCACACTCGAGGCCGTCTCGGAGTGCGAGCCGAGGCGCGTCCTCGAAGTCGGTGGCGGACCGGGGGAGCTCGCGGCGAGGATCGCGACCGAGGTCGGCTGCGCCGTCGTCATGGTCGACCTTTCCCCCCGGATGGTCGAGCTCGCCCGCGCGCGGGGGGTGGACGCCCATGTCGGCGACGCCGCGCAGCTCCCGTTCGCGGACGGCTCGTTCGACTGCGTCGTAGCCGCGTGGGTGCTCTTCCACCTCCCCGACATCGACAAGGGACTGGACGAGCTCTCGCGGGTCCTCGCGCCGGGCGGCAGGCTGGTGGCGACCACGAACGCAGAGCGGCACATGGAAGAGCTTCGGGCCGTCGCGGGCAAGGCGTCGTGGGAGCGGACGTTCACCCGCGAGAACGGCTCCGACTTCCTCGAGGCGCACTTCGCGGCCGTCGAGCGCCGCGACGCCGACGGGTGGGTGACCATCGAGGACGACGAGCTCGTCTGCGGGTTCGTGGACTCACTCGACGCCGACGGGCCGCTCCAGATCGGGCCGTACGAGCTGCCGCTGCGATGCAGGCGTTCGTCGAGCGTGTTCGTCGCGACAGCGAGATCGTGATGCGCCCCGCCGAGCTGATCGAGCAGAAGCGGAACGGGGGGGAGCACGATGCCGCCGAGCTCAGCGGGCTGGTGCTCGCCTACGCGCGTGACGAGGTGCCCGATTACCAGATGGCCGCCTGGTGCATGGCCGTCTTCTTCCAGGGGCTGACCGCGCGCGAGACGCATGCGCTCACCGACGCGATGGTGCGCTCGGGCGAGACGATCGACCTCGGCGCCGCCCTCGGACGGAAGGTCGTGGACAAGCACTCGACGGGCGGGGTGGGCGACAAGACGTCGATCGCCGTCGGGCCGATCGTCGCCGCGTGCGGCGTCCCGCTCGGGAAGATGTCCGGGCGCGGGCTCGGGCACACGGGCGGGACGCTCGACAAGCTCGAGTCGATCCCGGGCTTCCGGGTCGAGCTCACGACCGAGGAGCTCGTCGCGCAGCTCCGCGACGTCGGGATGGCCATCGTCGGCCAGACGGCCGACCTCGTCCCGGCGGACAAGAAGCTGTATGCGCTCCGCGACGTCACCGCGACCGTCGACATCGTGCCCCTGATCGCGAGCTCGATCATGTCGAAGAAGCTCGCGGCGGGCGCGCAGGCGATCGTGCTCGACGTGAAGGTCGGCGACGGCGCGTTCATGAAGACGCTCGACGATGCCAGGGTGCTCGCCGAGCAGATGCGTGAGATCGGCACGATGGCGGGTCGCGAGGTGACGTGCCTCCTGACGGACATGGACCAACCGCTGGGCCGTGCCGTCGGCCACGCGCTCGAGGTCCACGAGGCGCGGGACACGGTCAGAGGAGACGGTCCGGGTGATTTCACCGAGCTCGTGCTCGAGGCGGCCGCCCGACTGCTCGCATATTCCGATCTCGGGATCGACGTCGAGGAGGGCCGTCGCCGGGCGCAGGCCGCCGTCGACGACGGAAGCGCACTCGACACGTTCGAGCGCTGGATCCGCGCGCAGGGCGGCGACCCGAGCCCCGACGCGCTCGAGCTGGCTCCGGTCAGGCGGGTCGTGAGCGCGACCCGCGACGGCATCGTCACGCGGCTCGGCGCGCGCGACATCGGGAACGCCGCGCTCGAGCTCGGTGCGGGGCGCAGGACGAAGGCCGACGCGATCGACCACGCGGTCGGTGTGCTGTGCTTCGCCAAGCGCGGCGATACGGTGCTTGCGGGCGACGACCTCGCAGAGGTGCATGCGCGGGACGACGAGGCCGCCGAGCGGGCCGCAGCGGCGGTGCTGGGGGCGTACGCGGTCGGCGATGCTGCGCCGGCCGAGCGGGGGATCCTCCTCGACGTCGTCGCGTAGCGCGGACGCACGGGGCATCGGGGCGGCACCGCCCTCCCGAGTGCGGAAATCCGTACCGCACCAGTACGGCCCATGCCAGGTTGGGCGACGTCCGGATGGCGTTTGATGGACGTCGAGGAGGCAGGCATGGACAGATGCAGGGATGGTCAGGAGATCGAGTCGGGCGTCGTGCTCCCGGCGGGCATGGAGCTGGTCGTGCCACCGGTGCCGTGCGAGCCCGCGGAGCTGCAGGCGCCGGATCGCGTCGCGGGCCCTCGCGGGACGAGCGGTGGCGAACCGGCGATCTTCCCGCCGTTCGTCCATCGCGGCGAGGTGCGACAGGCTCCAGTCGCCTGACGGGAGCCCTCGGCGCCCGCCGTACGATCCGGGGATGCCGGAGCTGCCCGAGGTCGAGACGGTGCGCCGTCGCCTAGCGCCGGTGCTCGTCGGCGCGACGATCACGAGCGCCGAGATCGTCGACGCACGCCTGACGCGGCCGGTGGACCCGCTTCTCGTCGCCGAAGCGCTCGTCGGAGAGCGGATCGCTGCCGTCGAGCGACGAGGGAAGTACCTCCTCTGGCGGCTCGAGAGCGGTAGGACGCTCGTCGTCCATCTTCGGATGACCGGCTCGTTGCGCCACGCGGCGGGCGGCGGGCTGCCGGACGACGCCTATCGGCGCGCCACCCTCGTGCTCGATACGGGTGCAGACGTCGGCTACCGCGACGTACGGCGGTTCGGGACCTGGGAGCTCCTGGACCCCGACCATCTCCGTCCGTATCTCGCCACGCGCGTGGGGCCGGAGCCGCTCGCGCCGAGCTTCACCGCCGCGCGCCTCGGGAGCATCCTCGCCGGCAGGCGTGCGTCGATCAAGTCGGTGCTCCTCGACCAGCGGCGCGTGGCCGGCGTCGGGAACATCTATGCGGACGAGGCGCTCTGGCGCGCCCGCATCCATCCCAGGCGCCCGGCGGGAGCGCTCGGCCCGGCCGAGGTGGCGCGCCTGCACCGCGCCGTGCGCGTCGTCCTTCGCCGCGGGATCGAGCTGCAGGGCTCGACCCTTCGTGACTACGCGACCCCCGACGGCGACGAGGGCGGGATGCAGAACGAGTTCCACGTCTACGGGCGGCTCGGGGAGCCGTGCGACCGGTGCGGACGGCCGATCGACCGGATCGTCGTGGCGGGCCGCGGAACATGGCTCTGCCCACGCTGCCAGGTGGAGTGAGTCTCCCTGCGCCTGGGCGACGATGCGCCGGTGCGCGACGCCGACCGCCTTGGCACATGTGGAGCGTTCGGCACCGTTTCGGTGCGCTTTCGCGACCCACGCGTTTGCCTTGCGACGTTAGGCTCGAAGCCGTGGGGAGGAGGCCGGTGGCCCGAGGGTGGTGGTTCCGGACATGTCTCGTCTCGCCAACGGTGCCATCGCGGAAGCGGAGCGCCCACGCGTCCCGGGGCACGCGTTAGCTGCCCGGATCGGGGCGAAACGCGCTGATGCGAACGGCGCCGCGTGCCTTCCTGGCTCGTCTCCCCGGCGGCATACACTCGAGCGGGATGGCTGCACCGACGATCACCGATGCGGTGGTGCTCAGGTCGTTCGGTTTCGGGGAGGCCGATCGGGTGCTCCACGTCTACACCCACTCGCGCGGACGCGTCGGCGTCGTTGCGAAGGGCGTTCGCCGGACGAAGAGCCGCTTCGGGGGGCGACTCGAGCCGTTCTCCCACGTCGAGCTGTCGATCCATCGGGGCCGCGGCGAGCTCGGGACGGTCACCGGCGCGTCCCTCGTCCGCTCCCACGACGCGATCCGTACGAGCCCGTACCGGCTGCAGGTCGGCCTCGTGGGCCTCGAGGCGATGCTTCGCCTGTACACCGAGGAGGAGCAGAACGACCGGGCGTTCCTCGCGCTCACCCGCTTCCTCGACGCGCTCGACGCCCGTTCGACCCAGCCCGGACGTCGGCCCGCGCTCGACCCGCTCGTGCTCTCGTTCCAGCTGAAGCTCCTGTGGATCGAGGGATTTCTGCCGCACCTCACGAGCTGCGTCGAGTGCGGAGCGGACGAGGCGCTCGTCGCGTTCCTGCCGTCGGCCGGCGGCGCGGTGTGCGCCGCCTGCGACCCGGGCGGGATCGGCCTCTCGCCGGGCGGTCTCCGGGGTCTCGTAGCGCTGCTCGGGGCGCCGATCGCGGATGCGCCGGCTGTCGGGCTCGACGACCGCGCGGCCCGCGACGTCCTTGCCGTCGTGACCTCCTCGTACGAGCACCACGGCGGCTTTCGCCTGCGGACCCTCGCGAGTTGACGGGCCGCCGTTCCCTCAGGCAACCCATGCCCATGCGGTCCTGCGGCGTCTCGTGAGCGTCCGCCGCCGCGCGCGTCGTGCGCGGCTCGGGGCGGCTCTGGCGGTCGTCCTCGCGGCCTCGGCCGCGGGCTGCGGGGGCGGTGCCGGGCCGGTGAGCTCCGGGCCGCCTGGCATCGACAGCCCCGACGCCACGTTCGACGCTTCGGGCGGGCCCGAGCAGCTCGCGTTCGACGCCGCCGGGAACCTCTACGTGTCCGACTGCTCGGCGGCGCGTGTCTACGTCGTCGGCCCGTCGGCGACGCTGCGCCGCGTCGTCGGCTCGGACCTGGAGGGCGACGCCGGATACGAAGGAGACGGGAAGCAGGCTCTGCGTGCCCTGGTGCGATGTCCGATCGGCATTGCAGTCGACGACGCGGGGACGCTCTTCGTGGTCGACCACGGCAACAACCGCGTGCGGAAGATCCGTTCCGACGGCGTGATCTCGACCTTCGCGGGTACAGGAGCGGTCGGCGTCGACGCCGGCGGCTACGCGGGCGACGGCGGTCCGGCGACGGCTGCACGCCTGCAGGAGCCGGTCGGTGTCGGCCTCGGTGCGGGGGGAGACGTGTACGTCGCGGATCGGGACAACAACGCGATCCGCAAGATCGACGCGGACGGAACCATCACGACGGTGATCGGAGGCAGGGGAGCAGGCTTCTCGGGCGACGGTGGCCCCGCGTCCGAGGCGAGGATCGACCGGCCGCAGCAGATCGTCGTCGACCCGGACGGGAACGTGTACTTCGCGGACTCGGGCAACAACCGGGTGCGCCGGATCGACACGGAAGGGGTCGTGACGACCGTCGCCGGCAACGGGCAGGCCGCCACCTCGGGCGACGGCGGGCCGGCACTCTCGGCCGCCGTGTGGAACCCGACGGGTCTCGCGCTGGACGACGAGGGGAACCTCTACGTGTCTCAGCCAGACGACAACCGCATCCGGCGGGTCGACACGACCGGCGCGATCGTGACCGTCGCGGGCGGCAGGGCCTCGCCGGGGTTCTCGGGCGACGGCGGGCCGGCCACGCGGGCGAGCTTCGCCAACCCCCAGGGACTCGCCTTCGACGAAGGCGGAAACCTCTACGTCGCCGACACCGACAACCGCCGGATCCGGGTGATCGACCGGGGCGGCACGATCCGCACCTTCGTCAACGGCTGACGTCGGAAACGGGAGCTAGAACCGCTCGAGCACGTGCTGGAGCGCGCCCTCGGAGATGAGCTGGTCGGTGAGCTCGTTCCGGCCCGGGCGCACCTCGCGACGGACGAGGCCGTTGTCGCCGAGGCGGTACTGGCCGACCCAGTCGAGCCGCGGCGAGTAGACGTGGATGGTGACGGCGGGCTCTCCCTCCTCGTGGCGCACGCGATGGATGTACCCGGGGCCGCCCCGGCGCGTGTCCCCGGCCCGAAGGTGGAGCTCGACGTCCGGCGCCCCGTAGACGAGGAGATCCTCGCGGACACCGCCCTGCGCGCAGCACAGCCCGACGCCCGAGATGTAGTGGTCGTGGAAGCCGGTTCCCTGACCTGGCATCCACGAGAGCACCCAGGCGTCGACATGGTCGTCCTCGTACACGAGCTCGTAGCGTCGCTGGTCGGGATCGACGCGGACGAGCGGCTCCCAGATGTCGCGGCGGGCGGAGATCTCGGCGGCGACCCGCTCGAGCTCGTCGAGGGTGAGAAGACCCTCGTGCGGAAGCAGATCGCCCAGCGACGCGAGCGCGGGGATGATGAGAGACGCACCCATTCGCGGGGTGATTGTATCCTCAAGTACTCGGGCGCTAGCCGCGAGCGGGCGGCGCCCAGGGCGCGGCAAGCCGGTCGAGCAGGTGCTCTCGAGCCCGGGAGATGGAGATGCGCTCCTGCGCGAGCGTGTCGCGATCGCGGATCGTCACCGTCTCGTCGACGAGCGTCTGCTCGTCGACGGTCAGCGCCCACGGCGTGCCGATCTCGTCCTGGCGGCGGTAGCGGCGGCCGATCTGCCCGCCGTCGTCGTGCTCGGCGACCATGACCCGGCGGAGCTCCTGGTGGAGCGCCCGCGCGCGCTCGGCGATCCCCGCGTCGCGGGGGATCAGCGGAAGGACCGCGACCTTGACCGGAGCGATCTCGGGGTGGAGGCGGAGCACGGTGCGCTCGCGGTCGCCGACGACCTCCTCGTCGTAGGCGTCGCAGAGGAACGCGAGCATCGCGCGGTTGACGCCCGCCGCGGGCTCGATCACCGCCGGCACGTAGCGCTCGCCGCTCCCCCCGTCGACCCACTCGAGCGTCGTGCCGGACGCCTCGGCGTGGGCCGTGAGGTCGAAGGTGCCGCGGTTCGCGATCCCCTCGAGCTCGGACCAGCCGATCGGGTAGAGGTACTCGATGTCGCTCGTCGCGCTCGAGTAGTGCGAGAGCTCGTCGGGCTCGTGCGGGCGGACGCGGAGGCTCTCCTGCCGGAGCCCGTAGCGGACGTACCAGGCGACCCGCTCGTCGATCCAGTAGCGGTACCACTGGTCGGCCGCGTCCGGCGGGACGAAGAACTCCATCTCCATCTGCTCGAACTCGAGCGTGCGGAAGATGAAGTTCCCCGGTGTGATCTCGTTGCGGAACGACTTCCCGACCTGCGCGATCCCGAACGGCGGCTTGCGGCGCGCGAGCTGCGCGACGTTCTTGAAGTTGACGAAGATCCCCTGCGCCGTCTCGGGGCGGAGGAACACGCGCTGCCCCGTCTCCTCGACGGGCCCGACCCGGGTCTCGAACATGAGATTGAACTGCCGCGCCTCCGTGAGGTCGCACTCCGAGGTCTCGCCCGGTCGCTTGCTGGGCTTTCGGCCGCACTGCTCGTCGGCGAGGTGATCGGCGCGGAAGCGCTTCTTGCAGGTCCGGCAGTCGACGAGCGGGTCGGTGAAGCCTCCGACGTGGCCCGAGGCCTCCCAGATCCTCGGGTGCAGGATGATCGCGGAGTCGAGCGCGACGATGTCGTCCCGCTCCTGCACCATCGCCTCGAGCCAGCGCGCCTTGACGTTCTCCTTGAGGAGCACGCCGTAGTGCCCGTAGTCGTACGACGAGCCGAGCCCGCCGTAGATCTCCGACGACGGGAAGACGAAGCCGCGCCGGCGTGCGAGCGAGACGATCTTGTCCATCGTGAGCCCGGACGCCATGGTGCGGCAACGCTACCCTCGCGCAATCCGGCATGGCGGGGAAGGGAACACCGGCGATCGATGCGGCTACCCGAGGGGGGATCGCGTTCGCGCTGCACGAGTACGAGCACGACCCGCGCGCCGAGTCGTTCGGGCTCGAGGCGGCCGAGAAGCTCGGGCTCGACCCCGCCCGGGTCTACAAGACGCTCGTCGCGGACGTCGACGGCACGCTGACGGTCGCGGTCCTCCCGGTCGGGGCCCAGCTCGACCTCCGGGCGCTCGGGAAGCGCGCGGCGATGGCGGACGCCCGCGCCGCCGAACGTGCGACCGGGTACGTCGCCGGCGGGATCAGCCCGCTGGGGCAGCGCCGAGCCCTGCCGACGGTCGTCGACGAGTCGGCGCTCGCGTTCGCGTCGATCCACGTGAGCGCGGGCCGGCGCGGGCTCGAGCTGGAGCTTGCCCCCGAGGATCTCGTCCGCCTGACGGGCGCGAGGGTCGCGCGGGTCACGCGCGGCTAGGCTCCGCGCCGTGAGCGCCCCCGTCGAGCTCCACATCCTCTCGGACTCGACGGGAGAGACGGCGGCCCGCCTCGTGCTCGCGCTCGAGGCGCAGTTCCCCCATCTCGCGTTCGAGGAGGTGCGCCATCCACGCGTCGAGTCGGTGGATGACCTCGCGCTCGCCGTCGCCCGCGCCCGGGGACGGCCCGCGGTCATGGTCTACACGCTCGTCGAGCCCGGCCTCCGGGACGAGATGCGCAGGCTGTGCCGTCGCTCCCGCGTCCACTACTGCGACCTGCTCGGGCACCCGATCGACTCCATCTCGCGGGTGGCCGGTGTGGCGGCGCGGATGGAGCCCGGCGTCAGGGCTCCGCTCGACCAGACGTACTTCAAGCGGATCGAGGCGATCGAGTTCGCCGTGCGGTACGACGACGGGATCGGCGGGGGGCTGGACGAGGCGGACATCGTCCTCGTCGGCGTGTCGCGGACATCGAAGACGCCCCTCTCGATCTACCTCGGCTACCTCGGCCACAAGGCGGCGAACATCCCGATCGTCCGCGACGTCGACCCTCCCGCCGTGCTGTTCGAGATCGACCGGGCGAAGATCGTCGGCCTGACCATCGACCCCGAGCGCCTCGTCGAGATCCGGGAGGAGCGGGTCCGGTCGATGGGCGGCTCGCGGCGCCGCTACGCCAACCTCGAGGTCGTGTTCGAGGAGCTCGACACCGCGGCCCGGATCCACCGGAGGCTCCGCTGCCCCGTGATCGACGTCTCCGAGCTGTCCGTCGAGGAGACCGCGATGCGAATCATCCGCCTGGTGGCCGACCGCCACAGCCGGGCGGCGGCGCCGTGAGCTCGCCGAACGAGAAGTACGGCGTGCTTGCGCGCGGGATCCGCCGCGACCTCTCCGAGAAGGGTTGGGTTCCCGTCCGCTACTGGGTCGTCTGGGGGAGCGCACTCGCCGTCGCGATGGTGCTGTTCTACGTCGTCCTGACGCCCATCTGGCTCGGGCTGCGGGCGGCGGCGTGGGTGGCCGAGCTCCGCTCGCGGCTCCGCTGACGATCACCGGCCGACGCGGCGCGACGACCGGAGGAAGGCTTCGACCTCGGAGGGCGAGCGGAGCCGGGCGACGCGAAAGCGCGCGAGCTCGCGCGGGTAGCGCTGGCGCCGGCGGGGCGCAGTTCGAAGGGCGTAGCCGAGCAGGGAGCCGGGCCCGAGCAGGACGCCGCGCAGCGACTCCCGGTTGCCGTTCCAGAGCTCCTCGCGGAGCACGATGCGCCGCACGGTCCGCCGCAGGAGGCGTGGGAGCCAGACGCGCCGCGGCAGGTCGAGCCAGACGACGGTGTCCGCCGCCTCGAGCACGAGGTCGCCCAGTTTCCCGCGGTAGGAGCCGTCGACGACCCACGCCTCGCCCGCCACGATCGGGTCGACGCGGCGGCGGAGCTCCCCGGCCTCCAACTCGGTCCACCCGCGGTGCCAGTGAAGCGCGTCGAGCTCGTGGAACGGCACGCCGAGGCGAACGGCGAGCGCCCGACCGAAGGTGGTCTTGCCGCACCCGCTCGCAGTGGATAGGACGGCGACGCGTCGCATGGATGCCCTTCTTAGCGCGCGGCCAAGCCGCGCGCATAGGATCGCGGCCATGCGCCTCGTCTACGCGTTCGACGAGCAGGCACCCGGCGGGCGCGAGCTGCTCGGCGGCAAGGGCGTCGGCCTGGCGGAGATGACCGGGCTCGGGATCCCTGTCCCGGCCGGCTTCACGGTGACGACGGACGCCTGCCGCGAGACGATGCGCTCCGGCGAGGTGCCCGCCGCGCTCTGGCCCGAGGTCGACGAGCACGTCGTGCGGCTCCAGGAGCGGGCAGGGAGGCGGTTCGCCGATCCCGACGACCCGCTACTCGTCTCGGTCCGCTCCGGCGCGGCGATCTCGATGCCCGGGATGATGGACACGATCCTGAACCTCGGCCTGAACGACGTCGCGGTCGAGGGGCTCGCGACGGCCACCGGAAACCCGCGGTTCGCGCTCGACTCGTACCGGCGGCTGATCCAGATGTACGGCGAGGTGGTCGACGGCGTCGACGGGCATCTCTTCGAGGGCGAGCTCCAGGCGCTCAAGGAGCGACGCGACATCCGCCAGGACGTCGAGCTGACGGCGGACGACCTGCGCGAGCTGATCGCGACCTTCCAGGCGATCTACGAGCGCGAGTCGGGCATCCCGTTCCCCCAGGACGCGCGCGAGCAGCTGCGCCGCGCCGTCCGCGCCGTGTTCGACTCGTGGGAGTCGCCGCGCGCGCGGGTCTATCGCCGCACCTACGACATCCCGGACGATCTCGGGACCGCGGTGAACGTCGTGCAGATGGTGTTCGGCAACAAGGGGGAGACGTCGGGGACCGGGGTCTGCTTCACCCGCGACCCGTCCACCGGCGAGCGCACGCTCTTCGGGGAGTTCCTCGTCAACGCCCAGGGCGAGGACGTCGTCGCGGGAATCCGCACGCCCGAGCCGATCGGGCGGATGCGGGAGATGCTGCCCGACGCGTACACCGAACTCGCCGACACCCTCGAGCGCCTCGAGGAGCACTACCGCGAGATGCAGGACGTCGAGTTCACGGTCGAGGACGGCAGGCTGTTCCTGCTCCAGACGCGAAGCGGCAAGCGGACGGCCCAGGCAGCGCTGCGGATCGCCGTGGAGATGACCGGCGAGGAGCTGATCGCGCGCGAGGAGGCCGTGGCCCGGATCGACGCGGATCAGCTCGACCAGCTGCTCCACCCCCGGATCGACCCCGACGCGCACGTGGAGGTCGTGGCCACCGGCCTCAACGCGTCGCCGGGTGCCGCGTCGGGCGCGATCGTGCTCGACGCGGATCTCGCCGAGGAGCGCGGGCGCGCCGGGGACGACGTCGTCCTCGTCCGCTGGGAGACGACCCCGGACGACATCCATGGGCTGATCCACGCCCGCGGCATCCTGACGGCGCACGGCGGGATGACGTCCCACGCCGCGGTCGTCGCCCGCGGGATGGGGAAGCCGTGCGTCGCGGGCTGCGAGATGCTCGGGATCGACACGGTCGCGCGCACTGTGACGCTCGGCGACGTCGAGCTGCGAGAGGGGGACCTGCTCACGATCGACGGCAGCTCGGGCCGGGTGATCGTCGGGGCAGTCCCGCTCGTGCCGCCCGCGATCGACGAGAACTTCGAGACGATCCTCGGCTGGGCTGACGGGCTCCGGCGGCTCCGGGTCCGCGCCAACGCCGACACGCCCGGGGACGCCGCCAAGGCCCGCGAGTTCGGTGCCGAGGGCATCGGCCTCTGCCGCACCGAGCACATGTTCATGGCCCCTGAGCGCCTCCCGGTGGTGCAGGAGATGATCCTCGCGTCGGACGAGCGTGCCCGCCGGGAGGCGCTCGATCTGCTGCTCCCGGTGCAGCAGGGGGACTTCGAGGCGATCTTCGAGGCGATGGCCGGTTTCCCGGTGACGATCCGGCTCCTCGACCCGCCGCTGCACGAGTTCCTCCCGTCGGTCGAGGACGCCACGTCCGAGGTCATGCGGCGACGGATCGAACAGCTTCGCGAGGCGAATCCCATGCTCGGCACGCGCGGCTGCCGCCTCGGCCTCCAGTGGCCCGAGATCTACGAGATGCAGGTGCGCGCGATCGTCCGCGCGGCCCGGGCCGTTCACGACAGGACGGGGGAGCCGCCGCTGGTCGAGATCATGCACCCGCTGGTCGGGTTCGCAGAGGAGCTCCGGCGCCTGCGCGAGCTCACCGACAGGGTCGCCGCCGAGGAGGCGGACGTCGACTACCTGTGCGGCACGATGATCGAGCTCCCGCGGGCGTGCATCCGAGCCGACGAGATCGCAGAGCTCGCGGACTTCTGCTCGTTCGGGACGAACGACCTCACGCAGACGACGCTCGGGTTCTCGCGCGACGACGCCGAGGGCAAGTTTCTCACGAACTACCTCGAGCAGGGGATCCTGGAGCGGAACCCGTTCGAGGTGCTCGACCGCGAGGGGGTCGGAGACCTCATGCGGATCGGCGTCGAGCGCGCGCGCGGCGTCAAGCCGGAGCTCAAGCTCGGGATCTGCGGTGAGCACGGCGGCGAGCCACGGTCGGTCGCCTTCTGCCACGAGCTCGGCCTCGACTACGTCTCCTGCTCGCCGTATCGCGTCCCGCTGGCGCGCCTCGCGGCCGCCCAGGCGGCGCTGGCGGAGGAGGGGGTCGTGTCGGTCGCCGTCGGCGGCTGATCGCCGAGGCGGTCGGCTAGACGTAGCTCTCGACGCGCACGTACGCGACGAGGATGCTCACGGCCATGATCACGCCGACGAGCACGGGGCCGAGCGACCGCGGACGCGTGTACTGGAAGTGCAGCAGCGCGAAGGTCGCGAGCGTGCCGCCGACGAGCCCGCCGACGTGGCCGCCCCACGAGATGTTCGGGATCACGAACGACAGGAACAGGTTGGCGACGATCAGGCCCAGCGCGGGACCGGTGAACGACCCCGTCGCGCGGTACTCGAGGACGAGCAGCGCGCCGAAGATCCCGTAGATCGCCCCCGACGCCCCGACCGTCACCGCGAAGGGGCCGCTGAACAGCAGCGCGCCGGCGGAGCCGGCGATGCCCGACACGAAGTAGATGAGGGCGAAGCGCCAGGTGCCGACGAGGCGCTCGACGATCGTCCCGCACCAGTAGAGCGCCAGCATGTTGAACGTCAGGTGGAGCAGGCTCGCGTGGAGGAACATCGCGGTGCCGATCCGGTACCAGTCGCCCTGGGCGTAGATCTGGGCGCCGACGAGTGCGCCCCGGTTGAAGACCTCGCCGCCCGGCTGGCTCACGCCCGCGCCCTGGTACACGGTGATCAGGTAGACGAGGACGTTGACGGCGACGAGGGCGACGGTCGCGGGAGCGTCGATGCCGGCGATCGTGCCGCGCGCCTGCCGCGCCGGTTGCATCGCACGCTGCGCCTGGCGTCGCGGGCCGCCGACGCCCGCGTGGTCGGGGCATTTGATCCCGACGGGGGCGAAGGTCATGCACTCCTCGCAGATCGGGCGGCCGCATTCGGAGCACGAGACGAGCGTCTCGCGGTCCGGATGCCTGTAGCAATGCGGTGTGTCGGCCACCTCGCGGCTAGCGTACCGGCGTGCGGGTTCACGTCGCGTTCACGCCCGACGAGGCGGCGGAGGCCCCGACGGGGGTCGTCATCGACGTCATCCGCGCGACCTCGACGATCTGCCAGGCGCTCGACGCCGGGTACCGGCGGATCTGGTGCGCGGCAGAGGTCGAGGACGCACGTGCCCTCAAGGAGGGTGACGTGACCCTCGGGGGGGAGCGTCTCGGCGTCCGCATCGACGGGTTCGACCTCGGCAACTCGCCCCGGGAGTACCTCGAGCCGCGCTCCGGGACTCTTGCAATGTCGACGACGAACGGAACCCGGGCGATCGTCGCGGCCGCGGAGCGCTGCGAGCGCGTCGTCGTCGCCTCGCTGCTCAACCTCGACGCGGTGACGCGGCTCGCACGCTCCTTCGGCGACGACGTCGCGGTCTTCTGCGCGGGGGTGAAGGGCGCATTCGCGCTCGACGACGCATACGTCGCCGGGCGGGTCGCGGTGGGCCTCGGGTTCGAGCGCAGCGATGCGGCGGAGGCCGCGACGCGGCTCGCGGCCTCGTACGGCGACGCGGAGGAGGCGTTCCGCGCGTCCCGATCCGGTCGAAACCTGATCAACCACGGCCCCGAGCTCGAGGCCGACATCCCCTGGTGCGCCCGCGAGAGCGTGCTCGACGTCGTCCCACGCCTCATCGGCATGCACGGCGTCGCCGCCGAGATCGGTCTCTGACGCAGGTCGGAGAGAGTCGCGCGCATCACCCCGCGTTGGACATGCAAAGAATTCTTTGCAAAGATTCCTTTTCATGAAACGAGCGATCGAGCTCACCGATCCGCGGGCGCTCCGCGCGCTCGCGCACCCGCTGCGGGTGAAGCTGCTCGGCCTGCTCCGCCTCGAGGGGCCGATGACCGCCTCCGAGGCCGGGCGGCGCGTCGGCGAGAGCTCCGGGAGCGCGTCGTACCACCTGCGCCAGCTCGAGCGGTACGGGCTCGTGGAGGAGGCGGAGGGCGGAACCGGCCGTCGGCGGCCCTGGCGGGCGACCGCGCTCTACACCTCGTGGCCGAACGTCGCAGACACCCCGGAACTCGCGGAGGCGGCGGGCGCCTTCGAGCGCTTCGTCGTCGCCGGGTACGTCGAGCGCCTCGAGCGCTGGATCGAGCGGCGCCGCGCGGAGCCGGTGGACTGGCAGGAGGCGGCAGTCTTCGGCGACAGCCTGCTCTACCTCACGGTCGACGAGCTGGCGGGCCTCCGCGACGCGCTCCAGGCGCTCGCCGACCCGTACCTCGAGCGGATCGGGAGCTCTGACCGGCGTCCGCCCGGGACACGCCCGGTGAAGTTCCTCCAGATCGCCTTCCCCGAGGACGACCGGTGACCGTCCTCTCCGGCGCCGCCCGGCGAAGCCGGCTCCCGCGCCTCCTGCGCGAGAGCTCCGTCTTCCGGAACTACTGGGGGGCGCACACCGTCTCGCTCTTCGGCGACCAGGTGTCGATGCTCGCCGTGCCGCTCGTCGCGGTGCTGACGCTCGACGCGAGCGCTGCCGAGATGGGGTACCTCGGTGCGGTCGCCCTCCTGCCGAACCTGCTCTTCGCCCTGCACGCGGGGGCGTGGGCGGATCGCTGGGGCCGGCGGCGCCACACGATGATCGCGGCCGATCTCGGTCGGGCGGTGTTGCTCGCGAGCGTTCCGCTCGCGTACGTCCTCGGCGCGCTGACCTTCGCGCACCTGTACGTCGTCGCGTTCCTCGCCGGCGCGTTGTCGGTGCTGTTCAACGTCTCGGACGCGTCGCTCTTCCAGACGATCGTCGCGCGGGAGCGCTTCGTCGAGGCGAGCTCCCTGCTGAACGGCAGCCGCGCCTTCTCGTTCGTCGCCGGGCCGACCGTCGCCGGCATCCTCGTGCACGCGGTGACCGCGCCCGGGGCCCTGGTCGTCGATGCGTTCTCGTTTCTCTCGTCGGGCGCGCTCCTCGGCCGCATCCGGCCGGACGAGCCCCGACCGGATCGCGAACGCCAGGGCGTCACGGTGGGCCTCCGGTGGATCGCAGCGTCGCCGATCGTCCGGCCGACCCTGCTCGCGACGGCGACGATCAACTTCTTCAACTTCGTCTTCTGGGCGCTCTTCGTGCTCTATGCGACCCGCACGCTCGGCGTCGCGGCGGGCACGCTCGGGCTGGTGCTCGGCGCCGGGGCGGTCGGTGGGCTCGTGGGATCGGTGATCGCGACGCCCGTGACCCGGAAGATCGGCGTCGGCCCGACGCTCGTCGTCGGGTGCATCGTGTTCCCGGCGCCGATCCTCCTCGTGCCCCTCGCGCGCGGGTCCGAGACGGTGGTGCTCGCGTGCCTCTTCCTCGCGGAGCTCGGCTCCGGGCTCGGGGTGATGCTCCTCGACATCAGCGCGGGGTCGCTCTTCGCGGCGGTCATCCCGCCGCGGCTGCGCTCCCGCGTGTCGGGCGCCTACACCTTCGTGAACTACGGGATTCGGGTTCTCGGGTCGCTCGCCGGTGGGCTGCTCGGCGCCTGGCTCGGGCTCCGGACGGCGCTGTGGATCGGGGCTGCGGGCGCGATGCTCGGCGTCCTCTTCCTCCTCCCGTCACCGGTCCCACGGCTGCGAGACCTGCCCGAGGCGGCGGAGTAGCCGCGCGGCCACGGCCGGCGTACTAGCGAGCCGTCAACCCGAGCTCGGCGGCGAGCCAGGCGATCCGGTCGGCCTCGGCCTGATCGCTCAGAGCGTGGTCGGTCGGGTACCACTCGACCTTCGTCCCTGTCGGAGCGGCCGCGATGACGGCGTCGAGCGCGGCACGGGGGACGATCGAGTCGTCACGGCCCGCCTGGACGAGGATCGCGCCCTTCGCGTCGCCGACGTGCGAGAGCGGGTCGATCGGCTCGAGCGCCTCGCGGACGACGTGCTGGAGCCCGGCCGGCGCACCCTCCACGTACGCCTCGACCGGTGCGGCGCCGGCCGACATGAGCACGGTCGCCCGGATCCGGTCGTCGACGCCGGCGATGACCGCCGCGAGGCGTCCACCCATGCTCCAGCCGACGAGCCCGAGCCGGTCGCGGTCGACGCGGTCGTCGTCGGCAAGCACGTCGAAGGCGCGTCGCGCGGCAACGATGTCCGCGGCGATCGCGGCACCCTCCCAGCGGACGAGCTCCCCGCCGGTCGCTCCGGGAGGCGGCGTCTTTGCCGCGGAGGGGACGGTGATCGTGAGCGCGACCGCGCCGCGCCCGGCGAGCTTCACCGCGGTGCCGAGCTGCTCCTCGCGGTCGCCGCCGGCGCCGTGGAGGAAGACGACCGCCGGGAGCTTCCCGCTCGCCGACGAGGGCGAGACGAGATAGCCCTCGACCCGGTCGGCGCCGCTCGCGTACGTGACGCTCTGCACGACGGCGCCGTCGCGCATCGAGCGCGTCCCGTGCTGGACGGCGAGCGGCGCGCCCGCGTCGGAGGAGCGCGCGTCGTCCGTCGTGTCGCTCGTGCCGCCGCCGCAGCCCGCGAGCACCAGGGCGACGAGGGCCGAGAGAAGCGCGGCACGGCCCATCTCTGTTCGATGTTCGCCCATGATCATCGTCCATCTCGAGGGTGGTGGAGCATCCGACCGCGTTCGCGCTGCCGGTGCCCGACGCCTTGCCACGCTCGAGGATACGCTCGACACGTGGACGCGAACCGCGACACGATCGTCGAACGCGCGACCTCGTTCGGCCGTGTGGCGGACGCCTACGAGCGTGCGCGCCCCGGGTACCCGGACGACGCGGTGCGCTGGCTCGCGGGCGAGACGCCGTGCGACGTCGTCGACCTCGGCGCGGGCACGGGCAAGCTGACCCGCTCACTCGTCGCGCACGGACATCGGGTGACGGCGATCGAGCCGCTCGAGGAGATGCTGGCCCAGTTGCGAAACGCCGTGCCCGGTGCGACCGCGGTGCGCGGCAGCGCGGAGACGATCCCGCTTCCCGACGGCTCGGCCGACGTCGTCACCTGCGCACAGGCCTTCCACTGGTTCGACCAGGTCGTCGCGCTCCCGGAGATCGCCCGCGTCCTGCGGCCCGGCGGCCTGATCGCGCTCGTGTGGAACACCCGCGACGACGACGAGGCCTGGGTCGCCGAGCTCACCGACACGGTCATCGGCCGGAGCGAGTTCCGCGCGGGTGGGGTCAAGTCCGTCGTCGCGAATATCGACGAGAGCGGGCTGTACGGGCCGGTCGGGCACGCAACGTTCACCCACGAGCAGATGTTGACGCGGGACGCCCTGATGGAGCTCGTCCGGTCGCGGAGCCAGTGCGCGGTGCTCCCGGAGGAGGAGCGCGGGATCGTCCTTGCGCGCGTCGGGGCGTTGTTCGACGCGCACGCCGCGGACGGCATGCTCCGGATGCCGTACGCGACCGAGTGCTTCCGCGCGACGCGTCCCTGAGACGGCGTCGAGGGGCGGGGATGTTGGTGTCGACAGACACGAAAGGCTCGCCTTGACATACGAACAGGTGTTCGATAGAACATCCGTTCCCCCCATGATCGCCTGCCTCCTCATCCCGGGATTCGAGCTCCGCGCGGCGCTCCGGTCCCGGCCGAGGCTCGCGGTCGTGCCCGCAGCGCTCGCGCCCGAGCCAGGGCGGGAGCAGCTCGTCGGACCGGTCACCGCGGCGGCCGAGGCCGCGGGGGTCACGGCGGGGATGCGGCTGGGCGAGGCGCTCGCTACGTGCCCGCAGCTCGTGCTCGTCGACCCCGACCCGGCGGGGGCCGAGCGGGAGTGGGAGGGAGTGCTGCGGCGCCTGGAGGACGCGGGGTTCGCCGTCGACCCGGTCGAGCCGGGGGTGGTCGTGTTCGAGACCCGGGGCGTGGAACGACTCTACGGAGGGGTGGAGGCGGCGCTCACGCGGGCGCTCGTCTCCGTCGGGCCTGCCTGGGACCCGCGCGCAGGCGCGGGACAGCGCCGCTTCGTCGCCCTCGCGGCGGCAAGTGTCGCGCGCCCGGGTCAGGCGGTGATCGTCGAGGGGGAGGAGGAGCAGGCGTTTCTCGAGCCGCTCCCGCTCTCGCTCTTGCCGCTCGACGAGGGGCGGTACGCCGAGCTCGAAGGGCTCGGCGTCCGTACCCTCGGGTCGCTTGCCGCCCTGCCGGGCGGCGCCGTGGCCGAGCGGCTGGGTCGGGAGGGGAAGCAGGCGTGGAGCCTCGCCCGCGGCGGGGAGCGCCGCCGCGTGCGTGGGCGATCGCCCGCGGCAGAGCTGGTCGAGGCGCTCTCCTTCCCCGAGGCGGTTGCGAACGAGATCACGCTGCGGCGGGCGTTCGGGGCGCTGCTCGACCGGATGCTCGCCCGCCCCGAGCGGGGGGGAAGGCCGTTTCGCAAGCTCGCGCTCGGCGCACGGCTCGTGGGCGGCGGCTCGTGGCGGCGGACCGTGACGCTCCGCGAGGCGTCGGGCGAGCGCGGGCGGATCCGCGCGGCGCTCGGCCCGAAGCTCGCGGAGATCCCGGCCCCGGTGGTCGAGCTCAGGCTGGAGGCGGTCGAGCTCGCCGAAGGCACGGGGCAGCAACTCGCGCTCGTCGCCCCCGAGGGGGAAGAGGCGGACGCGCGTCTGCGGGAAGGCCTCCGGCAGGTACGCGCGAGCGCTGGCGGCGGTGCCGTCGGCGGCATCGTCGAGGTCGCGCCCTGGTCTCGGATCCCCGAGGCGAGGGCGCTGGTGGTCCCGCGGGATGTATGAGCGGGTCGGGGCACACCCATGGTGTCCGACTCGATGTCGGACACCATGCACCCCGGACGCCGCTTCCGCGCGCGACGACGCGTCTGAACGCGCCCCGCCTCGCGCTCGTCGAGACGAACGTGGGGGGCGAGCCGCGGCTCGTCGACCGCGAGCTCGTGGTCGCCGTCCGGGAGGAATGGCGCGTCGTCGACCGCTGGTGGACGGACGAGCCGGTCGACCGCCGCTACTTCGAGGTCGTGCTCGAGTCGGGCCGCAACGTCTGCGTCTACCGCGACGGGGAGCGGCGATGCTGGTTCACGCAGCGTGCGTAGGCGGCGGGAGCGAGTGGTCCTGTCCCACGGCCTCGACGGCGAGCGGCTCCCACTCGTCCGCCTGGACGACCGGGACGACGACCCACTGGCGGAACGGCTCGCCGCGGCCGCCGGGGTCGAACAGGTGCGCCCCGGCGATGGCCATGGCCCGCGCGTGCGTGGCGGGGTCGGTCAGCTTGAACACCATCCCCGTGCGGGTGAGCCCGAAGACGACCTTCCCGGAGCGCTTGACGCACGGCATGCTGAACATCGTCGAGGCGCGGCAGTCGTCGTGCCACGCGGTGATCGCGTCGACGATGTCGTCGAAGCGCTCCTGCCCCGGTCGTGGTGCGCGCGCCACGGTGCGCTAGCCGACCGGCTCCTGGTCGAACGCGGCCCGGACTGCCGCGCGCTCGTCCTCCGTCGCGGCGGCGTGCAGACCGCGGAGGAACGTGCCGAACCCGCATCCCGGTGTGTGGATGTCGAGGAAGCGCACCTCCTTCGATCCCGTGCAGGCAAACGTGTGCGGCACGTTCTCCGGCACCTGCACCCAGGTCCCGGCCGTTGCCCGGAGCTCGCGACCGTTCGTCGCGAACGTCAGCTCGCCCGAGAGGACGTAGAACGACTCGGCGTGGCGGCGGTGGACGTGGGGCGGCGGGGACGCTCCACCCGGCTCGCTCCGCACCTCCGAGATGCCGAGCTCGTCGAGGTCCGCGAGGAGCTCCACGCGCAGGCCCGGCCGGTCGACGACGAGCTCGCCGCCGCCGACCACCGCCTCGCTCACCGGCCGGCCGCCGTCCCCGGGCGGGGCGTGCTGGTCGTACGCGAACGACCGGCCGTCGCGCATGGCGCGCAGGTAGTCGCCGAAGCGCCGGCCGGGCGCATGGAGGTTGAGGTACCGCAGCTCGGCGTCGCCTCCGTTCCGGAAGCCGTGCACGACGAGCGGAGGCACGAGCGCGAGCGTGCCCGCCGGGACGACGACCGGCACGTCCTCGACGCCGAGCCGCACCGTGAGCTCGCCCTCGAGCACGTAGAAGCAGTCGATGTGGTGGCGGTGGACGTGGAGGTCGGCGCCCAGGCGGTGCGGCGCGAACCGCGACCACGTCGCGTTGACCGCCTCGTGGTCGGAGAGGATCTCGACACGCCGCTCGGGCGCGTCGCCGATCACCTCGCCGCCGCCGGCCGGGATGAGGACGGCCCCGCTCACGAGAGCGCAGTATGACCGCGGCCCGATCCTCCTACGTCGAGCTCCACTGCCATTCGGCGTACTCGTTCCTCGACGGGGCGTCCCATCCGGAGGAGCTGGCCGCCAGGGCGGCCGCGCTCGGCTATCCGGCGCTCGCGCTGACCGACCACGACGGCGTCTACGGCTCGCTCGAGTTCGCGCACGCGGCGAAGGAGCTCGGCGTCCGCCCGATCACCGGCGCCGAGGTCACGGTCGAAAGCGGCTCGCACGTCACCTTGCTCTGTGAGAGCAGCAGGGGGTACGCGAACCTCTGCCGGATCCTCACCGCCGCCCACGCGGGTACGCGGCCGGAAGGGAAGGAGCATCGCGTGCTCCTCGAGCCGGGCGTCTCGCTCGAGACGCTCGCCGAGCTGAACGAGGGGCTCGTCTGCCTCTCCGGCTGCGCCCGCGACGGGCTCGCGCTCCACGATCCGCGCGGCACGGCCCGGCTTGCCGCGGCGTTCGGGCGGGAGCGGTTCTTCGTCGAGCTGCAACGTCCGTACGAGCGTGGCGACACGCGCCGCCACGCGATGCTGCGCGACCTCGCCGAGCGTCCTGGGCGTGGAGACGATCGCGACGGGGAACGTCCATGCGCACGCACCGCGCCGGACACTGCTCCAGGACGTGCTCGTCGCGATCCGGTGCCGCACCTCGCTCGACGGGTGCGAGCGGGAGCGGCGCGGGAACCGCGAGGCGGTGCTGCGGGCGCCCGCGGAGATGGTCGACCGCTTTGCGGAGACCGACCGCGCGGCCGCGGAGCGCACCGGTGCCCTCGCCGAGCGGCTGGCCTTCGACCTCACCGAGGAGCTCGGCTACCGCTACCCCGACTTCTCCGACCGCGCCGACCCCGCGATCCGTCAGCTCACCGCGATCTGCGACCACGCGTTCGGCGACCGATACGGCGCGTGCACCAGACCGCTGCAAGCGGAGGCGCGCGCCCGGCTGGACGATGAGCTGGGCTTGATCGGACGGCTTCGCCTGGCGGGGTTCTTCCTCCTCCACCACGAAGTCCTCGAGATCGCGCGGGAGTGCGCGCTCGAGGTGCGCGGCCGTGGCTCGCCGCGCATGTTCCTGCCGCCGGGGCGGGGAAGGGGTAGCTCGGTCGGCTCGGTCGTCTGCTACCTGACCGGGCTCTCGCACGTCGACCCGGTCGAGAACGGCCTCTCGCTCGGACGCTTCATCAACCACGAGCTCACGTCGGTACCGGACATCGACCTCGACTTCCCGCGCGAGATCCGCGAGAAGCTGATCGTCCGCGTCACCGAGCGCTACGGGCACGAGCACGCCGCGCTCGTCGCGAGCTTTGCGACGTACCGCTCGCGCGGTGCGATCCGCGACGTCGGCAAGGCGCTCGGGCTGCCGCAGACGGAGCTCGAGCGACTCGCGCGCGTGACCGACGGCTGGCACGCCGAGCGGGTCGCAGACGAGGTCGCGGCACTCCCCGACGCGGAGCAGAAGCTCCTCTCGAAGCGCTGGCGCGCGTTCCAGTTCCTGACCCGGGAGATCGCCGGGCTGCCGCGTCACGTCTCCCAGCATCCGGGCGGGATGGTGATCTCCTCGCGACCGCTCGTCGAGCTCGTCCCCGTCCAACCGGCCGCGATGGCCGGGCGCCAGCTCTGCCAGTGGGACAAGGACTCCTGCTCCGATGCCGGCTTCCTCAAGATCGACCTGCTCGGGCTCGGGATGCTCTCGTGCGTCGAGGAGTGCGTCGACCGGATCGCGCGGCTCCACGGCGCGCCGCTCGACCTTTCGCGCATCCCGCTCGACGACACCGCCGTGTTCGCCGAGATCCAGGCGGCCGACACCGTCGGCGTGTTCCAGATCGAGAGCCGCGCGCAGATGCAGAGCCTGCTCCGCACGAAGCCCGAGACGATCGACGACCTCACGATCCAGGTCGCGCTCGTCCGGCCCGGGCCCATCCAGGGGAAGGCCGTCCACCCGTACATCGAGCACCGCCGCCTCCTCCGCGAGGACCCGTCCTTCGTCTTCCCGGTCCCCGACGAGTCGCTCCGCGAGCCGCTCGCCGCGACGCTCGGCGTCGTCGTCTTCCAGGACCAGGTGCTGGACGTCGCGATCGCGCTCGCGGGATACACGATCGGCGAGGCCGAGGGGCTTCGCCGGGCGATGAGCCGCAAGCGGAGCCACGAGGCGCTCGAGGCGCACCGGGAGCGGTTCGTCTCCGGGGCGATCGGGCGCGGCGTCGGCGCGGTGGTCGCCGAGGGCGTGTTCGACACGCTCGTCGGCTTCTCGGGCTTCGGGTTCCCGAAGGCGCACGCAGCTGCCTTCGGCCTTCTCGCCTACCAGTCGGCCTGGTTGCGCCACCACTATCCGGCAGAGTTCCTCTGCGGCCTGCTGAACGAGCAGCCGATGGGCTTCTACCCTCCGGCGAGCCTCGTTCGGGACGCACAGCGGCGCGGGGTGGAGGTGCGCCCGCCGGACGTCAACCTGAGCGAGGCGCGCTGCTCGCTGGAGTCTCGTGCGCGAGACGTACAGGGCGTGGTCTCGGCGACGTCCGCTTGTGTTTCGACACAAGCGTCGTCCCACGCCGTCCGAGTGGGGCTCGCGTACGTCTCGTCGGTCGGGAAGGACGACGCCGAGGCGCTCGAGGCGGAACGGGTGGCGAACGGCCCGTTTCGCGACGTCGGCGACCTCGCGCGCCGTGCGCAGGTCACCCGCGAGGCGCTCGACGCGCTCGTGCGGGGCGGTGCCTGCGACGGCTTCGGGCCGCGCCGACGCGACCTTCTCTGGGAGCTCGGCCTCGCGACCCGGCCTCGCTCGGTGGAGGGCACGCGCGGCGAGGCGAAGCAGCTTCCGCTGCCGCTCGACCCGACCGCCGAGACGCCCGCCCTCCCCGACCTCACCCGCTGGGAGCGGATGCTCGCCGACTACCGCGAGACCGGTCTCTCGGTGGGGACGCACCCTCTCGCGCTCCTCCGCCCGCACCTTCCGCGCGGCACGCTCTCGAGCCCCGAGCTGCACGAGACGCGGCACGGCTCGTCGGTGGCGTTCGCAGGCATGGCGATCGCACGGCAGCGACCCGCGACCGCGAAGGGCATCGTCTTCATGCTCCTCGAGGACGAGCACGGCCAGGTGAACCTCATCGTCCCGAAGGACGTCTACGAGCGGCACCGCGGGATCGTCCGCTCGGAGCCGATCGTCCTCGTCCGTGGCCGCTACGAGCGCGTCGAGCGGAACCGGAACGTCCTCGTCCGCGAGCTCGAGAGCCTGTCGCCGCTCGCCCGCCGCGTCGCAGCGGCCCCGGACGTCGTGGCCGCTCTCCCGCGCGCTCACCACTTCGGGCACCGCTGACGAGAACGCTGCGGCGTGCCGTCCGGAAGGGCGGCGGCAGAAGTGCCGGCGCACGCCCGCCCGCGCTCAGGCCACGATCGCGGCGAGGCGCTCCGCCTGCTTCCCCACGACCCGCAGCATCCCGCCGAGCGTCACCTGGTATCCGACGAAGTGCAGTCCGGGAGCCGACGGGTGCTCGTCGACGTGGACGAGCGGGACGCCGGCGTCGTCGAGGACGCCGAGGTGACCGACGATCGCCTCGAGACCGGTGCGAAAGCCTGTCGCCGCGACGATCGCGTCGACGTCGACGCTCCGGCCGTCGCCGAGGACGGCGCGGCCGTCCTCGAAGCGCTCGAGCGCGGGCACGATCCTCACCGAGCCGTCCTTCACGGCCGCGACGAAGCCGACGTCCACGATCGGCAGCACACGGCGGCGCAGGAAGTCGGAGTACGGTCGCTCCGGGGCCGGCAGCCCGACGCCCGTGAGGTCGCCGAACGAGAGCCGGCGGAACGTGGCGGCGATCCGGTCGACGGCGCCGACGGGGAGATGGGCGCTTGCGATGCCGAGCAGCTGGCTCGGGACGCCGAGCGTTGCTCGGCGCACGATTGCCGGAGGCGTCCGTATCGCGAGCAGCACCTCGCCGGCCCCCGCCCGCACGAGATCGACGGCGATCTCGGTGCCGGAGTTGCCCGAGCCGACGACCAGGACACGGCGGTCGCGGTAGGCCTCGCCGCGACGGTACGCGGCCGAGTGCACGAGCTCGCCCGCGAACACCCCGGGCCAGTCGGGCACGCTGGGGACGTTGCTGTAGCCCGTCGCGACGACGACCCGGTCCGCATCGAGGCTTCCGTCGGCGAAGCGGACGCTCCAGCCCGATCCGCGCTTCTCCACCCGCTCGATCGCACGCCCGGTCTGCACGTCGATCGCGTGGTGGCCGGCGTACGCGCGCAGGTAGGCGGCGACGGCGTCCCGCGCGGGCCACGTGCCGGACGTGCGTGGGATGGCGAAGCCCGGAAGGCCGGAGAGCCGACGCGGCGTGTGCAGGCGGAGAGAGTCGTAGCGCGACTGCCATGCGGCGCCGACGTCCTCCCGCTCGACGACGACGACGCTCGCTCCCGCGCGACCCAGGGTTGCCGCGCACGCGAGGCCGGCGGCGCCCGCGCCGACGACGCAGACCGACGATCCCCGGCTGCTCACGTGACGCGTCCCCCGGGCCCGCCGGCCTCGAGCAGCACCTCGACGTAGTCGGCGGCGTGGACGAAGCCGAGCTTCTCGTATGCCCGGATCGCCGGATCGTTGTCGGCGCGCACGTTGAGCGAGATGACGTCGATCCCGTCGGCGAGCAGGATCTCGCAGAGCCGGGAGCAGGCCGTCGTGGCGAGGCCTTCGCCGCGCGCGGTCGGCGCGGTCGCGACGTTGCCGAGACACGCCACGCGCCAGCGCGGCGACCACACGTGGACGCCGGCGACGCACGCAAGCTGGCCCCTTCGCCGGATCCCGACGTACCGTCCCGTCTCGAGCATCCGCGGGTGGAACCACGTGCCCGGGTAGGCCGCCGCGTAGAACGCCTCGACCTCGGGGAGATCGCCGGGCCCGAGGAGAGCCACCTCGCCGTCGGCGTGCGCCACAGCGGCGTCGGCGTCGGCGAGCCCGAGCTTCAGATGCGCGACAGGAACCGTCGCGGGGACGAGGTCGGGCGCCAGCACGTCGACGAGCGTGGGGGAGAGGTGGGCGTACAGCCGTCGCGGGAGATCGTGGACGACCGCGCGGAGCAGGTCGTCCATCCCGCGCCCCGTCCCCTCGGCGAACGCGAGCAGGACCGGCGGGTCGGGCTCGTCGTAGAGGAGCGCGACCTGCTCCAGGCTTCCGTCGGGCTGCCATGTGAGCCAGCGTGTGCGCGGCCAGAAGAAGTCGTCGAGGTCGCCCAGCTCGTATGCGTGCGCCGCGGGTCGCCGCGCGGAGGAAGCGGGCCAGAGCATCCCTGTCGCGGAGCTCGACGGCTGTCACGACGAGCCGTCCGTCGACGCCGACCGACTCGCGTCGCGCACCCGCGCAGCCGGGTGTCTCGCGCGGTCGCTCTCGTCGAGCGTCAGCGCCGCGTCCACGAGCGCGAGGTGCGTGAAGGCCTGCGGGAAGTTCCCGACGAGCCGCTGTGACGCGACGTCGTACTCCTCCGACAGCAGGCCGAGATCGTTGCGCAGCCGCAGGAGCCGCTCGAACAGCGCCTCGGCCTCCGCCCGCCGGCCCTGGAGGACGTACACCTGGACGAGCCAGAACGAGCAGGGGAGGAACGTGCCCTCGCCCGGCGGGAGCCCGTCGACCTCGGCGTTCTCCTCGTCGGTGACGTATCGCATGACGAGCCCGTCGACGACGAGCGCTCGCTCGATCGCGTCCACCGTCCGCATGACCCGCTCGTCGTCGGCGGGAAGGAAGCCGACGAGCGGGATCAGCAGTGCGCTCGCGTCCAGCCACGGCGAGCCGTACGACTGCGTGAAGGCGCCGAGCTCCGGGTCGTAGCCCTCGCGGCAGACCTGCTCGTGGATCTCGTCGCGGACGGCCCGCCAGCGGCTCACCGGGCCCTCGAGCCCGTACTCCTCGACGCTTCGCACGGCACGGTCGAAGGCGAGCCACGCCATCACCTTGGAGTGCGTGAAGTGACGCCGTGGGCCTCGCACCTCCCAGATCCCCTCGTCGGGCTGCCGCCATCCGTCCTCGAGCCACCGAAGCAGCTTGCCGCTCAGCGCCCAGGCGTCAGGCGACGCACCGATCCCGGCCCGGCGTGCGTGGTAGAGGGCGTCGGCGACCTCGCCGTACACGTCGAGCTGGAGCTGGCGCGACGCGGCGTTGCCGATGCGGACGGGCCGCGAGCCCTCGTACCCGGAGAGCCAGTCGAGCTCGAGCTCGGTCAGCCGCCGCTCGCCTCCGATCCCGTACATGATCTGGATCTCCTCGGGGAGGCCGGCGATCGCCCGCAGGAGCCAGTCGCGCCACGCGACGGCCTCGTCCTCGTACCCCGCGCGGATGAGCGCCAGGAGCGTCAACGTCGCGTCGCGCAGCCAGCAGAAGCGGTAGTCCCAGTTCCGCAGGCCGCCGAGGCTCTCGGGGAGCGACGTCGTCGGCGCGGCGACGATTCCCCCGGTCGGGGCGTACGTGAGGGCTTTCAGCGTCACGAGCGAGCGGACGAGCGCGTCGCGGAAGCGGCCGACGTGGACGCACGACCTGACCCATTCGGTCCAGAAGACCTCGGTGTCCTCGAGCGCCTGCTCCGCGTCGACGTGGGCCGGAGGGGGAAGGTGCGACGGGGACCAGGTGAGCACGAAGGGCACGCGGTCGCCCGGGCCGACCTCGAACTCGGCGAACGTGTGGAAGCCGCGGCCCTCGAGCTCGATCGGAGTCGCGAGCAGCAGTGCGTCCGGACCGGCTACGGCCTGCAGCCCTCCGTCGAGACTTCGCACCCACGGGACGACCGACCCGTAGTCGAACCGGATCGTGATCCGCATCTGCATCGCCACGGTCCCCTCGACGCCCTCGACGATGCGCACGACGTCGGGCGCCTCGCCCCGTGGCGGCATGAAGTCGATCAGGCGAACGGTCCCGTCCGAGGTCTCGAGCTCCGTCTCGAGGATCAGCGTGTCGCCGCGGTAGCGGCGACTGGACCCGGTCACCTCGCCGACCGGTCCGAGCGACCAGGATCCGTTCTCGTCGTCGCCGAGGAGCGCCGCGAAGCAGGCGCCCGAGTCGAAGCGCGGGAAGCACAGCCAGTCGACCGAGCCGTTCCGGGAGACGAGCGCCGCGGTCTGGAGGTCGCCGATGAGGCCGTAGTCCTCGATCCGCTCGGCCACGCCGCCAGGCTACTCCCGGCTCCGTCCCCTCCGCGACAATCACTGCGTGCGCGCGGTCGTCCAGCGGGTGTCGAGCGCGTCCGTCCGGGTCGACGGCGAGACGGTCGGCGCGTGCGGGCGCGGGCTGCTCGTCCTCGTCGGCGTCGGACGCGGCGATACGGTGGAGACCGCCTCTCGGCTTGCGGCGAAGATCGCTCGCCTGCGCATCTTCCCCGACGAGGCCGACCGCTTCGACCGCTCGCTCCTCGACACCGGCGGCGACGCCCTCGTCGTCAGCCAGTTCACGCTCCTCGCGGACGGCAGGCGTCAGAAGGGAGCTCGCCCGAGCTTCTCGGACGCGGCGCGCCCCGAGGTCGCCGAGCCGCTCGTCGGTGCGTTCGTGGACGCGCTCCGCGCCGAAGGAGCGCACGTCGAAACGGGTGTGTTCGGCGCGAGGATGGAGGTCGTGCTCGTGAACGACGGTCCCGTGACCCTCATTCTCGAGCTCTAGACCGGCGATCGCCGAGCCACGCGAAACCGGCCACGTCGATCGCGAACCGCGACCGGGGAGCACGACTGCACGTGACGGCAACGGCGACCCCGGCGAGGTCGCGCACGAGCCGTCGGGCGCTCATCGGGGGGCCGACTCGACGCGGTTCGCGACGCGGGATGCACCCCCCTGAGAGCCGGCATCCGAGGAGCGCGGTGCTATCCTTGCCGCACCACATTTCACCGCTTGGCGAAATGGGCGCGGGATGCGCCCATTTGTTTTGAGAGGACACGATTTCGCATGGCGACTGCCACGTACGACAGGGAGCGCGAGCTGACGGCGGCGATCACGCCGGTCGTCGAGTCGACGCTGCCCGGGGTCGAGGTGCTCGCGGTGGAGCTCCTCTCGCCGGCGCGGTTCTGCGTGTACGTCGACCATCCCGAGGGCGTCGACTTCGCGCTCTGCGAGCGCGTCACGCGTCTGCTCGCCGACTACCGGGCCGACTGGACGATCGACGTCTCGTCGCCCGGGCCCGACCGCCCGGTGCGGCGGCCGGAGCACTTCCGCCGCGCGGTCGGCGGCACCGTGAAGCTGAAGACGGCGGACGCCAGGCGCCTGCGCGGCACGCTGGTGGGCGCCGACGACCGCGCCGTCACCGTCAGGGTCGACGGAGCGGCGCACGAGATCCCGGTCGACCAGATCGTCCGGGGCAACCTGATCGACGAGGACGGTGCGGAATGAGCCAGGAGATCATCGAGGGGATCCGGACGATCGAGAAGGAGAAGGGCATCGAGACCGGCACGCTCGTGGCGGCGCTCGAGGACGCCCTTCTCGCGGCGTACAAGAAGACGCCGGGCGCGGCCCGGCACGCGACCGTCGAGCTCGACGACGAAGGCGAGTTCCGCGTCTACGCGCTCGACATCCCGGGCGACCTCGAGGCGCGCCTCCTCGACGAGGCGCGCGAGCGTGCGATCGACGAGCTCGAGCGGGTCGAGGAGGAGACGGGGGAGAAGCAGCACACGCTGATCGTCGACGACGATCTCGACCTCGACTGGGAGCAGGTGCCCGACGACCTGATCGACCGCACCGACGCCACGCCGAACGACTTCGGCCGCATCGCCGCGATGACGGCGAAGCAGGTGATCCAGCAGCGGATCCGCGAGGCGGAGCGCGCGATCATGTACGACGAGTACGTCGACCGCCAGGGCGAGGTCGTCACCGGCATCGTCCAGCAGGCCGGCGACCGCAACAACGTGCTCGTCGACCTCGGCAAGGTCGAGGCGCTCCTCCCGCGGTCCGAGCAGGTCGACGGCGAGCGCTACGAGCAGGGCTCCCGGATCAAGGCCGTCATCATCGAGGTGCGCTCGGGGACGAAGGGCCCGCAGGTGATCCTCTCCCGGCGCGCGCCGCAGCTGATCGAGGCGCTGTTCGAGCTCGAGGTCCCCGAGATCGCCGACGGTCTCGTCGAGATCCGCGGCGTCGCCCGCGAACCGGGCTACCGCTCGAAGATCGCGGTCGAGTCGCACGTCCAGGGTGTCGACCCCGTCGGCGCGTGCGTCGGGCCTCGCGGCTCGAGGGTGCGCATGGTCGTCTCGGAGCTCCGCGGCGAGAAGATCGACATCATCCCGTGGAACACGGAGCCCGCCCGGTTCGTCGCGAAGGCGCTGTCGCCGGCTCGAGTGCGCGAGGTCTACATCGACGACGAGAGCCGCGACGCGACCGTCGTCGTGCCGGACGACCAGCTCGCACTCGCGATCGGCAAGGAGGGCTTGAACGCCCGGCTCGCCGCGCGGCTGACCGGATGGAAGGTCGACATCAAGTCGGATTCGGAGTTCGCCCAGGAAGAGGCCGACGCGGCGTTCGCGGGCGCGGACGACGGCGACGGCGACTTCTCCGGGCGCTGCGCGGCCCTCCTCTCGAACGGCAAGCGCTGCCCGAATGCGGCGCTGCCCGGGTCGAAGTACTGCGGCGTCCCGGCCCACCAGGCGCTGGCGACGGACCCGACGGCCGGCGCTTCCGTCGCGGTGGCCGTGGCCGTCGCGGACGACATCGCGATCGCCGAGGAGGCAGTGGCGGAGGTCGAGGAGGCACTCGCGGCGGGCGAGCTCACCGCCGACGAGGCCGTTGCGATCGAGGAGGCGGTGGCCGACACCGCCGAGGTCGCCGTTGCCGCCGACATCGAGGCCGCCGGGCTCGCCGAGGGGGCGCGCGACGACGCGTGAGCGCCGCGATCCACTCAGGACGTGCGTCGGCTGCGGCCGCCGTGCGCCCCAGTCCGAGCTCGAGCGCTTCGGGGCGGTCAGCGGCGTGCTGACACGGGGAAGGACCGTGCCCGGCCGGGGCGCCTACACGTGCCACTCGCGGGCGTGCATCGAGGTCGCGCTCGACGGGCGCGCTTTCCGGCGCGCGCTGCGGACAGGCGTGACCGTCGGCCCTGCGCTCGCCCGCATCTACACTGGGGGGTCGGATGGCTGACGGGCCCAACAGACCAAATCGGCCGATCCGCCCGCGCGGCGGCGGCCAGGGAGGCCGGCGTCGCCGTGTCGTGATCGAAGGTGGCGCGGCCCGCGGCCGCGACGCCCGCGCCGCACGCGACCGCTCCGCCCAGGCGCCACCGCGTACGCAGGCGCCCGCCCAGCCGACCGGCCCCGTGACGGTCGAGTCGGGCGTCACGGTCAAGGACCTCTCCGCGGCGCTCGGCGTCACGATGGCGCAGATCATCAAGGTGCTCATGGGCCTCGGCCAGATGCGGACCGCCACGCAGTCGCTCTCCGACGAAGAGGTGGAGCTCATCGCCGCGGAGGTCGAGCGCGAGGTGACGATCAAGCACGCCGCCGACGACGACGACGAGCCCGAGGTCGTCGAGGACGCTGAGGCCGACCTGAGCGCACGGCCGCCGGTCGTCACGATCATGGGTCACGTCGACCACGGCAAGACGACCCTGCTCGACGCGATCCGGTCGACGGCGGTGGTCGAGACCGAGGCGGGCGGGATCACCCAGCACATCGGGGCCTACCAGACCGAGGTCGACGGGCGAAGGCTCACGTTCCTCGACACCCCGGGCCACGAGGCGTTCACGGCGATGCGCGCCCGCGGCGCGAAGGTGACCGACATCGCCGTCCTCGTCGTCGCGGCCGATGACGGCGTGATGCCGCAGACGAGGGAGTCGATCAACCACGCGCGCGCCGCGGAGGTGCCGATCGTCGTGGCGATCAACAAGATCGACGTGCCCGACGCGAACATCGACCGGGTCAAGACCGAGCTCGCCTCCGAGGGCCTCCAACCGGAGGACTGGGGCGGCGAGACGCAGTTCGCGCAGGTCTCCGCGAAGCAGCAGACGGGGCTCGAGGACCTTCTCGAGAGCATCCTTCTGGTCGCCGACGCCGAGCTCGACCTGCGGGCGAACGCGAAGGCCGACGCGTCCGGGCCGATCATCGAGTCGCGCCTCGACGTGGGTCGCGGGGCCGTGGCGACGATGCTCGTCCAGCGGGGCACGCTGCACGTCGGCGACGCGATCGTCGCGGGCGACGCGGCCGGCAAGGTGCGCGCGCTCTACGACTACCGCGGCGAGAAGGTGCGCGAGGCGAGGCCGGGCGAGCCGGTCGAGATCCTCGGCTTCGACCGCCCGCCGCCCGCCGGCGAGTTCGCGCGCGTCGTCGAGCACGAGCGGCAGGCGAAGGACCTTGCGGAGAAGCGCGCGGAGCGGCTCCGGCGCGAGCAGCTCGCGCAGCGCTCGAAGACGTCCGGCGTGACGCTCGAGACGCTCTTCGAGCAGATGCAGTCCGGCGCCGTCCAGGACCTGAACGTCGTCCTGAAGGGCGACGTGCAGGGGTCGATCGAGGCGCTCATGAGCGAGCTCGGGAAGATCCAGCACCCGGAGGTGCGGGTCAACGTCATCCACACCGGGGTCGGCGGGATCACCGAGAACGACATCTATCTCGCGTCGGCGTCGAACGCGCTCGTCGTCGGCTTCAACGTGCGTCCGAGCGCCGAGGCGAGGCAGCTCGCCGAGCGGGAGGGCGTCGACATCCGCACGTACCGGGTGATCTACAAGCTGACCGAGGACATCGAGCAGGCGCTCGTCGGGATGCTCTCGCCCGTCACGACCGAGGAGGTGCTCGGCGAGGCGGAGGTGCGCGCGCTCTTCAAGGTCTCGCGGCTCGGGACGATCGCGGGGTGCATGGTCACCAACGGCCTCGTGCGCCGCGGCGCGTCCGTACGCGTCGTCCGCGACGGCACCGTGATCCACGAGACGAGCATCGCCCAGCTGAAGCGGTTCAAGGAAGACGCGCGCGAGGTCGCCGAGGGCTTCGAGTGCGGCATCCTCCTCGACGGGTTCAACGACGTCAAGGAAGGCGACGTCCTCGAGGCCTTCGAGACCCGCGAGGTCGAGCGGACCGACCTCGCCACGACCGCCGCCGGCGAGTAGCGCCCGCTTACGCGGCGCAGCCGCGGACGAGCCGGGCGATCGCGGCCGCGCGGACGCGGTAGCCGGTTGCCGTCGGGTGCACGCCGTCCGAGCCGAACCACGACGGGTGTGCGTGCGCCATCGCGACCCAGTCGAAGACGCGGAGGTTGGCGCGGTTTCGTGCGATGGCCGCGAGCGCGCGGTTGTACCCGTCGTACGAGACGCCCGCGTAGGGCGGCCGCACGATCGTCGACCAGACGACGCAGCGCTTCGGCCCGGCGACGGCGAGGGTGTCCCGCACGACGCGCGCGAAGCCGGAGACGCGGCCCGGGTCGTCGTTCGTCCCGGCGCTGACGACGATCACGCGCGGGAGCGCGGGCCCGAGGCTGCGCAGCGCCGCGGGGACGTCCGAGGCGTGCCGAGAGATGGACGCGGACGAGCGCACGTTCCAGCCGTGCAGGTACCCGCCGAGATAGAGGTCGGTACCGACCGAGAGCGAGTCGCCGTAGCTCAGGACGTTGCGGTTCCCGGCGGCCGGTGCAGGTGAGGCGGCGAGGAGCGCGCAGCCGAGGGCGGTCAGGGCCGCTGCGAAGCGGAGGAGTCGGTGCACGCGATCGACTACGGTAGCCGCGGTGCCGATCCTCCCCGTCGGCCCCAATCGGATCCGAACATGTCAGCGGGCTTCGTCGGCATCCTCTCGTTCGAGCTCCACTTCCCGGAGAGCCACTCGCTGAAGGAGAAGCGGATGCACCTGCGCTCGGTGAAGCAGCAGCTCGTCAACCGCACCGGCGGGTCGATCGCCGAGGTCGACCATCACGACACGTGGCAGCGGGCACGCCTGACGCTCGCATGCGTGACACGGCAGGCGAGCGAGGCGGAGCGGTTGCTCGACGAGGCGGAGCGGTGGCTGCACGGCCAGCCTTTCGAGCTCTGCGCGCGGCATCGCGAGCTGGTCGCCCCCGACGTCTGACGCGAACGTCGCGTTGTACGGTGGGGCCATGAGCCGACCGGGGCGGATGCGGCGCGTGGACGAGGCGATGAAGAAGGTCGTCTCAGAGGCGATCCCGACCCTCAAGGACCCGCGGATCGGATTCGTCACCGTGACCTCCGTCGAGACGTCGCGCGACCTCGAGCACGCGAAGGTCTGGCTCAGCGTCTTCGGCTCGGAGAAGCAGCGGGCGCGCACCCTCGTGGCGCTCGAAGGCGCCGCCGGGGTGCTCCAGGCGAGGATCAATCGCGAGCTCAAGCTCCGGCGGACCCCGCACCTCGAGTTCGTCTACGATCGCGCGGTCGAGCACGGGGTGCGGATGACGCACCTGATCGACGAGCTCGCACCGGGGGACGGAGACGACGATGCAGCCGAGTGACACGAGCGCGGTCGTCGAGGCTCTTCGCAGCCACCACCGCTTCGTCGTCACGTCGCACGACAACCCGGACGGTGACGCGCTCGGGTCGCTGCTCGCAACGCACCTCGCGCTCGAGGCCCTCGGGAAGGACTCCGTGATGGTGCTCGGCGGCGCCCAGCCGCTCCCGGACGAGTACGCGTTTCTGGAGCTCGAGGCGCGCGGGCTGCTTCGTCGCGCGCCACCCGACGTCGGCGAGCGAGTGCTCGTTGCCGTCGACTGCGCACAGGAGAGCCGCATCGTCGACCCGGGCCTCGTCCCGGCCGCGCACCTGATCGTCAACGTCGACCACCACCACGACAACACGCGCTTCGGCCACGTCGACCTCGTCGTCGACGACGCGTCCTCGACCGGCGAGGTGCTCGCCGACGTCTTCGCAGGGCTCGGCGTCGAGACGACGCCTGCGATCGCCGAGGCCCTCTACACGGCGGTCGTCACCGACACCGGGCGGTTCCAGTACTCGAACACGACGGCGAAGGCGCTCCGGCTGGCGGCGGGACTCGTCGAGGCCGGTGCGGACGTCAGCAAGGTGTTCGTCGAGGTCTACGAATCGACGCCGTTCCCGAAGCTCAAGCTTCTGGCCCGGGCGCTCGAGCGCGCGACCGAGCTCGCCGACGGCCGCCTCGTCGTCTCCGAGCTCCGCCGGGAGGACTTCGAGGCCGCGGGGGCCGAGGAGCCGTACTCCGAGGGGATCATCGATCACCTCCGCGCCGTCGACGGGGCCGAGCTCGTCGCGCTCGTCCGCGAGCTCCCGGCCGGTGCGTCGTCGGCGCGCAAGGGGTCGCTGCGGTCGCACCCGGACGGCGTCGACGTCTCCGCGATCGCGCGCAGCTTCGGCGGCGGGGGGCACAAGCGTGCCGCGGGATTCTCGACCGACCTCGAGATGGACGAGATCACGCAGCGGATCGTCGACGCCTTCCTCGCGTCGAACGGCGACCATCCGGGCTGATGGCGATCCCGAAGGCGCTCGAGCCGACCGGCGTCGTGCTCGTCGACAAGCCGGCAGGCCCGTCGTCGTTCGCGATCGTCGCACGCGTCCGGAGCCGCACGGGCGCGAAGACAGGCCACGCGGGCACGCTCGACCCGTTCGCCACGGGCCTCCTCATCCTGCTCTCCGGGCGCGCGACGAGCCTCCAGGACCGGTTCATGAAGCTCGACAAGCGCTACGTGACCGACGTCGACCTGGGTCGGACGACGACGACGGGCGACCCCGAGGGCGACGTGCTCGAGGAGCACGAGCCGCCGTCGTGCAAGGAGCTCGAGCGCGCGCTCGACGGCGTGCGGGGAGAGGTAGAGCTCCCGATCCCGGCAGCGTCGGCGGTGAAGATCGACGGCGAGCGCGCATACCGCCTCCACCGGCGCGGGGTGGCCGTCGAGATGCCGATGCGCACGATGCGGGTGCACGAGCTGGAGCTCGTCGAGTACGAGGACGGCGTCGCGCGCCTCGACGTCCTCGTCGGGTCGGGCACGTACGTCCGCTCGATCGCGGACGCCCTCGGCGGCCACTGCGCCGCGCTGCGACGGACGGAGGTCGGGCCGTTCCGCGTCGACGAGGCCGACGAGGAGCGGATCGTCGCGCTCGAGGAAGCGCTCCCGCGGCTGGCGGCGAGCCGATGAGGATCGCGCACGCCCCGTCGCAGCTCGACCGCCGGCCGCGCGCGGTTGCGATCGGCACGTTCGACGGCGTGCACCGCGGGCATCGCTCGGTGCTCGGGGCGGCGATCGACTCCGGGCTCGAGCCGACCGTCATCACGCTCGACCCGCATCCCCGCATCGTGCTCGGCAACAGGGTCGATCTCATCACGACCCTCGAGCGCCGGCTCGAGCTCCTCGCCGAGGCGGGCGTCGCCGACACCCTCGTCGCCGCGTTCACGCCGGAGTTCATGCGCCTTTCGCCGGACGAGTTCATCGCCACGTACCTCACCTCGATCGGGGCGGAGGCGGTCGCCGTCGGGGAGGACTTTCGGTTCGGCCACCGGCGCGCGGGATCGGTCGCGACGCTCGTCGAGGCCGGGCTCGAGGTGTTGCCGGTGGAGGAGATCGTGGACGTCTCCTCGACCGCGATCCGGGATGCTGTGCGGCGCGGAGACCTCGCGGCGTCCGCAGCGATGCTCGGCCGGCCGTTCGAGCTCGACGGCGTCGTCGTGGCCGGCGACCAGCGCGGCGGAACGCTCGGCTACCCGACGGCGAATATCGCGATGGACCCCCAGCTGGTGAGCCCGCGCTACGGGATCTACGCCGGCGAGGCGCTCGGGCATCGTGCGGCGGTGTCGATCGGGACGAACCCGCACTACGGCGGCACCGAGCGGCGGATCGAGCCGTACCTTCTCGACTTCGACGGCGACCTCTACGGGAGGCGGCTCGTCGTCGAGCTCTGGACGCGGTTGCGCGACGAGGAGGTGTTCGAGTCCGAGCAGGCACTCGTGGCGCAGATCGCGCGCGACGTGGAAGCGACCCGCGCGGCGGCCCGCCCGGTCTGAACGGCGGCGTCAGGCCGGCCGAAGCCCGAGGAACATCGGCTGCGGTCCGTCGTCGTCGTCCGGCCGGGCCGGGATCGCCTGGGCGCTGAACCCCGCGCCCTCGAGCAGGTGGAGCCATGTGTGCTCGGGGAAGACGCCGAGCACGTGCCGGTCGTGGACGACCCGGGCCTCGCGGCCCGGCTCGTGGAGGACGACGGCGAAGTCGACCTCGTAGGTGGTGTCCGACGGATCCGGATCGGTCGTCCACTCGACATAGCGGAGCGCGCGGCCGTCCGTGCCGTCGTGGCCGCCGTGGTCGGTCCCGGTCACGAACGTCTCACGCGTGCAGTCGGGCACGAACAGGGCGACGCCGCCGGGGCGCGTGTGGGCGAACGCCGTCGCGACGCAGGCCGAGAGCTCGTCCTGCGTAGCGAGATATCCGACCGCGTCGTGGACGAAGACGACGTCGAAGCTCCGCCCGAGCCGCAGCGTGCGCATGTCGCCGAGGACGTGGTCGCATTCCGGGTTGAGCTCGCGGCTCAGCGTCAGCATCTGCGGCGAGATGTCCGAGAGCGTGCACGCGAAGTGATGCTTCAGGTGGGAGGCGTTGTTGCCGCCGCCCGAGCCCAGCTCGAGCAGCGTCCTCGCGTCCGGAAGCGCCTGGACGATCGTCCGGCGGTAGCGCTCGGCCTCCCCCGCGTAGTCCTCGGGTGCCGTCAGAAGGTGGAACCAGGGGGCGAGCTCGCCGTAGAGGCGCACCATCCGATTATCCCGTCCGGTCGAACACGACGAGTGCCGCGTCCCCGAGAAGGCGGCCCGACCGTGGATAGCGCCCGATGTACGCCTCCCGCGCGACTTCGTGCCGGGCGCCCTCCGCGACGGCGCCGACGACCGGGAATCCTGTGCCACGGACGAGGAGGGTGGCGGCGCGCGGCTTCGTGAACGACCGCCACCAGCGCTTCTGCTCGCGGTCGACCGCCGCCGCCACGAAATGGCCGTCCGGCGTCTCGGCGTACCTGAGCGGGATCGTGAAGGTCGCCCCCGACCGGTGCCCGCGGTACGTCAGCACGAGCAGCCTCCCACTCAGGACGGGGTGGACCGGCGTGCGAAGGACGCCTCGGACAACGGGGTTCGCGAGGCGGAGGGCGCGGAGCGAGCGGGCGGCCGAGCGGGACAACGCGTCTCGAGATTCAACACGAGTGCAACGCTCGCGCGCCTCGGGGCGCTCCGACGGCAGGTACCATCCGCCCAGACCGCGATCGCGGCCGCCCGTGTTCTTCCTTCACGGCGCGCGGGGATCGCGGAGACAATCCACGAGAGGAGACACGTGGCTCTCACCAAGGAAGCCAAGCAGGAGCTGATCGACAAGCACGGCGCCAACGCCGCGGACACCGGCTCGACCGAGGTCCAGGTGGCGATGCTCACGCGGAGGATCAACGAGCTCACCGAGCATCTCCGCACGCATCCGAAGGACCACTACTCGAGGCGCGGCCTCCTGAAGCTGGTCGGCCGGCGGCGCCGGTTCCTCGACTACCTCCAGCGCAAGGACCTCGAGGGCTATCGCGCCCTCATCAAGGAGCTCGGCCTCCGTCGGTAGGCGGAGCGGGCGAAGATGGGACGGAAGGTGGGCGTTTGATCGAGCGTCGCGCGGCAGGCGCCGCGGCGTTGGCTCAAACCTCCACCTTCCGCCAAAGCGGAAGAGTGGAAGGACACGACACGGTATGAGCACCATCAACACCGGGCAACAGGCCACGGTGTCCGTCGACGTCGGCGCGAACGAGTTGCGCTTCGAGACGGGCAAGCTCGCGAAGCAAGCGGGCGGCGCGGTCGTCGTTCGCAGCGGGGACACGATGATCCTCGCAACGGCTGTCGGGCGGCAGGACGCCCGCCCCGACGCGGACTTCTTTCCCCTGACGGTCGACGTCGAGGAGCGGATGTACGCCGCCGGCAAGATCCCGGGCGGATTCTTCAAGCGCGAGGGTCGCGCCACCGAGCGCGCGACGCTCACGGCGCGGATGATCGACCGTCCGATCCGGCCGTTGTGGCCGAAGGGCTTCAAGAACGAGGTGCAGGTCATCTGCACCGTGCTCTCGGCCGACATGGTCGTCCCGCACGACATCCTCGCGATCAACGGGGCCTCGGCCGCGCTCGCGATCTCGCCGCTGCCGTTCCTCGGCCCGGTCGGCGCCGTGCGGATCGGCCGCATCGAGGGTGAGCTCCTCGTCAACCCGACCTACGAGCAGATGGACGAGTCGTCTCTCGACCTGATCGTCGTCGGCACCCGCGACGCGCTCACGATGATCGAGGCCGGCGGCGACCAGGTGCCCGAGGAGACGCTGCTCGAGGCGTTCGCCCTCGCGCACTCGGAGATCATCCGGATCTGCGACGCGATCGACGAGCTCGCGCGCGAGGTCGGCAAGGAGAAGTGGATCGACGTCGAGCTGAACGCCGAGCTCGACACCCGGCACGGAGAGAGCGTCTCGCGGCGGATCGCCGAGGTCGGGCTCCGCGACGCGGCCGGGATCGTCGACGAGCTGCTCGCCTCCGACGCGCCGTCGATCACGATGGACTCGGGCGAGAGCGACATCGTCCGCGAGACGCAGGTGCGCAACGGGCTCGGCATGCTGCTCGAGTCGAAGCGGCTGGGGGCGGTCGAGAGTGCCGTCCGGGCGCAGTTCGAGAGCGAGTTGCGCGCGCTCACGGACGCCGAGCAGGACTCGAAGGAGCTCAAGTCGCGCAAGCGCGACATTCTTCTCGCCCGCATCCAGGAGGAGCTCCAGCTGCCCTTCCCGGCAGGCGCCGAGGGCGAGGAGCATTCCGCAGACGCCGTCACGCGCAGCTACGTCAAGAAGGCCGCCGACGCGATCTACAAGGACCTCGTCCGCAAGAAGATCGCCGTCGACAAGCGCCGTCCGGACGGGCGGGGCACGGAGGAGATCCGCTCGATCACGACCGAGGTCGGCGTCACGCCCCGCACGCACGGCTCCGCGCTGTTCACCCGCGGCCAGACGCAGATCCTCACGCTCTGCACCCTCGGCACCGCCAAGGAGCAGCAGCGGATCGACGACCTCTCGACCGAGCAGGAGCGCCGCTACATCCACCACTACAACTTCCCGCCCTACTCGGTCGGGGAGACGGGCTTCATGCGCGGCCCGAAGCGGCGTGACATCGGCCACGGGGCGCTCGCGCAGCGCGCGCTCGAGGCGGTCGTCCCGTCGACCGAGGACTTTCCGTACACGATCCGCCTCGTCTCGGAGACGCTCGAGTCGAACGGCTCGTCGTCGATGGGGTCGGTCTGCGGCTCGACGATGTCCCTGATGCACGCGGGCGTGCCGATCGCGGCGCCCGTCTCGGGCATCGCGATGGGCCTCGTCAAGGAGGGCGACGACTACGCCATCCTCACCGACATCCAGGGAGCCGAGGACCACCTCGGCGACATGGACTTCAAGGTCGCCGGGACGGAGGAGGGCATCACCGCCCTCCAGATGGACATCAAGATCTCCGGCGTCACGCAGGAGATCATGCGCTCGGCGCTCGAGCAGGCGAAGCGGGCCCGCTCGTCCATCCTCGACAAGATGCGCGAGACGATCTCCGAGCCGCGGGCCGAGCTCGCGGGGCACGCGCCGCGGATCCAGTCGATCCAGATCAACCCGGACTTCATCGGGATGGTCATCGGGAAGGGCGGCGAGACGATTCGCTCGCTCGAGGCCGACTACGACGTCCAGATCGACATCGAGGAGGACGGCACGATCCTCGTCTACGCCACGGAGGGCACCAAGGGCGACGCGGCGATCTCGGCGATCGCGGCGATGACGAAGGAGCCCGAGGTCGGGGACACGTACACGGGCCGGGTCGTCAAGACGACCGACTTCGGCGCGTTCGTCGAGCTGAAGAAGGGTACGGACGGCCTGCTCCACGTCTCGAACGTCGGCCCGGGCCGGGTTGCGCACATCGAGGACGTGATCGCCCGCGGCGACACGCTCGACGTCGTCGTCCAGGAGGTCGACAAGGAGCGCGGCCGGATCGGTCTCAAGCTGGTCGCGAAGCACGAGGACGGCGAGCTCGTCTCGCCGGAGACGCTCGTCGAGCGGGCGAAGGACGCCCCGCCGCGCGAGCCGCGCCCGCCCCGCGACGACCGCGGCCGGGGCAGCCGCGACAGGGGCCGCCGCCGCGACTGACTGGTCCGCAAGGTGGGAATCCGCAGAAGCGGATTCCCACCGCGGGATCCCCGCCTTCGGCGGGGCACATCCCTGAAGGCGTCGCCTTCGGCGCCGCAACTGCCTCAGGTCGGGTGGGTGCCTGCCGGGAGAATTCCTGTCGCGGCGGGGCAGACCCTGAAGATGCCCCCTCCGCGCACGGCGCGGTTACCATCGCGCCGTGCCCGAGCCCCAGATCACGACCCTCCCCGGGGGCGAGCGCGTGGCGACCGAGCAGCTCCGCGGGGTGCGCTCGGTGGCGCTCGGGCTCTGGATCGCGACCGGCTCCCGGGACGAGTCGCCCTCGCGCGCCGGCCTGTCGCACTTCATCGAGCACCTGCTCTTCAAGGGCTCGTCGCGCTACACCGCGCAGGAGATCGCCGAGCTCTTCGACGGGATGGGCGGGGAGCTCAACGCCGCCACGTCGCGCGAGACGACCGTCGTCTACACGCGCGTCCCCGACAGGCGGGTCGAGCAGGCGCTCGACGCGATGACCGACATGGTCTTCGCACCCGCCTTCGACGACGTCGACTCCGAGCGCGAGGTCGTGCTCGAGGAGATCGCGATGGTGGACGACAACCCGCAGGACCTCGTGCACGACCTCGCCGCCGAGGCCGTCTTCGGCGGTCATCCGCTCGGACGGCCGGTGATCGGCCGGGCCGAGGTGATCGCGGGCGTCTCGCCCCGCGCGCTCCGCGGCTACCACGGCGGCGCGTACGTCGGCCCGAACGTCGTCCTCGCCGCCGCGGGTCACGTCGCGCACGAGCGCCTCACCGAGCTCTTCGAGACGCGTCGTGCCGGCTCGAACGGGGCCTCGCGCGTCCGCCGGCCGCTCCTGCGCGGCGCACCCGCGCCCGGCTACCGCTTCCTCCGGCGCAAGACGGAGCAGTACCACGTCGTCCTCGCCGGCCCGGGGATCGCCCGCGCCGACCCACGGCGCTACGCCGTGTCGCTGCTCGACGCGATCCTCGGAGGCTCCGCCTCGTCGCGCCTCTTCCAGGAGATCCGCGAGAAGCGGGGCATGGCGTACAGCGTCTACAGCTACGGGTCGCAGTACGCCGAGACCGGCCAGGTCGGGATCTACGTCGGCACGCGCGAGGACAACCTCGCCGAGTGCCTCGACGTGGCGGCCGCGGAGCTCCGGGACGTCGCGGAGGGGAACCTGCGGCGTGGCGAGCTCGCGCGCGCGAAGGAGAACCTCGAGGGTCGGCTGCTCCTCGCCCTCGAGAGCACGTCCAACCGGATGACGCGCCTCGGAAAGGCGCTCGTCACCGATTCGGAGCTCGTGTCGACGGAGGAGACCATCCGTCGCGTCCGCGCCGTCGACGAGGCCGACGTCGCAGCCGCCGCACGCGAGCTGTTCGCGCCCGAGAAGCTCTCGGCCGCGGGCATCGGCCCGCGCGAGACGCGCTTCCGCTCGGCTGTGGCGCGGGTCAACCCGGCGCTTGCCGAGCGGTCGTGAAGATCTGCCTCTACGGCGCGGCGGGAAAGGTCGGCTCCGTCCTCGGCCCCGCCCTCGAGCAGGCGGGGCACGACGTCGTCGACGGGCGGGCGGACAACCCGGCGGGCTGCGACGCCGCGGTCGACTTCACGCGGCCGGATGCGGTGCTCGCCGACGCCGACCGGTGCCTCGAGGCAGGGGTTCCCGTCGTGATCGGGACGACCGGCTTCGACGCCGACGAGCTCGATCGACGCGCCCGTGCGGCCGGCGTCCCCTGCTTCTACGCGCCGAACTTCGCGCTCGGCGCCGTCCTCATGATGCGTTTTGCGGACGAGGCCGCGCGGTTCCTTCCGCGCGCCGAGATCGTCGAGCTCCACGCGGAGACGAAGGTCGACGCGCCGTCCGGGACCGCGAAGGCCACCGCGGCGCGCATGGGGGAGGGCGTCCCGATCCACTCGATCCGGCTTCCGGGGCTCGTCGCGCACCAGGTCGTGCTCCTCGGCGGCGCCGACGAGACGCTCACGATCCGGCACGACACCACCTCGCGCGACGCGTTCGTGCCGGGCGTGCTGCGTGCGATCGCGGCCGTGCGCGACCTCCCGCCTGGGCTCACCGTCGGTCTCGACGAGATTCTCTAACGCGCCCGCAGGGCTGCGAGCAGCTCCTGGTGGCGCCGCTCCTCGTCGTCGACGGCCTCCTCGGCGGGTTTCGCGAAGCGCGACGTGAGCGCGCCGTACGGCTTGACGACGAAGACGAAGATCGCGGCTGCGGTCGCGAGGAAGGTGATTGCGGCGGTGATGAACGCGCCGTAGCGGAACACGGCGTCGTTGATCGTGAACGTGAGGTCGCTGAAGTCGGGCTTGCCGAAGATCATCGCCACGATCGGCATCACGAGGTCGTCGACGAGGGATTTGACGAGCGCGCCGAAGGCGACGCCCATCACGAAAGCGACCGCGAGCTCGACGAGGTTGCCCTTCATGAGGAAGTCGCGGAACTCCTTCAACATGTCGCCTCCTTGAATCGAGGGGTCGGCCAATCCTTACCCGAGCCGGGGCCGAGTAGAATGCGCTCCGTGCTGGGCGAGGTGCTGACCGCGATCGTGACCCCGTTCCGGGCCGACGGCTCGATCGACGTCGAGGCGTTCCAGGAGCTCGCCGGCTTCCTTCTCGACAACGGCTCCGACGGGATCGTGGTCGCGGGTACGACCGGCGAGGCGCCGACGCTCTCGGACGACGAGCGCCAGACGCTCTTCGAGGCAGCCGTCGACTCGGTCGGCGACCGAGGCAGCGTGGTCGCCGGGCACCGGGACCTACTCGACGGCGCACTCCGTCCATCTCACGGAGCGCGCGCAGGACGCCGGCGTCGACGGGTTCCTCGTCGTCACGCCCTACTACAACAAGCCGCCGCAGCGCGGGATCGTGGCGCACGTCGAGGCGGTCGCCGCCGCGACCGACCGGCCCGTCGTCTTCTACGACATCCCGTCGCGCGTCGTCATCGAGGCGGAGCCCGCGACGATCGCGCGGCTCGCGGAGATCGACAACGTACGGGGCGTGAAGCAGGCGAAGCCCAGCATCGACGCGGCGCGCAACGTCGTCGCCTCGGGACTCGACCTGTACGCCGGCGACGACGATCTCATCCTGCCGTTCCTCGAGGTCGGCGGCGTCGGTGGGATCTGCGTCCACACCCACCTCGTCGGGCCGCAGGTGAAGGAACTCATTGCGAGCTACCGCGCGGGCGACGTCGAGCGGGCCCACGCGCTCGACGAGGAGATCGGGCCTGCACTCGCGCTCCTCAAGGTGCAGACGAACCCGATCGCCGTGAAGAAGGCGCTGCAGCTTCTCGGGCACGACGTCGGAGGGCTCCGCCTCCCGCTCGTCGAGGCCGACGAAGCCGAGACCGCCGAGATCCGCGGCTGCCTCGAGCGGCTCGGACTGCTTGCGGCGGTTGCGTAGCCCGTGCGTGACTCGACACGCACGCTTCTCGACGCGCTCATGGGCGCCGCCGGGGGCATCCCGACCGCACCCGGCTTCGGCCTGCCGGGCCTCACCGGAGTGGAGCGCCCGCCGGCCCCGTGGGACACGGTCACGGCCGCCCGGGCGCCGGAGGTGCCGGGCGAGATTCTGAGCTTCGTCGCCCTCGGCGACGGGACGCTGGTCGTCGACGACGACATCCCGGACGGGAGCGCGACGCCTCTGGCGGAGGCGGTCGAGCAGGAGCTCGCGCCGCCGTACGAGGCGGCAGCGGTCCGCCGGGAGGACGAAGACGGGCTCTGGCGCGTTGCGGCGGTCGGTGTGCTGATCGCGCCGGCAGGCCCCGGCGGGGCCGAGCGCGTCGAGCTCGCCCGCGTCGGCGACGTCGTCACCGCGACGATCGACGGCGTGGACGCCGACGCTGCCGCTGCGCCGCAGGGCCTCGTCGACCTGCTCGGCGGGCGCGAGGGCGATGCCGCACTCACCGCCGAGCGGCTGGACGAGGCGACCTGGGTGGCGCAGCGATGGGCCCTGTAACCCACCCTCTCGGCGGTTTCGCCGTCGAGAAGCGTCCGTAGACTCCGAAGCGTGACGGACAGCATGCGGATCATCCCGCTCGGCGGCCTGGGCGAGGTCGGGAAGAACATGACCGTGTTCGAGGTCGGCGACGAGCGGATCGTCGTCGACGCGGGTCTTGCCTTTCCGCGCGACGAGCACTTCGGCGTCGACCTGGTCCTCCCCGACTTCTCCTACCTCGTCGACCGGCCGGTCAGGGCGATCGTCCTGACGCACGCGCACGAGGACCACGTGGGAGCCCTCCCGTACGTCCTCCGCGAGGTCGACGTCGGCGAGGTGATCGGCACCCGCCTGACGCTCGCACTCGTCAAGTCGAAGCTCGACGAGCACGGCCTGGCCGCCGTCACCACGCTGACAGAGGCTGCACCCGGCGACGCCCCCATCGAGCTCGGTCCGTTCCGGCTGGAGCTGATCCGCATGGCCCACTCGATCCCGGACGCGGCGGCGGTCGTGATCGAGACTCCGGCCGGCCGCGTGCTCCACAGCGGCGACTGGAAGCTCGACCACACCCCGGTCGACGGGCAGAAGACCGACGTCGGAGCGCTCGCCGCGCTCGGCAACAGCGGCGTCGACCTCCTCCTCGGCGACTCGACGAACGCGGAGCGGCCCGGGATGACCGGGTCGGAGCGGCTGGTCGGCGAGGCGTTTCGCCAGCTCATCCCCCTGCGCACCGGCCGGATCATCGTCGCTTCGTTCGCGTCGAACATCCACCGTGTGCAGCAGGCGGCCGAGGTCGCGATCGCGAACGGGCGCAAGGTGGCGGTCGTCGGCCGATCGATGCGGAAGAACATGAACATCGCACGGAGCCTCGGGTACGTCGATCTCCCCGACGACGCGATCGTCTCACCGAAGGAGGCGATGGACCTCCCGCGCGACGAGGTGCTGATCCTCTGCACCGGGAGCCAGGGCGAGCCGATGTCCGCGCTCACCCGGATCGCGTACGGCGATCACCAGAACGTCGAGGTCGAGCGGGGCGACACGGTGATCATCTCCGCCAAGCCGGTCCCCGGCAACGAGCTCCGCGTCCACGACTCGATCAACCGCCTCGCACGGCTCGGAGCCGAGGTGCTGCACCAGGAGATCGCCCCCGTCCACGTCTCGGGACATGCGTGCTCGGAGGAGTTGCGGACACTGCTGTCGCTCGTCCGTCCGCGCGCGGTGATGCCGATCCACGGCGAATACCGCATGCTCGCGGCCCATGCGCGTCTGGCGCAGGACGCCGGTGTGCCCGACGCCGCGATCCTGCTGGCCGAGAACGGGTCGGTCGTCGAGCTCACGCGGGACGGGGCGCGGATCGTCGACCACGTCGAGGCCGGCGTGACGTTCGTGGACGGGCTCGGGGTCGGCGACGTCGAGGATGTGGCGCTCCGTGACCGCCGGCGGCTGTCGGAGGACGGTGTCCTGATCGTGGTGACGACGGTCGCGCTCGACGGCGCCGGCGCCGACATCGCGCCTCCCGAGCTGATCGCGCGGGGGGTGGGAGAGGACGAGGACCTCATCGGCGAGCTCCGCGACGAGGCCGACCGGATCGTCCGCGAGCTCGCGGCGAACGGCGTGACGGAGATCAAGCTGCTGCAGGAACACATCCACGACGGGATCGGACAGGTCATCTACCAGCGCACGCGGCGGCGCCCGATGATCCTCCCGGTCGTCATCGAGGTGTAGGAGTTGCGTCATCCGGCGATGCGCGACTGGGCCGACGTCCTCGAGGCGAACGGCAGCACGCCGACCGTCGTGCGCCGCGTCGTCGGGCAGCTCCGCGCCTGCGAGGTGGCGGCGATTGCCTTCTGCCGCCTGCTCGAGCGCTGGGGCCGGGGCGACGCCGTTCCGGCGACTCCGGGTGCCCGCCGCGCGGCCTTCCGCCACGCCGCGGACAGGGTCGAGACGGCGCTCGCAGGCCTCGAGGCACCGCTCTCCGCCTATCTGCTCGAGCTCGAGCCCGACCGGGTGGAGGGACGCTCCTGGTACGCGGGGCCGGGTGCGGGGGAGCTCGTCGAGTGGCGGCCGGTGCTCGAACGGGCCGGAGTGACCGCGTGCCCGAACCGGACGGCCGCCGTCTACCTCGAGCTGGCAGTGCTCGTGCGGGCCCTCCAGGGGCTCGACGACGCCGCGCGGCTCGACGCGGTACCCGACCGCTCGTCGTTGTGGGCCGGGCTGTTCGACCTGCGCGACACGCTCCTCGGCGCCACGGTCGACGACCTGCGCGCGCTCGCCGCCTGAGCGGATGCCGCCCCGGATCGTCGTCGTCGGTTCGGTGAACCTCGACCTCGTGGTGCAGGTCGAGCGCCTACCCGCGCCCGGCGAGACCGTCGGCGGCGGATCCTTCAGCCGCGTGCCCGGCGGCAAGGGGGCCAACCAGGCCGTCGCGTGCGCGCGCCTCGGCGCGGACGTGACGATGGTCGCAGCCGTCGGCCGCGACGCCTACGCGGATGAGGCCCTCGCGGGGCTCCGCGCTACTCGGGCCGAGCTCGTGCTGCACGAGACGGAGCACCCGACGGGCGTCGCCCTGATCCAGGTGGACGGGGCAGGAGAGACGACGATCGCCGTCGCGCCGGGAGCCAACGGGGCGCTCGGGGTGGTCGAGCTGCCGCCCCACGACGCGGTCCTCTGCCAGCTCGAGGTGCCCGACGAGGCGGTGCTGTCGGCCTGGGAGAGGTGCGCGGGGCTGTTCTGCCTGAACGCTGCCCCCGCGCGTCCGCTCGCCGTCGACGCCGACCTCACCGTCGTCAACCGGCACGAGCTCGAGGCGCTGACGCGACGGGACGGGCTCGTCGCCCTGACGCTCGGCGCCGAGGGGGCCGTGCTCCTGGACGACGGTGTGGAGGTCGCGCGCGCGGCGCCCCCCGCGGTCGAGGCCGTGGACGGCACGGCTGCGGGCGACGCGTTCACCGCGTGCCTCCTCGTCTCGCTGCTCGAGGGACGGTCGCACGAGGAGTCGCTCCGGCGTGCGTGCGCCGCAGGAGCCCTCGCGGCGTCGCGTTTCGGCGCGCAGCCCTCGCTGCCGACGGCGGCGGAGGTCGACGCCGTCCTGACCGCCTGAGACGCCTTCAGAGCGCTGCGGTCGACTCAACCGAGCCTCTTGCCTGGTCACAGCGATAATCCCGCGATGCCGACGCCGATCATCATCGACTGCGACCCCGGTCACGACGACGCGATCGCGCTGCTGCTCGCGCTCGGGAGCCCCGAGCTCGAGCTGCTCGGCGTGACGACGACGTACGGCAACCAGACGCTCGAGAAGACGACGGCGAACGCGCTCCGGGTGCTCGAGCTCGCCGGACGGTCGGACGTCCCGGTCGCGGCGGGGGCGGCGGAGCCTCTCGAGCGAGAGCTCGCAGTCGCGGCCCATGTCCACGGCGAGAGCGGCCTCGACGGGCCCACGCTCCCGCCACCGAGCGCCGAGCCCGTCACGGACGACGCCGTCGGGTGGATCGCGGGCACCGTCGCGGACGCCGCCGGCCCGGTGACGCTCGTTCCCACCGGGCCCCTGACGAACGTCGCGCGCTATCTCGCGCTGCACGGCGTGGAGGGGGTCGAGCGGATCGTCCTCATGGGCGGCTCGATCGCCGAGGGCAACATGACGCCCGCCGCCGAGTTCAACATCTGGGCCGACCCCGAGGCCGCGCAGGCGGTGTTCCAGTCGGGTCTCGACGTAACCATGATCGGGCTGGACGTCACCCACCGCGCGGTTACCGGCCCCGACGTCCAGCAGCGTCTGCGCGATGCCGGCCCGATCGGCGTCTTCGTCGCGGAGCTCGTCGACTTCTTCACCGTCTACCACCGCGAGACCTACGGCTGGGACGGGGCGCCGATCCACGACGCCGTCGCGGTGGCCCACCTCGTCCGAACGGGCCTCGTCGAGACCGAGTACCGCAACGTCGAAGTCGAGCGCGATTCGGAGCTCTGCCGCGGCCGTACCGTCGTCGACCTGTGGCGCCGAACCGGCCGTCCCGCGAACGCCCACGTCGGCGTCGATCTCGACACGACTGCGTTCTTCGACCTCCTCGTCGAGCGCGTCGCGAGACTCGGGTAGTCGAGATGGCAGACGTGATGGTCTTCGTCGAGGTTCCCCTCGGGTCGCGGAACAAGTACGAGGTGGACGCGGAGACCGGCCACATCGTCCTCGACCGGCGCCTCTTCACATCCATGAGCTATCCGGCCGACTACGGCTTCGTCGAGGGGACGCTCGGCGAGGACGGCGACCCGCTCGACGCGCTGTGCCTCGTCGGAGACCCGACGTTCCCGGGATGTCGGATCCGCGCGCGCGTCGTCGGCGTGTTCCACATGACCGACGCGAAGGGGCCGGACGAGAAGATCCTGTGCGTCCCGCTCAAGGACCCGTCATGGATGCGCGTTCACGACGTCCACGACATCCCGCCCGAGCTCCGCAACGAGATCGAGCACTTCTTCCAGGTCTACAAGGACCTCGAGGCGGAGAAGGTCGAGACCCGCGGCTTCGGCAACCGCGCCGAGGCCGAGGTGATCGTCGAGGAGGCGCGCGCCCGCGCCGGCTGAGTCAGAGCCGGCCGACCGTGATCCCCGCCCAGACGGCGAGCATCCCGAGCACGACCGTCCCCGCCATGTTTGCGACCGCCTGGCCCAGCTCGCCGCGCTCGAGCAGCCGGAACGTGTCGAGTGAGAGCGTCGAGAAGGTCGTGTACGCGCCGAGGAAGCCCGTCACGATGGCCGGGCGTACCCATCCCGTCTCGAATCGCGGTTCGAGTGTCTCGACGGCGAGGCCGATGAGAAAGGCACCCGTGACGTTGACGACGAGGATCCCCCACGGGAACGAGCCGGTCCGGCGCCCGATCCACTCGTCGAGGCCGTAGCGGCCGAGCGCACCGAGCGCTCCGCCGACGGCGATGCCGACCACGACGGGCACGAGCCGAGGATATGCGCAGGACTCGCGGTCGCGGCGCAGAACGATCAAGCCCATGGCCACGAGGAAGAAGCGGGCTGCGCCGGCGCGGACGCGCAAGCCGCGCAGCCCGGCGCGCATCCGCAAGAAGGCTCGGAAGACCCGCGGTCACCAGCATCCCGAGCTCTGGGGGCTCGGCCTCGTCGCGTCCGGGCTCGTCGTCGCGACCGTGCTGTGGCTCGGCTGGGACGGTGGACCCATCGGCGCGCACGTCGCAGGGTGGCTCGATGACGCGCTCGGGACGGCGAGGCTCGTCGTGCCTGCCGCGCTCCTCGGCATCGGCGGGCTGATGCTCGTCCGCTCGAAGATCGTCGACCTCCGCCCGTTCCGTACGGGCCTCGCTCTCGGCGTCGTGGGGCTGATGGTCGCGCTCGGCGACGCCCATGGAGGCTCCGTCGGCTCGGCACTCGGGGGCGGCCTCGCGCAGGTCCTCGGCGAGGCGGGTGCCCTCATCGTCGGGGTCGCGCTCGTGCTCGCCGGGTTCCTGCTCGTCACCGGCGCGTCCGCGGGTGCTCTGCTCCGGCGCTCGGGCAACGCCGTCCGCCAGGCCGGGAGCGTGGCGCGCCGGTCGATCGAGAGCATCGAGTGGGCCGACTGGGGCGAGCCCGACGGGTCGGACGAGGGGGTCGACTCGCCGGCGCGGCCGCTCCGGACGCCGGCCGTCCCGGTCGACGGGGTCGCGGCGTACCCGGACGTCGTGGCGTCGGGGCCGTTCTCGGCCGAGCCGCCGCCGCTGCTTCCGCCCGAGCCCGGGGCCGACCCGACCGACGAGCCGACGGACGACGCCGCGCTGGCCTTCGACACGTCGAAGGGCGGCGCCGAGTATCGCCTGCCCGACCGGGCGCTCTTGAAGGCGAGCCCTCCGACGCGTGGCGATTCCGCCGACGTCAGCGCTCGGACGGCCCAGGTGCTCGTCGAGACGCTCGCGCACTTCGGCGTCGAGGCGACGGTGGTCGGCACCATCGCCGGGCCGAGGGTCGTCCGCTACGAGCTCCAGCTGGCTCCGGGGACGAAGGTCTCGAAGGTCGCGGGCCTCAAGGACGACCTGTCGTACGCACTGGCGACGACCGAGATCCGGATCCTCGCGCCGATCCCCGGGAAGCAGGCCGTCGGGGTCGAGGTCCCGAACCTCGCGCCGCGCATGGTCACGCTCGGCGACATCTTCGACGACCTTCCGGGGGCGGCGAGCCCGCTCTCCGTCTGGCTCGGCAAGGACATCTCGGGCAACGCGGTCTGGACCGACCTCGCGCGGATGCCGCATCTCCTGATCGCCGGCACCACAGGGTCGGGGAAGTCGGGCTGCATCAACACGCTGTTGACGTCCGTGCTGCTGCGCGCGACGCCGGACGACGTGCGGATGATCCTCATCGACCCGAAGCGGATCGAGCTCAACTTCTACGAGTCGATCCCGCACCTCCTGACGCCCGTCGTCTCGAGCCCGAAGGAGGCCTCGGCGGTGCTCCAGAACGTCGTCGCCGAGATGGAGCGCCGCTACGAGCGCCTGTCGCATCATCCGCGCGCGGAACCTGCCCGAGGCGAACAGGACGTTCCGGGCGCGTGGGGAGGACCCGCTGCCGTATCTCCTCGTCGTGATCGACGAGCTCGCCGACCTCATGATGGTCTCGCCCCAGGCGGTCGAGGACGCGATCATCCGCCTCGCGCAGAAGTCGCGCGCGGTCGGAATCCATCTCGTGCTCGCGACGCAGCGCCCGTCGGTGGACGTGATCACGGGAATGATCAAGGCGAACGTCCCGAGCCGGATCGCGTTCGCCGTCTCGAGCCAGACCGACTCGCGCGTGATCCTCGACGGCTCGGGCGCGGAGAGCCTCCTCGGCCAGGGCGACATGCTCTTCAAGCCCCTCGGCACCTCACGGCTGCAGCGCGTCCAGGGGGCGTTCGTGACCGAGGACGAGATCGCGCTGATCGTCGAGCAGTGCCGCGCGCAGCGAGGGCAGCAGCTCGACGAGACGCTGCTCGAGGCGCCGGAGGGACCGCCGCCCGAGGAGGCGGACGACGTGGACTTCGACCCCGACGAGGACCCGCTCCTCGACCGCGCGATCGAGATCGTCGTCCAGACGCAGACCGCGTCCGTGTCGCTCCTCCAGCGCCGCCTGCGCGTCGGCTACACGCGCGCCGGACGGCTGATCGACATGCTCGAGCGCCGCGGGATCATCTCCGGCTACGAGGGCTCGAAGCCGCGCCGCGTGCTGCTCGAGGAGCACCAGCTCGCGTCCGTGATCGGCTCGCCGTAAGCCGCGTCGCCCGACAGATCTTCTAACACTTGCCCGGCCGGGCAGTAACTATTCTTCGGTCGTTGCGTGTGTCCAACTTCGTGTTGAATCCCGCGTCACAATGGCGGGAGGACCGTCAATTAAGCACCACCAAGGAGGGTAAGTGGCGATTCGTAAATGGATGGTCGTAGCCTCGCTCGCGCTCGTCGCGGTCTCGGCGCTGACCGTCGCCTCGATCGGGTCGGCCAAGCCGGCGGCGCCTGCCAAGCTGAAGGTCGCGCTCGTCACCGACATCGGAGGCCTCAACGACAGGAGCTTCAACGCACTCGCGTACAAGGGCCTCAAGGACGCCCAGAAGAAGCTCGGCATCGACGGACGCGTCTTCATCTCGAAGAGCGCCGCCGATTACATCCCGAACCTCACGGCGGGCGCCCGCGGCTACGACCTCGTGATCGGCGTCGGGTTCCTGATGGGCGACCAGCTCGCCGCGGTCGCGAAGCGGTTCCCGGACAAGAAGTTCGCGATCGTCGACTTCCCGGCGGCCGCGCTGAAGGGGGCGCCGAAGAACGCGCGCGGCATCATCTTCGCCGAGCAGGAGGCGGGCTGTCTCGCGGGCGTCGCGGCGGCGACGCGTCTCGAAGAGCGGGCACGATCGCCTCGGTCGGCGGCCAGAAGCTTCCGGCGGTCGACGCGTACATCGCCGGGTACCAGTACTGCGCGAAGAAGGTCCAAGCCGGGCACCAAGACCCTGACCGACTACTCGCAGGACTTCGTCGATCAGACGAAGTGCAAGGAGATCGCGCTGAACCAGATCCAGCAGGAGGCCGACGTGGTGTTCCAGGTCGCCGGCGGCTGCGGGCTCGGTGCGCTCCAGGCCGCGAAGGAAAACAAGGACTGGGGCATCGGCGTCGACGCCGACCAGGGCTATCTCGGCAACCACATCCTGACGAGCGCCCAGAAGAAGGTCGACGTGGGCGTCTTCAGCACGATCGCGCTCGCCGGCACGAGCAAGTGGAAGGGCGGGGTCGACAGCCTCTTCAACGCGAAGAACAACGGCGTCGGGTACGGCAAGGTCTCGACGGCCGCGCCGAGCCGCGCCGGGCTGATCGCCCTGCTCAGCAAGTGGCAGAAGGACCTCGCCTCGGGCAAGGTCAAGCCGCCGCGCACCGTCAAGTAGACGGCGAGTCGCAGCAGCAGGTCGACGGTGGGCGGGCCATCGGGCCCGCCCACCGTCGTCTCGGCGCCCGAACCGAGCGGGATGTCCGACGACGTTTCGACCTGCGTCAGGGCCAAAGACGCCGCGCTGACTCCGAGTCCGCGCCCCCGGCTTCGCGGCACTATGATCTCGCGCCAATGTCCGAGCGGCCCCTGGTCCTCGAGATGCGGCACATCACGAAGCGCTTCCCGGGGATCGTCGCGAACGACGACGTCAGCTTCGACCTGTGTCGAGGGCGAGGTGCACGCGCTGCTCGGCGAGAACGGCGCCGGCAAGTCGACGCTGATGAACATCCTCTACGGGCTCTACCACGCCGACGAGGGCGAGATCCTGATCAAGGGGAAGCCCGTGCGGCTCGGCTCGCCGAGCGCGTCGATCGGGGCCGGCGTGGGGATGGTGCACCAGCACTTCATGCTCATCCCGGTGATGACCGTCGCCGAGAACATCGTCCTCGCCGAGGAGCCGACTCGCGAGCGGGATCGCTGTTCGACGTCCACGAGGCCGAGCGGCGCGTCCAGGAGATCTCGGACCGCTTCGGGCTGGCGGTCGACCCGGCGGCGAGGATCGAGGACATCACCGTCGGGCAGCAGCAGCGCGTCGAGATCTTGAAGGCGCTCTACCGCGACGCGGACATCCTCGTCCTCGACGAGCCGACCGCCGTGCTCACGCCGCAGGAGGCGCAGGAGCTCTTCGAGGTGATCCGCGGTCTCACGGCGCGCGGCAAGTCGGTGATCTTCATCACGCCACAAGCTGAACGAGGTGCTCGACATCGCCGACCGGATCACGGTCCTGCGCCGCGGCAAGCTGATCGAGACCCTGCCGGCCGAAGGCGCCACGGAGGCGAGCCTCGCCCGCCTGATGGTGGGGCGCGAGGTGCTGCTCCGGGTCGAGAAGACCTCGAGGCCACGCCCGGCGCGCCGCTGCTCCAGGTCGAGGGCCTGCGCGTCCACGACGACCGCGGGCATCGAGAAGGTCCGCGGCATCTCGTTCGAGGTGCGGGCCGGCGAGATCGTCGGCATGGCCGGCATCGACGGGAACGGCCAGACGGAGCTGATCGACGCGCTCGCCGGGCTGCGGCGCGTCGACGCGCGGCACGGTGCGCATCGACGGCGAGGACGTCACGCACGACTCGCGTCCACGGGCACTTCGAGGGCGGGCTCGGCCACATCCCCGAGGACCGCCAGCGCCGCGGGCTCGTGCTCGAGTACTCGATCGCAGAGAACATCGCGCTCCACGACTACCGCTCGCAGCCCGCGTCGCGGTACGGCTGGCTCTTCCCGCGCCGCCTGATCGAGCGCGCGCGCGCGCTGATCAGGGCCTTCGACGTGCGCGGCGGAGGGCCGACCACGCGCGCGGGCGGTCTCTCCGGCGGAAACCAGCAGAAGGTCGTGCTCGCCCGCGAGATCGAGCGCGACCCCAAGGTCCTGATCGCCGCGCAGCCCACGCGCGGCCTCGACGTCGGCGCGATCGAGTTCGTCCACCGCAGGCTGATCGAGGAGCGCGACGAGGGACGCGCGATCCTGCTGGTGTCGCTCGAGCTCGAGGAGGTGCTCTCCCTCTCCGACCGGATCCTCGTGATGTACGAGGGCGAGATCGCGGGCGAGTTCCCGCCGACGGCGAGCGAGGAGGAGCTCGGCATCGCGATGACGGGCGCGCGGGCGGGGCGAGGTCGCGGCGTGAGCGACGCGGGCGGCGCGACGCCCGCCCAGCCGTACGGTCAGCCAGCGGCGCCCCCACCGGAGGAGGGAGGCGAGAGCTTCGCGTCGCTGATCGATCGGTACGGCTGCGCACAGCGTGCCGGCGGCGCCGTCGCGCCGCTCCTCACGGTGCTCCTCGCGTTCGTGATGGGCGGGCTGGTGGTGCTCGTCACCACCGGGAAGAACCCGATCACCACGTACCGCGCGATCTTCGAGGGTCGGGCTCTCCTGGTTCTTCCAGATCGGAACCACGAGATCGGGCTGCCTTCAGCGACGCGAAGGTCTGGTCCCGTGGAAGACACCGGCTCGAGACGCGGCGCTTCAACCTCCAGCAGACGCTCATCTACACGACGACGCTCATCCTCGTCGGGCTCGCGGTCGCGTTCGCGTTCCGCTGCGGCCTGTTCAACATCGGCGGCCTCGGCCAGTACCTCGCGGGGGCGATCCTCGCTGTCTGGGTCGGCTCGTCGTTCGACGGGCATGAGCCCGATCCCGCACGTCCTGCTCGTGCTCGTGGTCGGGACGCTCGCGGGAGCGCTCCTCGCCGGCATCGCGGGGTTCCTCAAGGCGACGGTGGGCGCCCACGAGGTGATCACGACGATCATGCTCAACTGGACCGTGGTCTACGTCGGGCTGTTCCTGTTCGGGCTCGGCGGGCCGCTCCAGAACGACACCCAGTCGTCGACTCCCGTGTCGAACGACGTGGTCGAGGGGGCGAAGCTCCACGTCTTCTGGGGCGACCCGCTGCTGCAGGGCCTCCACATCGGCTTCTTCATCGCCCTCGGCGCGCTCGTCGTCTACTGGGCGATCCTGAACCGCACGACGCTCGGGTACGGCGTCAAGGCGGTCGGCTTCAACCCCGAGGCCGCGCGGTACGGCGGGATCAGCGTCGCCCGCAACTACTTCCTCGCGATGGCGATCTCGGGCGCGTTCGCGGGGATCGCCGGCGCGATCGACATCCTCGGCTGGCAGTTCCGGCTCTCGACCAGCGACATAACCAGGCGTCGACGGCGTCGATCGCGTTCACCGGCATCGCCGTCGCGCTGCTCGGCCGCAACACGGCCGTGGGAACCTTCTTCGCGGCGCTGCTCTTCGGCGCGCTCCTCACCGGGACGTCGACCCGCAACCTCGACCCCTCGATCTTCGAGCCGGAGCTCGCGTCGAACCTCACGCTGCTGATCCAGGGCCTCGTCGATCCTCTTCGTCGGCCTCGACTTCGTCGTCCTCTGGCTGCTGGCGCGCATGCGCGGGAGGAGGGTGGTGGCGACGTGACGAGCCTCGCACTGCCCGCCGGCGCGACCCGGAACCCGCTCCGCACGCTCGCCTGGGCGGGCATCGTGGTCGGCCTCGTGGCGGCCTTCGTCGCGCTCCCGCCGGTCTCGTCGCGCTCGTGGGTCCCGAGCCTGCTGCTCGCGCTCCTCGCCGCGCTCGCCGGGATCTTCTCGCTTCACGCGGGGCGAGCGGCGGTTCGGCATGTACGCGGTCGCGACGGCGCTGCTCGCGTTCGGCCTCGCATACCTCGCCACGCGCTCGTCGATCGGGAAGCTCGACACCGTCGTCGTCTGGTCGGCGCTCTTCGCCGCGATGCTCCGCTACGCGACGCCGCTCATCTTCGCCGCGCTCGGCGGGATGTTCTCGGAGCGCTCCGGCGTGGTGAACATCGGCCTCGAGGGGATGATGCTGACGGGCGCGTTCTTCGGGATCCTGGCCGCGGACAAGCTCGACTCCTGGGAGCTCGGGCTCCTGGTCGCGATCCTCTCGGGCGGCGCGATGGCGCTGCTGCACGCGGTCTGGTCGATCCACTTCCGGGCCGACCAGATCATCTCCGGCTTCGCCGTCAACTTCCTCGCCGTCGGGCTGACCGGCTACCTGTTCATCGACATCTACGGACAGGAGGGGACGCCGAGCGACATCCCGAGCATCCCGAACGTCCATCTCGCGTTCCTCGACGGCGTGCCGTTCTTCGGGGACATCTTCGGGAACCTCAACCTGATGATCTGGATCGCGCTGATCCTGGTCCCGGTCTCGTGGTTCGTGCTCTTCCGGACGCCGCTCGGCCTCCGGATCCGCGCCGTCGGCGAGCACCCGCGGGCCGCCGACACGGTCGGCATCGACGTCTACAAGATCCGCTACGGCGCGGTGGTCGCCTCGGGCATGCTCGCCGCCGCGGGAGGCGCGTTCCTCTCGATCGGCTTCCTCGGCTCGTTCAGCGAGGGCATGACGGCCGGACGGGGCTACATCGCGCTCGCGGCGGTGATCTTCGGCAACTGGCGCCCGTTCGGCGCGGCGGCGGCCTGCCTCCTGTTCGGCTTCTCGAGCGCCCTCGCGCAGCGCCTGCCCGAGTACTCGGACTCGGCGGCCGTGCTCTTCTCGGCGCTCCCGTACGTCCTCACGCTGATCGCCGTCGCCGGCGTCATCGGGCGCTCGATCCCGCCGGCGGCGGACGGAAAGCCGTACCAGAAACAGTAGGGACATGGCCGCGAACGCCGTCACGCGCACGACGAGCGCACGTCCGGGAACGGCCGGGCGGTCGGCGAGCCTGCTCGTCGGGCTGCTCGCGACCGCGACGATGCCCGTCGCGATCCTCGCCACGCGCTACTCCGGCTCGTACGAGCTTCTCCATGCGGGCTTCGCGATCCCCCTGGCCGTCCTTCTCGGCGCGGTGGCGATCGGCCTCGCTCGCAGCGCGCTCCGCCTCGACGACATGCGCCTCGGTCGCGCCGGGGGCCGGCGGTTCGCGCGACTCGGGCGCGCACTCGGCGTCCTCGGGATCTCGCTCGCTGCGACCTGCGCCGTCGCCCTCGCGGTCTACGGGATCCTCACGTACCTCGGCGAGCGCTGAGCCGTCCGCCCTCGGCGGATGACGACTAGACTGCCGGTTTCGTGTTCGAGATCGGCTCGAGCCTTCGCGAGGCGCGCGTGCGTCAGCACCTCGACTTCGAGGAGCTCGAGGCGCGGACCAAGGTGCGGGCCAAGTATCTGCGGTTCCTCGAGGAGGAGCGGTTCGAGCAGCTTCCGGGGCACGCGTACACGAAGGGCTTCCTCCAGGTCTACGCCGACGCGCTCGGGCTCGACGGCCGGCTGTACGTCGAGGAGTACAACCTCCGCTTCGTCGGGGGTGAGGAGGCCGGCGCGGCGCAGGTCCCACGCGCCCCGATCGGCCGGCAGCGACGCGGGCGCGCGCAGCGCGAGTCCGGGACGGTGGGGATCGCGCTCGCGGCAATCCTGCTCGTCACCGCGCTCGTCATCGCCGCTTGGCGCTTCGGCGGTCACGACGAACCGCAGGTCGACGGGGTCAACGCGGCGACGCCGCGCGTTGCCGCATCGGCCGCGAAGCGCTCCACGCAGCAGCAGGTGACCGTGACGATCCGCGCCGTCCGCGGGTCATCGTTCATGGAGGTTCGCGCCGGCAACGGCACGCCGCTCTACACCGGCACGCTCGAGAAGGGTCAGATGCAGCGGTTCACGAAGAAGTCGCTGACGCTCTCGGTCGACCGCCCGCGGAACGTCGTCGTGAAAGTGACGGCACGCGGTACCTGCTCGAGCCGAGCGGCCGGCTGACGGTCTCCGGGGCGACGGCCGTCAGCGGGTGACGCGCCGCCCTCGCGCGGTCATCGTCGTCACGGGCACCGAGCTCGTCCGCGGCGACCGCACCGACCGGAACGGCCCGTTCTACGCACGCGAGGCGCTCGCGCTCGGGCTCGTCCCCGATCGCATCGTGATCGTCGGCGACGACCCCATCGATCTGGAGTCCGCCCTCCGGGCGGCCGACGGCGCCGACGTCTGCCTCGTCTCCGGCGGGCTGGGCCCGACCCACGACGACCGCACCGTCGAGCTCGTCGCACGTGTCGCCGGGGCACCGCTCCGTGTCGACCTGGAGCTCGAGGGCAAGATCGAGGCGGTCTCGCGCCGGGTTGCCGAGCGTCTCGGCCGGCCGTACGCCGACTTCGCCCCCGGTGTCACGAAGCAGGCAACGGTCCCCGAAGGGGCCGTGGTCGTCGGGATCGCCGGCACGGCACCAGGGCTCGTGCTCGCGGCCGAGCGCACGGTGTTCGTCGTCATGCCCGGCCCGCCGGGCGAGCTGCGCCGTCTGTGGCCGGCCGCGGTGGCCAGTGCGCCCGTCCAGGCCGTGCTCGGCCGGACGATGCCGCCGGAACGACGGGTGCTGCGGTTCTACGGCGTCAGCGAGTCGGCCGTCGCGCGCTCGCTCGCCGAGGCGGGTGGGGACGGGGGACGGCATCGAGGTCACGATCTGTGCGCGCGACTTCGAGATCCACGTCGACCTCGTCGTCGAGCCAGGCGCCGAGTCGCGGGCGAACGCGCTTGCAGATGCGTTTCTCGAGCCGCTCCGCTCGTACCTGTTCACGGAGGACGAGCGGACGGTGGCCGAGATCGTGCTCGACGCCTGCCGCGTGCGCGGGCTGCGGCTCGGCACGGCCGAGTCGTGCACCGGCGGGCTCGTCGCCGCGCGCCTGACCGACGTTCCGGGGTCGAGCGACGTCTTCGCCGGCTCGGTGATCGCATACGCCGACGAGGTCAAGATCGGCCAGCTCGGCGTGCCCGAGGAGTTGCTCGCCGAGCACGGCGCCGTCTCGGCGGAGGTCGCGGCGGCGATGGCCGAAGGGATCCGATCGCGGCTCGGCGTCGACGTCGGGATCGCGGTCACCGGCGTCGCAGGGCCCGGGGGCGGGACGGACGACAAGCCCGTGGGCCTCGTCCACTTCCACGTGGCGACACGCGGCGGGAGCGACGCAGGCGAGTTCTCGCTGCCCGCCGACCGCGACACGATCCGCTCGCGGGCCACGGTGGCGGCGCTGCACCTCGCGCGACGCGTTCTGGCACGAAGTCGACACGAAGAGGTATGAGCTCGGCGGGTAGCGTCGAAGGAGATGCCCTCCTTCGACTCTTCCTCGCCCTCGAGCTTCCGGCGACCACGCGGGAGGCTCTCGGGCTCTGGCAGGCCGAGCATCTCGCGGGAGGTCGTCTCGTCCCGCGAGAGCAGGTACACGTCACGCTCGCGTTTCTCGGTCGCCGGCCGGCCGGCGAGCTCGGAGCGATCGTGGAGGCGCTTCGCGGCGCGGCGGCAGGAGGCTCGGCGGCGATCGAGCTCACACCGATGCGCTGGCACGAGGGGCGGAGCGCGGGCTTCGTCGTCCTCGACGACCGCGGGGAGGAGGCCGCGCGCCTTGCCGGCAGGCTACACGTGCGGCTCGAGGCACTCGGCGTCTACCGCCCCGAATCGCGCCCCTGGCTTCCGCACCTCACCGTGCTGCGCTTTCGCGCCCGCCCGCGGCTCGCACCGCCGCTCCCGCCGACGGGAACATTCGTTCCGTCCGGTGCGGCTGCTTTCCTTTCTCGACTGCACCCGACCGGAGCCCGGTACGAGGTGCTGGAACGCGTCTCGCTGATCGCAGGAGGATGATTCGATGAACCGGGAGGAAGCGCTCGACGTCGCGCTCGGCCAGATCGAGCGGCAGTTCGGCAAGGGCTCGGTGATGCGCATGAGCGACGCCGCCCAGGTCTCGGTCGGGGCGGTGTCGACGGGCTCGCTCTCGCTCGATATCGCGCTCGGGATCGGCGGCTTGCCGCGTGGGCGCGTCGTCGAGGTCTTCGGCCCCGAGTCCTCGGGCAAGACGACGCTCGTCTATCACGCGATCGCCGAGGCGCAGCGGCGTGGCGGCATCTGCGCGTTCATCGACGCCGAGCACGCGATGGACCCGACGTACGCGCGCCGGATCGGAGTCGACATCGACCAGTTGCTCGTGTCCCAGCCCGACACCGGCGAGCAGGCGCTCGAGATCGCCGAGCTCCTGATCCGCTCGGGAGCGGTCGACATCGTCGCGGTCGACTCGGTCGCGGCGCTGACGCCGAAGGCCGAGATCGAGGGCGAGATGGGGGACAGTCACGTCGGCCTCCAGGCGCGGCTGATGAGCCAGGCGCTCCGCAAGCTCGCGGGCACGCTCAACCGCACCGACACGATCTGCATCTTCACCAACCAGCTGCGCGAGAAGATCGGCGTCATGTTCGGGTCGCCCGAGACGACCTCCGGCGGTCGTGCGCTGAAGTTCTACGCCTCCGTCCGGCTCGACATCCGACGCATCGAGACGCTCAAGGAAGGCACCGAGGCGATCGGCAACCGAGTGCGCGTGAAGGTCGTCAAGAACAAGGTCGCGCCGCCGTTCAAGCAGGCGGAGTTCGACATCATCTACGGGTCGGGCATCTCGTGGGAGGGCTCCGTGCTCGACGTCGGGCTCGAACGGAAGATCGTCACGAAGTCCGGCTCGTACTTCTCGTTCGGCGACGAACGCCTCGGTCAGGGTCGCCAGAACGCCACGGCGTTCCTCACCGAGAACCCCGATCTCGTCCAGTCGATCCTCGCCGGGATCCAGGTCGACGCAGGGCCCGAGCAGATCGTCTCCGCCCGTCTGCTGCCGACCACCGGCGAGCCGCCGGCGGTGGTGACGCCCGTCGCCGAGGAGATGGCGCCCATCGCCGACGAGGTGGCGACCGGGGCTAGATGACCATCGTGACGGCGCTCCGACCGACGCCGGCCGGCGTCGTCGTCGAGCTCGACGGCGTCGTGTGGCGGACGCTGCCCGTTGATGCGGTTGTCGATGCGGGGCTCGGTGTGGGCCTCGTGCTCGACAGGGCGCGCGCCGTGGCGCTCGCCCGCGCGCGGCGGCGCAGTCGGGCGGACGACGTGGCGGTGCGCGCGCTCGCCCGACGGGAGCACTCGAGGACGACGCTCGATGCGCGCCTCGCCCGCGCCGGAGTGGGTGCCACCGTGCGGCGCGAGACGGTCGAGCGAGCCGAGCGACGCGGTCTGGTCGACGACGGACGGTTCGCCGTGCAGCGGGCGCAGCACCTGGCTGGGCGCGGTGCAGGCGACGCGCTCGTTCGAGACGATCTGGCCCGACAGGGGATCGACGAGCCGGTCGCACGGTCGATCGTCGCAGAGCTCGAGCCGGAGGCGGAACGCGCTGCCCGGATCGTTGCAGCACGTGGGCGGAGCCCGCGAACGATCCGCTACCTCGCGTCGAAGGGGTTTTCCGAGGAGACCCTCGAGCCCTTGATTGCGGAGATCGAGAACGGAGCGCTAGGATGATCGGGCTTCATCCGGATTTCCCTGGAAACGCGCAGTTCCGAACTCGTTGAAACCGTGACCGACGTGTCGACCACTCACCTCTCGAACCGCCAGGCGCGCACCGCGGGCCTGCGGGAGGGCTCGCCGACCTAGGCCCACGCAGCAGCGGACCGGTTCCCGCACGGGCGGGGACACCGGATGTGAGCAGCCGCGGCGTCGCCGCGGACAACCCAGGCTCCTGGAGGAGTGGACATGCTCACGGTGGTCGCGCTGGTCGTCGGGCTCGGGGTGGGTGCGGGGGTCACCGCCGCCTGGTTGCGTGCCGCGAGCGGCTCCGCGGTGCACAGGAGCGAGGAGGAGCGGCGCCGAATCGTCGCGGACGCCGACCGTGAGGCGGAGACGATCCGCCGCGAGGCGCTCGTCGAGGCGCGTGAGGGAGCGGTGAAGCTCCGCTCCGAGGTGGAGAACGAGGTCCGCGACCGTCGCGTCGAGACCGCGAAGGTCGAGGAGCGGATCGCCCAGCGCGAGGCCGAGCTCGACCAGAAGCTGATCGAGGTGACACGGCGGGAGCAGGGGGTCGGCGACCGCGAAGTCCACCTCAAGCAGCTCCAGGACGACGAGAAGGCGAGCCGCGAGCGGGCGATCGGCGAGCTCGAGCGCATCTCCGGCATGACGCAGGGCGAGGCCCGGACGGCGATGCTGGAGCGATCGCAGGATCTCGTCCGCCACGAGCTCGCACGCTCGGTCAGGCAGATGGAGGAGGAGGCGCGCGGGGAGGCCCGGCGGCGGGCGCGTGCTCTCGTCGCGGACGCGCTGCAGCGGGTCGCCGCGAGTCACACCGCGGAGACGACGGTCACCGTCGTCGAGCTCGCGAGCGACGACATGAAGGGGCGGATCATCGGGCGCGAGGGACGCAACATCCGCGCGCTCGAGCATCTGACCGGTGTCGACGTGATCGTCGACGACACACCGCACGCCGTTGTGCTCTCGTCGTTCGACGGCATCCGGCGCGAGGTGGCGAAGCTCACCCTCGAGAAGCTGATCGAGGACGGCCGCATCCACCCGGCGCGGATCGAGGAGATGTACTACCAGTCGAAGGCGGAGCTCGACGAGCAGATCCACCAGGCGGGGATTCAGGCGGTCTTCGAGGCCAACTGCGGGGAGTTGAGCGAGGAGCTCGTGACGATCCTCGGGCGGCTGCGCTACCGGACGAGCTACGGCCAGAACGTCCTGAAGCACACGCTCGAGGTCGTGCACCTTGCGGGGATCATGGCCGCCGAGCTCGGTGCGGGGGTCAAGACCGCGAAGCGCGCCGCGCTCCTGCACGACGTCGGCAAGGCGATGACCCACGAGGTCGAGGGCTCGCACGCGATGGTCTCGGCCCAGCTGGCGCGACGCCACGGCGAGTCGGACGGTGTCGTGCATGCGATCGAGGCGCATCACTACGAGGTTCAGCCCCAGACGGTCGAGGCGGTCCTGCTGATCGCCGCCGACGCGATCTCGGCATCGCGGCCCGGGGCCCGCGGCGAGAGCCTCGAGCACTACATCAAGCGCCTTGCCGCACTCGAGGAGATCGCGTCGTCGAAGGCCGGCGTCGCGAAGGCATACGCGCTTCAGGCAGGTCGTGAGATACGCGTCATCGTCGAGCCCACCGAGGTGGACGACGACGGGACGGCGCTGCTCTCCTACGAGATCGCGCGCCAGATCGAGGACCAGCTCGAGTACCCCGGCCAGGTGAAGGTGATCGTGATCAGGGAGTCGCGCGCGATCGAGGTGGCGAAGTGACGCAGCACAGCCTGGGATCGGGCGACTGACCGGCGCCCCACCGACGGACGGTCGAAGGTGTCGCCGCCCGACCTGACACGGCTCGCCGCGACCGCAGCTGAGGTAGCGGCCGAATGGGGCATCTCGCTTGGCACGCCGTATCGACTCGCGCGCTACTCCTATGTCGCTCCGGCAGGCGACGGGGCAGTGCTCAAGGTGACGCCGGTCGAGGACGACGAGGCGGACGAGGAGGCGGACGCGCTGGCGCTCTGGGCAGGCGACGGCGCCGTGCGACTCCTGCGGCACGACCCCACGCGGCGAGCGCTCCTGCTCGCTCGGGCACACCCGGGTGACGACCTCGCGTCGCTCCCCGAGCCGGAGGCGACGCAGATCGCCGTCGACGTCGCACAACGGCTCTGGCGCCCGGCGGACGCGCCATTTCGCTGGATCGGGGATCACGTCCCACGCTGGCTCGCCGCCGCGGAGGAGGCGTCGGGTCGGCGCCTGCTGCCGCTCGCGCGGAGGCTCTACGCCGACTTCGACGTCGGATCGCGGACGCTCGTGCACGGGGACTTTCACCACCACAATGTGCTGGCTTCGGGGGACACCCACGTCGCGATCGATCCCAAGCCGATGCTCGGAGAGCCCGAGTTCGATGTCGCCTCGTTCTTGTGGAACCCGCTGTCCTATCGGATGCGCCCCGACGTCACCGAGCGCCGGATCGCCGCTTTCGTCGCCGCGGGGCTCGACGAGCGTCGAATCCGCATGTGGGCGATCATCCGCGGCGCATACCTCGCGCCCGAGGAGGCGGTGGAGGTCCTGCGCGGGCTCCTCTGACGCGTGGAACGGCGTCGTCCGGTCGAGGGCGGCGAGGCGCGCGAGAAGAGCCCGGCGGCCCGTGGACTGAAGCGGCGGGGCGTCCGGACGGCCGATCCGAGGCCGCAGGCTACCCTTGATCACCGTTCGCGATGGACAAGCGCTACCACGTCACCACGTTCGGCTGCCAGATGAACGCTCACGATTCCGAGCGGATCAAGGGCATGCTCGAGTCGCTCGGCCTGGGCGAGGCACCGAGGCCGGAGGAGGCCGACGTCCTCGTCTTCAACACGTGCACGATCCGGGAGAAGCCGGACACCCGGCTCGCTGCGTACCTCGGTGACGTCGCCGCCCGCAAGCGGCGGGACCCCGAGCTCGTGGTGGCGGTGGGCGGATGCTATGCAGAGGCCCAGCGCGACCTGATCTTCGAGCGGTACCCGTTTGTCGACGTGGCGTTCGGGCCAGGCTCGATCCCGCACCTTGGGCGGTGGATCGAAGCCGGGGGTCGCGCCGTGCCGCGAGGCCGGTTCGGCACGCACGACAGCTTCGCCGCCACCCTCCCGATGCATCGTGAGCGTCGATGCAGCGCGTGGGTCCAGGTCTCGATGGGGTGCAACTCCGTCTGCGCGTATTGCATCGTCCCCGCGGTGCGGGGCCGCGAGCAGAGCCGCCGGCCCGGCGACATCGTCGCCGAGGTGGAGGCGCTCGCCCGCGACGGCGTCAGGGAGATCACGCTTCTCGGTCAGAACGTCAACTCCTGGGGACGCGATCTCGCACCAGAGGTCATGACGGATTTCGGCGAGCTACTGCGCGCGTGCGACGCTGTGGACGGCATCGATCGGATCCGCTTCACGAGCCCGCACCCGAAGGACTTCCGCGCGCCCGTGATCGCCGCGATCGTCGAATGCGCGGCGGTCTGTGAGCACATCCACCTCCCGCTGCAGTCGGGCTCGACGCGCGTCCTCAAGGCCATGCGTCGCACGTACTCCCGGGAGCGCTACCTGCGGCTCGTGGCGGAGCTGCGCGATGCGGTTCCCGACCTCGCCCTCGGGACGGACATCATCGTGGGCTTCCCGGGAGAGACCGAGGACGACTTCGCGGAGACGCTCGCCGTGGTGGAGGCCGTCGAGTTCGACAGCGCGTTCACGTTCGTCTACTCGCCGAGAGGGGGCACGGAAGCAGCATCGATGGACGATCAGGTGCCCGACGACGTCAAGCGGGCGCGGATGGAGCGATTGGTGGACGTCGTCCAGAAGGTGGCGGCCCGGCGAAACGAGGCGCGCGTCGGGCTCGTGGAGGAGGTTCTCGTCGAAGGCCCGAGCCGCACCGATCCAACGCTCGTCCGTGGGCGGACGCGGCGGAACACCACGGTCAACTTCGTCGGTTCGGCTCCGGTCGGGGCGCTCGTGCCCGTCGAGATCGAGAGCTCGACGTCGACCACGTTGAAGGGCCGGGAGACGACGCTCGTCGGGGTCTGACCTTCGGAGGAGCGTGGAAGGATCGGCAACCGCCACGGTTCCGTGACGGACACGTTCGTGTTTCCGCGTTAGGCTCGAAGCGTGGGGAGGAGGCCGGTGGCCCAATGACGTGGCCGGTTCGGACCTGTCGGAAACGGACAGCGCCGCGCGTTCGAGGCTCGATCGCCGCGTGCCGCAGGGTCGTCGTCCGCACCGCCGACGCTACCGATGCGCCTCGCGGCGGTCAGGCGCCGGCGCCCGACGCAGCGCCTGCGTTCGGTCGATGACGCAGCCCGAGGTCGTCGCCGTCTTCGGTCCGACGGCATCCGGGAAGACCGCCGTCGCCGAGGCTCTCGCCGACCGTCTCGGGACGGGGGTGGTCTCGGCGGACGCGATGCAGGTCTACCGCGGCCTCCCCATCCTCACCAACCAGCCCGCGCGGGCGACGCGTTTGGTCGCGGTCTGCGGCCTGGACGAGGAGATGAGCGTCGCGTCGTACGCGGCGCTCGCGCATCGCGAGATCGATGCGCTCGTCGCCGAGCGCGGAGTCGCAGTCGTGTCGGGCGGGACCGGGCCTCTACCTCCGCGCTGCGCTCGCCGACCTCGACGTCCCGCCGGCAGTTGCACCCGAGGCTCGCGCAAGGATCGCGGCCGAGGTGGACGCGGATCGCAACGCGGCGCACGGCCGGCTGGAGGGGCTCGACCCGGGCGCGGCGACCGCCGTGCACCCGCACGACCGCAAGCGCCTGATCCGGGCGCTCGAGCTCGCCGAGACGGGCACCTCGCTCGTCGTGGGGCAGGACCGCCTCTGGTCGACGGAGACACGCCGTCCCACCGCGGTCCTGGGTCTGCAGGTCGATGCCGCGGTGCTCGAGCAGCGCATCCGCGCGCGGACCGTGGAGATGTTCACCCGCGGCGTTGTCGACGAGGTGCGGTCGGCCCTCCGGGCCGGCGTGTCGCGCCACCGCCGCGAAGACGCTCGGGCTCGACGAGATCGCGCGTCTCGGTCCCGATGCCCTCGAGCCGATCGTCGCCCGGACGCGCCGCTACGCGGCGTACCAGCGAAAGTGGATGCGTCGGATCCCCGGGGTCGTGCTCGTCGACGGAAACCGGCCACCGGACGTCGTCGCGGAGGAGATCCTCGCGCGTACAGACGGCTGAGGGCCGGCGCGACGCACGATCCGGCAGCCCGAGGTCAGGCAGTGACCGCGGCCGTCCGGGCCGTTTGTCTAGCCTCCGGGCACGATGCGCTTCGAGAAGTGGCACGCCCTCGGGAACGCGTACGTGCTCGTCGAGCAACCCGACGCCGGCGCCATGACCCCGGAGCGCGCCCGCCGGCTGAGCGACGGCGACACGGGGATCGGGAGCGACGGGGTGCTCGAGGTCACCGCGCGCGACGGGGCGCATGCGGTCGTCCGCATCTGGAACCCGGACGGCTCGACCGCCGAGCTTTCCGGCAACGGGACACGCATCGCGGCGGCCTGGCTGCTGGGCGAGGAGGGCGCGGGCGAGGTCGAGATCGAGACCGAGGGTCGGCTCGTACGTGCGACCCCGGGCATCGGCAAAGGGATGGTCACCCAGGACCTCGGCACCGTGTCCGTCGCCGACGACGAGGTCCTCGACGTCGCCGGCGAGCGCCTCACGATCGTCCCCGTCGACGTCGGCAACCCGCACGCCGTCGTGCTCCGATACACGCTTTCGCGCGACGACCTCCTTCGCCTCGGCCCCGCGATCGAGACGCATCCCCGGTTTCCCCGCCGGACGAACGTCCAGCTCGCCGCGCCAGAGCCGAGGGACGTCGTGTCCGTGCTCGTCTGGGAGCGCGGCGCGGGGGAGACGCCGGCCTCGGGATCGTCCGCCGTCGCCGTGGCCGCGGCGGCGACCGCGCGCGGCTGGTGCTCGAGCCCTGTCCGCGTGACGATGCCGGGCGGATCTCTCGTCGTCACGGTCTCGGGGGGCAATGCGACGCTCGAAGGCCCGGCCGAGCGGATCTGCGTCGGCAGCACCGAGCTCTGAACGCGGCCTAGACGGCCAGCTCGAACTCGCGCAGAACGTCGTTCAGGCTGAGCCTGAGATCGTGCGACTCGTCGCGCCACCCGACGATGAGCGCGCACGAGAGCTGGTACGTCCCGGCGGGAAACTCCTTCGGACGGGTACCCGGCACGACCACCGCGCGCGGCGGGACCTCGCCCCGATACTCGACCGGCTCGGCGCCGGTGACGTCGATGACCGGGACGGACGCCGTGAGCGAGACGTTCGCGGAGAGCACCGCACCGGCACCGACCCGTACGCCCTCCGTGACGATGCACCTCGACCCGAGAAAGGCGCCGTCCTCGACGATCACGGGCGTCGCCTGCGGAGGCTCGAGCACGCCGCCGATCCCGACACCGCCCGCCAGGTGCACGTCCGCCCCGATCTGCGCGCACGAGCCCACGGTGGCCCAGGTGTCGACCATCGTCCGCGGCCCGATCCAGGCGCCGATGTTGACGTAGCCGGGCATGAGGACGACGCCCTCGGAGAGGAACGACCCGTAGCGCGCGACGCCCGGCGGCACGACGCGCACGCCGAGGGAGGGGTCGACGCGCTTGACGGGGATCTTGTCGAGGTACTCGATGCCGCCCGACGTCCATCGGCTCGACCTTCCGGAGCCGGAAGTAGAGGAGGATCGCCTTCTTCGCCCACTCGTTCACGCGCCAGCCGTCCGGGCCGGGCTCGGCGACCCGCAGAGCTCCGCAGTCGAGGAGGGCTATTGCTTCCTCGATCGGGCCGGGGTCGAGCTCGCCACGCTCCCACAGTCCGTCGATCGTCTCCCTCAAGCCGCTCACAGCACCTCCTCGAGGATCTCCGCCGCCCGCGCGCACTCGTCCTCGGTGGGGACGAGCGCATACCGTACGTAGCCCTCGCCCGAGGGCCCGAGATACACACCCGGTGTCACGAGGACGCCGCGCTCGAGCAGCCGGGCTGCGTGGCTCTCGGAGGTCTCGCCCTCTGGCACCGCGATCCAGAGGTACATCGTCGCCGGTCCGCCCGCGTCGCGCAGGCCCTTGCGCCGCAGAACGCCGAGGAGGAGGTCGCGCTTGCGCCGATAGGCGTCTCGGGCGCGGGCCACGTGGGCCTCGTCGCCCCAGGCGACGACAGACGCGCGCTGGACGAATTCCTGTGGCGCGGTCCCGATGTTCGGCCTGAACTGCCGAAGCGCTCCGATCAGGGCCGGATCGCCGGCGACGAACCCGCTGCGAAAGCCGGTCATCGACGACCGCTTCGAGAGCGTGTTGAACGCGACGACGTTCGTCAGGTCCGGGAGCTGGAGGACGGATGCCGGCTGCGCCTCGAACCACAGCTCGGAGTACGCTTCGTCGGCCGCGAGGACAAAGCCCCGCTCGCGGGCGAGCGCCGCCAGCCGCGCGTAGTAGTCGAGCGAGGCGATCGCACCCGTCGGATTGTTCGGCGAGTTGAGCCAGACGAGCGCTGCGCGGTCCCAGACCTCGTCGGGGACGTGGTCGAGCGCCGGGATGAACCCGTGCCCCTCGAGGAGCGGAAGCTCGACGACGCGGGCACCGGCGAACGCTGCGCCACGGCCCGGGACGGGGTAGCCGGGCTCCGTGACGACGACGGTGTCGCGCCCGGCGGGGGAATCGAGCACCACCTGGGCGAACGAGAAGATCGCCTCCTTCGAACCGAGCGTCGGGACGATCTGGGAGCCGGGGTCGAGCCACACCGAACCGTCGGCCGATCCAAGCGGCGACCGCGTCCCGCAGCTCGGGAAGCCCCGACGGCGGCCGGGTAGCCCATGCGCTCGCGGACCCCGTTCCTGAGCGCGTCCAGGATCGCCGGGTCCGTCGGCTCGCGCGGATCGCCCATCCCGAGATCGATCACCTCGAGCCCTCGCGCTCTGCGCTCGGCGACGGCGTCGTTCAGCCGGACGAACGGGTACGTGGCGTGGCACGCAGGACCGGCGAGAGCGGCACGGGTGGACGCTATCCGAGCGCGACCCGGCGAAGAGCCTCGTACGCCGTCACGAGGGAGGAGATCTCGACCGCTCGTCCTGCGTGTGCGCGAAGCGCGTCGCACCGGGCCCGAAGTTCACGGCGGGGATCCCGCGGGACGTGAAGTCGGCGACGTTCGTCCACGCCTGCTTCGGCTCGAGCGGGAGATCGTCCGGTGTCGCGAAGCGCCCGGACGAGCGGCGCGTCGACGGACGACGGCGCCCGGCGGCGAGTTGCCGACCATCTCGACCGTCGCATCCGTCGGAACGAGCGAGCGGATCAGATGCTCGGCGTCCTCGGGCGTGCGGTCGGGTGGGTAGCGCAGGTTGAGGACGGCCTCGCAGAGGCCGGGGACGACGTTGTCGGCGACGCCGCCGGCGAGGCGCGTGACGGAGACGACCTCGAAGAACGGAAGCCCATCGACGACGGCCTCGCGGCGCTCGTGGCCAGCGACCCGGGCGAGGCCCTCGATCGCTCGATGCAGGGCGTTGTCCGCGAGCCACGGCCGCGCCGAATGGCCGCTCCGCCCGTGGAAGTGACGCGCGCCGTGAGGTTGCCGACGCATCCGGCCTGGATCTCAGGTCGGTCGGTTCGAGCAGCACCGCGAGGTCGGCGTCCCGAACGGCCGCGCTGCTGTCGAAAAGGGCGGGGAGGGGGTCGTACGTCGGCGGCAGCTCCTCGCGGCCGAAGAGGAGCAGGGCGACGTCGACCGGCTCGGGGTCGCGTCCCGCGAGTCGCGCACCAGCTCGAGCGCGACGGCGACGCCGCCCTTCATGTCGCTCGCGCCGCAGCCGTGCACGGCGCCGTCCTCGATGCGGCCCGGGACGTTGTCCTGGGCAGGAACGGTGTCGTAGTGGCCTGCGAGCACGAGCAGCGGGCGTCCGGCGCCGTTCGCGAAGCCAGAGGAACGCCTCGTCGCCCGCGAAGGCCTCGGTATACGGCTCGGGCACGAGGCGCGCAGGCGGTCGCGGATCTCCGCCTCGTGCAGGCTCTCCGACGGGATGTCGACCAACTCGAGGGTCCGC